>NZ_JACHMQ010000001.1:4800000-6000000 GCF_014208105.1 Actinomadura coerulea
TCCGCAACGTCAGGCAGGTCGCGTGGGCGACCACCGCCGGGACCTTCAAGCTGAACGACCTCAGCATGAAGCTCGGCGCCGAGTGCTTCTGAGGCCATGAACTACTCCGCCCCCACCGCTCCCCGCGCGCCGCGCGGATTCCGCCGCTGGCGGCGGACACGCCCCTTCTGGGGAGGCGTGTTCGCCGTCCTCGGCGGCGTCGAGCTCGTCGCGATCCCGCTGGCCCCGATGCCGCTCATCGTCCACCAGGGCATGGCCGGGGTGGCGAGCTGGCTCATCGGCGCGCTGCTCGTCACCGCGGGTGTGCTGATGTGGCTCCAGCCCGCCCAGCGGAGCTTCTACGGCATCCTCGCGGTGCTGCTGTCGCTCGCGTCGTTCCTCACGTCCAACTTCGGCGGGTTCCTCGTCGGGATGCTGCTGGGCCTGCTGGGCGGCGCCCTCGGCTTCGCCTGGTCGCCCGCGCCGGACAGGCCCCGGCCGGGCGCGACGCCGCGGGACGGCCGCCCCGGGGTGCACGCGGCGCCGCGCGGCGGGCGGCTGACGGCCCTCGCGCTCCCGGCCGTCCTGGGGATTCACCTGCTCGCCCCGTCACCGTCGCCGTCCTCCTCGGCGACGCCCTCCCCCTCGGCGACGCCGTCCGCGAGCCAGGCGCCGTCCCCGCGGCCCAGCACCAGCGCGACCCCCGCGCCCGGCCCCACGCCCACCGCCACGCCGTCGCCGACCGCCACGCCCGCCCCGGCCAAGGACGCGGGCACCGGGCCGCGCCTCTACACCGACGCCGGGACGCTGCGCGCCGACTCGCTGACGATGTCGGGGCTCAGCTACGACGGCGTCGCCTCACTCCCCTCGGCGGGCGGGACCGTGAAGGCGCTGAAGTTCCGCATGTCCAAGGCCGTCCTGAAGAACGTCGATCAGACGGCCGCGCGCGGCGGCGCCACCGCCCGGACCCGCACCGGCAGCCTGACGCTGACCGGCGACGTCGTCATGTACACGACGAAGATGTCGTCCAAGCTGCTGGGAATCCCGGTGACCTTCACCCCGGCGGCGCCTCCGCCGCTGACGCCGCCCTCCATGGTGATGACGGACGTGGTCTCCGAGCAGCCCGCCGTCACCGCCGGCGGGGCGCAGATCGGCGGCCTCGCCTCCGGCTGACCGGGCGCGCCGCCCAGCGCGCCGGTGCCCAGCCTGCCGCGCAGGATGAAGGCGCCCAGCAGCACCGCCGCCACGACGAGGACGACCGCGACCGTGACGACCACCAGCGTCTTGCGGCGCTCCCCGCGACCGGCGGGCCGGTCGTGGACGGGCGGCGGCGGAGGCTGCTGCCAGTTCGTGTACTGCTGCGGCTGCTCCCACGGCGGAGGCGTCTGCGGCGGAAGGCTCGGATGCGGCTGCCGCACCGCCGGCAGCTGCACGGAAGGATGCTGCACCGACGGGTGCTGGGACGGAGGCTGCTGCACGGACGGGTGCTGGGACGGGGGCGGCGGCGCCCACTCCGGTTCCAGCAGCGTCCGCGGCTCCGGCTCCGGCCGAGGAGGGGCCGGCGGCGGCCCGTGCGAGGCGCCGCGGTCCTGGAACCGGGCCGGATCGCGGCGGGTCACCGGTTCCGGTTCGCCGAGGTCGTGGCGCGGCCCCTCCCGGCGGGCGCCGTCCCCCGCGTCCCGGCGCGTGACCGGGTCGAGGTCGTCGGGGTCGAGGACGGTCTCCGAGGCGCGGTCGGGCAGGTAGCGGACGGACGGCTCGTCCGTCATCGTCTCGTTCGCCCGCGACGGCACCGGCGGGGACGGCCGCGGCATGGCCGCGACCTGGGTGAGCAGCGGCAGCGCCTGCGCCGCCGTCATCCGGCCGAACGGCTCGCGCGCGAGCAGCCCCTCCAGCACCCGGCCGAGCGGCCCCGCGTTCCGCGCGGGCGGCACGGGCTCGGTCAGCGCGGCCTGCAGCGACGACATCGCGTCGGACCGCTCGTACGGGGAGCGGCCCTCCACGGCCGCGTACAGCGTGGCGCCGAGCGCCCACAGGTCGGACGCGGGGACCGCGCGCTCGCCCTGCACCCGCTCCGGCGCGATGTAGGCGGGCGACCCCATGACCAGGCCCGTCTGGGTGAGCGTCGAGTCGCCCTCCATCTGCGCGATGCCGAAGTCGGTGAGCACGGCCCGGCCGCTGTCGGTGACCAGCACGTTGCTGGGCTTGACGTCGCGGTGCAGGATGCCCTTCTGGTGGGCGTGCTGGAGCGCGCCGAGCATCTGCAGCCCGATGTCGGCGACCCGGCGGTGCTCCATCGTGCCGCGCTCGATGATGTCCTGCAGCGACGGGGCGAGGACCAGCTCCATCACGATCCAGGGCCGGTCCGACTCCTCGACGACGTCGTGGACCGTCACCACCCCGGAGTGGTTCAGCCGCGCCGACGCGCGGGCCTCGCGGAACGTCCGCTCGTACAGGACGGCGCGCTCCGACTCGCTCAGGCCGGGCGGGAGCACGACCTCCTTCACCGCGACCTCGCGGTCCAGCATGGTGTCGAAGGCGCGCCACACGGTGCCCATGCCGCCGCGGCCGACCACCGAGTCGAGCCGGTAGCGGTTACCGAGCAGACGTGCCTGTGCCATCTCTAGAAGGTCCCCCCACTGGTCATCCCACCCCGGAGGGCTGGAACGTGTCGAGCACATTGTTCACGAGTGCCTCGTTCTCGTTCCACTGGGAGGTGGGTACCGCCACCACGACGGCGAAGGGCCGGCCGTTCACCATCACGCCGCGGTCCCTCGCGCGCGTGCCGCCCGAGCGGGACCAGGTGAACTCGATGTCGGCCGCGGGACGCCCGGCGACGGTCGTGCGGGTGATCTCTCCGATCCGCTGGAAGCCCTGGAGCTTGCCGTCGGCGATGGCCTCCCGCTCCCAGGTGACCCAGTGCTCGTAGGGGTCGCCGGACCACACCGTCCGGTCGACCTGCACGTAGGCGCTGGACGCGGGGTCGGTCCAGATGACGCTGTTGCCCTGGAGCGAGCGCCGCCACCCGCGCGGGACCGCGATCGTGAAGCCGCTCTCGCGCGCGGGGACGAGCCCGGGGGGGACCGGCCGCCTGCTCGCGCTCGGCGAGGGGGCGGGGTCGTCCGAGGCCACGGTCGGCGTGCTCGGCGGGGTGGACGTCGTCTGCCCGGCGGCCTGCGGCGCCTGCGACCTCTCCGGCCCTCGGGCCGAGGAGTCCTCGGGCCAGAGGGCGAACGCGGCGATCGCCAGGACCGCCGCCGCCACGACGACGCCGGCGAGGACCGGCAGCACCGGTGACTTCCCGCGCGGCGGCGCGGCGGGCGAATGCCCCTGCGTCCACTGCGTGCCCGCTCCGTGCGGGTAGTGATCCGTCGATTCGGGCGGGACGGGCACCGGAACGGACGCCTGCGCGGGCGGCTGCGCCGATGCGGACGATCCGCCGGAGGGGAGCGTCGCGGTCCAGGTGGCGCCGGCGGCCGCGGCGGCGGCCTCGTTCGCGGCGATCTGCGCGGCGGCCGCGTCCGCGGCGTGCCCGGAGGCGACCGCCTTCAGCGCCGCCTCGGCCCGGTCCCCGGTCATCCGCCGGACGGGGTCGCGTTCCAGCAGGCCGGTGATGACGGGCGCCAGCGGCCCCGCGTTCTTCGGCGGCGGGACGTCCTGCGTCATCACGGCGGCGAGGACCGCCATCGCGTCGCTGCGGTGGTGCGGCGCCCTGCCCTCCGTCGCCGCGTAGAGGGTGGCGCCGAGCGCCCACAGGTCGGACGCGGGGATCGCCGGATCGCCGTTCACCCGCTCCGGGGACATGTACGCGGGCGACCCCATGATCAGCCCGGTGCCGGTGAGGGTGGCGTCGCCCGCCACCTGCGCGATGCCGAAGTCGGTGAGCACGGCCCGGTCGTCGCCGGTGACCAGCACGTTCGCCGGCTTGACATCGCGGTGCAGGACGCCGATCGCGTGCGCCGCCCGCAGCGCCCCCGCGATCTGCGCGCCGATCGTCGCGACCCGTCCGGGCGGGAGCGGGCCGTCCTCCTCGACGACCTCCTGGAGGGAGCGGGCCCGCACCAGCTCCATGACGATCCACGGCCGGCCGTCCTCGTCCACGACGTCGTGTACGGTCACGACGCCCGGATGGTTCAGCCTGGCCGAGGCGCGGGCCTCGCGCAGCGTCCGGCGGTGCCGGTTCTCGCGCTCCTCGTCGCTCAGGCCGGCGGGCAGCACGACCTCCTTGACCGCGACCTCGCGGTGGAGGGTCTCGTCGGTGGCGCGCCACACGGTGCCCATGCCGCCGCGTCCGACGACCGATTCGAGCCGGTACCGACCGGCCAGCAGCCGCCCCTCCATCAGGCGTCCGCGGGCTTGAAGAACCGGTAGACCGGCTGGAGTTCGGAGTACACCTCGTCCCAGTCGCCGTCAGGGGCCCGGAGCAGGATCGCGTAGCCGTGCCCCTTCGTCACGAACCCTCGGTTGAGGATGTGCACCCGGCCTCCGTCGCCGTCGTAGGTGAACTCCCAGTCCGCCGACTTGTCGCCGTTCCCGGTGTCGGGCACCGGCGGGTGGTTGCCGGTCGCGGCGATCCTGAGCTTCTCGTAGCCGGGCCAGCCGGAGCCGCCCCGCTCCTGCCGCCGCCAGTCGTCGATCGCGCTCGGGCCGGGGTCGTCGGTCTGGTCGATCTGGATGTAGGTCTTGCGTCCGGGGGCGTAGAAGAAGTCGCCGCCGTTCTTGCGCTCGGGTCCCTTCCAGTCCTTGGGGACGGGAACGGAGTAGCCGCTGCGGTCGTCGTGCGTCCTGAACCCGGCGGGGAGCGCCGGGCTCGGGTTCTTCGACTTGACCGGGGAGGACGAGGACGCCTTCCCCGTGACCGGCGGCGTCGAGGCGCTCTTCTTCGCGCCCTTCCCGTCGTCGTCGCCGCCGCTGCTGGCCAGCGCGATCCCCGCGATGACGAGGATGACGAGCAGCACCACCCCGGCGATGACCAGCACGTTGCGGTTGGACGCGAGCGCCGGCCGTCCGGCGGAGGGGTGGTGGGTCGTCGGCGGGAAGTGGGTGTCCGGCCCGGGCTCGGGGCCCCGGCTCGGAGCCGTGACCCGCCCGGCGGGCTGGGTGCCGGGGCCCGGCCGCCACGAGCGGACCCGGTCGGAGTCGGGCGCGGTCTCGGCGGGGTTCGCGGTCTCCGGCGCGCTCGGCGCGCCCCTCGGGAGGTCGAAGCTGGTGAGCTGGTCGGGCCGGGCGCCGGCGTCCGCCGGGCGGGGCGACTCGCCCGGGGCCTCCGGCATGGTCGTCTGCGTGCCCGGCGCCTCGTCGACCGGGTACTCGACGGCCATCGTCCGCTGCGTGTCGATGGTCTCCTGCCGGACGATGTCGTCCAGCATCCGGCCGGCCTCGATCGCGTCCATCCGCTGGTCGGGGTTCTTGCGCAGCAGGCCCTCGATGACCGGGACGAGCCGGCCGCCCTTCTCCGGCGGGTCGGGCTCGTCGGAGATCACCGCGACCAGCGCGGCCATCGGCTCGGGGCGCTCGAACGGCGACTTGCCGTGCAGCATCGCGTACAGGGTGACGCCCAGCGACCACAGGTCGGAGGCGGGGCCGGCGACGCGGCCGCGGGCCCGCTCCGGCGCGATGTAGGCGGGCGAGCCCATGACGAGCCCGGTCTGGGTGAGGGTGGCGTCGCCCGAGGCGGTCGCGATCCCGAAGTCGGTGAGCACGGCGCGCTCGCCCATCCGCCCCGTGCCGGTGATCAGCACGTTGCTCGGCTTGACGTCGCGGTGCAGCACCCCGGCCTCGTGCGCGGCGTGCAGCGCGGCGAGCATCTGCCGGGCGATCTCCGCGGCGCGGCGCGCCTCCATCGGCCCGTCCTGCTTGATCACCTGGTCCAGGGAGCGCGCCTTGATGAGCTCCATGATGATCCAGGGGCGGTCGTCCTCCTCGACGACGTCGTAGACGGCGACGACGCCGGGGTGGCTGAGCCTGGCCGCGGTGCGGGCCTCACGGAACGTGCGCTTGTGGTGCACGGCGCGTTCCTCATCGGTGAGACCATGCGGGAGGATGACCTCCTTCACCGCAACGTCACGACCGAGGACCTCATCGTGCGCCTGCCAGACCGTCCCCATGCCGCCTCGGCCGACCTGGGTCACCAGGCGGTAGCGGCGGGCGAGCAACCGCTCACCGGTGGGTTCATTTGGCATATCCGCGACCATATCGACTTTTGCTGACAACCTTGGACTGAGAGTGCAAGCCACATCCCCTTACCCGTACGACGCCCGAGATCACCGCGTGGTTCGCCGCGGGACGGGCGCGCGGGGACGGAGACGTGATCGACGTGCGACCCGGTAGGAAGGGGACCATGACCGAGCAGGGCCAGCAGCGCGGCCTGCGGGGCGAGTGGGGGCGGCTGATCCAGGCCGCGCCGACGATCTTCTTCTGGTACACCCGACTCTCCGGGATCCTGTCGCTGCTCGCATGGGTCTCCTATGGTCTCATCCTTGAGATAGCCGATATCTGGGCGTTGCGATGGATCGGTTATCTCGGCTGGTTCCCGAGCGTCCCGATCGGCCTGCTGTGGATGCTGCTGTCGATGGGCGTCCGGCGGCGCAAGAAGGCCGCGTGGCGGATCCTCGTCCTGATCTTCTGCCTCCCCACCGCGCTCGGCGTCACCGCCGTCCTGACGACGCTGTTCAACCCGGACAAGCCCACCCCCGTCGGTCTGATCGTCACCGCCGCCGTGTACCTGGCGGTGCTCGGCCTGCTGATCTCCGCGCGCGGCCAGTTCACCACCCTGCCCGACCGGGCCAACAGGCGCCTCGCCACCGTCGTGTTCACCAGCCTCCTGATCGTGACCTGCGGGATCGGGACGTTCCTGGTCACCCTGACCGACCGCAACTCGCGCGGCGACTTCTGGACGCACCCGCTCTACGCGGTCTCCCAGACCGTCCTCGGGCCGCGCGTCACCGGCAAGCCGATCGACGTGTCGGTGCCGTTCTGGGTCGACGTGATCCTGTGGGTGCTCGGCACCGGACTGATGATCGCCACGTTCTGGGCGCTGTTCCGGCCGGGGCGGCGCGACCCCGTCCTCAGCCCCCCGGAGGAACTGGCGGCGCGCGCGCTGCTCGCCGAGTACGGCGACCAGGACTCCCTCGGCTACTTCGCGCTGCGCCGCGACAAGGACGTCATCGTCGCGCCGAACGGTAAGGCCGCCATCGCCTACCGGGTGGAGGGTTCGGTCTCCCTGGCCAGCGGCGACCCGCTCGGCGACCCCGAGTCGTGGGACCAGGCGATCGAGGCGTGGCTCGGCGAGTGCCGCGCGCACGCCTGGATCCCCGGCGCGGTCAGCGTCGGCGAGCGCGCCGCCCGCATCTACAAGCGGCACGGCTTCGACGCGCTGGAACTCGGCGACGAGGCCATCGTCGACCTCACCGACTTCAACCTGGACGGACGGGAGATGCGGCAGGTCCGCCAGGCCGTCCGGCGCGTCGAGCGGGCCGGGTACACCGTGCGGATCCGCCGCCACTCGCAGATCCCCGGCTGGGAGATGGCCAAGCTCATCCGCAGCGCCGACGCCTGGCGCGGCGAGGAGACCGAGCGCGGCTTCTCCATGGCGCTCGGCCGGCTCGGCGACCCCACCGACGGGCGCTGCGTCATGGTCGAGGCGTTCGACGCCCACGGGGAGCTGCGCGGCCTGCTCAGCTTCGTCCCCTGGGGCCGGGCGGGGCTGTCGCTCGACCTGATGCGCCGCGACCGGCTCGCCGAGAACGGCCTCAACGAGTACATGGTCGCCAAGCTCGCCGAGAAGGCCGCCGCGGTCGGCGCGCAGCAGCTGTCGCTGAACTTCGCGATGCTGCGCTCGGCGTTCGAGCGCGGCTCCCAGATCGGCGCGGGACCCGTCGCCCGGCTCTACTACCGGTTCCTGTCGTTCGCGTCGAAGTTCTGGCAGCTGGAGTCGCTGTACCTGTCGAACGCCAAGTACATGCCCGACTGGCGTCCCCGCTTCATCTGCTACGAGCACGGGAGGCACCTCGTCCGGCTGGGCCTCGCCTACGCCCGCGCCGAGGGGTTCCTGCCGAGCCTGAACCGTCCCAAGCTGGACCGGGCCGCGTCGATGGTCCCGTCCGACGAGCTCGTCGACAAGATCAAGGAGATCGAGGAGGCCGCGGAGGCGGCCCGCGCCCCGCAGCGCCGGCTGTCGGAGCAGGAGCGGGTCCGGCACGCCAAGCTCGACCAGATCCGCGCCGCCGGGATGGAGCCGTACGCGCTCGGCTGCAGGCGCACCGACGTCGCCTCCGGCATCCGGGAGCGGCATCCCGGCCTCGCCCCCGACACCCGCACCGGCGACTCCGTCGCGATCGCCGGGCGGGTCGTCCTCGCCCGCGAGCACGGCCGGCTGATCTTCGTCACGCTGCGGGACGAGACCGGCGACCTCCAGGTCATGCTGACCGCCGACGCCCTCGGCGAGGACTCGCTGCGCCTGTGGAAGTCGCTCATCGACCTCGGCGACCAGGTCGGGGTGCGGGGAGAGGTCGTGACGTCCCGGCGCGGGGAGCTCTCGGTGCTGGCGTCCTCGTGGACGCTCGCCGCCAAGTGCCTGCACCCGCTGCCGAACAAGAGCACCGGGCTGTCGGACCCGGAGGCCCGCGTCCGGCAGCGGTACGTGGACTTCATCGTCAACGACGAGTCCCGCCGGATGCTGCGGATGCGCGGCGACGCCGTCGCCGCCGTCCGGGACGGCCTGCGCGCCCGCGGCTACCTGGAGGTCGAGACGCCGATGCTCCAGCCGGTGCACGGCGGCGCCACCGCCCGCCCGTTCACCACCCGCATCAACGCCTACAACATGCAGCTCTACCTGCGGATCGCGCCGGAGCTGTACCTCAAGCGCCTCCTGGTCGGCGGCGCCGGCCGCGTCTTCGAGCTGAACCGCAGCTTCCGCAACGAGGGCGTCTCGCAGCGGCACAACCCCGAGTTCACGATGCTGGAAGCCTACGAGCCCTACGGCGACTACGACACCATGGCCGAGCTGACCCGCTCCCTCGTCGTCGACGCGGCCCGCGCCGCCCTCGGCACCACGGTCGTCGTCCGGGACGGCGTCGAGTACGACCTCGCCGAACCGTGGCAGGAGATCACCGTCTACGAGTCGGTGTCCAAGGCGCTCGGCGAGGAGATCGCCCCGGGCACCCCGCCGGAGCGGGTCCACGCGTTCGCCGAGCGGGCGGGCCTGAACTTCGACCCGCAGTGGGGGCAGGGCAAGGTCGTCCAGGAGCTGTTCGAGGCGCTGGTCGAGGAGCACCTGGCGGCGCCGACGTTCGTCCGCGACTACCCGGCCGAGACGTCCCCGCTGACCCGCCCCCACCGCGACGACCCGCGCCTGGCCGAGAAGTGGGACCTCATCGTCTTCGGCCTCGAACTCGGCACCGCCTACTCCGAGCTGATCGACCCGATCCTCCAGCGGCAGCGGCTGACCGAGCAGTCGCTCCAGGCCGCGGGCGGCGACCCGGAGGCCATGGAGCTGGACGAGGACTTCCTGCGCGCCCTGGAGTACGCGATGCCGCCCGCGGGCGGCATGGGCATGGGCATCGACCGGCTGCTGATCACGCTGACGGGCCGCAGCATCCGCGAGACGATCCCGTTCCCGCTGGTGCGCCCCGGCTCCTAGAGGCTGCGCGGGACGGGCCGGAACCCCTGCGCCGCGAGCCACGCCCGCGCCGCTCCACGCCTGGCGTCCTCTCCCTCCGGCAGGACGCCCGGCGGAACGGGCAGCCCCTCCGCCTCATCGACCGGAAGCACGTCTCCCCGCTCGGGGTCGAGCACCTGGAAGCCGTCCTCCATCGCCGCGGCCACCGCCCCCAGGTCGACGGGAAGCGCAGCCAGCCCGGTCGGGGCCCCCACCCCGAGGGCGGCGGCGAGCTCGTCCGCCAGCTCCGCGTCGCCGGGCAGGCCGCGCTCGTTCAACTCCTCCAGGCACGCGAGGGCGAGGGGCCGCGCGTCGCGCCCCCGCGCCAGGGCGGCGACGAGCACGTCCCCGGCGTACTGGAGCACGGGAGCCAGCGGACGCCCCCGGAGCAGCTCGGCGTCCCCGAACCCCCGGTGCGCGGCCGCCCGCAACCGCGCCAGCGCCTCATCGCCCCATTCCGTCACGCCCACATTTGTACAGACAACCTCTGACACGCGCTCCATTCACCGGCCGCGCTTGTCCTCCACGTGCACGACCGCGAGTTCCCGGCCGTCCTGATCGCGCTTGGAGCGGCCGAGAAGGCCCACGGTCAGATCGGACGCGCCGTCCCCGGTCTCTTCGGGCGCGACATAGGTGAGGATGTCGTTGTGGTGCCCGTACACGGCCCATCCCGGCGCCTGGTCGAGATCGATCGTCCCGAAGTCGCCCGCCGGAGTGCCCCCGTGTACGGGTCCGTACTCGCGCAGCAACTCCACCGCCTGCGCGCTCAGGTCGTCCCCCGGCTCCATGAGAATGACGCACGTGCCGTTCTCGAACAGCACCCACGACTTCTCGTCGCCCTGAATGACGTCCCGCCAAACCTGGACCAGTTCCTCGGTGAGCATGCGCCAGATTCTGCCGAGACCCCCCGACATTCGCACTCCGATTACGCACCACCCCGGTTCCTGCCGCCCTGGTACCCGGCCCTGGACGGTGAACAATGACAATCGCCTGACGTCCGGCGGGCTCACCGCGCGAAGCGCAGGACGTGGTCGGCGCCGGCCGGGCCGGTGAGCGCTACCCGGCGCCCTCCCTGTACACCTCCACCGCGTACCGGAGGCGGGCCCCGACGAGCAGCGCCTCGTCCTCCGGGCATCCCAGCAGCCGCGTGACCAGCTCGACGACCTGGTCGTCGGTCAGATCCGGCTCGAGCTCGGCGACGTGCCCCACGATCTCGATCAGCTCGGGCCGCTTGTAGGACGCGATCGACCGCCCGCGCCGAACCCGCGTCTGCCCAGCCGAGCCCCCACCCGCCGGCCGCCGCCCCGCCCCTTCCGCCTGCACCGGGCCCTGCGCCCCGGACTGTTCCTGCTGGCGCGGCGGCTCCGCCGGCCCCGCCCCCTCAGCCCGCGGCCCAGCCTGCGCCTGCTGCTGGGAGGCCTCCGGCTGCGGGCGAGGCTGGTCTCGTTGCGCGCGCTGCTGCGTAGGTTCGGGTTGCGGTGGCACCTCCGGCTGCGAGCGGGGCTGCTGCTGCGCGGGCTCCGGCTGCGGGCGGGGCTGCGGCTGTTGCGGGGGCCGGGCTTGCCGGGGCGGGGGCTGTGGGGGGTTCGGGAGCGGGCCGGGCTTGCCCCAGATCGCGGGGATGTCCGATCGTCCGTGAGGCGGGGCGTGCCCGGCCTCCGGGGTGCGGGGGTTGGGGCCCGTGGCCTGGGCGCCCGGCTCCCGGGCGGGCTCGTCGCGCCTCACGGCGTCCAACCGCCGGGGCGGAAGGCTGCCGCCGCGCCCGCCCGGCCGGCTCTGCACCTGCTGCTCCTCCCCCTGCGACTCCCGGCGCGCCGCGTCCAGCCGCCGGGGCGGGACGCCCTGGCCGGAGGCGCCCGTGCCCGGGCGCGCAGGCGGCCGAGCGCGCACGTCCTGCTGAGTCACGTCCGGCCGGTCCCCCGGCGCCGGTGCGGGCCCTTGCGGGCGCGCAGGCGGCCGGGCGCGCGGGTCGCGGCGTGGTTCCTCTGGGCGCTCTTCCGCACGCGGGGCGTGGGTGCGCGCGTCTTCGTCCTGACGCGGGGGCCGCCCTCGCACGTCTTCTTTCGGTCGTTCCAACGGGCGCGGGTCGCGCGGCCTCGTGCCTTCTTCCTTTCGCGGCGCCGCCGGCGGGACGGCGCGGGCGGGCGGCTGGGGGCGGAGGTCCTGCCGCGTCATTTCCGGCCGTTCGGCCGCGCGTGGATCGGGGATGCGCGGGTCTGCCTCCTTGCGCGGCGGCCGGGGGGTCGGGGGCTGGATCGGGATGTCTCGCTGGGTCACGTCCGGGCGCTCGGACATGGGGCGCGCGGCGGGAGGAGGCGCGGTGCGGGGCGTGGTGAGGGCGGCGAAGAGCGGGGTGGTCGGGGTGATCACTTCGTGCAGGTGGGAGGGGAGGCGCAGGCCCGGCGGCGGGCCTTCGGGAGGTGGCAGGCCGGGGCCGGACGGGCCGACGAGGATGGTGCGGGGCGCGTGCCAGAGGACGAAGAGGGCCTCGGCGCCCGCCTCGTGCTCGCCGTCCACGATGACGACGTCGAAGTCGTCGGGGGCGGGCGGGAGGACGTCCGGGACGCGCCACAGGGGCAGGATCCACGCGGGCACGATGTCGGGTCCGGAGCGGGCGAGGGCGGACGCGGCGGCGCGGGCGGCGGTGAGGCCGGCGCGGGCCTCGCGGAGGGCGCTCTCGGCCTCGGCGAGGGCGTCGCGGAGGCGGTCCGCGGCGGCGGGGCCGGTGGAGGCGGCGCGGCGCCGGGCCCACGTCCAGGCGTCGTCCCAGCGGCGGGCGCGGTCGTGCCAGACCTCGTCGCCGTCGGTGGCGATCAGGAGGTTGGCGAGGTCGGGGTGGACGGCGCGGACGCGGGCGACCAGCTCCTCGCAGCGGATCTGCCGGGAGCGCTCGTGCCGGGCCTCGGCGAGGGCGCCGAGGGCGCGGCCGTAGGCGGCGGCGTCGCGGGCGTCGACCGCGGCGAGCGCGGCGCCCAGTTCGGGGGGATCGTCGACGCCGACGGGGCCGATCGAGTCGCGCAGGGCGTCCAGGTCGGCGGTGGCGCGGCTGACGCCGAGGCCTTCGAGGGCGTTGCGCAGGGCCGCGGCGTAGTCGTGCCACTGGATCGGGTGGACGAGCGGGACGCGGAAGCCGGAGCGTTCGAGGAGCCGCCGCGTCGAGTCCAGCGCGGTCATCGCGTCGCGGACGCGGGCGAGCCGGGCGTGCGCGCGGACGAAGCGGGCGACGCGCTCGCCGGGCGGCAGGTCGGCCGGGAAGGAGATGCCGGCGGCCTCCCACACGTACTGCAGCTCCCGGCAGGTGATCCGCACCATGAGGTCGGTGTGGGCGATGTCGAGCAGCTCCGGCGTGGTCGGCGCCGCGCCGTCCACCTTCACCGTGGCGAGGAGGGGCTCGGCCTGGCGCTGGGCGCCGGACCGCAGCGGGCCGCGCTTGAGGACGCCGCCGTCGGCCAGGTAGGCGCGCAGGTCCTGGGCGGCGGCGGCGAGGCCGCGCAGGTCGGCGTCGGAGGGCAGCTCGACGCGGTGGCCGCTCAGCCCGCCGAGGGCGCGCTCGGCCCACTGGGCGCGGGACGTCATCTCCACGACGCGGGCCCAGATCAGGGGGCGCCGCTCGGCGAGTGCGTCGCCGAGGGCGCGGACGGCGAGGTCGGAGGGGTTCCAGCCGCCCGGGTGGCCCTCCAGGCCGAGGTCGCGGAGCGCGGCGCCGACGACGGAGGCGTCCCCGTCGAGGCGGGCGAGGAGGGTGACGTCGCTGTCGCGCAGGAGCTGCGACAGCTCGGTCCTGGACCGTTCGGCGCGCTCGGCGGCGGCGGCCTCCGCCTCGATCAGGGTGCGGACGTAGGCGGCGCTCGGCAGCGCGCCCGGGTCGACGTCCCGCTGCTCGGTGCGGGCCTTGCGCTCGGCGGTCTCCTCCGCGAGGAGGACGACCAGCTCGGCCGCCTCGGACCGGGAGATCGGCGGGCCGGGCGGCAGGTCGGGCCGGACCGGCATCCACGACAGCTCGGGCTCCTCGCCGCGCAGGTCGGGCGGCGGCTCGGCCGGCCCGCCGCCGCGCAGCCGCTCGGTGATCTCGGCGACCCGCAGGGCGGCGGCCTCCTCGCGCTCGGCGAGGGCGTCGAGTTCGGGGGCCCCGGCGGCGCGGACCGCGTCGGCCACGCGGGCCGCCATGGCCGCGTCGGTGGCGGTGAGGGCGGCGAGGCCGGGCGGCAGCGCGCCGCGCAGGGCGGCGGACGCGGCCGGGCCGGACGTGGCGACGAGCACCCTGCGCCCCCGCGCCAGCAGCCCGGCCAGCAGGTCGGGGACGGTCTCCGGCGCCCGCTCCGGTATGTGCATGACCTGGGGTTTCAGGTCCGGGGAGACGAACCGCGCGACGCCCTCGGGGACGCCGCGCGGCAGCAGGCTCAGCAGCCTGGCGTGGTGGTCGGCGACGGCCTCGCAGCCCGCCGGGCGGACGACGAGGGCGGGCGCGAGGCGCAGCCGCGGGACGGGCGAGGCGGTGTCGGCGTCGGGCGTCCAGTCCTCGCGGTAGTCGGCGGGGCTCGTCAGCGCGACCTGGCACCACTTGCGCAGAACGTCGCCGACGGAGGCGCTGAGCCCGAAGCCCTGCCCGGCCTGCACGGCGTCGGCGATCCAGTCGGCGGGCCGGAAGCCGGGGTGCCCGGACAGCAGTTCCCGGTCGCGCAGGGTCGTGTGCCCGGCGAGGACGACGTCGACGCGCTCGGTCCGCTCGTCCAGGACGATCCGGACGGGCGTGCTCAGCAGGTGGTCGTGGACGGCGGGCCGCCACGACAGCAGGCCCGTCGCGAGGACGGCCTCCTCGCCGGCCAGCTCGCGCAGGACGCGGTACCAGTTGCGGAGGGCGAGCCAGCCGTCGAACTCCTCCAGCACGACCGGTGGAGTCAGCGGGATGACCGGGACGCTGAACAGCACCTCGCCGGGACCGGCGTCGGCCTCGACGTAGACGTCGCCGGGCAGCCCGGCCAGCCAGTGGACGTGGTCGTGGTCGGCGAGGTCGCGCGAGGGGCGCCGCCGGGCCCGCGCGAGGTCGCGCAGGTACCCGAGCAGTCGCGCCGCGTGGTCTGCCTCCCGCGCGGCGGCTTCGTCCAGGGCCCGGCCCGGACGGCCCGGACCCGGAGCCTCGTCAGGCACCGCGGCTCCTCCCCACGGGAATGGTGGTGCCCTGATCTAACACCCCCGGGCGGCCCCGGTCGAGCGCAATCGTTGATCTTGAGTCAGCGGGCGGCGGCCATGTGGCGGTCCTCGTTCGGCATCATGACCCAGAGGACCAGGTAGACGACGAACTGCGGCCCGGGCAGCAGGCACGAGAGCAGGAACAGGATCCGGACGGTCCAGGGGGTCATGCCGAACCGGCGTGCGAGACCGGCGCAGACACCGGCGATGACGCGGTCGCGGCGCGGACGGTAGAGGCCGTTCATGGGTTCTTCTCTCCCCGATTCGTCGAGCGGTGAACACGGCCGCGTTCTCGCGGCCACGTCTTTCACGCTACGAACCGGACGGGCGGCCCCACATCGCTCTCGCGGCCTGTTCCCCGCTGCTACCTCAGGAGTACGGGACGTCCCCTAGGGGGCGGCGGGCCGGCCGGCGTTGTGCTCGGCGACCAGGCTCGGCAGGCCGGCCAGGTCGTCGAGCACGAACAGGCACTCGCCGAGCGCCTCGTCGTCCTTCTGGATGTTCCCCCACGGGCCGCGGCGCAGGAACGCCGCCCGCATCCCGAACTCCATGGCGGGCCGGACGTCGTTGTCGATGCGGTCCCCCACGTACAGGACGTGGTCGGGCAGCACGTCGGCCAGCTGGGCGCAGCGCTCGAAGAACTCCTGGGACGGCTTGCTGACGCCCCACACGTCCGAGATGCCGACGACGTCCGCGTCCAGGGCCAGCTCCGCCATCTGCTCGGCCGCCTGGACCGGCTGGTTGCCCGCGATGCCGACGTACAGGCCCTGGTCGCGCAGGCCCGACAGGCACGCCCGCGCGTCCGGGTAGAGGTCGTCGGGACCGAAACCGTTCGGGACGCCCGCCTCCTCGCGGCGCCGCTCCTCCTCCTCCAGGTCGAACCCGGGCCGGAAGTACTCGAACAGGTCCGTGTGGTCGCCGCCGGTGGCGAGCAGCGCGCCGAGCTTGGTGAGGAAGGTGTGCCTGGGCACGCCGAGCCAGTCGGCCCAGCGGCCGTAGATCTCGCCCTCGTTGACGAGGGTCTCGCCGATGTCGAAGAACACGGCCTGGATGGAGCGCGGCTCGGGGAGGCCCGCCGCGTACTCGGAGGAGCCGGCGGGCTCGTCCGGCGTCGGCTCGGCCATCGGGGGGACGCGGGGGGAGGCGTTCACTTGGCGGCCAGGTCCACGGAGGTGCCGGGGGTGAGGCGCGCGAACTCCTTGCCGAGTTCGTCGCCGGCGCTGGTGAGGACGCGTTCCATCACCTGGAGGCCGATGTCGTTGAGCAGCCCGTCGTGGATGGCGAAGGCGCGCCCCGGGCGGACCTCCCGCGTGTACTCGTACAGGTCGAGCGCGCGCATCCACGGCGCGTTGCCCGGCAGGCACAGCGTCGGGACGGGCTCGGACGGGACGGTCAGCGCGTCCCCCGGGTGGAAGACCTCGCCGTCGACCAGGAACCCGACGTTCGGGATGGGCGGCAGGTCGGGATGCATGAGCTCGTGGTCCTCGCCGTAGACGTGGACGTCGAATCCGGCGATCGTGACGGCGTCGCCGTGGCCGACCTGGTGGACGCGTCCGCCGAGGTCGGCGAGGTTCTCCGCCACGGCGCGGGACGTCCACGCCTCCAGCTCGGGGCGCTCGGCCATCGCGGCGCGCAGCGCGTCGGGGTCGAAGTGGTCGAAGTGCTCATGGGTGATCAGTACGGCGTCGGCGGCGGCCAGCGCGTCCCCGGCCTCGCTGAACGAGCCGGGGTCGATGAGGATCGTGCGGTCGTCCTCGGTGAGCTGCACGCACGCGTGTCCGAGCTTGGTGAGACGCATCCGGCGATTTTTTCACGGGGGCCGCCCGGCCCATTGACCACCCCCCGCACCGTTGATAGAACACGTTCTAATTTGGGCGCGACCACGGCCAGCAGGCACGGCGAGGAGGCGGTGCGATGCCCGTTCCCGACCAGCGCGACCCCGAGACCACCCGGCGGACCCTCACGCGGTGGCTGGACGGCCATCTGCCCGGCGTCCGCATCCCGCACGTGGAGACCCCCCAGACCAGCGGCTTCTCCAACGAGACCCTGCTCTTCGAGGCCGAGTGGACCGGCGGCGACGGCGCGCCGAGACGCGAGCCGCTCGTCGCGCGGGTCGCCCCCGAGAAGTACCAGGTCTTCCCCGAGCCGCGGTTCGAGGAGCAGTACCGGCTGATGCGGATCCTGGACGAGCGCACCTCCATCCCGGTGCCGCCGATCCGCTGGTACGAGCCGTCCCGCGACGTCCTCGGCGCCGCGTTCTTCGTGATGGGCCGCGTCGACGGCCGCGTCCCGACCGACATGCCGCCGTACCACATGGACGGCTGGGTGACCGAGGTGCCGCCCGGCGAGCGTGCCGCGATGTGGTGGTCCACCCTGGAGATCATGGCGCGGCTGCACCGGCTGGACGTCGGCGGGCTGGGCCTCGGCTTCCTCGACCAGCCGGCCTGGGGGGCGCCGGGCCTCGACCAGCGGCTCAACTACTACGAGCACTACCTGGGCTGGGCCTACCGGGGGCCGCAGGAGACGGCGCTCAGGGCCCTGGAGTGGCTGAAGGCGAACCGCCCCGACGAACCGGACGACCCCGTCGCGCTGTGGGGCGACGCCCGCATCGGCAACGTGATCTTCCAGGACGGCGCGCCCGCGGCGGTGCTGGACTGGGAGGGCGCCGTGCTCGGCGCGCCGGAGGAGGACCTCGCCTGGTTCATGTTCCTGGACCGGCACCACTCCGAGGGCGTCGGCGCGGCCCGGCTCGCGGGCTTCCCCTCCTACGCCGAGACCGTCGCCCGCTACGAGGAGCTGCTCGGACGCCCGATGCGGCACATGGAGTACTACGAGATCCTTTCCGGCTTCAAGTTCTCGGTGATCATGGCGCGGATCGGCCAGGCCATGATCGACTTCGGCTGGATCGAGGAGTCGGCCGACTTCCCCTACAACAACAACTGCACGCAGCTGCTGGCCCGCATCCTGGGAGGGGACCGGTGACGCTCTCGCCGCTCGACGACTACCCGATCCACCAGGCGCCGGAGGTGATGCGGCACGTCGCCACCTCCGACCGCAACTTCTACGACCGCTACTACTTCAACGTCCACGCGTGCTCCGACGAGCTGATGATGATCATCGGGATCGGGCAGTACCCGAACCTCGGCGTCATGGACGCGTTCGCGGTCGTGCGGCGCGGGCCGGTGCACAAGGTCGTCCGGGCGTCCCGCGAGCTGGGGGACGACCGGATGGACACCACGGTCGGGCCGTTCCGCGTCGAGGTCGTCGAAGGGTTGAAGCGGCTCCGGGTCGTCCTGGACGAGACCGAGCACGGCCTCTCGTTCGACCTCGCCTGGGAGGGCTCGGTCCCGGCCACGCTGGAGCCGCCGCACTACCTGCGCTGGCAGGAGCGCGTCGTCTTCGACTCCCGCCGTCTCGCGCAGACCGGCCGCTGGACGGGCACCATCACGGTCGACGGCGAGACCATCGAGGTCACGCCCGACCACTGGTGGGGTTCGCGCGACCGCTCCTGGGGCATCCGGCCCGTGGGCGAACCGGAGCCGCCCGGCATCCAGGTGAAGAACGCGGGCACGTTCTACTGGCTGTACGCGCCGATGCAGTTCGAGGACCACGCCATCTTCTGCATCGTGCAGGAGGACGAGAAGGGCCGCCGCCTCCTGGAAGAGGCCACCCGCGTGTGGCCCGACCGCGAACCCGAGTATCTGGGACGTCCCGAATACCGCCCGGAGTACAAGGAAGGCACCCGCGAGGTGGTCACGGCGACGCTCCGGTTCGCGCCGCCCGGAGGGGAGCCGTTCGAGGTGAGGGCGACGCCGATCCTGCCCGTCCACCTCATGGTCGGTACCGGCTACGGGCTGGAGCCCGACTGGAAGCACGGCATGTACCAGGGACCCGAGCTGAAGGTGGAGGGCGTCGCCTACGACACCCGCAAGCCCGACGACGCGGCCCGTATGTGGGGCATGGTCGACGCGGTCGGACGGTACGAGTACCTGGACGGGGCGCAGCCCACCGCCGCCGCCACCGGCTACGGCCTCTTCGAGTACTGGGCCCTCGGGCCGCACCCCTCCTTTCCGGAATGACCGGCGCCCGGCAGGCCCGGATCCGCCCCGCGAAGACACGGCCCGGGCGGGCGGCGGGTCGAGCGAGCCATCTGCGACACTGGCGCTCGTGACGACCCCGCCTTCGCCCGACCCCATGGACGCGGGACGGTCGTTCCGGCGAAAACCGGACCGACGGGCGCGCGACGGCTCCCCCGCCTGGCGCGACCAGCCACGCGGCCTGGCCTGCGCCGTGATCGCGGCGTTCGCGGTCCTCACCGCGGCGGCGTTCGTGTTCGCCGTGGTCGCCGTCGTCGCCGCGATGCGCTGACGCTCCCAACGGCGGAGACAACACGAGACCGGGGCGGCCCGGCGGGCGCGCCCCGGTCTCGTCCTCCAACGTCAGGTGGGGGTTCCCTCGGTCCCCTCCGCGATGGTGAAGGCCACGTCGCCCTGAGGGTCGACCTGGGCGTCGAGGGTCTTGTCGTCGAGCATCTCGGCGACCGTGGGTTCCAGGTACACCTTGGCGCCCTCCTCCTCCACGACCTGGTCGCCGGCCTCGGGGGCCGGGGCCACCGAGAGCCGCAGCGCGTCCGAGCCGTCGAGCCCGGACTCGATGCGGATGCCGGTCTCGGGCGGAAGCTCCGGGTTGGCGGTCACCGTACGGATGACCTGGACGGCACCGCTGGTCAGCGTGAGCACGATCAGCTCCTCACGTCTCTTCGTTCGCCTGTCAGGATTTGCCCCACCCTCCCCGCTGCTCCCGGCCGTAAACATCGGGACGTGATCGAACGATCTCAGTCCGCACTCGGGGCGAGCGCCCGCACCGCCTCGGCCTGGGTCAGGCCCCCACCTGGGACGATCGCCAGCACCGGTGTGGTGAGGCCGTTGTCGGCGTACTCGCGGACGCGGGCCCGGCACCGCTCCGGGGTGCCGTGCACGATCAGGTCGTCCACCACCTCGTCCGGGATGACCTCTAGCGCCTTCTTGCGGTCGCCGGCGGCCCACGCCTCGTTCATCGGCCGCAGCGCTTCGCCGCGCCCGAGCCACTCGTGGAACGCCCTGTAGACGGGCACCGTCATGTACGCGGCGATCATCCAGCGGCCGATCGCGCGGGCCTCCTCGGCGTCGCCGGTGGGGCAGACGAACAGCCGCGCGATCAGCTCCGGCCCGTCGCCGAGGGCGCCGCGGACCGTCCGGACGTCCTTCGGCGCGAGCCAGTTGGTGATCGCGCCGTCGGCCTCGCGGGCGGCGAGCCGCAGCATGCCGGGGCGCAGCGCCGCGAGGACGATCGGCGGCGGCGTCGCCGGTGCGCTCTCCAGCTTGAAGCCCTTGACGGCGAAGGTCTCGTACTCCTCCTTCACCTTCTCCCCCGCGAGCGCCCTGCGGAGGAAGCGCAGCGTGTCGCGGGTGCGCTTGTAGGGCTCGTCGAACGGGATGCCGTTCCAGCGCTGCACGATCGTGTCGGACGAGGTGCCGATGCCCAGCACGAAACGTCCCGGCGCGAGGTCGGCGAGGGTGGCGGCCTGCTGGGCCAGCAGGGCGGGGCCGCGCGTGTAGACCGGGACGATCGCCGGTCCGAGGCGCAGCCCGGGGTCCCACTGCGAGGCGAGCGCCAGCGGGGTGAAGGCGTCGGCGCCGTTGGTCTCGGCCGACCAGGCGTCGGTGTAGCCGAGCTCGGACAGCCCCGAAACGATCTCACGGTGCTCGGCCAGCGGGAGGCCGGTCAGCGGAATGGTCAGTCCCCAGCGTGACATGCGCTTCTCCCTGTTCCTGTGTTCCGGGCGGTCAGGCGATCGAGGGCCGGATGGTGGCGCCGCCGTCCACGACGAGCGTCTGCCCCGTCATCCAGGACGAGGCGTCGCCCGCGAGGAACACCGCGGCGTTGGCGATGTCCTCGGGCTCGCCGATGCGGCCGAGCGGCATGTACTTGCCGATCTCGGCCTCGTTGTTCTCCCACAGGGCGCGGGCGAGGTGCGTCTTGACCAGGCCCGGCGCGATGCAGTTCACCCGGACCTTCGGGGCCAGCTCCATCGCGAACTGCCGGCTGAGGTGGATCACGGCGGCCTTGGTGGCGTTGTAGTAGCCGATGCCGTGCTCGGTGACCATGCCGCCGACCGAGGCGATGTTGATGATCGCGCCGCCGCGCTCGGCGAGGGAGGCGCGCAGCGCGAGCTGCGTCCACTGCACGATCGCGAACTGGTTGACCTGGACGGTCTTGGCCGCGGCGGCGGGCTCGATGTCGGCCATCGGACCGAAGTAGGGGTTCGTGCCGGCGTTGTTGACGAGGATGTCGAGGCCGCCGAACTCGGCGACGGCCGCGTCCACGCAGGCGGCGGCCTGCTCGGCGTCGCCGACGTGCGCCGCCTTGGCCAGCACGCCCGCGCCCGGGTGGGCCGCGCGGATCTCCGCGGCGACCTCGTCCAGCGCCTCCTGCTTGCGGGAGGAGAGCACGACGTTCGCGCCCTCGGCGGCGAACGCGGTGGCGATCGCCTTCCCGATTCCCCGGGACGCCCCGGTGACCAGCGCCGTCCTGCCCTCTAGACCAGTCCGCATCCGCACGCTCCCTGCCTGTCCGCACCCTGAGGGCCTGCCTGTTCGCACCCTGCGGGCGGCATCACCAGAATCCGACTCGGTTCACTGTACCGAAGTGACTGACGAGTCAGTTAGGTGGGTTCGCGTGGTCCGTCCCGCTCACCGGACACGTCCCGTTCCACGCGCCTGCCCGGTTGTTACGCTGCGCCCGGTCGGAGACGAGGAGGACCGCGTGACCACGACCAAGGAACGCCGTCCGGCGATCGAGGGCTGGTTCACCGCCGGGGACGGCGGCGTCCGCCTGCTGGGTACCCGCTGCGGCGCCTGCGGAACGCCGTACTTCCCGCGCAACGAGCTGGCCTGCCGCAACCCGGCCTGCACCGGCCCGAAGGACGGCTCCGAACTGGAGCCGTACACCCTGTCGGGACGCGGGCGCATCTGGTCCTACGCCGACTCCCGGTACAAGCCGCCGCCTCCGTACGTCTCCCCCGACCCGTTCGTCCCGTACACCGTCGCGGCCGTCGAACTCGAAGCCGAGCGCATCGTCGTCCTGGGCCAGGTCGTCCCCGGCCACACCGTCGACGACCTCGCGGTCGGCATGGAGGTCGAGCTGGCCGAAGGCGTCCTCTACGAGGACGACGAGGCCGACTACACCGTCTGGATGTGGAGGCCGGTCGAATGACGCGCGACATCGCCGTGCTGGGCGCGGGCATGCATCCGTGGGGCAAGTGGGGACGCAACTTCGTCGAGTACGGGCTCGCGGCGGCGCGGGCCGCGCTCGCCGACGCCGGCCTCGCGTGGACGGACGTCCAGTACGTGGCGGGCGCGGACACCATCCGCAACGGCTATCCGGGATTCATCGCGGGCGCGACGTTCGCGCAGGCGCTCGGCTGGTCGGGTGCCCGCGTGTCCAGTTGCTACGCCGCGTGCGCGTCCGGGGCCCAGGCCATCGGCAACGCTCGCGCGCAGATCCTCGCGGGCCTCTGCGACGTCGCGCTTGTCGTGGGCGCCGACGCCGCGCCGAAGGGCTTCTTCAAGCCCGTCGGCGGAGACCGCCCTGACGACCCCGACTGGCTCCGCTTCCGCCTCCTGGGTGCGACCAACCCCATCTACTTCGCCCTCTACGCGCGTCGGCGGATGGCCATGTACGGCGCGACGCTCGACGATTTCGCCGCCGTCAAGGTGAAGAACGCCCGGCACGGGCTGGCGAACCCCAACGCCCGGTACCGCAAGGAGGTGACCGTGGAGGACGTACGCGAATCCGCCGTGGTCGCCGATCCACTACGGCTGCTGGACATCTGCGCCACCAGCGACGGCGGCGCGGCGCTCGTCCTGACGTCCATGGAGTTCGCGCGCCGGCACGGCATCGCCGACCCGGTGCGCATCCCGGCGCTGTCGACGGTGACGCCCACGTTTCCGAAGACCGTCCTGGACCTGCCCGACTTCGCGACGGACTCGGCGATGACCGTCCCGGAGCCCGAGCGGCCGTTCCGCGCCGCGATCGCGCACGCCGCCTACGAGGAGGCGGGCCTCGGCCCCGAGGACCTGTCGCTCGCCGAGGTCTACGACCTGTCCACGGCCCTCGAACTCGACTGGTACGAGGACATCGGACTGTGCGAGAGGGGCGGCGCCGAGGAACTGCTCCGCTCCGGCGCCACGACACTCGGCGGCCGCGTCCCGGTCAACCCGAGCGGCGGGCTCGCCTCCTTCGGCGAGGCGATCCCGGCACAGGCGATCGCCCAGGTCTGCGAACTGACCTGGCAGCTGCGCGGCCGGGCCGAGGGCCGCCAGGTGGAGAACGCGAGGGCGGGCATGGCGGTCAACCAGGGCCTCTTCGGCCACGGCTCCGCCGTCATCACCGTCCGCTGACCACGTCGACCTGCGGCGTGTTGCCCCTATCAGCGCCCGCAGAAGGGCAACACGCCGCAAGTCGGCGGGCGGTCAGGCTACGGTGAAGCCGTCGCAGGTCAGGTAGTAGGCGTCGCCGTTCGGGTGGACGTGGAACCAGATGACCGTCCAGTCGCCCTTCATCAACGGGTAGGTGCCGTTCCCGGCGCCCTCCCATTTGAACTCCGACGGGTAGTGGATGTCCAGCCATGCCGCCTGGCCGGGGTACAGGTGCGGCTTGCTCTGCACCACCCCGGTGACGCCGTTCCCCTGCTGCTCCACCGGCGGACGGACCTGGATGGCCACGTAGTACTTCGGCGGCTCCGCGTACTTGAAGCGCAGGCCGAAGTCGACGCTCTTCCCGGTGTACGGCTCACGCGGTACTGAGGTCTGGGTGTCGCGGGTGAGGTCGAAGTCCTCCGGACGGGCGGCGGGCTGGCACGTCTTGCTCGCCTGGGTCCACCGGAGACCCGCGATGTCGCCGGGCTGCTTGACCAGGATCCGGTCCGGCGGGACGCCGTTGGCCGCGCCCGTGTTCTTGGCGCCGGGGGTCGAGCCCGCGGGGTCTCCGGTCGCGGTGCCGCCCTGCGTTCCCTGCCCTGCCTGCGGCTTGTTCCCGTTCTCGGCGCCGCCGTTCCCATCGATGACGTACCGCGCGAGAAGGGCGCCCACCAGGACGACGGCGGCCACCCCTGCGCCCGCCGCGATGACGGCCGCGCGCGACCGTCCGCGCGAGACGCCCGGGACCGTCCGCGTGCGGTCGGCCGGGACGAGACCCGACGCGACCGCGTCGGTGACGCTGGCGGGCATCGGCGCCGGAACGCCCACGATCCGCCGGTAGGCGGGGTCGGCGGCGAGGGGACCGAGCGCGGGCAACTGCTGGAGCAGCCGCTCCAGCGTGATCCTGGCGCCGGGCTCCTTCTCCGCGCACTGCCGGACCAGCCCGGCGACGCGCGGGTCGACGCCCTCCAGGTCGATCTCACCGCTGAGCGTGCGGTGGATGATCGCTTCGATGCGTCCGCCGCCGAACGGGGGCCGTCCCGTCGCGGCGTAGGCGACCGTCCCGGCGAGCGAGAACACGTCCGACGCGGGAAGGGGCTGCTGCTCGCGGACGACCTCGGGCGCGACGAAGCCGGGGGTGCCGTTCCACGCGCCCGTCTGGGTGATCTGCGTCTGGCCCTCGCCGCGCGCGATGCCGAAGTCGATCAGCCGCGGCCCGTCCGGGGCGAGGATCACGTTGCCCGGCTTGAGGTCGCGGTGCTGGACGCCGTGCCGGTGGATCTCCAGCAGCCCCTGCGCCAGCTCGGCGAGCAGCCGCACGCAGGTCTCGGGGGGCAGCGGCCCGTGCGCGGCCACCGCCTGCCGGAGCGTCGGCCCCGGGACGTACTCCGTGGCGAGCCAGTACGGCGGCGCGTCCAGGCCCGCGCCGACCATCGCGGCGGCGAACCTGCTGCGCACCCGCTCCACGGTCGCGACCTCGCGCCGGAAACGCGCCAGCGCCGTCGGACCCTCGAAGTCCTCCCGGATCACCTTGAGCGCGACATGCCGCCCATTGGCGGTCAACCCCAGGTAGACCTGCCCCATGCCACCGGCGCCCAGCCGCCCCAGCAGCGGATACCCGCCGATCTCAGCAGGATCTTCCAGACGCAGTGCTTCCACAGTCTTCCTTATTCACTGCGTTTCTCTCCTCCTTCGGGCGCTGAGCGCCCTCCATCGTCGAGAAACGCCGGCGATCGCCGGCATCGCTCCGGCTCGCCTTGCGGCGCCGCGCGATCAGACTCTCGCTCCGCTCGAAGCTGCCTTCGGACGCGATCGCGGCCATTGAGGTCGTTGCGGGGTCATTACGGTGGTTGATCTTATAAGGCACCGATGCCGGCGCTGGTGCGTTCGGCGGTGCCCGCTGCCTGGGATGTTCAGAAATCTTCAGAGGCGGGCCGGGGCGGGGCGGCCGAGGCCGACGCGCAGGTGTTCGCCGGGTCCGTTCCGCCGTCGGCGCACCGGCCCGCTGACTCCCTCCGTTGACTTGCGGCGTGTTGCCCTTTTGCGAGCGCGGATAAGGGCAACACGCCGCAAGTCGACTGGCCTAGGCGGCCTGGCGGGCCACACGGAGCGCCCAGGCCATGAGGGGGGCCTGGAGCGGGAGGCGGCCGTAGGCGGCCGCGCGGAGGGGCAGGGGGCGGTGGCGCCAGTCACGGGCCATCTTGACGTTGGCGGGGAAGACCGCCGCCAACAGGCCCGCCGTGGCGAGCGCGCCCGCCCTGCGGGTGCGGGGGTGCGCGACGGCCGCGGCGCAGGCCAGCTCGGCGACGCCGCTGAGGTAGGTCCAGGTCCGCGCGCCGCCGGGGAGCCGCTCGGGGACGAGCGCGTCGAACGGCTTCGGAGCGACCAGGTGGAGGGTGCCCATCCCGGCCATGAGCGCGGCCAGCATGCGGTGTGCGCGTGACGACTCGGTCATCCCCGAAGTCTGGCAGATGAGACAGGTCGTCCAATAGTGACCGCGCCGACTCCCTAGACGGATGTGGCGTTTGTGACTTAAATCACTGCGCTGTTCTGTGTGACCTGAGTCGTGGGGGTCACGTGTCTGATGTCACCGTTCGAGTGGATTCGCGATGTTCGTAGCGGAGCTACGTTTGTACTGACCAGTCAGTTCAAATTCAGGCTCTTCGGAAGGTCGCGATGACGTCCGAACACCAGACTCCAGGGGCGGCCGCCGTGGCCGGGGGGACCGCGGCGCCCGTCCCTGGACCCCGCCCGATCGGCTCAGGGGCTGGCGGGGGCCGCCCCGGAGCCGGTCCCGCGCCCGCACGCGGTACGTCCGTGCGGGCGCGGGACCTCGGGGTGAAGGGCGCGCGGGGCTGGGTCTTCCGCGGCGTCGAACTGGACGTCCCGGCAGGCGCGCTGGTCGCCGTCAGCGGCATCGCGGGCACCGGCCGCACCGCGCTGCTGCTCACGCTCGCCGGGCGCATGCGGCCCGCCGAGGGCACGGTCGCGGTGGGCGGGGCCACCGGGCTCAGGCGGATCCAGCGGGTCGCGGCCCTCGGGATCGTGCCGGGGGTGACCGAACTCGACCCGGCGCTGACCGTCCGGGAGCACCTCGACGAGGCGCTCGCGCTTCGCGAGGGCGTCCTCGGCAGGTTCCGCGGTCGTGAGGCCCGCAGGCGCCGGACCCTCGAACGGGTCGGCCTCGACGTCGCCCCGGGGACGCTCGCCGAGGAACTCGCGCCCGACGAGGCCCAGCTCCTCGGCGCCGCCCTGGCGCTCGCCGGAGATCCCGCGCTGCTCCTGCTCGACGACGTCGACGAGGGCCTGCCCGCCGGCCGGCAGCACGACCTGTGGCGGCGCCTGGCCGGCATCGCCGCCGGCGGCGTCACCGTCATCGCGTCCTGCCACGACGCCGCGCCCGCCGAGGGCCTCGCCACGCACGCACTTCCGCTCTAGCCGAGGAGATCCCCCCGATGAGACTTCCCGCGCTGACCTCGGGCGGCCTTGAGCTGCGCCGCTTCCAGCGCAACCGGCTGACCCGCGTCGCGATGGCCGGGCTCGTGCTGCTTCCGCTGCTCTATGCCGGGCTCTACCTGTGGTCTTTTTGGGACCCGTACGCGCGGCTCCAGCACGTTCCGGTCGCGCTCGTCGTGCAGGACAAGCCCGCCAAGGCGGACGGGAAGAACGTCCACGCGGGGGCCGACCTGGCGGACGAGCTGAAGAAGCGCAAGGTCTTCGACTGGCGCACCGTCTCGGCGGCGAAGGCCGAGGAGGGCGTCCGATCGGGGAAGTACTACATGTCCCTGACGATCCCCGCCGACTTCAGCGCCCGGATCGCGTCGCCGTCCGGTGACGGGACGCCCGCACCGGCCGGGTTGCGGCTCCAGATGAACGACGCCAACAACTACGTGGTCGGGACGCTCGCCCAGGCAGCGTTCAAGGAGATCAGCGCAGCCGCCGGGAGCGAGGCCGTGCGCGGCTACTTCGACCAGATCTTCCTCTCCTTCGGCAAGCTGCACGGCGAACTCGGCAAGGCGGCTCAGGGCGCGGACAAGCTCGCCGCGGGCTCCGGCCAGGCGCACGACGGCGCGGGCAAACTCGCCGAAGGCGCCGGCAAGGCCGAGGCAGGCGCGGGCAAGCTGAAGGGCGGCATCGACGAGGCCCGCGCCGGCAGCGGCAAGGTGACCTCCGGCCTGGAGGAGCTCCGCACCGGAACGGGCCAGGTCGCCGCCGGAATGCAGCGGCTGACCACGACCGTCGACCGCGCGGGCGACACCCTCGTGCCGCTGCTGCGGGAGAACGCCCCCGAGATCCGCCAGGCCGCGCTCGCCGTCGCGCAGGGCGCGGACGCCCTCGCCGACGGCGCCGGACGGCTGCCCGCCCAGACCGGCGCCGCCGTCCAACGGGCGGAGAAGGCGCAGGCCGAACTGAACGCCCGCCTCGCCGCCCACCCGGAAGTGCCGCCGAACGTCCGGCAGGACCTCACCCGGGCCGCCGCGCAGGTCGTCACCGTCGCGAAGCAGGTGGACGGCTACGTCAGCGACCACACCGGCGACCTGCGCAAGGTCGCGGCCGACGCCCGCGCGGTCGAGCGGGCCGCCCGCAAGATCGCCAAGGACGCGCCCTCCCTGGCCGCCAAGGTCGAGAAGGCGCGCCGGGACGTGGACCGCCTCAACGCCGGAACCCAGCGGGTCAACGCGGGCGCGGGGCAACTGCTCTCCGGCTCGTCCCAGCTGACCAGCGGACTCGGCGTCCTGTCGGGCGGGGCGGGCGAGCTCCGGGGCGGCCTCGGGCAGCTGTCCGGCGGCGCGGTGACGCTGGAGACGGCCCTCGCGCAGATCTCCACCGGCAACGAGCGGCTGGCGAACGGCCTGAACCAGGGCGCCTCCCGGATCCCGGACTACGACGCCGGGGAACGCGCCGCACGCGACGACATGATGAGCAACCCGGTGCGGCTCGCCAGCGCCACCGAGAACGCGGTGCCGAACTACGGGACCGGGTTCGCGCCGTTCTTCGTCCCCCTCTCCCTGTGGGTCGGCGGCATGATCGTCTACATGCTGCTGCGCCCGCTGAACCCGCGCGCGCTCGCGGGCACTGCGCCCGGCCACCGCGTCGCGCTCGCCGGCTGGCTGCCCGCCGCGGCGATCGGCGCCGCGCAGGCCTGCGTCGTCCTCGCCGTCCTGCACTTCGCGCTCGGCCTGCGCGCCGAGCACTGGCCCGGCCTCGTCGCGTTCCTCGCGCTCGCCTCCGCCGCGTTCCTCGCGGTGATCCAGTGGGTGAACGCCCGCTTCGGCCCGGTCGGCCGGATCATCGCGCTGGCGCTCCTGATGCTCCAGCTCACCTCGGCCGCCGGCACGTACCCGATCGAGACGAGCCCGGCGTTCTTCCAGGCCGTCCGCCCGTACCTGCCGATGCCGTGGGTCGTGGACGCCGTCCGGCACCTGATCAGCGGCGGCGACCTGTCCTCGGTGTGGCAGGGTTGTGCGGTGCTGGCCGCCTTCCTGGCCGGGGGGCTCGCGCTCACCGCCCTGGCCGTCCGGCACAACCGGGTCTGGACGGTGAAGCGCCTGCACCCGGCACTGAAGCTCTGATCGGAGGCAGGGGACGTGGCCCGCATCGCGACCCGGGAGAAGCTGTTCACCGCGGCGATCGAGCTGATCGCCGAGAGCGGGCTCGCCGCGACGACCGTCGACCAGATCGCCGAGCGCGCCGGCGTGGCCAAGGGCACCGTCTACTACAACTTCGACAGCAAGGCCGCGCTGTTCGCGGCGCTGCTGGAGTACGGCGTCGACCGCCTCGCCACCGCCCTGCGCGACGCCGCGTCCGGCCGTCCCCCGCTGGAGGCGCTGGACGCCGTCGTCGCCGCCGAGCTGGCGTTCATCGGCGAGCACGAGCCCTTCGCCCGGCTCCTGATCGCCGAGACGTGGCGGGCCGGCGGCGACTGGCAGCACGCCGCCCGCCTGATCCGCGAGCGCGCCATCGGCGTCGTCGCCGACGTCCTGCGCGAAGCGGTCGCCGCCGGCGACCTGCGCTCCGACCTGGACACCGGCACGGCCGCCTCCGCCGTCTTCGGCATGGTCCTCACCGTCGCCCTGGACTGGCGCGCCCTCCAGCCCGGCCGCTCCCTGGACGACGTCCAGGCGACCCTGCTCGCCCTCCTCCGAGGCCGCCTCACCAGCTGATGCGGCCGGGTCAGGGGCCGGACGTCTCCGTGAGCTTGGCGGCGTCGGGCGCGTAGGCGGCCATCCAGTGCGGGTGCAGGCGGTAGTAGACGATCTCTTTGTCCCAGTCGAAGGCGTCCCCGCCGTAGAAACCCTTGAGGTAGGCGAGCAGCTCCGGCCAGTCCCGGGCCGGCTCGCCGTCCGGCGGGTTGAGGATCTCCACCGTGCCGTGCGTGAACACGCCCAGGTCCTCCCCCCGCATGTGCGCCGCGCTGACGGCGGGACGGGCGGCCAGATGGCGGGCCTTGGCCGCGTCGCGCGCCGTGCCGAAGTGCCACTTCCCGTGGAGGAAGTGCCCGTCCACCCCACTGATCCGCGGCTCCCCCTTGGCGGTCACCGTGGACAGGGCCAGCGTGCACATGCCGGTGAGCACCTGGCAGAGCTGCCCCGCCGTCAACGACCTCTCGGTATTGATGATCGACCGCAGATGCGCGGTGGAGCGGGAAAGCGAATCGTCCAGAAGTGCCTGGAGCTCTATGAGTTCTTCTCTGGTTTCACGCATGACGAGTCCTAGTCCGAAGGGTCCGGTCCACACTTCATCCCCCAGCACTGGCCGGTGCCCCCACCCTCCCCCCAAAACCTGACACCTTCCGTCAGGCTTTCTCCGGATGCGGAAAGTTCGGCGACTCCGCGCGAACTTCCCGATGCCGCCAGGACATCCGGACGGCCGCGGCCGGCCGCGAGTTCGGGGAGCGGCCGGTCGGATTGATCACGTCCCGCCGCGCCAACCCGCGCCGGGCCGCACCGCATCTCATCCCGCAGAGCGCGACACGAGAGATCGCGCACCGAGAACGAGAGCGAGGACCCATGCGGAAGATCGTGATCACCGGTATGGCGGCGGCGCTGGCGCTCGGCCTGACGGCCTGCGGCGGCAGCGGCGACGGCAACTCCGCGGCGGCGCCCTCCTCCCCCGCGAGCTCGGCGCCCGCGCCGAGCGAGTCATCCACGCCGGAGGGCGGGTCCACGCCGAGCGGTCCTTCGACCCCGCAGGGCTCGGGCGGCTCGGGAACCCCGGGCAGCCGGCACACCCCGCTCGCGCAGCAGGGCGGCCAGCAGATCACTACCAAGTGGGGGCCGCTGCGCTACCTGGCGCCGGGCAAGTACACCGTCGGCGGCGTCGCCTTCTTCACCGCCACCGACACCGTCGTGTACGTCGCCGGAAGCACCTGCCCCAACGGCACTCCCACCCCGCCCGACGTCAGCAAGTGCTCCGTCGACGGACTCGACCAGTGGGTGAAGGCCGCCCCGCACAACGCCAGCGTCCGCTTCTCCGGCGCAACCGCCACCCGCATCACCGAAACCCAGTAACCCCCACTCCCGGCGCTTCCCTCACCCGGCTCGCATGATCGGGGCAGCATCCTTGAGGGAGGCTCGGGGGTGCCCCGGGCGGGGCGCCTGATCAACGGATTCGGCGGACGTGTACTTCCCAGTCCCAGTCGGCGTCGTCGGGGAAGAGCACCTCCACGACCTGCCACGTCTGGTCAGCCACCGGAAACGTGTCGCCAGGACGGAGTACGTACTCGAACTCCTCTCCCGTCTCTTCCATGGAGACACCAAGAACTGCCTCGGGCGGATCCAGGCGCTTCACCGTCGCGACATCGAACCCTGCCACCCCGATCGTGTAGAAACGATTCGGCTTGATCCGATGCTCCGTAATGCCTTCCATCCTCATCGTCCTCCGGTTTCACCTTCGAGCGCAGCGTAATAGCTGTTGAAGTGATTCGTGAGTTCCGCGACCGGCACCGGGTCAGGATGCTTGTGGCCGTAGGGATTACGCAGCATGACCGTGCCGTCCTCAACACCAACCAACTCGTAAACATGCTGGCATCTGAGGTTGTACTTACGAAAATCCGCCCGTTGCATGAATTCCGGCACCGTCGAGACCAGGGTCGCCCGCCCGGCTTCGACCAGGCGGCCGAGGACCGCTTCATTGTCTGCGGCGGCCTCGGGGCCGGTGTCGATGTTCAACCGGTCGACGCGCGCCGGTCGACCAGTCAACTGCGTGAGGATCTCGGCCTGGGTCCAGGCTCTCGTCCCCTTGTCGAGGCGGGCATAGCCGCGTTCGGCGGCATTGCCGAGCAAGGGGTTCTGACCGCGGTCGGGCGGCCAGGTCTCGTCCACGGCACCCAGGGCTTTTTCGATATACCCGGGCCAGGTCACTCCGGCGACCGTACATCGCGCGAAGGCGGCTTGCCCCGGGTCACCGATGTGGACCGGAAGATCTTTTGAGATCGTGACATCGATGACACGGCCGGTGGGGACTGCACTGTCGCTGTCTTTGAACTTTGTCTCATGCAAGGCCACGGTGACGGTACCGTCATCGTTCTCCCGCACTGAACTCTAAATCTTCTCCGGCGCAGTTCCGGCCACGGCTCCGATCGCAGCGATGACGCCGCAGTCACCGAGCACGCCCTGCCGCGCGTCCGCTCTTTTTGGCGTTCCATCGAAGAGCGGAAGTTCGTCCTGGTCGCCGTCCTTGTTCTTCCTTAGAGGGCGCCCGTACTCAACTTCGTCGCTGAGGTCGGCGGGAATTTCGAGGCGGTCGGCCACTACCTCGATCTTCTCCCCAGCGTCCTTCCCGGGTTCTTTGACCTCGGGCGCTGCGGGGTCTGGCTTGCCGAGGATCCGCTCGGCCGCGGCCATCCAGGCCGCCAGGTCATCATCCTCTGCGCTTGCAGCGAGGAGGCCCTGCTCCATGGACTCGTCCTCTGGGGCCGCCTCGGCCGGCTCCTCGTCGGTGTTCTGCGCGTCGTTTCGCGGCTGGACGGGCTCGCGGGCGCGCGCGAGGCTTTGCAGGCGGGACGGCTGGTCCGGGGAGCCGGGATTGTCGGGCCGCAGAACCGGCTTCTGGGCCTGTGGTGTCGAACCGTCGACGGCTTCCTCATGGGTGTCGGTCTTGCTGGTGTGCTCGATGCCCACGCTTGCAGCCCTTCCGCCGGGCGGGGTCAGGGGAGTTTGCGGATTTCTTCTATCACGGTCGGCATCGTCTCGTTGTTGTGGTGGATCCAGTCGAGGAGCACGGCGACCTGGTCGTCGGTGTAGGTGTCGAGGCGGTCGCGGAAGGCGCGGCCGATCGGTTCGAAGTAGCGGGCGAACTGGGCGACGTTCTCCTCGACGAGTTCGACGATGACGCGGCGGCGGTCGTCGGGGTCGCGGGTGCGGCGGACGTAGCCGGCGCGCTCCAGGCGGTCGATGACGGCGGTGATGGCGCCGCCGGTCGTGATGCCCATGAGCTGGGCGAGCTGGCCGGGCGTCTGGGGGCCGTCCAGCGTCAGCGCGTTGACGCACTGCGCGTCGGTGACGTTCATGCCCGCCTTGCTCGCGGTGGCATGGTGCAGCAGCACCATGAACATCGTGCTGCGCTGCATCGCCATCTGCAGCTCGCCCGCCATCCGCTCGCGCTCCGGGGTCGACACGCCTTGACCTCTCTCCCTTTTTCTCTCATGGAGAGACACTCATTTCAAGAGCATCTCTGGGGGAGATTCTATCGACCCGCCCCGGGCGGGACCAGGCGGGACGGCAGCGGCGTGTGGCGCAGCCGACACCGTCCAATGATCGCACCACCGCCGGACGGCGCCTACCCTGGCTTTTGTTAGGACCACTAACAGAGGTCCTGTGCTGGCCCCGGATCCCACGAAGATTCGGGGCCGACCTCTATCTGGCCTCCTCCGCCACCCGCTTCGCCCAGCGGTAGTCCGCCTTGCCGGCCGGGGAGCGCTTCATCTCCGCAACGAACGCGTAGACGCGCGGCACCTTGTAGCCCGACAGCTCCTTGCGGCAGTGCTCGTTCAGCTCCTCGAAGGACGGCTCCGCGCCGGAGGGCTGGATCACCGCCGCGACGCGGTTGCCCCAGCGTTCGTCCGGAATGCCCGTCACGACCGCGTCGTAGACGGCGGGGTGGCCCTTGAGGACGGCCTCGACCTCTTCCGGGAACACCTTCTCGCCGCCGGTGTTGATGGCCTGCGAGCCGCGGCCGTACACGGCGATCGAGCCGTCCTCCTCCACCGTGGCGATGTCACCGGTGAGCAGCCAGCGCCTGCCGTCCACCATGGGGAACGTCCTGGCGGTCTTCTCCGGGTCGTTGTAGTAGCCCTGCGCGATGTAGCCGGTGCGGGCGACCTGGCCGATCACGCCGGATCCCGGCTTGACGGGCTGGAACGCGTCGTCCAGGACGGTGACGTTCTCCACGTCCGGCGCGAACCGCAGGCCCTTCTCCGGGGTGGAGCCGGCGACCGCCTCGGCCGTCGAGCCCGACTCGGTCGAGCCGAAGCGGTCCAGGATCATCGTGTTCGGCAGCAGCTTCTGGATGCGGTCGCGGACCGTCCCGGTGAAGATCGCGCCGGTGGAGACGTAGGCCAGCAGGGACGAGGTGTCGTAGTCGCCGCGCGCCAGCTCCTCGGCCATCGGGATCGCCATGGCGTCGCCGGTGATCGTCAGCGAGTTGACCTTCTCCCGCTCGATCGTCCGCCACACGTCGGCCGCGTCGAACTTGCGCGTGTAGACGAGCGTCGCGCCCATGAACCAGGCGATCCAGGTGGCCATCTGGGCGGCGCCGTGCATCAGCGGCGCGACCGGCATCATGGTCATCGGGCCGCCGCCGCGGGCGTTCTCGACGACGTCCTCCGGCCTGGCCGGACGGGGGTAGGTGGGGTTCCAGAACGCGAGCAGCATCTGCTCGGTCGACCACATGACGCCCTTCGGCATCCCGGTCGTCCCGCCGGTGTAGATGATGTAGAGGTCGTCCTTGGAGCGCGCCGGGAAGTCGCGTGCGCCGGAGGCGTCCCTCAGGGCCTCGTCGTAGGCGACCGCGCCCGGGATGGACGGCTCGCCGCCGACCGCGACGAGGTGCCGCAGGGCGGGCGCCTGCGGGACGGTCGCCGCGACGCGGTCCTCGAACTCCACGTCGTACAGCAGCGCGACGCTGTCGGAGTCCTTGTACACGTAGAGCAGCTCGCTCTCCACGTACCGGTAGTTGACGTTGATGGGCACGGCCCGGATCTTCAGCGCGGCCAGCAGGGCGGCGGCGTACTCGACGCCGTTGTAGAGCTGGACGGCGACGTGCTGGCCGGGCCCGACGCCCGCGTCCGCCAGATGGTGCGCGAGGCGGTTCGCGTGCTCGTCCAGCTCGGCGTAGGTGAGGCGCCGGTCGCCGCACACCAGCGCGAGACGGTCCCCGATCGCGTCCGCGACTCCCTCGAACAGGTCAGCGTGGTTGAACTCCATCGGACGGGCCTCCGGGAATCAGGGTTTGTCGCTGCCGACGATCCACATGGCGAAGAACTGGGCTCCGCCTCCGTAGGCGTGGCCGAGCGCGCGGCGCGCGCCGTCCACCTGGTGCTCGCCCGCCTGGCCGCGCACCTGCAGCGCCGCCTCGGCGAACCGGATCATCCCGGACGCCCCGATCGGGTTGGACGACAGCACGCCGCCGGACGGGTTCCACGGGATGTCGCCGTCCATGGCCGTCGCGCCCGCCTCGGTGAGCTTCCAGCCCTCGCTCTCGCCGCAGAACCCGAGGTTCTCCAGCCACATCGGCTCGTACCAGGAGAAAGGGACGTAGACCTCGGCGCAGTCGAGCTCGCGGCGCGGGTCGGAGATCCCGGCCTGCCGGTAGACGTCGGCCGCCGCGTCCTTGCCGCCCTGCGGGCTGACGGTGTCGCGCCCGGCGAACTGCATGGGCTCCGAGCGCATCGCCGTGCCGTGCACCCACGCGGGCGGGGCCGGGGCCTTCTTCGCCGCGTCCTCCGAGGCCAGCACCATCGCGCACGCGCCGTCCGAGGACGGGCAGGTCTCCAGGTAGCGGATCGGCTCCCAGAGCATCGGCGTCGACTCGACCATCTCGCGGGAGATGCCGGGGATCTTCAGGTGCGCCCAGGGGTTCTTGAGGGCGTTCTGCCGGTCCTTGACCGCGACGAGCGTCCCGATGTGGTCGGGGGCGCCCGAGCGGCGCATGTAGGCGCGGATGTGCGGGGCGAAGTAGCCGCCCGCGCCCACGACCAGCGACGTCGTGAACGGCGAGTTCACCGTCAGCGCCCACGTCGCGTTCGACTCCGACTGCTTCTCCCACGCGATCGTGAGGACGCGGTCGTGGACGCCGCCCTGGATCAGGCCGGCCGCGACGATCGCCGTGGAGCCGCCGACCGACCCGGCGGTGTGCACCCGCATGACCGGCTTGCCGGCGGCGCCGAGCGCCTCGGCAAGGAACGTCTCCGGCATCATGACGCCCTCGAACAGGTCGGGGGCCTTGCCGACGACGACCGCGTCGATGTCCTTCCAGGTCAGCTGGGCGTCCTCCAGGGCCCGGCGGGCCGCCTCGCGCAGCAGCCCGGCCATCGAGACGTCCAGCCGCTTGGTCTTGTACGCCGTCTGCCCGACGCCGATGATCGCGCAACGGTTAGCCATGGTTCTCTCCCGACAGGACGCAGACGAGGTTCTGCTGGAGGCAGGGGCCGGACGAGGCGTGCCCCAGCACGCGGGACGCCGACCCGTCGTGGACGCGGGCCGCGGCCTCGCCGATCCGGATGAGGCCCGCGGCCATCATCGGGTTCGCCGACAGCGGCCCGCCGGACGGGTTGACCGCCGTGTCCTCGCCCAGGCCGAGCGCCTCCCGCAGGATCAGCTCCTCGTGCGTGTACTGCGCGTGCAGCTCGGCGACCTCGATCCCGGTCGCGCCGGCCCGCTCGCCCGCGACGCGGGCCGAGTCCGAGCGGCTCAGGTCGCGGACGCCCGGCGCGTGCGGCTCGGTGCGGTGGTCGATCCCAGTGATCCACGCGGGGCGCTCGCACATGTCGCGGGCCCGGTCGCCCGCCGCGAGGACGATCGCGGCGGCGCCGTCGGTGACGGGCGCGACGTCGTAGGGGTGCAGCGGGGCGACGTCGTAGTCGTCGCCCTCCGGCTCGGGCAGGTGCAGCGCGAACGGGTTGCCGCGCCCGGCCTCGCGGGACCGCGCGGCGACGGCGCGCAGGTCGTCCTCCTTCGCGCCCGACCGCTCCATGTAGGCGCGGGCCTGGAGCGCGGCCAGGGACACCGCGTCGATGCCGAGCGGCGCCAGGTGGTACGGGTCGAGCTGCTGGGTGAGGACGGCGCGCAGGTTGCCCTGCGACGACTTCCCGAACCCGTACACGAGCGCGGTGTCGATGTCGCCGTGCTGGAGCTTCACCCACGCCTCGTACAGCGCCCAGGCGGCGTCCATCTCGACGTGGCTCTCGGAGATCGGCGGCCAGGCGCCGATGGCGTCGAGCGCCGACACGAACGCGAAGGGGGCGCCGGCGAGGTAGTCGCAGGATCCGGAGCAGGTGAAGCCGAACTGCTTCTGGCCCGTCCGCTCCTTGATCTCGGTGATGACGGGGGCCAGGATCTCGATCTCGGCCATCCCCCGGTCCTCACCGCTGTGCTCGGTCTGCGCGAACGCGACCACGGCCACGGGACGAGGCATCACATGAAGTCCTTGATCTCTTCGAAGGGGACGTCGGGCTCGTCGACGGGCTCGAACCACTTGATGTTGCCCATCGTCCGCTCCCACTCCTCGCGGGGCCGCCACGCCGCCTTCACCCGCATGCCCATCCGGACCTGGTCCGCCGGGATGCCCGCCACGAGCGTCAGCATCGTCAGGCCCGCGCCGTCCAGCAGGACGTAGGCGGACACGAACGGCACCTCGGGCGCGCGCGGGTCGGGGATGTTGTTGACCGCGAAGGTGGTGACGGTGCCGGTGTCGGGCAGCTCCACCTCCTCGGTCGTGGGGACGCCGTCGCGCGGGCACAGCCCCTTCATCGGGACGATGACCGACTCGCACACCGGGCACCGGTGGCCGAGGATGCGGCCTTCGGACATGCCCTCCAGGAAGCGCCGCAGGGCCTGGCCGCCCTTCAGGCGGTACTCCAGCCGCGTCGGCGCGTTGATCATGGTGACCTCGGGCTGGAAGCACTCGATGTCGCCGATGCCGCCGGTCCGCTCGGCCCGCCACCGAGGGCGGACGCGCATCCCCGTCTTGAGGAACTTCGGCGGCTTGGCCCCCTCATCGAAGACGCCGAGGTCGAGGGCGTGCAGGAGCGCGGTGTCGGCGCCGTCCGGCCGGATCAGCGCCCAGGCGAACGGGCGGTCCAGCGGGTGCTCCTTGGCCGGGCGCGCCACCCACGACCAGGTGGTGACCGTCCCGACCGGTCCGACCTCGACGAACTCCCCGGTCACGTCCTCGCCGGTCAGCGGGTCGTACTCCGACGGCGGGACGAGGACCCTGCCGTCCGCCGTCCGGACGCCGACCAGCCGCCCGTCGCGCAGCTCGCTGAAGAAACGGCCGATCACCGGGCCGACCGAGCGGGTGTAGCCGCCGGGGAACTCCAGGACGTGGTTCGGCTCGGGCAGCCCGGTGTCGGCGCCTGCGGGCGCCGTGTCAGATGGCACTGTCGCGGTCCTTCCAGTACGGGTCCCTGAGCTTGCGCTTGAGGAGCTTGCCGTTCGGCTCGCGGGGCATCGCCTCGATGAAGTCGACGGACCTCGGCCACTTCATCTTGGCCAGCCGCCCCTCCAGCGACGCGAGGATCTCCTCCGCGAGCGCCGGGCCGGGCTCGACGCCCTCGGCGGGCTCCACGACGGCCTTGATCTGCTCGCCCCACTCCTCGTCCGGGATGCCGAACACGGCGACGTCCCCGACCTTGGGATGCAGGATGATCTCGTTCTCGATCTCGGCCGGGTAGATGTTCGCGCCACCCGAAATGATCATGTCGGCCTTGCGGTCGGACAGGAACAGGAACCCGTCCTCGGTCAGGTACCCGATGTCCCCGACGGTGAAGAAGTCCTTCAGCCGGTTCTTCTCCGTCTTCTCCTTGTCGCCCTTGTACTCGAACTCGACGCCGGCCATCTTCATGTAGATCGTGCCGTGCGTCCCGGTCGGGACGGGCTCGCCGTCGTCGTCCACGACCAGCAGCTCGCTGATCGGCCACGCGTTGCCGACGGTGCCGGGGTGGGCGCGCCAGTCGGCCGGGCTGGCGATCGTCCCGCCGCCCTCCGTCGCCGCGTAGTACTCCCAGACGCAGTCGCCCCACCAGTCGAGCATCTGCTGCTTGAGCGGCACGGGGCACGGCGCCGCCGCGTGGATCGCCCACTTCATGCTCGACACGTCGTACCGGGACCGGACGTCCTCCGGCAGCGACAGCAGCCGCTTGAAGTGCGTCGGCACCATGTGGGTGTTGCTGACGCGGTGCTCCTGGATCAGCCGCAGGGTCTCCTCGGCGTCCCACTTGTCCATGTAGACGAGCGTGTGGCCCATCTGCAGGGCCGTCCCGCCGAACTGGGTGACGGCCGTGTGGTAGTTCGGGGAGGTGACGAGGTGCGCCTGGTGCTCTCCCCCGGCGGGGCGGCCCGGGGGGATGCCGAACATGCCGAGCAGGAACGTCATCAGCTCGGCGCTGTCGTCGGGGTCGAGCCCGGCCAGCGCCCGCTTCACGCCCTTCGGCCGTCCCGTCGTCCCGGACGTGTAGTGCATCGTGGCGCCGTTGCTGCGGTCGTCCGGCAGGGTGTCGGGCTGCCCGTCCACCAGCTCCGCGATCGGCCGGAAGCCCTCGACCTCCCCGAACGCGAACCGCCGGTGCGCCTCGATCTCCTCGCCCGCCCGCGCGCCCTCGGCGGCGTACCGCTCGTGCACGAAGAACGCCTTGGCCTCGCTGTCGGCGACGATGTAGCCGATCTCCGGGCCGGTCAGGTGCCAGTTGATCGGCGTGTAGTACCAGCCCGCCTGGAGCGCCGCCAGATAGAGGACGACCCCGTCCGCGCCGTTCGGGACGAGGCCGCAGATGCCGTCGCCCTTCTCCAGCCCCAGCGCGCGCAAGCCGTGGACGAGCCGGTTCGCGCGGGCCAGCAGGTCGCCCGCGGCGTGCTGCGTCCCGTCCGGATCGACGGCGGCGACCCACTCGGGATCGGCCTGCGCCAGCCGCCAAAAGCCCAATGACCCCATCGGATCTCCCTACGTGAGCACAGAGCACACAGAGCACAGAGCACCGGCACCCGCTGCGAGGGCCCGGCAGCCAAAGTAGATCACGTTCTCGTTTTGCAGTTCAACCCCTACCGGTAGGGCGACGGCTTAACTAGAATCTGTTCTCGTTTGATATCTGAGCTGGAGGAACCATGACGGAACGGCTGCCGATCAGCACCGAGCACTGCATCGTCGAGCGCGACGGGCACGTCGTCATCGTCACGATGAACCGCCCGGAGGCGCGCAACGCGCTCAGCTCGTCCATGCTGGTGGGCCTCGCCGACGCCTGGACCTACATCTCCGACACCCCCGAGGTGCGCGTCGCCATCCTCACCGGGGCCGAGGGAACGTTCTGCGCCGGCGCCGACCTGAAGGCCATGGGGCAGCAGCCGTCCGACCCCCGCGTCCAGGAGCGGATGGGGCAGATCCCCAACTTCCACTGGAAGGGCCTGCTGCGCGAGGGCCAGCCGACCAAGCCGCTGATCTGCGCCATCGAGGGCTACGCCGTGGCGGGCGGCACCGAGCTGCTCGTCGGCACCGACCTGCGCGTGGTCGCCGAGGGCGCCACCCTCGGCCTGTACGAGGCGAAGCGCGGCCTGTTCCCCATGGGCGGCTCCGCGATCCGCCTCCCCCGGCAGATCGGCTACGCCAACGCGATGGACATCCTGCTGACCGCCCGCTCGGTCACCCCGCAGGAGGCGCTCGCGATGGGCCTGATCAACAAGATCGTCCCGGACGGGCAGGCGCTCGCCGCCGCCCGCGAGCTGGCCGACCAGATCGCCGCCTGCGGCCCCCTCGCCGTCCAGGGCATCCTGCGCACCTACCGCGAGACCCAGCACCTGTCCGAGGAGGACGCTCTCAAGATCTCCGACGAGATCGGCTGGCCGGTCATCGGCTCCGAGGACGCCAAGGAGGGCTCGCGCGCCTTCAAGGAGAAGCGCCCGCCCGTCTACCACGGCAAGTGACGTCTGCCCGGCGGAATATGGACTGTCCGTAAATAGGGGCCGGGTTTGCGGGAGGCCTCGCGTGGCATCGCCTGGGGCGAAGGCGAGCACGGAAGGACGAGGCCATGGCCTTGCACCTAGGACGCAAGCACGACAAGCCCGAGGAGACGTCCCCCCGTCCGCCCCGCCGGGCGCTCGGGCGGCGGACGGACGGCACGGCCGTCCAGCGCAGGCCGCCGCGGTGGCGGCGCAGCAGGACGAACCCCGTCAGCGCGATGATCATGGCGGCGGGCTGGGCGGCGGTCGCGCTCCTCGCCCTCGGCATGCTGCTGACGTGGGGCGGCGCGAACCCCGGGAACGCGCTGGTCGACGCCACGCTCGACGCGGGCCGCTGGCTCGCCACGCCGTTCCACGACGTCTTCACGCGCACCGACCCCGAGGAGCAGCTCTACATCAACTGGGCCCTCGCCGGCGCCGTCTACTACGTCCTGGCCCGCGCGCTGTCCTGGATGACCCGCTTCTGACCCGGAGTTCGACCCGCCCGCGAGTCGAACTCCCCGGCCGGCGCCGCTCTCGCGGCGCCGGCCGGGGACTTCTACGCGATCGTCACTCGCCGCGCCAGTGCGCCAAGTCGGCTTCCCCTGCCGCGCCAGTGGTCCAGCCCACGCTCCACATGGTCCGGGTGCCGGGCTGCACGGCCATGCCGCCGACCGCAATCGTCGTCCCGGCGGGCTGCGTCAGCGTCGCGGTGGTCCAGACGCCGGCGGCGGTGCGGTGGTGCATCGTGCCCTTGCCGTCGTAGGCCCAGATGCCTCCGGCGCCGTCCGAGGCGACCTTGGTGAAGCTGGTGCCATCGGCGCCGACGGTGCTGGTCCACTTGGAACCGTCCCAGTGGCCGAGCAGCGACCGCGTGAACAGCTTGCCCGCCTCATTCCTGAGATAGGCGACGCCCACCGCCCACACGTCGTCGTCCGAAGCGGCGTACACGTCGGTCAGCGTCGGTACCACCTCTCCCGTCTCGAGGTTCCCCTCGACGGCGGGGTACGGCACGGTGGTCCATGCGGTGCCGTTCCAGCGGGCCGTCGCGGGCTGCCCGTCCGTCGACGCGCCGACCGCCCACACGCCGTTGGGCGACGAGGCGGCGACCGCGCGCGACCGGATCCCGATGGGGGTGTCCGCCCAGGCCGTGCCGTTCCAGTGCTTGGCGGAGAGGACGCTGACGGCCCACGCGTTGTCGGCACCCGTGGTGGCGATGCCGCGGGGCTGGAAGGAGAGGGGCGTCTTGAACGTGCGCCATGCGGTCCCGTTCCAGTGCAGCACGGCGTGGCCGTCACCGGAGGTGTTCAGCAGGCCCCCCACCCACAGGTTCGACGCGGACGTCGACGCGGCGGCGACGAAGTCGTAGGTGCCGACCGAGGCGGGAAGCGCCACGTTGCTCCAGGTACCGCCGTTCAGCCGCTGGAGTATCGGCTTGCGCACCGAGGAGTTCTGGCTGCCGACGGCCCACAGGGTGCCGTCCGGAGCCGGGGCGAGCCCGCTGAGGCTGGTGCCGGTGTCCTTTCCTGGACTGCCCTGCACGAGCGACCACGTCGTCGCGGCGGCGCCCGCGACGGACGCCGCGCGGTGCTCGCCGGGCTGCGCCGCGGCGATTCCGGCGGCGGTGATCGCGCCCAGGGCGAGGGTGGTCCCCGCGAACAAGGCGAGCCTTCTGCTTCTCTTCACCCGGTACCTTTTCAGTCGAAACGATCGCGAGAGCGGCACACCGTACAGGTGGCCTCCGTCGCCATCCGAACTCTTGTGACTTTGTGCGGCCGTGCGCGAGGCACGCGGGCCAGCGCGAGGCCCCGGCCGGTACACCAGGGAGCGGCGCCGGCCGGGGCTGCGGCCGTCAGTTGCTGCGCCAGTGCGCCAGGTCGGCCCACCCGGTCGCGACGGTGCTCGTGTACCCGACCGTCCACATGGTCGTGGTGCCCGGGCGGAGGGCCAGCGCCGCGGGTCTGATCCTCGTCCCTGTCGGCTCGGCCAGGCTCTCCTGGGACCAGACGCCGGCCGCTGTGCGGTGGCGCATGACGCTGCCGGCGGAGACCCAGATACCGCCGGCGCCGTCCGAGGCGACGTTCGTCATGTAGGTGCCGGAGGCGCCGAGGACATGGGTCCACTTGGTGCCGTCCCAGTGCGCCAGCACCGACCGCGAGACCTTCTTGCCCGTCTCGTCGGGCACGCGCACCGTGCCGACCGCCCAGACGTCCTTCTCGGAGGCGGCGTACACGTCACTCAGGGTGGACGCGATCTCGCTCTTGGCGTCCACCCCGTCGATCGCGGGGAACGGGACGGTGGTCCACGAGGTGCCGTTCCAGTGGGCCGTGGCGGGCAGCCCCTCGCCCGCCCAGCCGACCGCCCACGCGCTGGTGGACGAGACGGCCGTGATCGCGCGGGGCTTGATCCCGATCGGGGTGTCGGCCCAGGACGTGCCGTTCCAGCGCTTGGCCGCCGAGCTGCTGACCACCCATGTGCTGCCGGGGCCCGCGGTGGCGATGTCGCTGGGCTGGAAGCTCAGCGGGACCTTGAACGTGCTCCAGGCCGTGCCGTTCCAGCGCAGCACGGCGTGGGAGTCGCCCGAGGCGTTGAGCTGGGCGGCCAGCCACAGGTTCGACGCCGACGTGGCCGCGACGGCGTTGAAGCGGTACGGGGCGGCGGCCGCCGGCAGTGCCACGTTGCTCCAGGTGCTGCCGGTCAGGCGCTGGAGGATCGGCTTGTAGACGCCGCTCCCCTGCTGGCCGCCGGCGGCCCACATGGTGCCGTCGGGTGCCGCGGCAAGGCCGCTGAGGCTGGTGCCGGTGTCGGACTTGGGGCTGCTCTGGACGAGGGGCCACGTCGTGGCGGCGGCGCCCGCGACGGATCCCGCGCGGTGCTCCCCGGGGCGCACCGCGGTGATCCCGGCGGCGGTGATCGCGCCCAGGGCGAGGGTGGTCCCCGCGAACAAGGCGAGCCTTCTGCTTCTCTTCACCCGGTACCTTTTCAGTCGTAAACGATCTTGAGTGCGGCACACCGTAACAGTGGGCCGCCGCCGGTATCCGGGATTTTGTGATCTTTGTGCGTTCGTTCACGAGTTCGGCCGGGACAGCGCGAGGCCCCGGCCGGGGCTGGGAGGAACAGCGCCGGCCGGGGCCTTCGCGGGCGGTCAGCCCTCGGTGATGGCGTTGAGGCGCTCGATCGCCTCGACGTACTCCTCGATCAGGTCGTAGACGACCTGGGCGGCCGGCTTCACCTGGTTCATCGATCCGACGATCTGGCCCACCGGGAAGGTGACCAGCTCGCCGTCACCGGACCGCTGGATCCGGGGCAGCGCGTCGGCGATCAGCATGAACTGCATGGGCATCGGGAGGTAGCCCGGCGAGTCCTCGCTCTCCCACGCCTCGGTCCACGCGGTCTTGAGGAACCGCGCGGGCTTGCCCGTCCAGGCCCGGGACCGGACGGTGTCGCGGGACGTGGCGCCCAGCAGCTTCGGCAGGGCGCGCTCGGGGGTGTCGGCCTCGTCGACCGTCAGCCAGATCGAGCCCGTCCAGACGCCGTCCGCGCCGAGCGCCATGCCGGCGGCCATCTGGCGGCCCCGTCCGATGCCGCCCGCCGCGAGCACGATGGTGTTCTCGCCGACGGCGTCCACGACCTCGGGGATGAGGACCATGGTGGCGACGTCGCCGGTGTGCCCGCCGGCCTCGGTGCCCTGCGCGACGATGATGTCCACGCCGACCTCGACCTGCTTGCGGGCGTGCCGGGCGTTGGAGGCCAGCCCCGCGACCTTCACGCCGTGCTCGTGCGACTGCTCGACGACGTCCGCCGGGGGCGGGCCGAGCGCGTTGGCCAGCAGGGCGATCGGGTGCTTGAGCGCGACCTCGACCTGCGGCCGCGCGGTCACGTCCGTCCAGCCGAGCAACGCCTTTCCCGCCTGCTCGCCGCGCGGCTCCACACCGTGCTCGGCCAGCAGGTTCTCCAGGAACTCCCGATGCTGCGCCGGAATCATGCCCTGGAGCTTGCCGAGCAGCTCCTCGGCGTCGCCGACGTCGGCGCCCTCGTACTTGGCGGGCATCACGACGTCCACGCCGTAGGGCTTGCCCCCGACGTGCTCGTCGATCCACTTCAGCTCGAGTTCGAGCTCCTCGGGAGTGAAGTGCAGGGCGCCGAGGACGCCCATGCCGCCGGCGCGGCTCACCGCCGCGACCACGTCGCGGCAATGACTGAACGCGAAGATCGGGTACTCGATGCCGAATAGTTCGGTGACTCGTGTCCGCACAGCCACGACCCTAGGCGCGGACCCGCAAAACTGCAACAGGTTCTAGTTAGGAATCTCATCCCGGACGCATGCGTGCACGGCTTCTAGAACACGTATCAACAAGGAACTCCGGGCAGGCGGCCGACGCGCGGCGGCACACCGCGGACGCGCGCCGGAGGCGGCAGAGGAGCACCGGGGCGCCGGCCAGGGGGCGGCGCTCACCGCGCCATGAACGTCGCGGCGGAAGAGGGCGAAACGGCACGAATGCGGCCGGACGCACGCGGCGGGCGGGGCCGCCTGCGGGGTCAGCGGCGTTTCGCGGGGCCCGCGGCCTTGCGCTGCTGGCGCTGGCTGCGGGGTGCCGGGCGGCGGGACTCGGGCGGTCCGGCGGACGGCACGACGGGCGCCGCGGACTCGGTGGGCACGGCGGACGGCTTGGAGGGCCCGGGCGGACCGGACGGCCTGGGCGGGCCGGCCGGGGTCATGTCGCCGAACTTGCCGTCGGGGCGGCGCGGAGCCTCCAGGGGCGGGGCCTCGCGGCGGCCCATGCCGAAGTGGCCGCCGACGAAGAGCATGATCAGGCCGAGCAGGACGCCGGCGGCCGGGATGTAACTGCGCACCATGTCGATCTGCAGGGCGGTGCTGTTCGCCATGTCGACCAGGCCCTTCTGGTCCCTGTCGACGGTGATGAGGTCGGCCTGCGCGACGATCATCGAGCCCCTGCCGTCGGCCGTGCGGACGGTGCTGCGGATGTTCTCGCGGTGCTTGACCGGGATGCCCGTGCGCGGATCGACCCAGACGGTGTTGTAGGCCTCGGTGTACCGGTCGACCTTCTGGCTTCCCGCGTCCTCGGGCAGGCCGAGCATCTTCGCGGGCAGCTTGGCGTCCAGCGCCGCCGTCTTGGTCAGCGGGATCGTCTGGGTGAACCGGTACGCCGTCAGCCCGTGGACCTTCTCGACGGCGTTGAACTGCATCGGCGCCGTCTGCTTGGTCGTCATGTCGTAGAAGGGGTAGTCCTTCTTCTGGACGTTCGCGATGGGGAACAGCAGCCCGTATCCGGTCATCCGGACGCCGTTGTCGCCGTCGACGTTGGCGCCGCAGCAGTTGGTCAGGACGCCCGTCCGGCGGTCGAAGGCGATGCGGTAGCCCTGGATCTGGACGGGCTTGTCCGGCTTCTCCTGGTTGTAGATGTTGGTGGTGGAGTCCCAGACCGCGATGTCGTCGTTGCCCTCGTTGGCGCGCACGTCCCCGCGGACGGTGTTCTTGGCCAGCAGGGTGACGCCCGTCTTGAGCTTGAGGTCGGCCTCGTCGAAGTACGTGGAGCCCTTCGACTCCAGGCTCGTCACCTGGTAGCGGTTCAGGGGCGCGACGACCACCTGGTCGGCGACGTAGAAACGGACGAGCGGCGCGAGCGTGAGGAAGAACGCGCCAAGGCCGATCAGGACCAGGCCGACCGGTCGCCGCATGAACACCTCCGGGGCTGCCGTCGCTCGCACGGCGGGCGGGGGCCTGCCCGAGCCGTCGGGCCCCACCTCCAGCATGTCCGGGTCACCCTACCGGACCGGTGTACTGGTCGGTAAGCTCCGCGTTACCTTGCGGGCGCCCGATCGGCGGGACGACCGGGCTGGACGACACGGACGGTGAGGTGGCGATGGCGGCGGCGCCCCCCAGGCGGGACGGAGCACGTCCCGGGAACGGGCACCGGGCCACGCTGGCGCGGTCGGTCCGGCTGCTGAGCGCCTTCCGGCGCGAGCAGAGCGAACCGGAGTACTTCTACGAGCTGATGGCGCGCGACACCGTCGCCCAGCTCGGCTCCTACGCCGACCTGGCGGGGGCCACCGTCGTCGACGTCGGCACGGGCTCGGGGTTCTTCGCCCGCGCGCTGGAGGCCGCCGGGGCGCGGTGCACGGGCATCGACCACGACCTCTCCGAACTGACGGCGCACGCCGTCGACGTGCCCAACACGCTCGTCGGGAGCGCCCTGGCCCTCCCGTTCCGTACGGGATCGGTCGACGTGTGCTTCTCGTCGAACGTCCTGGAGCACGTCCCCGACCCCTGGCGCATGGCCGACGAGATGGTCCGCGTCACCAGGCCCGGCGGGACGGTCTTCCTGTCGTTCACCAACTGGCTGTCCCCGTGGGGCGGCCACGAGACGTCCCCCTGGCACTACCTCGGCGGCGACCGGGCCGCGCGGCGGTACGAGCGCCGGAACGGGTTCCCGCCGAAGAACCGCTACGGGCTGGGGCTGCATCCGGTGTCGGTGTCGGCGGCGCTCAGGTGGGCCCGCGGGAACGACCAGGTGACCGTCCTGGACGCGCTGCCCCGCTACCATCCGCGCTGGGCGGAGTCCGTCGTCCGCGTCCCGGGCCTACGCGAGATCGCCACCTGGAACCTCGTCCTGGTCCTCGGAAAACACGCCCCGCTCGGAGAACAGGCGGCTCCCGGGAAGCACGGCGAGGCCGAGAGAGACGGTGTGATCCGGAAGCGCGTCGTGTTCGAAAAGGACGGCGTGCTCGGGAGTTCGGGGTCGTGAGGGCCGGCGAGCGGGCGGTCGTGCCTGCGGCGCCGCCCATCTCGGGGCACCAGGACACCCTGGACGGCCTGCGGGCCGTGGCGGCTCTCGCCGTCCTGGTCTTCCACGTCGCGAGCGCGGCCGGTTCGATCACCAATCCGGACGGCGCGCGGTGGTTGTTCAACGGCGGCCAGGTCGGCGTCCCGATCTTCTTCGCGCTCTCCGGGCTGCTGCTCTACCGCCCGTGGGCGGCGGCCGTCCTGGACGGGCGGGCCGCGCCGCGGACGGCCGAGTACCTGCGCAGGCGCGTGCTCCGCATCCTGCCCGCGTACTGGGCCGTGGTCGCCGTCTTCATGCTCACGGCCGGGCGCGACCACATCGGCGACCCGCTGACCTGGGGATCGCTGCTCACCCTGACGCAGACCTACCTGCCCGACCCGTGGTGGAACGGCGACCTCGGGCCCGCGCAGCTCGGGCAGATGTGGAGCCTCGTCGTCGAGGCCGGCTGGTACGTGCTGCTCCCGTTCACCGCGGCCGCGCTCTCCTGGTACGCGCGCCGGACGCGCAGCGACGACGTCGGCGTCCGCGCCAGGCGGCTCCTCGTCGGGATCGGCGTGTACGCGGCGCTGTCGCTGCCGTGGACCGTCCTCATGTTCGTGCCGGAGCGGCACACCGGCATGGGCGTCTGGCTGCCGCGGTACTTCGCCTGGTTCGCGATCGGGATGGCGCTCGCGGTGGTGACGGTGTGGGCGCGGCTGGACGAGCGCCGTCCCGTGGCCGCGGTGTGCCGCGCCGTCTCGGACTCGTGGGCGGCGTGCTGGGTCGGGGCGGCGATGCTGTACGTGGTGGCGGCGACGCCCGCCGCCGGGCCGCTCAGCCTCCAGTCGCCGGACGTCTTCTGGACGTCCGTGCTGCACGTGGTCGTGTTCGGGCTGTGCGCGGCGGCGCTCGTGGCGCCGGTGGCACTGGCTCCGGCGGAACACCCGGTGCTCGGCGCGATCCTCGGGAACCCGGTGATGCGGTTCCTCGGCCGGATCTCCTACGGCGTCTTCCTGTGGCAGCTTCTGATCATCATCGCCTGGTACGACGCGACCGGCCGCGGGTTCCGGGGGAACGTCGTGACGGATCTGCCGGTGGTGGCTGCGGCGACCATCGCAGCGGGGGCCCTGACCCACTACCTGGTGGAGTGGCCGGTCCAGCGGCTGGCCCGCCGGCGGGCGCCGTCCCGTCCGGCGGCCCCTGCCCGGGCGCCGTCCAGCTGAGCGGGATGGGGCCGCCGGAGCCGCCGCCGGGCGGCTTCGGCCGCCACAGCTCGACCGCGAGCCGCCCGACGATCACCAGCCCGAGCAGCTGCGGGGCGAGGTCGCCGAGCGGGCCGGACGGGGCCGCCGGGTTGTCGAGAAGGTCGAGCCGCACTCCGGCGGCGAGGCAGCCCGCCCCGGCGAGCATGGCGAGCGCGACCGGCCACGGCGAGGCCAGGGCGCGCGGCACGGCGGAGCGGCGGGTGCGGGCCCAGCCGCAGCCGGCCGCGACGGCGACCGTGACGGCGAGGCCGGGCAGCCCGGCGATCCAGCCGCCGAGCGCGGCGGCCAGGGCGACCGCCGCCCACGCGGGCCAGCCCGTCCCGGCGACGAGAGCGCGGGGCTCCTGGCGGCGGCGCCCGCCGCGCCCGGACGGCCAGAGGGCGGCCGCCAGCAGGACGAGCAGCAGGACGAGGCCCGCGACGACGGCGGTCCGCTGCGCCCGGTCGGGGGCGTAGGCCAGCTCGACGACGCCGCTGGTGCCCTTCGGGACGACCCAGCCCTGCTTCCAGCCGTCCAGGCGCACGGGGCGCAGCTCGGTGCCGCCGACGGTCGCGCGCCACCCGGTGTTGAAGTTCTCGTTCACCGTGAGGAAGGAGGCGGTGGCGGCGTCCACCTCCAGCCTGCGCGTGCCGGCCCCCCATTCGAGCACCTTCACCTGCTGCGGCGGCCGGGCCGCCGCGGACGCGCGGGGCCTCGCGCCGACCGTCACCGTGTCGAGGCGGTAGGGGTCGAACGGCGCGGACGCCAGCCGGTTCCGGCCCGCCTGGAGCGCGGCCGTCCCGCACGCGCTGAACCTCAGCGGCCGGCCCGCGAGCAGGTCGCTGAGCGTGCCGGTCGCCCGGGTCTGGACGGTGCCGCCGCCGATCCGCAGTCTCGGGCCGTACCCGCACGGCAGCCGCAGCGGGAGGGCGCGGACGTCGGGGACCGGCTTCACGCCGGGAATGGCGAGGTCGGTCACCTGGATGGGCTGGGCCTGGCTCTCCCGGAAGAAGGTGAACGTGACCCGGTCGGTCGTCATCGGGGCGAATGCCAGCCTGCCCTGGGCGTCGGACAGCCCTTCGCGGGTCTGGCCGTTCTCCCCCTCGACCCGGATGCGCATCGGCCCCGACGCGGTGGGCGGACGGGTGACGGTGACGACCGCCAGCCGCTTGCGGCCCTTCCACCGGACGGTGTACGTCGGCGCCTCGTCCCTCTCCCCCGCGATCCAGGCCGTCTGCGGGTCACCGTCGAAGCCCGACCGCGGCTGGTCGGCGGGGTGGTCGGCGAGGACGGAGCTCGCGGCGACCACGGGCTGCCCGCGGACGGCGGTGAACCGCTCGATGAGGCGCCGGTCGGTGAGCACGGCCGTGCCGGTGACGGCGGCCCTTCCCGAGGCGGCGGCGGTGAACGTGCGGTCGAAGCCCGCCTCCTCCTCGTCGCCGGACCCGAGGGACGGCGAGCACACCCAGCGGCGGCTGCCCTTCACGCACTCGCCCGCGGCGCCCCGCGCCCGGCTCATCACGTACGTCGCGGGCCCGGCGAGGCCGGCGGGCGCGGGCATCGTGAACGTGCGGGCGGGCCGCACGCCGCCGATCGACAGCTCCGCCACGCCCGCGCGGGCGAAGCCCGCGACGAGCGGCTCGGAGGCCAGCCCGAGGATCCGCAGCCGCAGCCAGCGGGTCGGGCCGCCGGGCGCACGGAGGGGCTGCCCGGTCACGATCTTCTGGACGTCCTGCCGCACCGTCCCGTTCTCGGTCTCGACGGAGACGCGCGAGACGGCGGGGCCGAGGGACCCGTCCTGGAGGAACGCGGCGGTGAGGCTCCCGACCTCGCGGGGCCGGTCGAAGTCGACGCGGAGCCACTGCCCGACGGGCCCTTTCCAGCCGCCCGTCTTCCAGGCGGTGAACTGGTCGCCGTCGAGCGCCGCGAACGGGGTCGCCTCGGGCTCGCGCGCCTGCGGGACGGCGTCGTCGCCCGCGGCCGAGGTGGACGCGGTGACGTCGCGGACACCGCCGCCATAGGTCACGTGGGTCGCGTAGCGCTTCCAGCCGGTGTCCAGGACGTCGGCGGCCTCGCCCTCGCGGGCGGCGGTCAGCGTCGGGGACGTCTGGTGCAGCTCGCCGAAGTTGCGGCGCAGCAGGCGGGGCGAGTCGGTCACGACCGGGGCGCCCTTGAGGTCGGCGGCGTCGTCGTCGAGCAGGACGGGCCCGTCCGGCAGCGTTCCGCCGTCCGCCATGGGCAGCAGCGACTCCGGCCCCCCGTACACGCGGACGGGGTTCTCGGCGTCGGCGAGGTTCGCGACGCCCGCGGCGCCGGCGACCTCGTAGACCTCCAGCGCCGGGTACTTCTGGTCGACGGCGGTCACGGCGTCGTCGGCGTCTCCGCCGACGGGCGCGCCGAACGCGGCGGCCCTGCGCATCCCGGGGGAGTCGCCGAGCGCCTGGTGGAGGCGGGCGGGCCAGGCGCCCCGGAGCGTCTCGCGCCGCAGGTCGTTGCGCACCAGGACGTACCGGACGCCCATCCGGCCGAGGAAGGCGCTCAGGCCCGGCGACCCCTGCCCGGACCGGACCTGCTGGTCGATCGCGTCCAGCGCGCGGGTGTACCCGGGCGACCCGGCCGGGACGAGCTGCCGGACGCCCCACCGCGCCGACAGCAGCGGCTGCACGATGTCGTCCGTGGGGCGGCCCCACAGGTACTCGCCGAACGGCGCCCCCGGGACGGCCAGCACCCCCTGCCGCCCCGCCCGCGCGTTGATCCAGGCCGCGGCGTCCCGCCAGTAGCGGGGGACCTCGGTGAACTCGCCCGGGCCGGACAGGCCCTTTGAGGCGGCCGTGACGCCGATGCCGCCGAGCGCGACCGCGGCGGCCACCGGCAGGCTGAGCAGCGACTTCAGCGCCAGGCCGGACGCCGGGCCGGGTTCGCCGCGCGGGCCGCGCGGGCCGCGCACACCGCCCGCCGAGTGGCGGGCCGCGGCGACGACCGCGTGGGCGAGGCCGAGCGCCAGCGGCAGCCGGACCACCGCGTCGAACTTGTGGAGGTTGCGCAGCGGGGCGAGCGGGCCGTCCAGCAGGTCGCGGAGCCGCCCGGCGAACGGACCCGGCAGATCGCCGAGGTGGCCCATCGACAGGATCGCCAGCCCGGCGAGCAGCGTGAGCAGCAGGAACGTCCGCTCGGGCAGCAGCCGGCCGAGCAGCCCGGCCAGGCCGAGCGCGGCGACGAGGCCCGTGCAGACGATTGCCACCGGGCCGAGCGACAGGCCGTGCCCGACCGGCCACCAGACCTGCCCGTCCACGATCAGGTAGTTGACCCAGCGTTCCGCGCCGCGCAGCACGTTGATCAGGCCGGTGGGCCCGGTCGTGGTCCGCGCCTTCTCCGTGTAGGTCAGCCAGGAGAAGCCGTAGGTGCCGGTGAGCAGGAGGGGGGCGAGCCACCAGGCCACGGCCGCACCCGCGGCCACCGACCACCACGCGAGCATCCGCGCGCGGAACGATCCGCGCGGCCGCGTCACCACGTACACGACCGGGACGACCAGCACCGCGACCGTCGCGGTGGCGTTGATGCCGCCGCAGCACGCGATCGCGAGGCCCGACCCGGCCGCCGCCCTGAGCCGGCCCGTCTCCCCGGACGCGGCGCCGACCAGCGGCAGGACGATCCAGGGCAGCATCGCGACCGGCAGGTACTCAGAGGAGATCTGCCCGAGCGAGGCCAGCCCGTTCGGGGCCAGCGCGTAGGCCATCGCCGCGAACAGGCGGGCGCCCTGCCCGTCGCCGCCGGCGCCTCCGCCGGCGCCGAAGCCGAGGCGCCCCGCGAGCCGCCAGGTGCCGGCGAACGCCAGGCACATCAGCAGCGCCAGCCAGAACCGCTGGGTGATCCACGCGGGCACTCCGGCGAGGTCGCCGAGCGCGAAGAACGGGCCCATCGGGAACAGGTAGCCGACGGCCTGGTTCTGGAGCTGGCCGAACTGCTCGGGGTCCCACAGGTGCAGGGCGCGGCCGAGGAACCCGAGGGGGTTCACCGCCATGTCGATCTTGGTGTCGGCCAGGATCGCGCCCGGGCGGGTGCCGAACGCGAGCGCGGTCAGCGCGAGGCAGCACGCGAGGACGCGCAGCCGCTCCCGCACCCGCCCCGCGACGTCCGGAACGTCCGGCACGGGTCGGCGGGACGCGCCGGCGCGGGGCGGATTCGCCTCTCCCACCGCCATGCTCGCCCTCTGCCCCTCTCTGCTCCCCCGGCGTCAGCCAGGGTGTTCGTCACCGTACCTCCGGTCGCCCCGCGCACCGGCCGGATCGCCCCGGACGGCGGAGGTGACGAGGTCCCGCATCCGGGCGGCGGTGCGCGCCCAGTCGAACTCTGCCGCCCACCTCCGACATTCCGTGGCGACGCGATCGCGCTCCGTGCGATCGGCCAGGTCCTTGAGGGCGCGCCGGACGACATCGGCCTGGTCGTCGCCCTCCCGGACGAGCCATCCGGTGGCCCCGTCGCGGACGGCGTCGCGCAGGCCGTCCACGTCGTGCGCGACGGTCGGGACGCCGAACGCGGCGGCCTCGACGACGCTGAGGCCCCAGCCCTCGCCCTGGGACGTGCTGAGGTGCAGGTCGGCGCGGGCGACCAGGGCCGCCTTCACGTTCTCGGCGACGTAGCCGTGCGCGATGACGACCTTCTCCAAGCCGCGGGCTCTGATCCCGTTCGCGAGGGCGGCCGCCTCGGGGCCGTCCCCGACGATGTGGAGCTTCAGCCCGGGATGGGTCTCGGCGAGGTCTCCTGCGAGGTCGAGAAGGAGAGGGAGGCGTTTGTGCGGGACGAGCCGGGTCACGCAGACGAGATCAGGGTCCCCGGCGGGCTCCGAGACCGCGCCGTCGGGTTCGGCGACCACCGTTCCGTTAGGGACGACGAAGGTCGGACCGCTCCAGCCCAGTCGTTCCCTAACGGCACGCTCCGTGGACGGCGAGACGACCACGAACGCATGCCGCCGGTACGTCCAGCGACTCACCGGCCCCTCCAGGACTTGACCGACCCACGCGAGCCATCTGGGGAAGTACAGGCCGAACTGAGCATCGTGCACATGGTGGATGACGCAGAACACCGGGACACGGCGCGGCATGACCCACGGCGTGAAGAAGGGGATGCCGTTCTGGCAATCGACGACCGCGTCGAAGCGTCGCCGCCTGAGGCGGAAACCCAGCATCCACAGCAGGACAAGGGGGTAGACGGTGAAACGGCCGCCGAGACGCACGAACTCCACGTCCTCGACTCGTTCCCTGCGCTTCTGCCCCGGCGCCATGCTCGTCACGTAGTGGACGCGGGCTCCTTCACCGGCGAACCTCCGCGCCAGTTCCCAGGCGTAGCGTTCGGCGCCACCCGCGGAGGGATGCCAGGGATCCCTCCAGTTGACGACCGCCAGCCGCAGCTTCTCGCTCATCCCGTCTTCGCGCGCGACGTGGGAACGTTCTCCGCCAGTGCGGCCGCGTTCGGCAGGACAACCGAGCTCGGCAGGGCGATGGGCTCCGAAAGGGCGACCTGCACCGGGCCCGGCTCACCGAACGCCGCCCGCAGCGGCACGATCGGGATGTTCGGCCTCACCGGTATGACCGGCAACCGGACTCCGGCGCGCGCGCGGATGCGGGCCAGGTCGAGCAGGCATTGCAATGAGTGCCGCCGGACCGAGAACGTCGATCCCGGACGGTCGCGCCAGACCACCGGGATGTCCGTCACGGACGCTCCGCGCCGCACGCAGTGGGCGAGGAGCTCGACGTCGAACGAGAAGCCGGACGTGCGCAGGTCCGCCGCGGCGGCCCGTCCCAGCGGGCCGTAGAAGAACTTGAACCCGCACTGGGTGTCGGGGATGCCGCCCACGAGGTCGCGGACGATCCGGTTGAAGGTGATGGCGCCGAGGCGCCGGACGGGCAGCGCGTACCCCTGGACGACCGACCGACCGTGGCGCCTTGACCCGACCACGACCGGGCGGCCCTCGCGCAGCAGGACGATGGCTTCGTCCAGCGCGGCGAGGTCTGTTGCCATATCGGCGTCCATGAAGCCCACGTAAGGGGCCCGTGTCGCGAGCAGCCCGGCGCGGACCGCCGCTCCCTTCCCCCGGCGCTCGCAGCGCACCAGCCGGACGGGGACCGGCCCGTCCCAGGACTCGACGATGCCGGCCGTCCCGTCGGTGCTGGCGTTGTCGACGACGATGACCTCGGCCCGCGCCGTGAGGCCCGCGAGCTTGCCGCACAGCAGATCCAGCCCCGCCGGAAGCCGGTCGGCCTCGTTGAAGGCGGGAACGACGATCTCGAGAAGCGCGGGCCGGTCACGCCTGGTCCCCATCAGGGCCTACACGTCACCGGGAGCCGTAGTTGTACAGCGGCTTGATGACGGGGTCCTTCTGGGAGGCGCTTGCGAGCTGGACGGCGCCGAACGAGGCTCCGGAGGCCAGCAGGACGCCGACGATAGCGGCGATGGCGATGCGCATCAGGGGGTCCTTCGTCGGGGGTCGGGTCTGCGGGGCGTGATACCGCCGAGTAACGGGAAGCTCAGAGTAGTCCTTGAGGCCGTGATTGACCAGAAAACGGCGAGACCGGTCAGCACCCACGCGGCCGCCACGGGCGCGACCGGGACGGAGTCGCGGGCCCCGCCCGCACCCCCGTCGATCCGGTATACGGCCAGGTCAGGGCCGCGCAGTATCTCCGTGGCCGCGCCAGACGGCCGGTTGCCCTCCGGCTCGGCGTCCACGACGACGTACCGTACGCCCTCGTCACGCAGCGTCGCCGCCGGCGGGGTTCCGGTCCGTGCGACGGGCGCGAGCGCGACCGCCCTCGGATCCTCGGGTGCGACGGTCGTTCCGCCGACCGTGACGGCGTCGTCCACGATGACGCGACGGTGCAGGTAGCGGGGCATCGGGTCGAGCACCCGGCGGCCGTGGTTCCACGGGTAGCTCCGGTACGACGCCCAGGGCAGGACCAACACGTCACCGGGGACGGGATCGCCATCGATGATCTGCCGTGCGCGCGCCCAGTCGTCCGGGTATCGGACGGCCCGCAAGTCGCCCGCCGCGCCCCAGGCCAGGGTCGGCAGCAGGAGGACCGGGACCGCCGCCGCGGCGGCGGCCACTCCCGGCCACCGGGCCTCGGCCGCCCGGTCGGCGGCCGTCCCCAGTCCCACGGCGACCACGACGGCGAGCGGCGCCGCGAACTGCTGCCCGTCCCGGAGGACGGCGAACCCCGGCCAGAGGCCGATGACGCCTTCGAGTACGGGCGCCGCGACCGCACCCAAGGCCGCGACGACGAACCCCACCGCCGCGGCGACGGCCGCGCCCCGCCGCCAGCCGGGCTCCCGGCACCATCTCCAGTAGGCGGCCAGCGCGACCACCACCACGACCAGCCAGATCGTCGCGGTGACCGGCGCCCCGTAGCCGCTCGGCACGGTCTCGCCGTTCCACACCCCGCCGAGCAGGAGCAGGCTGCCGAGCGTCCCGAACGGGGTGTCCGCCCTGGCGGCGAACAGGCCGACGGCCGTTCCGTCCCCCGGCAGGCCCGCGGGACGCAGCGCCCCCGGCACCAGCCAGGGCAGGCCGAGCACGACCGCCGCCGCCACGACCCGCAGGCCGGCGCGGACCCCGCCGCGCAGCCCGGCGCGACACCCCTCACGCAGCCGCCCGACCCCCGAAGAGGTCGCGAGGGCGACGGCCAGAGCCGTCATCGCGGAGACCGCCAGCGCCGCGAAACCGCCGATCGCGGCGGGAAGCAGGGCGCGGACGAGGCGGCGGCCCCCGCCGGGCTCGTCCGTCCGCGCGGCCGCCGCCACCACCCAGGGCAGGGCCGCGTAGCCGAGCAGGAGCGCCCACTGCCCGAGCAGCAGGCGTTCGGCGACGAACGGGTTCCAGGCGTAGCAGACCCCGGCGGCCAGGCGCGGCGCCAGCCGGGGCGAGGGGACCAGCGACGCAGCCGACGTGCACGCCATCACGAAGACCGCGAGCAGGACGAGCTTCTGCACCGCGTCCGCCGGGACGATCGCGGCGAGCGCCGTGACGAACGCGTCGCTCGGCACGTGCCGGGGCACGACCCCGGTGAGCCCGAACGTCAGCCGGGTGAACGCCGGGTCGGGCACGAACACCATGTCGTAGGACAGCACGAAGCCGGGCGCGAGCCCCGGCCCCAGTGCCGCGAGCCCGAGCCCGAGGCCGGTGAGGGCGGCCACCAGGTGCCGCGTCCGGTCGGTCAAGCAGTCCGCTCCCGCATGTGAGCCTGGACGCTACCCGACCGGCTCGGGGTCCCGGGGCAGGCCGAGGATCCGCTCGCCGATCACGTTCAGGTTCACCTCGGTGGTGCCGCCGCCGATCGACATCGCCCGGGAGGCGAGCAGGTAGCGGGTCCAGCGGGCGCGCAGGGGGTCGCGGCGCCCGCCGGTCAGGGCGCCCTCCTCCCCGAGGAGCGTGAACCCGAACTCGGTGACCTGCTGGCCGTGCTCCATCGCCACCAGCTTGCGCACGTTCGCCGTCGCGCCCGGGTCGGTGCCCGACAGCCGCTTGAGCGTGGCGCGCAGCCCGAGCAGGTTGAACGCGTGCTCGTCGCAGGCGAGGCGGCCGATCCCGTCGCGGACGAGCGGATCGCCGTCCAGGCCCAGCTCTGCGGCGAGGTCGAGCAGTTCGGGCAGGTCGCCGCCGAGCTGGAAGCTGCTCGTCAGGCCGACCCGCTCGTTGGCAAGCGTCGTGCGGGCGACGCGCCAGCCCTCGTTGACCGGGCCGACCACGAGGTCGTCCGGCACGAACACCCCGTCGAGGAACACCTCGTTGAACACGGCGTCGCCGGTGCACTCGCGCAGCGGGCGGACCTCGATGCCGGGCGAGGCCATGTCGACGAGGAAGTAGGTGATCCCGCCGTGCTTGGGGCGGTCCGGATCGGTGCGCGCGACGCAGATCGCCCACTGCGCCTCGCGGGCCAGCGACGTCCAGATCTTCTGCCCGGTGATCGTCCAGCCGCCGTCGGCGCGCTCGGCGCGGGTCCGCAGCCCGGCGAGGTCGGAGCCCGCGCCCGGCTCGGAGAACAGCTGGCACCAGATGATCTCGCCGCGCAGCGTCGGCGGGAGGAAGCGCTCCCGCTGCTCCGCCGTCCCGTACTGGACCAGCGAGGGGACGACCCACGCCGCGATCATCAGCGGCACGGGGCGCACCTTCGCCGCCCTGAGCTCCTGCTGGATCACGATCTGTTCGAGCGGTCCCGCCTCCCGCCCCCAGGGCTTCGGCAGGTGCGGCGTCACCCAGCCGCCCTCGGCCATCGCGGCGCGCTGTTCGAGCGGTTCCATCGCGGCCAGCTCGGCGACGCGGGCGCGGACCTCCTCGCGGACCGGCGCCGCGTCCTCGGCCAGCTCGACGCTCATCGGGCGCCGGACGCCACCGACCGCGAGCGCGGCGACCTCCGCGCGGTGCGTGCTCGCCCGGCCCAGGAGCGCGCGGAGGGTGAGGGCCCGCCGGTAGAGGAGGTGGGCGTCGTGCTCGTAGGTGTAGCCGATGCCTCCATGGACCTGGATGTCGCCTTCGGCGCAGGTGACCGCGGCATCCGCCGCCAGGGCGGCCGCGACCGCGACGGCGTAGGCACGCTGGTCTTCTGGCTCGTCCAGAGCGCGCGCGGCGTCCCATACCGCCGCCCTGGCGCGCTCGACGGCGATGAGCATCCGCGCGCACTTGTGCTTGACGCCTTGGAACTGGCCGATCGGACGGCCGAACTGCTCCCGCAGCTTCGCGTACGCGACGGCGTCGTCCAGGGCGCGTCCTGCCACACCGCACGCCTCGGCGCCCAGGAGGACGGCGGCGAGGGCGTGCACGTCCACGCCGCTGATGAAGCACTCGTCCGGAAGGGCCACGCCCTCGACCGTGACCGACCCCAGCGGACGGGTGATGTCCAGAGACTCCAGTTCATCGACGGTCACGTCGCCCCGCGTCAGGACGGCCCAGCGGTCACCGGCCGGGAGCACGAAGACGTCGGCCAGGGGGGCGCCCAGCACCGGCTGAACCGTCCCGGAGACGGTCGAGCCGTTCGTGGAAAGGCCGCCGGAAAGCCCGACCGCCGCCTTCCGGGCCCCCGTGACGAGCCCGCGCACGTCCACCCCTGCCGCGTGCAGGACCGCGGACGCCAGCACGGTCGGCGCGTACGGGCCGGGGGCCAGGGCGCGGCCCAGTTCCTCCAGCGCGACGGCCTGTTCCAGGATCCCGAAGCCCTCGCCGCCGGCGTCCTCGGGCAGGTGCAGGCCGAGCAGTCCCTGCTCGGCGAGCGCGGGCCAGAAGCTCGGATCCGCGTCCCGGACGGCCTGCCGCGTGACGGCGCGCTCGGCGAAGCCGCGCACCGACGCCGCGAGCGCCTCGTGTTCCTCGGTCAGCCCGATGGCCATGGCCACACCTTTCGCAGGAGTGGCCCCAGCGTATTAGAACGGGATTCGGTTGTCAGGAGGCGATCTTGAGCTGCCCGAGGAACTGGTTGACGTCCGGCCACTGCTTGCGGTTCGTGTTCGGCATCGACGCGAACACCACCGCCGGCGCCTTCCGGCCGGTGTCGACCACCGCCATGACCACGATCTCGCCCGTCGCGCGCACCCCGGACCGCTTGTAGGTGAGGTAGGAGGCGACCAGCCAGCCCTTGTGCCCGCCCACGTTCAGGGCCTGCGACGCGAGCGGGGCCGACTTGTGGGGGAAGGCGTAGTACTGGGCCTCATAGCCCTTCGCGGCCAGCCCGGCCACGGTCTTCACGCTGTCGGGCCCCTGGTAGGCGCTCTGGAGGGACGGGATCAGCGTTCCGGTGAGGAGCTGCCCGTACCAGAAGCGCCCAGCGTGCCGCTCGGTCAGCAGGATCTGCTGCCCGGACCACCCCGGCGTGCCCAGCTTGTTCTTCTTGGTGGGCACCTGCCAGGGGGCGGCCAGCCGCGGGTACGACAGCCCGGAGTGGACGTCGTTGACCCGCCCGAGCATCCGGCTCGGCTTCCCGGGGAACGTCGCGAGGCGCTTGTCGGGCGGCATCTCCACCTGCGCCGGCTCGGAGGACTGCTCCGCCGCGGCCCGCCGGTCGGCGTTGCCGGCCGGGTCGGCGGTCTCGGCCGGCTCGTCGTCGCCGCTCTTCATGAAGTAGACGCCGCCGGCCGCCAGGAGCGCGACCACCAGCAGGCCGATCCCGCCGAACAGCACGATCCGGGACCGGCCGCCTCGCTCGTCCAGGACGTCGCGCTGCGGCTTCGGCGAGCCGCCGAGCTTGGCGTCCGCGGCGTCCTCGTCCGCCATCCAGTCGGGCATCTGCCAGTTGCCGCTGCTCGGCTTGCCGGGCTTGGCCGGCTGCCCGGACCCGGTGGGGACGGCCGGGACATACCTGTCGTCGCCGCCGCCGTCGTCGCCGCCCTCCTCGAAGAGCGACCCCTCCCACTGGGGCGCCTCCTCGGCCGCGGGCTTCTCCTCGACCACGGGCGCCACCTTGACGTCCTCGGGGTCGGGCTCCTCGCGCGCGGCGGGCTCCCGGCGCCCGGTCTCGACCTTGCCCCAGACGTCGTGCGTCCCGGCGCCCTCGCCGGACGAGAAGTCGGTGCGGCCCGTCGGCGGGGGCACCGGCACCTCCGGCACCTTCGGCTCGGGGAAGGCCGCCTGCGGCCCGGTCGGGCCCTCCGCGCCGTCCCGCGGCTCGCTCTCGCTCATTTCGGTCCAGCGCACACTGCGCTCCCCCTGATCGGACATGCGGCACACGTTACGCCAAGATCACTCGTGCCGTTCCGGCCGGTCATCACGCTCAGGACACATCTTCTCATCGCCTCGGTGCCGACGCCCCGGACGTCTCACCCGGGGCTCGTCAGGCCCGCCTCGGCCGGCGGGTCGTCGGCCAGGCGTTCCCGTGCCAGCAGCGTCCCGCCGGCCACCGCGCCGGGCATCGCGAGCACCGCGCCCAGCGGGATGAGAAACACCACAAAGGTCGCCGCGCCGAACCCGACGGCGAGCGGGCGGCGGGTCTTCAGCCGCGCGAACCGGTCCCGGCGCCGCAGCCCGCGCCGCTCCAGCGCGATCGACGTCAGCTCGCCCGCGAGGAAGTAGCCCGACACCAGGGCCGCGACCACCGGGACGACCGTCTGCCCCACCACCGGCAGGAACCCGCACGCGAAGAACACGACCGCGAACACCAGCGCCACGGCCCCGAGGATCAGCGCGTCCTTGACCGCCCGGCCGATCTGGACCAGCAGCGGGACGTCGGGCTCCGGCGGCGCGCCGCCCTGCGACTCCTCCACCCGGACCGCGATGGACTCGTAGAACGGGTCGCCCACCAGCAGCGTCACCGCCGTGAACGTGATGACCGAGAGGAACACGGCCGACCCGTACAGCGCGATACCGGCCACGACCCGCGCGGACGTGCGCGCCGCGTCCGACCAGCCGTCGGCGAAGCCCGTCACCCATCCGGCCAGGTCGTCGATCCGGTAGGCCAGGAAGACCAGCGCCGCGACGTACACCGCCAGGACGATCAGCGCGGGGATCAGCCCGAACAGCCACTGGGCCGGGTGCCGCGCCACCCATCCGATGCCGCGCAGCAGGTAGCCGACGCCGTTGAAGAAGTCCTTGAACGCGGACGGCCGCGGCGGCGGGCTCTGCTGTTGGACGAAACCCGGCTGCTGCGCGGGACTGGGCTGCGGGGGACCCGGCCGGGGGGCTGCTTGCGGACTCGGCGGCGGGCCCGGCTGCGGGCCCGGCTGCGGCAGGCCGCTCCAGGCACCGGGCCGGTCAGGGGGTCCGTACGGTTGGCTCACGCACCCTGACCCTATAGGGCGGGCAGCCCCACAAGACGGACAGAACGGTCCCATACCGCGCGCCGCAGTTCCGGATCCTTCACGGCCCCGACCGCCGGAAGCCTTCCGGCCCCCGGCCTGGAGCTGTAGTAACCGCCGCTGCGCCCCTCGAACTCCTCGTCCAGCGCGAGCCGCAACGCCATCCGCGCGCCCTGCTCCGGGGTCCGCATCACCGGGGTGTGCGAGAAGAGGGACAGGAGGCGCTCGGTGCCGCGGACGTCCCTGCCGAGGCTCGTCGCGACGAGTCCAGGGCAGACCGCGTTCGCCGTGACGCCGCTGCCCTCCATCCGCCTGGCCAGTTCCTGCGCGAACAGGATGTTGAGCAGCTTCGACCGCCCGTACACGCGCAGTGCCCCGCCCGGGCCGTACGACCCCGGCTCGGCCATCCGGTCGACGTCGAGCCGGTCCGAGAACCGGTGCGCCTCCGACGCCATGACCACCACCCGCGACGGCGCCCCCTTCTCCAGCAGCCCCAGCAGCAGGTTCGTCAGCAGGAACGGCCCCAGGTGGTTCGTCGCGATCACGCGGTCGTACCCGTCCGCGCTGACCTTCGCCCGCAGCAGGTAGACGCCCGCGTTGTCGACCAGCACGTCCAACCGGTCGAACCGCTCCTCCAGCGACGCCGCGACCCGCCGGACGTCCATCTGCACCGAAAGGTCCCCGATGAACGTCTCGACCCGCGCGCCCGGCACGTCCGCCGTCAGCTCCTCCACCGTCGCGGCGGCGCGCAGCTCGTTCCGGCAGACGATCCCCACCAGCATCCCCGCCCGGGCCAGCCCCCGCGCGATCTCCTTCCCGATCCCGGAGGTCCCCCCGGTGACGATCGCGATCCTGCGCTCCATCCCCCCACCGAACCACCCCCCGCACCCCCGGGCAACAGCGCGGCGCCCCTGGCACCGAAGTGGAACACGTTCTACTATTTCGCCCATGAGGTTCACCTACGCCGAGGCCATGACGGATCCGTCGTTCTACCTGCCGCTGGCCAAGGCCGCCGAGGAGGCCGGGTACACGAGCATGTCGGTCGCCGACTCGCTGGTGTACCCGAAGGAGTCGGACTCGGTGTATCCGTACACCGCCGACGGGAACCGGGAGTTCCTGGAGGACAAGCCCTTCATCGAGACGTTCACGCTGATCGCGGCCATGGGGGCGGTGACGACCCGGCTGCGGTTCACGCCGTTCGTACTCAAGCTGCCGGTACGTCCCCCCGTCCTGGTGGCGAAGCAGGCGACGTCGGTGGCGTGCCTGACCGGCGGGCGGCTCGCCCTCGGCGTCGGGCTCAGCCCCTGGCGCGAGGACTTCGAGGTCATGGGCGTCCCGTGGGAGCGGCGCGGCAGGCGGATGGACGAGGCCATCGACATCGTCCGGGGGCTGAGCGGCGGCGGGTACTTCGAGTACCACGGCGAGCACTTCGACGTCCCGGCCGTCAAGATCTGCCCGGCGCGGCCCTTCCCGATCCTCGTCGGCGGGCACAGCGAGCCCGCGCTGCGCCGCGCCGTCGTGCGCGGGGACGGCTGGATGCACGCGGGCGGCGGCGACGACCTCGACGACCTGCTCGCCCGGCTGGACCGGATCCGCGAGGCGGAGGGCAAGGCCGGCGACCCCTTCGAGGTGCACGTCATCTCGATGGACGCGTACACGCCCGACGGGGTGAGGCGGCTCGAGGACAAGGGCGTCACCGACGTGATCGTCGGCTTCCGGATGCCCTACGCCGCGGGGCCCGACACCGAGCCGCTGGACAAGAAGATCGAGCATCTCGAGCGGTTCGCCGAGACCGTCATCGCCAAGACCGCCTCCTGACCCCGAAACGAGAACACGTTACAGTGGATGCCATCGCCTGGGACGCCCCCGACGCCGACCACCCGGCCCGCCGCGCCGCCCGCGCCTCCATGACCGCCGTCGCCGAGGGCCGCAAGGCCGACTGGCTGGCCCTGTTCGCCCCGGACGCCCTCATCGAGGACCCCGTCGGCCCGTCCTTCCTCGACCCGGAGGGCGCGGGCCACCGGGGCCCGGAGGGCATCGAGAACTTCTGGAACTCCTTCATCTCCACGATCGCCGGCTTCCGCTTCCGCGTGGCCGACTCCTTCGCGGGCGGCCCCTGCTGCGCCAACGTCGCGACGATCACCACCACGACGCCCGACGGCGCCACGATGACCATCGACTGCGTCCTCGTCTACACGGTGGACGAGGACGGCAGGATCACGTCCCTGCGCGCCCACTGGGAACCCGACCGCGCCATGGCCACCCTCACCACGCCCTAGAGGCTCCGGCCCCTCCCGGACGATCCGCGGCGATCAGCGGCGCCCTCCGGACCACCGCCGCGGCCAGGACCGTTGACATGTCCGGCGACTCCCGGGTAGAAAACCACTTGGTTATAGAACCAGGAGGTTTTCTAGTGGGCACCGGCACTCTCGACACGACGTTCGCCGCGCTGGCCGACCCGACCAGACGGGCGATCTTGACCCGCCTCACCCAGGGCGACGCGTCGGTGGGCGAGTTGACGGCTCCGTTCGCGATGAGCCAGCCCGCCGTGTCCAAACACCTGCGCGTGCTCGAACGCGCCGGGCTCGTCTCGCGCGGCCGGGACGCGCAGCGGCGGCCGTGCCGGCTCGAGGCGCGGCCCCTGCGGGAGGCACTGGACTGGCTCGCCGACTTCCGCGAGTACTGGGAGGAGAGCTACCAGCGGCTCGACGAGCTGCTCGCGAGGCTCGAAGAGCGGGACGGCTCGTGAGCACCTGGCAGCCCCGCGGGGCGGGCCTCGTGGTCAGCGCGCCGTCCGACACCGAGGTCCTGCTCAGCAGGACGTTCGACGCGCCCCGGCGGCGGGTGTTCGACGCGTTCACCCGTCCGGAGCTGCTTCGGCAGTGGCACGGCGCCCGCGGCTGGCGGCTCACCGTGTGCGAGATCGACCTGCGTCCCGGTGGCGCCTGGCGCTTCGTCTCGCACGGCCCGGGCGGCGCCGAGATGGGCTACGGCGGCGTCTTCCACGAGGTGGACGCGCCCGCACGCCTGGTGCAGAGCGAGATCCGCGACGGCTGGGAGGCCGGCGAGGCCCTGGTCACCACCGTCTTCCACGAGCGAGACGGCCGCACCGCCATGAACACCACCGTTCGCTACCCCACCCGCGCGATACGCGACAGCGTGCTCCGCAGCCCGATGCGGCGCGGCGCGGGCGAATCCTACGACCGGCTCGACGACCTGCTCTCGGAAGGAGACCACCCATGACCGAGTCCTCCACCCCGGTACTGCCCGTGCGCCCCGGAGTGCTCCTGCTCGAACTCGTTCCGGTGCCCGTCAGCGACATCGACCGGGCCATGGACTTCTACACCGGCCTCGGCTTCAACGCCGACGTCGACGTACGACCCGCGGACGGCGTCCGGTACGTCCAGCTCACACCGCCGGGTTCGGCCTGTTCGATCGCGCTGACGGAGGGCCTGCCGGGCATGGACATGCCGGTCGGGACGCAGCGCGGACTGCACCTGGTCGTCAGCGACATCGAGCAGGCCAGATCCGATCTCATCGAGCGCGGCGCCGACGTGGGTCCGGTGGAGGACATGGGCGGCGTCTTCTACGCCGGTTTCGCCGATCCGGACGGCAACACCTGGACCCTCCAGCACATGCCCTGGCGCCCCTGAACCACCCCGATCACCCGATCAGCGTTCCGAGCATCAGGCGGACGGCCGCGCGGTTCTCTAGTGCAGGACGGCTGTGGACATCTGCGTGGAGAATTGCTTGAGAACGCGGTGGTCCTTGTAGAGCTTGACGGTCACGTCTCCTATTTGACCGAGCTCGGGGCCTTGGAGGCCGGTACCGGTTCTCCGGAGGACGAAGAACCTGTCGGTCACCGGCGCTTCCGCGGATCTGCCGTCCGAAGCCGTGAAAATGACCCGCGTGCCGCCCCGTACCGGGACTCGACCGGACACGTGGGTCTCCCAGCCCGGCTCGGCATCGGGCTTGGCGGAATCGAGAGTGCCCCCGCCCGTGTCGTCGCAGATCACGTTGTCGGGGACGTCTGCCAGGGACACCCCCCAGACTTTGGCGGCCTGGTGAAGGCTCTGGTCGTTCGAGCTCGGCCTGCCGGCGCGGTCGAGCAAGCAGAGCCGGTAGGCCGCCCTGCTGCCCAGCAGCACCGTCCGCCCGCGCGAGTCGCGATCAGACGTGGCCAGCACCCGGAAATCGGCCACATGCGTCCCCGGCCCTGTCACCTTCGCCTCGCTCCTCGGGTCTGACGGGTCCGGCACCGAGATGAGGGGGTCGCCGACCATGCACGAGCGGACGAGGGCGAGCTGGTCAGGGGTGTTCGCAGGCAGCGCGACGGATTTCGGCGCGGGCTTGGGCAGCAGGGAGTCGTCCGCGAGGATGGACGGGGAGGGATCAGTGACGATCAGTACCACCACCAGCGCTCCGGCCGCCACGGCGGCGGTGCCCAACCCGGCCCAGGCCGCACCGCGAAGCACGCCACCCACGGCCACCCCTTCCTCCGGGCGCCGAAACTCCGGCGGCCGACGCGAATCGAAACGAGCATGCACAAACGAACGGTCAGGCGCAAGGCGTCGACAGGTCGCGGAACGTCGCGGGTGCGAAGGTGTCGACGCCCGTCCGTGAGAGGATCCACCGCAGTCTGTGCTGGTGCTGACCGTGGAGGCGAGCATGTACGCGGTGTCCCTTGGTGACGACGGTGCGGAGCTGCGGCCGCTCGAACCGTGGCAGGCCGAGGAGTTCCTGACCCACATCGACCGGGGCCGAGACTTCATCGGCCGGCACGTCGGGCTCCCGGACCGCGTCACGGACCTGGAGTCCAGCCGCGCGCAACTCCAGGCGTACGCGGACAAGGCCGCAGCCGACAGGGGGCGCATCTACGGCATATGGGTCGACGGCCGGCTGGTGGGCGGGGTCCTCTTCGTGACGATGGACGTCGACCAGGGCACCGCCGAGGCCGGCTGCTGGCTGGAGCCGTCGGCGTCGGGCAGGGGCCTGGTGACCAGAGCGGTGCGCACCATCATCGACTGGGCCGTCGAAGAGCGCGGCATCCACCGTGTGGAATGGCGCGTCTCGGCCGCCAACCTGCCCAGCATCGCCGTGGCGAAGCGGCTCGGGATGACGAAGGACGGCACCCTGCGGGAAAGCTACCTCTACCGCGGAGAACGGCAGGACATCGAGGTCTGGTCGGTGCTCGCACCGGAGTGGCGGGCGTTCGGACAGGCACCCTAGGCCGCTCCAGGTCAGCTGCGGTCTTGGGCTATGGTCCAGCGGCCGGACGTCGCGCGGGGCACGGGACGGCTTCCGGGATCACCTCCGGAGGGGAACACCGCTATCGCGACGTACACGTGCTGGCCCTTGCCGAGGCCCTTGGGCATGGCGCCGGTGACGTACTGGGCGCCGCTGGTGGCCAGGGCGTCGGCGCGGGTTTCGGACCACGTCCCGGACGACTGGCCGTCCTCCCAGTCGTGGACCTCGAACCGCATCTGGTACTCGTCGCCGGGGCTCATCCCCTCGACGCCGACGATGGCGGTGATGTCCGCCCACGTCGAGAGCGGAGCCACGTAGCCGGGATAGCCGTCGGGATGGTCCTTGTCCGGCTCGGAGTGGCAGTCGGCAGGGTCGGCGTGGGTGACGTCCCAGTTGAGGACAGTGAACTTCCCCCACGCCAGAGTCTGGGGCCTGGTCTTGCCGTAACTGCTGCGGATGGGCACTTCGTCCTCCTCATGGGACCCAAGGGCCAGCGCCTTCAGCTCCGCGAGTGAGCCGCGGAAGGCGTTGGCATCGCAGTGGCCCGTGATGCCCGGCACCGAGCCGCTGGACGAGTACTGCAGGATCGACATCGGCTCCCCGCCGTACGGGGTCCAGAACGAGGCGGGGACCTTCTGGTAGAGGGCGGCCGGGGAACCGGAGCCGGAGACGTACCGCGACTGCCAGATCGTGTCGAAGAAGCTGAGATCGGGCCGCCCCTGCTCCTCCCAGTACCAGCGCGGGAAGTAGCCGATGACGGGATGCCCGCCGGTGCGGCTCTTCACCTCGGCCACCCATGCCCTGGCCGTGGCCGCGTCGGCGCCGGACGCCTCGACGTCGAGGGCGAGGGCAAGGCGGGACACGTCCCCCGCCCGGTCCAGGAAGTAGCGGGCTTGCGCGGCACCGTTGCCGCCATGCAGGAAGTGGTAGCCGCCGGGCACGAAGTCGGCGCCCAGCGCGAGCGTTTCGGAGCGGTTGTAGCTCCAGGTCGGATTCACGTAGGTGGTCGATTCGGTGACCTTGGAGAACGCGAACCGGACCCCCGAGGCGTGGACTCGTTGCCAGTCCGGCCTGCCCTGGTAACTCGCCACATCGACCCCGTACAGCACGACGGCTCCTCCCCCGGCCCGGCACCGTGGACGGTGCACGATGCAGGAACCATGAGAGAATTTACTCTGCGCAATCGCTTGGTCACGATCGCTCATACGGGAGGAAGTCATAGCGAGACGGACCGTCAAGGACCTCCCTCGCGGCCCCGGTCCCGGTTCGCCGGCGGATGGTTCATGGGCGTATGGACCCGGCGTTTCATCGTCGAGTACCCCGCGCGAGTACGGCTGGTCGGGGTGCACTGCAAATCCTGGGGGCTACCTGGCCCTGCGGCGCCGGTTCCCCGCCCAGGCGGGCTTCCCGCCCGACAGCGGCCCGATGCCCGCCGATTGATTTCTTACAAGCCCGGCCGCTCCCGAGACGAAATGATCAGCAGCGAGGAAGCGAAGAGACCCGAGGGGGACCCGTGGGCACAGTGATCTTGCACAGCGTCATGTCGGTCGACGGCTTCATCGCCGACGACAGGGACCAGGTCGGAACGCTCCACGACTGGTACTTCGACGGGGACGTCCCGATCATCGGAGGCGGCGACCAGGAGTACGACCACTCCGGGAGCGGAGGCGGCGTCAGGGTCTCCAAGGCGTCGGCGGAGTACGTCCGGTCGACGTGGGCGACGATCGGCACGATCGTGATGGGCCGCACCCTGTTCGACCTGGTGAACGGCTGGGAGGGCCGGCCGCCCGCGGGCGACCACGTGGTCGTGGTGTCCCACCGGCCGAAGCCCGAGGGCTGGCACCCCGAGGCGTCGTACCACTTCGCCTCCGACGTGACGGCCGCGATCGAGAAGGCTCAGGAACTCGCCGGGGAGCGGACCGTCGCCGTGAACGCCGGCGACGTGGGCGGACAGATCCTCGCGGCCGGTCTCGTGGACGAGGTGGCGATGGACGTGGTGCCGGTGGTGTTCGGGACGGGCAAGCGCTTCTTCGGAGGCGTCGACCGGCAGCATCTGCTGGAGGACCCCCACGTCGTCATCCAGGGCGAGCGCGTCCTGCACCTGAGGTACAGGGTGCGCCGCTAGCCTCCGGGCGAGCCGGAATGCGCCGATCCCACCGCGAGCGGCCCCCCAGTGCGCCTAATGGCCGACCAGCATGGCCGGACCGAGCGGGGCCCCGACCGCCGCGACCGTCTGAGCGGCGACGGCAAGGACCGGGATCGCCCTGTGGCGATGCTCACACGTGCGCGTCCGCGGCGGACGCCCGGTCGGGGGGCGCCTCGTCCCGACGCCCGCCCGACAGCCTTCCGCGGCCCACACCAAACGGAACTCTTGACTGACCCCGGCGTCATTTTGACTGCATCGCACGTCGTCTGCGAATAAAACGGCGGGCGGCCCTTCGAAAGGAGAAGAAGGGCCGCCCGCCGCTCCAGCGCGCCCCCGCCGACGAGGTGCCTAATCTCGCCGCGTCATGGAGGGGCTTACACCGGTCATTAATTCTAGCGTGCCCGCCCGATCCCCGGTTATTCTGCGTCTGCAAACCACAGACAAGAGCCACCGGCTCTCTGTCGCCTAGGCGCGACAAGGAGCCGGGACGCCTACCCGACTCCTTGTGCGCCTTTTCGAAAGGAGAAGGCACTGCACGCAAGGAAAGACGGTGGGCGACAGCCTGCCGCACCCTCACCCTCGGAGGGCGCGGAGACCTTCATGGTCTTCGCACACCACCGCTCGGGCTCCAATTTCTTCGGAGATGTCCTGGAGGCCCACCCCGCGGTGGCGTGCCTCAACGAACCCCTGACGATGCACACCTCGGTGTTCCTGCCGAGGGACCTCGTCCGGTGGAGCGCCGACGAGTACAGCGGCGACATCCTCCACCCGGAACTGGCGGGCATGTCGACGGCGGTGGACTTCCTCGAGTCCCTCGCCGGCTACACCAGCCAGCCCGGTCGGGGCTTCAAGGAGACCCTCGGGTTCGAGAAACTCGGCTGGCTCGACCGGGTATTCCCGGGCCGACGAGTCATCCTCTACGTTCGCGATCCGCGAGCGGTCATCAATTCGGTGCTCTCCAGGCCGTACATGCTGAAGAAGTGGGGCTATCGCACCACCATAGCCCGCTACCAGCACCTGTATGGTGCGGAGATCCCGTTCCGCCTCGAGTACGAGACGCCGCTGGACCAGCTCATCAGTTCCTGGCAGGTCCGGTGGTACGAGGCCCAGCGGTACGTCGCCGAGTCGCGTCAGCGCCCCGGCGCCCTGCCGGTGACGCTGCTTCGATTCGAGGACCTCATGGCCGATCCGGAGGCGGCACTGAGAAGGGTGATGCGATCCATCGGATCCGACGTCCACCCCGATCAGCTCCGGTTCGTCGAGCAGAGCCACAGCGGCCCGTCACGGGGCGGCGATTACTCGACCGTCCGTGACCCGCAGAAGGTGCTCAACGCTTGGCGGACCAGGCTGGCCGCCGACGACATCGACCGCATCAGCAGGCGCCTGCGCCGCGAGATGGAGGTGCTCGGGTATGAATGAGCTCATCACCGCCTACCGGGCGGCCGCTCGTCCGATCCCGGCCGCACCGGGCGTCTCGATGGTGGCTCTGGGGGCGACCCCGGTCACCAACGAGATCGCTCTGGCCATCCTCAACGCGGGGGCCCTGGACAACGGGGACCGGCTCGGGGCTTACCGCTTCGTCAACGTCCACAACCCGGAACTGCCGCTGCAGTGGAACCTCGAAAGGGGCTACCACCTCGTCGACGACGAGTACAGGCGTCACCCGGTCGTGGCCGTCAGCTGGCGCGGCGCCCAGGCCTTCGCCGCCGTTCTCGGCGGTCGGCTGCCGTCCGTCCACGAGTGGGAGTACGCGGCGTCCTACGGGGAGCTGGTGCGCTACCCGTGGGGCGACGGCGAGCCCACTCCGGACCTCGCCAACTACGGCGAGCACTACGGTTCCACCACGAACGTCGGGAACTTCCCGGCCAACCGGTGGGGCCTGTACGACATGGCCGGCAACGTCGGCGAATGGTGCGCCACTCGTCCGACCGACACCGCCGCGGAGTTCGACCCGACCGCTGAGTACGCGGTCAAGGGCGGCTCCTGGAACAAGAGCGAGAACCAGCTCCAGAACCAGGTCTCCCGCGCCAAGTGGGGGGCCGTCGGAACGGTCGGCATCGGCTTCCGGGTCGCGTTCGACTGATCCATGAGTGAGAGGGTGGGGACCAACCGGTCCCCACCCTCGTTCTGGTCATACTGGCGACGGTCCGGCAGGCCGGTGAGGAGGAGGTTGCGCGATGGCCCTCAGACTGACCCCCGGCGGTCTGCTCACCGCCGCCGACGAGGCGCGGATCGCCGAGCTCGCCGCGATGGACGACGAGGCGTTCACGACGGCCGTCGAAGACCATCTGCGGCTGCTCACCGAGGACTCCCGGCGGCCCTTGTGGGCGCCCGCGCTGGCGCCGCGGACCCGCGACGCGCTGGCGCGGCTGGCGACGAGCCCGGGCGGAGGCCGGGCGAAAGGCCTGGGCGCCCGCGCCCGTGCGGAGCACAACCTGATCAGCGCCGCGCTCGCCCTCGCGGCCGAGTCCTAGGCTCAGAGGCCGATGTTGCTCTTGGGGCCCATGTAGGAGCCGGCGCCGGGGAAACCGGCCCTCGCGAGGTCGACGAACCGCTCGCCGAAACCGAGCGACACCAGGTCGCCGAGGCTGACGAACTCGACGCCGCGGATCGGGCGGGAGTCCGCCGTCCCGGCCACGACCCCGGCCGTGCCGCCTACGCGGCGCGCCTCGAAGGTGATGTGCAGGACGTGCGCGTCACCGCGAATGTGATCGCAGACGTACAGCAGCCGGCCGGCCTCGACGTCGACACCGGTCTCCTCCCGCATCTCCCTGACCAGCGCGTCGGCCAGCGGCTCGGCCTCCTCGACCTTGCCGCCCGGCAGGGACCACGACCGTCCGGTGTCGGTGTCCTGGTCCAGCAGCAGAATCCGGCCGTCCTCGATGACGATCCCCGTAACGCGAACTTCCACGCCGGCAACCTACCGTCGCCGGCGGCGCTTCGCAGTCGTCAGGTGGGCGCACATGCGAGAAGCCGCCGACCAGAACGTGTCTGATCAGCGGCTTCTCGTGTAGTGGAGGTGGCGGGAATCGAACCCGCGTCCTTCGGTGAAGGGTCAGGGCTTCTCCGGGTGCAGCCTGCTTAGCGTTTTCTCAGCCCCGGCGCTCACGCAGGCGTGTCGCCGACGGGCTCAGTCGCTGTTCGATTTCCCTACCGGACCCGCGACCGGACCGGTAGGTGAAGTCTCCTTACGATGCCAGACCCCGGGACGGAGACACTCCCGGGCTGACAGAGTTCACTCCTCGCCTAGGCGGCGAGGGCGAACTCAGACTGCTTCTTGTTGGCAGTTATTGGTTTGCTGTCACAGGATTTACGAGGTCACGACAGCAACCCTCGACCCGCTTCCCCTGACTCGAACGACCGAAGTCGAAGCCGGTCACCCCCATGTTCAGTTGTCAAAGCGTCCGTCCGAGGACGTCCGCACGATGACGCTACAAGGATAACGCGTGCCGGGGCAACGTGATTCCCTCCCGGACACACGTGAACCCCGGTGGACGCGAACGGTGTCGCGTCCACCGGGGTCGACCGGCAGGGTCGGGCCGGTCCGGACGGCAGAGCCTCCCCCGAGACGAGGCTCTGGTCTCATCACGGCGACTGAGTCCGCAACCCCCCAAGCGGTGGCTCAGTCACCCGTAAAGACGCACGCGGGGGGCGGGTTGGTTGCGTCCCGTCCGTAAAGAGCCGACAAAGGAGCTAGCCGCCGAGGAACTTCGCGGCCAGCGCCGGGGTGTTGACGACGCCCTCGACGGCGATCGCGAAGGCGCGGTCGCCGCTGTAGCCGACGAACCAGGAGACGGTCTTGGAACGGCCGCCCTCGTTGTAGGTGGTGAGGGCGGCGACGCCGCCGACGTCGCCGGAGACGCGGGCGCCGCGGGCGTTGCCCCGGGACGCGGTGCGGCTCAAGGTCCTCTTGAGGTTCGAGATCGACTCCGACGGCGGGCTCTGGGCCTGCGGCGCCTGGGCCGTCGTGGACGGGTCCTTGAGGACGTAGGGCGGCCGCCAGGTGCCGCTGTACGCGGCGGCGGCCACCATGGCCATCGCCAGCGGGCTGACCTGGACGGCGCCTTCTCCGACCATGGCCGCGGCCTTGTCGCCGTCGTTCGCGGGCACCGGGACGGAGCCGGTGAAGGCGGGGACGCCGAGACCCCAGTTCTTGCCGATGCCGAGCTGGGCCGCCTCCCGGACGAGGGTCTGGCCGTCCACCTTGCCGCTGAGCTGCGCCAGCGTCGTCTTGCAGGACGCGGCGAAGTGGTTGGCGAAGGTGCTGCCGGGGCGGGCCGCGTTGGTGAACGTCTTGCCGCCGACGGTGACGGTGCCGGGGCAGGTGGTCTCGGTGGACTGCTTCATGCCGGCCTGGGAGAACAGCGCCAGCGCGGACACGATCCCGAACGTCAGGCCGGGCGGGTAGTGGCCCTCGAAGGCGAGGTTCTGGCCGCCCGTGCCGTGGTTGGCCACCGCGAGCACCTCGCCGGTGCTGGAGCGCACGGCGACCATGGACGCCGGGAACCGCAGGGCGGCCAGCGCGTCGTCGGCGTGGCGCTGGTAGGCGGGGTCGAGGGTGGTCTGGACCTGCTGCGGCTCCTGGCCGGGCCAGGAGCGCAGTTGCTCGGTGCTCTTGCCGGTCTCGTCCTGCGCGACGACGCTGACCGTGGGCGTCCCGGCGAGGCGGCGCTGCTGGAGCAGCTGGATCCCGCTGACGCCGATCGTGTCGCCCGGCTGGTAGGGCGCGCCGACCTGCTGGAGCCGGTCGGCGGTGGCGGGGCCGAGGTTGCCGATCAGCTCGGGCGCGTACGCGGGCGCGATCGGCGCGCGGACGCCCTGGAACTGCAGCCCCGGGATGTGGGTGAGCCGCTGGATCAGCGCGTTATGCGTGGGGACCTGGAGGGTCAGCAGCGGCAGGTACGTCTGCGGCGGGGCGGACCGGACGCGGCCGAGGAGGCGCTCGGAGTCCAGCCGCCGGCCACCGTCGATCTTGGTCTGCCTGGTGAGCTGGTCGATGGTCTTCTGCGGGTCGGCGAGCTGCCCCGGGAAGACCCCGACCTGGTAGGCGCCGATCTCGCGCAGCGCGGAGCGGCCCGCCGTGTCGGTGATCGGGGAGCGCTTGGGCACCTGCGTCACCACGGCGAGGCGCTGCCCCGGCTTCAGCTTGGTGTTGATGATGGACGGGTCCCAGACGACCTTCCACTTGCCGCCGACGCGGCGCAGGTGCATCAGCCCGGGGTACTGCCACGGCTGCCCGTTCTCACCCAGGTCGATCTTCACGGTGAAGCGGGCGTCGGCCTCGTCGCCCTTCTTGACGATCTGGTCGACGTCCGTGCTCTCGACCTCGGTGCCGAGCGACAGCCGCAGGGACGCCGCGTCGAGCTGCTGCCGGACGCGGCCGAGCGCGTCCTCGACCTGCCTGCGGTCGGCGCCGACGGTCCGCCCGGCCGCGGCCTCGTAGTTGCCGACCTGCCAGGCGATGAGGAAGTCGCGGACGGCGGGCATCGCCGACGGCTCGGCCCAGCACCCGGTCGTCATCGTCCCGACCAGCGCGCCGCAGGCCGCCAGCGCGACCGCCCGGCGCCGCGCGGGTGAGAGCAGCGGCGTACGGGCCCCGGCACGGGCCCGCCTCCGGCCTCGGTTCGTCATCGACACCCTTCACCGTCTCCTGAACCGGGCCGCCGCAGCCTTCTGCATCTCCCGCTCGGCTTCCCGCTTGGCGATGGCCTGGCGCTTGTCGTAGGACTTCTTACCACGGGCCAGGCCGATCTCGACCTTGGCCTTCCCGTCCTTGAAGTACAGGGAGAGCGGGATCAGCGTCCAGCCCGGCTCCTCCGACTTCGCGATGATCTTCTGGATCTCGCGCCGGTGGAGCAGCAGCTTGCGGCGCCTGCGGGGCGCGTGGTTGGTCCAGGTGCCCTGCGTGTACTCGGGGATGTGGACGTTCTCCAGCCACACCTCGCCGTCGCGCACGTGCGCGAAGCCGTCGGCCAGGGAGGCCCGGCCGGCGCGCAGGGCCTTCACCTCGGTGCCCATCAGCACCATGCCCGCTTCCCACGTGTCGTCGATGTGGTAGTCGTACCGGGCCCGCTTGTTCTGGGCGATGAGCCTGCGCCCGGTGTCGTTCTTCCGCCCGGTGTCCCGTGCCACGTCCTCAGTCCTCAAGTCCCGCGTCGTCGTCTTCAGCCCGGCATCGTCGCGTCGAGGCCGTGCAGCACCGTCCGGGCGCGCCGCTCGGCCGCCTTGGCGGGGCGGTCGGCGGAGACCTCCACGTCGGGTTCGATGCCGACCCCGTCGAGGTTACGGCCGCTCGGGGTGCGGTAGCGACCGACGGTCAGCTCGACGACCGACCCGTCGTCGAGCCGGAGGGGTTCCTGCACCGAGCCCTTCCCGTACGTACGCGATCCTACGATCACCGCGCGGTCCCGGTCGCGCAGGGAGCCCGCGACGATCTCCGCGGCGCTCGCGGTGCCCGCGTCGACGAGCACGACGAGCGGGGTCCGGTCGTCGCCGGGGGCGGTGACCGTGCGCCGCTGGACGGGCCTGCCGCGCGGCTCGTAGGTCACGACCGGGCCGTCGGCCAGGAACGCCGACGCCGTCTCGACCGCCTCGTCCACCAGCCCGCCGGGGTTGCCGCGCAGGTCGAGCAGGACGCCGCCCTCGGGGCGGCCCGCGGGCGAGCGCCCGGTCACGGCCGCGCGGACCTGGAGGCCCGTCCCGCGGGTGAAGGCGCCGACCCGGATCATCCGCGCGCGGTCGGGAAGCTCGGTCACGGTGACGTCCCCTCCGGAGACCTTCGTACGGACGAGGTGGAATCTCCTGGTTCGACGCTCGCGCTCCACGGTGAGTTCGACCATCTCGTCCGGACGTCCGCGCAGCGCCTCGGCGACGCGCGAGATGTCCCAGCCGGCCGCGGAGGCGTCACCGACGCGGGTGACGACGTCGCCGGCCCGCACGCCGGCGCGGGCCGCGGGGGTTCCGGGCTGGACGCTCGCCACCAGGACGCGGGAGTCGCCGTCCTCGCTGCCGAGCCACAGGCCGACGCCGCTGTAGCGGCCGGTGAGGCGGCCCTCGACGTCGTCGTACTCGCGGGCCGAGTAGTAGTGCGCCCACCGGTCGCCGAGCCCGCGCAGCATGCCCTCGATGGCGGCGCGGTCGAGCGCGCCGCGGTCGACGGGCCGCGCGGCCCGTGCGCCGATCTTCGCGGCGGCCTCGTCCAGGACGGAGCCGCCTCCGGCGACGGCCGCGTGCCGCCCGGAGCCCGAGCCGCTCACGACCCCCGCGCCGTAGGCGCAGACGATCGCCGCCGCGATGGCCGTGCCGCGCAGCACGCCGCCGCCCCGTCTCCCGCTCAGCGGGGACACGGGCGCGACGGGGGCGCGGAGGGGGTCATGCGGCCAAGTGTAGGGCGGTACCGGGGCCCGGATCCGGCGGTTGGGCCGGATCCGGCGGAAGCGTCAGATTCGCAGGTATCTGCGCAGGGTCAGGAACGAGGAGACGGCGCACAGCAGGACGCCGAAGCAGATCGACACGATGATGACGAGGATCACCACGCTCCAGCCGAGCTGGCTGACGAGCTGGACGTCTCCCGCGAGCCGGTCGACCAGGAGTTTCTTACTGAAGATCAGCAGCACCGACGCGAACAACCCGCCGATCAGCCCGGCGATCGCGCCCTCCAGGATGAACGGCAGCTGGATATAGGTGTTGGACGCCCCGACCAACCGCATGATCCCGGTCTCCCGGCGCCGGTTGAACGCCGACAGCCGGACGGTGTTGCCGACCAGCATCACCGCGGCTATCACCTGGATCAAGGCGATCGTCAACGCGGCGACCTGCAACCCGTTCAGGATCCGGAAGAACCGTTTCAGGATCTCCTGCTCGTTGATGACCGAGTCGACGCCGGGCTGGTTGAGCATCGCCTGCGCGACCGCCTTGTACTCCTCCGGATTCTTCAGCTTGACCCGGAACGAGTCGGGGATGTCGCCCTCGCGGGTGCTCTCCACGAACCCGGGCGAGCCGGCGAAGCGGTCCTTGAAGCGGGCGTAGGCCTGCTGCTTGTTCTCGTACTGGACATCCGAGACCTGCGGCATCTTCGCCAACTGCGCCTTGAGCGTCTCCCGCTGCTGCTCGGTGACGTCCTGCTTCTGGCAGACGGGATTGGAGCTCGTCTTCGCGCACAGGAAGATCGAGACCTCGATCTTGTCGTACCAGTAGCTCTTGGACGCGGAGACCTGCTGCCGCAGGAGCAGCCCGGTGCCGAAGAGCGCCATGGCGATGGCGACGGTGATGACGAGGGAGATCGTCATCGTCATGTTCCTGCGGAGACCGATCCAGATCTCCTGGAGAACGAACTGTACGCGCATGCCTCGCTGTCCTTGATCGCCGTTGCTGGGCCGGGAGCCGGGGCGCCGCGGGACGCGGCGCGGGCGGCTTCCTTTCGGGCACCCCTCTGGGTTTCCTACGACCCGGCGGGAATCGATGGTTCAGATGTCAGTGCGCCCGTGTCGGCACGCCTGTGTCGGTACGCCTGTGTCAGCACGCCCGTATCAGTACGCCTGGCCGTACACGCCGCGGGACTGGTCGCGGACGACGCGGCCGTCCTCCAGCTCGACGACGCGCTTGCGGAAGGCGTCGACGATGGCGGCGTCGTGGGTGGCCATCACGACGGTCGTACCGGTCCGGTTGATGCGGTCCAGCACCTTCATGATGCCGATCGAGGTCGCGGGGTCGATGTTCCCCGTCGGCTCGTCGGCGAGCAGGATCATCGGGCGGTTGACGAACGCCCGCGCGATGGCGACGCGCTGCTGCTCGCCACCGGACAGCTCGTCCGGCATCCGGTGGGCCTTGCCCTCCAGCCCGACCAGGTCGATGACCTCGGGGACGACCTTGCCGATGAAGCGCCGCGGCTTGCCGATCACCTCGAGGGCGAACGCGACGTTCTCGAAGACGTTCTTGTTGGGCAGGAGCCGGAAGTCCTGGAAGACGCAGCCGATCCTGCGGCGCAGGTGCGGCACCTTCCAGTTGCTCAGCCTGCTCAGGTCCTTGCCCGCCACGTGCACGTGACCCTGGGAAGGACGCTCCTCCTTCAGGACGAGGCGCAGGAAGGTCGACTTACCGGAGCCGGACGGGCCCACCAGGAACAGGAACTCGCCCTTCTCGATGGCGACGTTCACATGCTGCAGGGCGGGCCGGTTCTGGCTCGGGTAGACCTTGGTGACGTTGTCGAAATGGATCACGGCTGCATCACGGCGGTTCGCTGTAGGGGTTGGGGAGCGGGCCGGCCCGCGGCCACGGAAGCCTCCGTGACCCCTTGCCTGCGCCGCCCGGCTTCACGGCCAGGTGGGACGCGGAGCCTTCGAGCAGTGTAGAGGGGAGAGGCGACCACCTCGTCCCACTCCCAGTGGTACGGGCGCCCGGGGCCGGCACCGCGTCCGATCAGTGCGTGACGTCCGATCAGTGCCATGTGAACCGTCTCCCGACGTCCGGCCGATTTATACCGTCTAGCCCCCGGACTTGCCGGAACGACCATACAGTCCGGCTACGCTGGATGATGGCGAAAGATACCTAATAGGTGGACGAACGACCGGACAGGCCGACGCTTCCCGCACGGACCGCGTGCCGTTGTCGGAGATTGGGGCCCACGACATGAGCTGCGAACATCTCATCTGCGCCAGGTGCTCGAACCCGGTGGTGGAGGGACGCTGCCCCACCTGCCGGGAGGCCCGCTCGGAGCTGCACGACCACGGCCCCTCCGTGCCGCCCGCCGTCGTCCTGGCGATCCTCGTCGCGCTGCTGTTCGCGGCGCTCGTCCTCCAGCGCGTCTACGGCTGACCGGGCCCGGCGCCCCCGCGGCGTCACGGCTTCTTGATCGGCGGCGTGCCCGCCTTGGTGACGGCGCCGTCGTCGGCGACCATGTGCGCCTTGGCCTGCTCGGCGCCCTTCCGGGCCTTCGGCGGGTCGAACGCGGCGAAGTGCAGCGTGGCCGTGGTGTCGACCTCGTTGCCCTCGACCGTCCCGTCGAGCAGGTGCTCGGCCTCCTGCGGGATCTCCGGCTTCGGCGTGCCGGGATCCTTGGCGATCAGCGAGGCGTTGCGGAAGAGCGAGTAGATCACCAGCCCGCCGCCGTGCTCGGTCCGCAGCCCGAAGTAGGGGAACGGCGTCGCGGTGTAGACGGCGGTATAGGTGATGTCCTTCTTCTTGGCCTTCTTCCTCGCGCGCTTGGCGTCCTGGTAGAAGCCCGTTGTGACGGCGTTGGACCGCATCACCTTCGCGGCGACGCTGCGCGGCCCCTCGGCGGCGATCGTCGCCTGGATCCCGCCGACGTCGCGGGGACGGATCAGCACGGACGCGTCCTCCGCGCTCATGGCCGTCGCGTACCCGGCGGCGTCGACCGCGACCTTCGGCTCCTTGGCCTTCTCCTGGAGGAGGGTCGCGAGCGTGAGCTTCCAGTGGTCGGACGGCCCGCGCAGGATGAAGCCCATCAGCGCCCTGCGCTTGCTCTTGGGCTCGCCCACGACGGAACGGTCGACCGACACCACGAACCACTGCGGGTAGGCGGCGTCCCTCAGCTTCGGCACGTAGAGCTTGGGGCTGCCGTAGACGAAGCGCCGAACCGGGTCGCCGTCGTAGGCGGCCTTGCGGAACTCCGCCGCGGTCAGCTGGGACTGGCCGTCGGACGTCCACGTCAGCGCGAGGCGTTCGTCGCCGGCGGCCCTCGCCACGTCCTCGTCGGTGACGTAGGAGCGGAACGCCCGGTCGGCGACCTGAGGGGTGAGCGCCACCGGCACGGGCGGGGACGTCTCGGGCATGCCGGCGGTCGGCCGCGCCTCCGTCTTGCCCTCGGCGCAGCCCGCGGCGGCGAGCAGGGTGAGCAGCACCGCGGCCGCGACCACCCGCAGGAAGCTGTGCAAAGACCCGTCCCCCGGACCGAGAATCCAGGGCCGGCCGCCCTCGGCCGACCTCCTCGGCCCGTGATTCTGCCACCCGCATGGTATTGGCCGGACCTCCGGCCGCCCGCCGCGAGGCGATAAGCAGTGCGGGACGGCGATAGGCTCGGACCGTGGCAGGCATCGAACCCGAAGAACAGCTCAAGGAGCTCGCCTCGACTCTGTCCAGCATCGAGCAGGTGCTGGACCTCGACACCATGCGCCGCGACATCGCCGAACTGCGCGAGCAGTCGGCCGACCCCGACCTGTGGAGCGACCAGGAGCGCGCGCAGGCGGTGACGCGCCGCCTGTCGTACCTGGAGAGCGAGCTGAACCGGGTCGAGGGCCTGCGGCAGCGGCTGGAGGACGCCGCCACGCTGTACGAGATGGCCCGCGAGATGGACGACGCCGACACGCGCACCGAGGCCGACGAGGAGCTGGCGGCGCTGCACAAGGCCGTCCAGCAGCTCGAGGTGCGCACGCTCATGTCGGGCGACTACGACGCCCGCGAGGCACTCGTCACCATCAACGCGCAGGCCGGCGGGGTGGACGCGGCCGACTGGGCCCAGCAGCTCCAGCGGATGTACCTGCGCTGGGCCGAGCGGCACGGCTACCCGACGGAGGTCTACGACACCTCCTACGCCGAAGAGGCCGGGATCAAGTCGACCACGTTCGCCGTGAAGGCCCCCTACGCCTACGGGACGCTGCGCGGCGAGCACGGCACCCACCGGCTCATCCGCATCTCCCCGTTCGACAACCAGGGCCGGCGGCAGACGTCGTTCGCGGGCCTGGACGTCGTGCCGGTGGTGGAGCAGAGCGACCACGTCGAGATCGACGAGAGCGAACTGCGGATCGACGTGTACCGCTCGTCGGGGCCCGGCGGCCAGGGCGTCAACACGACCGACTCGGCCGTGCGGATCACCCACCTCCCGAGCGGCATCGTCGTGTCCTGCCAGAACGAGCGGAGCCAGCTGCAGAACAAGGCCACGGCCATGAACGTGCTGCAGGCCAAGCTGCTGGAGCGCAAGCGCAAGGAGGAGGCGGAGGAGCTCTCCGCGCTGCGCGGCGAGGGCACCACGAGCTGGGGCACGCAGATCCGCAACTACGTGCTGCACCCCTTCAAGATCGTCAAGGACCTGCGCACCGGCGTCGAGGTCGGCAACACCTCCGCGGTCCTGGACGGCGACATCGACGAGTTCATCGAGGCCGAGATCCGCTGGCTGCGCCAGCAGGAGAGCGCCTGATCCCCAGATCGTCCCCCGACGGTCCCCCACCTTTTCGCGCCGACTTTCGTGTTCGCAGAGTGATCACATGATCACTCTGCGAGGATGCCGGATGGTCCGGACCAACGTCGCCATTCGGGGGGCCTCATGGCAGCACGCACTCTCGTTCCTGTACTCCTACCCGGCCTGCTGGCCGCCGCCGTGAGCACCGGCTGCTCCGGCGCCGACCCCTCTTCCGCGGCTCCGGGGAAGCCGCAGGGGGCGCCCGCCCTCACCAAGGAGGAGGCGCAGCAGGTGCTCGCGTCCTTCGCCACCGGCATGAACCGGGCGGGCTACAAATTCAACGGCAGGGCGCTGCGCGCGGTCGAGACCGACCCGCAGCTCACCATGGACGTCGCCGCGCTCAAGCTCCGCCGCGCCGTCCGGCAGCGCCCGCCCAAGGTGTCCTTCTCCCACACGACCTTCTACATCCCGCGGCTGTCCGGCTACCCGCACTGGTTCGCCGCCGACACCGTCAGCGGCAGGGGCAAGCAGGCCCTGCGGCACGCCCTGCTGTTCACGCGGGCCGGGCAGAACGCGCCATGGCTGCTGGCCGCCGACCCGTACCCGTCCGAACTCGCCCTCGGCCGCGTCGCGCTCGACCCGCAGGGGTACGCCACCCCGGTCGACCCCGGTGCCAAGGACCTCGCGGTCGCCCCCGCGAAGCTCCCCAAGGCCCACGCCGCACTGCTCACCGACGGCCCCCGCGCCTCCGGAGCGTCCCTCCTGGCGGACGGGGCGAAGACCAGCGAGACCTACAAGGCGCTCAAGGCGGGAGAGAAGACCCTCGCCGGTCGCGGAGTCACCCTCTCGTCCCGCTTCTCCCCCGCCGAGTACAAGGTCTACGGGCTGCGCACCAAGGACCGCGGAGCCGTCGTCTGGTACGTCCTGAGACAGAACGAGGCATACTCGGCGGCCCAGCGGGGCAGGCTGGCCGTGAGCGGCGACCTCGTCGGGCTCGCCCCGTCCACCACCGCCCGGACCCGCCTGGACACCACCGTCCTCGTGCAGTACCTGGCCACCATCCCGCCCAAGGGCCGCGCCACCATCAGCGGCATGTACCGCAAGGCCGTCACCGCCCAGGGCTCCTGAACCCCGTCGGGCGCCGGCCGGCCCGCCCCTCCTGACCGCTGCGGCGGACCCGGCCGGTGTCCGATGGTTTCTTGCTTTTTTCTCCTCCTTCGGGCGCTGGGCGCCCTCCATCGTCGATAAAAGCGGGCGATCGCTGGCATCGCTCCGACTCGCCCAGAGGCTCGCTGCGCGATCAGATTCTCGCTTCGCTCGAATCTGCCTTCGGACGCGATCGCGAGGGGTTGGGTTGTCGCGTGGTCACAGCGGTGCCCTCCTTCCTCGGGCCTTCAAGGCCCGAGGAAGGAGGGCACCAGGTCGACGACAGACCGCCGTGTATCGCCGCTTCTTACTCCGCTGGGAGAGAGCTGGAGGTGACCAGGGTGCGGATGGCGCCCAGGGCGACCGAGAGGGTTGCCAGGTCGAAGCTGTCGCTCTCCCAGATCTCGCTGAGGGTCTGCTGGGCTCGTTGGACGGCGGGCTTGTTCTTGTCCGCCCAGTAGATCATTCGCTCCTCGGGGTTGCCGCCCGGGTCGCTGGTGACGAGGACGTCGCGGGTGAGGGCGGAGTGCGCGGCGTACAGGTCGTCGCGGAGGGCGGAGCGGGCCATCGAGCGCCACTTGTCGTCGCGCGGGAGCGCGATGATGCGTTCGCGCAGGCGGGACAGCTGGAGGCGGTCCGCCAGGTCGAAGTAGATCTCGGCGACCTCCTCCACCGGGCGTCCCGTGTCGTGCGCGATGCCGACCACGTCGAAGGTGGAGTAGGCGGGGACGAACGCGGCGCACTGCTCGGCCAGCTCGTCGGGGACGCCCAGTTCGGCGAAGCCGTCGCGGCGCTGCTCGAAGGCCGTGAGGTCCAGCCCGACGAGCAGTTTCGACAGGTGCGCGCTCAGGGTTGCCGCGCCGCCGCAGAAGAAGTCGATCGTCTCCTGGATGTCGAACGGGGGCCGCCGGTTGTGCAGCAGCCAGCGGGCGCCTCGCTCGGTGAGCTTGCGGGCCTCCAGCAGCATCGCGACCTGCGTCGACTCCTCGACCTGGTGCGACAGGCTCTCCACCGAACGCCGGAAGCGCGGCATCTGGAAGACGTCGCGGGCGACGAGGTAGGCGCGGGCGATGTCGGACGAGGAGGCGCCCGTCTCCTCGTTCATCCGGAAGACGAACGTGGAGCCGCTCGCGTTGACCACGTCGTTCACCACGGCGGTCGTGATGATCTCGCGGCGGAGCGGGTGCCGGTCCATGTAGGGGCGGAACCGCTCGCGCAGGGGCGTCGGGAAGTAGTCGACCAGCCACGACTCCAGGTAGGGGTCGTCGGAGAGGTCGGAGGCGACGAGGTCGGCGTCCAGGGCGAGCTTGGCGTAGGCGAGCAGCACCGAGAACTCGGGGCTGGTCAGCCCGTGCCCGGACTGGCGGCGCTCGGCGAGGGCCTTGTCGTCCGGCAGAGCCTCCAGGCGCCGTTTCAGGCGGCCGTCGCGCTCCAGCTTGCGCATGTACCGGGCGTGGACGTGCAGCATCGCGGGCGCCTGCGCGCGGGCCGCGGCGAGCACCACGTTCTGCGCGTAGTTGTCGCGCAGGACGAGCCGCCCGACCTCGTCGGTCATCTCGTAGAGCAGCCCGTCGCGCTGCTTGCCGGCCAGCTCCCCGTCCCGCACCGCCTGGTCGAGCAGGATCTTGATGTTGACCTCGTGGTCGGAGGTGTCGACGCCCGCGGAGTTGTCGATGAAGTCGGTGTTGATCAGGCCGCCGCCGCGCGCGAACTCGATGCGGCCGAGCTGGGTCGCGCCGAGGTTGCCGCCCTCGCCGACGACCTTGCAGTGCAGCTCGGCGCCGTCCACGCGGACGGGGTCGTTGGCCTTGTCGCCGACGTCGGCGTTGTTCTCGGTGGACGCCTTGATGTAGGTGCCGATGCCGCCGTTCCACAGCAGGTCGACCGGCGCCCGCAGGATGGCCCGGATCAGGTCGAAGGGCGGCAGGGTCTTCACGCCGTCGCCGAGGCCCAGCACCACCCGCATCTGCGGGGTGATCTGGATCGACTTGACGGAGCGGGGGAACACGCCGCCGCCCTTGGAGATCAGCGAGGTGTCGTAGTCGGCCCAGCTGCTGCGCGGCAGCTCGAACAGGCGGCGGCGCTCGGCGAACGAGGCCGCGGCGTCCGGGTCCGGGTCGATGAAGATGTGCCGGTGGTCGAACGCGGCGACCAGCCGGATGTGCTCCGACAGCAGCATCCCGTTGCCGAACACGTCACCGGACATGTCGCCGATGCCGACGACGGTGAAGTCCTCGTTCTGGATGTCCTTGCCGAGGGCCCGGAAGTGGTACTTCACCGATTCCCAGGCGCCGCGGGCGGTGATGCCCATGCCCTTGTGGTCGTAGCCGACCGAGCCGCCCGAGGCGAACGCGTCGCCCAGCCAGAACCCGTACTCGGCGGCGACGCCGTTGGCGATGTCGGAGAACGTCGCGGTGCCCTTGTCGGCGGCGACGACCATGTAGGTGTCGTCGCCGTCGTGGCGGACGACGTTCGGCGGCGGGACGACCTTGCCGTCCACGAGGTTGTCGGTGAGGTCGAGCAAGCCGGAGATGAAGTCCTTATAGCAGTCGATGCCGGCCTTCTGCCAGGCCTCCCGGTCCACGGCCGGGTCGGGCAGCTGCTTGCCGACGAAGCCGCCCTTGGCGCCCGCGGGGACGATGACGGTGTTCTTCACCGCCTGCGCCTTGGCCAGGCCGAGGATCTCGGTGCGGAAGTCCTCGCGCCGGTCGGACCAGCGCAGCCCGCCGCGCGCGACCGACCCGAACCGCAGGTGCACGCCCTCGACCTTCGGCGAGTACACGAAGATCTCGTACGTGGGGCGGGGCAGCGGCAGGTCCGGGATGCCCGCCGGGTCGAACTTCATCGCCAGGTACGGCTTGTTCTGGTAGTGGTTCGTGCGCAGCGTCGCCTGGACGAGCGCCAGGTAGGACCGCAGGATGCGGTCCTCGTCGAGGCTCGCGACGTCGTCCAGCTTGCCGCGGATCTCCTCGGCGATGCCGTCGCTGCGCTCCTGCTCGCCGCCCTGCAGGGTCGGGTCGAGCCTGCTCTCCCACAGCCGGATGATCAGCCGGGTGATGGAGGCGTTGCGCAGCAGCACCTCCTCGAAGTAGCGCTTGGAGAACGCGGCGCCCGCCTGCCGCAGGTACAGGGCGTAGGCCCGCAGGATCATCGCCTGCCACCAGGTCAGGCCGACGTGCAGGACGAGCGCGTTGAAGCCGTCGTTCTCGATGTCGCCGCGCCACAGGACCGTGAACGCGTCCTGGAACAGGTCCTTGACGGCCTCTTCCGGGACGTCGGCGGGAGGCGAGTACCGCAGCCCGAGGTCGTAGATCCAGAACCGGCGGCCGTCGGAGGGGTTGATCTCGTACGGCCGCTCGTCGATCACCTCGACGCCCATGTTCTGCAGCAGCGGCAGCACCCGCGACAGGGAGATCGGCTCGCCCATCCGGTAGATCTTCAGCCGCCGCTCGCCCGGCCCGGCGCCGGCCGGCCCGTACAGGTCGATCGAAGTGTCGGCGGCCTCGTCGAGCGCGTCGAGGCGGCGCAGGTCGGCGACGGCGGTGCGGGCCGGGAAGTCGGCCTTGTAGCCCTCGGGGAACGCCTCGCCGAACGAGCGGCCGAGCGTTCCGGAACGTTCCTCCCCGCACTGCTCGACGATCGCCTCGGCGAGGTCGTCCTCCCAGGAGCGGGTGGCGCCGGCGAGGCGCTCCTCCAGCGCCGCGACGTCGATGTCCGGCAGCGGGCGGCCGCGCTCGCCGCGGACCACGACGTGCAGCCGCGCCAGGTTCGACTCGGTGACGTTCGCGCTGTAGTCGACGCTGACGCCCTCGAACGCCTCCTTGAGGAGGTCCTGGATGCGCAGCCGGACCTTGGTGGTGTAGCGGTCGCGCGGCAGGTAGACCATGCAGGACATGAAGCGGCCGTACAGGTCCTTGCGCAGGAACAGCTTCAGCTGGCGGCGCTCGCGCAGCCGCAGCACGCCGAGGGAGATCTTCAGCAGGTCGTCCACCGAGATCTGGAACAGCTCGTCGCGCGGGTAGCTCTCCAGGATCTCGATGAGGTCCTGGCCGTCGTAGCTGTCGGGGGTGAACCCGGCCAGCTCCAGCACCTCGTCGAGCTTGGGCCGCAGGACGGGGACGTGCCCGATCGACTCGCTGTAGGCGACGTGCGTGAACAGGCCGAGGAACCGGCGCTCCCCGATCACCTCGCCTGCCGCGTCGAACTTCTTCACCCCGATGTAGTCCAGGTACAGGGGGCGGTGGACGGTGGAGCGCGAGTTCGCCTTGGTGAGGACGAGCAGGCGCTTCTCCTTCGCCTTCTCGCGGACCTCCGGCGGCAGCGCGGCGAAGCCGGCGGACTCGCGCTTGTCCATGCGCAGGACGCCGAGGCCCGAGCCGGGCTCGGGGCGCAGCGCCGTGCCGTCTTCGGTGAGCGTGTAGTCGCGGTAGCCGAGGAACGTGAAGTGCCCGTCGGCGAGCCAGTCGAGCAGCTCGACACCCTCGCCGATCTCCTTCTCGGACAGCGGCGGCGGGACCTCCTGGATCGCGGTCGCGATCTCGTGGGCGCGGGCGCGCATCTTGGGCTCGTCCTCGACGGCGACCCGCACGTCCTGCAGGACGCGGATCAGGTCCTTCTCCAGCACGTCCAGGGCGGCCTGGTCGGTGGTGCGGTCGACCTCGAAGTGCATCCACGACTCGTCGACGTCGGCGTCGCTGTCGTTCTTGCCGCGGAACGCCCTGAGGTGGCCCGCGACGTCCCGGTCCACGCCCATCAGCGGGTGGACGATCAGCTGGGTGGCGAGCTGGTGCCGGCTCAGCTCCATCGTCACCGAGTCGACCAGGAACGGCATGTCGTCCGTGACGATCTGGACGACGGTGCGGCCGGGGTTCCAGCCGTCCGCCTCCAGCGTCGGCGTGAAGACGCGCACCTTCGCGCGCCCCTGCGGCCGCTCCTCGCCGAGCGCGCGATGCGCCATCGCGGGCCCGCAGACGGCCGCCGGGTCGCGCTCCAGCAGGTCCTCGCGCGCGACCTGCCGGTAGTAGAGGCGGAGGTAGGCGAGGGCCTCCTCCGCGTCACCGCGCGCGTCCGGACGCCGCGCGCACGCCTCGGCGGCCCGCCGGAGCAGGTCGTCCTTCGCTTGATCGAGCATGCCGCTCATCGACAATCTCCCCTTGAGACCCATCGCCACCTCGTTGTGGCGCCGCTCACTGCACGAGCGTAACCAGGAATCGCCGCAAAGCCGACCTGGTCCCGCGCATGGCCGACGTGGCCTATCCCACCTTGCCAGGGCTCGGGGTGATCTTGGAAATCGGTGGGGCGCGGCGTCAGCCCGCGGCCTGCGCGCCGGTACCCGTCCCCGTGCCCGTTCCCGTGCCGCCGCCGCCCGGGTTGGTGCCGCCGTCTCCGGGCTCCGTCGGACCGGGGTCGGTCGGCGTGCCCGGGTCGGTGGGCGTGCTGGGGGCGGTCGGCGTGCCCGAGTCGGTCGGCGCCGGGTCGGTCGGCGAGCCGGTCGGGGTCGGGGACCCGGTCGGCGTCGGGCTGCCGGTCGGCGTCGGGCTGCCGGTGGGCGTCGGGTCGTAGGACGCCGGCGGCTCCTCCTCCACGGCCCGCCTGGTCGGCTGCGGCGCGGTGGTGGGCACGACGTCGGTCGAGGCGGGCGGCGCGCTCGGGTCGCTGACCTTGCGGCCCGCCTTGCCGCTGTCGCCGGAGCCGAGCAGCAGGACGGAGGAGACCACGATGACCGCGACGACCAGGGCGGCGGCCCCGGCGAGCACGGCGGAGCGTCCCGAACCGGCGAGCGAGCGCCGCAGGCCGCCGCCCTTCCCGCCGGTGCCGGGCATGGTGGCGGCGGCGGCCCATTCGGCGGGCGCGTCCGGGACGGCGGCCTCCGCCGGTGCCGCGAAGTCGTCGTCGAAGGCCGGGCTTTCGGCGCGGCCCGGGTCGGCGAACGCGGCGGGCTCGAACGCCTCGTCCTCCTCGCCGGCCTCGGCGGCGAGGACGGACCCGGCGGCCAGCATCGCGGTCTCGTCGGTGTCGCCGGACGGGCGGGCGGCCGGGCGCGCCGCGGCCTCCTCGTGCCCGAGCAGCCGCATCAGCACCTGCCGGGCGCCCGGACGGCGGGAGGGGTCCTTGTCCAGGCAGTCGACCACCAGGTCGCGCAGCGGCCCGTCGAGGCCGCCGAGCTCGGGCTCCTCGTGCAGGATCCGGTTGATCACGGCGGGGATGGTGTCCTGCCCGAAGGGCGGCTCCCCGGTCGCGGCGAACGCCAGCGTCGCCGCCCAGCAGAACACGTCCGCGGGCGTCCCGACCTCGTCGCCGCCGACTGGGACCGCTGGTACGCGGCGCGCCGGTCCCGGGACGTCCCGCCCGGCCTCGCCACCCGCGACGAGCTGGCGGAGCGCCACGGGCTCAGCCGCCACCGCCTCAAGCAGCTCTGGGCGGACCGCGCGTCCAACGGGCACCCCGACGTGGCGCACCGCGCCGGCAAGGCCCTGTACTGGGACGAGGCCGCCTGGACGGCCTGGTACCGGGCCCTGGGGGAACGCCCCGCCGAGGAGGGACCGGACGACCTGGTCACCCTGGCCGAGGCCGCCCGCATCCTCGGCCTGGCGCAGACGAGCGTCACCGTCTACGCCAGGCGCCCGCCCGCGGGCTGGCCGGAACCCGCCCGGGTCGAGCCGCTGGGAGGGGGACGCGTGCGGCGCCTGTACCGCCGCGGCGACGTCCTCGCCTACGCCGCCGCTAAGGGGTGAAGTGGGTGAGCACCTCGGGGTTGGCCATGGAGTCGCGGTTGGCGGCCCGGTCGACCGGGGTGCCCTGGAGGATCTTGCGGACGGGGACCTCCAGCTTCTTGCCGGACAGCGTGCGCGGGATGCCGGGCACGGCGGTGATCTCGTCCGGGACGTGCCGGGGCGACAGCGCCGACCGGATCCGCCTGCGGAGGCCGTCCGCCAGCTCGTCGGTGAGCGCCGCGCCCTCCGCGAGCTGGACGTACAGGAGCAGCCGGCCCTCCTGGCCGAGCCTGCCGGTGTCGATGACGAGGCTGTCGGCGATCTCGTCGAACGCCTCGACGACGCGGTAGAAGTCGGCGGTGCCCATGCGGACGCCGCCGCGGTTGAGGGTGGAGTCGGACCGCCCGTAGATCACGCAGCCGCCGTCCGGCAGGACCTTGATCCAGTCGCCGTGCCGCCACACGCCCGGGTACATGTCGAAGTAGGAGTCGCGGTAGCGCTCGCCGCCCTCGTCGTTCCAGAAGAAGACGGGCATGGACGGCATGGGCTCGGTGATGACCAGCTCCCCCACCTCGTCGATCACCGGCTTGCCGTCCTCGCCGAACGCCTCCACCTTGGCGCCGAGGCCGCGGCACTGGATGACGCCGGCGTGCAGCGGCAGCAGCGGCGACGGGCCGACGAAGCCGGTGCACAGGTCGGTTCCGCCGGAGAACGAGCCGAGCAGCAGGTCGCTGCCCACCGCTTCGTACACCCAGGCGAAGCCTTCGGGCGGGAGCGGCGAGCCGGTGGAGCCGATGCCGCGCAGGCCGGACAGGTCGAGTTCCTCGCCGGGGCGGCGCCCCTCCTTCGCCGAGGCCGAGATGTAGGGCGCGCCGACCCCCATGTAGGTGACGCCGGTCTCGGCGGCGAGCGTCCACAGGTCGAGGGGGGCGCCGTCGTACATGACGATGGCCGACCCCACCAGCAGGCCGCCGATGAGGTAGTTCCACATCATCCAGCCGGTGGTGGTGTACCAGAAGAACACGTCCTCGGGACCGAGGTCCTGGTGGAAGGACAGCGCCTTGAGGTGCTCCAGGACCACGCCGCCGTGGCCGTGGACGATCGGCTTCGGCAGCCCGGTCGTCCCGGACGAGTACACGACCCACAGCGGATGGTCGAACGGGACGTCCTCGAACTCCAGGGTCTCGTGGCCCTGGCGGGGCAGTTCGCCGTAGTGCATTCCGACGCGCAGGCCCTCCGGGGTCGCGGCCGGGTCCAGGTAGGGGACGAGCACGGTGGCGGCGAGGGTCGGCAGCGAGGCCTCGATCTCCGCGACGACCTCGCGGCGGTCGAACCGCTTGCCGTTGTAGGCGTAGCCGTCCACGGCGACCAGAACCTTCGGCTCGATCTGCGCGAACCGGTCGATCACCGAGGACGACCCGAAGTCGGGAGAGCACGACGACCACACCGCGCCCAGCGACGCCGTGGCCAGGAAGCAGATCAGCGCCTCGGGGATGTTCGGGATGTAGGCGGCGACCCGGTCGCCCTTGCCCACGCCGAGTTCGGCCAGGCCCGCGCGCACCTCCGCGACGTGCAGCGCCAGCTCCCGGTACGACAGCAGCCGGTGCCCGCCCGCCTCCGACCGGAAGACGACCGCCGTCTCGTCGGGCGACTCCTGTGCCCGGCGCAGCGCGTTCGCCGCGTAGTTGAGGGTCGCGCCCGGGAACCACTCGAGTCCGTCGACCGGCATGGGCCCGCCCGTCCGGACGGGGCCGTCACCGCGATCGCCGACGACCTCGAAGTACGACCAGATCGCGTCCCAGAACGCGTCGACCTCCGTGACCGACCACTGCCAGAGCTCGTCGTAGGACTCCTTGAGGACGCCCCGGTCCCCCAGCCAGTGGGCGAACCGCGTCACCCGCGCGTTCGCGACCACCTCCTCCGACGGCTCCCACAGCGCCGAACCCTCGGATACGTCCCGGGCCATCTGTCTCCCTCCCCGCCGCGCCACGCCGCGCGGCCATCCCAATATCGGGCCCGCCCGGCACACCGCGCAACCTGCCCGCCACGCCCGCCGCCAAGCCCCGGAACCCGTCCTATCGCAGGTCAAAACGCGGCCTCGGGCAATCCCGCGCCCCCACACAGAGACGGGCGGGGTCATCCTCCGCCCCCACACATCGAAAGAACGGGCAGCTCAGGAAGCGCACACCCGTGGGCGCGGCGGTGTGTCGGCCGCCGCGGCCACCGGAGCGGGATCAGCCCCGCTGCGCCAGGCAGCTCTGGCCGCTGACCCTGGGCGGCCCCTCGGCCCAGCCGGTCCGGCAGCGGTAGGTGCTGTCGTCGCGCCGGTCGATGACGGTGAAGTCCGAGAGCGGCCCCCATCGGCCGGGGTCGCAGTTCCGGCCGAAGACCTGGGGGTAACGCGGCTCCACCAGCTCGCACGCGAACATCTCGCCGGCGCGTTCCGCCGAGGCCCGGGCGGGATCGGCCGGGGGTGTGGTGAGCAGGAGCGCGGCGGCGCCGAGGGCCGCGGCGAGGACGGTGGACAGGGCGACGGCACGACACGGCACGCTAATCACTCCTTGACGTCAAGTGATTACTCGAAGTTACCGAGCGCGTGCGGGCGGCGCCGCCTTTCCGAGGTGACAAACGTGTCTCATATGCGTGCCGGCCTCACATGCGGGTCAGGTCGGCGACCGCGCTCACCACCGCGTCCGTGTCGGCGAGCGTGGCGAGGACCCGGTCCGCTCCGGCGGCGCGGAGCTCGGCCTCGGTGGCGCTCCCGGTGGCGACGGCGAGGATCGGCGACCCGGCGATGTGCGCGGCCTGGACGTCGCGGGGCGAGTCGGCGACGTAGACGGTGGCCGACTCGGGGTAGCGGGCGCCGTGGCGCTCGCCCGCGCGGGCGCGGGCGACCTCCAGGAGGGCGGCCTTGCTGTAGACGCCGTTCTCGTACCCGCCGGCCTCCAGGTCGAGGCGGCCGGCGAGGCCGAGCTCGGTCACCTTCAGCACCGCGTTCGGCTGGAGCGATCCGGTCAGCACCGACTGGACGACGCCGGGCACGTGGGCGAGCGCCTCGACTGCCTCCCGGGCGCCGGCCAGGACGCGGCCGTGCGCGCGCAGGTCGGCGCGGCGGCTCGCGAACGCCTCGGCCAGCGCGTCGAAGAAGGCGGGCAGGTGGTCGTCGGTGGTGACGACGTCGTTGAACGCGAGGGTCTCGAAGATGATCTCGGATTCGGTGCGGCCGGGGGTGGGCGCCAGGCGCAGCAGTGGGCGCCCGATGGTCCGCTGGAACGCCTCGGCGTAGGCGTCCCGGGTGATCCGCCCGACGTCGACCAGGGTGTGGTCGATGTTCCACAGCACGAGACGGTTCAGCGTCGACATCCCGTTCCCATGACGGCTCCAGGGGGTGTGCTCCGGCGCCGTCCAACGGACGGCGAGGCGAGCCTATCGTCAAGCCCGCCGCCCGTTCGACCGTCCGGGAAGGGGTACCCGGGGTCCTAGCCCATGTGCGGGTAGCGGTGGTCGGTGGGCGGGACGAAGGTCTCCTTGATGGAGCGGGCGCTCGTCCAGCGGGTGAGGTTGAAGACGGAGCCCGCCTTGTCGTTGGTGCCGGACGCGCGGGCACCGCCGAACGGCTGCTGGCCGACGATCGAGCCGGTCGGCTTGTCGTTGATGTAGAAGTTGCCGGCGGCGAAGCGGAGCCGCTCGGTGGCCTCGGCGGCGGCGGCGCGGTCGTCGGCGATGACGGCACCGGTCAGGGCGTATTCGGAGACGCCCTCCATCTGGGTGAGGACCCGGTCGTAGTCGGTGTCGTCGTAGACGTGGACGCCGAGGATCGGGCCGAAGTACTCGGTGGTGAAGATCTCGTCGGTCGGGTCGGACGACTCCAGGACCGTGGGCCGGACGAAGTAGCCGCGCGAGTCGTCGAACTCGCCGCCGGCGAGGATCCTCATGGTGTCGATCCGGCGGGCGCGCTCGATGGCGCGGCGGTGCTTGGCGAAGGCCCGGTCGTCGATCACGGCGCCCATGAAGGCCGACAGGTCGTCGGCGACGTCGCCCATGGTGAGGGCGTCGACCTCGGCGCGGAAGTCGTCGCGCATGCCGTTCCAGAGGGAGCGCGGGATGTAGGCGCGGGACGCGGCGGAGCACTTCTGGCCCTGGTACTCGAAGGCGCCGCGGACGAGCGCCGTCTTCAGCACGGCCGGGTCGGCGGACGGGTGCGCGACGACGAAGTCCTTCCCGCCGGTCTCGCCGACGATGCGCGGGTAGCCCCGGTAGCCGGAGATGTTCTCGCCGATCGTCCGCCAGAGCTGCTGGAACGTCGCGGCCGAGCCGGTGAAGTGCAGCCCGGCGAGCTCGGGATGGCGCAGCGCCACCGCGGAGACGGCGCGGCCGTTCCCGGTGACCATGTTGATCACGCCGGGCGGGAGCCCGGCGGCCTCCAGCAGCCGCATCGTGTGGTGGGCGGCGAGCTGCTGCGTCGGGGACGGCTTCCACACCACGACGTTGCCCATCAGCGCGGGCGAGGTCGGCAGGTTCCCGGCGATCGCGGTGAAGTTGAACGGGGTGATGGCGAGGACGAAGCCCTCCAGCGGCCGGTACTCCAGCCGGTTCCACACGCCGGGCGGCGACAGCGGCTGCTGCTCGTGGATCTGCTGGGCGTACCGGACGTTGAACCGCCAGAAGTCGATCAGCTCGCAGGCGGCGTCGATCTCGGCCTGCTGCACCGACTTGGACTGGCCGAGGATCGTGGCGGCGTTCACCGTGGGCCGCCACGGCCCGGCGAGCAGCTCGGCGGCGCGCAGGAAGATCGCGGCGCGGTCGTCGAAGGACATGGCCCGCCAGGCGGGCGCCGCCTCCCGCGCCGCGGCGATCGCCTCGGCCACGTCCGCCTCGGTCGCCTCGCCCATCCGGCCGAGCACGTGCCCGTGGTCGTGCGGCTCCACGACGTCGACGGGCGTGCCCGCGCCCATGCGCCGCTCGCCCCCGACCGCCATGGTCAGCTCGGTCTGCGCGCCGCCCAGCTCCTTGATCCTGGCTTCCAGCGCGGCCCGCTCGGCGCTTCCCGGCGCGTACGTCCTGACCGGTTCGTTCATCGGAACCGGCACGGTGGTGACGGCGTCCATGACGTCCCCCTGCGATCCGGCGGCATTGTCGACGTGCCGAGGGACCTACCCCGCGCCCGGGCCGCTAGTCGAGGAGGTCGCCGAGTTCCTGGGTGGCGTACCAGAGCAGCTCGTGGCCCTCGGCGCCGTCGACGGTGAAGCGGGCGTCCTCGTCTCCGGCGTCGGCGGCCGCGAGGGCCTGCGCGGCGGCCGCGATGTCGGGGACCGCGCCGGGGTCGTCGACATGGCCGGAGGCGATCAGCTTCCAGGGGACCGGGACGGCGAGTTCGACGAGGGCGCGGTCGCCGTTGCCGAGGGCCGCGTCGCCGCGCGGCCAGGCGACCTGGCCGTCGGGGACCTCGGCGGCCAGCACGACCCGGCGGCGCGGGACGGACGGGTCGGCGGCGAGCAGGCGCAGGGAGGCGCGGGCGGCGGCGGACATCGCCGCGTACTCCAGCTCCTCCTCGTCGCCGCCCGCGTACCACTCGCGCAGCGCGGGCGTGACCGCGTGGGCGGCGAGCGGCGCGGGACCGATCTCGCGCGCGGCGTGGACGCCGGCGAGCAGCGTGAGCGTGGACGGCAGGTAGACGCGCATGACGGTCAGCAAGTCTGCCAGATGGTCAGGGCAGCAGGTCCATTCCGCGCAGTTCGGCGATCGTGGTGTCGGGGGCGGTGTGCAGGATGCCGCGGATCCCGAGGGCCTGCGCGGCGCGGACGTTGTGCTCGATGTCGTCGATGAAGACGCACTCGGCGGCGGCCAGGCCGAGCAGGTCCAGGGCGTGCCGGAAGATCCGCTCGTCGGGCTTGCGCATCCCGACCTCGCAGGAGATGACGACCGCGTCGAAGAGCTCGGCGAACAGGTCGCGGGGGTACTCGTTGCCCCACGAGTTCGACAGCAGGGCGGTGCGGGCGCCCGCGGCGCGGACCGCGCGCAGCGCCTCGTACATCGGCTCGACCGGCGCGAACGCGCCGAACATCCGGGCGATGAGCCCGGCGGCCTCCACGGGCGCGCCGTCGACGGTGAGCAGCTCGGCCGCGAGGAGCCGCTCGAACTCCGCGGTGGGGAGGGTCCCGTCCTCCAGGCCGTGGATGGGGTTCGTCCCGGCGCCGTCGTAGGCCTGCCTCACCCACGCGCGCATGACGGTCTTGTAGCGTTCGACGTCGATGCGGTCGGCGTTGAGCCAGACCTCGACGGCCTCGGCGAGGGGGGAGGTGAGGACGCCGCCCCAGTCGGTGATCACAGCTTTGACGCTCACGCGCCGATGGTAGGCGATCCCCGGCACAACAACCGAATCCCGTTCTGCCAGAATGCGGGCCATGGACTTCGAACTCAGCCCGAAGGCACGCGACTACCGGGACCGGCTCCAGGAGTTCATGGAGGCGCGGGTCTACCCGGCCGAGCCCGTCTACGCCGCCTGGCGGGCGGAGAACGACCCGCACGCGCTGCCCCCGGTCGTCGAGGAGCTGAAGGCCGAGGCGCGCGAGCGGGGCCTGTGGAACCTGTTCCTGCCGGACGTGTCCGGGCTGTCCAACCTGGAGTACGCGACGCTCGCCGAGCTGACCGGGCGCTCGCCCGACCTCGCCCCCGAGGCGGTCAACTGCGCGGCGCCCGACACCGGGAACATGGAAGTCCTGCACATGTTCGGCACGGACGAGCAGAAGGAGCGCTGGCTCCGGCCCCTGCTGGACGGTGAGATCCGCAGCGCGTTCGCGATGACCGAGCCGGAGGTCGCCTCCTCCGACGCCACCAACATCACCACCTCGATCGTCCGGGACGGCGACGAGTACGTGGTCAACGGCCGCAAGTGGTTCATCACCGGCGCCGCCGACGAGCGCTGCAAGCTCTTCATCGTGATGGGGCGGACGGGGGCGGGCCCCCGCCAGGGGGTCGGAGATGGCACCACGGACCCCGCCGGGCCGCCGCACCGGCAGCAGTCGCAGGTGCTCGTGCCGCGCGACGCCCCGGGCGTGACGGTCGTCCGGCACCTGCCCGTGTTCGGCTACCAGGACCAGCACGGCCATTCGGAGATCCTCTTCGAGGACGTCCGGGTGCCCGCCTCGAACCTGGTCGCGGAAGAGGGCGACGGCTTCATGATCGCCCAGGCGAGGCTCGGGCCCGGCCGCATCCACCACTGCATGCGAGCGCTCGGCATGGCGGAGCGGGCGCTGGAGCTGATGTGCCGGCGCGCGCTGTCGCGCGAGGCGTTCGGCGGCCCGCTGGCCAAGCAGGGCGTGGTCCGGGAGCAGATCGCCGAGTCGCGGATGGCGATCGAGCAGGCGCGCCTGCTCACCCTCAAGACCGCCTGGCTGATCGACCGGCACGGCGCCAGGGGCGCGCGGACGGAGATCGCCGCCATCAAGGTGGTCGTGCCGCGCATCGCCCACGAGGTGCTCGACCGCGCGATCCAGGTGCACGGCGCCGCCGGGGTCTCCGACGACACCCCGCTGGCGGCGATGTACTCCTGGGTCCGCGCGATGCGCATCTTCGACGGCCCCGACGAGGTCCACGTCCGCACCGTGGCCCGCCAGGAACTCCGCCGCTACGAGAACTGACGCCGTTTTTATTGCATTTCTCTCCTCCTTCGGGCCTGGCGGCCCTGCTGTGCCTATTGCAGTGCCCTCCTCCTTCGGGCCCGGCGGGCCCTCCATCGTCGGGCACTGCGGCGATCGCTGGCATCGCTCCGTCTCGCCTTGGCGGCTCGCTGCGCGATCAGTTTCCTGCTTCGCTCGAAACTGCCTTCGGACGCGATCGCGAGTGTTGGGGTCGTCGCTGGTTGCGGCGGTGGCTGGTGTTGTCGGGATCGCGGGCTGAGATGAGGGCAGCGGTTCGCTTGCGGTGCTAGGCGGATCTGAGGCGTTGCAGGGCTTCTCTGACGCCGCCGTCGGTTTCCTCCAGGACCATCGTGGCCCGCGCCGCGGGGACCTCGCCGAGGAGCGAGACCAGGGCGACGCGGGTGTTGCCGCCCGCCTCGGACAGCGCGTTCTCGCAGGTGCGGGCGTCCATCCCGGTCGCCTCGGTGAGGATGCGCACCAGCCGGGCGCGCAGCTTGGAGTTCAGCGCGTTCACGCTGACCATCAGGTTGGAGTAGGTGCGCCCCATCCTGATCATCAGGGTGGTGGAGAAGGAGTTGAGCACCAGCTTGGTCGCGGTGCCCGCCTTCATCCGGGTGGAACCGCTGATGACCTCGGGCCCGGTGGCGAGCCCGATGTGCACCTCCACCTCGTCCCCGTACGGCGTGTGCGGATTGCAGCTGATCAGGGCCGTGCGCGCCCCGACCGCGGCGGCGGCGCGCAGCGCCCCCACCACGTAGGGGGTGCGCCCGCTCGCCGCGATGCCGACCGCGACGTCGCCCGGCCCGACGTCGCGGGCGTCCCGGCGGCCGAGCTCGACGTCGTCCTCCACGCCGGAGACGGCCTGCGACAGCGCGCCGGGGCCGCCGGCGTTGTGGGCCACGACCCGGCCCCAGATGCCGAAGGTGGGGGGAAGCTCGGCGGCGTCGAGGACCGCGAGCCGGCCGGACGTGCCGGCGCCGAAGTAGTGCACGCGGCCGCCCGCCCGCAGGGACTCCACGGCGAGGTCGACCAGCCGGGCGACCTCGGGCAGCACGGAGCCGACGACCGTCGGCACGGTCGCGTCCTCAGAGTTGATCAGGCGTAGCACCTCCATGGTCGGCAGCGTGTCGACGTCGAGGGTGCGGGGGTTCCGTCCCTCCGTGGGGAGCTCGCAATCGATCACCGACGCCTCCGGTCGGGTCGCACGGTCCGTCCGCGGACCGCCTCGTACGTGGCTTCGAGGGCCTTGCGGGTAGACCCGTAGGTGCGCTGCGCTACTCCGACGAAGAGGCAGTCCACCACCGTGAGCTGCGCCAGCCGGCTTGCGGTGGCGCCCGAGCGGAACGTCGTCTCCCGGGCGGCGGTCGTCAGGATCATGTCCGCGACCTCCGCGATGGGGGACTTCGGGAAGTTGGTGAGCCCCACGGTCCTGGCGCCCCGGGTCTTGGCGACCTCCAGCGCGTCGATGGTCTCCACGGTCGCCCCGGTGTGCGAGATGCCGATCGCCACGTCGCCGGGGCTCAGGACGGCGGCGCTGGTCAGCATGATGTGGGCGTCCGCCCAGGCGGAGCAGACCCGGCCGATGCGGTGCAGCTTCTGCTGGAAGTCGGCCGCGACGAACGCGCTCGCGCCGACGCCGTAGACGTCGACCCGGTTCGCGTTGACGACCGCGTCCACGACCTGCTCCAGCATCTTGATGTCGAGCTGGGACGCGGTCTCCTCGACGGCCCGCGCGTCGGCGAAGGTGACCTTCTCCACGATCTGCTCTAGGGAGTCGTCGGGGCTGATGTCGCTGCCGATGACCCGGCCGCCGGTGGCGCTCTGGGCCCGTCCCGCCTCGGTGGCGAGGGTCAGCCGCAGCTCTGGGTAACCATGGAACCCGATCGCCCGGCAGAACCTGATGACCGTGGTCTCGGAGGTGCCGCAGTTCTGGGCGAGCTCGGTGATGGTCGAGTTGGCGACCCCTTCGGGGTCGTCGATGACGCGTTGAGCGACTCTTCGCTCGGCGGGGGGCAGCGAGGGCAGCAGCGAACGGACCCGCACCACCGTGCTCAGCGGCGTGGCGTCCCTGTCCCTGCCCGCCGCGTCGTCCCGTGGCGCCGCGGGCTCCCCCGTGTTCCCCCGCTCGGGGCCCCGGTCGGGGCCGATGGGTTTCCTCATGGAGGAAATTTTCTTACGCGCTGGATGTCACGTCAACGTTAGGAAAGGCTACGGTCGCCATGTGTTGACCCATTTGGCCGGTCCTTACGTGGTCGGTATCGACGCGGGTGGCACGAAGACCCGCTGCGTCGTGCTGACGCTCGGGGGAGCCCTGGCCGGTTCCGGCACCGGCCCAGGGGCCAACCCCAACTCTGGAGGCGACACCGCCGGGGCGCTGACCACCGCCCTGCGGGAGGCGCTCGGGGACCTAGACCGCACCCACATCCTCACCGGCGTGTTCGGCATCGCCGGCGCCGGCTCGGCCGGCCGGCCCGCCGCGGTCGCGGCGGCCCGGCAGGCCTGGCAGGCCGTCGGGCTGCGCGGCTCGCCCGCGGTGGTGACCGACATCGCGGTGGCGTTCGCCGCGGGGACCAGCGAGCCCAAGGGCATCGTGGTGTTCTCCGGCACGGGCGCCGGCGCGGCGGTCATCAACGACGGCGCGATCGTGCAGCGCGCGGACGGCTACGGCTGGCTCGTCGGGGACGAGGGTTCGGCGGTGTGGCTCGGGAAGGAGGCCGTCCGGGCCGCGCTCGCCGCCTACGACGGCCGCGGCTCCCCGACGCTGCTCACCGACTCGGTCCCCCGGGCGCTGCTCGGTCCCACCGTCGTCGCGCAGATCGACTCGGAACGGCGAAGACACCGCCACCCCTGGGCGCTGGCCATGGCCGGCGCCCCTTCGCCGCCCCCGGGCGCTCCCGTGCTGCCGCAGCCCGCCGCGCTGTCGGCCGGCGGGGGCTCCCCCGGCGGGCGCGCCACCGCCGTGCTCGCTCCCGGATCCGCCTACCCGCCGTCCGCCCGGCATCCCGCCTGCGGCAGCGGGCCGCCGGGCCCGCACGGGCCGCCGTGCCATCCCGAGTCTCCCGGCACCCCGCCCAATCCCCGCCTCGCCCAGGCGATCATCAAGGAGGTGTACGGCCGCCCGCCCGCGGCCCTGGGCCGCCTCGGCCCGGTGGTCGCCGCCGCCGCGGCCGCGGGCGATCCCGTGGCCAGGCGCATCACCGACGAGGCCGCGCAGTGGCTGCTGGCCGACGTCGACGCGGTGCGCCCCGCCCTGTCCGACCCCTGCGCACCGGTCGTCATGCACGGCTCGGTGCTCCGTGAAGGCCCCGTCGCCGAGGCCGTCCGCTCCGGACTGCGCGCCCGCTTCGCCGAGGCGCCGCGCAGCGCCGGCGACGGGGCCGTCGGCGCGGCCGGGATGGCGCTGCGCCGTCTCGGCCACCCCTTGCCGGGCTGAGCGCCGCCCGCCCGCGGCGAAGGCCCGCCCGGCCCGGCCGATGTCAGGCCCGGCCGCCGGTCCATCGCGATGGACCCCGCCAAAGATCCGCAATCGCCTGCGATCCAGGGGTCCATCGTGATTGAGCTGTGACCACGGTGGCGGCAGTGCCGCGGAAGCGGCCCCGATGGGGCCGTGCCCCGCGGGACCACCGGCCACAGGCGTGGCTCTACAGATCGGCTGCGTTGATGCGCAGCGTCGTCCGCGCGGGATGCCCCTGCCCAGGGCGACCGTCCCGCCCGTCCCCGGGCGCTGAACCGGAAGAGATCGAGTCGACAGCGGCCCCCGGGGGCGGCTACGGTCGCGGCGTCCGATGCGACCGTGTGACCGAGACCGTTCCGGGGGGCTGGTCAGGTGCGTGCCTCACGTTCCCTCGCGCTCGCGGCGGCGGTCCTGCTGGCAGGCGGGGCCGCCGGCTGCGGCGGCGGCGAGGGCGGGAAGGGCGGGCGGACGCCGTCCGCCCGCTCCACCGCGCCCGGCGCGCCGCGCACGCCCGCGCCGGACGCCTGGATCCCCGGCCGGGTCGCGAAGATGAGCGTGGCCGACAAGGTGGGGCAGCTGTTCGTCCCGACCTTCTCCAGCCGCGCCGACGCGCTCACGAAGATCAGGAAGTACCGGGTGGGCGGGCTCATCTACTTCCCCGGCAACATCGGCACCCCGGCGCGGACCGCCGCGCAGTCGAACGCGCTGCAGAAGGCCTCGAAGATCCCGCTGCTGCTCGGCGTGGACGAGGAGCAGGGCATCGTGTCGCGGACGCCGTTCGTCACGACGTTCCCCGGCAACATGGCGCTCGGCGCGACCCGCAGCCAGGCCGACGCCCGCGCCGCCGCCCGGGTCACCGGCGCCGAGCTGCGCGCGGTCGGCATCAACCTCGACTACGCGCCGGACGCCGACGTGAACGTCAACCCGGGCAACCCGGTGATCGGGCTGCGTTCCTTCGGGTCCGACCCGGCCCTGGCGTCCACGCTGGTGCGGGGCGCGATCGGCGGCTTCCAGGAGGCGGGGGTCGCCGCGGCGGCCAAGCACTTCCCCGGCCACGGCGACACCGCGACCGACAGCCACACCGGCCTGCCGGTGATCCGGCACTCGCCGCGGACGTGGGAGCGGCTGGACGCGCCCCCGTTCAGGGCGGCGATCGCGGCGAACGTCGACATGATCATGACCGCGCACATCGTCGTCCCGAAGCTCGACGGGTCGGGCGACCCGTCCACGCTCTCCAGAACGGTCCTGACGGGGCTGCTGCGCGGCAGGCTGGGCTACCAGGGCGTCATCACCACCGACTCGCTGGAGATGGCCGGGGTCCGCGAGAAGTACGGCGACGCCGGCGTCCCGGTCCGGGCGATCAACGCGGGCGCCGACCAGCTGCTGATGCCGCCGGACCTGCCGCGCGCCTACGACGCCGTGGTGAAGGCCGTCCGGACCGGGAAGATCTCGCAGCGGCGGCTCGACGAGTCGGTGACGCGGATCCTCAGGCTCAAGCAGCGGCGCGGCCTGTTCCAGGCGACCGCCGCCGATCCCGCCAAGGCCGCCGCGGCGGTCGGCACGCCCGCGAACAAGGCCGTCGCGCGGAGCGTCGCCGAGCACGCGGTCACCCTCGTCCGCAACGACGGCGGCCTGCTGCCGCTCAAGGGCCGGAAGGTCGCCGTCTCCGGGCCGGACAGCGGCCGGCTCCAGGCGGCCCTGCGCCGCCAGGGCGTCGCGGTCGCGGCGCCCGGCTCGGCGGACGTCACGGTGCTGACCACCCTGAACGCGGGAGCGGCGACCGCGTCCCGGATCCGGGCGCTCGGTCCGAAGCCGGTGGTCGTCGCCGCGCTGGGCCGCCCCTACGACCTCGACTCGGCGGGCGGAGCGAAGGCGGCGCTCGCCACCTACTCCTCCAGCCGGGTCTCGGTGGAGGCGCTGGCCAGGGTGCTGAGCGGTGCGGTGAAGCCCACTGGCAGACTGCCGGTGCCGGCCGGCGGGAAGCCCGCCGGGCACGGGCTGGCCTACCGGTAGGGACCGCCGCCCCGCACCGGGGAAGCGATGGACGCGAGGGTCGCTCTGCTGGGAAGATCGGGCCGCCTTCGCGCTTCCAGGAGGTCCCCGTGCGCGTCCGCCCGTCCCTCGCCGCCCTGGCGCTGCTGCCGCTCCTGGCGGCCTGCGGGGGCGGCGGCGAGGTCACGATGCCTCCGCTCACCCCCGAGCCCGGCGACTCCCGGCCCGCCGAGGCCGCCACCGCCGCGCCCCCGCGGCAGACCCTCCCGGCGCGGCTGGCGCTCTACAAGTACCTGCGCGGGATCTCGGTGGGCAACGCCAGGGCGTGCGCGTACCTGGCGCCCGCCTACGAGCGGCGCGTGTTCGGCGGGCCCGGCCGGTGCCGTCCGGGGCTCGGCCGGGCCCGCGCGAAGCTGCGCCCGCGGGACCTCGCGGCGCTGCGCGGCGTGACCGTCCCGACCTGCGAGGAGGGGCCGGGCGCCGGGGAGTGCACCGTGCGGTTCGAGCACCTGCGGTGGAAGGGCGCGCCCGCCCGTCCCGGCGGCCTGCTCGCCGCGAGCTTCGTCCTGCGCGCGCACGGCGACCGCTGGCTCGTCGCGGGCTGACCGCGGGTCAGACCCCGAGGTCCGCCAGTCCGGGCAGGTGGGCGCGGGCCCCCTCCCTGGCCTGCTCGGCGGTGCGCGCGGCGCGGGCCGCCGCGGCCGCCGCCCGGCACTCCTCCAGCGTGTGCCGCGCGAGCGCCGCCCGCACCAGCGGGAGGGACGGCGCGCTCATCGACAGCGACGTCACGCCGAGGCCCACCAGCACGCACGCCAGCGCCGGGTCGCCGGCCGCCTCCCCGCACACGCCGCACGGGACGCCCGCGCCGGCCGCGGGGGCGACCAGGTCGAGGACGGCGGGCTGCCACGGGTCCTGGAGACGCGCGAGGCCGCCGACCTGCCGGTCCGCCGCGCACGCGTACTGGGTGAGGTCGTTGGTGCCGATGCTGAAGAACTCGACCTCCGGCGCCAGGTCGCGGGCGCGCAGCGCGGCGGCCGGCACCTCGATCATGACGCCGGGATGCTCGACCCCCGCCTCCCGGCACGCGGCCGCGAAGTAGGCGGCCTCCCCCGCGTCCGTCACCATCGGCGCCATGACCTGCAGCTTGACGTTGAGACCCGCGGCGGCGCGGGTCAGCGCGGCGAGCTGGGAGGCCAGCACGTCCGGGTGGCGCCGCATCATCCGCAGGCCCCGCTCGCCGAGCGCCGGGTTCGGCTCCTCGCCGGGGGCGGGCAGGAACGCCAGCGGCTTGTCGGCGCCGGCGTCGAGCGTCCGGACGACCACGCGGCCCTCCGGGAAAGCCTCCAGCACCCTCCGGTACGCCTCCTCCTGCTCATCGTCGGACGGCGGCGCCGCGCGGTCGAGGAACAGGAACTCCGTCCGGTACAGGCCGACGCCCTCGGCGCCGTTCGCCAGCGCCGCCTCCACGTCCTTCGGGCCGCCGACGTTGGCCAGCAGCGGGACCGGGTGCCCGTCCCTGGTCGCGCCCGGCCCGGTGGACTCCTCCAGCGCGGACACGCGGGCGGCCGCGGCCGCCCGCGCCGTGGCCACCTCCGCCTCGGACGGGTCGGGGAGCACGGTCCCCGCCGCGCCGTCGACCAGGACGCGGGTCCCCTCGGCCAGCGAGGTGGCGCCGGGGAGCGCGACCACGGCGGGGACGCCCATCGTCCGCGCCAGGATCGCGGTGTGGCTGGTGGGGCCGCCCTCCTCCGTCACGAACGCCACGACCCGCCCCGGGTCGAGGACGGCCGTGTCGGCCGGGGCGAGGTCGCGGGCGACCAGCACGAACGGCTCGTCGGACTCGGGGACGCCCGGCATCGGCAGCCCGAGCAGACGCGCGATCGCCCGGTCGCGGATGTCGTCGAGGTCGGTGACCCGCGCGGCCATGTACTCGCCGGCCCCGGCGAGCAGCTCCCGGTAGACGCCGAACGCCTCGAACACGGCGCGGGCCGCCGGCACCCCCTCGCCGGTCCTGGCGCGGACGCCGTCGGCGAGGCCGGGGTCGCGGGCCATCATCGCCTGCGCGTTCAGCACGTCGCGCCCGTCGGCGTTGCCGGCCGCGGCGGCGCGCTCACCGCGCTCCTCCAGGTCGGCGGCGACGGCCTCCAGCGCGGCCAGGGCGGAGTCGCGCTCGGCGCCGGCGTCGCCGCCGTGCCCGGATCCGGCGGGCGGCTCCGGCACGGCCCCCGCGACGGTGCGCACCGGCCCGGTCCCGACGCCGGGGCTGACGCCCGCGCCCCGCATCACCTCGCCCACCTCACGCCCCCTCGGGCTCCGGGGTGGACAGCAGCTTCTCCAGGCTGTCGAGCAGCTCGTCGGCCCCCTCGCCGTCGGCGGACAGCACGATCTCCTCGCCGTGCCGCGCGTCCAGCCCGAGCACGGCGAGGATGCTCTTGGCGTTCACCGGGGCGCCGCCGCGCTTGGACACCGTCACGTCCATCGGGGCCTTGGCCGCGGTCTGGACGAACAGCGCGGCCGGCCGCGCGTGCAGCCCCACCCTGGACTCGATCTTGACGTTGCGCTCGGTCACCGCATTACTCCCAATCAGCTCGTTACCGTCCGGTGCACCCGCAGCGCGGGGCCCGGCACGACGTCCACTTCCATGAAATCGGCCACCAGATGGTCGGCCCTGGCCAGCGCGCCCACCGGCTGCGTGGTGACGACGCCGACGCATGTCATTCCCGCGGCCTTGACGGCCGCGACCCCCGCCGGGGCGTCCTCGAACCCGACCGCCTCCTGCGGCGGGACGTCCAGGTCGCGCGCGGCGGCCAGGTACCCCTCCGGGTGCGGCTTGCCGGTGACGACGTCCCCGGCGGTCACCACGAGGTCGAGCAGGCCGCGGACGCCCAGCATGTCCAGCAGCCGCTCGGCGTAGGGCCGCTGGCCCGACGTCACCACTGCCAGCGGCACGCCCGCGTCCGCCAGCGACCGGACGAGGTCGACCGCGCCGGGGACGGGCGCCACGTCCGGCATCCCCGGCAGCGACTCGTAGGAGACCGCCTGCTCGAACAGCTCCTCGACCGTCCGGCCGGGGAACAGGTGCGCGTGGTCGGCCAGCGCCTCGAGCCCCCGCCGCCCCGCGAACGAGCCGATCAGCGCCTCGTCGTAGGGGACGCGGTGGGCGTCGAACAGGCGCGACCACATCACGCGGTTGCGCGGCTCGGTGTCGATGAGGGTGCCGTCGAGATCGAAGACCGCCGCGCCGAGACCGATCACCGCCATGTGCTCAGCTCCATGTGAACAGCTCGGTCCCCTTCTCCACCTCGCCCGACTCGCGCACGTCCGACAGGGCGTCGGCGCCCGCGTCCAGCGCGACGACCGCGCAGATGGGCGAGCGGCCGCCCGCCTCGATCACCGCGGGGTCCCAGCCCACGAGCGGCTGCCCGGCGGCGACCTCGTCGCCCTCGGCGGCCAGGAGCTCGAACCCCTGCCCCTTCAGCTTGACGGTGTCGATGCCGAGGTGGACCAGGACCCCGTGGCCCTCGGCGTCCACCACGACGTAGGCGTGCGGGTGCAGCTTGACGATCTTCCCGGTGACGGGCGCGAGGGCGTGGCCGGGACCGCGCTGCGGGTCGACGGCCGTGCCCGGGCCGACCATGGCCTGGGCGAACACCGGGTCCGGGACGCCGGCGAGGCCGACGACCCGGCCGGCGACCGGGGACAGTACTCGGGTCATCAGAGGGGTTCCCTTGGTCGGTCGAGGAGGTGGTGTCAGTCGAGGATGTCCTCGATGTCGCTGGCGATGGTGTCGGCGTCCGGCCCCACGACGACCTGCACGACGGTGCCGCTGCGCATGACGCCGTACGCGCCCGCCTTCTTGAGCGCCGGCTCGTCGACCTTTCCGGCGTCGGAGACCTCGGTGCGCAGCCGGGTCGCGCACGGCTCGATCTCCACGATGTTCTCGGCCCCGCCCAGGGCGGCGATGATGGCCTCGGCCTTGTCCATGCTCGTTCTCTCTTCTCGGGGTCCGGTCGCTCAGTCGGTCTGGGTGACCTTGTTGAGGCCGCGCGGGACGTCGGGGTCGATCCCGAGCCGGCGGGCCAGGTTCTCGACCATGATCTGGCCGGGGACGATGAGGCCCAGCGGAGCCACCCACTCGGGGAGGGCGGGACCGGGCAGCGCGGCCGAGCACGCCTCCGCCAGCTCCGGGCCGCCGCCCACGCCGAACGCGTGCGCCCCGGCGCCCCGCACCCGGCGGGCCAGCGCGACGGTGCCGGGCAGCGTCGGCCCGGAGTCGGCGGCGACCAGCAGCGCGGGGGTCTGCGCGTCGACGACGGCGATCGGGCCGTGCAGCAGGTCGGCGTAGGACAACCCCATGGCGTGCAGGTAGCACGCCTCCTTGATCTTCAGCGCCAGCTCCAGCGCGGTCCCGAACGCGATACCGCGTCCGGAGACCACCGTACCCGGGACCTTCGCCAGGTCCTCGACGATCTCCGGCAGCGCGGGCGAGTCCTCCGTCAGCGCGATCATCCGGGCGACCTCGTCGGGGACGCGGCGCAGGTCGTCCTCGGCGACCGCGGCGCCGAGCCCGAGGCCGAGCACCGACAGCGCGGCGAGCTGCGTCGTGTAGGTCTTGGTGGCCGGCACGGCGATCTCGGCGCCCGCCCGCGTGACCAGCGCGACCTCGGCGGCCTCGGCGAGCGGCGACCCGGCGCCGTTGGTGACCGCGACCGTCCGGGCGCCGCAGTCGCGCGCCCAGTCGAGGGTCTCGACGATCTCCTCGGTCTTGCCGGACTGGCTGATCGCCACGGCCAGCACGCCGGACAGGTCCAGGCGGCGCCGGTAGGCGGTCGCGATGGACGGCGCGGCGAGCGTCGCCAGCCGCCCGGCGTGCGCCTCCACGAGGTAGCGCCCGTACACGGCGGCGTTGTCGGACGACCCGCGCGCGATGAACAGCACCTGCCGCGTCTCCCGCGCCAGCGCCCCGATGTCGGGCGTGCGCGGGAGGAGCGCGTCGATCGTCCGGCGCAGCGCGTCCGGCTGCTCACCGATCTCGGCGCGCATCTGACTGGTCATGATCCCCCTCCGAAGACTTCCTGCCCGTTGATCCATGTCGCAAGCGCCCGGTGGTCCGGCCCCAGCCAGACCAGGTCGGCCGCGGCGCCGGGTGCGATCCGGCCGAGGTCGGGCCGGCCGACGAGGTCGGCCGGGATCCGGGTCGCGGCGTCGACCGCGGCGGCCGGGTCGACGCCGAGCGCGATCGCGTTGCCGACCGCCTCGTCCAGCCGGAGGCCGGATCCGGCGATGGTGCCGTCGGCGCGCAGCGGCGGGCCCTGCTCGGGCATGGTGATGGGCTCGCCGCCGAGGTCGTAGGTGCCGGGCGGCATCCCGGCGGCCGAGGCCGCGTCGGTGACGAGCACGACCCGTCCCGCCGCGGCCCGCAGCACCAGCGTCGCCACCTCGGGGCCGACGTGGTGCAGGTCGAGGATGAGGCCGGGGCTCAGCCGCTCGTCGATGAGCGCCTGCACGGCCACGCCCGGGTCGCGGTGGTGGACGCCGGTCTGCGCGTTGAAGATGTGGGTGACCTTGCGGGCGCCGGCGTCGGCCGCGGCGGCGACCTGCGCGGCCGTGGCGTCGCTGTGCCCGACGCTGACCAGCACGCCGGCCGCGGTCAGGGCGCGGATCGCCTCCAGGGCGCCGTCCCGCTCGGGCGCGAGGGTGACGAGCTTGACCAGGCCCGTCTCCAGCAGCGTCGCGATGTCGGCGGGTGCGGGGTCGGTGAGGTGCGCGGCGTTGTGCGCGCCCTTGCGCTTCTCGGACAGGAACGGGCCTTCGAGGTGGACGCCGAGGACGCGGGTGCCGGGCGGCAGACCCGGCAGCAGGTCGCGGGTGCGCAGGAGCGCGTCGGCCTGCGTGCGCACCGGGGCGGTGATGAAGGTGGGGAGGAACGCGGTCACGCCCGTCTCGGGCAGGCGGGACACGACGGTGTGCCAGGCGGCCTCGTCGGCGTCCACCATGTCGTGCCCGAAGTACCCGTTCACCTGGAGGTCGACGAGGCCGGGCGCGAGGAGGCCGTCGGGCAGGTGGACGTCCGGCGCGCCCTCCGGGCGCCCTTCTCCGGCCTCGATGACCACTCCGTCCGCCACGCGGACGTATCCCGGGGACACGACGCGGTGGGGGCCGGCCGCCGGGGTGAGGATCATCTGTTCGGCCGTGATCAGCAGTGATGCCATGGGGGCGCGCTCTCTGTGACGCGATGGTTCGCGGTTGGGTTCCTCCGGATACCAACTGGTCTAGTCCGGACTAGACCAGTACGCACCATACTCCACGAATCGGAGGGAGATGAAGACGCGGGGCGGAACTTCGTCCGGGACCCGGGCCGCCGCGGGAGTTCCGGCCGCCGGAACGCGGGAAGGGGAGCCGGAAATGGTCATGAAGGCGCGCCGCGAACCGGAGGCGCCGTCCGGCACCCGGGCCCGACCTGCGCATTTGTCGATCTTGGCGTCGCCGGTGCGTGATCGGGCCGTTACGAATTCGTGCATTGACATGCCTTTCGGTGCTGTGGTCTAGTCCGGCCTAGACCAGTACGAACCAAATCGAATACCGTCGAACGACCGACCAGCCCACCCATCCGTCGAAACCCGGCGAATCCCATCGATCCGGCCACCGGCCATCGAGGAAACCCCCGTGACGACCATCGACCCGCACAGCCCCGTACCGAAGTACTTCCAGCTCCGCGCCATCCTTCTCGACCTCATCGAGAGCGCGGAACTGCCCGTCGACGCCCCGATCCCCTCGGAGCGCGAGCTGTGCGTCCGGTACCGGCTGTCCCGCATGACCGTCCGGCAGGGCGTCGACCAGCTGGTGTCCGAGGGGCGGCTCTACCGCGTCCCCGGCAAGGGCACCTTCGTCGCCCGGCCCAAGATCGAGATGCCGCTGCGGCTCGTCTCGTTCACCGAGGACATGCTGGCCCGCGGACTGCGGCCCGGCGCCGTCGACCTGGACCGGCGCACGGTCCCGGCAGACGCGCGCCTCGCCCGCATCTTCGACGTCGAGCCGGGCACGCAGATCCACGTCATCGAGCGGCTGCGCACCGCCGACGGGGAACCCATGGCACTCGAACGCGCGCATATCCTGGCCTCGCTCGCACCCGACCTGCTCGATCGCAGGCTCGCCGACCGCTCCCTGTACGGCGTCCTCGAAGCGGTCTACGGGCTCGTCTTCGACGCGGGCGACCAGACCATCGACGCCAGCCTGGCCGACGCCGCCGACGCCAGGCACCTGCAGATCGCCCGGGGCAGTGCCGTGCTGCTCCTGCAACGGCGCTCCTACACCGGAGGAGTGTGCGCCGAGCTGGGCGTGTCGACCTACAGGGCGGACCGCTACCAGATCCACACGGCCCTCGGAAATCCCCCGCCGCACTCCTGAAACCCCTGAGGAGGAACCTCGCGATGACTGCGACAACAGTGGACTCCGCGCCGCGCCGAGGGTCGAGCGCCCTCGCGGTACTGCAGCGGATCGGCCGCAGCCTGATGCTGCCGATCGCCGTGCTGCCCGCCGCCGCGCTGCTGCTCCGGTTCGGCCAGCCCGACATGCTCGGCGCGGACGGCCTCGGCTGGAACCGCGTCGCCGAGGTCGTCGGCGGCGCGGGCCAGGCCCTGTTCAGCTTCCTGCCGCTGCTGTTCGCGGTCGGCGTGGCGATCGGGTTCGCCCGCAAGTCCGACGGATCCACCGCGCTCGCCGCCGTGGTCGGATACCTGGTCTTCGACCAGGTATCCAAGATCATGTTCTCGCACAGCGACGAGCTCAAGGGCAACGTACTGATCACCAAGATGGTGGACGGGGCGCCCAAGGAGGTCATCGACTTCGGGGCCAAGAACCCCACCGACGTCCTCGGCGGCATCCTCATCGGCGTCGTCGCCGCACTGCTCTACCAGCGCTTCTACCGGGTGAAGCTGCCCACCTACCTGGCGTTCTTCGGCGGCCGGCGGTTCGTCCCGATCGTCACGGCGCTCGCCGCCCTGGTGCTCGGCGTCCTGATCGGCTTCATCTGGCCGGTGTTCGGCAGCTGGCTGACCGACTTCGGCAACTGGATCACCGGCGCGGGCGCCGCCGGCGCCGGCATCTACGGCGTCATCAACCGCCTGCTGCTGCCGTTCGGCCTGCACCACATCCCGAACTCGCTGATCTGGTTCGTCTTCGGCTCCTACAACGGCCCGGACGGCACCGTGCACGGCGAGATCAACCGGTACCTGGCCGGCGACCCGCACGCGGGCGGCTTCCTCGCCGGGTTCTTCCCCGTCCTGATGTTCGGCCTGCCCGGCGCCGCCCTGGCCATCTGGCGCGCCGCTCCCCCGCACCGCCGCCCGGCGGTCGGCGGCATCATGATCTCCGCCGCGCTCACCGCGTTCGTCACCGGCGTCACCGAGCCGATCGAGTTCGCCTTCATGTTCGTCGCGCCCGTCCTGTACGGGGTGCACGTCGTCCTCACCGGCATCTCGATGGCGGTGCTGGAGGCGGCCGGGGCCCAGCTCGGCTTCGGCTTCTCCGCGGGCGGCATCGACCTGCTGCTCAACGCCTCGAAGGACAACACCAAGGGCCTGTGGCTCATCCTCGGCATGGGCGTCCTGTACTTCTTCCTGTACTACTTCATCTTCAAGTTCCTGATCACGAAGTTCAACTTCGCGACCCCCGGCCGCGAGCCCGAGGACGAGGAGTCGACGGCCGTCGACGCGGGGGCCGACCCCGAGCTCGCGGGCGGCGGGAAGAAGAAGAGGAACCGCAAGGGCACCGCCGAGCCGCAGAACTCCGCGGCGGGCTGAGCCCTCCTCCGAGTCCCGGGCCCCCGCACCCCGGGACTCGCTCCCGAAGGCGGCGGGACGCACTCGCGTCCCGCCGCCTTTTCACATTCCCGTTACGGGAGCGGCCGTATGCGGTCAGGACGTATTTTCCACAAGCTTCGTGACTCCTGGTTCAAAAAGCGATTCAGGAGGTTTCATGGTGCGTCCGGTCAGAACCCGGGCCGTTCGGTTCGTCAGGTACCGCCCGACCCCGGCCGTGCACGGAGCACTGGCGTTGCGGCCCTCGGCGGGGCCCGCGCCGCGGGGGCCGGGGCTGCGGCTCGTCCGTCCCGCGGACGGGGAGGACGCGGAGGTCCAGGCCGTCGCGGACGCGGCGGTGCGGCTCGCCGTGGACGTCCTCGCGGGGACGCGGCCGCCGCACCAGCTGTCGCTCGTGGCCGTCCCGGCGGTCTGCCGGGAGATCGTCGCCCAGCTCGGCCCGCGGGCGCGCGGCGCACGGGTCGTCCCGCCGAAGGTGCTGTCGACGCGCTCGCAGCGGCCGGCGCCCGACGTCGCCGAGGCGGTCGCCCTGGTCGTCGTGGCGGGACGCGTCCACGCGCTGGCCCTGCGGCTGGAGCACGCGCGGGGACGGTGGCGCTGCACGGCGCTGGAGACGACGGCGCCCTGACCTGCGGGAACGGGCCCTGACATGCGGAAGCGGCCTCCCGAGGCTTCGGGGGGCCGCTTCCGCGCGTCCTGCTCGTGCTCTCCGGCGGCCTACTTGGCCTTGCTGCGCGGGTCGCCGTGGCAGCGCTTGAACTTCTTGCCGGAACCGCAGGGGCACGGGTCGTTGCGGTTGACGCCCGCGTACTCGTCCGCGGTCTCCTCGCTGTGGCGCTCGACGCCGCCCTCACCGTCGACGGTCGGGGCCGAGTACTCCAGCTTCTTCGGACGGCTCGGCTCGTCGAGGCCCTTCGCCTTGATCGAGACGGCCTCCTCGGCCTCCTCGACCTCCGCCTCGTCGGCCTTCTCCATGTCCACCGCGGGGGCGGACTTGGCGACCGACACCGGCTCGGCGCCCACGACCGGCGTCTCCGGCTGATCCTCCACCTCGACCTCGAGGTTGAAGAGGTAGCCGACCGACTCCTCCTTGATGCCGTCGAGCATCGCGTTGAACATGTCGTAGCCCTCGCGCTGGTACTCCACCAGCGGGTCGCGCTGCGCCATGGCCCGCAGGCCGATGCCCTCCTGGAGGTAGTCCATCTCGTAGAGGTGCTCGCGCCACTTGCGGTCCAGCACCGACAGCACGACGCGGCGCTCCAGCTCGCGCATGACCTCCGCGCCGAGCTCCTCCTCGCGCTTCTCGTAGGCCCCGAGAGCGTCCTCGCGGATCTTCTCGGCGAGGGTCTCGGCGTCCAGGCCGGAGATGTCGCCGCCGAGGTCCTCGACCAGCTCGTCCACCGTGATCGAGATCGGGTAGAGCTGCTTGAAGGCCTTCCACAGCTTGTCGAGGTCCCACTCCTCGGCGAAGCCCTCGCCGGTGGCGCCCGCGACGTAGCCGGCGACGACCTCGTCGATCATCCGGCGGACCTGGTCGCGCAGGTCCTCGCCCTCCAGCACCTTGCGGCGCTCGGCGTAGATGACCTTGCGCTGCCGGTTCAGCACCTCGTCGTACTTCAAGACGTTCTTGCGCATCTCGAAGTTCTGCTGCTCGACCTGGCTCTGCGCCGACCTGATCGCGTTGGACACGATCTTGGACTCGATCGGCATGTCGTCCGGGATGCTCAGCCGCGTCATGATGGCCTCGACGCGGGCCGAGTTGAACAGCCGCATCAGGTCGTCCTCGAGCGAGAGGTAGAACCGGGACTCGCCCGGGTCGCCCTGCCGGCCGGACCGTCCGCGCAGCTGGTTGTCGATGCGCCGCGACTCGTGCCGCTCGGTCGCCAGGACGTACAGGCCGCCGGCGTCGACGACCTCCTCGTGCTCGCCCTTGACGTCCTCCTTGGCCTTCTCCAGCGCCTCGGGCCAGGCGGCCTCGTACTCCTCGGGCGTCTCCAGCGGCGACAGCCCGCGCTGGTGCAGCGCCAGGTCGGCGCGGAAGTCGGGGTTGCCGCCGAGCATGATGTCGGTGCCGCGGCCCGCCATGTTCGTCGCGACGGTGACGCCGCCCTTGCGGCCCGCCTCCGCGACGATCGCCGACTCCTGCTCGTGGTGCTTGGCGTTCAGCACCGCGTGCGGGATGCCGCGCCGCTTGAGCATCTTGCTCAGCCGCTCGGACTTCTCCACCGACGTCGTGCCGACCAGGACCGGCTGGCCCTTCTCGTGCCGCTCGGCGATGTCGTCCACCACGGCCTCGAACTTGGCCTGCTCGGTCTTGTAGACGACGTCCGCGACGTCCTGGCGGATCATCGGCTTGTTCGTCGGGATCGGCACCACGCCGATCTTGTAGGTCTTGTTGAACTCCGCCGCCTCGGTGTCGGCGGTGCCGGTCATGCCGGACAGCTTGTTGTAGAGGCGGAAGTAGTTCTGCAGGGTGATCGTGGCGAGCGTCTGGTTCTCGTCCTTGATCGCCACGCCCTCCTTGGCCTCGATGGCCTGGTGCATGCCCTCGTTGTAGCGGCGGCCGTGGAGGATGCGGCCGGTGAACTCGTCCACGATCAGGACCTCGCCGTTCATGACGACGTAGTCCTTGTCGCGCTTGTAGAGCTCCTTGGCCTTCAGGGCGTTGTTGAGGAAGCTCACCAGCGGCGTGTTCACCGAGTCGTAGAGGTTGTCGATGCCGAGCCAGTCCTCGACCTTCTCCACGCCGGACTCGGTGACGCCGACCGTGCGCTTCTTCTCGTTGACCTCGTAGTCGCCGGGCCCGTACTCGTCGACCTGCCCGGCCGTGCTGACCAGCTCGGCGCGCTTCAGCCGCGGGACGATCTTGGCGAACTCCGAGTACCACTTGGAGTTCTGCTCGGCCGGACCGGAGATGATCAGCGGGGTGCGGGCCTCGTCGATGAGGATCGAGTCGACCTCGTCCACGATCGCGTAGTTGTGGCCGCGCTGGACGCACTCCTCCAGGCTCCACGCCATGTTGTCGCGCAGGTAGTCGAACCCGAACTCGTTGTTCGTCCCGTAGGTGATGTCGGCGTTGTAGGCCGCCCGGCGCTCGTCCGGGGTCATCTGCGGGAGGATGACGCCGACCTCGAGGCCGAGGAACTGGTGGACGCGGCCCATCCACTCGGCGTCGCGCTTGGCCAGGTAGTCGTTCACCGTGACCACGTGGACGCCCTCGCCCGACAGGGCGTTGAGGTAGGCGGGGAGCACGCAGGTCAGGGTCTTGCCCTCACCCGTCTTCATCTCGGCGATGTTGCCGAGGTGCAGCGCCGCGCCGCCCATCACCTGGACGTCGTAGTGGCGCTGGCCGAGCACGCGCTTGGCGGCTTCGCGTGCGGTCGCGAACGCCTCCGGCAGCAGCTCGTCCAGGGTCTCGCCGTCGGCGATGCGCTCCCGGTACTTGTCGGTCAGCTCGCGCAACTCGGCGTCGCTCATCTCGAGGAAGTCCTCCTCGATCGAGTTGACCTGATCCGCGAGCTTCTTGAGCTTGCGCAGAGTTTTTCCCTCGCCCGCACGAAGGATCTTGTCGATGACTGGCGGCACTCTCGAAGGCTCCTTGCAGATCGTGGGTCACCGCTCCAGGCGGCGCGCACACCACACGTACGATGCCCATCGTAGGCGAGACCCAGAATGGTCTAGGTCACTCCGGAGCGCAATCCGCAGAGCGCCCCGTTTGACTTTCGGGGCCTCGGAGAAGATGTCACACACCTCAGGAGGGAGCCGCAATGTCGGAAGAGTCGCACGGTTCGCACGCCGGACGGCCGAGTTCGTGGATCGCCGTCGCCGTCATCTTCGCCGGTTTCGTGGTAGGCGGCGTCGGGCTGTGCCTGGGCCCCATGTGGGTCATGTTCTGGGCCGGCGGCGGCATCGTCGTGCTCGGCCTGCTCGTCAGCTGGGTCGTCCACCTGTTCTCCGACGTGGTCGTGGACGCGCCCCGCGTCATCCCCGAGATCGTCGACTACTCGCTGTTCGGAACCCAATCCGACAAGCGGCGCGGCGGCAAGGCCGGCGAGGTCCTGGACACCCCCGTGGCCACCGACACCCAGCAGGCCCCCCACGGCTGACCTCCCGCCAAGGCCCCCGAAAGCCGCCCCCGGCCCGGCCGCCCTCGCCCCAGCGAGCGCCCGCCCCCGGCGGGCGGCTTCCTGCCTCCCACCCCCGAAACAGGGCCCTAACCCTTCCAACCGATCCCCAAGCAAGCACCCACCACCACCGCTCCCGAGCAGTGCAGCCCCACCCCAGAGGACGGCCGCAGCCCAGGCGACAGTCGCTGAAACCGAGGCGCCTTCCGGCCCCCTCCGCCTCCGCCGTACCCGCACCCACCCTTCAACAAGGCTTGCCCCCAGGCGAGCCTCAGAAGGCGGCTGCGGGAGGCAGGGGCGGCTCCCTTCCCCGGTTCCCCCGGGGCTGCGCGGCGCTGCCGGAGAGCCTCTGAGCAGGACTTACGCGCTTCCAGAGGGTGGGCCGGTCCTGGTTACGGCTGTGGAGGCCGGGGTGGCTTCCTCGGCCTGCAGCCGTCGGCGAGTCGGGCGGGGGTTCAGGAGGGGGATGTGGCGGTCAGGGCGGTTTTCAGGAGGGCGGGGGGCAGGGCGGTCCGCTCTATGCGGACGTCGTCGCAGCCGACCCACGTCGCGGCGCGCCACAGGGCGGTGGCCAGGGCCGTCGCCGATGATTCCGTGCGGGCGGCGGTGCGGGTCGCCCAGGGCTCCATGGACACCTGGCGGGCGATGAGCGTGCGGCCCTCCCTCGCGGGGTCGACGCGTCCGATGAGGCGCCCGCCGGCCAGGAGCGGCATCGCGAAGTAGCCGTGGACTCGCTTGGCCTTCGGGACGTACGCCTCCAGGCGGTGGTCGAAGCCGAAGACGCGTGAGGCGCGGGCCCGGTCCCATACGAGGGAGTCGAAGGGCGAGAGCAGCGCGGTGGCGTGCCTGCCCTTGGGCGGTGAGGCCAGCGCGCCGGGGTCGGCCCAGGCGCGCTGGGTCCAGCCGGCGACCTCGACGGGGACCAGGCCGGCGGCCTCCACCACGCGGTCGACCTGGTCCTGCTTGATCCGGTAGTAGTCGGCGAGGTCGCCGCGGGTGGCCACGCCGAGGGCCCGTCCGGCGCGGGCGACGAGGGCGGTCAGGCAGGCGTCGTCGTCAAGGTCCCGCGCGAGGAGCTCACCGGGGACGGCCCGCTCGGCGAGGTCGTACACGCGGCGCCAGCCGACCCGCTCGACGCAGACGACCTCGCCGATGTCCAGCAGCCACTCGATGCCGATCTTGTGGTCGCTCCAGTCCCACCAGTCGGCGCTCGCCTTGGCGCCGCCGAGCTCCTTGGTGGTGAGGGGGCCGCCCGCGGCGAGCCGGGCGCGGATCTCGTCGCAGACGCCTTCGGGGACCTTGTGCCAGCGCCAGCCGCGGCGCAGGTAGGCGCGGCGCCGGAACGCGAACAGCGGCCAGTCGGCCATGGGAAGGATGGACGCGGCGTGCGCCCAGTACTCGAAGGTGCCGCCGGCCGAACCGCTCGCGGGTGGCGCGGGCTTCGTGGAGCGGCGTGCCCCGGATCCGGCGGCCCGCCGCCCGCCCCAGTAGGCGGCCTCGATCCTGTCGCGCCCGACCGGCCCGAGGCGGGCGTAGGGCACCAGCTCGTGGGACCGGGCCAGCACCGAGATCGTGTCGAGCTGGACGGCGCCGAGCCGTTCCAGCATCGCCGGCACGCCCCCCTTCGGGCGCGCCCCCAGGAAGCCCTGGGCGCGCAGCTGGAGCCGCCGTGCCTCGTCCGCGCTGAGTTCCACCACGCCGGTGATGCTACGACACGACACCGACAAAGCCGGAATGCCGGTCGCGCCGACTCAGGTGATCTCCAGGAGCTTCTCGCGGACGGCGTAGACGACGGCCTCCATGCGGGAGTGGAGCTGGAGTTTCTCCAGGATGTTGCGCACGTGGTTCTTCACCGTGTTCTCGGAGATGAACAGCTCACGCGCGATCTCCCGGTTGCCCAGGCCGCGCGCGACGAGCCGCAGCACCTCCATCTCGCGCTCGGTGAGGCGGGGCGCGGGGACCTGCTGGGTGCGCTCCTCGCTGCGCTTGGCCAGCGAGGCGAACTCGGTGATGAGCTTGGACGCCATCGAGGGGCTTATCAGCGACTGGCCGCCGTGCACGGCGCGGACGGCCTGCGGGACCTCGTCGATCGAGATCTCCTTGAGCAGGTAGCCGCTGGCCCCGGCCTTGATCGCCTCGAAGAGGTCCTCCTCCTCGTCGCTGATGGTCAGCATGACGATCTTCGCGCTGGGCGCGGCCTCCTTGATCGCGGTGCACGCCTCGATGCCGCTGCGGCGCGGCATCCGGATGTCCATGAGGACGACGTCCGGCAGCAGGTCGCCGGCCATCTCCACGGCCTGCTGGCCGTCGCCGCCCTCGCCGATGACCTCGATGTCGTCCTCGCCCTGGAGGACCATCTCCAGGCCGCGGCGGAAGAGCGCGTGGTCGTCGACGATGAGCACGCGGATGGGGTCAGCCGCTCCGGACGGCGCTGCCGCCTTCCGGCCGGCGGGGGCGGTGCCGGCCTGACGGGGTACCGCCGCGGCGTCGCGAGGCTCGGGATTCTCGCTCACCAGAGTCGCGGCGTGAAGGAGACGCCGCTTCCCCCCTTCACTATTCAGCGATATGGAACTGCCGGAGGGTCGTTCTCCTACGGGTCGTCCTCGGGAACCTACGGGGTCCGGGGACGAACCCGGGGGATTTCAGACCGGGGTGTCTCCCGGTTAACCGCCGCGCGCCCCGGGAGGTTCCCGGGACGCGCCGCGTCGCGGTCGGCTGAAACGCCTTTTCAGATCATGACATGGTTCGGGCGGTGACGTGACGCGAGTACCGCATCACTCTTCGACGAGCCTGATGACTCCGTAATCCCAGCCTCGCCTCCGGTAGACGACCGAGGGGTGCCCGGTGGACTTGTCGCGGTACAGGAAGAAGTCGTGGCCGACGAGCTCCATCTCGAAGAGCGCCTGCTCGATGCCCATCGCCTCGGCCTGGTGGAACTTCTCGCGGACGACCAGGGGGCCGTCGCCGTCCATGGGGATGGGGACGAGGTTCTCCTCCTCCGCGACCGCCACGGTCTCGGCCTCCGCCTCCACGGGCGGTGCGGCCGCTTCGGAGGGCTCGGGCGCGACGGCGGGGAGCGCCTCGGGGAGCGTCTCCATCGTGGCGAGCTTGGCGCGGCCCTTGCCGCCGTGGTTCTTCCCGCCGTGGCCCTTGCGCCGCTCGGAGTCGCGGCGGAGGCGCGACTCCAGCTTGTCCAGCGCCAGGTCGAGGGCTCCGTAGCGGTCGTCGGCGGCGGCCTCGGCCCGGATCACCGGACCGCGGGAGCGGATCGTGAGCTCCACCCGTTCGCGCTGGTCGGCGAGGCGCGGGTTGCGTTCCTCCGAGACCTCCACGTCCACGCGGATGACCTTCTGGTCGAGCCGCTCGATCTTGGCGAGTTTGTTGTCGACGTGCCGACGGAACCTGTCGTTGACGTCGGTGTGCCGGCCCCTGACGGTGATGTTCACGTGGGACCCCCCTTCTCCCGGTTGCGTTTCCTGCCCGCTCCGGGGCCCCTGACAGCCCCGGACGGGTACCAAAGGACGGTGGGTCGCACCCGCCCGGCCGACCTGGTCTTCGTCCCCACATCCGCCTGCTGAGGGGCTCGCGGCGCTTTCGCCACTACTGCCCTTCTCCCGTTACGGGGGATGTCGGATCCCACGACGGGGCAGGACTTACCTCTAAGGCGCACCGTGATCGGTCGACGAGAAGTCGCCTTACGTGGGCCGTTTCGCCTGCGCCTGGCATCGGCTAGCCGGATCGTCTGCCGTGCCCCTGACGGGCACTGCGATCCAACGCAACCACGGACCCGGGCGGGTGCCATGTCAGGAACGCTAACCCCTTAAGCCACGAATGTCAGGGGGGTGCGGCGAGGAAAAACTCACTGACCGTCATCGTTGACTGCCTCAGCGGGGTCTTGGGCCGCCCCTCCGGGGGCCCGTCACGGACGCGAAACCCCCGTGTGCGCGCCGTTCACGGGCCTAACGCCCGCCCAGGTCAGCCGGGACTGACCCCTCGGTGAGTTTCCGAAATCTCTGCTGCCTCATGTCCTAATGTGACTCGATTAACTTCACACTGTCCCCCTACAGCACACAGGCCCGACAAGTTCCACTACACGGCGTCACCAGAGCCGGTGCCGGGGCGTCGCCGCGACGGTGGCCGCGCCCGCCACGTCCGCGCCGGCCGCCCGGAGGGCTCGCGCGGACTCGGCCAGGGAGGCGCCCGTCGTGACCACGTCGTCGACCAGGACGACGCGGCGCCCGGCGACCTCGGCGCGCGCCTCGACGGCCCCCGCGAGGTTGGCGGCCCGCTCCCTGGCCGAGAGCCCGGCCTGGTCGGCGACACGCCCCCGCTGCCGCAAGGCGCCGAGCGCGGTCACGGGAACACCGCTCGCGCGGAGCCGCCGCACCGCGACCTCGACCATCCCTCGCAGGGGGTCATGGCCGCGCCGGCGCACGGCTCTGCGCCCCGACGGCACCCAGACCACCAGGGGCGGGCCGGGGCCGGACGGGAGGGCCGCATGGACGGCCGTCGCCAGGGCCTCCCCCAGCGGGACGGCGAGGGCCGCGCGGCCGCGCTCCTTGTAGGAGGCCAGGATCGTGCGCAGCGGCCCCTCATAGGCCGCCACGGTCCACGGAGGGGGCAGCCCGGCGGGCGCCTGCCCCGCCGGGCGCGCCTCCGCCAGGAGGGGGCGTGCGCACGCGTCGCACAGCAGGCCCGGATGATGCCCGCACCCGGCACAGCGTTGCGGGAGCAGCAGGTCGATCAGATCGGCGAGAGCACTCATGCCCCCGACGATGCCGGGCGCGCCCGCGCGCCGCCCCGCACTCCACCAACTGTGGATAACTCTCAGTGATCACGAAAAGTCGACCGAAGAGCCGCCGCTTCGGCGTGTCGCGGTAGGCCCCGGGCGCCGTGCGTCAGCCTGGGTAGGAGGGGTCCTTGGCGGGGGTGGGGCAGATCCAGGGACTGTAGGAGTTGCTCGGGGAGCGCTGGCGGCAGACCTGGTCCTTGCCGGACGAGCGGGTTCCGATGAGGATCGGGGCGCCGGGGGCGGCCGCGATCGTGCGGGGCTCGCCGAGGGAGCCGACGCCCAGGGACGTGATGGCGCTGCCGCTGATCGGCATCAGGAACGGGAGGGTCTGCGAGTCGCGCTTGGCGCGGCCCAGGACGGCGAGCGTGCCGTAGTCGCGCCAGGCGAGGTCGACGGCGTCCTGGAGCTCGGAGCTCACGGGCAGGAACGAGCCGACGTCCAGGCCGTCACCCGAAGACCGGACGATGCGCCCCACCTGGACCTGGGGGCGCCCGTCGACGCGGGCGATCACGGCCGCGCGGACGCCGTCGCGGGCCATGCGGAAGGCGAGGACCTCGCGGCCGCCCAGGCCCCAGTGGGCGGCGCGGACGGGCGGTTTGCCGCGCCTGCGCACCCAGAGCGAGGACTCGTCCTTCTTCGTCTCCACGATCCACAGGGTGCCGTCGTGGCTCCAGGTGGGCGCGGTGAAGCGGGCCCCGGGGCGCGCGGTCAGCAGGACGCGCGGCGCGGGCTGGCCGGTGACGGGGGCGGCGACCAGGACCTGGCTCTCGTCGGCGCTCAGGCCGGCGAACTCCTGGTGGTCGGGGGCGACGGCGGGACGGGAGAGGCGGCCGGCGGAGCCGGTCACCACGGGCTGGGCGCGGTCGCTCTCCAGGGTGCCGAGGAAGCCGGAGGGGCCGACGACGTAGGCGCTCTGCTGGACTCCCTCGGGGGGCACCTGGCCGTCGGGAGAGTTGCCCTCCCAGCCGTTCACGGGCTGCGTGGCGTCGGCGCCGTCGGGCACGACGGTCCTGCCCTCGATCGACAGCCGCCACGACTTGATCTCCGAGAGCTGCCGCATCGTCCACGAGAGCTGTGCCGACATGCGCTCGACGTCGCCGCCGCGGGCCTGGCCCGTGAGGTCGACGGTCGCGACGTCCTTGTCGATCCGCACGCCGCGGCGGAGCCGGGTGCCCTCCGGGAAGGCGGTGTCGACCGCGCCGTTCAGCCAGGAGGTCGGGCCGGTCAGCAGGGCCTGGACGAGCTGGGTGGGCAGCGTCTGCCGGTTCACGACCGGCAGGAAGACGCCGTTCGGGACGAGGGTGCGCCGGTCGGGCGCGAGGAAGAACAGGTTGACGGTGCGCATGGCGCGCTCGACGTCGTCCTTGGTGAGCAGCAGGCCGGCCTTGTCGTCGCCGGGCAGGCCGGCGATGCGCCAGACGCCCTGCGGGGTCCTGGTGAGCTGGAAGGTGGCGTCGAGCGCCTTCGGGGAGGCGGTGTACTGGCCGTCGGCGGTGATCGTGCCGAGTTCCTCGCCGGTGACGCGGACGGTCGCCTGGTTCCCGGACGACTTGATCACGTGCGGGTCGGTGATGCGGCTCGCCAGCACGGTCACGAAGGGCCGCAGGCCGGGGTTCCAGGACGTCTGGCCGGACAGGTACTGCTTGGCGACCTTGTGGCCGTCGTCGAAGCTCGCGGACGCGGCGAGGAAGCCGGAGACGATCTGGGCGGGGCCCCACTCGGGGCGCGGCTTCACCGGGATCAGCCGGACGTAGGGGTCGTCGACGCGCTCGGCGCGCTCGGCGGGCCTGCCGGAGACGACCTGCCCGCCGCTCGGGACGTTCGCGCAGCCGGCGCCGCCCAGGACCAGGACGGCGACGGCGAGCAGGCACGTGAGCCGCCGGGTTCCGGCGCAGGGGCTCATTCGCCGGCCTCCAGCTCCGCGAACAGGGGGCGGGCGTCACCGGCCCCCGGCGGGACGAGCGGCAGCGGCGAGCCCCGCAGCTCGGCCCCCGCCACGCGCGGCAGCGAGAGGCGGAACTGGGAGCCCGCGCCGGGCTCTCCCCACGCCTGGAGCCAGCCGCCGTGCAGCTGCGCGTCCTCCCGGGAGATCGACAGGCCGAGCCCGGTGCCGCCGGTGGTGCGGGCGCGGGCCGGGTCGGCGCGCCAGAAGCGGTCGAAGACCATCTGCCCCTCCCCCGGTTTGAGCCCGACCCCGTGGTCGCGGACGGCGACGGCGACGGCGTCGCGGTCGGCGCCCACGGAGACGACGATGTCCTCGCCGTCGCCGTGCTCGACGGCGTTGACGAGGAGGTTGCGCAGGATGCGCTCGACGCGGCGGCGGTCGACCTCGGCCATGCAGGGCTCGCCCGGCAGCTGCAGGATGACCTTGCTGCCCTTGCGCTCGGCGAGGCCCTGGATGTCGCCGACGACGCGCAGCACGAGGTCGCGCATGTCGAGGGACTCGGCGTCGAGCGTCGCGGCGCCGGCGTCGTGGCGGCTGATCTCCAGCAGGTCGGCCAGGAGCGACTCGAACCGCTCCAGCTGGCTCTGCAGCAGCTCCGCGGACCGCCCGACGGACGGGTCGGCGAAGCCGTCGCGGTTCTCGTAGAGCATGTCGGCGGCGATCCTGATGGTGGTCAGGGGCGTGCGCAGCTCGTGGGAGACGTCCGAGACGAACTGGCGCTGCACCTGGGACAGGTCCTCCAGCTCGCCGATCTTCTCCTGGAGGTTGGCGGCCATGTCGTTGAAGGAGCGGGCGAGCCGGGCGAGGTCGTCCTCGCCGCGGACCCGCATGCGCTCTTCGAGGCGCCCGGCGGCGAGCCGCTGCGCGCCCTGGGCCGCGAGCCGCACCGGGATCACGACCTGGCGCGTGACCAGGGAGGCGATCGCGGCCAGCAGCAGCACCAGGACGATGCCCACTCCGGCCAGGGAGCGGCTGACGTTGGTGAGGGTCTGCTGCTCCTGCGTCAGCGGGAACAGGTAGTACAGCTCGAACTGGCCGGTCTTGCCGCCGACGATGAGGCCGCGCTCGTTCGAGCGGTCGCCGACGTAGGAGAGCTTGCCGTAGGTGTAGGCGCGGGATCCGGCGGGGGCGTTCTTCAGCTCCTCGCGGAGGCGCTTGGGGACGCTCTCCTGGCGCAGTTCGTTGGTGGTGTACCCGTCGAAGTACTGCTCGGTGGTGTCGCGGATGTAGACCTCGTAGAGCCCCGAGGGCCCGCTGCGGGCCTTGAGCCGGTCGATCGTCGAGTTCAGCCTGCTGCCGTCGCCCGTGGAGTTGCCCAGGTCGCGCTGGACCTGCGCCAGGCCGTCGTCCAGCTGGAGACGGGCCGCCTTGACCTTGCCGTCCATCAGCGCGGACGACACCTGCTGCATGAGGAACGCGCCCAGGATCGCCACCACGATCGCCGAGATGAACAGGGTGGACGTGACGACGCGGACCTGGATCGACCGGCGCCACCGCAGGTAGCCGGCGCTCGCGGCGCCCTGCAGGACGCGGCGGACCGCGCCCAGGCCGCGCCGGACGAACCGCTTCGCCCTCCTCATGTCGACGTTCATGGGAGGTCCGCGAGGCGGCGCGGCGGTCCGGAGGGGCGCTGGTCGGTCATGGGCGGGTCACCGGCGGCGGGACGGCTTCAGGCCGGGCCGGCCTTGTAGCCGACCCCGCGCACGGTGACGACGATCTCGGGCCGTTCCGGGTCCTTCTCGATCTTGGCGCGGAGCCGCTGGACGTGCACGTTCACCAGCCGCGTGTCGGCGGCGTGCCGGTAGCCCCAGACCTGCTCCAGCAGCACCTCGCGGGTGAAGACCTGGCGGGGCTTGCGGGCGAGGGCGACCAGCAGGTCGAACTCCAGCGGCGTGAGCGGGATGTGCCGGTCGCCGCGCTTGACCGAGTGGCCGGCGACGTCGATGGTGATGTCGCCGATCTGCAGGGTCTCGGGCGCCGGCTCGTCGGTGCGGCGCAGGCGGGCGCGCACGCGCGCCACCAGCTCCTTGGGCTTGAACGGCTTGACGATGTAGTCGTCGGCGCCCGACTCCAGGCCGAGGACGACGTCCACGGTGTCGCTCTTGGCGGTCAGCATGACGATCGGCACGCCGGACTCGGCGCGGATCTGCCGGCACACGTCGATCCCGTCGGCCCCCGGCAGCATCAGGTCGAGCAGCACGAGGTCGGGCCGGGTCTCCCGGAACGCCTCGAGCGCCTTGTCGCCGTCGTGGACGAACGACGGCTCGAAGCCCTCGCCCCTCAGCACGATGCCGAGCATCTCGGCGAGCGCGAGATCGTCGTCGACGACCAGTACACGTCCTCTCATGGCCCTCATCGTCACAAGTCGGGGTTCGGTGGAGTGGGGCGCGATGCTCCGGCGCCACCTCGCCAGGGAGAGTTATGCCTTGGCGTGCAAGGTTACCCGCGTTTGCGTCGTACGGCGCTCCCCCTCATCGTCCGGGCGACCCGCCATGGTAGGCGCGAGTCCCGCACACGGCGCAAGATCTGCGCCGTGCCCGTGACAGGATGACCTGACCGGCGGCCGCGTACCGGCCCGGATCGGGCCAGATCGGACGTGCCGCCGACCCGCCGGAGAGCGCAGGGAGACGGGATGCCGGGACCGGACGGCTGGGACGACGACGCCGGCGCCACCGATGTGGCGCGGGGCGTCCCGTTCCGTCCCATGTCCATCTCGGAGATGCTGGACGGCGCGATCGCCGGGATCCGGCTCAGGCCGCGCGCCACGCTGGGCCTGTCGGTGGCGGTCAGCACGGTGATCCAGGTGACGAGCTCGGTCGCCGCCTACTTCTTCGTCGGCGACGAGGCCCGCGACGAGGTCACCCCGGACGTGCTGATGGAGTCGCTGGGCGCCCAGCTGACCCTGTCCCTGCTGGGGCTGGTGCTGTCGGCGTTCGGGATCCTGCTGCTGGCCGGGCTGGTGGCGCCGATCCTGGGGCGCGAGCTCCTGGGCGTGCCGATGGCTCCGAGGCAGGCGTGGCGGGACGCCCGGCCGCGGTTCGGACGGCTGGTCGCCACCGCGTCGGCGGTCATGGGCGTCTCGCTGGGTGCGCTGGCCCTGCCGGTCGTCCCGTTCTTCCTCCTGATCGCCGCCGGGGCGCGCCCGGCGTTCGCCGTGCTCGCCGGGATCTTCGGTTTCCCCGTCGGCGTCGGGCTGATGGTGTGGCTCTACATCCTGTTCGTCCAGGCGGTCCCCGCGGTCGTCCTGGAGCGGCGGACCGTCGGCGGCGCGCTGCGCCGCGCGACGACGCTCTCCAAGGGGCGGTGGTTCCGGACGTGCGGGACGCTCCTGCTGGCCCTGCTCGTGACCGTGTTCATGGGCTTCTTCGCCCTGCGGATCCCGTTCCTGTTCGCACAGCTGGTCTTCTTCGGCGACTCCTCCGGCAGCGGGTCGACGATGGGCGCGCTCGCCGTGGACACCGCGGGCCGGATCGTGAGCTGGTCCGTGGTCCTGCCGTTCGACGCGGGCGTGATCGCCCTGCTCTACATGGACCGGCGGATGCGCCGCGAGGGCTTCGACCTGGACCTGCGCACCCGGGGACGGTCGGCCGCGGCCGTCGCCGCCGGGGAGCGGGGAGCGGCGGCGGATCAGGGCGCCGGTGAGCAGGACGAGGGGTTCATCGACCTGTGGCGGACGGGCCCGGCCCTGTCCGGCCCGGCACAGGCCGGACCGGCGCAGGCCGGACAGGCGCAGGCCGGACAGGCGCAGGCCGGACAGGCGCAGGCCGGACAGGCGCAGGCGGGCCCGGCGCAGGGACGTCCATGGACTGGGGCGGGCACGTGATACTCGATCCGATCGGCCACGACGACGCCCGCGAGATGGCCCGCCGCGAGCTGGAGAAGCAGATCTACCAGCGCGACAAGCCGTCCTGGCTGGAGCGGGCCTGGGACGACTTCGCCGAGTGGCTGCGCCATCTGTTCGACAAGGCGCCCGCCCCGGAGTCGCAGGGCAGCGGCGGCGGGTGGACGTCCATCGCCATCGTCGTCGCCGTCGTGCTGGTCGCGGTCGCGCTGGTGGTGTGGCTGATGTGGGGGCGCCGGAACCCGCGCTCCCGCAAGGGGCCGCTGCTGGAGGACGCGCCGTCCACGGCGCTCGACCACCGGGAGGCGGCCGAGCGGCACGCCGAGGCCGGGCAGTGGGCCGAGGCGATCCGCGAGCGGCTGCGCGCCATCGCCCGCGATCTCGAGGAGCGCGCGGTGCTGGCGGCGCGGCCCGGCCGGACCGCCGACGAGCTGGCCGCCGAGGCGGGCGAGGCGGTGCCGGAACTGGCCGGGGAGCTGGTCGCGGGCGTGCGGGTCTTCGACGACGTCTGGTACGGGGACCGCCCGGGCACCCCCGAGGGATACGCCCGGATGACCGAGCTGGACGAGCGGCTCCGGGCGGCGCGGCCGAAGCCGCTGGAGTCCGATGACCTCACCCTGGCCGGAAGCGGCGACGAAGGAGGGCCGCGATGGTGACGGCGTCCCCGCCCCGCGCGGGAGGGCCCGCCGCCGAGGCGACGGCCCGGCAGGTCGCGGGACGCCGCTGGCGGTCGGCGCGCGGCGTCGTCGCGGCGGTCCTGGCGCTGATCGCGGTGGCGGTGGTGCTGGCCGCGCTGCGCCCTTCCGCGTCGGCCGAGGCGCTCGACCCGGAGTCGCCGAAGCAGGACGGCAGCCGGGCGCTGGCGGAGATCCTCCGCCGGCACGGCACGCCGGTGACGGTGGCCCGGAAGACCGGTGACGCCGTCGGCGCCGCCGGGCCGGGCACGGTCCTGGTGGTGACCCGCACGGAGCGGCTCACCGAGGAGGACCTCGCCCGGCTGAGCGGCGTCCCCGCGGACGTGCTGCTCGTCCGGCCGACGTCGTTCGCGCTGGAGGCGTTCGCCCCGCAGGTGCGCAGGCGGGGCCCGTCGCTGGAGGAGGTCGCCGCACCGGGCTGCGCCCTCCCCGTGGCGTCGCTGGCCGGGGCGGTCGACTTCCACGAGTCGGAGACCTACGAGGTCGCGGGCGCCGGCACGTCCTGCTACCGGACCGACTACGGCGACGCCAGGCTCGTCCAGGTCAGCACCGGCGCGCACACCGTGACGGTGCTCGGCTCGACGGCGCCGCTGACGAACCGGCGGCTCACCGAGGAGGGCAACGCGGCGCTCGGCATGAACCTGGCCGGCGCGGGCACCTCGGCTGTCTGGCTCGCCCCGGACCTGCCCGAGGCGGGCGCCGGCGCGGGGCAGCGGTCCCTCGGCGACCTGCTGCCCTTCGGGGTGAAGCTGCTCGTCCTCCAGCTGCTGGTCGCGGTGCTGCTGGTGGCGGTGTGGCGGGCCCGCCGCCTCGGCCCGGTCGTGGCGGAGGCGCTGCCCGTCGTCGTCCGGTCCGCCGAGACCGTCGAGGGCCTCTCCCGCCTCTACCGCGCCGGACGCGCCCGCGACCGGGCCTCGGACGCGCTGCGCTCCGGCGCCCGCGAACGGCTCGTGCCGCTCCTCGGACTCCCCCGCAGCAGCGCGCAGGACCCCTCCGCCGCGCGGGAGATCGTCACGGCGGTCGCCCGCCGCACGGCGTACGAAGAGACGTACGTCGGAGCGGCCCTGTACGGTCCTGAACCCTTGGACGACGCCGGGCTGATCGCCCTCACCGACGTCCTCGACGACCTGGAAAGGCAGGTACGCCAGTCGTGAACCCCCCTGTTGAGCTCGGGAAGGACGACGTGCCCGGCGGCGCGGGGCCGGGCACGATCTCCGAGGACGCCCGGCGCCAGGCCGAGACGGCCCGCGCGGCGCTGGCCGCCCTGCGCGGTGAGGTCGCCAAGACGGTGGTCGGCCAGGAGTCCGTGGTGACCGGGCTGGTGATCGCGCTGCTCTGCCGCGGCCACGTGCTGCTGGAGGGCGTCCCCGGCACGGCCAAGACCCTGCTGATCAAGACGCTGTCGCGCGCCCTCGACCTGGACTTCAAGCGCGTCCAGTTCACCCCCGACCTGATGCCCGGCGACGTGACCGGTTCGCTGGTGTACGACAACCGGACGGCGGAGTTCGACTTCCGCGAGGGGCCCGTCTTCACGAACCTCCTGCTCGCCGACGAGATCAACCGGACGCCTCCCAAGACGCAGGCGTCCCTCCTGGAGGCCATGGAGGAACGCCAGGTCTCGGTGGAGGGCACCGCGCGCCCCCTGCCCGACCCGTTCGTGGTGTGCGCGACGCAGAACCCGATCGAGTACGAGGGGACCTATCCCCTGCCCGAGGCCCAGCTCGACCGGTTCCTGGTCAAGCTGACGGTGCCCGTCCCCACTCGGGACGAGGAGATCGCCATGCTCCAGCGGCACGCCTCCGGGTTCGACCCGCGCGACCTGTCCGAGGTGAAGGCGGTCGCCGGAGCGGCGGAGCTGGCCGCCGGGCAGGCCGCCGTGCGGACCGTCCACCTCGACCCCAAGGTCGCCGCCTACGTCGTGGACCTGTGCAGGGCCACCCGGCAGTCCCCGTCGCTCCAGCTCGGCGTGTCGCCGCGCGGTGCGACGGCGCTGCTGGCCACGTCCCGCGCCTGGGCGTGGCTGTCGGGCCGCGACTACGTCACGCCGGACGACGTGAAGGCGCTGGCCAGGCCGACGCTGCGGCACCGCGTCCAGCTGCGTCCCGAGGCGGAACTGGAGGGCGCGACCGCCGACGGCGTGCTGGAGGGCATCCTCGCCCACGTCCCCGCCCCGCGCTGATGGCGCTGACCGGGCGTCTCGGGCTGCTGGCCCTCCTCGGCGCGGTCGTCCCGCTGTTCGCGCCGAGCTGGTGGACGCTCTTCGCGGTGTGGGGCGTCCTGCTGCTCGGCGTCGCCGCCGACCTCGCCCTGGCCGGGAACGTGCGGGCCCTGCGTTTCCACCGCTCCGGCGCCACCAGCGTGCGCCTCGGCGAGACGGCCCAGGTGTCGCTGATCGTGGAGAACCTCGGCCGGCGGCGCCTCAAGGCCCGGCTGCGGGACGTGTGGCCGCCCAGCGCGGGCGCCACGCCCCGCATGGTGCGGGTGGACGTGCCCGCCGGTGAGCGGCGCCGCGTCGAGATGGCGCTGACGCCGACCCGCCGCGGCGACCGGAAGGCCGTCGCCGTCGCCGTCCGCTCCGTGGGGCCGCTCGGGCTGGCCGCGCGGCAGCTCTCGCGGCCCGCGCCCTGGACCGTCCGGGCGCTGCCCGCGTTCCCGTCCCGCCGCCACCTGCCCGCCAAGCTCGCCCGGCTGCGGGAGCTGACGGGCGCGCACGTCGCGCTGATCCGCGGGCAGGGCACCGAGTTCGACTCCCTGCGCGAGTACGTGGACGGCGACGACGTCCGGTCCATCGACTGGCGCGCCACGGCGCGGCGCGGCGACGTGGTCGTGCGGACGTGGCGCCCCGAACGCGACCGCCGCATCTACCTCGTCCTCGACACCGGCCGCACGTCCGCGGGCCGGGTCGGCGACGTCCCGCGGCTCGACTGCTCGATGGACGCGGCGCTGCTGCTCGGCGCCCTGGCGTCCCGCGCCGGCGACCGCGTCGACCTGCTCGCCTACGACCGCCGGGTCCGCGCCCGTGTCGAGGGGGCGTCCCGCACCGACCTGCTGCCCGCGATGGTGCACGCCTTGGCGCCGCTGGACCCCGAGCTGCTCGAATGCGACGCCGCCGGGATGGTGTCGACGCTGATGGCGCGCGTCCGGCAGCGGTGCCTCGTGGTGCTGCTCACCGAGCTGAACACCGCCGCCATCGAGGAGGGCCTGCTGCCGCTGCTGCCGCAGCTCACCGCCCGCCACCTCGTCATGATCGCCGCGGTGTCGGACCCGCGGGTCGCGGAGATGGCGGAGGCCCGCGGCGACCTCGCGTCCGTCTACGACGCGGCGGCCGCCGAGCGCGCGAGGGCCGAACGCCGCCGTCTGACGGCCGAACTGAAAGGTTACGGCGTAGAGGTCGTCGACGCCCCACCGGGCGAAATAGCCCCCGCCCTAGCCGACGCCTACCTAGCCCTGAAGGCCGCGGGAAGGCTGTAGGGCCCGTGGGTGCCTGGTCAACCAGACACCGGCGCTAGATCTGGGTGGAGGTCGGTGTCGCCGGTCTGGCCTTGGCGGACGGCGCGGCGGCCTAGGACGATCACGTAGGCGAGGAAGGCGGCCTCGGCGATGACGCCGATGGTGATGCGCAGCCACGTGATGTGCACCCAGCCGGTCACGAAGCCCTCGATGAGACCGGACACGAGCAGCACCCCGATGAGGCCGAGGGCGATGCTGACGGCGGCGCGGCCCTCCTCGGCGAGGGCCTGGCCGCGGCGGCGCGGGCCGGGGTCGACGATCGTCCAGCCGAGCTTGAGGCCCCCGGCGCAGGCGAGGTAGACGGCGGTGAGCTCCAGCAGGCCGTGCGGGAGGATCAGCCCGAAGAACACCGAGCCCTTGCCGTAGGCGAACATCAGGCCGCCGCTGATCCCGAGGTTGACCTGGTTCAGCAGCAGGACGTACACGGTCGGGACGCCGAGCAGGATCCCGAAGATGAGCGCGGTCGCCGACACCCAGGCGTTGTTGATCCACACCTTGAACGCGAACGACGACGCCGAGTGCTCGGTGTAGTAGTTGGCGAAGTCGTGCTCGACGAGTTCGCGGATCTCGGCCGGGGTCCCGATGGTCGCCTGCACGTCGGGGCTGTGCACGACCCAGATGGCCAGGGCGAGCGACAGCAGGTTGCCGAGGACGGCGCTGCCGAGCCACCACCAGCGCATCCGGTACGCGGCCGCCGGGAACGACACGGTCGCGAAGCGGGTGACGTCGCGCCAGAGCGGCGCCTGGGCGCCGCCCACGGCGGCCCTGCCGCGCGCCACGAGCGACGACAGGCGTCCCACGAGCTGCGGGTCGGGCGAGCTGGAGCGGACGACCGACAGGTGCGTCGCCGTGCGCTGGTAGAGATCGACCAGTTCGTCGGCCTCCGCGCCGGTCAGCCGGCGGCCGCGGTTGATGAGCCGTTCGAGGCGCAGCCATTCGGCGTTGTGCGCGGCCACGTAGGCGTCGACGTCCACCCGGCGAGACTAACGCCTCGGCCCGCCGAACCGGCACAATGGTCAATCCGCCCGCATCGGAGGACAGGACATGGCCGATCTCGTCACCGGCGAGGCCGTCGCGCTCGACATCCGGGTCGCGCGGCTGGCCAGCCGCGCCTGCGCCGTCCTCCTCGACCTGCTCTTCCAGCTGGTGCTGCTGAACATCGTCGTCTACGTCGTGGCGATGACCTCGCTGGTGGCCGACGACGCCTGGACGGTGGGTCTGACGCTGCTCGCCGTCGTCGCGGTGGTCGTCGGGTATCCGTGCGCGTTCGAGACGCTGTCGCGGGGGCGGACGCTGGGCAAGATGGCCCTCGGGCTCCGCGTCGTCGGCGACGACGGCGGCCCGGTCCGGTTCCGGCAGGCGCTGGTGCGGGCGCTCGCCGGGTTCGTCGAGTTCTGGGTGCTCTACGGGTCGCCCGCGCTGATCACGTCGTTCTGCAACCGGCGCGGCAAGCGGCTCGGCGACCTGTTCGCCGGGACGATCGTCATCCAGGAGCGGGTGCCCGCGTCGGCTCTGCTGGGTCCCGTCGCGGTGATGCCGCCGCAGCTCGCCTGGTGGGCGCGGAACCTGGAGCTGTCCATGCTCTCGGACGAGCTGGCGATGACGGCCCGCCAGTACCTTTCGCGGTTCTGGGAGCTGCTGCCGGAGGTCCGCGACTCGCTGGGGCACCGGATCGCCTCGCAGGTCGTCGCGGTGGTGAGCCCGCCGCCGCCGGCGGGGGTGCGGCCGGAGATCCTGCTGTCGGCCGTCCTCGCCGAGCGCCGCCACCGCGAGGAGCTGCGGCTCGCCGAGCGCCGGGCGCGCCGGATGCGCCGTCTCGGGTTCCCCGCGTGGGGGTCCGCGCCTGTGCCCGCGCCCGTCCCGGCGATGGCGGCGGCGGGGCCCGCGCCGTACGGCCCGCCGCGGCAGGGGCCTCCCGCAGCGCCGCCGTTCAGCGCTCCCCGGCCCGGGCAGCCGCAGTTCCTCCCGCCGAATGACTACGGCGCCGGGCCGTACCAGAACGTGCTGAACGCGCCGCGGCCGCCCGCGCCGTATCCGGCGGGGCCCGGCGGGGGTCCGCCGCCGCGGGGTCCGCATCCGGGCTACTGACAAACGCCCTAGCCCGGAAGCGAGCGCAGCTTCTCGGTCAGCGTCGGGCGCAGCTTCTTCAGGCACAGCACCGGGCGGAAGGCGCCCTCGCTGGTCATGTAGTCGGTGGCCTCGGCCGGGCACTCCTTCGTCGTCGCCACCCTGCCGACGACCTTCGCTATGGCGTCGCTGGACCCGCACTGGGCCTTGCCCAGGTCACCGATGTTGAACGAGGGGTCCTCGATGCAGTCCCCGGGGGACAGCACGCCGCCGCCCGGGCCCAGGCACAGCACCGGGTTGGCGGCGTTCCCGCCGCCGAAGGACCGCAGCTTCATGGTCTCCAGCGTCTTGGCCGGGCACGCGTTCTCCGCGTTCACGCGAGCGATCACCTTGCCGTACCAGTCCGTCTTGGAGCACGGCTGCTCCTTGCCGAAGCCGATGGAGCCGCTGCTCACGCAGTCGCCCGCCGAGAGGAACGCCCCGCCCGCCCCGGGGTCGCCCGGGTGGGCGCCCTTGAGGTTGCGCACGCACGCCTCGTAGTAGGTCTTGTCTTCCTTCTTCTCGCGAACGTTGGTGAAGCCGTCCGTGCCGCTCGGGCAGTCGGGCTCGGCGCGCGAGCCGAACTGGAAGGCCGACGCCTCCTTCTTGCCGACGACCTTCACCACCTTGGCCTTCGCCTTGGCGTCGTCGCAGCTCACCCGGAGGCTCGGCGGAATCCTCTTGCCGTCGTCCGCCCCGAACCCGGTGTCCACGCACTGGTCGGCCTTCACGGGCCCGGTCGGCGCGCCCGTCCCGTGGAGCGCCAGGAAGGCCACGCCCGCCAGCGCGACCACACCGGCGACCGCCACGGCCACCCACACGATCGGCGAGGGACGCTTCACCGGCGGCGGACCCGGCGGCCCGGCGGGCGGGAACGGTCCGCTCATCGGCGGACCGCCCATCCGCGGACCCGGCATCGGCGGGCCGGGCATCGGCGGCCGCCCCTGGCCGTGCCCCTGCGCCTGGCCCTGCCCCTCCGGAACCTGCCCGTACACGCCACAACCCCCCATACCTGATCTTGCCGGACGAGTACGTGAAGATACCGCACGCCAGGTCAGGGCAGGTTCGGCGGGGACTCCAGGGCGGTGAGCTCGATCCCGGGCGCGGCGAGCACGACGTCCCCGGCGAGGTGCACCGGCTCGACCTCGCCCGTGGACAGGTCGGTGACCTCGTACTCCGAGACGGGCAGCGGCACGGTGTCGGTCTCGTGGACGGACGTCCCGGCCAGCCGCCAGCGCCACAGGGCCGTCAGCGCCGACAGCGACGTCCCGCTCAACCGGACGAGGCGGACGTCGGTCTGCGCGCCCTCGTCCAGCTCCAGGGAACGGGCGACCGCGATCAGGAACCCCGGCGAGTCGTGCAGGAAGCCCGACGCCCGCTCGCTGTGCTCGGTGCCCGTCTCACCGGCGGCGCGCACCCACGCCAGCCCGCGGCCGGTCACGCCGCCGCGCACCCACCAGCCGGGCGTGACGATCTCGACGCGTATCTGGCGCCAGCGCGCGTCCACGACGAGGTCGACGCGGACGCCGTCGGAGCGCGTGGAGGTGTACCGCCACCCGGCGGGCCCGGGCGCGCACTGGAAGCGCTCCTCAAGCCCCTCGTCGAGGTGCAGGTACGTCCCGGCGGGCACGCGTCACGACCCGATGCGCCAGGAGTGCAGGTAGTCCTCCTGGTCCGGGGTCAGCAGGTCGATGGAGACCGACATCGAGGCCAGCTTGAGCCGCGCGACCTCCGTGTCGATCTCCTTGGGCACGTCGTGGACGGCCGGGGACAGCGACGCGTGGGACGTGGCGAGCCACGCGCACGTGAGGGCCTGGTCGGCGAACGACATGTCCATCACGGCCGCCGGATGCCCCTCGGCGGCGGCGAGATTGACCAGACGGCCCTCCGCGAGCAGGACCAGGCGCCGCCCGTCGGCCAGCACGTACTCGTCGGTCTGCGGCCGGATCCCGTGGTGCACCTCCACGGCCATGTCGCTGAGGGCCCGCACGTCGATCTCGACGTCGAAGTGCCCGGAGTTCGCGAGGATGGCCCCGTCCTTCATCACGGCGAGATGGTCGGCGTTCACGACGTCGCGGTTCCCGGTGACCGTGATGAAGACGTCGCCCTCCACGGCCGCCCGGGCCATGGGCTGGACGGCGAAACCCTGCATGGTCGCGTCCAGCGCCTTCACCGGGTCGATCTCCGTGACGACGACGCGCGCGCCGAGGCCCCGCGCGCGCTCGGCGAGCCCGCGCCCGCAGTAGCCGAAACCGGCGACGACCACGGTCTTGCCTGCGAGGAGCGTGTTGGTCGCACGCACGATCCCGTCGAGCGTCGACTGGCCCGTCCCGTACCGGTTGTCGAACATGTGCTTGGTGTCGGTGTCGTTCACCGCGACCACGGGGAACTTCAGCGCGCCCTCGCGGGCCATCTGGTGGAGCCGGATGACGCCCGTCGTCGTCTGCTCGCACCCCGCCTTCACGGTGCCGAGCAGATCCGTCCGGTCGGTGTGCAGGGTGTTGACCAGGTCGCACCCGTCGTCCAGGACGAAGTCGGGCTCGGTCTCCAGCGCCTGGTGGATGTGCGCGTAGTACCCCTCGCGGTCGGTGCCCGCCCGCGCGAACACCTCGGCCCCGTACTCCTCCACGAGCGCCGCGGCGGTGTCGTCCTGCGTCGACAGCGGATTGGACGCCGCCAGCGCCACGCTGGCACCGCCCGCCTGGAGGGTGCGGATGAGCCCGGCGGTCTCGGTCGTGATGTGCATGCACGCCGCGACCCTCAACCCGTCCAGCGGCCGCTCGGCGGCGAACCGCTCCCGGATCTGCCGCAGCACCGGCATGCTCCGATCCGCCCACTCGATCCGCTTGACGCCCTCGAACGCCAACGACCGATCCGCGATATCGCTCATCAACACACCCTCACGAAGTAGCTGCCGGACGGGAAGAACCCCCGTCCGGCAGCCCTAAAACACGCCCACTCTCCAGCCGGTGCCAGCGATCGCCGTGTCGCAGCGACCTCAGCCACCACCGCCACCCCGCAACAACCTCAATGGCTGCGATCGCGTCCGAAGGCAGATTCGAGCGAAGCAAGAACCTGATCGCGCAGCGAGCCGCAAGGCGAGCCGAAGCGATGCCAGCGATCGCCCGCTTTTATCGACGATGGAGGGCCGCCAGGCCCGAAGAAGGAGAGAAAAGCAGAAAACTCAGTACCGGTAGTGGTCGGGCTTGTAGGGGCCTTCCACGTGGACGCCGATGTAGCTTGCCTGCTCCTTGGTGAGCTCGGTGAGCTTGACGCCGAGGGCGTCGAGGTGGAGGCGGGCGACCTTCTCGTCCAGGTGCTTGGGCAGGACGTAGACGCCGATCGGGTACTCGTCGGTCTTGGTGAACAGCTCGATCTGCGCGATGACCTGGTTCGTGAAGGAGTTGGACATCACGAAGGACGGGTGGCCGGTGGCGCAGCCGAGGTTCATCAGGCGGCCCTCGGCGAGGACGATGATGGAGTGGCCGTCGGAGAAGCGCCACTCGTGCACCTGCGGCTTGATCTCGATCTTCTCGATGCCCGGGGTCCTGGCGAGCCCGGCCATGTCGATCTCGTTGTCGAAGTGCCCGATGTTGGACACGATCGCCTGGTGCTTCATCCGGCCCATGTGCTCGGCCGTGATGATGTTGAAGTTGCCGGTGGTGGTGACGAAGATGTCGGCGATCTCGACCACGTCGTCCAGGGTGGTGACCTGGAAGCCGTCCATCGCGGCCTGCAGCGCGCAGATCGGGTCGATCTCGGTGACGATGACGCGGGCGCCCTGGCCGCGCAGCGCGTCGGCGCAGCCCTTGCCGACGTCGCCGTAGCCGCAGACGACGGCGACCTTGCCGCCGATCAGCACGTCGGTGGCGCGGTTGAGGCCGTCGATGACCGAGTGGCGGCAGCCGTACTTGTTGTCGAACTTCGACTTGGTGACCGAGTCGTTGACGTTGATCGCCGGGAAGGCGAGGGTGCCGGCCTTCGCCATCTCGTAGAGGCGGTGGACGCCGGTGGTGGTCTCCTCGGTGACGCCCTTGATGGCGGCGGCGGCCTCGGTCCAGCGGCCGGGCTTCTCGGCGATCGTGCGGCGCAGCGTGTCGAGGATGATGCCCCACTCCTCGGGGTCGTCCTCGGTGGCGGTCGGCACGGCGCCCGCCTTCTCGTACTCGGCGCCCTTGTGGACGAGGAGCGTCGCGTCGCCGCCGTCGTCCAGGATCATGTTGGGGCCGGTGCCGTCCGGCCACTGCAGGGCCTGGTCGGTGCACCACCAGTACTCTTCGAGCGTCTCGCCCTTCCACGCGAACACCGGGACGCCCTGCGGGGCGTCGACGGTGCCCTCCTTGCCGACGACGACCGCGGCGGCCGCGTGGTCCTGGGTGGAGAAGATGTTGCAGGAGACCCAGCGGACGTCGGCGCCGAGCTCGACCAGCGTCTCGATCAGCACGGCCGTCTGGATCGTCATGTGCAGCGAGCCCATGATCTTGGCGCCGCGCAGCGGCTTGGCGGCGGAGTACTCCTCGCGCACCGCCATCAGGCCCGGCATCTCGTGCTCGGCGAGCCGGATCTCCCGGCGCCCGAAGTCGGCCAGCGACAGGTCGGCGACCTTGTAGTCCATGCTTTCGTTGCTCCCTTGGTCATGTGCGCGCCGTCGGGTACGCGAGGTCGTGACGGGCGAGTGCACGGCCGCGTCAACGGGGGCGAGTCTACGGGCGGCGAGCACCCCGAAGCACGGTCGAAGAGGACTTCCTGACACTGATTTGTCAGAATTGGCGCCATGCGTATCACGGAGGCCGCCCGGCGGCTCGGCACCTCGCCCCGGATGCTCCGCTACCGCGAGGCCCTCGGGCTCCTGCCCGTCACCCGCGAGACCGCCCTCGCCAGGCCCGGAGGCGGCCACCGCCGTTTCGGGGAGGCCGAACTGCGCGCGGTCGCGCTGGCCCTGGCCCTGGAGAAGCGCTACGACATCGGCCCCGCCGAACTGGCCTTCGGCCTGAGAGTCCTGGCCGAGCCCCAGGTCCAGGCCCACGTCCGCGAACTGGGCGAACGCATAGGCCGCCTCTCCGCCCCACCCACCCGAGCCCTGGACTTCGAGAAGGAAAAGGCCCTGCGCCTCCTCCGCAGGCGCCCATGAGGGCGTCTCAGCTCGCGCTTTCTCCGGGGACTACTACGCCGGATTCGTAGGCGAGCATGACCGCTTGGGCGCGGTCGCGGAGGCCCAGTTTGGTGAAGACGCGCGCCACGTGCGTCTTCACCGTGTGCTCGCTGACGAAGAGGCGCTGCGCGATCTCGCCGTTGGACAGCCCGCCCGCGATCAGGACGAGCACCTCGGTCTCGCGGGCGGTCAGCGTCGACAGCTCCGACGGCGCCTGCGGGCGGTTGCGCCGCTGCTTGGTGAACTCGCGGATGAGCCGTCCCGTGACCTGCGGGGCCAGCAGGGAGTCGCCGCGCGCCACCACCCGGACCGCCGAGACCAGCTCGTCGGCGGTCGCGTCCTTCAGCAGGAAGCCGCTGGCGCCGACGGCGAGCGCGTCGTAGACGTACTCGTCGACGTCGAACGTGGTGAGCACCAGCACCCGGACCTCCTCCGAGCCGGGCAGCGCGAGGATGCGGCGGGTGGCCTCGATGCCGTCCATGCCGGGCATCCGGATGTCCATCACGACGACGTCGGGGCGGCGGCGCTCGGCGAGCGCGACGGCCTCGCGGCCGTCCCCGGCCTCGCCGATCACGGTGATGTCGTCCTGGGCGGCGAGCAGGGCGGCGAACCCGGCCCGCACGATCGTCTGGTCATCGACGATCATCACGTTGATCACAGCGCCCGCCCCGGGGGCGGGGGGACGACAGGGTCAGGGGCGGCCGGGCGGCGCCTGCGAACCGTGTCCACGGATGGAATTCCCCTCACTCGTCACCGGAAGCTCGGCCTCCACCAGGAACCCGCCCTGGGTGGCCGGGCCGGCGGAGAACCGCCCGCCCAGCATGGTCGCACGTTCCCGCATCCCCACGAGGCCGTGTCCGCCACCCGATCCGGACGTCTCCAGGCGGGTGCGGCCGTCGTCCGCCGGGGCCGGGCCCGCGGAGCTCGGTCCACCTGTACGCGCGCCGGGATCGCGGGGGTTCAGGACCTGGGTGGCCGCGGAGGCGCCGCCGTCCTGGACGCGGACCGCGAGCCGGTCGGGCAGGAACGTCAGGTCGACGCGGACGCCGGCGCCGGGCGCGTGCCGCCGCGCGTTGGTCAGCGCCTCCTGGACGATCCGGTACGCCGACAGCTCCACCGTGGTGGACAGGGCGCGCGGGTCGCCGTGCACGTTGAGGTCGACATGGCCGCCGGCGCCGCGGTGCTGCTCGATCAGGTCGGGTAGCCGGTCCAGGCGCGGCTGCGGGGAGTTCGCCGCCTCCGGTTCGGGCGTGGCGTCGGCGCGCAGCACGCTGAGCAGCCGCCGCATCTCCACCAGCGCCTCCCGCGCCGTCTTGGCGATCTCGGTGTAGCCGGCGCGGGCCTCGGGCGAGAGGCTGTCCATCGTGTACGGGGCCGTCTCCGCCTGGACGGCGATCATGGAGACGGAGTGCGCGACGACGTCGTGCAGCTCCCGCGCGATGCGGGCCCGCTCGCGCATGACGGCCTGCTCCCGCTGGACGGCGGTGAGCCGGGTGAGGGTCTCGTTGGTGCGCTCGGCGGCCTCGGCCTCCGTCCGGCCGGCGGACTCCACGACGCGCCGCGCGTCCCCGAGCCCGATGGCGGCGAGGACCGCGACGATCGGCGCCGGCCAGGGGATGTCGTCGAGCGTGCCCGTCGCGAGGTAGACGACCCCGAGGGCGGCGACGCTGCCGACCGCGAGGACGCCGGTGGACTGGCGGGGCAGCCGCCGTCCCAGCGCGTACAGCGTGTAGAGGGCCGAGAAGCTGGTCGTGACCAGCAGGATCTGCCCGGTGAGCAGGCCGGCCGCGACCGCGCTGAGCACGACCGCCGCGACGGCGCGCAGGTTCTCCCGGCGCCACACCAGCGGGAACGTCGCCGCGACCGCGAACCCGCCCGCCAGGCTGACCGGGGAGTCGACGCGCGGCGCCAGCTCCGCCAGCGCCGCGATCGTCAGGGCGAGTCCGGTGAGCGGCGCGAAGTACCAGGCTCCGACGACCTCCCGCCACGTGTTGATCCAGCGGGGCAGCGGCGCCGTCTGCCCGGGCCCGGCCCCGGGGCCGCGCCCCGCGCCGCCGTTCAGCCGGGCGCCGAGCCTGGTCGCCAGCGGCCGCAGGAGCGTGCCGATGCCGGTGAGGATCCACAGCAGCAGTTGCCCGACCCCCGCCACGATCCGGCCGGACAGCCGCCACGCGTGGTGCGCGACGGCTGGGCCGAACCCCGCGGGGCCGGGTCCGGTCCGGGCCTTGTCATCGGTGGTCACCCCTCAATACTGACCGCTGAGGCGGGCGGTGGCCTCACCGTGCGGGTGTATGCGGATCGCGGGGATCCGCCTGGAGTACCAGCCGCGATCCCTCCTTGAGGGGGACGTGCGGACGAGCGCCGCGAACGTAGTGTCTTAATCGTGACCGCGACGGTGGCCATCGCCGACGTAGGGGGTTCGGCGGGGCCGCCGCGGTCACACCAGAACCGCCCGGTTTCAGGGGTCCGGGCGGGGAGGCATGGGAAAGCACCTCGCCGGACGGCCGCGGCTCGCCTCCTCGGAGGCACTCGCCGGTCTCGCCTGGGCTGGGGTTCGGCCGGCGCCTGCGGCGGCCGCCCGGCGAGGGGTCCCGTGCCCGCGCGGCGCGTTGGACGGACCGCGCGGAGCGTCCCGGTCAGGAGGACGCGGGCGTCTCTGGCTGCGCCTCCACGGCGTGCGCGCGGGAGGCCTCGTCGAGCGCCGGCTCCAGGTAGATGAGCTTCGCCTCCGGGATCTGCGCCCGGACCCTCGCCTCCGCCGCGTCGATCCCGCGGGCCACGTCGGCGGCGGTGTCGTCGTGGTTGACGGCGATCTTCGCGGCGATGAGCAGCTCGTCCGGGCCCATGTACTCGGTCCTGATGTGGATGAGGTGGTCGACCTCGTCCACCGACTCCAGCGCCTCGATGATCCGCCGCTCGGTCTGCGGGTCGACGCCCTCGCCGATCAGCAGGCTCTTGGTCTCGATCGCCAGGATCGTCGCGACCACGCCGAGCAGCAGGCCGATCGCCACGGTGCCGACGCCGTCCCAGACGCCGTCGCCGGTGGCCACCGCCATGGAGACGCCGAACAGGGCGAGGAACAGGCCGACGAGGGCGGCGAGGTCCTCCAGCAGCACCACCGGGAGTTCGGGGGCCTTCGCGCGCCGGATGAACGCCCACCACGACTGCTCGCCGCGGACCTCGTTCGACTCCTTGATCGCCGTGCGGAACGAGAACGACTCCAGGCCGATCGCGATGATCAGTACCGCGAACGCCCAGATCGGGGACTTGACCTCCTCCGGGTGGGAGATCTTGTGGTAGCCCTCGTAGAGCGAGAACGCCGCACCTACGGTGAACAGGACGACCGCGACCACGAACGCGTAGAAGTAGCGTTCGCGCCCGTACCCGAAGGGGTGCTGGGGGGTCCGGTCCCGTTCGGACCGCTTGCGGCCGAGCAGCAGCAGCCCCTGGTTCCCGGAGTCGGCCACCGAGTGGATCGACTCCGCCAGCATCGACGACGAACCGGTGAACGCGAACGCGACGGCCTTCGACGCCGCGATCCCGAGGTTGGCGGCCAACGCGGCGACGATGGCCTTCGTTCCACCCTCAGCACTCATTTACGCAATCCTCGCTCTGAGCTCTTGAACGGCAGGCTCGGACGCAGGGTCCACGCCGAGCGCGATAGCCAAGTAAACCGTGACATAGTCGACCAACGCGATCAGCGACGCGACTCTCTCCAGCGGATGGTCGCCCTCCGCCCGCATCTCGGTGACCGCCACGCCCCTGTCGCGGGCCAGCGCGGCGGACGCCTCGGCCCGCCTCCGCACCCGCGGATGCTCCCCCGCGTCCCGCAGGAGGACCAGGTGCAGGCCGTGCTCCGGCTCGTCCAGCCGGTCGCGGAAGAAGTCGTCCGGGTCGGCCGGGGAGCCGGCCCGCGCGAAGAACCCGTCGAACACCGCGACCTGGTTGCGGCCGGCCTCCGGAAGCTCCCCGAACACCGCCGGGTACTTGGCGTTCTCGTTGAGCTGGCAGCACATCCGGTACGCCGCCGCGACGGACGGGTCGGAGGCGCCCCACACCAGCGGCACGTCGCCCGCCAGGTCGAGCGCGAGGCGCTTGGCCGGGTTGACGAACGGCTCGCTGGACGGGCGGCACCGGTGCGCGACGTCCTCCAGCAGCACCGCCGTGGACTCCAGCACGGCGTCGGGGACGTCCGCCAGCCGCAGCGCCCGCGCGGCCAGGACGAGCGGGATCGTCAGGCCCCACAGCGTGGAGCGCGGCCGCCCGGCGGACCGGACGGGGACGAAGACGCCCCGGCTCCTGCCGGCGAGGTCCGCCAGCGGCGAGTCCTCCCCGCCGACGGCCAGCAGGCGGCAGCCGCGCCGGGCGGCCTCCGCGGCGACCTCCAGCGTCTCCTCGGCGGCTCCCGAGGACGAGACCGCGACGACCAGGTCGGCCGCGCCCGCCCAGCCGGGGAGCCGGGGACCGCGCACCGTCGAGATCGGGACGGCGCAGCCCGTGCCGCACACCGCCGCGAGCACGTCGCCGGGCACCGCGCCGGAGCCGGTGCCGACGACCACGACCGCGCGGGGCCGGCCGTCCTCGGCCAGGCCGGCGACGCCGGCCTCCGCCGCCGCCCGCCGCGACTCGCGCACCTGGGCCGCCGACGAGGCGACCTGCCGGAGCATCCCGCCGGGATCCGCCGCCTCGGCCGCCTCCGCGCTCTCCAGCCGCGAGGGGTCGAGGGAGACGCTCACGGGGCGGGGGTCCTGGCCTCGTCCACCAGGAGGACCGGGATGTCGTCGCGCACCGGGTAGGCGTAGCCGCAGGAGCCGGTGCACACGAGCTCGTCGGCCTCCTGGTCGGCGCGCAGGTCGCCGCCGCAGTTGGGGCAGGCCAGGATCTCCAGGAGCCAGGAGTCCAGCTTCATCGTCATGGCAGCGTCACTTCTCCCTTGCAGTCACTTTTCCCGGCCCGGTCACTTCTCTCTGACCAGGGCCAGGACCTCGTCGCGGATCGCCGCCATGGTGTCCTCGTCGCCGGCCTCGGCGTTCAGGCGCAGCAGCGGTTCGGTGTTGGACGGCCGCAGGTTGAACCACCACCCCGCGGCGTCGTCGCGGACGGTCAGCCCGTCCAGCTCGTCGACCTCGACGCCCGGCCGCGCGGCGAAGGCGTCCCTGACCTTCGCGGCGGCCGCGGCCTGGTCGTCGACCTCGCTGTTGATCTCACCCGACGCGGCGTAGCGGGTGTACTCGCCGAGCAGGTCCGACAGCGGCCCGTCCTGCTGCCCGAGGGCGGCGAGGACGTGCATCGCCGCCAGCATGCCGGAGTCGGCGAACCAGAAGTCGCGGAAGTAGAAGTGCGCCGAGTGCTCGCCGCCGAACACCGCGCCGGTCTCGGCCATCGTCTGCTTGATGAACGAGTGCCCGACCCGCGTCCGGACCGGCGTCCCGCCGTACTCGGCGATGATCTCCGGCACGGCCTTGGAGGTGATCAGGTTGTGCACGATCGAGGAGCCCGGGTGCTTGGCCAGCTCCCGGGTCGCCACCAGCGCCGTGATCGCCGACGGGGAGACGATCTCGCCGCGTTCGTCCACCACGAAGCAGCGGTCGGCGTCGCCGTCGAAGGCGAGGCCGATGTCGGCGCCGGTCTCGCGGACCTTGGCCTGGAGGTCGCGCAGGTTCTCCGGCTCGATCGGGTTGGCCTCGTGGTTGGGGAAGGTGCCGTCCAGCTCGAAGTACATCGGGACCAGGTCGATCGGCAGGCCCTCGAACACCGACGGGACGGTGTGGCCGCCCATGCCGTTGCCCGCGTCCACGACGACCTTGAGCGGGCGGATGGACGACAGGTCGACCAGCGTCTTGAGGTGGTCGGCGTAGCCCTTGAGGATGTCGCGCCGCGTCACCGTGCCCGGTTCGCCGTCGTAGGCGGGGACGCCGTTCTCGATCATTTCGCGGATCTCGCCGAGGCCGGTGTCGCGGCCGACGGGCCGGGCGCCGGCGCGGCACAGCTTCAGCCCGTTGTACCGGGCCGGGTTGTGGCTGGCGGTGAACATGGCGCCGGGCAGGTCGAGGCTGCCGCTGGCGTAGTAGAGCATGTCCGTGGAGCCGAGCCCCGCCTCGATGACGTCCGCGCCCTGGGACGTGGCGCCGCGCGCGAAGGCCTCGGCGAGCGGAACCGACGACTCCCGCATGTCGTGGGCGGTGACGATCGCGTCGGCCCCGGTGACGCGGACGAACGCCGCGCCGGCCGCCTCGGCGGTCGCGGGGTCGAGCTCGTCCGGCACCACGCCGCGGATGTCGTACGCCTTGAAGATCTTGGCGAGGTCGCCCACTCCTGCTCCCTGTCCGAAGAACCGTGCGCGGAAAACGGCAGGCTCACGAGCCTACCGGGAAGGGCGGGCGCGACCCGCCGCGGCGTCGGACCGGGGATCGGGGCCGGGAGGACCGGGTCGGGGCGGGCCCCGCCGTCACTCCTGGCCGGGCTGCGTCCCGGCGGGTTCGGAGCGGAGCACGCGCAGGTGGCCGCGGCGGCCGACCTCGGTGCCCTGGCCGACCGGCTCGTGGCCGGGCCCGGGAGCGGGCCTCGCGGCCTCGCGGACCGCGTCGGCGAGGGCCTCCAGGTCGTCGGCGCTGGGCTCGGACTCCTCCTCGACGGGGAGCCGCACCAGCTCCCACCCCATGGGGGCGGTGAGCCGTTCGGAATGCTCGGCGCACAGGTCGTAGCAGTGCGGCTCGGCGTACGTTGCGAGCGGCCCCAGGACCGCGGTGGAGTCGCGGTAGACGTACGTGAGCGTGAACACTGCGGGCGCCTTGCAGGCGGTGCGGGAGCAAGTGCGGACGGGGCTCACGATGGCTGACCGTACCTCCCCCCACCCGGCTCCGCCACCACCCCGGCGCACGTGTCGCCGTTACCGGGCGATTTCCTTGGTAACAACTACAATCCGTGAGGACCTCCTTCGCGGAGCGTGCAGGATCGGGCCGTGCGTGAGGGCCGCCACGCGAGCGGAGGTACGCTTGGGGCGTGCGATCCCGTGTGGCAGGCGTACGGCGCCGCGATCGGCACGGTCGTGGCCTCCGTGGTCCTCTGACGCCCCCGCAGGCGCCCATCTCACGTACCCGCTCGGAACGGTTCGCCGACCTCGTCGACGACGAGGTCCGGCGGCTGGGCGCGCGCTGGGGCCGCGAACTGGCCCGGGTGGAGTTCGCGGTCGAGGAGGTGCCGGGGGCCGATCCGCTGTTCGACGGGCCCGTCCTGCTCGGCCAGACCCTCCCCGGAAGCGGCGACCTGCCGGTGCGCATCGTCGTCTACCGCCGCCCCGTCGAGGCCCGCGCCGCCGGTGAGGCCGAACTCTCCCAGATGATCCGCGACCTGCTCGTCGAGGAGGTCGCCGACCTGCTCGGCCTCTCCCCCGAGTCCGTCGACCCCAGCTACGACACTCCCGACGACTAGCTGTGTTTCACAGTCCCGGCCCACTTCGGGACAGGCCCTAGCGTCGGGGATCAGTTCGGGGTCAGGGCGGTCTGGGAGTCGGCGGTGGCCGGGAGGCGCAGGGCCGTGGGCGCCGGGACGATCGGCAGCACGGTGAACAGGTGGTCGCCGCCCTTGCCGGTGGCGAGCATGCGGGACGCGTAGACGGGGGCGGACCCGGGCCTCGGCGTGATCACGACGCCGAAGGAGGCGTCCGCGCCGCCGCCGGGGGCGGCGAGCCCGGTCTCCACCGTCCGCCCCGCGGGGATCTCGACCTGCCGGGGAGAGCCCGCGCCCTGCCCGTTCATGGTCGTGACCTGGACGCTCGCCGCGCCGGACGGGGCGGTCAGGGAGAGGGACGAGTCGAAGCGGTTGTCGGCGACGACGCCGGGCGCCGACGCGCCGAGCGGCGGCGTGGCGGTGCCGTAGGCGACGTCCGCGCCGCGGTCGGCGGCGAACCCCGCCAGGATCGGGCGGTCGGCGACGAGCCGGACGGCGGCGGCCCTGCCGGACAGGGCGCCGTCGAGGGGGACGGAGGTCACGGTCTTGCCGGGGGCGTCCAGGACGTCCTGGCCCTGCGGGGCGAACGCGCCGGCCGAGGTGATCACCTGGACCCTGATCCGGGCGTCGGCCTCGCCGGGGACCGCGACCAGCAGCCGGCGCCCGCCGGAGCCGCCCGGCACGCCGGGGACGAGGGCGGAGGCCGCGGGCGCGGCGGACCGCGGCAGCCACTCGACGCCCTTCTTCTTCCCGATCCGGACGCGCAGGGACGCGGCGACGCGGCCGCTGGTGGTGTGCACGCGCAGGGCGAGGTCGGCGGCGGTCTTCACGATGTCGCCGAGCCCTTCGGGCGACCCGCCGATCTTCACGACGCGGGTGGTGTAGGGCTCGACGGGCGTGCCGCGCCCCTCGGTGGTGTCGAGGGGGCCCTCGCCGGACAGGGCGGAGATGTCGACGGACGCGGGCTGCGCGTCGACGTTGGTCAGGTAGAGGTCGAGCCGGTCGGCGGCGACCGGCCCGGGGCCCATGAACCACAGGTCGGTGCCGGGAGCGGCGCAGCGGACGCCGGCGAGGCCGCGGTCGTCGCCGCCGTCCTCGTAGGTGGTCTGCTCCGCCTCCAGCCCGCCGGCGATGGGCCCGGTGGCGCGCAGGGTGTAGGAGTCCTCGCCCGGCTCGGCGTCCTTGCTCCAGCCCTGGCCGGGCGACGTCATGGACCCGAGCGGAGATCCGCCCTTCGTCGGGGTGAGGTCGACGCGGCCGCCGCCGTCCTTCCGGGCGAGGGACTGGACGGCGAGGCGGCCGCCCTCGTGTCCGGGGCAGACGGCCACGGCGTGCGTGACCGCCGCGTCGCGGCCCTTCTCGGACGCCTCGCCCGGACGGGAGAACGTCGCGGCGCCGTAGAGGGCGGCGACGGCGACGAGCATGAGGGCGGCGGTGGCGTAGCGCATGCCGAGAAGCCGCAGGACCTTGTCCATCAGGACACCTCCTCCGGGCTGGGCTCGCCCGTGCCGGTCTCCCGCGCGTGCTCCAGTGCCGCGGAGGACTCCGGCGGCTCCGCGGTCGCGGCGGGCGGCAGTGCGCGCTGGACGCGGGCTCGGGGCGCGCGGCGCCGTCCGCGCCGTCCGCGGCGGCGTTCCCGTTCACCGGCGAGTGTCAGCGTGTCGGTCTGCGCGCCCGGCAGCGCCAGGACGGCCACCAGCAGGACGGCGACCCCCTGGATGACGACCCAGATGTGCCGCGTCGTCATCGAACGGGCCAGTTCGAACTCGCCTCCCGTGGTGGGGATGACGTATCCCTGCGCCCAGCCGTCCACCGTCCGTGCCTTGAGGTCGTGGCCGTTCAGCGCGGCCCGCCACCCACCGTCGGCTGGCTCGGCCAGGAGAAGCGTGCGCGGGCCAGTGCCCGGCGGGATTCGCACGCGGGCGTTGACACGTCCGGCAGGCAGAGGCGTGACGGTCGAGCCTTGCAGAAGCATCATTCGCGCAGACGTCGCCTGGAGCCGCCACACGGCGAACGTGCCGGTGCGGCTGAGGCGCGTCAGTTCGGGCGACGCGTCCAGAACCTTGGTGAGCGGATCCTGCGCGGGGTGCGGCACCAGCAGGTACTGGACGCCCATCCGGGTCAGCGCGGGCCCGTCGTCGCCCTCCCGGCCTGCGGCCAGACCGGCGACGAGGTCGTCCATGCGGTCGTCGGCTCGGCCCTTCACGGTGACCTCCGCTTCCCCCAGATGGGGCCGCGTGCCCCTGAGCACCGTGTAGGAGACCCGTCCGGTGGGTTCCCGGTGCAGGACGAGGGTCCTGACTCCGCCGGTGCCCTGGACGAACTGGGGGACCGTGTCGGGGTCGACCCTCCCGAGCGGGCCGCCCGCGCCGCCCGCCACCCAGAACGCGGCCGCGAGAACGGGGGCCGTGAGCGCGGCGACCAGCACCGCCGCCCCGCCCGCCTTGTAGATCAGGTGGCTGCCGGCGAGGACCTCGGTGGCGCGCTGGACGGCGGCGGTGGCGGCGAGCAGCACCCCGGCGCCCGCGAACAGCAGCGCCAGACCGGGCCACACCGGCGCCTCGTCCGCCCCCTTGGTGACGGTGGCGGCGCTGCTCAGCACCGCGACGAGCAGCCCGAAGACCGCCAGCAGCCAGCCGGCGAGCACATGGCCCCGGCGGCCGCGGAGCGGCAGCGCGCAGACGGCGACCGCGAGCAGCCCGGCGAGCGCCCACCGCGCGGGTGTGCCCGGCCCGCCCGGGTCGAGCGCCAGCAGGTCGGCCGGGGCGGCGGGGGCGAACCGCCGGTGCAGGCCCGCCTCCGTCAGGAAGCGGGACGGGTGGAGCAGCAGGCCCGCCGTCCACGGCAGCGTCAGCAGCGGCGGGACGCCGAGCGCGATGGCCAGGCCGCGGCGGCCCTGGCGCCCCGGCCGGTCCAGCAGCGCCCAGACCATCCCGGCGGCCAGCAGGGCGGTCGGCCAGATCAGCGGGACGAAGGACATCGCGACGGCGAGCAGGAGCGCGACCGCCCAGGCGGCCCTGCCCGCGCGCTTGCGGCGCGTCCGGGCGTCCAGCCCGGCGGCCCGCGACCGGGGGAAGCCGTAGAAGCGGGCCGCGTGCACGGCGATCAGCGGCAGCAGGACGAGGACGGCGCAGGTCCCGATCCGCCCGCCCGCGACGGCGCCGGTCGCGGCGGGAAGCAGCGCGTACACGGCGGCGAACCAGGCGCGGACGGCCGACACCGGGACGCGGCGGCCGGACGCGCGGGCGCGCCGTCCCGTCCGCGGCGCCTCCACCACCAGCAGCCGCGACGCGCGGTAGGCGGCGAGCCCGGCCAGCGGGACGCTGCCGAGCAGCAGGAACGACACGGCCAGCCAGGGCTTGCCGAACGCGGCGGTGGACAGCACGGCGAGGACCCCGACGTACGGGGGGCTGCCCGCGTCGGTGCCGAGCCCGACCGGATGCCACCCGGACAGGTACTGCGCCCACAGGTCGCTCGCGCCGCCCCACGCGGGGACGAGCGCGCCGCCGCCGAGCCGCCCGGCGGCGGTCGGCAGGGAGCGTTCGGCGGCGGCCGCGACGGCGGTCAGGCCGAGCGCGAGCAGCACGCCGGGACGGGCGAGGAAGCGGCGGATCGGGCCGGGCTCGTCGGCCGTGAGGTCGTCGTCCCTGTCCTCGCGTTCGCGCTCGTGGGCGGCGAAGTACTCCGAGACCGCCTCGCCGGCCCGGCGCAGCACGACCCAGCGCGTCAGGAACCGCCGGACGCTGCGCCGCGCCCGCGTGCGGCCCTCGGCGCGGGCGGCCCGCGCCCGCCGGAGCCGCCCGGGCGAGCGCAGCACGTCGCCGAGGGCGCGCAGCTCCTCGCGCGCCATGCCCGGCCGTTTGGTCGCCACCAGGACGAGGGCGTGCGCGAGCGACGCCCACACGTTGCGGACGAGGGTCCGCGCCATCGCCCCGAGCGGCTGGTTCGCGAGCAGCGTGAGCAGCGCGTTGCGCCGGTCGCGGCGGGCGGGGTGCTCGGCGGTCATGCCGATGCCGCGGAGCCCGCGGCGGGACGCCTCCGCGTGGTAGACGACGGCGTCGCTCGCGGTGACCACCCGGTACCCGGCGGCGTGGACCCGCCAGCAGAAGTCCAGGTCGTCGCGGAAGATGCCGTACTCGACGTCGAAGCCGCCCAGCCTCTCCCACACGTCGCGGCGGACCAGCATCCCCGCGCTGCCGACCGACAGGACGTCCCGGACGCCGTCGTGCTGGCCCTGGTCGAACTCGCGCCGGTCAAGGCCGGTGTGGCGGCGCCCGGCGGCGTCGACGGTGACGCCGAGCTCGCGCAGGACGCGCCGGTCGTCCCAGTCGCGGACCTTGGGGCCGAGCACCGCCACGTTGGGGTCGGCGTCGGCCGTCCGCAGCAGCCGGTCGAGCGCCTCGCGGTCGGGCGCGCAGTCGTCGTGCAGCAGCCAGATCCACTCGGTGCGGGGCTTGCGGGCCCCCTGGGCCTGGTCGGCGTGGTGGGCGGGGGCGGACTCGTCCTCCGGGACGGGCGCGGTCGCGGCGTCCTGCCGCAGCGCCTCGGCGATGGCCTCGCCGTAGCCGGTGGTGCGGGGCAGCGTGAGGACCGCGTCCTCCCCGACGACCTCCGCGAGGACGGCGGGGCCGCGGTCGGCGCTTCCGGTGTCGACGGTCACGAGGCGCTGCACCGGGCGCGACTGCGTCAGCAGCGCCTTCAGCGCCTCCGGGAGCCACCGCGCGCCGTCGTGCGCGACGAGGACGGCGGTGACGACATGGCGATCGAGGGTGGGGGCCAAGGGTGGCTCGATCTGTGGGGCGGACGGTGTCGGTGCCGGCCGGACGGGCGGTGCGCGGCGGGCGCGCGGTGCCGTACGGACAGCAGCCGTGCCGGCCCTGGGGCCGGCACGGCTGATAACTGTACGCGTGGCCGCGCCGGGCACGCTCCGGATCCACCGATCCGGGGGCGCGGCCCGTGGGTCAGACGGCCTGCCGCTTCAGCTTCCGGCGTTCGCGCTCGGAGAGCCCTCCCCAGATGCCGAACCGCTCGTCGTGCTGCAGCGCGTACTCAAGGCACTCCGTACGCACCTCGCATGCCCGGCACACCTTCTTGGCCTCGCGAGTGGAGCCGCCCTTCTCCGGAAAAAAAGCCTCCGGGTCCGTCTGCGCGCACAGGGCGCGCTCCTGCCAGCCCAACTCTTCGCCGTCTGTGCCGTGCGCCAGCGGGATGACCACCTCGCTCACAGCGCACCTCCCTGCCCGTGGAACCCCCTGGTCAATGCCCTCCCACGAGTTCCTTCCCCCGAGACGGCATTGAAACTACACCGACGAAATTACACGCGTGTAGCAGTGGCCCCGTCAAGCCGGAAGACATTCCCGGGCGACATAGCGGGTTTTGCCGGGATGGGAATGTCGACCTTTGGATGAAGATCAGTTAATCGGGCGGTCACCGGCGGGGACGCGGCCTCACTGCGGGGGCGGGGGGCGGTTGTCCCGGTACCAGTCGCCGCCCTCCTGGTCGCCGCCGGCGGGCGGTGCGGGCTGGGTGCCCTGCGGGTCCTGGCCGGAGCCGCCGCTGCCGCCGTAGGCACGGGTCCACTCGCCCATGTCCTCCGGCTCGGCGGGGGGCTGGCCCTGCTGGCCGCCCTGGTAGCCGCCCTGGCCGTACTGCTGGTACTCCTGCGGCTGGCCGTACTGCTGCTCGTAGCCCTGCTGGCCGGGCTGGCCGTACTGCTGCTGCCCGTACTGCTGCTGCCCGTACCCCTGCGGGGCGGGCTGCTGCCCTTCGCCGGCCTGCTGCCCGTACTGCTGGTACTGCTGGTACTGCTGCTGGCCGTACTGCTGGTCGTAGCCCGGCTGGGCGGGCTGCTGCCCGTACTGCTGCTGGCCCGGCTGCCCCGGCTGGCCCTGCTGGTAGCCGAAGTCGGGGTAGCCGCCCTGCTGCTGCATCTGCGGCTGCGGACGGGGCGGCTGCATCCCCTTGAAGACGGTGAAGGCGAACCAGCCGCCGACGCCGACCACGGCCAGGTCGCCGGCGCCCACCAGGAAGGTCGTGAGCTTGGTCACCGCGCCCGCGTAGTCGGAGTCGGCGAGCATCCCGCTCAGCCACGAGATCACGCCGAACAGCCCGATGCCGCCGAGGACGCCGAGCGCCCCCATGGTGATCGTCCGGGCCTGCGGGGTCGGGGTCGCGCCCCAGGTCGTCAGCATGATCGCCAGGACGACGAGGCCGACCATGGCGACCTGGAGGAACGTCCCGTCGTTGGTCTGGCCGAGGGCGCGCAGCGTGAAGCTGCCCCCGCCGCCGAGAAGCGAGATGATGCCCGCGAGAAGGTGGACGCCCGCCGCGGCGAGCAGGACCCAGGCGGCCGGTTCGCGCAGGCGCTGGACGGCTTCCTTGTTCACGGTGGCATCTCCAGACTCGGGGCCGGGTGTTCTCCGATAGCAGGCAAAGCTTTGCATAGTGTCGCCCGGAGCGGCGACCCCTCCGCTCTCCTCGGGGATCACCGTAGGGTTGACGTCATGAAGATCGTGGCGTTGGCGGGCGGGATCGGCGGCGCCCGTTTCCTGCGCGGGCTCCTGGCGGCCGCCCCGGAGGCGGAGATCACCGTCATCGGCAACACCGGGGACGACATCTCCCTGTTCGGGCTGCGGGTCTGCCCCGACCTGGACACCGTGATGTACACGCTCGGCGGCGGCATCAACGAGGAGCAGGGCTGGGGGCGGGCGGAGGAGACCTTCGCCGTCAAGGAGGAGCTGGCCGCCTACGGGGTGGGGCCGGGATGGTTCGGGCTCGGCGACCGCGACTTCGCGACGCACATCGTCCGGACGCAGATGCTGGCGGCCGGCTACCGGCTGTCCGCGGTGACCGAGGCGCTGTGCGACCGGTGGCGGCCGGGGGTGCGGCTGCTGCCGATGACCGACGACCAGGTCGAGACGCACGTGGTGGTCGAGGACGAGCAGGGGCGGCGCGCGATCCACTTCCAGGAGTGGTGGGTGCGGATGCGCGCCTCTGTCCCGGCGCTGTCGATCGCCGCGGTGGGCGCCGCGGAGTCCGCGCCGGCGCCGGGCGTGCTGGCGGCGATCGAGGCGGCCGACGTGGTCCTGTTCCCGCCGTCCAATCCGGTGGTGAGCATCGGGACGATCCTGGCGGTCCCCGGCATCCGGGACGCGGTGGCGACCAAGACCGTGGTGGGCGTGTCGCCCATCGTCGGCGGTGCTCCCGTGCGCGGGATGGCCGACGCGTGCCTGACCGCGATCGGGGTGGAGACGTCGGCGCGCGCCGTCGCCGAGCACTACGGCCTCGGGCTGCTGGACGGCTGGCTCGTCGACGAGGCCGACGCGGACGTGCGGGTGGAGGGCATCGAGGTGCGGTCCCGGCCGCTGCTGATGCGCGACGCCGAGTCGACCGCCGCCATCGCGCGGGCGGCGCTGGACCTGGCGGTGGAGCTGAAGCGGGCGGGGGTCGCCGAATGAGCGCGGGGCCGGGCGGAGCGGACCGGGGGGCCGTCCCCGCGCAGAGGATCGAGGTCTTCGGCGTGCCGGGGATGCCGGAGGTCGCCGAGGGCGCCGACATCGCCGCGCTGGTCCCGGACGGCACGGTCGAGGACGGCGACGTGCTCGTCGTCACCTCCAAGATCGTCAGCAAGGCGGAGGGGCGGGTCCTGGTCGCCGGCGACCGGGAGAAGGCCATCGACGCCGAGACCGTGCGGCTGGTGGCGCGGCGGGCGCACGCGCGCGGGGAGACCCGGATCGTGGAGACGCGGCAGGGGCTGGTGCTGGCGGCGGCCGGGGTGGACGCGTCCAACACCCGGCCCGGCACGGTCCTGCTGCTGCCGGAGGACCCCGACGCCTCGGCCCGGCGCATCCGCGCCGGAGTGCGGGAGCGGACCGGCGCCGACGTGGCCGTGATCGTGTCGGACACGCTCGGGCGGCCCTGGCGCAACGGGCTGACGGACGCGGCGATCGGCGTCGCCGGCCTGGCGCCGCTCAGCGACCTGCGCGGGCGCGAGGACGCCTACGGCAACCGCCTGGACGTCACGATCACTGCGGTCGCCGACGAGATCGCGGCGGCCGGCGAGCTGGTCAAGGGCAAGCTGGAGGGCGTGCCGATCGCGGTCGTGCGCGGCCTGTCCGGCCTGGTCACGCCGGAGGACGGGCCCGGCGCGCGGGCGCTGGTGCGCCCGCCGGAGGAGGACATGTTCCGCTTCGGGTCGGCGGACGTGCTGGGCGCGCGGCGCACGATCCGCGAGTTCACCGCCGAGCCGGTGGACCCGGCGGCGGTGCGGCGGGCGGTCGGCGCCGCGATCACCGCGCCGGCGCCGCACCACACCACGCCGTGGCGGTTCGTCCTGCTGGAGTCGGCGGCGGCGCGGACGCGGCTGCTGGACGCGATGCGCGACGCCTGGGAGGCGGACCTGCGCCGCGACGGATTCTCCGACGAGTCGGTCGCCAAGCGGCTGCGGCGGGGCGAGGTGCTGCGCCGAGCCCCCTACCTCGTCGTCCCGTGCCTGGTCATGGACGGGGCGCACGACTATCCGGACGAGCGGCGGTCCCGCGCGGAGCGCGAGATGTTCGTGGTGGCGGCCGGGGCCGGCGTGGAGAACCTGCTGGTCGCGCTGGCCGTGGAGGGGCTCGGCTCGTGCTGGGTGTCGAGCACGATGTTCTGCCGCGACGTGGTCCGCGACGTCCTCGACCTGCCCGACGACTGGGACCCGATGGGCGCCGTCGGGGTGGGCCGCGCGGCCGCGCCCCCGCGCGAGCGGCCGCCGCGCGCGCCGGACGCCTTCATCGAGGTCAGGTGAACGCATCAGAGTGAACGCGCGGGAATAGATCGGATCGGGCCTCGGCTTCTACGGCCGGGGCCCTGTCCTTCCGTCCGTTCTTCGGGCCCCGGCGCGGCGCGGAATATGACGATTGGCATAGAGTGCCCGCATGGACGCCACGAGCTCCGCACTTCGCCGGGCCCTGGCCCGCGCGCGCGACGGCAAGACACTGGACCGATCCGAGGCCGCCACACTTCTGCGGGCGCGCGGGGCGCGGCTCGACGACCTGCTCGCCCACGCGGCCCGCACCCGGGACGCCGGCCTGGAGGCCGCGGGCCGTCCCGGCGTCATCACCTACAGCCGCAAGGTCTTCATCCCGCTGACCCGGCTGTGCCGCGACCGCTGCGGGTACTGCACGTTCGCGACCGTCCCGCACCGGGTCGACTCGCCCTATCTCGGCCCCGACGAGGTGCTGGAGATCGCTCGGCGGGGCGCGGAGCTCGGGTGCAAGGAGGCGCTGTTCACGCTCGGGGACCGTCCCGAGGACCGGTGGCGTCCGGCCCGCGAGTGGCTGGACGCGCACGGGTACGACGACACGCTCTCGTACGTGCGCGCGATGGCGATCCGGGTGCTGGAGGAGACCGGGCTGCTGCCGCACCTGAACCCCGGGGTGCTGACCTGGCGCGACTTCCAGCGGCTCAAGCCGGTCGCGCCGTCCATGGGGATGATGCTGGAGACGACCGCGACGCGGCTGTTCAGCGAGCGCGGCGGCCCCCACTTCGGGTCGCCTGACAAGGACCCGGCCGTCCGGCTGCGGGTGCTGGAGGACGCGGGCCGCACGAACGTGCCGTTCACCACCGGCATCCTCATCGGCATCGGCGAGACGGTCGAGGAGCGCGCGGACGCGATCTTCGAGATCCGGCGGACGATGCGCGAGTACGGGGCGATCCAGGAGGTGATCGTCCAGAACTTCCGCGCCAAGCCCGACACGAAGATGCGCGACACCCCGGACGCCGAGCTGGAGGAGCTGGCAGCGACGATCGCGGTGACGAGGCTCGTCCTCGGCCCTAAGGCGCGCGTGCAGGCGCCGCCGAACCTCGTCGCCGAGCAGTACGCGCTGATGCTGCGCGCCGGGATCGACGACTGGGGCGGGGTGTCTCCGCTGACGCCCGACCATGTCAACCCGGAGCGGCCGTGGCCGCAGATCGACGAGCTGGCCGCCAGGACCGCCGCGGCGGGGTTCGCGCTGCGCGAGCGGCTCACGATCTACCCCGAGTACGTGCGGCGCGGCGAGCCGTGGCTCGACCCCCGCCTCACCGCGCACGTCGCCGCCCTGGCCGACCCCGCGACGGGCCTGGCCCGCGAGGACGCCGTCCCTGAGGGACGCCCCTGGCAGGAGCCCGACGGCGGGTTCACGGCGTCCGGCCGGACCGACCTGCACACCGAGATCGACACGACCGGCCGCACCGCGGACCGGCGCGACGACTTCGACGAGGTGTACGGCGACTGGGACGCGCTGCGCGACCGCATGGCCGCGCCCCAGCGGTTCGACGCCGACGTCAAGGCCGCTCTGGCGCGCGCGGAGCGGGACCCCGCGGGCCTGTCCGACGACGAGGCGCTGGCCCTCCTGCACGCCGAGGGCCCGGAGCTGGACGCGCTCGCCGCGCTGGCCGACGGCCTGCGGCGCGACACCGTCGGCGACGAGGTCACCTACGTCGTCACCCGGAACATCAACTTCACCAACGTCTGCTATACCGGCTGCCGGTTCTGCGCGTTCGCGCAGCGCCGCACGGACGCCGACGCCTACACTCTGTCGCTGGAGCAGGTCGGGGACCGCGTGGACGAGGCGTGGGAGGCGGGCGCCACCGAGGTCTGCATGCAGGGCGGCATCCACCCGGACCTGCCCGGAACCGCGTACTTCGACCTCGCCCGCGAGGTGAAGCGCCGCGCGCCCGGCATCCACCTGCACTCCTACAGCCCGATGGAGGTCGTGAACGGCGCGTCCCGGACGGACCTGTCGATCCGGGAGTGGCTGGAGGCGGCGAAGGAGGCCGGCGTCGACTCGCTGCCCGGGACGGCCGCCGAGATCCTGGACGACGACGTGCGGTGGGTGCTGACCAAGGGGAAGCTCCCCACGGACCAGTGGGTCGAGGTCGTCACCACCGCGCACGAGATCGGGATCCCGACGACGTCCACGATGATGTACGGACACGTGGACACCCCCGCGCACTGGGTCGCGCACATCAGGCTGCTGCGGTCCATCCAGGAGCGGACGGGCGGGTTCAGCGAGTTCGTGCTGCTGCCGTTCGTCCACCACAACTCGCCCATCTACCTCGCCGGGCTGGCGCGGCCGGGGCCGACCGCGCGGGAGAACGTCGCCGTCCACGCCCTGGCCCGCATCCTGCTGCACGGCGCGATCCCCAACATCCAGACGTCCTGGGTGAAGCTCGGGGACGAACTGTGCACGCGCGTCCTCCAGGGAGGGGTCAACGACCTCGGCGGGACGCTCATGGAGGAGACCATCAGCCGGATGGCCGGCTCGGAGAACGGGTCGTTCAAGCCCATCAGCGAACTGGAGGCGATCGCGGCGCGCGCGGGCCGCCCCTCCAGGCAGCGCACCACCCTGTACGGGGACGTCCCCGCCGAGCGCCTGGAGGCGTCCCGCCGCACGGACGGCATCGGGCATTTCGGACGGCAGGGTCTCACCCTGACCCCGGTGTCCCCGCCCGCGTGACCGGCGCCGCCGCCACGGCGGGCCTGCTCAGGGCGCGCCGCGGCGGCAGCTCGGGCGGCGTTCGACCAGCAGGTCCGCCGAGCGGCGCAGCTCGCGCAGGACGGCCTCGACCGACGGCCGCACCTGCGCGCCGACGCGCGTCCACATCACCATCCGGCGGTCCACGGGGGCGTCGGCGACGTCCCGCACGACGATGCCCTCCTCCCGCTCGGCGAGCGCGAGGTCGGGCACCAGGCACACGGCGCCGCCCTGGGCGACCATCGCGAAGATCACCATCAGGTCGTTGGACCTGAACCGGACGTCGGGCCGGAAGCCGCCGAGCTCCACGCACGTCCGTTCGAGCAGGTCGGCGTGGTTGGTGCCGACGTGGCCGGTGGCCCACGGGCACCCGGCCAGGTCGGCCATCCGGACCGGGCCGCCCGGCCCGGCGAGCGGATGGCCCTCCGGCATCCCGACCCGCATGATCTCGGGGACGAGCACCTCGGAGGTCAGCTCGGGCCGGCGCGGCCGCACCGTGCCCGCGACGCGCCCGCTCGCGGCGAGCGCCGCCTCCTCGGCCCGCTTCGCCCGGTCCAGCAGCGCCTCGGCGTGCTCGACGAGCACCTCGCCCGCCTCGGTCAGCCGCAGCCGCCGCCCGGCGCGCTCGACCACCGGCACGCCGACGTCCCGCTGCAGCTGCGCGAGCTGCTGCGACACCGCAGACGGCGTGTAGCCGAGGGCGTCGGCGACCGCCGCGAGCGTCCCGCGCAGCTTCAGCTCGCGCAGCACCCGCAGACGTCCGAGATCCAACATGGTGAAGAGATTCTTACACAATCCCTACAGAAAGCCTCGCTGGACCTGAACGTTGGACGGAGTCAAACTGTAGGTGCGACGGAAAGAGGCGGAGACCCCGCTCCTCCGATCGCCCCGCGCGGGAACGCCGCCACTGCGATCCCAAGGAAGAAGACCATGCTGTACATGCTCGGCCTCATCATCGCCCTCGCCGTCCTCGGTCCCCTGTTCGGCGCCGACAGCCGGGACGGCCTCGACTGGGCCCGGAACAACTTCTGGCTGCGCCGCCGCACGGCGCAGGCCCCGGTCAGAAGGACCGGTAGTCCCGCACCGGCAAGCGGGGGCCACGCCTCGGCGGGTGCATCCCGGACGATTCCAGCAGCCGGGTGACCCGGTAGCGATGACCGGCGTAGGGCTCCAGCAGCTCCAGCATCCCGGCGTCGTCGACCTTGCGGCCCGCCAGCGCCCAGCCGACCAGGCCGGGCAGGTGGTAGTCGCCGACGGAGACGGCGTCGGGATCGCCCACCGCGCGCTGCCTGACCTCGGCGGCCGTCCACACGCCGATGCCCGGCAGCGACCGCAGCCGCGCCTCGGCCGGATCCTCCTCCAGCCGCCGCGCGACCCGCGCCGCCCCGATGATCGTCCGGGCCCGGACGGCCTCCAGGCCGGACCGGTGCCACTCCCACGAGGGAATCCGGATCCAGACCTCCGGCGGCGGCGGGACCCGCAGGTGCGGGGCGCCGGGCGCGGGCTGCCCGAACCGGCGCAGCAGGTACGCCCAGGCGCGCCACGCCTCCTGCCCCAGGACCTTCTGCTCCATCACCGCCGGCACGAGCGCCTCGAAGACCCGCCGCGTCCGCCCGATCCGCAGCCCCGGCCGCCTGAGCACCTGGTCGCGGACGACGTCGTGCCGCGCGACGAACCCCTCCGGCCGGTCGGCCGCCCCCAGTAGCTCGGGCACCCCGTCCAGCAGCCATTCGGCGCCCGGCCCCCAGGCCGTGGCCTCGACGGCGTCCCCGGCCCACCCGACCCGCAGCGTGCCGGGCCCGCCGGGAGTATGCGACGTCCGCCAGACGGACCCGTCCGGCTCGAACCGGCACGCCGGGTCGCGCGACCCGCGCCGGTGCGGCGCCAGGACGTCCCGCAGGTCCAGCTCCCACGGCGGCCGCCACAACCGGACCCGGCCGGGGAGGCGCCCAGCGGTCGCCTCCCCGGCCACCCCGGACGACGGTTCAGCAACGCTCAACGAGCCGACTCCCTGCCTCACATGCCCCACCGGGGCCTTCCCGCACGCCGTTCCCTCGACGGTCTCCGGCACCAGTCTGCCACCGCCCTGCGCGCGAACTTCCCGTTCCACGGCAAAATACAAATATCGCCATAAATCATAATCCTTCTTGTTTTGCCCTGCAGAAATCTGACGCGACCACTATCCGCGCCCTTACCTTGCAGCCATACTCCGATCAGAAAATGGCTGTTAATCTGCCGGGCAGCATCACCCCCCAACAAAAGGAAGAGTTCATGGCGAAAATGCCATTTCGGGCGCCCGTGATCCTCGCCGCCACCTGCGCGGCCCTCCCCCTGGCCGCGACCGTGCCCGCGCACGCCGACACAGGTGTCCTGCACCGGAGCTGCCAGCAGGTGCGCCAGAACTTCCCCAGCGCGCCGAACGGAACCTATCTGCTGAGCGACGGCGCGAAACTCTTCACGGTCTACTGCGCCGACATGACCACGGCTCCCAAGGAGTATGTGACGCTCGAAAGGACCGGTTCGTCCGAGAACTACTCGCAGTACACCGCCGGCGGCGCGTCGCCCGGCGCGAACGTCAGGACCCGCTTCACCCGGATCCGCCTCGACCCCGCGACGTTCACCGTGGACATCGGCGACCTCAAGTACGCGTCGTCCACCGGCTCGCTCAGTCACGGCGGCTCCGAGACCGTGACCGGCATGCCCTACGCCGTCGCGATGTCGTGCACCGGCACTCCCGTCGGCGAGGGCGACATCGACCTGCGGGGCACGGCCGTCAAGGTCGACAACGCGTTCGCCACCGGCGGCGCAGGCTCCTCGGGCACGGCGACCGTCAGCCCGGACGCGCAGACCGTCACCCTGCGCGGCGGCGGCTTCTGCGGCTGGATCATGCCGACCCCGGTCCGGTACAACCCGTTCAACCCGGGCCCGGGCATGCCCAACCTCAAACTGGACTGCACGAACCAGATCCGCAGCGCAAGCCAGATCTGCCTGCGCCTCGCCCCGGCGGCCGGTCCCCGGATGCAGGTGACGCGGGAAGGCTCACACCGCCTGGTGCACCTGCGCCCCGGCGGCCGCACGGCGGTGCTCGGCCTCGACGGCCAGGTCCGCTCCCTCCGCTGACCCGCGGCATCCATGAGACCGCCTTGCGCCCCGGCGCAAGGCGGTCTCACTTCGCCCGGCCCCCGGGGGCAGGCCATTAAATGATCACCATAAAGCGAATTTCTTTACTCGACCCAAAAGCGGCCACGCCGACACGTTCATACTGGCGGACATTCGCAGATCGAGGCCGCCGATCACCGGCCGCTGCCAGCGGATTCCCAAGGCGCGCAGTCCACCGCGGCACCCACGCCCACCGAGGCCGTCGACCTCACCCGAACCCGACCGATATTGTCGAGCGGATCGGGGCGGGCGAGCCGAAACTCGCCCCGGTCAGGAAGGGTGTCAAAATGCTGCTTGCGTGGTTTCTTTTCTCAGTGGATTCTCTGTTGAGCGGGATTCGCGGGCGCCTCTGGCCGAGACGGCGCGAGTACCCGCACGGTCTCGTCGTCGCCCCAAGGGAGGCATCATGCGCCGCAAGATCGTCACGACCGCCCTCGCCCTCGCCCTGAGCGCGAGCGGGCTGGCCCTGACTCCCACCGCCGCCACCGCCGCGCCCGCGGCACCGGCCGCCGCGCCGAGCAGGGCACTCGCCGCGCCGGCCTTCAACGCCAGTGGCATCTACACGATCTTCCAGAGCCGCGGGGGCAACGTCCAGGTCAACGTGACCCAGGACGGCGGCGGCAGGCTCTTCGGGTCCGCGGTTTACGGCAGCACGGCCGGGACGATCGAGACAGGATCGGTGGACGGCTTCACCATCTTCTTCATCATCGGATGGTTCAACGGGACTCGGGGACGCTACGACGGCTCGCTGGGCGGCGACAGACGCCTGTCAGGCATCTCCGTCGACCTGAACCACCCCACCAGCCAAGCGACCTGGTTCACCAGCCGCACCTTCTGAGCAACGGGTCCGGCCGGAATACGGGCGGAAGGGGCCGCGGCGCGGCCGATTCCGGCGGACCGCGAATACCTGCCGGATTGGAGCGGAGTAAAGGACGGCACACTGCCCGTCGTGCACGCGCTATCTCCGTCCTCGGCCGCCGACTCGCCGGCGGCCGCTGGACGGGGACATGGACGGCGCCCGGGCTTTCATTCCTGGACGACGTCCGCCGCCCGGGACCGCCCAGCGCCTCCGTGCGCAGGGCGGCCTTCCGCCGCCGCGGCTCAGTCGTCGGCGGAGAAGCGGACAGCGGTCGGCGGCAGGTTGATGCCGGGCCAGACGCGGACGCCGCAGCGCAGTTCGTTGCCGGGGCCCACCACCGCGCCGTCGCCGAGGACGACGCCGTCGAGGACCGCGCCGGGGCCGACCCGCGCGCCCCGGCTGAGGACCGAGTCGCGGACGGTGGCTCCCTCGGCGACGAACGAGTCCTCCAGTAGGACGCTGCCGATCACGGTGGCGCCCGCCTCGACCACGGCGCCGCGCCCGACGGTGGTGCCGCCGCGCACGACCGCGCCCGGCGCGACCCGCGCGCCCGCGAGGGCGAGGCGCTCACCCGGCTCGCCGGGCATGGCGGGCGAGGCCAGGGCGCCGAGGACGAGGTCGCGCGAGCCCTGGACGAAGGCCTCCGGGGTGCCGACGTCCAGCCAGTAGCCCGACTCGACGTAGCCCATGACCACCGCCCCCGAGGAGATGAGCGACGGGAACGTCTCGCGCTCGACGGAGACCACCTCGTGCTCGGGGATCGCGTCGATGGCCGACCGGCGGAAGACGTAGCAGCCCGCGTTGATCTGGTTCGTCACCGGATGGGGCGTCTTCTCCAGGAAGGCGGTGACGCGGCCGTCGCCGGCGGTGGGGACGCAGCCGAACCGGGACGGGTCGTCGACCTCGGTCAGGTGGAGCGTCACCGATGCTGCGGCGGCCTCGTGCAGCTTCACCTGGGCGCGGACGTCGTGGCCCGACAGGATGTCGCCGTTCAGGATCAGGACCGGGTCGTCCGGGCCGCAGGTGAGGGCGCGCGCGGCGTTGCGGATGGCGCCGCCGGTGCCGAGCGGCTCGTCCTCGCTGACGTAGGCGAGGTCGACGCCGTAGGCGCGGTCGCCGAAGGCGGCCTCGAACATCTCGGCGCGGTAGGACGTGGCGAACACGATGCGCTCCACGCCCGAGGCGTGGGCGCGGGCCAGCTGGTGCGCGAGGAACGCCACCCCGGCGGTGGGGAGCAGGGGTTTCGGGGTGGAGATCGTCAGGGGGCGCAGGCGGGTGCCTTGACCTCCGACCAGGAGGATCGCTTCCACTCGGTTCCTTTCTCCACGCGCGGTCGGAGAGAGCCTAGTGGGTGCGTGCGGCGGCGTACTGGTCCACGGCCCGCTGGTAGGAGGCCATGTGCCCCTCGGCCGACGCCGACCAGGAGAACCGCTCGGAGCGGGTGCGGGCGGCCTCGGCCAGCTCGGCGCGGCGGGACGGGTCGTCGATCAGGGAGGTCAGGGCGGCGCCGATGCCCTCCGGGTCGGGTTCGGTGTAGGCGACCGCGTCGCCGCCGACCTCGGGGAGGGGGCCGCGGTGGGTGGTCAGGACCGGCGCGCCGCAGGACATGGCCTCCAGGACGGGCAGCCCGAAGCCCTCGCCGCGGCTCGGGAGCGCGACGACCAGGGCGCCGCCGAAGAAGCCGGGCAGGGCCGACCAGGACAGGTAACCGGGGCGCAGCACGCGCAGCTCCAGCGGGACGGTGGCGAGGGCCGCGTCGACCTCGTCGTCCCAGCCGCCGCTGCCCGCGAGGACGAGCGCCGGGGCGTCCTCGCGGCCGGCGCACGCCCGCACCCAGCCGCGGATCAGGTTCGGGACGTTCTTGCGGGGCTCCAGCGCGCCCAGGTAGGCGACGTAGGGGCGGCCGTGCAGGCCGAGGCGGTCGGAGACGTGCTTCACCTCCGCCTCGGACGGGCGGTGGAAGACCTCGTGGTCGACGCCGTGGTAGGCGACGTCGATGTGGGACGGGTCGGCGCCGAGGATGCGGACCAGTTCGTCGCGCGTCGCGCGGGACGGGGCGATCAGCCGGGTCGCGCGGCGCGCGGCGGTGCGGGTCGCCGACTTGATGTAGGAGGTGCGCACCGGGTCGTGGGGCTCCGGCTCGGCGAACAGGGTGACGTCGTGGATCGTCACCACGGTCGGGAGGCCCGCACTCACCGGCATCGTGTAGGTGGGCAGGTGGATGACCTCGGCGCCGACGCGCCGGGCCACGTGCGGCAGGCCGGACTGCTCCCAGGCCAGCCGGGTGGCGCGGTGCGAGAGCGTCGCGGGCCCGGCGACGACCTGCGCGCCGGGCACGAGGCCCTCATAGCGTTCGGCGTCCGCACGCTGGCAGGCGACGGCGAGGTCGGCGCCCTGCCGGTGCAAGGCGCACAGCAGCCCGTCCACATACCGGCCGAGCCCGCCGCGGTCGGCAGGCACGGCGGTGGCGTCGAGCAGAATCCGAGGCGCCACGGTCCACTCCCCCATCCAGCGCGGTGACGTAGATCACTCTTTACTCTCCGAGCGTACGCCCGGAAGGCGCCAACTCGCCGGATCTCGTTCCACGCGATTCATCCGTGAGGGGCCCTCCCCACACGGCCACCTCTTACGCGCCCCGGATCCCGCGCGCCGTCATCTTTTCCGGGCCCGCACCAGGACGATGCTGCCGCGCTCGTTCGGCGCGGCGCGGTCGGCGAGGGCGACGAGCGGCGTCAGCGGCGCGGCCGCGTTGAAGCCGACCTTGCCGCCGTAGGTGGAAAGCGACAGGTAGAGGCGCTCGGTGGCGGCCGTGCGGAACTGGTAGCTGTGGCCGACGAGGTCGAGGCCGCGCTCGTCCATCAGCTTGCGCAGGCTGTCGTGGGTGTAGGTGTGCTGGACGTGGTACTTGGCCTTGTGCGCGTCGCGCAGTTTCGGCCAGGCGTCGGCGCGGCTCAGCACGTCGGCGGACATGAAGATCTCACCGCCGGGCTTGAGGACCCGCGCCATCTCGTCCAGCGACCTGCCGCCGTCGTCGAAGTGCTCGATCGCGCAGACCGACAGGACCGCGTCGAACGAGCCGTCGGCGAACGGCAGCCGCAGCGCGTCGCACTCGATCAGCGCCGGGGCGTGCGCGAGCGTCCGCCCGTAGACCATCTTGCCGCGGGCCAGGTCGATCGAGACGGCGTCGGCGCCGCGCCGGCGCGCGCGGCCGGCCCAGTAGCCGTCACCGCCCGCGACGTCGAGGACCCGCTTGCCGCGCAGGTCGCGCCCCATCCAGTCGAGCAGCGTCCCCGCCTCGCGGTACCGGCACACGTGCACCTGGTGTCCCATGAAGGCGACCACATCCGAAATCTTCATCGCTCCCCAACTCTAGGCGGAGCGGGCGGCCGCGAGGTCACGTTCGCCTACGCTGGGCGCGTGAAGATGAAGGTCGTCGCCGTCCGGGGCCTGCGCGTGCTCCTGGTCCTGCTCGCGCTCGCGTTCTGCGGCTACAGCGTGGCGTCCCAGTGGGACGCCGCGGTGGACGCGTTCCGGCAGATGTCGTGGGCGACGCTCGCCGGGGCGCTCGCCGCGGGTCTGGCGGGGCTCTTCGCCTGGATGCTCGGCTGGCGGGAGTTCCTCGCCGGGCTCGGGTCGCCGCTGCCGGTGCGGGCCGTCTTCCGGATCTCGGGGATCAGCCAGCTCGGCAAGTACGTCCCGGGCAAGGTGTGGGCGCTGGTCACGCAGATCGAGATGACGCGCGAGCACAAGGTGCCGCCCGAGCGCAGCTTCGGCTCGACGATGCTGGCGGTCGCGACGTCCACCTCGTGCGGGCTCGCGGTCGCGGCGGTGACGCTTCCGCTGACGTCCGCGGCGGCGCGCCGTGAGTACTGGTGGCTGTTCCTGCTGGCGCCCGTCCTGCTGGCGATGCTGCACCCGAAGATCGTGAGCTGGGCGCTCGGCGTGATGCTCAGGCTCGTGCGGCGGCCGCCGCTGGAGCACCCGGTCAGCGTGGGAGCGACGCTCAGAGCCGTCGGGTGGACGGTCCTCGGCTGGGCCCTGTTCGGCGTGCACACCTGGCTGCTGTGCGCGGCCGTGGGCGGCGACGGCAAGGGGCTGCCCTTCCTCGCGACCGGGGCGTACGCGCTGGCGTTCGTGGCCGGCTTCCTCGTCTTCATCGCGCCGGGCGGCATCGGGGCCCGGGAGGCGGCGCTGACGGTCGTGCTGACGCCGGTCCTCCCGGCGGGCGCGCCGGTCGTGGTGGCGATCGCGTCCCGGGTGCTGCTGACCGCCGCCGACCTGCTGATCGCGGGCGCGGCGTTCCTGCTGGGCAGGACGGCCCCGGCCACCGGGAATGAACCGCGGTCCGAGCAGCTTGTGACGGGTACGCAGCCCACACCGGATGCGCAGCCTACGAAGGAGGGACCGTGACGGCCCCCATCACCGTGACCGACGCGACGTTCGCGGACGAGGTCCTGAGCAGTGACACCCCCGTGCTGGTCGACTTCTGGGCCGACTGGTGCGGGCCGTGCCGCATGATCGCTCCCGTGCTGGAGCAGATCGCCGCCGAGCAGGACGGCAAGATCAAGATCGCGAAGATGGACTACGACGCGAACCCGCAGACGCCGGGCAAGTACGGCGTGATGGGGCTGCCGACCCTGCTGCTCCTCAAGAACGGCGAGGTCGTGGAGCAGATCGTCGGCGCCAAGCCGAAGCGCGCCCTGATGAAGGTCATCGAACCGCACCTGTGAGCGCGTCGATATAGACGGCCCACAGCGGGCCGTGGTCGACCGGGCGGACGCCGGAGCGGAGACGCTCCGGCTCCCCCGGCTCGTAGAAGCGGCGGAGGGCGCCGGCGAGCGCGGGCACGTCGTCAGGCGCGCAGACAAGGCCGTCCACGCCGTCGCGGATCTGCCCGGCGAACCCGCCCACATCGGTGGCGATCACCGGCAGGCCGTACTCGTGGGCCATCCAGACGTTCTGTGACGCGGTCGCCGTCCGGTACGGCAGGACGAGCGCGTCGGCGGCGGCGAAGAGTCCCGAAACGTCGGCGGCCGGGACGTACCCGGGCCGCAGCTCCACCCTGGACGTCAGGTCCAGCGTGCGGACCAGCTCGCGGGTCTCGTCCAGACCGCCCCAGAACTCGCCCGCGACGGTCAGCGCCACGTCGTCCGGGCCTTCGGCGAGAGCGCGCAGCAGGACGTCCAGTCCCTTGTACGGGCGGACGATCCCGAAGAACAGCAGCCGCCGGCGCACCTTCCCGTCGCCGGGCGCGGCGGCGCCGGCCGCGGGCAGGTGCGCGGCCATCTCCGCGACCCGCACGGGCCGCCGGGTGAGGCCCCGGGCGACGTCGGCCTGCGCCTCGGTGTGCACGAGCACGCCGTCGACCTTGCGCAGCAGGCGCCTCATCAGGGGCTCGTCGTAGGGCTTGCGCTCGTGCGGCAGGACGTTGTGGCACAGCGCCACCACCGGGGTCCGGCCCCGGAGCCCGGCGAGGATCCCCAGGTAGGACGGCACCTGGACGGTGCTCAGCACGACCAGGACGACCAGGTCGCACGAGCCCAGCGCGCGGCCGGTGCGCCACCAGCCGTCCGGGCGGCGCCAGTCGAGCCGGCGCCGGGTGCCGGGGAACGGCTCCCCCTCCGGCTCGGAGATCGTCTGCTGGCCGGGGTAGAGGAACGAGGGGTACTGGGCCCGCCACGACTCGATGACGACGTCGTGGCCCGCCGCCGCCAGCCGGTGCGCCAGCTCGGTGGTGTGCCGGGCGCCGCCGCCCTTGTAAGGGAACGCGGGCCCGACGATCGCGACGCGCATGCCGCTAGACGTCCCCGCGCGAGCGGACGATCAGGTCGGCCAGCAGCGCCAGCGACGCGATGATCAACCCCGTCACGAAGATCATGATGGTGTTGTTGGCGAAGTAGCCGAAGTGCACCACCATGTCGAACACGCCCTTGAGCAGGCCGATCACGATCAGCCACAGCGCGGGCGGCATCAGCACCTTGAGCGGGTTGAAGTACATCACCATCCGCAGCACCTGCAGGATGTAGCGGTAGGCGTCCTTGGTGAAGTGGAACTTCGACTTGCCGGCCCGCTTGGCGTAGTCGATCGGCACGTACCGCACCGGGTGCTGGTTCGACAGGAACGCGATGGTGATCGTCGTGACGCAGGAGAACCCGGGCGGCAGCAGCCGCAGGTACGGCAGCGAGACCTCGCGGCGGAACGCGCGCAGCCCCGAGTTCAGGTCGGGGATCCTGGTGTTGGTGAGGCGCTCGGCGACCTTGCGGATGAACCACTTGGCGGGCACCCGCAGCGCCTTGTGCGTCCCCTCCTCGGTGGTGCGCGCCCCGACGACCTGGTCGACCGCCGGGTCGGAGTCGAGGAGCTCGACGAGCTCGGGGATCCGGTCGTTCGGGTAGGACATGTCGGCGTCGGTCCACACGACGATGTCGCCGCGGGCCTGCTGGGAGCCGATGCGCCGGACGGTGCCCGACCCGCTGTTGTGCTGGAACGCCATGATGCGCATGTTCGGGAAGCGGGGGGCCGCCTCCTCCAGCCGGGCGAGCGTCGCGTCCGTCGAGCAGTCGTCGACGGCCAGCAGCTCGTAGGTCTTGCCGCTGGCGTCCATCGCCGCGCAGATGCGCTCGACCTCCTCGATCACGTGGTCCTGCTCGTTGTAGCAGGGCAGCACGATCGTGACGTGGACGGCGTCGGACGCGGCCGGCGCACCGGGCGCGGGCGCCGGTCCGGGCGCGGGCACGGCCTCGGACGCGGGCTCGGACGCGGGCTCCACATCGGCGGGCGGCTGGGGCTTCGGCTCGACAGACTGGGTGCTCACGCAGCGCGAGGATACTCGCCCCCGCGCACATCGGCGGCCACTACGGCCGCGCGGGCTCGGTCGTCCACACGTCCATGGTCAGCCCCCAGGTGCCGCCGGGGGGCCCGGTGAGCGTGCGCCCGTCCTGCCGCGTCACCAGGTGCAGCACCCGCCGCGGCGTCCCGTAGGGGGCGACCTGCTCGGGCCTCGCCGCCATGATCACCGGGCGGCGGCCGGCCCGCCGCGCCCCGGCGGCGACGCGCCGCACGTCCTCGGGCGACGCGGAGCCGGTCGTGCGCGCGGCCGGCCGCCCGCACTCGCCGCGGACGACCTGGAGGAACCGGTCGGCGGTGGCCTGCTCGACCACCACGACCGAGGCGCGCGCGGGCAGCGACCGGCACATCCCCTCCACGGCGGCGACCTCGCCCTGCTCCGTGCGGGTCACCAGGTAGCCGCCGGACGTCAGCACGATCGGCACCAGCATGAGCGCGACGCCGGCGACCGCGCCCGCCCGCACCACCTTCGGCCCGTAGCCGAGCCGCCGGACGCGCCTGACCGTCCACGCGGACGCGAACACCGTGAACAGCAGCAGGCCGGGGATGACGAGGCCGATCAGCCGGCGGGACGCCCACGGGTGGTCGGGCGTGATCCCGGGGCGGACCAGCACCTGCGCGGTCGTCCAGACGACCATCGCGTAGGGCAGCAGCCATTCCGGGGACTGCCCGCGCAGCAGCCGCCGCACCAGCAGCGCCGCGCCGAACGCGGCGAACAGCAGCGCGGGGACGCCGACGTACCAGAGGACCCAGTACAGCGACAGCTCGGAGTACTGCCGGGTGCCGTCGACCGGGAGGCCCTGGATCTTCTGGATCATCTCGATGAACCGGACGTTCATCGCGTCGTCGCCGGTCGCGGGCGGGCGGCGGACGGTCTGCGCCAGTGGCCGGAGCGCGAAGCCCGCCATGACCAGCACGGTGAGGACGGCGGCGGCGCCCGGAAGGCGGCCGCGCGCGACCGCCGCGCCGGCGCGGCGCAGCCGGGTCCCCGTCCGGTCCCGGCGCAGCGCCACCACCAGGATGACGGTCGCGGCCAGCACGGCCGCGGAGATGGCCGCCAGCGGAACGAGCGACGCCCGGAGATAGGACAGGTAGGGCCGGGACATCGTGAGGCCCTCGGCCAGGCCGGCGCCCGCGCCGAGCAGCAGGCCGCCGGCCGCCCAGTAGCCGGCCGCCCGCCTGCGCGCGATGAGAAGCCCCGCGAACACCGCCACCGGCAGGACGTCCCGCAGGCCGTCGATGCGGACGAGCACGATCAGCCCGAGCGCGGCCCCGGCGAGGAGCGCCTTGGCACCGGCGACCCGTCCGTCACCGGGCTCCCGGCGGGCGTCGTACATGAGCGACAGGCCGCCCAGCAGCAGGACGATGGCGGGCAGCTCGCTGAAGGTGTTGCGGGAGACGTAGAGCATCGGCAGCGTCAGCGCGAGCAGCAGCGCCCCGGCGGGGGCCCAGCGGGGGCCGACGAGGCGCGCGACGAGCCCGGCGAACGACAGCACGCAGCACGCGCCGAGAAGCGGCGCCGTCAGCACCATCCCGTGGGCGCCGCCGACCCATCCGGCCGGCGCCAGCACCAGCGGCCACCCCGCCATGAACTGCGGGACGACGGCGCCGCCGTCCTGGTAGAAGGCGGGGCTCGCGAAGGCCAGGGCCGCGTCGGGGCCGCCGAACGCCCGCTCCGACAGCGGGATCGGCAGCGATCCGTGCTTCGCCAGCCACGTCGCGAACTGGACGTAGGACGCGGGGTCGCGGCGGACGACGATCTGCTCGGCGCACATGACGACCTGGAGCACCAGGAACGCGGCCGTGACGGCGAACACCGACCACACCGGCCAGTGCCGCGCCGCGTCCGGGCCGCCCGGGGCCTTCGCGCTCTTCGGGAGCCCGCCGGGAGCGGCCTCCGCCCGTGTCCGCAGGCCGAGCCACAGCACCAGGGCCGCGACCGGCACGAACAGCGCCACCGCCGGGGCCGGGCGGAAGAGGCCCGCCATCAGCAGCGGCAGCGACACCGCCAGCCACGCGACGAGGACCAGGGCCGGGGCCGCGGTCGCCCGGACGAGCACCCGGCCGGCATCCATGGTTCCTTCGCGGCGCCCGCCGTCGCGCCCGCCGCCGGGTCCGCCGTCGGGGCGCCCGCCCGTGCGCCGCCCGCCCGCCACTGTTCCGTCCTTCACGCGTGCGGAGCGTAGCGGCAACGGCGCGATGGCGGCGCCAGGGAGATCACGCGGGCATACGCTCGGACCATGAGCGCACATGCCGGGGCCCCGGGCACGCCCGCCGAGCTGCTGCGGCGGCGGGTCGCGGACGACCCGTCCCGCCCGCTGGTCACCTTCTACGACGACGCGAGCGGCGAGCGCGTCGAACTGTCCGCGCGGACGTTCGGGAACTGGGTGGCCAAGACGGCGAACTTCCTGGTGGACGGCCTCGCCGCCGAGCCGGGGACCCGCGTCGTCCTGGTCCTGCCGCCGCACTGGCAGACCGCGGTGTGGCTGATGGCCTGCTGGTCGGCCGGCCTCGTCGCCGAAACGGTCGATCCGGAGGAGTTCGGGCGCGTTGGCGCCGAACCGGCCGGGGCGTCCGAGCCGTACATCCTGGCGGCGGCGCAGGAGGTGCTGGACGACGTGCTCGCGGACGAGGTGCTCGCAGGAGGGGCCGAGGAGATCGTCGGCCTGTCGCTGCACGCGCTCGGCGGCCCGCTCGCCGACTGCCCGCCCGGCGTGACCGACTACGCGGCGGAGGTGCGCGCTTACGGAGACCGGTTCGACCCGGGTCCCGAGGCGGCTCCGGAGGCCCCCGCACTAAGTGTGACAAAGGCCACATTCAGCGCGGCGGAGCTGGTGGGCGCGGCGCGCGGGGCCGTTGAGAAATGGGAGCTGGACGCACGCGACCGGCTCCTGGTTGACATGTCCTTCACCACACTCGACGGGGTACTGGCCTGCCTCTTGGCACCACTAGCCTCGGGTGCTTCCGTCATAATCCAACGAAACTTTGACAAAGCCGCCCTAGATCGTCGCCTGACCCTGGAGCATGTGACGGTGGTGGCCGGTACTCCCGGACCGAATGACGAATCCGGCTCCGTGTACCGCCTCCACTGACCTACGCTTCCCATTGCCCTCGTCCCGTCCGTTCGAACCATGAGCCACGGGCCGGCCCCTCGCGGGGACGTCCCCCGGACCCCCGGAACCGCCCATACCCCCGGACCTCGGAGCCGATGAACAGCAACCCGATGTACATGGAGTACGTCGACGACGCCGACCCGCAGCCGGCGCCTCGACGCGGCTGGCGCATCCTCGGCTGGGTGTGCATCGGGCTGTCGGCGGTCATGGTGGTCGGCTCCCTCACCGCCTACGGCCTGTACCGGCAGGCGTTCGGGAACATCTCGCACGAGGACGTCAACGCCCAGCTCGGCCCCAACCGGCCGAAGAAGCTGAACGGCGCGATGAACATCCTGATGCTCGGGTCCGACACCCGTGAGGGCTCGAACGCCAAGTACGGCCGCTCGATGAAGAACGAGGTGCCGCGCTCGGACACGATGATCCTGCTGCACCTGTCCCCCGGCGGCGGCCAGGCGATGGGCATCAGCTTCCCCCGCGACCTGATGGTCCGGATGCCCTCCTGCAAGAGCCGCAAGGGCGCGGTGATCCCGGCGCAGACCCGGGCGCAGATCAACTCGGCGTTCAGCAACGGCGGCGCGGCCTGCGTCATCAAGACGATCGAGAGCCTCTCCAACATCCGCGTCGACCACTTCATGCAGGTCGACTTCAACGGGTTCAAGGCCATCACCAACGCCGTCGGCGGCGTCCCGGTGTGCCTTCCCAAGAGCGTCGACGACCCCAAGTCCAAGCTGAAGCTGAGCGCGGGCAAGCACAAGATCAAGGGAGAGACGGCGCTGGCCTACGTGCGCGTGCGGCACGGCCTCGGCGACGGCTCCGACACCGACCGCATCAAGCGCCAGCAGAAGTTCATGGGCTCCCTCGCCGGCCAGGCGATGAGCGCGGGCGTGCTCAGCAACCCGCGCCGCATGCTCCAGCTGATGAACGCCGTGACCAAGTCGCTCACCACCGACAAGGAGCTGACGCCGGAGGTCATGATGGACATCGGCAAGGAGATGCAGGGCATGACCACCGGCAAGCTGCGGTTCGTGACCGTCCCGTCCGGGCCCGACCCGCTGGACCCGAACCGGGTGGCGCTCACCCCCGCGGCCCAGCCGTTCTTCTCCGCCGTCCGCAACGACAAGACCGTGCCGAAGGAGCCCAAGCCGGGCGCCACGAAGATCCCGCCGAGCCAGGTGCGCGTGCGGGTCTACAACGGCAGCGGCATCGACGGCCAGGCCGGGCGCGTCGCCAGCGACCTGGAGTCGCAGGGCTTCCAGGTCACCGTCGGCGGGAACGCCCCCTCGCCCACGACCGCCACCCAGGTGCTGTACGGTGCCGGTGCCGACCAGCAGGCGCAGACCCTGACCGCGCTGATCCCGAGCAAGCCGCAGGCCGCGGCGCGCACCACGGGCGGCACGCCGGGCGTCGTCGACCTGATCGTCGGCCAGAACTGGACGAACCTCAAGAGCGCCGGCGCCGGCATCCCGAAGCAGCAGGGTGAGATCCGCGCCAGCGACGACATCTGCAAGGAGACCTGACCGGGCAGCCGTATGACCTACACCACCAGGCCCTCAGAGGCCGACGCGGCACAGCGAACCGAACGGCCGTCGTCCACGGACCCGGCGGCGCCCCCCACGGCGGGGGCGCCGGAAGCCGCGGGCACCACCGCCTCTGGGATCCCGGCCCCGCAGGTCCCCGGCCCCGCGCGCAAGGTGCGCGACCCGTTCTTCGACAACGCCAAGTACTTCGCGATCCTGCTGGTGGTGGCGGGGCACTCCCTGGCCAACCTGCTGAACGTCCCGATGGCCAAGGGCCTCTACCTGTTCATCTACCTGTTCCACATGCCGCTGTTCATCGTGATCACCGGATACTTCTCCCGGAACTGGACGTTCGCCGGCGGCAAGGCCCGCAAACTGATCACCAACGTCGGGGTGCCGTACGTGGTGTTCGAGTTCGCCTACTCGATCTACGACTGGCTCGCGGGCCGCAACCACCTCGAGATCAGCCTCCTGAACCCGTACTACCTCACGTGGTTCCTGTGCGCGCTGTTCATGTGGCGGCTGTCCACCCCCGTCTGGCAGCAGATCCGCTGGCCGCTCGCGGTCGCGACCATCTTCGCGCTGCTGGCGTACATGAGCGACCTCGGCGGGACGTTCGACATCCACCGGGTGATCGGGCTGCTGCCCTTCTACGTCCTCGGGCTCTCGCTGAAGCCCGCGCACTTCGAGCTGCTGAAGAAGCCGATCGCCCGGCCGATCGGCGCGGTGGTGCTCGCCGCCGGGCTCGCCGGCACCTACCTCGTCATGAACCACATGTCGCGGGGCTGGGTCTACTGGAAGCACCCGAACTTCGAACTCCACGTCGGCAACCTCACCGGCACCGTGGTGCGGATCGCGATGTTCGCCGCGGCGGTCGTCTTCGTCGCCGCGTTCCTCAGCCTCATCCCGCGCAGGCGGTACTGGTTCACCGCCCTCGGCTCCTACACCCTGTACGCCTACCTGCTGCACGGGTTCGTGACCCGGCTGCTCAACTTCACCGGCTGGTGGGACGCCGACTGGATGCACACCCCGACCGGGGTGGTCATCGTGGTCGCCGGCGCCCTGGTGGTCGGAACGTTCCTGTGCTCCAAGCCCGTCGTCCGGACGATGAGCTGGGCACTGGAGCCGAAGATGACATGGGTCTTCACACCTCTGAGAAGGCCCGTCCGCTCCCGCTGACGCTCGTCCCGCTCCCGCTCCCGCTCCCGGCAAGATCCGACCCCCCGGAGATATGTCCGACGTCCTCCCCACCCCGCCACCCGCCACGGGCAGTGCGCCTTCCGCCACGGGCAGTACGCTCGCCATGCCCGAGGCGCCGTCCATCCCCGCCCCGCGTCCCGCACCGGACCCGGCGACGCCGCCGAAGCCGGCACCCCGCCCCCGGGACGCGTACTTCGACAACGCCAAGTTCTTCACGGCCGTGCTGGTCGTGGTCGGGCACTTCTGGTCCCAGTTCGGGGACAGTCGCGCGGCCCACGCCGCATATGTCGTTCTCTACGCCTTCCATATGCCGGTATTCGTCTTCATTTCCGGCTATTTCTCCCGCGGATTCATGCGCTCGACGGACAGGTTCCGCGGCCTCCTGCCCACACTCGTCGTCCCCTATGTGATATTCATCCTGCTCTACCGGGCGCAATTGGTCCTCCTCAACGGAGTGCAGTTCCGGCTGAGCGAACTCTTCCGGCCGCATTTCCTGATGTGGTTCCTGGTGGCGCTCGTGTTCTGGCGGCTGAGCGCGCCGCTGTGGGGGCACCTGCGCCATCCGGTGGCCGTCTCGGTGGCGTTCTGCCTCGTCGGCGGGAGCTGGGCGTTCACCGCCGACTCCACCCTCGCCCGGACCGCCGGGCTGCTGCCGCTCTTCGTCCTCGGGCTGACCGCCGACCCGCGGCACGTGCGGCGGCTGCGCGCCGGGTGGGCGCGGTGGGCCGGGCTCGCCGTGCTGGCCGCCGCCCTCCCCGCCGCCTACGTCTGGGAGCTCGGCACGGTCGTCCCGAAGATCGACAGCGGCCTGCTCTACTGGAACCAGGGTTACGATGCCATGGGCTTCGGTACCGCCGAAGGCATGATGTGGCGGCTCGTGGCCCTCTCCTTCGCCGTTCTCCTCGGCGCCGCCTTCCTCGCGTGCATCCCGCGCGGCCGGGCCTGGTACACCGAGATGGGGACGCGGACGATGTACGTGTACCTGCTGCACGGACTCGTCATGAAGACGTTCGACTACACCGGCGTGCTGGACGAGCCAGTCCTGCACGAGCCGTTCGGCATCGTCTCCGTCACCGCGGCCGCCACCGCGCTCGGCGTCGTCCTCGCCACCGCGCCCGTGCGGCGGCTCACCCGGTGGGCGGTCGAGCCCGACGCGCGGTGGCTCCTTCGGCCCGCGCCCGCCAGGACCTGAGATTCAAGCCCGACCTGTGGGTATAGTCCAGAATCACCGAGTAGTTGATTGGCCTTCGCGTGAGCTCTGATCACGATATTTCTTTGAGCGTCATCGTGCCCGTGCACAAAGTGCAGGGGTACATCCGGCAGTGCCTTGATTCCATCCTCGATCCCGATCTGCCCAATCTCGAGGTCATCGCGGTCGACGACCACTCGCCGGACGGATGCGGGGAGATCCTCGACGAGTTCGCCGAGCGCGACCCGCGCGTCAAGGTCCGGCACCTCGGCGAGAACGTCGGCCTCGGCCGCGCGCGCAACATCGGGCTCGACATGGCGACCGGCGACTACGTCTGGTTCTTCGACAGCGACGACTACGCGACCGAGGGCGCCGTCCGCGCGATCCTCGAACGGCTCGCCGAGACCCGCCCCGACGTGCTGGTCTTCGACTACGCCCGGGCCTACTGGAACGGCAAGGTCAAGCGCAGCATCATCAACGACCTGTTCCGCGAGCCTCCCGCGCCGGACGTGTTCACCCTCGCCGAGCGGCCGAGCGTCCTCGAGATGATGATGACGGCGTGGAACAAGGCGATCCGCCGCGAGTTCCTGCTCGACCTCGGGCTGCGCTTCAGCGGCGGCTACTACGAGGACGTCAACGTCACCTACCCGATCCTGATGGCCGCCGAGCGCCTGAGCCTGCTGGACCGGGTCTGCTACATCTACCGGCAGCGCCGCCGCGGCGCGATCACCAAGACCGCGAGCGCCAAGCACTTCGACGCGTTCGCGCAGTACGACCGCATCTTCGAGTTCATGGACGGGATGGGGGCGAAGGCCGACCCGTTCCGCCCGCTGATGTTCGACCGGACGATCTGGCACCTGCTCGTCATCATCGAGCGGCCCGACCGCGTCCACGAGTCGGAGAAGGCGCGGTTCTTCGCGGAGATGTCGAAGACGTACGAACGGTACGAGCCGGCGGGGCACGTCCCCCCGGACGACAAGCCGTTCCTCGCCGACAAGCACCGGATGATCAAGGCGGGCGACCACCGGGGCTTCGAGCGGGTCCGCGCCGCCGAGGCGAAGGACAAGACGCGGAACCGGGGCGGGAAGACCGCCAAGATCCGCAGGCGCGGCGTGCTGCTGGGCAAGGAGCTCGCCAAGGAGCGCTACTACCAGATGCAGCGGCGCCTCCCGATCGAGGAGGACCTCGCCGTCTTCGCCGCGTACTGGTACCGCGGGTACGCCTGCAACCCGGCGGCGATCTACGAGAAGGTCCGCGAGCTGGCCCCGGACGTCCGCCCGGTGTGGGTCGTCAAGCCCAGGGCTCGCAGGACGATGCCGGAGGGCGTCGACTACGTCGTCGCCGGCTCCGCCGAGTACTACCGGACGCTCGCCCGCGCGAAGTACTTCGTCAACAACGTCAACTTCCCCGACAACTACGTGAAGCGGCCGGGGCAGGTGCACATGATGACGCAGCACGGGACGCCGCTGAAGAAGATGGGCCTCGACCAGATGGAGTACCCGGTCGGCGCCAACGACATGGACTTCAAGGCCCTCATCGCCCGGTCGGACCGCTGGGACTACCTCGTCTCGTCCAACCCGCTGTCGACGGAGGCGTGGGAGCGCGGGTTCCCCTGCGACTACGAGATGCTGGAGATCGGCTACCCGCGCAACGACCGGCTCGTCGCGGCGGACGAGGACGAGCGCGTCCGGCTGCGCGCCGAGCTCGGCGTCCCGAGCGGCGCGACCGCGATCCTGTACGCGCCGACGCACCGCGACTACCAGCGCCGCTACACCCCCATGTTCGACATCGGGCGGGTCGCGGACGCGCTCGGCGACGGGCACGTGCTGCTGCTGCGGGCGCACTACTACTACAAGATCAAGAACATGGCGGCGGACCTCGGCTGGCCGGAGGGCCGGGTCATCGACGTCTCCAAGCACCCGTCCGTCGAGGACCTCATGATCGCCTCGGACGCGCTGCTCACCGACTACTCCTCGGTGATGTTCGACTACGCCAACCTCGACCGGCCGATCGTGGTCTACGCCAACGACTGGGAGACCTACCGGCTCACCCGCGGGGTCAACTTCGACCTGACGGCGGCCCCTCCGGGCGTCGTCGCCGCCACCGAGGCCGAGCTGGTCGAGGCGTTCACGTCCCGGGCCGCGTGGAGCGACGCCGCCGCGAAGAGCCTCGCGAACTTCAGGGCGCGCTTCTGCCCGTGGGACGACGGGCACGCGGCCGAGCGCGCCGTGCGCCGCATGTTCCTCGGGGAGAAGATCCCGAACCCGCCGCAGTAGGCCCCGCCGCCGGAGCCGCCGCGGCGCCGTCCGGCGCGCACCCCGTCACGCCCGAAGGAGTGGGTCCCTTGCCCTCCAGCAGGATCAGCGTCGTCGTTCTCGCGCACGGAGCCGGAGAGTCGCTCGGCGGCACGCTCGCGTCGATCGCTGGCCAGTCGCACGCGGACCTGCGGGTCCTGGTGATGGACGACGGCGCGGGCGCCGCCGCCGGGGCCGTCCTGCCCGACGAGCGGTTCGGCGTCGTGCGGCGGGGCGCGCTCGGCCGGGGCGCGGCGCGCGGCCTCGGCGCCGCGCGGAGCGACGGCGACTTCCTGCTGTTCGTGGACGCCGGCGACGAGCTGCCGGCGGAGGCCCTCGCGTCGCTGGTCGCGTCGCTGGAGTCGTCCGGCTCCGACATCGCGCTCGGCCGCGAGGCCGTCCGGCGCGGGCCGGACCAGGCGCCGTCGTGGCGGCCCGTCGAGCCCTCCCTCGCCCCGGCCACGGGCACGAACGTGCGGCGCACCCCCGAACTCGTCCGCGAGCGCGGGATCCGGGGGAAGCTGTTCCGGCGGTCGTTCTGGACGTCGCACGCGCTGGAGTTCCCCGACCTCGGCCGCTACGAGGACCTGCCGCCGGCGGTGCGGGCGCTGCACCTCGCCCAGGGCGTGGACGTGCTGCCCGGCGTCGTCCTGCGCCGGCGGGGCGAGCGGTTCCCCGCCACGACGGAGGCGCAGGAGATCGCGGACGGGTTCGGCGCCGTCGCCCTCGCCGTCGCCTGGCTCGGCGAGCACGGCCACACCCGGTCCCGGCGGCGGCTCCAGGCGCTCGCGGCGGCCGAGGAGCTGCGGGTGTTCCTGGACGCGCTGCCGGACCTGCCCGGCGACGAGCGCGAGCAGGTCGTCGCGCAGGCCGCCGCGTACGCGTCCGGACTGCCCGCCAGGCTGCTCGCCGGCGTCCCCGCGCTGACCCGGCTGAAGTGGCACCTCGCCTCCGCCGGGCACACGACGGAGCTGGTGAAGGTCGTCCGTTACGAGCGGGGCAAGGCCTCTCCCTCGATCGTCCGTGACCCGCTGCGCCGGTATGTGGTCTACCCGTACTGGAAGGACACCAAGGTCGCCGTCCCGCGCGAGGTCTACCGGGCCCGCGGCGAGCTGCGGATGCGGGGCCGCGTCCACGCGGTCGGCTGGGACGGCGACCGGCTCACCGTCACCGGCGAGGCCTACATCAACTCCGTCAGCATGCGGCGCCGCTGGACGTCGGTGAAGGCGATGACGCTGCGCTCCGGCGGGCGGAAGATCATCGCGCGGGCGCGGCAGGCGCCGGCGCCGGGCAAGCGGTCGGGATGGTCCGGCTTCGAGTTCGCCTTCGACGTGAGCCGCCTCCGCGACCACGGGAGATGGGTCGAGGGCGTCTGGACGGTCGAGGCGTCGGTGCTGAACGCGGGCGTGTTCCGGCGGGGACCGCTGCGCGGCGGCGGTTCCGGCAGCGGCGCCCACCCGCCGTACCGGTACGTCGCCGACGGGGTGCGCGTCGTCCCGCGCGTCGACGACGGCCGCCTCGTCATCGAGGTCGAGCGGGTCCGGTCGGCGGCCGTCGCGCTGTCCTGGGACGGCGGCACGCTCGTCGTCGAGGTGGAGGCGGACGAGGCGCCGGACGGCCTGACGCTGACGCTCGGCGACGACCGCGTCGACGTCCCGCTCACCGCGTCCGGCGGCCGGTACGTCGCCCGCCTCGCCCCGGAGGCGCTCGAAGGATCCCCTCCGCCGCCGGAGGAGATCGACGACACCCGCGACTGGACGGTCCATGTCGCGGGCCGTCCCCTGGTGCTCGCCGAAGGGGTCGAGGACGTCCGCCGGGAGTTCGGGCCCCTGGAGGTCGCCGCGGGCCGCGGGCCCGGCGGGTACCTGCGCGTCCGGCGCACCACCGCGCGGCTCTCCGTCGACGCCTGCGCCTGGGGGCCGGACGGGACCCTCGTCCTGACCGCGGCCCACCCGGCGCACGACGGCGGCCAGATCGTGCTGCGCGGCCGATGGCACCGCAAGGAGTACGCGTTCGACCTCGTCGCCGACCCGGCGTCGGGCCTCCTGCACGGGCAGGTCCCGGTCGCGGCCGTGCCGGGCGTCGCGGGCGTCCTGCCGCTGCGTCCCGGCCGCTGGGACGTGCTCTTCCGGCCCCGGGGCGAGCGGGCGCTGACCGTGCGGCTGTCGCCGCGGGCGCAGCGCGACCTGCCCGGACCGCTGGAGGTGGCGCGGCGCGGCTACGCCCTGGAGGCGCGCGACGGACGGCTCGCCGTCGCGGTGACGGGCGACGTGCCGCCGGAGGAGAAGAGCGCCGGCACCAGGTACCGGGACGAGGCGCGCCGCCGCGTCGACCGCGACGGGCTGCGCGACGCGGTCCTGTTCTCGTGCTTCGGCGGGCGGCAGTACTCCGACAGCCCGAAGGCCGTCCACGAGGAACTGACGCGCCGGGGTTCCGACCTGGAGCAGCTCTGGGTCGTCAACGACGCGCAGGTCGAGTTGCCCGACACGCTGCGGCCCGTCCGGCTGCACGGCAGGGAGTGGCACGAGGCGCTCGCCTCGTCCCGCTACATCGTGACCAACCACCGGCTGGGCGACGCGTTCCGGCGGCACCCGGACCAGACCGTCCTGCAGACCTGGCACGGCACGCCGCTGAAGAAGATCGGCGGGGACATCAAAGAGGTGCACTTCGCCTACGCGCCGGGCATGAAGCAGGCGCTCCAGTCGCGCTCCAAGGACCCCGGGCCCTCCCTGCCCGAGTGGAGCCACCTGCTGTCCCCCAACCCGTTCAGCACGGAGATCTTCCGCCGCGCGTTCGCGTTCAAGGGGGAGATGCTGGAGGTCGGCTACCCCCGCAACGACCTGCTGTACAGCCCGGACGCCGGCGCGGTCGCCGCGCGGGTGCGGGCCCGGCTCGGCATCCCCGAGGGCAGGCGGGTCGTGCTGTACGCGCCGACGTGGCGCGACGACCAGTACTACAGCCGGGGCCGCTACAGGTTCGACATGCGGATCGACCTGGAGCGGGCCCGCGCCGCGCTCGGCGACGACCACGTCCTGCTGGTCCGGCTGCACACCAACGTCGTGGACGGCGTCCGCGAGGACGAGCACGGCTTCGTCCGCGACGTGTCGGCCTATCCCGACATCACGGAGCTGTACCTGATCTCCGACGTGCTGATCAGCGACTACTCGTCGGTGATGTTCGACTATGCCAACACCGGCCGGCCCATGCTGTTCTTCACCTACGACCTGGCCGACTACCGCGACCGTCTGCGCGGCTTCTACTTCGACTTCGAGGCCGAGGCCCCCGGGCCGCTCGTGGAGACCTCCGACGACCTCATCGAGGCGGTCCGGAACGCGGAGTCCGCCATGGACGGCTACCACGACCGCTACAAGGACTTCGCCGCGCGTTTCTGCCCTCTCGACGACGGGCATGCCGCCTCCCGTGCCGTCGACCGCGTCTTCGGCGCGGACGGCGCAGTCCGGTAGGCGTTACCGGGGAAGGCGACCGGCGCCCCGCCGCGACACCGGACGGCGCTAGCCGGACTCGGCCTCGATCTTCGCCCGGGACGCGAGCCCGGCCTCCTCCCTCGGCGCGGGCACGCGCGGCGGGCGGAGCGGCGGGAACAGGGCCAGGCCGAGCGCGACGCACGCGAACGGGACGGCGGGCATGACGTAGCGGTAGTCGAAGTCGGCGGTCGCGGCGGGGATCACCAGCAGCGCCAGGCCCGTCCCCCACGGGAGCAGCGCGCCCGACGTCCAGTGCCGGACGGGCCGGGCGAGGCGCCACCGCCCGTTCGACCGCGCGTGCGGCACGGCCCCGGCGAGCCCGCCGAGCAGCAGGACGCCGAGGATCGTGCCGGGCATGACCACGTGGTCCTGGTAGGCGAGGACCGGCCCCGCCCACGGGCGGACGACCCGGGTCTCTCCGTCCCCGCCGTACCGCTCGGCGAGGCGCGCCTGCCTGTCGCTCCACGCCTCGCCCTCGGGGAACTCGTACTGGAGCCACGTCCACGGCGTGGGGTACGCCTGCCGGTGCCAGGCGAACGCCCGCAGCGTGTCGCGGACGACGACCTCCGCGTAGTCGACGGGCTGCGCCTTGATCGCGGCCCAGGCGAACTCGCCCGCGAGCCGGTTGCCCTCCTCGCCGTAGACCCAGCCCGGGATGCGGCGGAACGGGGAGTCGGGCGTCCACATCACCGAGAACGACCGGGAGATCCGGGGGTCGCTCCGCTTCGGGCACATCACCGCCAGCTCGGGCCGGGGCCTGATCACCCGGCAGTCGGCGAACGCGGCCGTGCGCCCGTACAGGAACACCTGGTCGGCCTTGGCGAGCTTGTACTGGCCGTACTCCGCGTGGAACCAGGCCAGGTAGCCGGCGACGGGCAGGACGAACGCGACCGCCGCCGCCGCGCAGGCCCTCCAGCCCGCCCTCCTGAGCAGCATCGCGAGCAGGATCAGGGCGATCAGCGGCAGCCCCGCCGTCCGGGTCAGCGTCGCGCACGCCGTGAGCACCCCGGCCAGGGCGCCGAGCCACCAGGCCGGGCGGCGCCGCCACAGCACGGCCGCCACCGCCGCGAGCAGCAGGAACGCGAACAGCGAGTCCGACATGAGCATGTGCTCAAGGGCGACCTGGTGCACGGGGACCAGCACCGGGACGGTCAGCAGCGCCGCCGCCGTGCCGGGAAGCCACGCCCGCCACGGCTTCTCGTCCGTGACGGGCAGGGCCGCCCGTCCCGCACGCCAGACCAGGACGTACACGAGGACACCGGTGAGCAACCCGATGGCGTGCTGCACGGAGACCATCAGGCCGAAACTGTGGAAGGGCTTGAGCAGCCACAGCAAGATCGGATATCCACTGGGACGCGTCGGGTCCGGCCGGAACTCGACCGCGGCCTCCAGGTACCCGGGCGAGTCGCCGAACCACAGCGGCGCCGGATAGGCGAGGACGGCGAGGGCCCGGATCCCGGCCGCGACGGCGAGCACTCCGAGGAACGGCAGGTGGGGCAGGAGGGAACGCACGCGCATTCTGCTTGCTCTACCCACGGCTCTGATCGTCATGTGACCGGACGATCACGATCCGGGAGATCACCGGTGACCGGAACCGGACAGCCGATACGATCAGACCGCTCCGCGAACGAAAGGAACCCCATGGCGAACTTCACGCTCGACGACGTTCGGCAACGGACGTACAAGGCGCGTGACGCCTGGTGGACCGTGCTGCTGGTCGACCCGCTCGCCGCCAGGCTCGTCAGGTTCACGGCGAACAGGACGCGCGTGACGCCGAACCAACTCACCGTCGGCGCGCTCGTCCTCGGCCTCGCCGCCGGCGCCTGCTTCGCCGTCGCGACCTGGCCGTGGCTGCTCGTCGGCGCGCTGCTGTACCACCTGTCGTTCACGCTCGACTGCATGGACGGCAAGATCGCCCGGCTGAAGGGCACCGGCTCGGTCTTCGGCGCCTGGCTCGACTACATCTTCGACCGCGTCCGCGTCCTGGCCTGCGCGATCGCCCTGATGGCCGGCCAGTACGCCGCCACCGGCAACGTCGCCTACGTGTGGACCGCGCTCGGCGTCGTCTTCCTCGACATGCTGCGCTACATGGACGCGCTGGAGATCTACAAGGTCCGGTCGCAGATGCGGACCACCCTCAACGCGGCCCGCGAGGAGGCCCAGGCGCTCGAACTCGCGGCCCGGCGCGCCAACGGCGACCTGGCGGACGCCGACGAGGACCTGCGCTCCGCCGAGGCGCTCACCGAGGACCCCGAGGCCGACGCGGAGAACCGCGTCGTCGGCGACGACCCCAACGCCGCGGCCCTCCAGGCGGGCTTCAACCAGCGCTTCCCCTGGTACGCCCGCATCCGCAACGTCCTGATGGCGGGCCGCATCCGCCCCCACCTGATCAGCGGCATCGAGTTCCAGATGGGCGTGTTCATCGTCGCCCCGATCGCCGCCGCGATCGTGCCGGGCGCCATCATCCCCGTGGTGGTCCTCAGCGGCATCGGCCTGCTGGCCTTCGAGCTGATCATCATCTACAAGTTCTGGCTCTCCAGCCGGGACTACAGCCGCAGCCTCACCAAGCTCAACGCCAAGATCGAGACCTACCGCGCCGAGCTTCCCGCCGAGCCCGTCCAGGCCGGCGCCGCCGTCGGCAGTTCCGGCTGACCCGAACCCCCGGAAGGTCCCCACGGCACCGCCGCGGGGACCTTCCTCTTTGAGAGCGGTCTCTCCTGGACGGTGCTCCGGTTCCGCTCCCCCTTCGCCGCCGTCCCCCGGCCCGCCCGGACGGAAGGAGCGGCCTAGCCGGTGAGGAGGTCCGTCCACTGGCGGCAGACCTCGTCCAGGCCGTAGGCGGCCTTCACCTGGGCGCGGGCCTGCTCGGCGTCGTCCTGCCAGCGGCCCTGGGAGACCGCGGCGGCGATGGACGCGGCCATGGCGGAGGTGTCGTCGTGGATCCAGCGGCGCTCGTAGATGGTGTCGGCACCGGGCCAGGGCAGCAGGGCCGGGACCGCGCCCGAGGCCATGCCCTCGGCGGGCGCGAGGTGGAAGCTCTCGTCGTCGCTGGTGGACAGGACCCAGCCGATGCGGCGCAGCCATGAGGCCACGTCGCGGCCGTAGGAGTCGAACACGACCCCGCCGGAGAGGAGGCGGGAGCGGCGGATGCGGCGGAAGACCTCCTCGTAGTGGGCCCGCTCCTCGTCCTTCTGCCAGATCCACCAGTACTCCCAGGGGAGCTTGGACTTGACGAAGAGGGTGAAGCGGGGGTCGTCGCGGCGGAGCTCCTCCACCACGTCGAGGGCCAGGTCCAGCCGCTTGCGGGACGGGGCGATGCCGATCATCCCGAGGTGGTGCTCGGCGCCGGGGAGCTTCGCGCGGTCGAGCTGCGCGTCGTCCACCCAGTTCGGGACCGTGACGACCTTCTCGGCGGGCCAGCCGGTGATCTCGCGGGTCAGCGCGTTGTAGTGGGGGCTGACGCAGATGACCTGGTCGACGGCGCCGATGTCGAGTTGCTTCGGCCACGCCGCGTACAGCTCGAAGCGGTGCAGGCGCACGACGAGGCGCTGGTCCGGGCGCTTGCGCTGGGCGAACCAGAGGGCGTTCGGGCCGCACCACTCGCAGACGATGACGTCCGCCCAGTCGACCAGGGCCTGGCTGCGCTCCTCGTCGTGGGCCTTCAGCGCGGCCCAGTGGTCGACCCGGACCTCCAGGTCGGCACGGGAGCGCAGGTAGTCCAGCAGGCGGGAGAAGAACTTCAGGTCGTGGCCCGCCACCCCCACGCGCAGGCGGCGCCCCTTCACGGCGAGGACCTTCTCGGACGGCTCCGGGAACGCCTGCGCCAGGTAGCCGCGCAGGCGGGCGGCGGCCGCGTCGAGGCCGAACTCGGCGGCCGCCGCGCGGCAGCGGTCGGCCGCGAGCGTGAAGACCTCCGGGTTCTTGCCGATGAGCGCCAGGGCGTCGAGCACGTCGTCCTCGGTGGCGGCGAACAGGGGGTAGTCCGTCCCGAGGAGCCGCTCGTGCATCGGGGTGCGGTTGAGGACGACCGGGACGCCGAGCGTCCCGCACTCCAGCACCTTCGTGGACAGTTCGAGGCTGGCGTCCATGGAGGCGTCGCGCCACGACAGGCCCACGTCGCCGGCGGCGGTCAGGCGCATCGCCTCCGCCCGCGGGTGGCCGCCGTGCCAGACGACGCCCTCGCCCGTCTCCAGCGCGGTCCTCATCCGGGACGCGAAGCCGGGGTCGGACGGATCGTCGTGGATCTTGTCCCCGACCATGTGCAGCTCGGCGTCCACGCCGCGCACGGCCAGCAGGCGCGGCAGCGACGTCATCTCGTAGGTGTTCCAGCGCGGCGCGAACTTGCCGGTGTAGACGAGGCGGAGCGGGCCGTCGGAAGGGCCGGGGCGGCGCGTCTCCAGCCCGTCCGGGAGCACGACCACCGGCGGGAACAGCACGCTCTTCCCGGCCGTCGCCGGGACGGCGCTCTCCAGGAACCCGCGCAGTTCCTCGGTCTGGCAGAGCAGGACGCGGGAGGCGTCGGCGATCCGGCGCAGATCGCCCTTGGCGGAGGCGGTGAACTCCGCGGCCGACTGCGGGACGTCGGTCAGGTACGTCCAGAGCCGCCCGGCCATCGGCCCGGCGGCGAGCTTGCCCGCGAGGAGGCGGCCGCGCACCACGACGAGGTCGTACGGGTCCTCCTCGTCGACGCGGGCGAGCACCTCCGCGGCCTGCCGCGCGACCATGCCGGCGGGGCCCTCGAACAGCCCCTCGGCGTGCGGGCTGCGGACGGTGACGCCGGGCAGCGCGCGCAGCGGGTCGACGAGCCGGCCGGTCCGGACCGGGGCCTTGAGGACCAGGGTCACCTCGCAGCCGGCGCGGACCAGGGCCTGCACCATGCCCTGGGCCCAGATGGCCGACCCGTCGATGATGTTGAGGTCGACGTCGCCGTAGACGAGGGCGCGTGGTCGCACGGTGGTTCCTTTCAACGGGCCGGACTCCTCGTGGCGGCACTGCTCGCGGCGGCGGGGTCGTTCGCGCGGTCCGGGGACGGGGCCGAGTCGAGGAGGCGGACGAGCCCGGCGGGCGTGGTGGCGGTCGCGTCCCAGCGCAGGGGCGCCAGGGTGGCGGGCGGCGCCTCGCCCCACAGGATGAGCGGGAGCGTGCGGGCGGCGGCGATCCGGCGGATCTCGTGCAGCGCCAGATCGCGGTCGTACATGCCGGGGACGCCCAGGTAGGCCCACGGCCCGCCGGGCTCGCCGGCCGCCGCGTCCACCACGAGCGCGTCCACGTCGGCGGCTTCGAGGGCGATCGCGGCGTCGTGCGGGTAGAGGGCGACGACCTTGGCGTGCCCGGCGAGGGCGGCGGCCGTGCCGGGCGCGAGCACCCCCGCGACGATCGGGACGTCGGAGGGTCCCGCGACGAGCAGGCGGTCCTCCGGCCGTTCCACGCGGTCCGGCTGGACGCCGCCGGCGGCGGCGGCCCGCGCCGCCGCCGAGACCGGGGCGCTGCGCTTGCGCCAGAGCCGGTACAGCTCCCTCGGCAGCCGCTTGCCGCGTTTGGGGTCGCGTGCCGCGCCGGCGACCAGCCGCCCGAACTGGACGGCCGTCGAGGCCTCCAGGGCCGCGAGCCGCCGCTCCAGCTCGTCGAGGCGCGCCTCGCGCTCGCGCAGCGTGGACTTCAGCCGACCGAGTTGCTGGTAGGCCTTGGCGTTCTTGTCCTCGTCACTCACCCAGGAACTCCATGATCACTTCGGCGATGCGGGGGCCGGCGTGGCCGTCCCACAGCGGCGGCCTGCGCCCGCCCGGCCCGCCCCCGGGCGCCGCTCCCCCTTCCAGGCACTTGCGGACCCCCGGCACCAGCTCCTCGAACGTGACGAGCCGGTTCGTGCCGTGGGTGATCGTGATCGGCCGTTCGGTGTTGGGGCGGACGGTCAGGCACGGCACCCCGAGGATCGTCGTCTCCTCCTGGAGGCCCCCCGAGTCCGTGACGACCGCCGCCGCTCCCCGCACGGCCGCGATGAAGTCGATGTACCCGAGCGGCTCCAGGATGTGCACGCGGTCGTGCTCGTCCAGCCCGGCCGCCAGCAGGTTCGCCCGCCCGCGCGGGTGAACGGGGATGACCAGGTCGGCGAGGTCGGCGACGCCGTGCAGGCGCCGGACGAGGGCCGCGGCGGTCTCCGGCGCGTCGACGTTCGCGGGCCGGTGCATGGTCGCGAGGACGTAGCGTTCCGGCAGCCCGTGCGCCGCCCGCACGGCGGCCGTGTCGAACTGGTCCAGGTTGGCCAGCAGCGTGTCGATCATCGGGTTGCCGACCAGGTGCGCCCGCTCCACCGCGACGCCCTCCGCCGCCAGGTGGCCGATCCCCTCCGGGCTCGTGACCAGGCACAGCGCGGAGAGCTGGTCGGTGATCCTGCGGTTGACCTCCTCCGGCATCGTCATGTCGAAGCTGCGCAGCCCGGCCTCCACATGGGCGACCGGGATGTGCAGCTTGGCCGCGACGAGGGCGGCGGCGATCGTCGAGTTCACGTCGCCGTACACGATGACGAGCGCGGGTGAACGACCCGTGAACTCCTTCTCCAGCCCGATCATGAGCGCGGCGGTCTGCTCGGCGTGCCCGCCCGACCCGACGCCGAGGTTGACGTCGGGCTCGGGAAGCCCGAGCTGGTCGAAGAAGACCTCCGACATCCGCGCGTCGTAGTGCTGGCCGGTGTGGATCACCGCCTGCTCGGCGCCCGCCGCGGCGAGCGCCGATATCACCGGCGCCGCCTTGACGAAGTTGGGCCTCGCTCCGAGGACGTGCACGATGGGTGCCAACACAATTTCCCTTCTGTTCATCGGGGTTGCCTACCGTCCGGCCTGTGGCCGACGAACCCGTGAAGAAAACCGTCTACCTGGCAGGACTCGCCTGGCGGCAGCTCCGCGACGACCCCGGGCGGGCGTCGCGGCTCGCCGTGCGGCTGGCCGCCCGGACCCCGCTCGGCGCCCGGCTGCGGCGCTCCCGCCTCGTCGTGCCGAGGCCCCGGGACGCCGGACGCGAGACGCGGGACCTGCGGCTGCTGCTCGACGAGCCCGCGCCGCCGCGTACGCGCCGGGCCGTCCAGGGCACGACCGTCCTGCAGTTCGTGACCAACGCTCTGCCGCGCACGAACGCGGGTTACACCGTCCGGACGCACCGGATCGCCCTCGCCCAGCGCGAGATGGGGCTGGACCCCCACGTCGTGACCCGGCTCGGCTACCCGCTCAGCCAGGGCGTCGCCGACGCGCGGGCGCGCGTGGACGTGGACGGCGTCCCCTACCACCGGCTGCTGCCCTGGTTCCCGCAGACGGATCCGCGCGACACCGTGGCGAAGAGCGCCGACCTCGCCGGACGGCTGGTCGAGGAGCTGCGGCCGTCCGTCCTGCACGCGGTCAGCAACCACCTGAACGCGGCCGTCGCGCTGGAGCTCGGACGCCGCCACGGCGTGCCGGTCGTCTACGAGGTGCGCGGCTTCCTGGAGGACTCGTGGCTGTCCCGCGATCCCGCGCACCGCGAGGACGACGAGTTCTACCGGCTGACCCGCGAGCTGGAGACCCGCCGGATGGCCGAGGCGGACGCGGTCGTGACGCTCGGCGAGGCGATGCGCGCGGAGATCGCCTCCCGCGGCGTCCCCGAGGAGAAGATCTTCACGGTGCCGAACGGGGTGGACGAGGCGTTCCTCGCGCCGCTCCCGGACGGCTCCGGCCTGCGCGAGCGGCTCGGCATCGACCGCGGCGCCACCGTCGCCGGCCTCACGTCCTCGTTCTACGGCTACGAGGGCATCGACACGCTCATCGACGCCGCCGCCCTGCTGCGCGACCGCGGCGCGCCGGTCACCCTCCTGCTCGTCGGGGACGGCCCCGAGCGCGGCGCGCTCGAACGGCGCGCGGCCGAACGCGGCGTCCACGCCGTGTTCACCGGCCGGGTGCCGATGGAGTCCGTTCGCCAGTACCACGCCGTCCTCGATGTCTTCGCGGTTCCGCGCCGGGCGGACCGGGTGTGCCAGTTGGTGACGCCTCTGAAACCGATCGAGGCCATGGCGGGGGGAATCCCCGTTATAGCCAGTGATGTCAAGGCTCTTCGCGAAATCGTGGAACCGGGCGTGACGGGGGCGTTAACAGTTCCGGAAGACCCGGAAGCCTGGGCGAATTGCCTGGAAGATCTGGCTTACAGTCCCGAAAGGAGACAGAAAATCGGGCGGTCGGCCCGCGAATGGGTCGCGGCGGAACGGACCTGGCGCGCCGTGACGGCCGGATACCGGGCCGCCTACCGCTTCCCGACACGCCAGAGCACATAGATCGAAGGGGGCCTGCCGCGTGGATGTCGTGGTCATCGGACTCGGCTACGTGGGGCTGCCGCTCGCGCGGGAGGCCTGCCGGGCCGGCCTGCGGGCCGGCGGGCTCGACCGGGACGCGCGCGTGGTCGCCGGCCTCAAGGCCGGGATGTCGCACGTCGACGACGTGTCGCCGGACGAGGTCGAGCACATGCTGCGGGCGGGGTTCGCCCCGAGCCTGCACGAGGACGTCCTGGACGGCGCCCGCACCGTGGTCATCTGCGTCCCGACGCCGCTCTCCCCGGAGGGCGGCCCGGACCTGACCGCGGTGCGCGGCGCCGCCGAGACCGTCGCCCGCCACCTGGAGCCGGGAACGCTGGTGGTGCTGGAGTCCACCACCTACCCGGGCACGACCGAGGAGGTCGTGCGGCCGATCCTGGAGACGTCCGGCCTGGTCGCCGGGGAGGAGTTCCACCTGGCGTTCTCGCCGGAGCGGATCGACCCCGGCAACCCGGTCTACGGCGTCCGCAACACCCCGAAGATCGTCGGTGGGCTGACCCCGGCCTGCGCGTCGGCGGCCTCGTCCTTCTACGGCAAGTTCGTCGACCGGGTCGTGGAGGCCAAGGGGACGCGCGAGGCCGAGATGGCCAAGCTGCTGGAGAACACCTACCGGCACGTGAACATCGCGCTGGTCAACGAGATGGCGGTGTTCTGCAACGAGCTCGGCATCGACCTGTGGGACGCCATCGACTGCGCGGCCACCAAGCCGTTCGGATTCCAGGCGTTCCGGCCGGGGCCGGGCGTCGGCGGGCACTGCATCCCGATCGACCCGAACTACCTGTCCTACAAGGTCCGCTCGCTGGGCTACCCGTTCCGGTTCGTGGAGCTGGCCCAGGAGATCAACGACCGGATGCCCCGGTACGTGGCGGAACGGGCGCAGCAGCTGCTCAACCGGGAGGGACGCGCGCTCAAGGGCGCGAGGGTCCTGCTGCTCGGCGTCACCTACAAGGCCGACATCGCCGACCAGCGCGAGTCGCCGGCCCGCCCGGTGGCGCGGCGGCTGGCCCGCCTCGGCGCCGACCTGTCGTTCCACGACCCGTTCGTCACCCTGTGGGAGGTGGACGGCGAGCCGGTGCCGTCCGCCGGAGACGACCTGGCCGCCGCCCTGGAGGCGTCCGACCTGGCGATCGTGCTGGCCGACCACGCGGCCTACGACGCGGAGACGCTGGCGCGGCACGCCCGGCTGCTGTTCGACACCCGCGGCCGGACGCGCAACGTCCAGCAGGACACCGTCGAGCTCCTTTGACGGGCGGGCTCAATTTGGTGGCCGCTTCCTTTGGCAGGGCTTTCACAACCGGCGGGGACCGCTTGACCAACGGCCTTCTCTTTCCCTCAGGGAAGAGTCGCCCGGCAGCGTCCACGCCCCGGACAGCGGGAATTCATCGGCAATTTCCATCGGCACCCGAGACTCGCCGGTGATGGACGAATCGGACGTTGCGGAGTGAGTGTGATGCGGGTCTGCGTATGCACGGTCGTGCACCACCCCGAAGACGCGCGCATTCTGCACCGGCAGATACGCGCCCTGCTCGACGCCGGCCACGAGGTCACCTACATCGCCCCTTTCCGGGCGTGCAACGCGACCCCGTGGCGCCAGATCAGCCCGGTGGACGTCCCGCGGGCCACGGGACGCCGCCGGATCCGGGCCCTGCGCGCCGCGCACCGCGCGCTCGCCGAGCACGCCCCGTACGCCGACGTGGTCCTCCTGCACGATCCCGAGCTCCTGGTGTCGCTCCCGCGCGAGCTGCGGGACCGGACGGTCGTCTGGGACGTCCACGAGGACACCGCCGCCGCCCTGTCCGCCAAGGGCTGGGTGCCCGGGCCGGCCCGTCCCCTCCTGCGCCCGGCCGTGCGCCGGCTGGAGCGGCGCAGCGAGCGGCGGCACCGGCTGCTGCTCGCCGAGGAGGGCTACCGGTCCCGGTTCCGCGAGGACCACCCGGTCGTGCCCAACACCACCTACGTGTCCGACCTGCCGCCCGGACCGCCCGACGGCCGCCGCGCCGTCTACGTCGGGCAGCTCTCGCGGGCCCGCGGCGCCCTCGACATGATCGAGATGGCCCGGACGCTGGCCGCCGAGGGCGTGCTGGTGGAGCTGATCGGCGCGGCCGACGCCGACGTCCGGGAAGCCCTGCGCGCGGCGCAGCGCGAGGGGATCGTCCGCTGGTACGGGTTCGTCCCGAACGACCGGGCGCTGCGCATCGCCGAGGGCGCGATGGCCGGGCTGGCGCTGCTGCACGACGAGCCGAACTACCGGCACTCGATGCCGACGAAGGTCGTCGAGTACATGGCCCGCGGCATCCCCGTGATCAGCACGCCGAACCCGCCGGCCGTGGACATCGTGGAGCCCGCCGAGTGCGGGCTGGTCGTCCCGTTCGGCGCCCCGGAGGCCGCCGCCAAGGCCGTCCTGCGGCTGCGGGACGACCCCGCCCTGCGCGCCGAGTTCGGCAGGCGCGGCTACGAGGCCGCCCGGGAGCGGTTCCACTGGCCCGTCCACGCCGAACGCTTCGTCGCGCAGTTGGAGGCGTGGGCGGGCCGCTCCCCCATGTCCGTCCCGGAACCCGAGGCCGAACCCGTCCCCGAGTTCTGAGCCGCCCGGCGGGGGCGGGCGGGTCAGGAGCGGGCCTCAGACAGGTGGCGCAGGCGGTAGGAGACGGACCGGGCGAGGCGGGCGGCGGCGCCCGGCGGGCGGTTAGCCTCGACCATCACCACGCACCGGCCGACCCGCAGCGCGATCATCCCGGCGGTCGGGCCGATCTCGTAGGCCTCGTCGCCCCCGATGTCGCGCCGCCGCCGGGCCTGCGCCTGCGCGGCCTGCAGCGTCTCCAGCATCCGCGACGCCGCCGCGTCGGTGTCGGCCACCCAGCGGACGCTCACCGTGAGGCCCGTGACGGCGGCCTCCGGACCGTCGTCCCGCTCCGGGCCGCCCTCCCGCGGCCCGGCCGAGGGATCGGGCGTGGCCGAGCCCGTCGCGCTCGGCTGGGGCGACGGCCGCACACGGGCGCCGGACCCGGCCGGGTCGCGCCTGCCGCCGCGCGGCGTGTACGTGCAGGACACCGGGTGCGGGAGGCGCACCGGCCCGGCGGACGCGCGGCGCGGTTCGGTGACGTAGCCGGTCATGCGCGCCGCCGCCAGATCGGGCTTCCTGAGCAGGGAGCACGCGTCCGGCCAGTCCTTCTCCGGCACGCCGCCGAGTTCCGGCGGCCCGGTGCCGGCGAGCCCGCCGCGCAGGGCGACGAGGCGCGCCGCGCCGTCCGGGCGCGGCGCCGCCTCCGGGAGCGCCGCGTACAGCAGCCCGCCCGCGGCCGCCAGCCAGGGCCGGACGCCCGGCAGGTCCGGGTCCATCGAGAACGGCGCGGGCGCCGTCGTGGTGCTGCCGTCGCCGGGCTCGACGATGTCGACGCCCGCGGGCAGCAGCCGCTCCGACAGCCGGGGGCGCAGCGCGAACACCTGCCCGCCGGCCTGCGCGAGCGCGGTGTACGCGGGAACGTCCCGGCTCCACCCGACCTGCCCGGACCGCACGTCCACGGCCTCCATGCGGGCCTCGCCGGCACCCGTCCCGCCGGCGCCCCCCGGCGCGGCGCCGTCGGGGCCGGGCTCATCGGTTCCGGTCCCGCCCGGGTGGTAGACGACCACGAGCCGGCCCCGCACCAGCACGCCCGGGCACATCAGGTCGCCGCAGACCCCGTCGCCCTTCCAGACCGCGAACTGGCGTCCGCCGTCGTCGAACGCGCGCAGGGCCGTCCCGTCCGAGACGAGCGTCACCCCCTCCAGCATCGACACCTCGGGCGACTCCCGGGAGCCGAGGCGCCGGTCCCAGCGCACGAGGCCCTTCGTCGGGTCGACGGCCAGCAGCCGGCTCCGGTGCCCCTCGCCGCCGCCGGAGCCCGCGCAGCGCAGGCCCACCGCGGCGAGTTCCTCCCGGCCGTCGGACGGGTGCGCCCCGCCCTCGAACAGCCGGCAGCCGCGCGGCAGCGCCAGCCGCCACACCCGGTTCCCCGTCACGGCCGACACCCCGAACAGCGTCCGGCGCCCCTCGTCGGCGGTGAGCAGCACGTCGGACCCGGCGGGCCAGCGCAGCGTCGTCCGGGAGACGGCGGCGGGGCGCTCGTCGGCGCGCCGCCACAGCAGCCCGCCCGACAGGGCGTCGAACGCGACGAGGGCCCGGTCGCCGCGGTCGCCGTCGCGCTCGAAGTAGGCGACGACGCGCGACCCCGTGGACGTCCAGCCGAGCAGGGACCACCCGGCGCGCCGGTAGCTCCACCGGGCCCGGCCGGTGCGCGCGTCCCGCGCCTCGATCCCGTGCCCGGACGCCGCCACGACCTGCCCCTGCGCGACCTGGTAGGCGATGCCGTCGTAGCCCGCGACCGAGCCGCGGTGCGTCCGCGTCGCGTGCTCCCAGCTCACCGCCAGCGGGCCCGGCGGCGGGCCCACCCCGGTCTGCGGCGCCACGGGCTCCCCGGTCACGGTGTGGCGGACCTGCCACCACTCGGCGCGCAGCACGTAGGTGTCGACGAGGACGACGCAGAGCGCGACGGCGACCGCCCCGGACAGCAGGCCGAGAGTGACGCGGACCCTGCCCACGGACTCCGGTCGGCCCTCAGGCCGCTGCCGGCTCCCGACCACGACCGCGCCGCCTCCCTCCACGTACGGTAATCACCGAGCACTGCTCAAAAGGACGACACCCACCATGCCCTGTGCGGGGCTCCCGCGCGACACGGCCTGGAAGAACGGAGCGAACCCGTGGAGGTCTTCACCCGCTGGCACTCCTGGGAGACGGCCCGCGCGGACATCACCGCGTCCGGCGCGCCCGTCGACCTGGACGGCCTGGAACGGGCCTTCGCCGCGGCCCTGCGCTGGCACGGCGACCAGCGGCGGCCGACCGGCGCCCCCTACGCCGAGCACCTGCTGGAAGCCCTCGAAGTGCTGGTGCGCGGGGCGGGGGTGACGGCGCCCGCCGTCCTGTCCGCCGCGGTCCTGCACGACGTCGTCGAGGACACGCCCGCCTCGCTCGCCGACGTCGAGGCCGAGTTCGGCCCCGAGGTGACCGAGCTGGTCGACTGGGTCACCAAGCCGCCCGCCGTGGGCCCCGGGCGCCAGGCCAAGCGCGCCGCCAAGGCCGCCTACCTGCGGCGCCTCGGCGAGGCGCCCCGCGAGGCGGTCCTGGTCAAGCTCGCCGACCGCGCCAGCAACGTGCAGACCCTCGACCGGATGGCGCCGGACTTCCAGCGCCGCTACTACGCCGAGACCCTCACCTACGTCGTCCCGCTGGCCGAGCCCGAGCCGTGGTTCAGGGCCTGGTACGCGGACTGGCGGCGGCATTTCGCCCACCTCCAGTGACCCGTCGGTCATCAAGTGGGAGGATGCGGAGCCATGGAGCGCGAGTGGGTCGTCGAGGAGAGCGTGGTCGTCGCCGCGCCGGCGCGGGACGTCTACGCGGCCGTCGCGGATCCGCGGCGGATGGGCGAGTGGAGCCCGGAGGTGTTCGCGACGTGGGTGCGCGGGCGCGCCGTCAGGCCGGGGACGAGGTTCGTCGGCTTCAACCGCATCGGCTGGCGCGTGTGGTTCACCACGTGCCAGGTGAGCGCGGCGGTGCCCGGTGAGGTGTTCGCCTTCCGGGTGACGAGCTTCGGGGTGCCGGTGGCGCTGTGGGGATACCGGTTCGAGGACGTCTCCCCGGACCCGTCCGAGCCCCGCACCCGCCTCACCGAGTACTGGGAGGACCAGCGCCGCGACCACCGGGGCGCCGGGTTCGTGTCACTGCTCGGCAAGGTCTTCACCGGCGTCCCCGCCGAGAGGCGCGCCGAGGTGAACCGCGGGGGGATGCGCGCCACCCTCGACCGGATCCGGACGGCCGTCGAGAAGGGCTGACCGCGCCCTCCCCGGCTCCGGTGCTTGGCAGCAAAACGAGAACCTGTTCTACTGAGCGGTGTGACAACGACCGCGCACGCGCACGCGATCCAGGGGGAGCGCGTCACGCTCCCGGTGCGGATCCGCGACGCCGCCGTCGGCTCGGCGATGTTCGCCGTGCCCGCCGGCCCCGCCCAGGACGTCATCGCCTACTCCGGGCTCGCCGTCGCGGAGCCGCTGCCCGGCAAGGCCGTCTGCTCGCTGGCGTTCGTCCGGTACGCCGACGGCGACCTCGGCCCGTACCACGAGTTCGCCGTCGCGTTCCTGGTGCGCCCGCCCGGCGCGGCGCCGTCGCCGGGCGTGCTCGGGCGGATGCGCGGGATCGGGGCGTTCATCCACTGGCTCCCGGTCAACCAGGAGTTCACCCTGGAGGCCGGCCGGACGATCTGGGGCTTCCCCAAGGAGCTCGCCGACATCCCCATGGACCTCTCCGGGCGCGTGAAGCGCTGCGCGGTGCGGTTCGGCGGGCGGACGGCGATCGAGGTGGCGATCCGCCCGGGCGTGCCGACGCCGGCCGGCTCGGCGGCCCCGAGCGTCGACGCCTACTCCTGCCTGGACGGCGTGACGCGCCGCACGCCGTGGACGCTCTCGCCGTCCGGCGTCCGGACCCGTCCGGGCGGGGCGAAGGTCGTCCTCGGCGACCATCCCGTCGCCGACGAGCTGCGCGGCCTCGGGCTCGACCGGGCGCGGGCCCTCACCACGAGCACGGTCGGGCATCTGCAGATGGTCTTCCAGGGGGCCGAGGAGGTGCGCACGTGAAGCGGACGGCTCTGGTGACCGGCGCCGCGCACGGGCTCGGCGCCATGGCGGCGCGCCGGCTGGCCGCGGCGGCGTGGGACGTCGTCGCGGTGGACGTGGACGAGCTCGGCCTCGCCAAGACGGCGCAGCGCTCCCCCAACACACACATGCGCGTGTGCGACGTCACCGGCCCCGACGCCGTGGCGCAGGTGCTGGCGATGGCGGGCCCGGTGCACCGCGTCGTCCACGCCGCGTCGGCCGCGCCGCCTGGGCCGGTCCTTGAGCAGCGTCTCGACGAGGTGGAGGACGTCCTGCGGACGAACGTCCTCGGCACGCTCAGCGTCGTCCAGGCCACGCTGCCGGGAATGCTGGAGCGGCGGGCCGGGGAGCTGTTCCTGTGCCCGGACGCCTCGGGCCCGCCCGCGAGCCCGTCCGCCGCCGCCGCGGCCGCCTACGCCGACGCGCTGTGGGCCGAGCACGGCGGACGCGGCGTGACGCTGCGGTGCGTCCACGCCGAGGCCGGGACGCCGCACGGGCTCGTCCTCGACGCGATGGACCGCTCGCTCGCGCGCCCCGCCCCGGACGTCCACGTACGGGTCCGGTCGGCGCGCCGGCCCCTCCTGGCGGCGCTCGCCCGACGCTGAACGTCACCCGGACCGCATAAGCTGTCTCTTTCGCCTTCGGGGCGCCGGGGGACGTCCCCGGCATGACACACGCGCGAGGAGCAGCCTGCATGTCGTCCCAGGTCAACGGGCGGCCGACCGATCCCGGCGGCACGGTTAAGGACCGGGAGATCGCCGCCGAACAGCGCTACGTCGACACCGCCTACGTGCGGCTGGAGGAGATGCGCGCGGACGCCCAGGCCATGATCCGCGAGGGTTACCGCCAGTCGCTCGCCGGCACCAAGAGCTCGCTCGTGGACCGGGACGCGATGGTCCACCAGGCGGCCCTGCGCGTCCAGGCCCTCGACGTGGCCGACGACGGGCTGGTGTTCGGCCGGCTCGACCTGGCCTCACGCGAGGTCCGCTACATCGGCCGCGTCGGCGTCCGCACCAGCGAGCACGACTCCCTCGTCATCGATTGGCGGGCGCCCGCCGCCGAGGACTTCTACCGCGCCACCCCCGAGGACCCGCGCGGCGTCGTGCGCCGCCGCGTGCTGCACTCGCGCGGCCACACCGTCGTCGACCTGGAGGACGACCTGCTCGACCCCGAGGCGTCCGACGGGATGACGGTCATCGGCGACGGCGCCTTCCTCGCCTCGCTCGCCCGCACGCGCGAGGGCGCGATGCGCGACATCGTCGCGACGATCCAGCGGGAGCAGGACGAGGTGATCCGGGCGCCCGCCGACGGCACGGTCCTCGTGCGCGGCGCCCCCGGCACCGGCAAGACGGCCGTGGCGCTGCACCGCGTCGCCTACCTGCTGTTCAGGCACCGCCGCCGGTTCGGGTCCCGCGGCGTCCTCGTCGTCGGCCCGAACCGCCGGTTCACCGCCTACATCGAGCGGGTGCTGCCCTCGCTCGGCGAGGGCTCGGCGACCCTCCGCTCGCTCGGCGACCTCGTCGACGGCGCCACCGCCACCGTCCACGACGCGCCGCGGCTCGCCCGCGTCAAGGGCGCGGAGACGATGGTGACGGTGCTGCGCCGCGCCGTCGCCGACCACGCCCCCGGCGCCCCGGACGAGCTGCGCGTGGTGTTCAAGGGCGTCGTCGTCGCCCTCGACCGCGCCCGCCTCGACCGCATCAGGAACGAGGTCCACCGGCGCAGCCGCGGCAGCGTGAACGCGGCGCGCGGCCGGGCCGCGGAGATGCTCCTGGACGCCCTCTGGCACCGCTTCGGCGAGGTCGGGGGCCCCGAGGCCGCCGAGGCCGAGGAGGGCGCCGAGGCGGGCCTGTGGAACGCGATCCTCGCCGCCGACGGGCTGGCCTCCCTCGACGAGGAGCCCGCCCGCGGGAACGGGGGCGGGGGCGGCGACCCGAAGCGCGCCCAGTTCGACGCGCGGGTCCGCGAGCAGCGCGCGTTCACCGACTTCCTCGTCGCCTGGTGGCCGATCCGCCGCCCGCTGGACGTGCTGCGCTCGCTCGGCGACCCGGCCCGGCTGCGCCGCGCCGCCGGGCGCGACCTCGACCGCGCCGACGTCGAGCCGCTCGCCGCGTCCTGGGCCGGCGACGGCGCGCCGCTCAGCTACCAGGACGTCGCCCTGCTGGACGAGATCGACGCGCTGCTCGGCTCACCGCCCCGCCCCTCCCGCCGCCGCAGGGCCCCCTCCGAGGACGACCCGTTCGTCGTGGACGGCGTCAACATCCTCACCGGCGAGGAGGTCGTCGACGAGACGTGGGAGCCGGAGATGCAGGAGCTCACCACGTCCATCGAGCGGCTGGAGCGCTCACGGAGGGTGGACGACGGGGTGGTCGAGGAGCGCCCCGAGTACGCGCACCTCGTGGTGGACGAGGCGCAGGACCTGTCCCCCATGCAGTGGCGCATGCTCGGCCGCCGCGGCCGCCAGGCGAGCTGGACGATCGTCGAGGACCCCGCCCAGAGCGCCTGGGAGGACCTGCCCGCCGCCCGGCGGGCGATGGAGGCCGCGCTCGGCGGCGAGCGCCCCCCGTCCCGGGGCCGCCGCCGGGGCCGCAAGGCGCCCCCGCCCCGCGCCCGGCACGAGTACGAGCTGACCACCAACTACCGCAACTCCACCGAGATCGCCGCGGTCTCCGCGCGGGTGCTCGCCCGCGCGCTGCCGGAGGCGAAGCCGGCCCGAGCCGTCCGCACGTCCGGGATCGAGCCGGTCGTCCGGGTCGTCCCCGAAAGCGGTCTCGGCTCCGCGGCCCGCGCCGCCGTCGAGGAGCTGATCGGCCAGGTCGAGGGCACCATCGGCCTGATCGTCCCGCTCTCCCTGGAGGAGTCCGGCGGCCAGGCCTCGCTGTTCGGCGGCCCCGCCGCCGCCTGGGACGCCGCCGAACGCGACCGGCTCGGCGCGGGCCTGCCCGAGCGCGTCCAGGTCCTCGACGTCCTGGAGGCCAAGGGCCTGGAGTTCGACGCCGCCGTGATCGTGGCTCCCGAGACCGTCGCCGCCCAGTCCCCGCGCGGGCTGCGCGTGCTGTACGTGGCGGTGTCGCGGGCCACGCAGCGGCTGACCGTCCTCACCGCCGACCCGGAGTGGAGGGACGCGCTGACCGCCGGCTGACGGGGTCCTCCGCCGATCCGCCCGGCGTTAGGCTGACGCTGCCCCATCCGCACGGGTGAACGGAGACCGATGAGCGGCCGCAATCCCGCACCCAGGCGCAGCTACGCGGGCCGGTCGGCCGAGGAGCGCCGCGCGGAGCGGCGCGAGCGCCTGCTGGCCGCCGGCCTCGAACTGTTCGGGACGCGCGGGTACGCGGCGACGTCCATCGAGCGGCTGTGCGCGACCGCGAGCGTGTCGACCCGCAACTTCTACGAGGAGTTCTCCGGACGCGAGGAACTGCTCACCACGCTGCACCGCGGCATCAACGAACGCGCCGCCGAGGCCGTCTCCGCCGCGTACGCGAGCGCGGCGGACGCCGGCTTCCCGGCCCGCGTCGAGGGCGCCGTCCGCGCGTTCGTCACCGTCACCGCGAGCGACCCGCGCTGGGCCCGCATCGCGTTCGTCGAGGTGATCGGCGTCAGCGCGGGCCTGGAGCGGCACCGCTTCCGCTGGCGCGGCGAGTGGGAGGACGCCATGCTCGCGCTGGTCCGCGAGGCGGCCGCGCGCGGCGAGGCCGCCGACCGCGACCACCGGCTCACGATGATCGCCGTCATCGGCGCCGTGAACAACCTCGTCCACCACTGGTCGGCCCGCGACCAGAACGTTCCCCTGGACGACATCACCACCGAACTGACCCGCCTCATCGTCGCCGCGGTGACGACCCCCTGACCCGCCGAGCCGGGCGACCGCAGCGCTCGGGTTCCAGGGGTCGCGCCCCCTGGGCTAGATGATCGGGGGGCGGCCGGTGCGGGTCATGCGCCAGGCGGTGCGGTAGGAGATGGGGCGGCGGGGGCCGGCGGACTTGCGCCAGCCCTCCAGGAAGCCCTTGAACCACGGCTTGAGGGCGCTCGGCCTGCGCTCGCGCAGGACGGTCATGCCGACCCACACGGCGAGGTAGGTGAGCGCCAGCGGCCACGGCAGGTTGCGGCGCGCGAGCCACACGCGGTTGCGGGCGTTGTAGCGGTAGAACATGGCGTGCCGCGTCGGCAGGACGGCGGGATGGAACATCACCGCCGCGGCGTCGTAGACGATGCGGTAGCCGGCGTTGAGGATCTGCCAGGCGAGGTCGGTCTCCTCGTGGGCGTAGAAGAAGTCCTCGGGGAGGCCGCCGCCGGCGTCGAACGCGGCGCGGCGGATCGCGCAGGCGCCGCCGAGGAACGTGGTGACGGCGGACGAGCGCTCCGGGTCGCCCGCGCGCAGCCGGGGGACGTGGCGGCGCTCGCCGCGCCCGCCCTCGGGGTCGCGGACGCGGAACGACACGACGCCGAGGTCGGGTTCGGCGGAGAACCGGTCGCGCAGGTGGGCGCCGAGGCGGGGCGAGCGGTACCAGCCGTCGTCGTCCAGGAACAGGATGACGTCGCCGCAGGACGCCTCCACGCCGCGGTTGCGGCCGCCCGGGATGCCGAGGTTCTTCGGCAGGCTGAGGGTCTTGACGCGCTCGTCGTCGAACGGCGGCGCGCCCGCCGCCTCGCCGACCGGGTCGGCGCCGTTGCCGACGAGGACGACCTCGACGTCCACATGCTCCTGCACCAGGGCGCTGCGGACGGCGCGGGCGAGCTCCTCCGGCCGGTTGCCCATGGTGAGGACGACGACGGACAGTTTCACTTCAGCCTCCGGGAGGCCAGGATGCTGACGAGGTGCAGCAGGGTCTGCAGGACGGCGACCGCGGCGACCGCGACCATCAGGACGCGGACCGCGACGGGGTCGTCCGCGCCGGTGAGCGTGTCGATCACGGCGGCGGCGAGGATGAGCAGCGACAGCTCGACCGCGCCGATGATGCGGTGGAAGCGCAGCATGGACGCCGCCTGCCGGGCCAGCGCGATGCCGGTGGAGCGGGGCCGCAGCGCGCGGTCGCCGCCGGTCGGGTCGGCGGGCAGCCCGGACTTGGCGCGGGCGACGACGACGTTGTCGGTCTCCGCCTTGATCAGCGCGGCGCCGAGCGCGGCGAGCAGGCCGAGCTCGACCCAGCCGCCGTTCTCCCAGCCGCCCTGCGCCATGAAGCCGAGCCCGGCGAGCAGCGACACCTCCGACAGGTAGTGGCCGATCCGGTCGAGGAACACCCCGGCGACCGACGTCTGCCGCAGGTAGCGGGCGACCTCGCCGTCGACGCAGTCGAGCAGCAGGTAGACCTGGATGAGGAACGCGCCGGCGAGGGCCGTCCACAGCGGCTCGGCGGGCAGCGACACCGCGACGCCGGCGAGGACGCCGCTGAGCATCATCAGGTAGGTCAGCTGGTTGGGGCTGAACCCGAGGCGCAGCGAGATCCACGCGAAGTACGGGGACAGGTCGCGCATGTAGAGGCGGCCGGCCCAGTGCTCCTCGTTGCGCCGGTCCTTCAGGCCGGGCGGCTGGCCGTACCGGCGGATGTCGGCGACCTTCGCGCCCTTGCGGTGCGGCCGGTGGTCGTCGCCGGACGGCTCCGCGGCGCCGTGCGGCTCCGCGTGACCGGGTGGTTCGGGGGAGCCGGGGGGCTGCGGGGATGGGTTCTGCCCGGACAGCTCAGCCTCCATGGGCCTGGACATACTCGTGCACCGCCTTGCGGGTCTCGCCCTCGTCGAGGCTGAGGTGTTCCAAGATCGTATAGCGGCCGGGGCGGGTCTGCGGGGCGTACCGCACCGCCTCCGCGAACTGCTCGGCGGACAGCCCGATGTCGGCCGGGAACCGGGGCAGTCCGTGGCGCCCGAGGCAGGCGAGGATCTCCTCGAGCCGCTCCTGTCCCGCGCCGAGCCGGGTGGCGCGCAGGTGGTAGCAGAACGCGGCGCCGATCCCGGCCAGCTCGCCGTGGTTGGCGGTGTCCGGGAAGAGGTGGTCGATGGCGTGCAGGATCTCGTGGTCGCCGCCGGACGCCGGGCGGGAGTCCCCGGCGAACGCCATCGCCATCCCCGACAGCACGAGCCCTTCGGCGAGGACCGTCAGGAACCGGTCCGAGTCGATCGAGCCGGGCTGGTGCAGCAGGGCCTCGGCGGCGGTGCGCGCCACGGTGAGCGCCATCCGGTCGATCCGCTCGCCGCACTCGTCGGCCGCGAGGAGCCAGTCGTCCACGGCGGAGAAGTTGCTCACCACGTCGCCGATCCCGGCGCGGACGAGCCGGTCGGGCGCGGCGCGCACGTAGTCGAGGTCGACGATCATCGCCAGCGGCATCACGACGCCGAACGAGCCCTTGCCCTTGTCGTGGACGAGGGAGGCGACCGGCGAGCAGATCCCGTCGTGCGACAGGTTCGTGGCGACCGACACCATCGGGATGCCCGACAGCGTCGCCGCGTACTTGGTGGCGTCGATCGTGCGGCCGCCGCCGATGCCGACGACAGCCTCGTAGGACCCGGCGCGCAGCCGGGAGCCCAGGCTGACCGCCGCGTCCACGGTGCCGCCCTCGACGTGGAACACCTCGCAGGCGGCCAGGGACGGCCGGACGTGCTCGGCGATCTGGTCGCCCTGCCCGGGGCCGACCGCGATCGCGACGCGCCCCTCGGTGGCGATCCGCCTGTCGGCGAGCAGCTCTCCGAGGGTCGCCACGGCACCGCGCCGAACGTCGATGGAGAGCGGCGCGTTCAGCATCCGCGTCAGCAGGGGCATGGGCCTCCTCGCGTCGTGCCGTGCGTGCGGTCAGTTCGTGCCGTGCGCGCGGTCAGTAGGTCTTGGCGATCCGGCGGGCCTTCTCCAGGTCGTCGTGGTTGTCGACCTCGACCCAGTCGACCTCGCCGATCGGCGCGACGCCGATGCGGCCGCCGCGGTTCACGAGCTCCTGGTAGCCGTCCTCGTAGTAGAGGTCGGGGTCGCGCTCCCAGGTGGCCTTGAGCGCGTCGGCCAGCGGCCCGGCGGCGGCGGGCTCGATCAGGGTGGCGCCGATGTACTCGCCGTTCGCGGTGGCGGGGTCCATGAGCTTGGTGATGGTCCTCAGGTGGCCCTCACCGTCGAGGATCACCTTCATCTCCTCGTCGGCGAGAGTTTTCACGTCGTCCACCGCCAGGAGGATGTCAGGTCCGCGGTTCGCCAATAGCGTCTTCTCGACACCCACCGGGTGGACCGTGTCGCCGTTGACCATCAGGACGCCCTTGGAGAAGTGCTCCCGAGCGAGCCACATGGAGTAGGCGTTGTTCCACTCCTCGGCCTTGTCGTTGTGGACGAGCGTCAGCGACACGCCGTACCGCTCCTCGAGGGCCGCCTTGCGGTCGCGCACCGCCTCCGCGCGGTAGCCGACGACGATCACGACGTCGGTCAGCCCGACCTCGGCGAGGTTGCCGAGGGCGATGTCGAGGATGGTGGTCTCGCCGTCCACGGGGACCAGGGCCTTGGGGAGGGTGTCGGTGTACGGCCGCAGCCTCCGGCCCGCGCCCGCCGCCAGCACCATGCCGATCATGCTTTCTTCTCCCTCTCGCCGTGGGGACCGTCCCCCACACCCCCGGACAACTTCTTCGTCAGGTCGATCGCCACTCCGCCGGCGCGGCCGTGCCGCGCCCACGTGGCGGCGCTCACTCCGCCGGACAACACGCCAAGGTAGGCCGCCAGCGCCGCGTACGCGAACGGAAGCGGCGCGAACACCCCCGCGAAGGCCGTGAACAGCATCCGGCCCTCCCAGCCGAGCCCGGCGAGGCGGGCCCACCGCGGCGGCCGGCGCCCCTGGCGGGTGCGGTAGGCGGCGTCGTAGTGGTGGAGCGCGAGAACCGTGAGCAGCACGTAGACGAGCGGCGCCGGGACTGCCCGCGCGTCCCCCAACACGGCGAGGTAACCATACTCGATCCCGCGCAGAATGGGCGGAACCAGCCAGTCCAGCCGCCCGGCGTGCGGGTTCCCGGACGCGGGCCCGGCCAGCAGCAGCACGACGAGCGGCGCGAACACCGCCGGCTCGGGCCCGAGCCGCGTTCCGGGCAGCGGCCCCGCCGCGAGCAGGACGCTCGCGGCGGCCGCCGCGAGGACGGCGAAGGGCAGCGGCGGGAGCCGCCCGCCCGACGCCCGGCCGAGGGCGTGCGACAGCGGGCCGTCGTCGCGGTACGTCCGCACGGTGGTCATGCCGCCGGCGACCTCGCCACCCGAACGCCCAGGGTCAGCGCGGCGGCGGCCGAGCCCCACGCGAGCAGGGCGGCGAACGTCAGCCGCGCGTCGGTGAGGGCGGCGGTGAGCGCGATCAGCGCGAACCGCTCGCCGAACGGCAGCCGCAGGCTCTCGGCGGCCCGCCGCGCGACCCCGCCGCGGCGGGACCGGCCGCGCCGGGACGGGCGGCGCGCGTGACGGCCCGCCGCGTACGAGGCGGAGACCGTGTGGCGGACGGACAGCAGCGCCGCCGCGCCCACCGCGAGCCACCACGCGCTCTGCCCGGGGGCCGCGGCGCCGGCCGCCAGGCCCGCGTAGACGGCGAGTTCACCGACGCGGTCGAGGACGGCGTCCGGACGGAGGGCGAACGGGTTCGCCCGGCGGGCGAGGCCGGCGCCCGCCTGCCCGAGGACGAGCGAGGCGGCCAGCAGCGGCGCCCCGGCGACCAGGCCGCCGCGCGCCCCGGCGGAGAACCACACCGCCGCCAGGCCCGCGAGCGCGAGCGAGGACGCCGACACGGCGCCGGAGGTGATCCCGCGCTCCCCGGCCCACCGGGCGACGACCGCGGCGCAGGGTCCGGTCACGTACGCGGCGACGAGGCCGCCCGGCTCGGCGCGGCCGTGCGGGAGCGCGTCCCGCGCGTCTGCTGCGTGCACGGTGTCCACGGCATCGGCGGCCTCTCGATCCGGGCGGGTGATCGCGGGATGGTCCGGTACGTTGAGCGTGACCGGCCGCTCACGCGCGGGCGCCTGATCCATCGGTGCCTCCGGGCCGGTCACACCAGCAGTGCAGTGCAAAGCGTAGTGGCTCTACCACGCAGAGTCATGGAAACCGGGAGAGATGGCGACGCGGACGGTTGCGGTGGTCCTCGCCGGCGGGGTCGGCGCGCGCATGGGCGCCGGGCGCCCGAAGCAGCTCATGGAGGTCGGCGGGCGGCCGATCCTGGCGCACGCGGTCCGCGCGTTCGACGCCCATCCGGGCATCGGCGAGGTCGTGGTCGTGATGGCGCCCGGGCATCTGCGCGAGGCCGCCGCGATCGCGGCGCCGTTCCGCAAGACGGCGGCGGTGATCGAGGGCGGCGCGACCCGGACCGCGTCCACGGCGGCGGCGCTGCGCCAGCTGGAGGACCGTCCGGACGACGTCCGCGTGCTGTTCCACGACGCGGCGCGCCCGTTCGTCGACCGCCCGGTCATCGACCGGGTGCTGGACGCGCTGGACGCCTGCGAGGCCGTCGCGGTCGGCGTGCCCTCGCCCGACACGATCGTCGTGGTCGAGGACGGGACGGTCGCCTCGATGCCGCCCCGTGAGACGCTGGCCCGGTTCCAGACGCCGCAGGGGTTCCGGCTCGGCACGATCCGCAAGGCCTACGAGCTGGCCCTCGCCGACCCGGGGCTGCGCGCCACCGACGACTGCGGGATCGTGCACCGCCACCTGCCGGACGTCCCGATCCGGGTCGTGGCGGGCAGCGAGCGCAACCTCAAGGTCACCCAGCCGCTCGACGCCGTCATCGCCGAACATCTCGCCAGCGAGGAAGCACCGTGATCTTCGAGAACACCCCCACCGTCATCGGCCACCGCGGCTTCGGCTCGGGCGAGGTCACCCCGCCGGGGGCGGCCGGGGCCGTCGCCGAGAACACGCTGCCCTCGATGCTCGCCGCGGTGGAGGCCGGCCTGTCCTGGATCGAGATCGACGTGACGCGGACCGCCGACGACGTCCTCGTCCTGCGGCACGACCCGACGACCGTGGAGGGCGACCACCTGGTCGACCTGCCCGCCACCGCGAGCGGGCTGCCGCTGCTCACCGAGATCTTCGACGCGCTGCCGGCGGACGTGGCGGTGGACGTGGACGTGAAGACCGTGCTGGAGGACGCGCTGGACGAGCCGTCCCGCCGCACCGGCGCGCTCCTGGCCCCGGTGCTGCGGCGGGAGGCGGAGCGCCGGCGGCTGCTCGTCACGTCGTTCGACCCGTCGCTGCTGATGTTCCTGCGCGAGGAGGCGCCGGGCGTCCCGCTCGGGTTGCTGACGTGGCTGCGGTTCCCGCTGTGGCACGCCGTCCCGGCCGCGGCGGGCCTCGGCATGGACGTCGTCGCCGTGCACACCGGCTCGTGCGGCATCGAGCACCCCGACACGCGGCTGCGGCCGCTGGAGCACTGCGTGGAGATCGCGCACAAGGCGGGCCTGGAGGCGATCGCCTGGTGCCCGTCGGCCGAGGCCGCCCCCACCTACGCGGAGGCCGGCTTCGACGCGATGGTGGTCAACGACGTCCCCGGAGTCCTCGCGGCCGTGCGTTGACTTGCGGCGTGTCGCCCTTTCGCGAGCGCCTATAAGGGCGACACGCCGCAAGTCGACGGGGCTCGGGGCGGGGCGTCAGGTTGGGCGGTTGCCGCCGTACATCTGCGTCCACTCGCCTGGGGGCTCGTCGTCGTCGTCCGAGCGGCCGCTCCCGGCGGGCGGCTCGGACCGGCTCTCCTCGGCGTACCGCGCCCGCGGCAGCGGAGGCGGGTTCGAGGCGGGCTGCTGGTCGGGCTGCCGGCCGTACTGCGGCGCGCCGTGCCAGGACGGGCTCTGCCCCGGCGCGGGAGGCGGCTGGGCCGCTCCCATGGGCGCCTGGCCGCCGTGCATGGGCGGCGGGCCCATCGGCGCGGGCGGCGGGCCGCCGTACCGCGGCCCCGCCGCTGCACGGGCCCTCCACCGCGACGGCGCGAGCGAGGCGACCAGGAGCGCGACGCCCAGCAGCAGGAAGATCCCGTACGGGGCGAGCGTCGTGTAGCCCTGGTAGAGGTGGCGGCCCAGCAGATCGCGTCCGGAGTGCTCGACCGCGAAGCGCGGCGACGCGAGCCAGAGGAGGCCGATCGCCGTGTAGGCGGCCCCCGGGATCAGCGAGGCGAGCGGCGACAGGCGCGACCCGGCGGCCAGGCCGACCAGCACCGCCGCCACCAGGACCAGCGCGGCGCCGATCCAGCGGTCCTCGCCGCCCCGGGTGAAGAAGTACCGGAAGTAGTCCGTGAACTTGGTCGTGCTGTACATCAGGCACAACGCGATCACCGGGGTCACCACGAGCCCGGTCAACACGCCGAGACCGTGGCGCGCTCCGTTGGACATGGCCACCTCCGAACAGCGACGGGCGGGATCCCGTCGAACCTAACGGTCAGACGGGCCGCGCACCATGGCGGTTCGGAGGTGATCGTACTTTTTTGCCCGTTACTGGATGGATTCGCCGGGTTTGACCGGAGCGGGCTGGCCGAGCCGCGGCGGGCTGGTCAGGAATCCGACGCCCCAGGTCATGTGCATGGTGGCGAAGACGAGCGGGAGCCGGATCCAGGCGGCCGCGGGCAGCCCGCGCCCCTCCACGGCGGCGCCGACGATCATCGCGGCCGCGTACCCGCCGGGCAGGATCCACCCGGGCCAGACCCCGAACGCCCCCGCGACCACGCCCGCCGCCATCGCCACGACGGCGATCGGCGGCGCGAGGTAGCGCAGGTTGAGCGTGCCCTGGTGCTCGCGCCCGACGACGCGCCGCCAGCGCCCGGTGTGGAAGTACTGCTTGGCGAGGGCCCGCAGGTTGGGGCGGGGCCGGTAGGTCACGCGCATGCGGGGCGTGAAGTAGATCCGGCCGCCGGACTGCCGGATGCGGTGGTTCATCTCCCAGTCCTGCGCGCGGGTGAACGTCTCGTCGTAGCCGCCGACGCGGTCGAGCGCGCTGCGGCGGAACGTCCCGAGGTAGACCGTCTCCACCTCGCCCGCCTCGCCGCCGGTGTGGAAGCGGGCGTTGCCGACGCCGAGCTTGGAGGTCATCGCGCGCGCGACGGCCTTCTCGAACGGGGTGACGCCCTCGGCCGCCATGATCCCGCCGACGTTGTCGGCGCCGGTCTCCTCCATCGTCTCGACGGCGGAGCGCACGTAGTCGGCGGGCAGCAGGGAGTGCCCGTCCACCCGGACGATGATCGAGTACTGCGAGGCCTTGATCGCGATGTTGAGGCCCTGCGGGGTGCGCCCCGTCGGGTTCGCGACGACGATGACGCGGGCGTCCTCGGCGGCCAGCTTGCGGGCGATCTCCTCGGTGCGGTCGCGGGACGGCCCGATGGCGAGCACGAGCTCCAGCTCGCCCGGGTAGTCCTGGCTGAGGATGCGGCGCACGGCGTCGGTCAGGTGGCGCTCCTCGTTGAGGACCGGCATCACCACCGAGACGGCGGGCCACGTGCGCTGACCGGAGTCGGGAAGGGGCTTCACGGCGTAGCGGGTTTCCTGGTTCATGGCGCGCTGGGCATGGGGAGACGAATTCATGTGGGCTCGCGGGCGCACCCGTCCGGCGGACCGTAGGGACGCGCCCCTTCCTCTCTCTTGCTCGCTTGTCTGACGCAGCCCACGCCACCCAGGTTTGCGTGCGGGCCGCCGGGGTGTGGTCAAGACGGCGCCACGTTACTGCAAGGACACGAGGTCCAGGTAGCGAACGGACGGGTGTCCCCCACTTTAGAGTGGTGTGGACTCGCGTCAGCACGTGATCTTCGGGAGGCGGCGGCCGGCATGGCAGACGGGCACGACTCGGGTCGCGGCGACGCCGACCCCCTTGAGCGCTATTTCCGGCCGCGTCCCGGGGCCCACGCGGCCGAGGACGAGGGCGACATCGAGGGCGTGACCATCGACGGGATGCCGGCGCCGCGCGTCCCGGTGGAGAGCCCGCGCGGCCCGCGCCGGCCCGGCCGGGGGCTGAGCCCGCGGGCGGCGACGAGCGCGCGGCGGCAGAAGCGCTTCCTCACCCTGACCGGTACGGCCTCGGCGTTCGTGCTGCTGACCTCGGGCGGGGCGTGGGCGTTCCAGAACTACGTCACCGGGATGATCGACAAGGTGTCGGTCGGCGGGCTCGGCAAGGGCAAGGACACGCCGAAGGGCGCCATGACCATCCTGGTCGCGGGCGTCGACCGGCGCGAGGGCCTGACGAAGGAGCAGCAGAAGGCGGCCAAGCTCGGGCACGAGGCGGGCGAGCGCTCCGACACGATGCTGCTGGTGCACGTGTCCCGCGACCACGACAGCGTGTCGGTCGTGAGCCTGCCCCGCGACTCCTACGTGACGATCCCGGGGCACAGGTCGAACGGGTCGGAGGGCGCCAAGGGGACGCGGGTCCCGGCCCGTCCGGGCAAGCTCACCTGGGCCTACCAGTTCGGCGGGCCCGACCTCACCGTCAGCACGGTCAAGCAGGCCACCGGCGTGTCGATCGACCACTACGTCGAGGTGAACTTCTACGGGTTCGTGCGCATGGTCGACGCGATCGGCGGCGTGGACGTGTGCACCGAGCAGGCCGTCGACGACAAGAAGAGCGGCCTGCGGCTCCCGGCGGGCAAGTCGCACGTGGACGGCCTGAAGGCGCTGGCGTTCGCCCGCGCCCGCTACTCCCTGACGGGCGGCAGCGACCTCGGGCGCATCGACCGGCAGCAGCAGTTCATGGCGGCGATGATGAAGCAGGCGCTGTCGACGAAGACGCTCGGCGACCCGGTGAAGTCCACGAAGTTCCTCAACGCCTCGCTGAAGTCGCTGCGCGTCGACGAGAAGCTGGCCGACAACCTGCCGGGCCTCGCCGACCAGATGAAGAACCTGTCGACCGACGACGTCACGTTCGCGAAGGTGCCGCTGTCGAACCCGGCCTACGACGCCGTGCTGTGGAACGCGCCGTCCGCGCAGTCGACCGTCCAGTGGGACCAGCACAAGGCGCGCGACCTGTTCACCCGGCTCCGCCGCGACCAGCCGCTCGCGACGCAGAGCCCGAAGCCGAGCGCCACGCCGACGAAGAAGTCCGAGGACGCGCTGACGGTGCCGCCGGACGACATCTCCGTCCGCGTCCTGAACGCGATCGGTACCCGGGGCCTCGCCACCAAGGCGGGCGGCGAGCTCCGCAAGGCCGGCTTCAAGGTGTCCGTCGCGCCGGGCGTGGCGCGGCGCGGGCAGCAGACGACGCAGATCCTGTACGGGCCCGGACGGGAGGACTCGGCCAAAACCCTCGCCGCCGCGATCCCGGACGCCAAGCGCAAGAAGGTCTCCTCGCTCGGCTCCCAGGTGCAGGTGATGGTCGGCGCCGACTGGGGCGGCGCCGACTGGGCGGGCGTGAAGGAGGTCGAGGTGAAGGAGTCGCCGAGCGCGGCGCCGTCAGAGGGGTCCGCCCTCGAGACGGGCACGGCCACCCAGAAGCTCTGCGGCTGAGCGGGCGCGTCCCGCCCCCGCCCCTTCTAGAATGTTCTTCTAGTCGAGAGCGGGGAGGAAGCAGCATGGGTGAGGACGTGCCGGCCGAATCGTTCTACGAGCCGCTCGGCGGCGGGCGCTTCGCCTCCACACCCGCGACGGCCGGCCCCTGGTCGCCGGGCCTCCAGCACGGCGGGCCGTTCTCGGCCCTCATCGGGCGGGCCTTCGAGCGGCACGACCCCGTCCCCGGCACCCGGCTGGCACGGGTGACCGTCGAGATCCTCAGCCCCGTCCCCGTGGCGGAGCTGGAGGTCGGCGTGCGCACGGTCCGCCCCGGCCGCAGGGTCGCCTTCCTCGAAGGCGAGATCACGCACGAGGGGCGTCCGGTCGCCCGCGCGAGCGCCTGGCGGATCATGGCGGCCCCCGCCCGCCTGGAGCCGGTCGTGCACGCCCCGGCGCCCCCGGACCTGTCCGGGACGCCGGAGACGTTCGGCGAGTGGGCGGGCATGCACCGGGACGGCTACCTGTCCGCGATGGAGTGGCGGCTCGTCCGCGGCGCCTTCGGCGAGCCCGGCCCGGGGACGGTCTGGGCGCGGCCGCGGATCCCGCTGGTGGCGGGCGAGGCCGACACGCCCCTGGTCCGCGCGCTGACGCTCGCCGACAGCGCGTCCGGCGTCGGCAGCCAGCTCGACGTGGCCGAGTGGCTGATCATCAACACCGACGTGACCGTCGCGCTGCACCGCGACCCCGTGGGCGAGTGGCTGTGCCTCGCCGCGTCCCTGGACGCCGCCCCGGGCGGCAGCGCGCTCTGCCAGGGGACGCTCGCCGACCGCTCCGGCGAGCTCGGCCGCGTCCTGCAGACCCTGCTCGTGGACGAGCGGCCGCGCGGCTGAACACGGCCAGCGGAGCTTGATCATGACTCTCTGTCGCCATTCTGCTACGGTAAGTAGCGCCCGGGCGACAGAGAGCACAGAGAGCAGAGTTCCCACCTCGTCAGGAGTGCAGAGATGTCCACAAGGATTCTCGGCTTGCTCACCACGACCGCCGCCGTCTCGATGGCGCTCAGCGGCGGCGTCGCCGCGGCGAGCGTCGCCCGCAACGCGCCTCCGCCGGCCCCGCCGCAGGCGAACGCCCAGTCCGGCCATCCGGCGTCCGACCCGGCACCGGACCAGAACGCGGCCGCGAACGCCGAGCCGAAGCCGAACACCGCACCGCAGCAGAACAGCGCGCCGGAGCAGCAGGCCGCGGCGCCCGAGTCGCCGCCGAAGGGCAGGTCCGAGGCCAAGGACGGCACCGACCTGAAGGCCTGCGAGGACGCGGAGTGCCAGGTCGAGATCAAGGACCGTCAGACCATCAAGTTCGACCGCAAGCTCGGGATGGACCCGCTGCACGTCAGGCTCGACGGCAACCGGGTGACGTTCTCCTCGCGCGGCCGCAACGGCGTGATGGTCGCCTCGATGGACGCGTCGTGGCCCCGCGCCACCACCACCTACAACGGCCTCACCCTGCGCCCGCACCGCGCCAAGAACGGTGCCATGATCCTCGACGTCTCGCACGACTGAGCCGGCCCGGCGCACGGCGCCGGAACCGAGGGGCGGGCCGCACGGCCCGCCCCTCCGTCGTGCCGCCGCGTGCTATTTCAGGAGCTGGCGGGCCATGACCATGCGCTGGATCTGGTTGGTGCCCTCGTAGATCTGGGTGATCTTGGCGTCGCGCATCATCCGCTCCACCGGGAAGTCCCGCGTGTACCCGTACCCGCCCAGCAACTGCACCGCGTCGGTCGTCACGTCCATCGCCACATCCGAGGCCAGCGCCTTGCACGCCGACGACACGAACGTCAGGTCCGGCACCCGCTCCCCCGCCATCGCCCGCTCGGACTTGACCGCCGCGTGATACGTCAACTGCCGCGCCCCCTCCAGCCGCATCGCCATGTCCGCCAGCATGAACTGCACACCCTGGAAATCAGCGATCGCCTTGCCGAACTGCCGCCGCTGCTTCACATACCCCACCGCGAAGTCCAGCGCCCCCTGCGCGATCCCCAGCGCCTGCGCCGCGATCGTGATCCGCGTATGGTCCAACGTCGCCAGCGCCGTCTTGAACCCCGTCCCCTCCGCACCGATCATCCGATCCGCCGGAACCCGCACACCCTCCAGCACCACCTGACGCGTCGGCGACCCCTTGATCCCCAGCTTGCGCTCCTTGGGCCCGAACGACACCCCCGCGTCCTGCTCGGAGTCCACCACGAACGCCGAGATCCCCCGCGCCCCCGCCGAAGGATCGGTCACCGCCATCACCGTGTAGAACCGCGACACCCCCGCATTGGTGATCCACATCTTGGTCCCGTTCAGAACCCACCCATCACCCTCACGCACCGCACGCGTCTTCATCCCCGCCGCGTCCGACCCCGCCTCGGCCTCCGACAACGCATACGAGAACATCGCCTCCCCACGCGCCACCGGCCCCAGAAACCGCTCCTTCAACCCCTCCGACCCCGCCAGCAGAACCGGCACCGTCCCCAGCTTGTTCACCGCCGGAATCAACGAAGAAGAAGCGCACACCCGCGCCACCTCCTCGATCACCACCACCGTCGCCAGCGCATCGGCCCCCGCACCCCCGTACGATTCGGGCACGTGCACCGCATGCAGATCGCCGGCCACCAACGCGTCCAACGCCTCCTGCGGGAACCGCGACTCCTCATCCACCTCCGCCGCGAAAGGAGCGATCTTGGCCTCGGCCAGCTCACGCACCGAGCTCCGCAGCAGCTCATGCTCCTCAGACGGCGCGTACGTGGGAAAGTCAGCACTCATGGCGCCGATGCTACCGGCCAGTAGGCAGTGGCGGCCGACGCGGGTACCCGCCCGCGGCGGGCACGTGTCCAGTAAGGCCGCCGGTCGGCGGCAGCGAACGGAGAGGAGCGGGCCTTGTCCCACCGGCTGACGGTCATCGGCACCGGTTACCTCGGCGCGACCCACGCGGCCTGCATGGCCGATCTGGGTTTCGAGGTACTGGGTCTCGACGTGGACGAGGAGAAGATCGCGCGGCTCTCGGCCGGCGACCTGCCCGTGTACGAGCCGGGCCTCGAACCCGTGCTGCGCAGGGGGCTGGAGACCGGGCGGCTGCGCTTCACCACGTCCTACGAGGAGGTCGCGGAGTTCGGCGACGTCCACTTCCTGTGCGTGGGGACCCCGCAGAAGGCCGGGGAGTACGCGGCCGACATGACCTACGTGGACGGCGCGGTCGCGTCGCTGGCGCCGCTGCTGGAGCGGCCCTGCCTGGTCGTCGGCAAGTCGACCGTCCCGGTCGGGACGGCCGCGCGGCTCGGCGAGGCGCTCGCCAAGGCGGCGCCGGCGGGCGGGGACGCCGTGCTCGCCTGGAACCCCGAGTTCCTGCGCGAGGGCTTCGCCGTCCAGGACACCATGCACCCCGACCGGATCGTGGCCGGGCTGCCCGCCGACCCCGGCGCCGCCGAGCACGCCGAGAAGGTGCTCCGCGAGGTCTACCGGACGATGATCGCCGAGGGGACGCCCTTCATCACCGCCGACTTCCCCACCGCCGAGCTGGTCAAGGTGTCGGCGAACGCGTTCCTCGCCACCAAGATCTCGTTCATCAACGCGATGGCGGAGGTCTGCGAGGCCGCGCACGCGGATGTGACGAAGCTCTCGGAGGCGCTGTCCTACGACGACCGGATCGGCGGCAAGTTCCTCGGCCCGGGGCTGGGGTTCGGCGGCGGCTGCCTGCCGAAGGACATCCGGGCCTTCATGGCCCGGGCGGGCGAGCTCGGCGCCGACCAGGCGCTGACCTTCCTGCGCGAGGTCGACGAGATCAACATCCGCCGCCGGATCCGCATGGTGGACCTCGCCCGGCAGTTGCTCGGCGGCTCCTTCGCCGGGCGGACGGTCGGCGTCCTCGGCGCCGCGTTCAAGCCGAACTCCGACGACGTGCGCGACTCGCCCGCGCTGGACGTGGCCGCCTCCATCCGCGCCCAGGGCGCCCGGGTGACCGTCTACGACCCGCAGGCCATGCGCAACGCGCGCCGCGCCCAGCCGACGCTGGAGTACGGCGAGTCGGCGATGTCGGCCGTCCAGGACGCGCACGCCGTCCTGCTGCTGACCGAGTGGGCGGAGTTCCGGGACATGAACCCGGCCACGGTCGCCGGGGTCGTGGCGGAGCGCAACATCGTGGACGGGCGCAACGCGCTCGACCCCGAGCGGTGGCGCGCGGCCGGGTGGAACTACCGGGCCCTCGGGCGCCCGTGACGCGGGGCTGAAGACGCGGAACTAAAGCGGCCGCGGGCGGCGTTGTGGCGGGCATGAGCGCTGACTTCGCCGACCAGGCCGTGATCCGCCGCCTGCTGAACGAGTCGAGGACGTGGGCCTTCGTCGGCCTCGGGGACAACCCGGAGCGGGAGGTCCACACCCAGGCCCGGCTGATGCAGCAGCGCGGGAAGCGGATCATCCCCGTGCACCCGGAGGCGCGCGAGGTGCTCGGCGAGAAGGGGTACGCCTCCCTCGCCGACGTCCCGGACGCCTCCGAGGTGGACGTGGTGGGCGTCTACCGCCGAGCCGAGCACGCCGGGCAGGCGGTGGACGAGGCGATCGCGGCGGGCGCGAAGGCGGTGTGGCTGCCGCTCCAAGTGATCGACGAGGCGGCGGCCCGGCGCGCCAGGGACGCCGGGCTCGACGTCGTCATGGACCGCTGCCCCGCCGTGGAGTGGGCCCTGCGGCGCTGACCGGCCCCGGCCGGCCGGGCGGCCGGGCGGCGGCGGCCGTCCGTCAGAGCCGCTCTCGCAGCCGGGCGCCCTTCGCCTTGGCCTCCCCGTAGAGGTGCCGCTGGAACACCGCCATCTTGGCCCGCAGGTCGTCGTCGTAGGCGGCCAGGATCCGGACGGCCAGCAGCCCGGCGTTGCGGGCCGCGCCGACCGCCACCGTCGCGACGGGGACGCCCGCGGGCATCTGCACGATCGAGAGCAGCGAGTCCATCCCGTCCAGGTACTTCAGCGGGACGGGCACGCCGATCACCGGCAGCGGCGTCACCGAGGCCAGCATGCCCGGCAGGTGCGCGGCGCCGCCCGCCCCCGCGATGATCACGCGGAGGCCGCGGGCCGCCGCGCCCTCCCCGTAGGCGATCATGTCGTGCGGCATGCGGTGCGCGGACACCACGTCGGCCTCGTAGGGGACGCCGAACTCCTCCAGCGCCCTCGCCGCGCCCTCCATCACGGGCCAGTCCGAGTCGCTCCCCATCACCACGCCGACGACCGGGTCGCTCACGCGCGCCTCCCCCTCGTACTCGCTCACCGCTCGGTCCCTCACCGGGCACGATCCTTCATGGCCGGGCCCCAGCGCAGGTAGTCGGCGGCGTGCCGGGCGCGCTCGCGGACCTCGGCGAGGTCGGCGCCGAGCGCGGTCACGTGGCCGATCTTGCGGCCCGGGCGGGACTCCTTGCCGTACATGTGCACCTTGACGCCGGGGTCGTGGGCCATCACGTGGATGTAGCGGGGGTAGACGTCCGGGTCGTCGCCGCCGAGGACGTTGGCCATGACCGTGTACGGGGCGGTGGGCTCGGTGGAGCCGAGCGGCAGGTCGAGGACGGCGCGCAGGTGCTGCTCGAACTGCGACGTCCGCGCGCCCTCGATCGTCCAGTGCCCGGAGTTGTGCGGGCGCATGGCGAGCTCGTTCACCAGCAGCCCCGCGTCCGTCTCGAAGAGCTCGACGGCCAGGAGGCCGACGACGCCCAGCTCCTCCGCGACGCGCAGGGCGAGGCTCTGCGCCTCGGCGGCGAGGTCCTTCGGCAGGCCGGGGGCGGGCGAGATCACCTCGGTGCAGATCCCGCCCTCCTGGACGGTCTCCACGATCGGGTACGCGGCGCCCTGCCCGTACGGGGAGCGCGCGACGAGCGCGGCCAGCTCGCGCCCGAAGGCGACGTGCTGCTCCACCATCAGGTCGACGCCCTCGGCCTGGAGCCGGTCGGCGACCTCCGCCTCCGCGGGATCGCCGACGACCCAGACGCCCTTGCCGTCGTAGCCGCCGCGCGTGGACTTCAGGACCAGCGGCCAGCCGTGCTCGCGGCCGAACGCCTCCAGGAACGCCCCTGGCTCGGGCGACGGGACGGGCGCGTAGGCGGGGCAGGGAACGCCGAGCCCGCTCAGGCGCTCGCGCATGACGAGCTTGTCCTGGGCGTGGGCGAGGGCGGCCGACCCGGGCCGGCACGGGACGCCGGTGGCCTCCAGCTTCTGGATGTGCGGCCCCGGGACGTGCTCGTGGTCGAACGTCACCACGTCGCAGCCCTGGGCGAAGGCCAGCAGGTCGTCGAGGGCGCGGTCGTTGCCGACCCGCACGTCCGAGACGACTCGGGCCGCCGACTCGCCGGAGGCCCCGGCGAGGACGCGCAGCGGCACGCCGAGCGCGATCGCGGCCTGCTGGGTCATCCTCGCGAGCTGCCCTCCGCCCGCCATCCCGACCACGGGCATGTCACGAACCTTCACGTCGAAAGGCTATCGGGCGGGCGGGGCGAACGAACCACGCGGTACCCGCGTCGAAGGCTGCGTGGGGAGAGGGCGGGAGGGGAGCACCGGCGGAGTGTGGGCGGCCCGCCAATGGGCACGGACCCGGGGTGAGCGCGGACCGTTCATGTTCCGGCGTCCCGGGGGCCACGGACGTCTATCCTCGTGGTGCCTCCCCCGCAGTCGCCGGCCGCCGGCCGCGCCCCGCAGTGCAAGCCCGGAAGGACGGTTTCCCTACGTGAGCCTGGTCGCCAGAATCCACCGGCGGTTCGCGCACCTCATGCGCGAGCTGGCCCAGTTCGGCAGCGTGGGCGCCATCGCGTTCGTCATCACGTTCGCGATCGGCAACGGCCTGCACACCGGCCTGGGGGTGGGCCCGCTCACGTCCAACGGCGTCGCCGCGGTGGTCGCGACGACGTTCTCCTACCTGGCCAACCGCTACTGGACGTTCCGGCACCGCGACCGCACCGGCCTCGGCCGCGAGTACGTCCTGTTCTTCGCGCTGAACGGCGTCGGCCTGGTGATCACTGAGCTGTTCATCGGCTTCTCGCACTACGTCCTCGGGCTGGACGGCGCCGTCTTCTACAACATCGCGCTGGTCATCGGCACCGCGGTCGCGACGCTGTTCCGCTTCTGGTCCTACAAGAAGTGGGTGTTCCTGCCGGCGAGCGCGCCGCACGTCGACCCCGCGTCCGGGCTGCCCGAGGCCCCCGCCCAGGCCTCCGCCGAGCCCGCCGCCGAGGGCACCGGCGCGACCCGCGCCCCCGGCCCCGCCCCGGAGCGCGCGACCCCGGTGCGGCGCCCCCTCGACCGCGCCGCCGAGGACTACGCCGAGATCTGACCGGCGCCGGGCCCTCAGGCGGGGCCCATGACCACGCGTTCGGCGGCCAGCCGGACCTCGGCGGCCTGCCGCAGGAAGACCCCGAAGACCGCCGGGCGGGACTGGATCAGCTCCAGGCGCCCGCCGTCCACCACCGCCAGGGACCGGGCCAGGTAGAGGCCGAGGCCGGTGCCGCGGCCGCCGGAGACGCTGCGCTCGAAGATGCGGGGCTCCAGCTCGGACGGGATCCCCTCCCCCTCGTCGCCGACCTCGACCACCACCGAGCTCGCGCCCGGCTTGGTGTGGATGGTCACGATGCCGGCGCCGTGCGTCAGCGAGTTCTCCAGAAGCGTGGCGACGATCTGGGAGAGGCCCTCGGGGTGGGTCATGCCGACGAGGCCCTGCTCGCCGATGATCCGCACGTCCCGTCCGGCCTTGCGGAAGCTCGGCCGCCACTCCTCGACCTGCTGCGCGATGATCTCGTCGATCGGGGACGGCACGGCGCCGCCGGTCCGGTCGTGGCGGGCGCGGGCGAGCAGCTGCTCGACGACCGCGACGAGCCGCTCGGCCTGCGCGACCGCCGCCGCCCCCTCCTCCCGGACGACGTCCGGGTAGTCGGCGGCGTCGATCATCTCTTCCAGCCGCATCGACAGCGCGGTCAGCGGGGTGCGGAGCTGGTGGCTGGCGTCGGCGGCGAACTCGCGGCTGGCGACCAGCAGGTCGGTGATGCGGACGGCGGAGCGGTCTAACACCTCGGCGACCCGGTCGACCTCGGGTATGCCGTAGCGGCGCGGGCGCGGCCGGGCGTTGCCGCTGCCGAGCCGGTCGGCGGTCTCGGCGAGGTCGATCAGCGGCAGCGTCAGCCTGCGGGCCTGCACCATCGCCAGCCCGACCGCGACGGCCACGCCGAGCAGGGCGAGGCTGCCGACGAGCAGGAGCAGCCGCAGCGCGGCGTCGCGGACCCGCGCCTCCGGGCGCGACACCCGCACCCTGACCCGGCCGTGCACCGCCGTCGCCGACAGCACGCGACCGCGCCGCTGCGGCCCGGCGGTGATCGTCCGGCCGTCCGGCAGGGTGATCGACACATGCCGGCCCGGGTACTCGCGGGCGAGGACCGCGGGGGTCACCGGCTGGCGCGCCTCCAGGCTGTAGCCGACGCCGCCGGCGATGGAGGACGCCTCCCGGTCGAGCGACCGGCCGGCCTCCTCGTAGACGAGCTTGTGCGCGGCGTAGGCGAGGGGTATGCCGAGCAGGAGCAGCGCGACCACCGCCACCGCGAGCGTCGACAGGAGCAGTCGGCGCCTCATCAGGGCTCCTTCAGGGGTGGGGCCGCGGACCGTGCGGCACGCGCCCCGGGGGCCTCTCGGGAAGGCCCCCGGCGTCCCGCCGGCCGCGGCTGCCGGTGCTAGTCGCCGCGCTCGAACCGGAAGCCGACGCCCCGCACCGTGGTGATGTAGCGGGGACTGCCGGCGTCGTCGCCGAGCTTGCGGCGCAGCCAGGAAATATGCATGTCGAGGGTCTTGGTGGAACCCCACCAGTTGGTGTCCCACACCTCGCGCATGATCTGTTCGCGGGTCACGACCTTGCCCGCGTCCCGCACGAGGACGCGCAGCAGGTCGAACTCCTTCGTGGTGAGCTGCAGCTCCTGCTCGCCCATCCAGGCGCGGCGCGACTCGGCGTCGATCCGCACCCCCTGGACGATCGGAGTCTCGGTGCTGCCCCGGCGCAGCAGAGCGCGCACCCGCGCGAGCAGCTCTGCCAACCGGAACGGCTTGGTCACGTAGTCGTCGGCGCCCGCGTCCAGCCCGACGACGGTGTCGACCTCGTCGGCACGCGCGGTCAGGATCAGGATGGGGACGCCGTGCCCCTCGGCCCGCACCCGGCGGGCCACCTCAAGGCCGTCCAGCTCGGGAAGGCCGAGATCGAGGACGATCAGGTCCACGCCGCCCCCGAGCGCCCGCTCCAGCGCCTGAGGGCCGTCGGGGCTGACTTCGACGGTGTACCCCTCGCGACGCAGCGCGCGGGCGAGAGGCTCGGAGATGGACGTGTCGTCCTCGGCGAGCAGTACTGAGGTCATGAACCGATCGTATGACCATTCTTGACCTTTGCTCGGCTACCGCCGCGCTCTTGACCTGCGGTTTGCCACTCGTAGTACATCCACGAACACCGTATTTCAGGCATGATCGGGATGTAGGCCGCATCACACCCGCCAGCCGGGGGCCCCGGCCAGGTCGAGGACGGCGACCGAGGCGCCCGGCAGCACCACCGAGGCCGTTCCGGAATCGCCGAGGCCGCCCGGGTCGAGGCGAATCGCCGGATCCGACGCGATCAGCAGCCCCGGGGCGGCGGCGCCGGGACCGGGCACCGGAACCAGGACGGGCCGGTCACCGAGGTTCGCCGCCACGCACACCGCGCCGCGCCGGACGGTCAGCCACCGCGCCGCGACGTCGTCCGCCGCGCCGCCCGCCCCGTCGTGCGTCGTGACCGCCGTCGCGGTCAGCCGGGGGTCGTTCAGCTCGGGCCGCGAACGGCGCAGCGCGATCAGTTCGCGGTGCCATCCGAGCAGGTCGGCGTGCGGCGGCCGGTCGGGTTCGGCCCAGTCGAGGACGGACCGGCGGAAAGTTTCCACAGCCTGTGGATCGGGAACTTCGCCGCTCCAGCCGTGCCGGGAGAACTCGCGCCGCCGCCCCTCGCTGACCGCCCGCGCCAGCTCAGGATCCTGGTGGTCGGTGAAGTAGCACCACGGCGTCGTGGCGCCCCATTCCTCACCCATGAAAAGCATGGGGGTGAAAGGCGCGAGCAGAAGCAGCGCCGCGCCGACTCTGAGCAGGCCCGGGGACGGCAGGAGGGCGCCGATGCGGTCGCCCGCCGCGCGGTTCCCCACCTGGTCGTGATTCTGCAGGAAACCGAGGAACCTGTGCGCGGGCGTCTCGCGGACATTCACCGGGCGGCCGTGATGCCGTCCCCGGTAGGTCGACATGGTGCCGTCGTGCACGAAGGCTCTGGTGAAGGCCTTTTTCAACGTTTCCAGAGAGCCGAAGTCGCAGTAGTAGCCCTGTCTCTCACCTGTGAGCGCGGCGTGCAGGGCGTGATGGAAGTCGTCGCTCCACTGGGCGTCCAACCCGTACCCGCCCGCCTCTCTGGACGTCACCAGGCGCGGGTCGTTCAGGTCCGATTCGGCGATGAGGAACAGTTCCCGGCCGAGGTGGGCCGAAAGCGCCGCCACGGCGCGTCCCAACTCTTCAAGGAGATGCACCGCGCCGTGGTCGGTGATGGCGTGGACGGCGTCGAGGCGCAGCCCGTCGAAGTGGTAGTCGCGCAACCACATCAGCGCGTTCTGGACGACGAACGCGCGGACCTCGTCCGACCCTTCCTGGTCGAAGTTCACGGCGTCGCCCCAAGGGGTGGCATGGGCACTCGTGAAGTACGGGCCGAAGCTTCCCAGGCGGTTCCCGTCCGGTCCCAGATGGTTGTAGACGACGTCCAGGACTACGGCCAGACCCCGCGCATGGGCGGCGTCCACGAAACGCTTCAGGCCGTCCGGCCCGCCGTAGGGTTCGTGCGGCGCCCAGAGGTGAACACCGTCGTAACCCCAGCCGTGGTGACCAGGGAAGGACGCGACCGGCAGCAGTTCCACGGCGTCTATGCCGAGCGCCACCAGGTGGTCGAGGCGCTCGATCGCCGCGTCGAACGTGCCCTCGGGCGTGAACGTGCCCACGTGCATCTCGTACAGGACGCTTCCGGCGAGCGGGCGGCCGTGCCAGTGCTCGTCGGTCCAGATGAACCGTCCATGGTCGTAGACGCGGCTCTGACCGTGGACGCCATGGGGCTGCCAGGGCGAGCGGGGGTCGGGCAGCACTTCGTCCGCCCCGTCCAAGACGAACCCGTAGTCGGTCCCTTGGGAGGCGTCCGCGACTTCGGCCTCCCACCATCCGGAAGACCCCGATCCGGAAGACCGCGATCCGGAAGACCGCGCCTCCATGGCGTGCCGGGCGCCGCCGGCCTCGACGTCCACGCGGCCGGCGGCCGGGGCCCACACCTCGAAACGCGCGCTCACCGATCGATCTCCCGGGGGACGAGCAGCGCGACGGGAAGGTGCTCGAACACGCGCGAGGCGTCCAGGATCGGGCCCATGTGCGTGCAGCCGGTCAGGACGTCCCGCCAGCCCTGGCGGCGGACGTCCACGCGCGTCCCCTCCCAGCCGCCGCGGCGCTCCAGGCCCACGGGGAGCCGGGTCGCGAGCGCGACGGCCTCGCCCCGGGCGAACCCCACGACGTGGTCGGCGGCGGGCCCGCGCGCGGTGATCGGCTCGTGCCGCGAACCGGGCCCGAACCACTCCGGGTGGGACCGGCGCAGCCGCAGCGCCCGGGACGTGAGCAGCAGCTTCTCGTCGTCCACCTCCTTCGGCTGACGCCCGGTGTCGAGCCGGAACAGGTGCTCGCGGCGCCGCCCGTAGTCGACCGGGCGCCGGTTGTCGGGGTCGACCAGCGACAGGCCCGTCATCTCGCATCCCTGGTAGACGTCCGGGACGCCCGGCATCGCCAGCTGGACGAGCTTCTGCCCGAGCGTGTTCACGCGGGCGTACGGGGTCAGCCTCGCGACGAACGACGTCATGTCGGTCACCAGGTCCGGATCGGCCAGGACACCGCGCGCGTACTCGATGACGGCCTCCTCGTAGCCGGGATCCTGTTCGGCCCAGGAGGTGCGCGTCTTGGCCTCGCGCATCGCCTTGGTGAGGAACTCCTCCAGCCTTCCGATGGTGAGCGGCCACGCACCCACGAGCGTCTGCCAGAACAGGTATTCCAGGTCCGGTTCCATGGGTGACGTGCCGGAACCCCAGTTCCGCCACCGGTCCACCGATTCGGCCCACTCGGCGGGCAGTTCCGACAGCACCGCCAGCCAGGCCCGCACGTCCTCCTCGCGCTTGGTGTCGTGCGTGGACAGCGTCGTCATCGTCAACGGCCAGTCGCGGGCGAGCCGGATGCAGAACGCGTGGAAGTCCGGCTGGCTGACGCTGAACCGGCCCGGCGCGCCGCCGACCTCGTTCAGCGCGGCCATGCGGTTCCAGCGGTAGAACGCCGTGTCCTCCACGCCCTTGGCGGCGAGCGGAGACGACGTCTGCTGGAACCTCACGATGAACTCGGCGTCGGTGCGCTCACCGCGTCCGAGGGCCAGGTCCACGATGACGTCGAGGTCGCCGTGCATGTCCTCCGGCAGGTGCGCCCGCGCCCGGCGGGCGGCCTCCTCCACGACGTCCACGGCCTGCTGGGGAGCGTCCTCCCCGGGCACGACGTACGCGCGGTAGACGGGCATCGAGACCAGCAGCTCGACCAGCGCCCTCTCCAGGCCGGGGCGGCGCTCGCCCACGACCCGGTCGAGGACGCGCTGGAGCCGCTCGATCTCGGGTCTGAGGCCGTGCGCGGCGGCGTGCGCCCGGGCGTCGCGCTCGACCTCCTCGAAGCCGGACGGGTTGCCCGTGAGCGACACGTAGTAGTCCGTCAGCGGCCGCTCCCCGGCGGGGTCGAGGAACAGCCCGCCGATCATGCCGAGCGCGTCGTAGCCGGTGGTGCCCGCGCACGGCCAGTCCGGCGGCAGCCGCTCCTCCCCCTCGGTGATCTTCTCGACGAGCAGCCAGCGGTCCGGCGCCGCCTCGGCGAGCCGCCGCAGGTAGCCGCGCGGGTCGGCGAGCCCGTCGGGGTGGTCGACGCGCAGCCCGTCCACCAGGCCGTCCCTGACCAGGTTCAGCAGCAGCGCGTGCGTGCGCTCGAAGACCTCCGCGTCCTCCTGCCGCAGCCCGATCAGGCCGGAGATGTCGAAGAAGCGCCGGTAGTTGGGCTCGCCCTCGCCGGGCGGCACGAGCCGCCCGGCGCCGGCCTCCCAGTCGACGTCGAACCACCGGGCGAACCGCGACCGCGGCCCCTCCGCCAGCACGTCGGCGAAGGGCAGGTTCAGCCCGGCAGGCTCCGGGATCGCCATGTGGTTGGGGACGACGTCCACCAGCACCCGCAGCCCGTGCGCCCGGAACCGGGTCACCATGGCGCCGAACGCCTCGGGCCCGCCCAGCTCCTCCGACAGCCGGGAGTGGTCGACGACGTCGTAGCCGTGCGTGGAACCCGGCGCGGCCTGAAGGACCGGCGACAGGTAGACGTGCGAGACGCCGAGGGCCGACAGGTAGGGGGCCAGCGCCGCGGCGTCGGCGAATCCGAAGTGCTCCTCGGGCGTCCCGCGGAGCTGGAGGCGGTAGGTGCCGGTCGGCGGCGCGGCGAGGGCGTCCTCCTCCGGGACACCGCCGTCCACGCGTTCGGATGTCTCCGCCCGTTCGGGCCGGTGGTCCTCGGACACGGTTTCCTCGGGGGGCTGGGTGACGGGTGTCGGTTCCTCGGGGACGGGCTCGGCCTGCATCGCGTATCCCTGCCTCAGACCCGGCGCATGACCTGGACGGAGCGGGCGGCCACCGGCACGTTCTCGCGCGACTTCACGACGGGCGACTCCTCCTCGGCGAGCAGCGGGTCGGCGGTGTCGAGCACCTTCGTCCACATCTCCCCGTACAGCACGGGCGGAAGCGCGAACGGCAGGTCCCCCTCGTGAGCGTTGATCAGCAGCAGGAACGAGGCGTCCCTGACCTGCCGCCCGCGCCGGTCCGGTTCGCCGATCGCGTCCCCGTTCAGGAACACGGTCAGCGACTTGTTGAAACCGGCGGACCAGTCGCGGCCGGTCATCTCCGCCCCGCCGGGGGTGAACCAGACGAGGTCGGGCAGGTCCTCGGGCCTCGCGCCCGCGCGGGTGCGCTTGGAGCTCTCGTCGCCGCCGCTGAAGAAGCGGCGCCGGCGGAACACCGGATGCTCGGTGCGCAGCGCCGACAGGCGGCGGACGAAGTCGAGCAGCGGGCCGCGCTCGTCGAAGAACGTGTCGTCGCGCAGGCCCGTCCAGTCGACCCAGGACAGCTCGCTGTCCTGGCAGTAGGCGTTGTTGTTGCCGCCCTGTGTCCGCCCCAGCTCGTCGCCGTGCAGGAGCATCGGCACGCCCTGCGACAGGAACAGCGTGGTGAGGAAGTTGCGCTTCTGCCGCTCGCGCAGCGAGATGATGTCCAGGTCGCCGGTCTCGCCCTCGTGGCCGCAGTTCCACGACCGGTTGTCGCAGGTGCCGTCCCGGTTCCCCTCCCCGTTGGCCTCGTTGTGCTTGCCGTCGTAGGACACGAGGTCGTGCAGCGTGAAGCCGTCATGGCAGGTCACGAAGTTGATCGAGGCGATGGGGCGGCGGCCGTCGTCGGCGTACAGGTCGGACGAGCCCGTCAGCCGCGAGGCGAAGTCGGGCAGCGTGCCCGGCTGCCCGCGCCAGTAGTCGCGCGTCGCGTCCCGGTACTGGCCGTTCCACTCCGTCCACAGCGGCGGGAAGTTGCCGACCTGGTAGCCGCCCTCCCCCACGTCCCACGGCTCGGCGATCAGCTTGACCTGCGAGACCACCGGGTCCTGCTGGACGAGGTCGAAGAACGCCGACAGCCGGTCCACCGCGTGCAGCTCGCGGGCCAGCGTCGCGGCGAGGTCGAAGCGGAACCCGTCCACGTGCATCTCCGTCACCCAGAACCGCAGCGAGTCCATGATCAGCTGCAGGACGTGGGGGCTGCGCATCAGCAGGCTGTTGCCGGTGCCCGTGGTGTCCATGTAGTAACGGCCGTCGTCCTCCGTGAGCCGGTAGTAGGAGGCGTTGTCGAGGCCGCGGAACGACAGCGTCGGGCCGAGGTGGTTGCCCTCGGCGGTGTGGTTGTAGACGACGTCCAGGATCACCTCGATCCCGGCCTCGTGCAGCGACTTCACCATCGCCTTGAACTCCAGCGCCTGCTCGCCGCGCTGGCCGGACGAGGAGTACTCGTTGTGCGGCGCGAAGAAGCCGATGGTGTTGTAGCCCCAGTAGTTGCGCAGGCCGCGGCTCGTCAGCGCGTCGTCGTGGACGAACTGGTGGACGGGCATGAGCTCGACCGCCGTCACCCCGATCGAGCGCAGATGATCGGTGATCACCGGGTGGCCGAGCGCCGCGTACGTGCCGCGCATCGCCGGCGGGATCTCCGGATGCCGGGCGGTGAGCCCCTTGACGTGCGCCTCGTAGATCACCGTCTCGTGGTAGGGGGTGCGGGGCGGGCGGTCGTCACCCCAGTCGAAGTACGGGCTGACCACCACCGACCGCATCGTGTGGCGCGCCGAGTCGGCGTCGTTGCGCGACCATGGATCTCCGAAGTTGTACCCGAAGCACGCCTCGTCCCAGTCGACCTGCCCCTCGATGGCCTGCGCGTAGGGGTCGAGCAGCAGCTTCGCGGGGTTGCAGCGCAGGCCGCGCGGAGGATCGTAGGGCCCGTGCACGCGGAACCCGTACCGGCGTCCCGGCATGACGCCCGGCAGGTAGCCGTGCCACACGAAGGCGTCCACCTCCGGCAGCGTCAGCCGCGTCTCCTCGCCGTCGCCCGCCGGCCCGTCGAAGAGGCACAGCTCCACCTTCTCGGCCACCTCGGAGAAGACGGCGAAGTTCGTCCCCGCACCGTCGAACCGGGCCCCCAGGGGGTAGGCGTCACCCGGCCAAACCTGAGCCAATTGTTCCGCCCTTCGTCGAGTGCGGCGCCGTGGCGCCCGACCGCGCACGTACCGGGGGCCGCACCCCGGGAGCCTTTCCCCCTGGGGGATGGATCACACCGATCGGGACCCCACTGGCCAGATCGGACATTCGTAGGTTACGTTAGGGGAGCCTTACCTTAATGAGGGCGCCCTTACCGGCGCCGGTGGGCACGCTGCGAAGAGGACGAGCCGCACGGAAGGTCTTCCACCGGAATGTACGTCTGCATCTGCAACGCCGTCACAGAGGACGACGTTCACGGCTGCATGGCGAGCGGTTGCACGACGGCCAAGGCCGTCAAGGCGGCCTGCGGCTTCAAGCCCGGCTGCGGCCTGTGCACCAAACGCATCCACACGATGGTCAGCGAGTACCGCGCCTCCATGACCCTGGCGGACGCCCTGCTCGGCGGAAACGATCCCGCGTCCACGACCGCCGCCTGAGCACGCCCTCCCCACGCCCCTTCCTCACGGTCCGTTTCGGCACGGGAACGCGCTGTGTGTGATCAGGTACTGTCCCGGATCCGCTCCGGCATGGAAGCATGGGGCCATGGAAGGCGACAACGACATCATCGCTCTGCTGAACGAGCAGCTCACCGCCGAACTCACGGCGATCAACCAGTACTTCCTGCATTCGAAGATGCAGGAGAACTGGGGCTTCACCCGCATCGCCAAGCACACCCGCGACGAGTCCTTCGACGAGATGCGGCACGCGGAGCGGCTCACCGACCGGATCCTGTTCCTGGAGGGCCTGCCGAACTACCAGAAGCTCGGCACCCTGCGCATCGGGCAGACCATCGTCGAGCAGCTCAAGGCGGACCTGGAGATCGAGATGGAGGCCGTGGCCCGGCTGCGGCCCGGCATCGAGCTGATGCGCTCGCGCGGAGACGTCACCTCCGCACGGATCTTCGAGGACATCCTCGCCGACGAGGAGGAGCACATCGACTACCTGGAGACCGAGCTGAGCCTCGTCCAGGCCCTCGGCGAGCAGAACTACCTGCAGCGCCTCACCGACTCGCCCGGCGAGGGCGGCCCGAGCCCCGTCTGAGCCTCACGTGGCCCGCCCGCCGCTCCGGCGCAGCACGTACGGCTGGATGATGCCGAGGCCGCGGACGGGACGCTTGACGATCCGCGTGACCTCGTAGCCCGGCGCCTTCTCCAGGCACGCCGCCAGCTCGGCGTCGATCACCACCGCGCCCGGCCGGGCGAGCGAGGTGAGCCGGGCCGCGAGGTTCACGGTCGTGCCGAACACGTCGCCCATCAGCGGCAGGACGGGCCCGTGGGCGACGCCGACCCGCACGTCCGGGACCTCGGTCTCGTCCTGGATCGCCGCCGCCACCGTCAGCGCGATCTCCGCGCCGATCTCCGGCGTCTCCGCGCTGAACAGCACCTCGTCGCCGAGTGTCTTCACCAGCCGGCCGCCGCAGGAGGCGATGATGTCGGCGGCGGTCTCCTCGAACCACTCCACGACGCGGGCGAGCTCGATCTCCTCCAGCTCCCGGCTGACCTGGGTGAAGGACACCATGTCCGCGAACCCGACCGTGGTCATCGGGCGGCCCGCGGAGTCGCCGTTCTCCCGGCTCGCCGCGGCGGCCAGCGCCCGCGTCCCCGCGGCCGCGAGCTGCCGCCGCCAGGCGTGCAGGACCAGCGGCTCGAAGTCGCCGATGTGCTTCTCGGCGATGTCCACCACCGTGTCCACCGCCTGCGCGGACGGCGTCTCGGTCAGGTCCTGCGTCAGCATGCTGCGCAGCAGGTTGACCTGCCACTCGGCGAGCCTGGTCATGGTCTGGCCGAACGCCCTGACCAGCCGGATCACGCCGTCCTCGTCCAGGATCCCGTCGTCGACGAGCCCGCGGAGCCGGTCCAGCGCCTCCACGTCGCCCTCGGTGTAGGCGATCGTCTCGTCCGGCATCGACGGGTAGCCGAACGCCCGCCAGATCCGTCCGGCGAAGTCCCGCGACACGCCGGACAGCCGGACCGCCTCGACGCGGTTGTACCGCAGCTCGCCGCCCAGCAGGAGCTCTTCGATCTCCTTCGGATCCGGCAATCCGGCCGCCATCATCCGCCCCTCAGTCCGCGGCCGCCGTGGGCCGTGGCGGCGGCGTCGTGAATCGGTACCCGCACATATCGTCGCAGATCAGCATCAACGTCAGCGCGCGGATGCCGGATCGTCCCGTCCCGTTCACCGGACGTGCACCACATCGCCCGCACTGACCGCCGTGTCGCCGGCCGGTCCGGCCACCACGAGCCGGCCCGACCCGTCCACGTCCCGCGCCGTCCCGGCGACCCGCTCCCCGCCGGGCATCTCCACCCGCACCTCGCGGCCGAGGGTCGCGCACAGGTCCCGGTACGCGGTGCGCAGCCCGCTGGTCTCCGGATCACCGCCGAGCGCCGTCCACTCCTGGTACCAGGTGCCGAACTCGCGCAGGATCGCGCGCAGCAGCGGGGCCCGGTCGCTGTGCGGCGCGCCCTCGATCGCGAGGGACGTCGCCGTCGGCACCGGCAGCTCGTCCTCGCGCAGCCCCACGTTCAGCCCGACCCCGACCACGAGCCCGCCGTCCACCATCTCGGCGAGGATCCCGGCGAGCTTGCGGTCCCCGACGAGCACGTCGTTCGGCCATTTGAGGCGCACGTCCACCGCGGTGTCGCCGCCCTCACCGCCCTCGCCGCCGTCGCCGAGGAACCCCTCCCCCGCCTGCGACCAGGCGGTCATCCGGCGGAGGGCGGTGGCGACCGCGACGCCCGTCAGCAGCGACGCCCACGCGAGCCGCTCCACCGGCACGCGGGGACGCAGCAGCATCGAGAACATCAGCCCCGACCGCGGCGGCGCCGTCCAGGTGCGCCCGAGCCGCCCGCGGCCCGCCGTCTGAAGCTCGGTGACCAGCACGGTCCCCTCCGGCGCGCCCTCCCGCGCCCGTTCCGCGAGGTCGGCGTTGGTGGACCCGGTCTCCTCCACCACGCGGACGTCCCGCCACAGCCCGCCCTCCCGCACGAGCGCGCGCCGCAGCGCCGCCTCGTGCAGCGGCGGCCTGCCGAGATCCCCATAACGTGAGTCGCTCACACGACCAATCCAACCCCATCACGATTTCGATCTTGGGACCGGCGTCCGGCCGCGGCGCCCGCGCTCGTTAGGGTGCCCCCATGGATGGTGTGACGCTGCGGCGCGACGGGCACGTCGCGGAGATCGTGCTGGACCGGCCCGAGGCCCTCAACGCCCTGTCGACCGCGATGGCCCGGCGCCTCGCGGACGTGTGCGCCGAGGTGGCGGCGGACGCGTCGGTCCGCGCCGTGGTCCTCAGCGCCGCCGGGGAGAAGGCGTTCTGCGTGGGCGCCGACCTCAAGGAGCGGGGCGCGATGACCGACGAGGAGATCCTCGCGCAGCGCCCCGTCTTCCGCGCCGCGTTCGGCGGCGTCCTGAACCTCCCGCAGCCGGTGGTCGCGGCCGTGCACGGCTACGCCCTCGGCGGCGGCTGCGAGTTCGCGCTGTCCGCCGACATCGTCGTCGCTGACGAGTCGGCCGTGTTCGGCCTCCCCGAGGTGGGCGTCGGCCTCGTGCCCGGCGGCGGCGGAACCCAGCTCGCCCTGCGCCGCCTCGGCCCCGGCAAGGCCGCCGACCTGGTCTTCACCGGCCGCCGCCTCGGCATCGAGGAGGCCCTCGCCTACGGCCTCGCCGACCGCCGGGTCCCCGCGGGCACCGCCCGCGAGGAGGCCCTCGGCATCGCCGGGGTCATCGCCGGCAACTCCCCCACCGCCGTCCGCGCCGCCAAGCGCGCCATGCGCCAGGGCGCCGGCACCGCCCTCGAAGCCGCCCTCGACCTCGAAGAGAACGCCTGGCGCACCGTCGCCTTCTCCGCCGACCGCCGCGAGGGAATCGCCGCCTTCAACGAGAAGCGCAAGCCCAACTGGCCGTCCTAGCCCAGGGGGCGACCCCGTGGAGCCCCCCGTCACGGGCCGGGCCACCCGCGCCCCCGCTCAGGCACCTGTTCGGCCATGTGGACGATGCTGCGGCCGCCGAGGCGGTCGGCCGGGACGGCGGGCCCGATCACTTCAGCCCGTGTTCTGGAGGCCGGCGGCGACGCCGTTGACCGACAGCAGGAGCAGGTCCTCCAGGTGGGCGCGCTCCGCGTCGTCCGCCACGCCCGCGCGCAGCGCCTTCAGGGCTCGCAGTTGCAGGTGGGAAAGGGCGTCCACGTAGGGGTTGCGGAGCTCGACCGCGCGGGACAGGACCCTGCGGTTCTCCAGGAGGCGGTCGTGGCCGGTGACCGCCAGGACGAGGCGGCGGGTGCGGTCGTACTCGGTCAGGACGGTCTCGGAGAGCCCGGGGCGCTCGCCGAGGGCCAGGTAGCGCTCGGCGATCGCGCGGTCGGACTTGGCGAGGCTCATCTCGGCGTTGTCGAGGAGGGTGTTGAACAGCGGCCACGCCTCGTAGGCCTCGCGGAGCTCGGCGAGGTCGCGGCCGTCGCCCGAGACGGCGGCGAGGCCGCTGCCGAGGCCGTACCAGCCGGGGAGGTTGACGCGGGTCTGCGTCCAGGCGAACACCCAGGGGATGGCGCGCAGGTCCTCCAGGCCGCGGGCGGCCTTGCGGCGGGCCGGGCGGGAGCCGATGCGCAGCTCGGCGATCTCCTCCAGGGGGCTGACCCGGGCGAACCAGACGGCGAAGTCCTCGGTCTCGATGAGGGCCCGGAACGCGGCCCTGGCCGCCTCGCTGATCTTGTCGGCGAGGGGGCGGAAGCGGGCGGCCGCCTCGCGGGCGCGGTCCTGGACGGCGTCGGTCGAGGCGAGCAGGACCGCGCTGGTGACCTGCTCGACGTGCCGCTTGGCGATCTCGGCGTGGCCGTACCGGGCGAAGATGACCTCGCCCTGCTCGGTGACCTTGAAGCGGCCCCCGACCGAGCCCGGCGCCTGCGCCAGGATCGCCCGGTTGGCGGGCCCGCCGCCGCGGCCGAGGGAGCCGCCGCGGCCGTGGAACAGCGTGAGCCTGACGCCGCTCCGGGCCGCCCACGCGGCGAGGGCCTCCTGCGTGTCGTACAGCCGCAGGGTGGCGCTGGTCGGGCCGAGCTGCTTGGCCGAGTCGGAGTAGCCGAGCATGACCTCCAGGCGGCGGCCGGTGTCGTCCAGGCGGCGCCGGACGGCCGGGATCTCCAGCATCCCGTCGAGGACGGACGGCGCGCGCTCCAGGTCCTCGCCGGTCTCGAACAGCGGGATCACGTCCAGGACGGGGGCGCCGTCGCCGAGGGTCCCGGCGAGGGCGTGCACGTTGGCGATGTCCTCGGCGGAGCGGGTGAAGGAGACGATGTAGCGGTGGCAGGCGCGGACGCCGAACCGCTGCTGGATCCAGGCGATGACCCGGAGCGTCTCCAGGATCTCCTCGGTCATCTCCGAGCGCGGGCCACCGGAGCGGACCTCCGCGAGGGCCTTCTCGTGCAGCTCGGAGTGCTGGCGGACCTCCAGCTCGGCGAGGTGGAACCCGAACGTCTCCACCTGCCAGATGAGCTGCTGGACGCGCCCGTACGCCTGCCGCGGGGCGCCCGCGGCGGCGAGCGAGTCCTGGACGGCGCGCAGGTCGGCGAGCAGCTCCTCCGGCGAGGCGTAGGCGAGGTCGGCGTCGCGCTCGCGGGTCGCGGAGATGCGGGCGGCGGCGTGCAGGAGGAACTGGCGGTGCGGCTCGCCGGGCGACCGCTTGGCCGTCTCCCCGACCAGCCGCGGATGCGCGGTGCGGGCGGCGGCGAGGGCGTTCAGCAGGTCGCCGGACGCGGGGGTGGTCGACTCGTGGACGGTCAGCTCCCGGCCGATCCGGGCGCACGCCGCCTCCAGTGCGCGCAGGACGTGGTCCGCCTGGATCATGACGGCGTCCCGGGTGACCTGCGCGGTGACGTAGGGGTTGCCGTCGCGGTCGCCGCCGATCCAGCTGCCGAACCGCAGGTAGGGGCGGGCCTTCGGCGGCCGGGCACCGGCGCCCTCGCCGTCCAGGGCGCGGTCCAGGGAGCGGTACACGTGCGGGACGACCCGGAAGATCGTCTCGTCGAACGCGGCCATCGCGGTGCGGACCTCGTCCAGCGGGTCCATCTGCGAGACCCGGCGCAGCGCGGTCCGCCAGAGCAGGTCGATCTCCTCGCGGAGGCTGCGCTCGGTCTCCTCGCGCTCGCTCGCGCCGGGGTCGCCGTTCAGCCGGGCCAGCAGGTCGCTGATCCGCTGGATGGCGGTGACGACCGCGCGGCGGCGGGCCTCGGTGGGGTGCGCGGTGAACACCGGCCGGAACTCCAGGCCCTCGACGACCGCGTCGAGCCGTCCGTCGCCCGCGGCGCGGATCTCCTCGACCGCGGCGGCCACCGACCCGGCGACGGTGCCGCCGGTGTCGCGCTCCCGCAGCGTCCGGATGCGGTGGTGCTCCTCGGCCAGGTTCGTCAGGTGGAAGTACACGGTGAACGCGCGGGCCACCTGCCCGGCGCGCTCCAGCGACCAGCCGTCGACGAGGGCGGCGACGTCGTCCCCGCCCGCCTCGCCGCGGCGGGCCGCGATCACGGCGTGGCGGAGCCGCTCGACGTCGTCCAGAAGCCCCTGGCCGCCGTACTCGACGAGGGAGTCGCCGAGCATGGCGCCGAGCAGCCGCACGTCGCGGCGCAGCGGTTCGGGCATGTCCTGCCGGAGGATGTCTCGCGTCTTCGTAGCCACCCGACCAAGGGTAACGAGGGGCCGCGCGGCGCCTCCCCACCGGCCCGCGCCTCCCGCGGGCCGCGTCCGTCCCGGTCAGCGGGCCCCGGCCGCGAGGGCGGCATCAGCGGGCGGTTACCCTGGCGCGCATGGCGATGGAAGCCCCTGAACCCCCGGTGGACTACGACATCCACACCACGGCGGGAAAGATCGCGGACCTGGAGCGGCGCCGCTACGAGGCGGTGCACGCCGGCTCGGCGCGCGCCGTCGAGAAGCAGCACGCCAAGGGCAAGATGACGGCCCGGGAGCGGATCGACGCGCTCCTGGACCCCGGCTCGTTCGTCGAGTTCGACGAGATGGCGCGGCACCGCTCCACCAACTTCGGGATGGAGAAGAACCGCCCCTACGGCGACGGCGTCGTCACCGGCCACGGCACGGTGGACGGACGCCCCGTCGCGGTCTTCAGCCAGGACTTCACCGTCTCCGGCGGCTCCCTCGGCGAGGTCTTCGGCGAGAAGATCTGCAAGGTCATGGACCACGCGGTCACCAACGGCTGCCCGGTGATCGGCATCAACGACTCCGGCGGCGCGCGGATCCAGGAGGGCGTGGTCGCGCTCGGCCTGTACGCGGAGATCTTCAAGCGGAACGTGCACGCCTCCGGCGTCATCCCCCAGATCTCGCTGGTCATGGGGCCGTGCGCGGGCGGGGCCGTGTACTCCCCCGCGATCACCGACTTCATCGTCATGGTGGACCAGACGTCCCACATGTTCATCACCGGGCCGGACGTCATCAAGACGGTCACCGGCGAGGAGGTGACCATGGAGGAGCTCGGCGGCGCCCACTCGCACAACTCGCGCTCCGGGGTCGCCCACTACCAGGGGTCGGACGAGGACGACGCGATCGAGTACGTCAAGGCGCTGCTGTCGTACCTGCCGTCGAACAACCTGTCCGACGCGCCCGCCTTCGACGTGCCGGTCGACCCCTCCGAGGTGGACGAGGAGCTCGACGCCCTCATCCCCGACTCCCCGAACCAGCCGTACGACATGCACACCGCCATCGAGCACGTGCTGGACGACGGCGAGTTCCTGGAGGTCCAGGCGCTGTACGCGCCCAACATCATCGTCGGCTTCGGCCGGGTCGAGGGCCGCTCGGTCGGCATCGTCGCCAACCAGCCGATGCAGTTCGCCGGGACGCTCGACATCGACGCCTCCGAGAAGGCCGCCCGGTTCGTGCGGACCTGCGACGCCTTCAACATCCCGGTGCTGACGTTCGTGGACGTCCCCGGCTTCCTGCCCGGCACCGACCAGGAGTGGAACGGGATCATCCGGCGCGGCGCGAAGCTGCTGTACGCCTACGCCGAGGCCACCGTCCCGCTCGTCACGGTCATCACCCGCAAGGCCTACGGCGGCGCCTACGACGTCATGGGGTCCAAGCACCTCGGCGCCGACATCAACCTGGCGTGGCCGACCGCGCAGATCGCCGTGATGGGCGCGCAGGGCGCGGTCAACATCCTGTACCGGCGCGAGCTGGCCTCCGCGGACGACCCCGACGCCCGCCGCGCCGAACTGATCACCGAGTACGAGGACGCGCTCGCCAACCCCTACATCGCGGCGGAGCGCGGCTACGTCGACAACGTGATCAAGCCGTCCGAGACGCGCGGGCAGGTGGTGCGGGCGCTGCGGGCGCTGCGGGAGAAGCGCAAGACGCTGCCGCCCAAGAAGCATGGGAACATCCCGCTCTAGCGGGGACACGCCCGGAATGTGGGAGATCTTGTGACCGCCGACAGCAAGCCGTTCCTCCGGGTCGTCCGCGGCGACCCGGGTCCGGAGGAGGTCGCGGCGCTCGTCGCCGTGCTGACCGCCCGCGCCCGGGCGGCCGCCGCGTCCCGCGACGGCGCGGCCCCGCCCGCTCCGTCGCGCTGGGCCGACCGCACCCGGCTCGTCCGCGCCGCTCTCGCGGGCGGGCCGCGGCCGCGGGGGCCGGGCGCGTGGAGGGCGAGCGGCCTGCCGCGCTGACGCCGACGCGGGCCTCGCCGGGCCGCCCCGCGACATGTCAGCGTGGTTCGCACCCGGCGGGGCGCTCCGCACGAATAAGGTGGAAGGCCATGGCCACCTCGGAGTACGTCCCACAGCCCGCGCGATATGCGATCTTCGTCGACGCGGGGTACCTCTACGCGGCCTCCGGGGCCCTGCTGCTCGGTTGCGGTTCCCGGCGCGAGTACCGCGTCGCCGCGGAGAAGCTGATCAAGGCGCTCACCGACCACGCCGACGAGCAGCGGCGCGGCGAGCTCCTGCGGGTGTACTGGTTCGACGCGGCCCCGAAGCGCCAGCCGACCGTCGACCAGCGGGTGATCGCCAACCTGCCGCTGGTGAAGCTGCGGCTCGGCAACCTGAACGCCCAGGGGCAGCAGAAGGGCGTGGACGCCCAACTGCGCGCCGACCTGGAGGCCCTGGCCCGGCACCGCGCGATCACCGACGCGGTCCTGCTGGCCGGCGACGAGGACATGCTGCCCGCCGTGGAGGCCGCGCAGCGCTACGGCGTCCGCGTGCACCTGTGGGGCGTGGAGCCGACGCACGGCTCCAACCAGGCCGAGTGGCTGGTGTGGGAGTCCGACACGGTCGAGGTGCTGCCCGCCGAGTTCCTGCGCCCGTACTTCACCAAGGCCAAGGTGCTGCCGGTGCCCGCGCCCGGCTCCGCCGCCGCGGTCCGCGACGCCGCGGCCGCCGCCCAGCGCACCAACCCCGTCCCGTCGCCGTCGCAGGTGTTCGCGGGGCGTCCCCCGGCGGTCAAGCCGGCGCCCGCGGCGGCCCGCGCGGCCGTCCCGGTGCCGGGCGCCGTCACGCCCGCCACGGTGGCCGCGTCGCTGAACTCCGCCACGGCCGCTCCGGCCGACGGCAAGCTCGGCCCCGACCGCGACCACATGCTGGAGATCGGCGAGCACGTCGCCCAGAAGTGGATCTTCGAGCGCGGCCGGGACAACATCCGCGACCTGCTGCCCGGCCCGATCCTGCCGCCCGTCATCGACAAGGAACTGCTGATCGAGGCGGAGAAGGAGCTCGGCGGCTCGCTGCGCCCCTACCAGGAGGCCCGCACCTGGCTGCGGGACGGCTTCTGGGAGCGCGTCTACCGCGAGTTCGGCATAGGCATCGGCAAGTCCGACTAGCCGATACCGCGATACCGTCGCCGCAGTGAACACGTTTGGCAATTAACCGGATGCGCAACGTCGTCCCTAGGTAAGGTCCCCGCCGTGATTGGGGGAGACCGCGCATGCAACCTCACAAGGGACGATCACGGGCCGCCGCGCTGCCGCTCGCCGCGGCCCTCGCACTGACCGGCCTCGCCGGATGCGAGTCGCCCGTCCCGTTCTACCGGCCCGGGGAGGGCTCCCCGGACGACCCGGTCGTCGGGCTCGGCGGACCGGCGCCCTACCTGCCCGCGCACCCGGGCGGCGCCCCGCGCGCGTCCGAGTCCGGGCCGCCCGCAGGGGTGCCCGTCGCACCCGCGGGCGGGCGCGTCTACGCCGCCACCGGCGCCGGGATGCTCGCACCGGCCGCGCGCGGGCTGCCGCCGCGCCTCTACGTTCCGAACGGCCCCTACGTCGACGTCCTCGACCCCGCCGGGCTCAGGCTCGTCGGCCGGTTCCACACCGGGGCGGCGGCCTCGCGGGTGGCGCCGTCGTGGGATCTGCGGCGGCTGTGGGCCACCGACCGCGCGAACGGCCTGCTCATCCCGCTCGGGCCGCGCAGCGGAAGGCAGGGCAGCCCGGCCCGGGTCACCGCGCCGACCGGGCTCTACTTCACCCCCGACGGCCGCGACGCGCTGGTCCTGGCGCGCCGTCCGGACCGGATCGACGTGCGCGACCCGCACACGATGGCGCCGCGGGGGTCGGCGCCCCTGCCGTGCGCGGCCGGCCACGCCGACTTCACCCCCGACGGCGCGTCCCTGGTGGCCACGTGCGCCGCCGCCGGCCTGCTCACCCGCGTCGACCTGGCGAGCCGCGCCGTCTCCGGCACGCTCCGGCTGCCCGCCGGAGCGCGGCCCGGCGACCTGCGGCTCTCCCCCGACGGGTCCGCCTTCTACGTCGCCGACCCCCGTCAGGGCGGGGTGTGGCTGGTGGACGCCCGGCGGTTCGCCATGCTGGGGTTCGTCCGGACGGGGGCCGGTGCCGGCGGCCTGGCGATCAGCAGGGACGCGCGCCGGCTCTTCGTCGTCGGCGGCGGCGCCGTCACCGCCGTCGAGTTCGGATCGCGACGGGTCGCGGCGCGCTGGCCGCTGCCCGAAGGCGGCTCACCCTCGCCGGGCGGGGTGTCCCCGGACGGGACTGCGCTGTGGCTCGCCGACCCCGCCGGCCTCGTCTACGCCGTCTCGACCCGCAACGGACGGGTACTCCAGTCCGTCCGGGTGTACGGACACCCAGGGGCCCTATCAATACACCCCCAACCAGGCCGCTACTCACTAGGCGGCACCGGCCTGTACCGCTAAGGCGTCGACTTGCGGCGTGTTGCCCTTCTGAGAGCGCCGATAAGGGCAACACGCCGCAAGTCAACGGGGGGAAGCGACTTGGTGCCAGTCCGGTAGCAGGTCCTCTACCAGGGCTTCCGTTTCTGGTTGCAGGCCGTCGAACAGGGGGTCTCGGACTACGCGGCCGCGCAGCTCGTCCACGGCCACCTGGACCTGCGCGACGTCGCCGGTCGCGTGGGTGGCGCGGAGCAGGTCGCGCCACAGGCCCTCGTCCTCGGGGGCGAGCCGCAGCCCGGCGCGGGCCGCGCTCACCGCGCCGCGCGGGTCGCCCTCCTCCAGCCGCAGCACGACGAGGCGGTGCGCGACGTCGATGACCCGCGCGGGCGCCTCGAACTCCAGGTCGTGGTCGGCGAGCCAGGCGTACCGGCCGCGCGGGCGGTCGGCGAGGAGCGGGCCGCGGACCAGGTCCAGCGCGTACGCCATGTAGGCGGTCTCGGACGCGGGCTCGGCCGCCGACCGCCACACCAGCCAGCGGAACACGTTCAGGTCGACGCGCACCTCGGAGCCGAGCCGGATCCGGCCCCGGTCGTCGTAGTACAGGTTGGGTCGGCCGCGGGCGTCGCGGCCGAGCCAGTCCGACACGCGGGCCACGCACGCGTCGCGGACCCCGGCGCTGACGCCGCGCGGCCAGACCGCGCCGGACAGCACCGTCGGGTGGACGCCCTCCGGGTGCGCCGCGAGGTACACCAGCAGTTCCGTGCACAGCTCGCGGCGGGACTCGTCCATCGGCCCCGGCGCGTCGACCTCGATGGGGCCGAGCAGCCGGACCTCCACCGACGACTCCTGCGCGGTCGGCGGCTCCTCGCCGCCGGCGAGGCCGGGCAGCTCCACCGGCTCCAGCCGGGCGGCCGTGCGGAACAGCTCGAAGACGCCCCGGTAGTCGTCGTCGCCGACGAGCTGCGCCTCGACGTCGAAGCCGAGCACGCCGGCCGTCAGGCGCCCGGCGGCGTCGACGTCCCACGTCCAGGTGGCGCCCTGCACGTCGCCGGGCACGAGGTAGCCGGCGGCCATCCGGGTGCCGGTGCGGGCCAGCGCGACGAGCCGGTCGGCCTCCCGCTCCGGGGGCTGGTCGGCCATGATCAGGTAGTGCGGCATCCACGCCTCGCCGAACACGCCCCGGCAGCGCCCGGTGAGCACCGAGTCGACGCCGGACGCGGCCAGCGCCTGCCGCACCTCCTCGCTGCGCCCCTCCAGCTCGGGCAGCGCCTCCTCCAGCGTCGGGACGGACCGCACCCGGTCCGGGGCGATCTCCGCCAGGCCCTCGCCGAGCTCGGCGTCGAACCCGACGAGCGTGATCCGCATGTGGTCGGACCAGCGGTTGGTGGCCAGCTCCAGCGCGACCGCCGACAGCACGGCGCGGCGGGTCTCCTCGGGCCCGCGCAGCGCGATCAGCCCGTGCGCGGCCTCCAGGTCGACGAGGATGCGGCCGTTGTCGTTCGTGCCGATCGAGACCAGGCCGGGGTAGGGGGCGAGGACGTCGGCGAGGTCGGAGGCCTCCAGGCCCGGCAGGGCGTCGGCGCCGAGCCGCCACACCTGCCCGTCGTCGAACGCCTGCCAGGGCGCGGGCGGGTTCCGGTCGGCGGGCGCGATCCACAGGTCGAGGCTGCCGCGCCCGAGGTGCACGCCGTAGATGGTCGGCAGGGCGCGCCCGCCCGCCGCCATCGACTTGGACATGTGCCGGAGCCCCAGGTCGAGCAGCCGCGCCGCGTCGTCGTCGGCGCCGATCCGCAGCGCCCGCTCCGCCTCGACGGCCGCGCCCTCCGGCCGGACGATCATGTGCCCGAACGCGCGGTGCCACATCTGGGTGCGGCGCCGCCGGCCGAGCGCGCCGAGCACCCCGGCGGCGAGCAGCGACGCCGCCGCGAGGCCGTGCGGCCAGCTCACGTCGAACCTGTCGCCGGTCTCGCCCGAGGGCCTGTCCGCCCCGCCGCCGTCGTGCGCGGGCGCCTGCGCGGTCTCCGTCCGCTCCGGCCCCGGCTTCTCCGGCGCCGGCTTCTCCGACGCGGGCGCCTTCGGCTCGGTGTGCTGCGGCGCGGGGGTCGGCGAGGCCGTCGGCCGCGGGACGGCCGGCGGGGCCTGGGACGCGGGCGGCTGCGTCGGCGGCGCCTCGTGCGTGGGCGCCTCGTGCGTGGGCGGCTCGTGCGTGGGCGGCTGGTGCGTGGGCGGCTGGTGCGTGGGCGGCGCCTGGTGGGTCGGCGGTGCCTGGTGCGTGGGAGGCGTCTGCTGCTGCGCCGGCGGGGTGGGCTTCGGCGCCGCGGGCGGGGCCGGGTTCGGCCTGGCGGGCGCGTCGGGGACGGCGTGCCCGTGCTTGAAGTAGTCGTGGAGGTCCTTGGTGGGGATGACCTGCGCGTGCTTGGCGTCCGCGGGCATCTCCAGGATCCAGCCGGGACGGATCAGGCTCGCGATCGTCAGCCTCGTCCCGTCCGGCTGGACGTGGCCCTTGTTGAGCGAGTAGATCTCGTTGTAGCGGCGGCCCTCGCCGAGGCACTTCTCGGCGATCTCCCACAGGGACTCGTGGTGCCGGCCCTCGGGCGGATGCACCCGGTAGATCTTGGTGGTGGCGGCCTTCTCCGCCGGGTTCGCGGCGAGGTTCTCGGCGGCCGGGGCGGCGGCCGGCCGCTCCGGCGCCTCGGGGATCCGGTGGAACTCCGCCGCCTGCGGCTGCATCTGCACGGCGGGCGGACGCTGGGCCAGCCCGCCGGAGAGCGCCGGCATGATCGCGGTGGTGGCGGTGAACAGCAGCAGCACGGCCACCACGAGCCGGTGCACGAGCGACTGCGTCCCGCCCGCGAGCGGCACCCGCGCGGGGACGCCGACGCCGCGGATCCCCGCGTACACCTCGACGACCACGCACGCCGCGAGCTGGATCCAGGCGAGCCACACCAGCACCACGAGGATGGCGATGAGCGAGCCCGGCCCCACCCTGTGCGTGAGGTCGGACGCGGACGGCACGTGGTCCGGGAGCGGCGAACCGAAGATCGTCAGCAGCGCGAACGGGACGCCGGCCATCAGCGCGGCGAGCAGGACGAGCGCCCCGATCCCGGCCAGTACGTCGCCCGCGCTGCGCTGCCTCCGCACCCGGACGGGTGTCCTGCGCCCCTGCCGCGTCACCATCGCGCCCCTGCCGTTCTCCGGTCCCTGGACGTCGTCCTCATGGTAGATCTGTTCTCGCCGATGCTCACGGGTTGGTTCCTCCCGGTCCGCCCGTGACGGGGCGGGCGGTCGCGCTGGAGGTCATCTGGAACTCGCCGAAGCCCGGAATGATCCCGAGCAGCTGGGGCCGCACGCTGATCCGCACGCTGACGGCGACCTCCTGCTCGTCGGCGTCGCACTGCGACCCGGTCACCTGGTCGCTGTAGGAGGCCAGCAGGTCGCACGCCGCCGCGCGGGCCCTGCCGGGGTCGAGGACGGGCCTTCCGGTCCGCCGCAGGGCGTCGGTGTCGATCTGGTTCGCCCCGGCGCGGGCGGCCTGCTCGGCCATGTCCGCGGCGCGCTGCCGGGCGTGGATGGCGAGGCCGCCGTCCACGAGCAGCCCGGCCAGCAGGATGACGACCGGGGTGAACAGCACCGTGTACATCGCGATCGTGCCGCGGTCGCGGCCGTCGCCCGCGGACCGTGCTCCCGGTGCGGGCCGTGTTCCCTTGCCCGCCCTCGTTCCCTCGCCCGCCCTCGTCATGGCGCGCCCTCCTGCGGCTCGCCGTCCTGAGGCTCGCCGTCCTGAGGCTCGCCGTCCTGCGGCTCGCCGTCCGTCCCGCGGAAGGTGTAGGTGTCCACGGGCGCGATCGCGTGCCCCTGGAGCCGCTTGCTGCCGGGCAGCCCGATGAACGCCAGGTCGCCGAGGTCGACGTCGCAGGTGATGGTCACGCCGACGCTGCCGCCCGGCTCCCAGCGGGACACGTCGGTCTGCACGGAGGGGCCGCCCGAGCACCAGGAGGTGCCGCGCAGCCCGGCGGACGCCGTGTCGGCGGCTAGGCTCTGCGCGGCACCGGCGCTGCGGGCGATGGACGCGGCGCGGGCGGCGTCGCGGGCCGCGCCGTCCACCTGGCTCTTGGCGTCCACCATCCGGCCGGCGCCCGCGAGGAACAGCAGGAACGCGACGAAGATGGGCGTGACGAGGACCATCTCCAGCGACATGGAACCGCCGTCGGCGGCGGGACGCGGCACGCGGGCCCCCATCAGCCGGCCCCCCGCTGGCACGCCGTCCCGGACCCGGCGTCGGGACGGAAGCACTCGATCGGGCCCTGCGAGCGCTGCGACACGTGGAACCTCATGAACGGCACGACCTGGACGGCGTCGCCGCTGACCTCGACCCAGCGCTCGTCGTTCTCCTCGCCCGCCCTGACCTGGAGCCCGTCGAGCAGGTTCGGCCCGATCTCGCGCACGCTGCCGGACGCCTTCGCGGTCGCCTCGCCCTCCCAGCCGCCGCCGACCGGGGAGGTGCGCGCGACGCGGGCGCCCGACTGCGCCGCCGCGAGGGCGACGTGCCGGGCGTGGAAGACCATGGCGAACTGCACCGCGGCGAGCATCATCATGATGAGGACCGGGGTGAGCAGCGCCCACTCCATCGACGAGGCGCCCGCGTCGGCGGAGGCTCCGGGTTCCCTGGGCCGCACGGCGCTCAGCCCGTGTTGATGCTGTTGGCCTTGTCCTGGATCTTCTTCTGGATCACCGCCCCGATCGTGATCGCGATCAGCGCGAGGATCGCGGTGATGATCGCCCATTCGATCGCGGACGCGCCGCGGCACCGCTCCTCCTCGTCTCGCAACCGCGCCAGGCGGGTGCCGAGCAGGGCGCGCAAGTAGACGACGGCCGGGTCGTTCAGGGGATTGAGCGGACTCATCGTGACATCTCCAGGGGGCGTTGCCGGGGAACGGGTCGGGGACGGTTCGGGGTCATGAGGCCAGCACCCGCATCAGCGCCGGATAGGCGAGGAAGATCAGGAAGCCGGCGCACAGGAACAGCTGCGCGATGAGCATCGACTGGGAGCGCTCGCCCGCCTTGCCCTCCAGCTCCGACAGCTCGCGGCTGCGCATCGTCGCGGCGCGGGCGGCGAGGGACTTGCGGACCTGGGCGCCGTCGTCGGACACCAGCGCGAGCGCGCCCGCGAGGTCGCGCAGCTCGGCGATGTCGACCTCCTCGCCGAGCCCGCCGAGCGCCTGCCAGGGGGTCTGGCCGGTGATGCGGGCGTTGGACAGGGCGTCGCGGATGCGGTGCATGGCCCAGCCCTCGCCCACGTTCGAGGCGGTCATCAGCGCCTCGGGGACGCCGCGGCCGCCCGCGAGGTTCATCGAGACCAGGTCGAGGAAGGCGCCGACGACGTGCCGGAAGTCCTGCCGGCGCGACTGCGCCTCCTGCCGGAGCTGCATGTCGGGGAAGAAGAAGAACAGGCCGGCGAACAGCACGCAGATCCACACCGGGACGGCGACCGACGAGCCGAGCCCGAGCAGCGTGAAGTAGGCGACGATCAGCGGGATGAACAGCAGCGCGGCGGCGGGCAGCAGGAACTTGGTGGCCAGGAACGCCTCCAGCGACCGCTCGGTGATCGCCAGGTCGGCGCGGACCGACCGCAGCCGCCAGCCGCGCGCCTCGCAGAAGTGCGCCAGCTCCCGTCCGATCTTCGCCCGCGTCCCGCCGACCCGCTCCAGCCCCGGCGAGGCCGTCCCGGCCCGCTGCTGCTCCAGGTCGCGGCGGCGGGCGGCGTCGAGCGCCGCCATCCGCGCGGCGAGACCCGGACGCGAGGGGAACAGCGCCCGGAAGAGCACGTACACGCCGAAGCCGACGACGGCTCCGGCGATCATCGCGGCGTTCACGGGGCGCCACCGCCCTCGGCCGTCCGGCCCTGCCAGCCCGCGACGGTGCTCGGCACCTCGCCGGGCACGCCCGGCTGGGCGGCCCCGCGCGGCTCGCTGAGGAAGCGTCCGGGCATCTCGTACCGCGACAGGCGGCGCAGCCACAGGAACGCGGCGCCGTACAGGGCGACGACGATGCACAGGACGAGCTGCCCGAGCACGTCGTCGTACGGCTCGACGTAGGAGTGGTTGAACACGGCGAGCGCCAGGGCCGTCCCGACGGAGACGGCGACGACGATCCGGACGCTGCGCCGGGTCGCGCGGCGGTCGGCCTCCACGCGGCGGCGCATGTCCAGCTCGGCGCGGGCCGAGTCGGCGAGGGCGCCCAGCATGTCGCGCAGGCCGGGGCCGCGCAGCTTGGCGTTCAGGATGAGGGCGGCGATGACCAGGTCGGCGGACGGGTCGTCCAGGTCGTCGGCGAAGCGGCGCAGCGCCTCCGGCATCGGGACGCGGGTGTGCAGCCGGTCGACGAGGTTGCGCAGCGGCTGCTGGAGGGCGGGCGCGGCGGCGCGCTGGGAGGCGGGGATGGCCTGCTCCAGCCCGACGGCGCCGGCGATGGTGTCGCGGAGCGACTCCGTCCACGCGGCGAGGGCCTCCAGCCGCGCCATGCCCTTGCGCTCCTCGGCGGCGCCGCCCGCCAGGCCGTTCCAGGCGAGGACGAGCGCGGCGGTGCCGCCGGCGGCGATCGGCCAGCGCGTCACGATCAGCACGACGGTGCCGATGATGACGGCGAGGGCGGTGCGGGTGGTGAGGGTGCGGACCAGGTCCTCCCGGCTGCGGCCGCGGGCGGGCCCGCGGCGCGGCGGCAGCCCGCGCATCGCGACGACCAGCAGGAGGAGGCCGCCGCCGACCGCGGCGCCGGTGACGACGGCGAGCATCACGTCCGGCGCGAACATCAGGCGTCACCCCCGCGCGTCACCAGGCGCCTCCGGCGGACGGGTCGTAGCCGTGCTCGACGAGGTCGGCGACGCACGCGATCGGGGCGGCGGGGACGGCGTATCCGGCCGGTCCGAGCGCGAAGATCTCCGAGGACAGCACGCGCCCGTCCACGCCGGTGACCTCCCGGACGCTGGCCACGTAGCGGCGCAGCCGCCCGCCGGAGGCGTACTCGTTGCGCTTCTCGATGAACACGACGAAGTCGATCGCGCCCGCGATCAGCATGTGGGTCGCCTCGACGGGCAGCCGTTCCTCCGCCTGGATCGCGTACGTGGCGACGCGGTTGAAGACCTCCGCCGAGGAGTTGGCGTGGATCGTCGACAGGGACCCGTCGTTGCCCTGCGTCATCGCGTTCAGCATCGTGACGATCTCGTCGCCGAGCACCTCGCCGACGATCACACGGGACGGGTTCATCCGCAGCGACCGGCGGACCAGCTCGGCCATCGAGATCGCGCCCTGGCCCTCGGAGTTCGGCAGCCGCTGCTCGAAGGCGACGCAGTTCGGGTGCAGCTCGGGGAACGCGTCGAGGCCGAGTTCGAGGGCGCGCTCGACGGTGATCAGCCGCTCGTGCGGCGGGATCTCGTTGGCGACGGCGCGCAGCAGCGTCGTCTTCCCCGCGTTGGTCGCACCCGCGATCATGATGTTCTTGCGGGCGTGCACGGCGGCGCGGAAGAACTGCCCGACCTCCTGCGTGATCGTGCCGTTGCCGACCAGGTCGGCGAGGAACACCTTGCCGAGGCGGGCGCGGCGGATCGACAGCGCGGGGCGGACGGTCACGTCCATCACCGCCGACAGCCGCGACCCGTCCGGGAGGCGCAGGTCCAGCTGCGGGTTCGCGGTGTCGAACGGGCGCGAGGACAGCCCGCTGTAGGCGGCGAGGATCTGGATCAGCTCGACCAGCTCCTCGTCGCTCTCGGCGACGGGCTCGCCCATCGCCTCGCGGCCGTCGGCGAAACCGAGGAACACGCGGTCGCAGCCGTTGATGTCGATGTTCTCGATCTCGGGGTCCTCCAGCAGCGGCTGGAGCCGGCCGACGCCGAACAGGGCGGCATGCACGCCGGCGGCGAGGGCCTCCTCCTCTTCGGCGTTCGGCGGCCGGCGCCCCGAGGTGATCTCGCCGCGCGCGAACTCCTCCAGCACCTGGCCGATCAGGGCGCGGGCGAACTGCCGCTCGTCCTCCCCGGACATCGACGGCAGCCCGTTGGCGGCGTCCAGCCGGCGCTGCCGGGCCAGCCGGTCGCCGACCTCCTGGCGGAGACGTTTGACCAGAGCGTGGTCCATCTAGCGCCTCCCCTCCTCGTGCCCGCCGCCCGCGGGCACGTGCGGCGCCCGCCGCGGCGGCGGCCCCTGCGGCGGCTGCTCGGCCGGCCCGGGAGGGAGCGGGACGTCCTCGCGCGCGGGAGGCGCACCGGGGTGCCCGGGAGGAGGCACGGCGGGGGCCGCGGCGGGCAGGCGTCCGGTCAGGTCGGCGGCGACCTCGCGCGCCGACCGGATGAGCAGCGAGCGGTCCAGCCGCCCGCCCCAGCTGCCGGACAGCAGGTCGGCGCCCTTCGGGTCGAGGGCCAGGCCGCCGAGGACGGTGACGTCCGGCGGCGGGGGGCCCTGCGCGGCGTCGGAGGCGCGGCCGCGCACCCCCGCGAGGATCCGGTCGACCTCGGCGATGGAGCCGCGGAAGTCGCGCGGGTCGGCGAGCACCAGCACGCCCACGGGCGGCCCGCCGCGCAGCTCCGCGGTCAGCGCGGCGACGCGCTCGCGCAGGTGGGCGACCTGCTCCAGGGTGGCCCTGGTGAGCAGGACGACGAGGTCGGCCTCGTGCATCAGGTCGAGCAGCGGGCTGGCCGCGCCGAGCCGCCCGCAGTCGGCGATCACGTCGACGGGGGCGAGGCCGGCGAACGCCCGGCCGAGCGGGCCCCACAGCCACGTCATCGCGTGCGCCTGCTCGGCGTTGGTGACGCCGACGAGCACGTCGAGGCCGCCGTCGAGCCGCTGGCAGTGCTCGGCGACCTGGTCGGGGCGCAGGCCGCGGCGGGCCGTGGCGGCGAGGCTGAGCAGCCCGCGCGAGGGGTTGAGCATGCCGCCGTCGGCGTCGCCGTCCGACTGGGCGGAGGGCAGCCGGTAGACCAGGTCGCCGCCCGCCTGGTCGCATTCGGCGACGAGCACGGGGCGCGGCCACACGGCGCCGAGCGCGACCGCCGCGGTCGTGACGCCCGGCGCCCCCTTGTCGGCCGCCAGCGCGATGAGTGCCACCGTCAGTTACCGCCCGTGCCTGGGCCCGGGGTGCCGGCTCCGGGGGTGCCGGCTCCGGGGGTGCCGGCTCCGGGAGTGCCGTTCCCGGGGACGGGCTGGACGGCGTTGCCGCCGTCCGGCCCCTCGGGCGCCGCGGGCGGCACCGAGACGTTCGTGCCGGGCGGGATCAGCGCGAGCGCGACCGTCCCGGCGGAGGCCGCCTGCGTCACCCGCGCCGCGTCGGCCGGGAGCACGGCGACGTCGACGCTCGTCTGCTCGGACCGCAGGCGCGTCGGGCCGCCGCCGTCCCCGGACCCGACGTTCAGCACGACCGCGTCCCGCGCGAGGACGGTCCCGGCGCGCGGCCCGCCGCCCGTGCCGCCACCGACCGCGAACAGGGTGACGTGCGCGCCGCGGGAGACGTCGCCGGACGGCATCTGGCCCGGCTTGAGCGCGAGCCCGACGACGAGCCGGCCGCTGGCGGGCGCGTCGGCCGGGCTGATCATGGAGTTGGTCAGCAGCGCGTCCTTCACCAGCGGGACGGCCGCGAAGTACCGGCTCACCTTCGCCCGCTCGGACCACTTGAGGTACTGGATGCCGGTGTCGCCGATCTGCACCTCTTCGAGGGCGCCCGCCGGGATCCGCTGCCCGGCCGCGACGGGCTGGGCGATGCGGATCGCCGACACCCGCTCGCCGCTGGCCATCACGAGGTAGGCGCTGGCGAGGGCGCCGCCGAGGATCAGCAGCACCGCCAGCGCGGCGAGCGCCGGTCTGCGCTCGCGCGAGGACGCGGGGAGCCGCTGCCCTCCCGAGGTGCCGAGCCCCGACCGGCCGAGTCCCGTCCCGCCGGACGAGCCCGCCGCGCCGCCGCCGGAGATGGTCGACTGGTTGGCCTTCATCGCGCTGCCCACGCGCTCCTTTCCGCCCTGACGCGGCCCCGTCCCACCGGAGTCCGCGTCGTCGAGCGATCCATGCTCGCGGGGGCGGAGAGGTCACGTCAATGGATTCGCGGGAGCCGGGCGGCCCCATATCCGAGCAGAAGGCGATGACCTGCGAATTCACGGATCACATGGCTACTTACCACCAGTCACATCCGTCACTGACCCCCGGGCCGGACGGCCCGCGGGGCCCGCCGGGTCACGGCCGCAGGCCGACGAGGCGCGCCATCAGGGTCATCGTGTAGTCGAAATAGGCGGTTCGTTCCTCGATCACGTTGTTGTACTGGCCGAACAATTCGAAGCTGACGGTTCCGTACAAAGCAGCCCATGCGGTGAACGCCCGCGCCATGACGTCGTCGGGGACGTCCATGGGGAGCATCGCGCGCGCGCGGGCCATGTCGTCGGCGATGGCGGGCGGCGGAGGCGGGCACGGCCCCGCGGGGTCGAGCGCGCCGGCCGCGTGCGCCTCGGAGACGATCCGCGCCATGACGAGGGTGTCCCGCAGGGCGGCGGCGACGGTGTCGTCCGGAGCCTTGTAGCCGGGCACCGGCGACCCGTAGAGCAGCGCGTACTCGTGCGGGTGCGCGAGGGCCCAGTCCCGGACGGCCCGGCACACGGCGAGCCAGCGTCCGCCGTGGTGCCCCGCGCCGCCGGCCCCGGCCCTGGCCCTGGCGTCGGCGCGCTCGACGGCCTCGCCGACCGCGTTGTAGCCGTCGATGATCAGCGCGGTCAGCAGGTCGTCGCGGCTCGGGAAGTACCGGTAGATCGCCGACGACACCATGCCCATCTCGCGGGCGACCGCGCGCAGCGACAGCCCCGCGGCGCCGTCGGTGGCGAGCTGCCGCCTCGCGATCTCGGTGATCTCCCGGACCAGCTCCGCCCGGACCCGCTCGCGCGCCGTCTGCCCCGCGCTCATGCCCACCTCCTCGGGGACGGTCTCCCGCGCCCCTTCGCTCCGCCGGTTTCCCGCAGATTAGCAGAGCGCCGTACTCATCCAAGAGCGACGCACCATCGCGAGAGCACCGCTCTTGACAACACTGCTCTCTTCGGAGAGCATTGCTCTCATAACGGAGCACCGACCAGGGAGCCGGCCATGCGAAGACTCACGACCCTGCACGACGGCCCGCTGATCCGGCTGTTCTACGGGGAGCGCAAGCTCCGCGCGGGCCACGAGGCCCGCCTCGCCGCCCTCAAGGACCACGTCGAGGGCTCCGCCTGAGGCGGACCGCGCGACCACCGAGCACGAGACCACCGAGCACGAATCCGCAGGGCCGCACACCAGCGTCAGGAGAGAACCATGGGCAAGCACGTGATCGTCGGAGCCGGGCAGGTCGGGACGCACCTCGCCGAACTGCTGACCGGGCGGGGTCACGACGTCGCCGTCGTGACCCGGTCCGGGTCGGGCCCGGCCGGGGTCGAGCGGATCGCGGCGGACGTCGCCGACCGGGACCGCCTCACCCGCGTCGCCAAGGGGGCCGACGCGCTCTACAACTGCGTCAACCCGCAGTACCACCGGTGGGCGCGGGACTGGCCGCCGATGGCCGCGTCCCTCCTCGGGACCGCCGAGGACACCGGGGCCGTCCTCGTGACGCTGAGCTGCCTCTACGGGTACGGGCCGGTGGACGGGCCGATCACCGAGGACCTGCCCCTCGCCGCGACCGGCACCAAGGGGCGGGTGCGGGCGAAGATGTGGAAGGACGCCCTGGCCTCGCACGAGGCGGGCCGCGCCAGGGTCACCGAGCTGCGCGGGTCCGACTACTACGGGCCGCGCAGCACCGACCAGGCGTACATCGGCGAGACGCGGTTCGTGAGGCCGCTGCTGGCGGGCAAGCGCGTCCTGTACTTCAGCGACCCGTCCGTCCCGCACGCGTGGACGTACCTGCCGGACGTCGCGCAGGCCCTCGCCATCGCCGGGACGGACGAGCGCGCCTGGGGACGGCCCTGGCACGTCCCCACCGGCCCGGCGGTGTCCACGGTCGAGGTCGGGGAGCGGCTGTGCGAGATCGCCGGGGCGCCGGCGCCGCGCATCAGCGAGGTCCCCCGCGCGGTCTTCACCGCGGCCGGGCTCCTCTCCCCGATGCTCAGGGAGCTGCGGGAGACCCGGTACCAGTTCGACAAGCCCTACATCCTCGACTCTTCGGCCTTCGAGTCGACTTTCGGGATGGCCCCGACGCCGCTGGACGACGCCCTCAAGGCGGTCGTGTCGGCTTCCCGGATGGCGGAGGGGGCGGGTAATTAAGCTAGGCCCGGTTGTCCCGACGTCGGAGGGCTCGGATGCGGATCTCGTTCACGGCGCTGACCGGCGGAGGCCCCCGCGACGTGGTGCTCAACCTCGACGCGGAGGCCACCGTGGACGGCGTCGCCCAGACGCTCGCCGCCACGCTGGACGGCCGCCCCGCCGTCCCCGCGCCTCGCTTCTCCAAGGACGCGCTGCTGTCCAGGGGCGCGCGCAAGGCCCTCTGGATGGACGGCCGGATGCTCGACCCGCAGGCGCTCGCCGTGAAGGAGCTGCGGGACGGCGCCGTCGTCGCGGTCGAGCGGCGCGGCGCGGCCGCGACCGTGCTCACCGAGCCGACCGGGCTGGTCGAGGTGCGCGTCGTCGGCGGCCCGGCCGCCGGGTCCGTGCACCGGCTGGGGCTCGGCGTCTGCACGATCGGGTCCGGGCAGGACGTCGACGTGGTGCTGGACGACCCGTCCGTCCCCGCCCGGTCCCTGCGGCTGACGGTCGAGCGCACCTCCGTCCAGGTCGAGGCGTCCGCCCTGACGATGCAGGGGGCGGTCGTGCTGGACGGGACGCCCCTCGGCGCGAAGACGGCCTGGCCGATGGGCGCGCTGCTGACGGTGGGGGCCAGCGTGCTCGCCCTCGCGCCGTGCGCCGCCCCCGACACCCACCTGGAGCCGCTGCCGGAAGGCGGCCTCGCGTTCAACCGGCCGCCGCGGCTGAACCGGCCGCGGCGGGCGCGGACCCTGGAGGTCCCGAAGCGTCCCGAGCGCAACCCGCGCGAGCGGCTCCGGCTCTTCGGCGCGCTGCTGTTCTCGGCGTTCGGGCTCGCCATGGCGTTCGGGCTCGGCCAGTGGTGGTGGGCGCTGTTCGCGCTGGCCTGGCCCGTGATGACGCTCGGCGAGTGGCTCGGCGACCGGATGCACGGCCGCAAGTCCTACAAGAGGTCGCTGAAGGAGTACCACCACAGGGCGGGCGAGTTCGACGGCGAACTGGAGCGGCTGCGCCGCGAGGACGAGGCCGAGCGCCGCGCGCTGCACCCCGACCCCGCCGAGGTCCTGCTCACCGCCACGGGCCCGCGGCGCCGCCTGTGGGAACGCCGCCGCGACGACCCCGACGTCCTCCACCTGCGGGTGGGCCTCGCCGACCTGCCCGCCCGCATCGAGCTGACCGGGGACGCCGTCCCGGCGGGAGATCCCGGCGGCGAGCAGGCGGGGCGGGAGGGGCCGTCCTCCGGCGGGGCCGCGCTCCGGGTCCCGAAGGCCCGGCAGGTCCCGGTCGTGCTGCCCCTCACCGACCTCGGCGTCATCGGGCTGACCGGACCCCGGCACGCGTCGCGCGCCCTGGCCCGCTGGATGGTCGCGCAGGCCGCCGCGCTGCACAGCCCCCGCGACCTGGCCATCGTCGTGCTGTCCGCCGACCAGAACGCCGGGCACGAGTGGAACTGGGTGCGCTGGCTGCCGCACTGCGCGCCGCGCGAGGGCGAGGACTGCGTGGCCCTCGTCGGCACCGACCCCGAGTCGGCGGCGCACCGCGTCACCGAACTGGCGATCCGGGTGACCGAGCGGCGGCGGGCCGCGCAGGCCGAGAATTCGTTCTTCGGGCAGGGCGCCCGGCCCCCCGGCGCCGCGCCGTACAACATCCTGATCGTCCTGGACGGTGCCCGCGCGCTGCGCCGCATCCCGGGGATGCCGATGCTGCTGTCGCGCGGCGCCGAGTACGGGATCTACGCCATCTGCGTGGACGACGAGGAGCGGATGCTCCCCGAGGAGTGCAGCGCCGTCGCCGCCTGGGACACGCAGCGTCACTCGACGATGCTGCTCCAGGGGCAGGGCCTGGACGCCGTGGGCCCCGTCCTCGCCGACCAGGTCTCCGCGACCTGGACCGACCGGGTGGCGCGCGCGCTCGCCCCCGTCCGGGACGTGTCACGCGAGGACGCCGAGGACTCGCTCCCGGGCGACGTGCGCCTTCTGGACGTCCTCGGCATGCCCGAGCCCACCGCCGAGCACGTCCTCCAGTCGTGGAACAGGACGGGCGGCCGGACGACCCGCGTCCCCATCGGCGTCGCCTCGGGCGGCCGCTACGAGATCGACCTGCGCGCGGACGGCCCCCACGGCCTCATCGCCGGGACCACGGGCGCGGGCAAGTCGGAGCTGCTCCAGACCCTCATCGCCTCGCTCGCCGTGGCGAACCGCCCCGACGAGATGACGTTCGTCCTCATCGACTACAAGGGCGGCGCGGCGTTCAAGGACTGCGCGAACCTCCCCCACACCGTCGGCATGGTCACCGACCTGGACGGCCACGCCACCGAGCGCGCCCTGGAGTCGCTGGCCGCCGAGCTCCGCCGCCGCGAGGAGATCCTGCTCGGCGCGGGCGCCAAGGACGTCGACGACTACGACGACCTGCGCCCCGCCGATCCGGCGCTGCCGGCCATGCCGCGGCTCGTCCTGGTCATCGACGAGTTCGCCGCCATGGTCACCGAGCTGCCCGACTTCGTCGCCGGGCTGGTCGACATCGGCCGCCGGGGCCGCTCCCTCGGCGTCCACCTGATCCTCGCCACGCAGCGCCCCGCCGGGGTCGTCACCGCCGACATCCGCGCCAACACCAACCTGCGCGTCGCCCTGCGCGTCACCGACCCCGACGAGTCCGCAGACGTCCTGGACTCCCCGGACGCGGCGCAGATCTCCAAGTCCACGCCCGGGCGCTGCTACGTCCGCTCCGGGGTGTCGTCGCCGCAGGCCGTCCAGTCGGCGCGGATCGGGGGCCGCCGCCCCGGGGCCGGAACCAGGTCCGGCGGCCCGACCGTCCACCCGCTGCCGTGGCAGGGCCTCGGCCATCCGCTGCCCGCGCCGCGCGAGGCGGGCGACGACGCCGTGCTCGCCACCGACCTCGGCGTGCTCGTCCAGGCGGTCGACGAGGCCGCCCGCCGCGCCGGGATCGCCCGGCAGCCGTCGCCGTGGCTGAGCCCGCTGCCCGAGCGGGTCTCGCTGGCGCCCCGCACCGCCGCGGGCGGCTCGGTCGTGGACGTCCCGCCGGTCCCGTTCGGCGTCACCGACCTGCCCGCCGTCCAGTCCCGCGAGGAGCTGACGCTCGACCTCGCGGCCGGCGGCCACCTCTACATCGCCGGGTCCGCGCAGTCGGGCCGCTCCACGGCGCTGCGCACGATCGCCGGGTCCCTCGCGGGCGCCTGCTCCCCCTACGACGCGCACCTGTACGCCATCGACTGCGGCGCGAACGCTCTGCTCCCGCTGGTCTCCCTGCCGCACTGCGGCGCCGTCGTGACCCGCGACCAGCTCGACCGCTGCGAGCGCCTCCTCACCGCGCTCACCGCCGAGGTCGCCCGCCGCCAGCAGGTGCTCGCCGAGGCGGGGTTCTCCTCGCTCGCCGAGCAGCGCGCCGCCGTCGCCGCCACCGACCGCCTCCCGTGGATGGTCCTGCTCCTGGACCGCTGGGAGGGCTTCCTCGGCGCGTTCGAGCACTACGACTACGGGCGCCTGGTGGACCAGGTCGTCCGGCTGCTGCGCGAGGGCGCCGCGGCCGGCCTGCGCGCGGTGTTCACCGGCGACCGCTCCGGTCTCGGCGGCCAGGTCTCCACCGTCTTCGACCGCCGCCTCATCCTGCGCATGGCCGACCCGAACGACTACGGGTACGGCGGCCTCCAGGACCGGCAGATCCCCGCCGAGATGCCGCCCGGACGCGCCCTGGAGCCCGCCGGGCCCGGCGCACCGCCCCGCGAGTCGCAGATCGCGCTCCTCGGGGACGACGCGTCCGGCGCGGCCCAGGTCGCGGCCCTCCAGGAGATCGCCCGGAGCTGCGTGTCCCGCTACGGCCGGCTGCCGCGCCGCCGGGGCCCCCTGCACGTGGACGAGCTGCCCGTCCGCGTCACCTACCGGGAGGCGATGTCGCTCGACCCGGAGTTCCTGGCCCCGTCGGCGCTGTGGGCGCTGGTCGGCGTCGGCGGCGACACGCTCGCGCCGGTCGGGATCGACCTTCTCCACGAGGGCCCGGGGTTCGCCGTCGCCGGGCCGCCCCGCTCGGGCCGCTCGACGACGCTGCGGACGATCGTCCAGTCGCTGCTCGACCCCGCGGTCGGCGGCGGGCTCGTCCCGGTCGTCCTGGTCACCCCGCGCCGGTCCCCGCTCCGCCTGCTGGCGGGGAGGCCCGGCGTGCTCGGCGTGCTCACCTCCGACGCCGACGCCGGCGACCTGGAACGCGCGATCGGCGACGAGCACCGCTTCGCCGTGGTCGTGGACGACGCCGAACTCCTGGACGAGACCGAGCTGGACGAGGCCCTGAGCGGCGTCCTGCGCACCGCCCGCGACGGGGAGCACGCCGTCGTCATCGGCGGCACCACCGACGACCTGGGCCGCGGCTACCGGGGCTTCCTGTCCGACACGAGGCGCTCCCGGTCGGGCGTCCTGCTGTCGGTGGACTCGCCGGACGACGGCGACCTGTTCGGCCTGCGCCTGCCCCGCAACGCGCCGCTGGGCGGGCCCACGGGGCGCGGCCTGTTCGTGGCCGCGGGCTCCACCACCCGGATCCAGGTGGCGCTTCCCCCTCCGGTCAGCGCCGACTGATCGCGACCGGCCTCCGCCGGGGAGAGGCCCGGCGAGGAGCCTGGGCCGACCGCACCGGCCGAAGAGATCCGGCCAGAGAGCACCGGGCGAAGAAAAAGGCGGGTCCCGGCCTCGGGGGGATGGGCCGGGACCCGCGGCTCGCGGAGGCTCAGCGCGTGGCGGCCTCGATGTTCTGCTGGGACCTGCGGATGTCCTGGCTGCCCTGTTCGAGGGCGACGGCCATCTTGTCGAAGGCGGTCTTGGCCTCGGCCCAGGAGGCGCGGAAGCGGTCGGCGCCGGGGCCCCACCACGCCGCGCTGCTGCTCACGGTGCGGCCGTTGAGGTCCTTGATGAGGGCGTCGAGGTTGCGGGAGTGCTTGCTGAAGATGCGGGACAGTTCCTCTAGCTCGCCCAGGTTGGCGCCGCGCTTGTCACCCATCGCCCCGGCCCTTTCCTCGCTGATCGTTGGAACGTTTCCAGCCGCTACCGCAGGAATGGCGCCAGCCTACGCCCCACCGATCACATCCAGCCAGCGGGCCCCTGCGGATCTCCCGTCGAAACGGCCACATTCCCACCATCCCGGCCTGTCCGGATGTGGCCAGCGACGCCGGGTCCGGATGGCTTGTGACGAGCATAATTACTGCCTGTCAAGAGAGTTTCAGAGCTGTTTCCGCGCGTGAATGGAAGATCGCCGCGGGAAAGGGAAATCGGCGCGTCAGCGGCTCTCCCCGAGCGGGTCGTTCACCGGGTGCGCCCCGGGGTCCAGGACGCGCTCGCCGACCATGGTGATCTGCTCGCCGGACGCGCGGAACTCGAACCGGCGCCGCACCGACTGGGTGACCTTCCCGCGGCCCCCGGTGCCGTAGCGCATCTCGGTGTGCTCCACCGCCTCCAGCGTGATGCGGTCCCCCGTGCGGACGGCACGGCCCCCGTCCAGGCGGGTGCGGGCGCCGGTGTAGGCGGGACCGCCCTCGACGGGGGCGCGGTTGCGGGTCTCCAGCTCCCGGACGGCCCTCTCCTGCGACCGCACGAGCGACGGGGAGATCCGCACGCCGAGCACCTCCGTGGGGGCGGCGCGGTCGCGGCCGTCCTTCTGGACGAGGGCCTGGGAGCGGCGCTCCAGGTAGGAGTTCGCGGCGACGGTGAGCTGGCGGGTGAGGTAGTCCTCCACCGCAGGGGTCTGCCCTCGCACGCCGGACGAGGGCGCCAGCAGGCAGGCGGCCAGCACGACCGCCAGTCCGGCCCGGGGCAACGGGCGAACCATCGGCCTCTCCCGCTGATCAAAGGCTGGTGGGTCCGGGCCGACATTACACGGCCGGGACCCGGGAGGAGCGCCGGTTCAGTCCGCTTCGCTCTCCAGCGCGGCGACGCGCGAGCGGGCCCGCGCCATCGCCTCGTGGTAGCGCTCCTCCCATAGCGGATCGCCGTCCGGGATGGTGGCGACCGTCTGGCGGCCGATCTCCGCGAGCACGTCCCCGGCGCCGCCGCGGGAGACCCGCCGGACGACGACCGCGGTGACGCCGCCGGTCGACTCGGTGTGCGTCTCCCACCGGGCGCCGCCCTCCAGCCGCGCCCGGCCCCGCGACGACCGGTCGAGGAGCCCGTAGAGCAGCAGGACGACCACCGCGGCCGCCACCGCCAGCGCCACCAGAACGATCAGGAACCGCACGACCGCCTCCCTCGCCGTCCGTGTCCGGCGCCGCCCGGCGCCTACCTGCCCCGCAGGAGCGAGCCGTTCGGGTTGCCGGGCGCGTAGACCGTGATGCCCTGCGGGAGGGCCTTCAGCTCCTCGATCCTCGCGCACGTCGGGCATTTGTTGTAGCCGTCCTGGCGGGCCTTGTTGGCCGCGGCCTCCGCCTTGGCCGAGGCGACCTTCGCCTGGGCCTCGCTGATCTGCGCGAACGCGGCCTGCGCGCGGTCCACCGCGTCCTGCACCTTGGACGGCAGCGTGATCCGCACCAGGTTGAAGTGGATGTTGGTGACGAACTTGCCGCCGAGCGTCTGCTCCAGGTCCGCGGCCAGGCTCGTGTTGATCGCGGTCTGCACCTTGGCGATGTTCCCGTTGTTGCTCTGCGCCTGCTGCCCCGCGGTCTGGACGTTCCTCGGCGCGGAGGAGTTCTGCACGAGGGCGCAGGAGGAGACGAGCTCGGCGCAGCGGAAGCTGTTGATCTGGCTGCGAAGGTCGTTGTCTATCACCGGCCGGACGATCTGGTCGAGGAACGCCGACCATCCCTTGTCGCCGTCGTAGACGTTGTAGGTGTCGCCGCCCGCGCTGCGGAACTTGCGGGTTCCGTACTTGTCGTCGAACTGCCTGAGGGCCTTGTGGTCCTGGTTGAGCGTGAAGTACAGCGTCCCCTCGATGCCCATGTTGACGCCGTCCGAGCTCGGCACGGTGACGACGTCCACGCCGGACTCGTCGCCCTTCCCGGCGTCCGAGGTGATCGTGTAGAAGCGCTGCTGGGCGGGGTACTTGTGGACCTGCGAATAGAGCCCGACCCAGACGCGGCCGGATCCGGGGTCGATGACCTGCCGGATCCTGTTGTTGTCGAAGAACCCGCCGTTGCGGACGACGGCGATCTCGCCGCCGCCGGTGCGCTCGAAGCCGCCGAACAGCGCGCTCAGCACCGGCCATCCCACGATGACCAGCAGCACGGCGGCGACGATGGCGGTGCGCCGGCTGGGCGCCCTCACCCCGGAGCGCCGGGACGCACCGGTCTCCCTGGCGGCGGACGTCTTCTTCTCGGCCACGATGGCTCCTCTCGAACCCGCACGGGGGTCGTGCCACGGGGTTCCTCGATGAGACGGAGCGGAGCCCCGCCGGGATCCCCGCGGGGGTAGCGGTTTCTCGTGACTCCTCCCGCTATCCGGGACCTCGCCCCCAATAAGGAGGGGCTTACGAAAACCTGGGATCGGGGTTATCTAGACTGCCTGCGAGGTTGAAGGAGGAGACCCACGTGCGCAAAGTCCTGATCGCCAACCGCGGCGAGATCGCGGTCCGTATCGCCCGTGCCTGCCGCGACGCGGGGCTGGCCAGTGTGGCGGTGTACGCCGAGCCCGATCTGGAGGCGCTGCACGTTCGGGTCGCCGACGAGGCGTTCGCCCTGGGCGGGCGGACGGCGGCCGAGAGCTACCTGGACATCGACAAGCTGCTGAAGATCGCCTCGGAGTCGGGCGCCGACGCCGTCCACCCCGGCTACGGATTCCTGGCGGAGAACGCCGACTTCGCCGCGGCGGTGCAGAACGCGGGGCTGACCTGGATCGGTCCGCCGCCCGCCGCGATCACCGCGCTCGGCGACAAGGTGCAGGCCCGGCACATCGCCCAGCGGGTCGGCGCGCCGCTGGTCGCCGGCACCGCCGACCCGGTCTCGGGCGCGGACGAGGTCGTCGCGTTCGCGCGCGAGCACGGCCTGCCCATCGCGATCAAGGCCGCGTTCGGCGGCGGCGGGCGCGGCCTGAAGGTCGCCCGGACGCTGGAGGAGGTGCCCGAGCTCTACGAGTCGGCCGTCCGCGAGGCCGTGGGCGCCTTCGGGCGCGGCGAGTGCTTCGTCGAGCGCTACCTCGACAAGCCCCGGCACGTCGAGACGCAGTGCCTGGCCGACAAGCACGGCAACGTGGTCGTGGTATCCACCCGCGACTGCTCGCTCCAGCGGCGCCACCAGAAGCTCGTCGAGGAGGCGCCCGCGCCGTACCTGTCGGAAGAGCAGCTGGAGCTGCTGTACTCCTCCTCCAAGGCGATCCTGAAAGAGGCCGGGTACGTCGGCGCCGGCACGTGCGAGTTCCTCGTCGGCCAGGACGAGACCATCTCGTTCCTGGAGGTCAACACGCGCCTCCAGGTCGAGCACCCCGTCACCGAGGAGGTCGCCGGCGTCGACCTCGTCCGCGAGATGTTCCGCGTCGCCGACGGCGAGGAGATCGGCTACGGCGACCCCGAGCTGCGCGGCCACTCGATCGAGTTCCGGCTGAACGCCGAGGACGCCGGCCGCGGGTTCCTTCCCGCCGTCGGCACCCTGACGGCCTGGCACCCCCCGACGGGCCCCGGCGTCCGGCTGGACGCCGGCTACGAGGCCGGGCAGACCGTCCCGCAGGAGTTCGACTCCCTCATCGCCAAGCTGATCGTGACGGGCGCGACGCGGCGGCAGGCCGTCGAGCGGTCCCGCCGCGCGCTCTCCGAGTTCGCCATCGACGGCATGCCGACCGTCCTGCCGTTCCACCGGGCGGTGCTGGACGACCCGGCGTTCGTCCCGGCCGACGACGAGACCCCGTTCAGCGTCCACACCCGGTGGATCGAGACGGAGTTCGACAACCGGATCGCGCCGTATGAGGGTCCCCACGCGGGCGAGGAGGACGAGGGCGAGCGCGAGCGCGTCACCGTGGAGGTCGGCGGCCGCCGCATCGAGGTCGTCCTGCCCGCCGGGCTCGGCGCCTCCGCCGCCCCCGCCGCGGACAGGGCGGCGCCCGCCAGGCGGCGCGGAGCCAAGAAGGGCGGCGCCGCGCAGGCGTCCGGTGACTCCCTGGTCAGCCCGATGCAGGGCACCATCGTCAAACTCCTCGTCGAGGAGGGCGCGACCGTGGCGGCCGGCGACACCATCGTGGTCCTGGAGGCCATGAAGATGGAGCAGCCGCTCACCGCGCACAAGGCGGGGACGCTCACCGGGCTGTCCGCCGAGGTGGGCCAGACCGTCTCCGCGGGCGCGGTGATCTGCGAGATCAAGGACTCCTGACCGCGGCCGCCGGGCCGCGCCCCCTCCAGGGACCCGGCGCACCGGGTCCCTGGAGGGCATGGGTGCGGTGCCCATGCCGGGAATGCGCAAATCCGTCCCGCGAAGGACGTAACGGCGCGTCCACGTGGGCAGACTGGAAGCATGAGCACCGAGAACCGGGCCGTCCGGGCGGCTCGCGGGGGCGCCGCCGCGGCGATCATCGCCGTCGTCGCCGCCCCGGCGTTCGCCCTGGCCGCCCCGGCGGGCGCCGCCTCGTCGGAGGCCGCCGCGCGCGCGACCGCCACGACATCGGTAACCGCCACGACTTCGGGAACCGCCGCGCAGGCCGCGTCCGTGCGGGCCGCGGCTCCGCGGGCGGCGGCGGACGACACCGTCGGCCAGATCGCCAAGGGCCTGATCGACTCGCGGCTGTACGTGACGAGCGGCGCCGGGAACCCGCTGACCCCCGCCGACCGGAACGAGATCGAGACGTCCCTCGGCGGCGACAGCGACGCCGACATCCGCGCCGTCGTCGTCCGCAACGACGTCACGGGGGCCGAGGTCCGGCAGCTGCTCCCGGCCGTGGCCGAGCGCGTCGGCAAGAGCCAGACCTACGTCGCGGTCACCGCCGACGGCGCCCGGATGGGCGCGATCTCCAAGAAGCTGGACCGCGCGGAGATCAACCAGCTGGTCACCCGCACCGAGGGCGCGCCGCTGAAGCAGCGGCTGATCCAGTTCGGCGGCCTCGCCGAGAAGAAGGTGGACAGCGACTCCAGGTCCAGCGCGACGATCGGGTACGTGCTGCTCGGCGTGCTCGTGCTCGTGGTGGCCGCGATCACGGGCGTCATGCTCAACGCCCGGAGGAGGCGGCGGGAGCGGGCGGCCCGCGAGATGGCCGACCTCAAGGCCGGCGTGCAGGAGGACGTGACGCTCCTCGGCGAGGACATCGCCCGCCTCGACCTGAACGTCATGGACAGCGCCCTCGATCCCGACACCCGCGCCGACTACGAGCGCGCGATGAACTCCTACGACCGCGCCAAGTCCGCGACCGAGCGCGCCGCCCGGCCGCAGGACATGCAGGAGGTCGCGACCGCGCTGGAGGACGGCCGCTACTACATGACCGCGACGCGCGCCCGGCTCGACGGCGACCCGGTGCCCGAGCGGCGCGCGCCCTGCTTCTTCAACCCGCAGCACGGGCCGTCCGTCCAGGACGTGACGTGGGCGCCGCCCGGCGGCGTCGCCCGCTCCGTCCCGGCGTGCGCGGCCGACGCGGAGGCCGTCCTGCGCGGGGGCGACCCGGACGTCCGCATGGTCCCGGTCGGCGGGGGGCGGCAGCCCTACTGGAACGCCGGTCCCGCGTACGCGCCCTACGCGGGCGGCTACTACTACGGCTACGGCGGGGTCGACCTGCTCAGCGGCATGCTGATCGGCACCGCGCTCGGCTCGATGTGGGGCGGCGGCTTCGGCGGAGGCTTCGGCGGAGGCGACGGCGACGTCGGCGGAGGCTGGGACTTCGGCGGAGGCGACTTCGGGGGCGGTGGCGGCGACTTCGGCGGAGGCGGCGACTTCGGCGGCTTCTGAGGGGCGCTCCTGTCCCCGTCGCCCCGCGCTGCTTCTAGCCGGATCTCCGGACGGCCCGGCCGGGCACGCCGCTAGTAGGCGTGCTCGGCCATCAGCCGGCGGGACGCCTCGGTGATGCTGCCCGACAGCGACGGGTAGACCGCGAACGTGTGCGCCACCTGGTCGACGGTGAGGTGCTGCTGGACGGCGATCGACACGCCCAGGATCAGCTCGCTGGCCCGCGGCGCCACGATGACGCCGCCGAGCACGATTCCCGTGGACGGGCGGCAGAACAGCTTCACGAAGCCGTCCTCGAAGCCCTGCATCTTGGCGCGCGCGTTCGTGAACAGCGGCAGCATGACCGTCCGGGCGTTGACGTCCCCGGAGTCGACCATGTGCTGCGTCACCCCGACCGACGCGACCTCGGGGTCGGTGAAGATGTTGGAGGAGACCCAGCCGAGCTTCAGCGGCTGCACGGCCTCGCCCAGCGCGTGCCACATCGCGATGCGCCCCTGCATGCCGGCGACGGACGCCAGCATGAGCACGCCCGTGCAGTCGCCGGAGGCGTAGATGTGCGGGACGGACGTCCGCGACACCTTGTCGACCTCGACGAAGCCGCGCGCGTCGCACCGCACGCCGACCTCCTCCAGGCCGATGCCCCGGGTGTTCGGGACCATGCCCACGGTCATCAGGCAGTGCGTGCCCTCGACCTTCGTCCCGTCCTCCAGGGTGACGATCACGCCGTCGCCCGACCGCTCCACGGCCGCCGCCCGCGACCGCGACATGACGTTCATGCCGCGCCGCAGGAACACGTCCTGCAGGACGGCCGCGGCGTCGGCGTCCTCCGTCGGGAGGATCCGGTCGCGCGAGGAGACCAGCGTCACCTTCGAGCCGAGCGACAGGTACGCGCCCGCGAGCTCGGCGCCCGTCACGCCGGAGCCGACCACGATCAGCTCCTCGGGCAGCTCCGGCAGGTCGTAGAGCTGGCGCCAGTTCAGGACGCGCTCGCCGTCGGGCTCGGCGCCGGGCAGCACGCGCGGCGTCGCGCCGGTCGCGATGAGCACGATGTCGGCGTCGATGCGGCGGTCGCCGACCGCCACGACGTGCGGCTCCACCAGCCGCGCCTCACCGCGGACGATCTTCACGTCCTCGTAGGCGAGCCGTTCGGCGACGTCGAAGGACTGGGCCCGGGCGAGGTCCTTCACGCGCTTGTTGACGGTGGCCATGTCGGCCTCGAGGGCGCCGACGATCCCGTCCGGGCCCCCGTTGAAGCGCAGCCCGAGACCGGCCGACTCCGACATGACCGCGATGCGGGTCGAGGTGGCGATGAGCGTCTTGGAGGGCACGCAGTCGGTGAGCACGCACGCGCCGCCCGGACCGTCCCGTTCGACGACGGTCACGTCGGCGCCGAGCTGCGCCGCGACGAGCGCGGCCTCGTAACCGCCCGGGCCTCCTCCGATGATCACGATGCGGGTCACATCTTCCATTGTTTCCTACTCACGGCAGTGAAAAGTCCCGCTCCGGACCCTTTCTTCCTGCAACAACCCCGGAGTGGCCCATCAACCGGTGTGGCGCGTTCCATCGCACACCCCAACAGCCACACCCCCGCCCCCGGCGTGGCGTAGCCTTCCCCCCGTGGCTCAGTACGCGGCGTACGCCTCCAACATGGACCCCGAGCAGATGGCCGGCCGGGCTCCCCACTCGCCCATGCGCGGCACCGGCTGGCTCGCCGGCTGGCGCCTGACCTTCGGCGGGCAGGACAAAGGCTGGGACGGGGCCCTCGCGACGGTCGTCGAGGACGACTCCGAGCAGGTCTTCGTCGTCATCTACGACGTGCCCGACTGGGACGAGAAGGAGCTCGACGCCTGGGAGGGCGCCGCGCTCAACGTCTACCGCAAGATCAGGGTGCGGGTGCAGACGCTCGACGGCGACGCGCTGTGCTGGATGTACGTCCTGGACGACTACGAGGGCGGGCTGCCGTCCGCGCGCTACCTCGGCATCCTCGCCGACGCGGCCGAGAAGGCCGGCGCGCCCGACGACTACGTCAAGGACCTGCGCACACGCCCCTGCAAGTCGCTGGGCGACTGACCGGCGGCGGCGGCCGCGCGGCGGCCGGGCGGCGGCCGGGCGGCGGCCGGGCGGCGCGGCGGTAGTGTCGGCAACGTGAGCAACGACGCTTTTGCACTCGCACGGGACGCCGCGGACGAGCTGCGTTCCCGCACGTCCATCGACTCCTTCGACGTCGCCCTCGTCATGGGGTCCGGGTGGGTCCCGGCGGCCGACAGGCTGGGCGAGCCCGCCGCCGAGCTGACGGTGGCCGAGCTGCCCGGGTTCGCGCCGCCGGCCGTGGAGGGCCACGCCGGGCGGATCCGGGCCGTGGAGATCGGCGGGCGCAACGCGCTGGTGTTCCTCGGCCGCACGCACCTGTACGAGGGGCGCGGCGTCGACTCGGTCGTGCACGGCGTCCGGACGGCGCTCGCCGCGGGCGTCAAGACGATGGTGCTCACGAACGCGGCGGGCGGGCTGCGGCCCGAGCACCAGCGGGTGGGCGACCCGGTGCTGATCTCCGACCACCTGAACCTGTCCGGCGCGAACCCGCTGACCGGCGCGACGTTCCTGGACCTGACCGAGGCCTACTCGGGGCGCCTGCGGGCCCTGGCCAAGGAGGCCGACCCGACCCTGCCGGAGGGCGTCTACGCGGCGTTCCGCGGGCCGACCTACGAGACGCCCGCCGAGATCCGCATGCTGCGCACGCTGGGCGCCGACATGATCGGCATGTCGACCGTGCTGGAGACGATCGCGGCCCGCCAGGGCGGCGCGGAGGTGCTCGGCATCTCCCTCGTCACCAACATCGCGGCGGGGCTGTCGGACGAGCCGCTCGACCACGAGGAGGTCCTCGCGGCGGGACGCGCGTCGGCCGGCCGCATGGGCACCCTGCTCGCCACCGTCCTGGCGAAGCTGTGAGCGACCTGCGCGCGCGGGCCGAGGAGTGGCTCGAGCAGGACCCGGACCCGCGGACGCGCGCCGAACTGCGGGCGATCCTCGACGCGGGCGACGAGGCGGCCCTCGCCGCCCGGTTCGGGACCCGGCTGGAGTTCGGGACGGCCGGGCTGCGCGGCGAGCTCGGCGCCGGGCCGAACCGGATGAACCGGGTGACGGTCATGCGCGCCGCCGCCGGACTGGCCGCCCGGCTGCCCGCCGGCGGCCGGGTGATCATCGGGTTCGACGCGCGGCACGGCTCCCGGCGGTTCGCCGCCGACACCGCGGCCGTGCTGAGCGGGGCGGGGCTGCGTCCCGAGGTGTTCGCGGACCCCGTCCCGACGCCGGTCCTCGCGCACTTCACCCGGGCGTTCGACGACGTCGTGGCGGGCGTCATGGTCACGGCCAGCCACAACCCGCCGCGCGACAACGGCTACAAGGTGTACTGGGCGGACGGGGCGCAGATCGTCCCGCCGACGGACGCGGAGATCTCCGCCGCGATCGACGCCGTCGGCCGCGTCGACGAGCTCCCCCTCGGCGAGGGGTGGCCCGTCCACGAGGGCGCCGGCCTGTACCTGGACGCGGTGTCGTCCCTGCGCCTCGGCGGCGACCGGGACGTGTCGATCGTCTACACGCCCCTGCACGGCGTGGGACGCGACGTCCTGCTCACCGCGTTCGAGCGCGCCGGGTTCCCCGCGCCGGCCGTCGTCCCGGAGCAGGCCGAGCCCGACCCGGACTTCCCGACCGTCGACTTTCCCAACCCGGAGGAGCCGGGCGCGCTCGACCTGGCGCTCGGCCTCGCCGAGGCCCGCGGCGCCGACCTGGTGATCGCGAACGATCCGGACGCCGACCGCTGCGCCGTCGCCGTCCCGGGCCCGTCCGGCTGGCGGGCCCTCACCGGGGACGAGGTCGGCGGGCTGCTGGCCGAGCACGTGCTGCGGCACACCACCGGCGACGACCGCCTGGTCGCGACGACGATCGTGTCGTCCTCGCTGCTGCGCTCGATCGCCGCCGCGCACCGCGTCCGGTTCGCCGAGACGCTCACCGGATTCAAGTGGATCATGAAGGCGGGCGGGGCCCCCGGGGGGCCGTCCCCCCACGGGGGACCCGACCGGCTGGTGTTCGGCTACGAGGAGGCCCTCGGGTACAGCGTCGGCGACGACCGGGGCGTGCTCGTCAACGACAAGGACGGCATCGGCGCCGCGCTCGCCCTAGCCGCGCTCGCGGCCGACGCCAGGCGCGACGGCCGCACGCTCCTCGACCTGCTGGACGCGCAGGCCCGCCGGTACGGGCTGCACGCGACGTCCCAGCTGTCGGTCAGGGTGGAGGACCTTTCGCTGATCACCGCGGCGATGGCCCGGCTGCGCTCCGATCCCCCGCGCGAGCTCGGCGGGCGGCGCGTGGAGTCCTTCGACGACCTCGCCCTGCCCACCGGGGACCTGCCGCCCACCGACGGGCTGCGGTTCCGCCTGGCCGGGGGCTCGCGGGTGGTCGTGCGCCCGTCGGGGACGGAGCCGAAGCTGAAGTGCTACCTGGAGGTCGTCCTCCCGGTGGACGGGGACGTCGCCGAGGTCCGCGCGCGCGCCGCCGCCGACCTGGAGGCTTTGCGCGCGGACGTGTCCGCGGCCCTCGGCTGACCGGCCCCTCGGCCGGCGACCGGGACGCCGCTCAGGTCACCGCGCCCACGATCAGGAGGGCGACGACCACCGCCAGCGGGACGGCCAGCGAGGCCACCGCGGGAACGGACCACCTCACCGTCCCCCTGGCGGCCCCGTCCCCCTCCTCCGCCTTGGCCTTGGCCGCCTTGTCCGGCGCGCCCGACCGGGCCTTGGGGCGCTGCCGCTCCTTCATCTCGTTCAGCTGCTGGGCCGCGTACGCGGTCGGCGTCCGTCCCCGCAGGTCGAGGCCCTGGGCCTGGCCCTTGCCCTTGCCCTTGCGGGCCTCCTTCTCCGCGCGGGCCTCCGCCTTGGCCTGCGCCCGGGGCGAGGTCTGCAGCACCCACGCCCGGGTCTCCAGGTCCGTCCCGTCAGGGCCGGCGAACACCACCGTCAGCGCGTTCTTGCCCTCGATCCGGCGGACCGCGCCCCACGGCGCCCGGACGTCCCGCAGCGGGTTGCGGATCGTGATTCCGTCCTCGCCGCCGGCGATCAGCGGCCGCAGCCCGACCGAGTAGGCGATCCCGCAGCCGAGCAGCAGCAGGAACGCGATCGTCACCGTCGTCAGCGAGTAGTCGGGATCGCCGGTGATGCCGACGAACAGGTCGACGAGGTTGAGGGCGGCGAACACCAGCCACGCGTACGCGGCGACGCGCCCGCCGGTGGAGCGAATGGTCATGGCTCGATCATGCCAGGGGCCGGGCGCCGCTCCACTTGAGCTGCGCGAAACCGGGCTTGATGACCCCGTTGATCAGTTCGAGCCGCTCGTTGAACGGCGCGAACGCCGACTTCATCGCGTTCACCGTGAACCACTGAAGATCGTCCCATCCGTAGCCGAACGCGTCGGCGAGCTTGGCGAACTCCTCCGACAGCGTCGTGCCGCTCATCAGCCGGTTGTCGGTGTTGACCGTGACCCGGAAGCTCAGCCGCCGCAGCAGCCCGATCGGGTGCTCGGCGATCGACTTCGCCGCGCCCGTCTGGATGTTGGAGGTCGGGCACATCTCCAGCGGGATCCGCTTGTCGCGCACGTAGTCCGCGAGCCGGCCGAGCCGCGCCTCGCCGCCCTCCACCTCGATGTCGTCGATGATCCGCACGCCGTGCCCGAGCCGGTCGGCGCCGCACCACTGGATCGCCTGCCAGATCGACGGCAGCCCGAACCCCTCGCCCGCGTGGATCGTGAAGTGCGCGTTCTCGCGCTGCAGGTACTCGAACGCGTCCAGGTGCCGGGTCGGCGGGTACCCGGCCTCGGCGCCCGCGATGTCGAACCCGACGACGCCCGCGTCCCGGTACCGCACGGCCAGCTCCGCGATCTCCATGCTGCGCGCCTGGTGGCGCATCGCGGTGACGAGCGTCCCGACGCGGATGCCGAAGTCCTCGCGGCCGCGCGCGAAGCCGTCCAGGACGGCCTCGACGACCTGCTCCAGCGACAGCCCCTCGCGCAGGTGCTGCTCGGGCGCGTACCGGACCTCCGCGTAGACGATCCCGTCGTTCGCGAGGTCCTCGGCGCACTCGTACGCCACCCGGGTGAGCGCCTCGACGGTCTGCATCACCCCGACGGTGTGGGAGAACGTCTCCAGGTACCGTTCGAGCGATCCGGAGTTGGACGCCTCCTCGAACCATGTCCGCAGGGCGTCCGCGTCGGTCGTGGGCAGGTCCCCGTACCCGGTCTCCCGCGCCAGGTCCACGATGGTGGCGGGCCGCAGGCCGCCGTCCAGGTGGTCGTGCAGCAGCACCTTCGGCGCGCGGCGGATGTCCTCAAGAGTAGGCCGATCGTTCATTCCCCGAACCTACCCGGCGGTCGAGGAACGCGGCGACGAGCGGGGCGATCTCGTGGAGGTGCGTTTCCAGGGCGAAGTGGCCCGTGTCGAACAGGTGGAGTTCGGCGTCCGGGACGTCCCGCAGGTACGCGCGGGCACCGGGCGCGGGGAAGAACGGATCGCCGCCGCCCCAGACGATGAGGGTCGGCGGGAGGTGCTCGCGCAGCCAGGCCTGCCAGCGGCCGTAGCGCTCGACGTTGGACCTGTAGTCGAAGGCCAGCGCGACCTGCGCCTCCTTGCGTCCCGGCAGGTCGAGGAAGTGCTGGTCGAGGGTCCACCCGTCCGGGGCGATCGATTCGGGGCGGGCGACCCCCGCCTCGTACTGGCCGCGGGTGCCGTCCAGGGTCAGCAGGCCGCGGACGGTCTCCTCCGCCCCCGGCGCGCCGGGACGCAGGGCGATGAACTCGCGGGCGCCGTCCGAGAGGCCCTCGTCGTAGGCGTTGCCGTTCTGGACGACCAGGCCCGCGATCCGTTCGGGGTGCCGCTCGGCCAGCCGGAAGCCGACCGGGGCCCCGAAGTCGAACACGTACATGGCGAAACGGGTGAGCCCGAGCCGCTCCACGAAGCCCTCCACGACGTCGGCGAGCCCGTCGAAGCCGTAGACGAAGTCGTCCGGCGCACGCGTGTGGCCGAAGCCGGGGTAGTCCGGGGCGATCAGCCGGTAGCGGGCGCCGAGGAGGTCGATGAGCCGGCGGAACTGGTGCGACGCGGACGGGAAGCCGTGCAGCAGCAGCAGGACGGGCGCGTCCTCCCGCTCGGGGAGGGACTCGCGGTAGAAGACGCGGACTCCCTGCACGTCGGCGTAGCGGTGGACGGTAGCGGCGGTCGAGAGCATCACTAATGCCTTTCAATGCGGATGATGCATTAGGTATAGCGATGCCCGCCTAACGGGTCAACCCTTCGATGTACCGTTAGGGCATGGACGATCCGAGCCCGCTGATCGGTGAGCCGCCGGCCCTGGACCTGGTCAACACGCGCCCCGCGGGCGCCGACCTGCTGTCCACGCCGGACGATCTGCGCGCCTGGCTGCGCCTCCAGGCCGACCGGTTCGACGAGGCGCGGGCGTTCGCCGCCGCGGACGCGGCGCCCGGGTCGCTGGATGCCGTCCGGCACGTCCGCGAGCACACGGCTCGGGCGCTCGACCGCGTCCGCCGCGGCGGGCCGCCCTCGGCGGACGACCTGGAGGCCCTCGGCCGGGCCCAGCTCGCCGCCCCCGCCGTCACCGAGCTGACCTGGAACGGCCGGAGCCTGCTCGCGGCCCGCCGCCGCGCCGGCCCGCCCGGCCTGCGGCCGGCGGCGTGGCTGGCCGAGGCCGCCGCCGACCTGCTCGCCGACCCGGCGGTCACCACGGTCCGTGAATGCGAGGCCGACGACTGCGTGATGCTCTTCCTGCCCGCCCACCCACGCCGCCGGTGGTGCTCGGCCGCCCGCTGCGGCAACCGCGTCCGCGTGGCGCGCCACTACCGGCGGCACAGGCCCGCGGACACCGGCCGCGCGTCCTCCTGACATGCCGAGGCGGAGGCGCACGAGCGCCCCCGCCTCACCGGACGCTCAGTGACCGGCCTTCGCGTACTCGCCCATGCCGCCCGCGAAGTCGAACACGACGCAGGGCTCGTCCCCGACGATCCATGCGTCGTGGCCGGGCGGAAGGACGAAGACGTCACCGGGGCCGACCTCCTGCTCGGCGCCGTCCCGCGTGAGGATGCGCATCCGCCCCTCGGCGACGTAGCCGTTGTGGTAAACCTCGCACAGGTCGGTGCCCGCGAGGTCCTTCACCGACTCCGTCCAGCGCCATCCGGGCTCGAACGTCGCCTTCGCGAAGACGAGGCCGCTGAGGTTGACGATCTCAAGGTGCCCCCTGGGGAAGTCCCGCCGATCGTCCGGCTTCTCGATGCTCTTGATCTCCGTCATGATGGTTCCCCCTTACTCCCTCACTTTCACGCTCGCACCGGCACTGACCTGCGTCAAGACATCCGAACCGGGCATTGCGCGGCGACCGCGGACCAGCAGCGCCGGGGTCGCCAGGGACAGCACGCCCGCGACCGCGACGGCGGTGCGGGGGCCGGTGAGCCCGGCCAGCACGCCCCACAGGCCCGTCATGGCCGCGATCGTCAGCTTGCTCGTCACCGACCACGCCGACAGCACGCGGGCGACGCGGTCGGGCGGCGTCCACTCCAGCCGGCAGGTGGCGTACAGCGGGTTGAACACCCCCATGCAGGTGATCAGTCCGAGTTCGACCCCGATGACGAGCACCAGCCCGGCGACGCCCGGGCGGACGAAGGCCAGCCCGAGCAGCCAGCACGCGCGCAGCGTCCCGGAGACGAGCATGATCCGGGGCCGTCCGAACCGCGCGGCCAGCGGCCGCGCCAGCCGCGAACCCAGGAGCCCGCCCACGCACGGGGCGGCGAACGCCAGCGCGTACTGCCACGGCGCGAAGCCGAGGTCGCCGAGCATCAGGACGGCCAGCACCGGCGCGGTCGCCATGATCAGCCCGCCGACCAGGATCTGGTTGAGGAACAGCGGGCGCAGCGCCGGGCTGGTGAGGATGTGCCGCCACCCTTCGAGCAGGTCCCCGGTCCGGAGACCGGCGCCCCCGCTCCGGACCGGGCGCGGCTCCGTCCCGCCGATCGCGCGGATCCCCGCCGCCGACAGCAGGAAGCTGACCGCGTTGGCCGCCACGGTGACCAGCGGGCCGAACAGCCCGATCGCGGCCCCGCCGAGCGGCGGCCCGAGCATGGTGGCGGTCCAGCTCGTGGACTCCAGCCGCCCGTTCGCGGCGAGCAGGTCGTCCGGCCGGACGAGCGTCTTCAGGCAGGCCCCGCTCGCCGCGGTGAAGGCGATGTCGGCCGCGGCGACGACGACCGACACGACCAGCAACTGGGCGAAACCGAGCCCGCCTAGCAGGAACGCGGCGGGCAGGCTCAGCAGCGCCGCGCACCGGACCAGGTCCATCGCGATCATCACGGGCCGCTTGCGGCGGAACTCCACCCACGGGCCGAGCGGCACCGCCACCGCCGCCCCGACCAGCAGGCCCGCGGCGGCCAGCGCCGACACCCGGGCCGGTCCGGCGTGCAGCACGGTGATCGCGATCAGGGGGAACGCGTCGAAGGCGAGCCACGTCCCGAACGCGCTGACCGCGTAGGCCGTCCAGAGCCACCCGAACGGCCGTCCCAGTGACCGGCTTGCCCCCATGCCCCCGCACCCCTCACCATGCCCTCGTCGGCCAAGGGGATCTAAGCGGGAGGCAGGGCAACCGATCAAACAACCGGCGGGCGGCCTCACAACCGAAGGTTGTCACCGCCGGCGTGGCGGGGAGCCCAACGCGGCCAGGGCGCCCGGCACCCCGCCTCTCGCGCGGCTCCGCAAGCGCCTCACCGTTGCCCACACCCCCGCCACGCCCCCGCCGCACCTCCCCCGGACGCCGGGCTCTGGGCGGACCGCCTCAGCGGCTGAGGCGCTGGTAGCGGCGGACCGAGAGCGGCAGGAACACCACCGTGAGCACGATCGGCCAGATGATCGCCATCAGCAGGGCGTGCTGCTCGACCCAGGTGGCCCCGACGGCGGCCGGGTTGCCGAACAGCTCGCGGGACGCGGTCACCGTCGCCGACACCGGGTTCCACCGCGCGACCGCGCCCAGCCAGTCCGGCATGAGGGACGGCGCAACGAACGCGCTGGAGATCATCGCGAACGGGAACGCCACCGCGAAGAGGCTTCCGGCCGCCTCCTCGTTGGGTACCAGCAGCCCCAGCAGCACACCGATCCAGATCAGAGCGAAGCGCAGCAGCAAGAACAGGCCGAACGCGGCGAGAGTGCCGAGCAGGCCGCCGCTGGAGCGCCAGCCGATCGCCAGCGCGGTCAGCGCCAGCACGAGGAGGTCGAGCGTCGCGGCGATCAGATCGCCGACGCCGCGTCCCGTGACGACCGCCGACGGCGCCATCGGCATGGACCGGAACCTGTCGGTGACGCCGCGCGCGCTGTCGTGGACGACGACGTACGCGGTGTTCATGAACCCCATCGCCATCGTCATCCCGAACATGCCCGGCATCAGGAACTCGCGGTAGTCGCCTCCCCCGGGCACCGACATCGCGCTGCCGAAGACGTAGCCGAACAGCAGCACCGAGACGATCGGGAACCCCAGCTGCCATGCGATGCTGCTCGGCTGCCGGACGTAGTGGGTCAGGCCCCGCAGGACGATCGTCCAGCAGTCCGCGACGGCCCAGTGGAGCCGCGCGCCGGGGCCCTCCTCGGCAGCGGTTCCGCCGGCGGCGCTCATGCCTCCACCTCCGCCTTCGCGTCCTCGGCCTTCGCGTCCTCGGCTGGCTGCCCGGTGAGGCGCAGGAACACCTCGTCCAGGGTCGGGCGCCGAAGGCCGATGTCCTCCACGGCGATGCCGTCGTCCTGTAGCGAGCGGGCGACCTCGGTCAGCGCGGCCACCCGGTCGGCGACGGGCGCGTGCACCCGCGCCGCGTCCGCTTCGACCCGCGGTTCCGCGGACGCGACGCGGGCGACGACGGCCGCGGCCGCGGCAAGGGTGGCGGGATCGCGCACCACGACCTCGATCCGGTCGCCGCCGATCAACCGCTTCAGCGAGCCGGGCGGGCCGTCCGCGATGACCCGGCCCCGGTCGAGAACGGCGATGCGCCCGGCGAGCCGGTCGGCCTCCTCCAGGTACTGCGTCGTCAGCAGGACGGTCGTGCCCTGCTCGACCAGCGCCCGGACCGAGCCCCACACCTCGTTCCGGCCGCGGGGGTCGAGGCCCGTGGTGGGCTCGTCCAGGAACAGGACGTCCGGCGCCAGGATCATGCTGGCCGCCAGGTCGAGACGGCGGCGCATCCCGCCGCTGTACCCCTTCACGCCCTTGTCCGCGGCGTCCACCAGGTCGAACCGCTCCAGCAACTCCTCCGCGCGCTCGGCCGCGCGTCGGGCGCCGAGATGGAACAGCCGGCCGAACATGCGCAGGTTCTGCCGGCCCGTGAGGACCTCGTCCAGCGCGGCGTGCTGCCCGGCCAGCCCGATACGCCGGCGCACCTGCTTGGCCTGCGCGGCGACGTCCAGGCCGACCACCCGCGCCCGGCCGCCGTCCATCCGGACGAGTGTGGCCAGGATGCGGACGGCGGTGGACTTCCCAGCGCCGTTCGGGCCGAGCAGGCCGTAGACCATGCCCGTCGGCACCGCGAGGTCGAAGCCGTCGAGCGCCCGTCTCTCCCCGTACACCTTGTGGATCCCCTCGGCGAGGATCGCCTCCTCCGACATGCCGCCTCCCATTTTGCGTATGCCATACGCGAATTAGAGTACAACATACGCAAAGTCGCGGTCCCCGAGCCCGCGGCGGGGTTGTAGCGTCAGGGTGCAGCCGAAGGAGAGCGGAAGATCCATGACGACGGAGCACGGCGACGGGCGCGACCTCGGGCGGAGCCTGGAGCTGCTGTGGGGCGACCAGACCCGCCCGTCCCGGGGCCGCCCGGCCGCGCTCAGCCTTGACCGGGTCGTCGCCGCGGCCGTCGAGGTCGCCGACGAGCTCTCCCGGTCCCAGGGGCTCGACGCGCTGTCGATGCGCTCCATCGCCACCCGCCTCGGGGTCGGGACGATGTCGCTCTACCGCTACGTCCCCGGCAAGAGCGAACTGCTGGACCTGATGCTCGACCACGTCATCGACGTCCCCGAGGAGGGCGGGCGGGAAGACGGGCGGAGCTGGCGCGAGATCCTGACGGCCGAAGCCCGCCACCACTGGCGGATGTGCCTGGACCATCCCTGGTACCCGTTCGTGGACCAGAGCCGGCCCCTCCTCGGCCCGAACGGCCTGCGCGGCCTCGACCGGCTCCTCGGCCTGCTGCGCCCGCTGGGCCTGAGCGACCGGAACCTGCTCATGATGATCAGCACTCAGGTCGACTACGTGGAGGGCATAGCACGCCGCTACATCAACGAACGCCGCGCGGAGGCGCGGACCGGCGTCAGCAACCAGGAGTTCTGGGAGGCCCAGGCGCCGACCCTGGTGGCGGCGCTCACCGGCGGCGGCTACCCCACCATGGCCGCCCTCTCCGACGACGCCTTCGACTTCTCGTTCGAGCAGCTCTTCGACTTCGGCCTGACCCGCCTCCACGACGGCTTCGCCCGCCTCATCGACGAGCACACCGGGTGACGCAGGCCGCCCCGGCCTCGATGATCCACACGCCGGGCCGGGAGCGCGCCGGATCGGCCGCTGGCCGGTCAGAGGGCGCTCAGTACGGGGAATTCACTGATCGGGCAGCTCAGCGGCTTGCGTACTTGAGAAATGGACGGACGTCTCTTGTCGGGGGGATCGGCAGCGTCGGTCCCCCCAGATCCCCACTCGACCAAGGAGAACCATGGCCAATTCCGTCAGCCTTAGGGTGTCCGGTGCCCCCGACCAGGTCCGCGCCATCGTGGAGGCCGCTCTTTCGCCCGAGGGCTTTCGTTTCACGTGGGAGAACGCCGGTCAAGGCATCGTCGAGAAGGGGACCCGCGCCAAGGCGATGCTCCTCGGTGCCTTCGCCACGCACTACAAGTACCACCTGCTGCTCAGGCCGCAGCCTGACGGAAGCGTGGTCGTCGAGCTCGGGCTCGCGACGACCGGTCTGTCCGGTGGTGCCACCGGCGCCGTCAAGCTGCGGAGGAAACTCGACGAGGTCGGCCGGATCCTGACCACCGCGTTCCAGACCTCCGGCACCCTGATCCAGGCGTGAGCTCGCACCCCGGGGGCCCGCCTCGCAGGAGGGGCCGGTGCCCGGGGTCGCCGGCGCCTGTCCTCCCCCTGAACGGCGATGACGGCGTCCAGCCCGGCCAGGTGTCACCGGGCGCCGCAGCCGACGAGGACGGTGATCCGGTGGGCTACCGGACCGCCGTCTCGGCGGCGTAGACGATGACGTTGTCGCGGTAGCCCCGCTCGGCCCGGTCGAAGGCGCCGCCGCAGGTGACCAGGCGGAGCGCGGGATGGTCGAGCGGGCCGTAGACGCGCGCGGTGGGGAAGCGGCCCTTCGGGACGCGCTCGACGGACTCGACGGTGAACACGGCGACCCTGCCGTCCGCGCGGCTCACCTCGACGCGGTTCCCGGGCCTCAGGCGGCCCAGGTCGTAGAAGACCGCCGCGCCCTTCGCGGAGTCGACATGGCCGAGGACGACCGCCGCGCCGCGCTCGCCGGGGGCGGGCCCGCCCTGGTACCAGCCGGCCTCCCCCGGCCGGCCGGCCGGGGGGACCTGCACCTCGCCCCCGGCCCGGAGGCCGAGGCGGACCAGCGGCGCCCGCACCCCGATGGACGGGATGGACACCCCGACGGGCAGGGAGCGGCCCAGCACCGGCCCGTGCCGGTCGACCGCCCGCGTGGTCGCGGCCCACGCGGGCGGGCCCTTTTCCTCAATGGCCGGCGATGCGCCCGCCCGGCAATCTAGGAAAGGTTCGCGTGGTGGCCGCCGCATCCCAGCACGGCCTGGGCGATCCGCTCGGGCTGTTCGGCGACCACGGCGTGGCTGCCCGCCACTTCGAGCACGCGCAGGTGCGGCCGATCGGCGGTGAGGGCCAGCAGGTCGCGTCGGATCCCCGCGCGCTGCGCCGGCATGAGGTCGCCGACGCGGCCCGGCAGGCCGGGCAGGTTCTCGGTCGCCAGGACGAACAGGGCGGGGCAGCGGATGCCGGCCACCGCCGCGACGCTGTCCTGGAAGTACGGGTCGTACCTGATCTGCCTGGCCAGCTCCGCGTCCGGCCGCGCGTAGACGCCCTCATCGGTGGTGCGCAGCGCCCGCTGGGGAAGCATCGCGGCGTGGGCCTCGGGCAGCGGCCGGGCCATCGCCTCGGCCTGGGCGTCGAAGAGCGCCTTGAGCTCCGCCAGCAGCGGGGCCAGTTCGTCATGGCCGATGCCCGCGTAGTGCCGCGGGGCGGTCTCGGCCGAGCGCAGGCCGTCGATGTTGACGATCCCGGGACCGTCCGGGTGGCGCAGGGCCCACCGCACCGCGACCATGCCGCCGAGGGAATGGCCGACCACGAGCGGAGCGGTCAGGCCGAAGTGGTCGACGACCGCCTGCACGTCGTCCAGGACGGCCTCCCACTCCCACGGCCCGTCGCCGGACAGCCCGTGGCCGCGCAGGTCCATCGCGACGACCCGGTGCGCACCGGTCAGCAGGGGCGCGACCGCGTCCCAGTGCAGGAGGGTGCCGCCCAGGCCGTGGAGCAGCAGCACGGGAGAGCCGCCCCCGCCGTGGTCGCGGACCGCCAGGCGGACGGGACGGTCATCGATGATCACTTCTCGCGGTGGCACGGATGCTCTCCTGGGGTCGGTCGAGCCGTTCGCGGATGGAGGAGGTGGTGACGCCGCCGTCCGGATCCCGGTCGAGCTTGCCGCGTCTCACCAGGTCGTGGACGCCTTGCCGGGTGATGCCGAGCATCGCCCCCGCCGTGGAGAACGAGACGGCCGCGGCGGGATGGGCGGCCGTGCGGGCCACCGCCCGCCCCAGCGCGGTACGCCACCACGAGGCGGGCGGGTCGAAGGGGCCGTCGCCGGGGAACAGCACCCCGATGAGCCGGGCGGCGGTCAGCGTGGCCCGCTCCCGGTCGGGGCCGAGCAGCTGTGCCGCCCAGACCTCGGCCTCGACGCGCAGCCGGTCCCTGATCGGGCCGAGCGGCTCGTCGGAGGCCAGGAGGATCTCCAGGGGGTCGAGGATCCGCGTCTCCAGCATCCGGACCAGCTCGGCCACGAATTCGACGTGGTCTTCCGTGGTCGTCACTTGACGAACGATAGCAAGTACTTGCGCATCTGCGTCAAGTAGCTCTCCACGCCGGTGCCCGGCGCTACCGGGCGGCGATGGTGAAGACCTGGCCGACCGCGTTCCCGGAGCCTTCGCAACGCCACGGCGAACAAAGCGCGCGCCCGGAACGCCGGGTCGGCGGTCCGGGCGCTGCTCTTCAACGGTCACCCCGCAGGACGGCCCGCAGGGGCGGGCCGGCGCCCTGCCGGGTCAGCCGTTGGTGAGGGGCAGGGTCAGGGTGCTGCCGCGCAGGTCGACCTTGACCTTGGTGCCCGCCGGGTAGCGGAGCGTGTAGGCGTGGTCGGTGGCCAGCACCATGAGGCCGATCCGGTGGCCGGGCTTGAAGACGTAGTCGTACGGCTGCATGGGCCAGCTGAACGTGTAGTCCTTGCCGGGCTTCACCGGGGTGCTGCGCCAGATCGACTCGCGGTTGCGCACATCCGTCCAGCCGCGCGTCACGATCTTGAACGGGGTGACGGCGGTGGTGTACCTGCGGACGGTCCGGCAGCCCTCGTCGCCGGGGATCGAGTCGCCGTAGCACCACCGGTCGGACGTCGGGCCGAAGCCGGAGACGCGCTCGTCGGAGCCGTAGTCGACCAGGAGGGCCGACAGGTACGGCGAGCGTCCGTCGACGGAGGCGCGCAGCTTGATCCGCGCCGTGCCGCTGAGCCGCATGGCCCTGGTCAGCTTCGGCGTGAGGTAGACCAGGCGGTTCGGGTCCGCCGCGTCCGGGTTCGCGGCCAGCTCCTCGGCCTTGCGGGACGGGTCGTCCACAAGCTGCTGGGTACCGTTGCCGCGCTCGCCGAGGCCCTTGGCCGACAGGCCGAGCGGCACGGGACGGGCCGAGGCCTCCGGCCAGTCCTTGTGCGTCTCCCACTGGCCCGGGGTGCGCTCCAGGTCGACCTTGGGCTGGCGCATGATGTCGTTGCGGACGTTGTAGAGCTCATGCGCGAACCACAGGTTCAGCGATTCGAGCCACACGCTCTGGCGGACGTCCAGAGGCTCGTCGTGCGCGGCCTGGTGGATCCAGAGCTTGCGGTCGACGCCCGCCTTCTTCAGCCCGTCCCACAGCAGGGACATCTGGATCGGCTTGACGTTCCAGTCGGCGAGGCCGCTGGTCATGAACACGCTGGCCTTGAAGTGGGGCGCGGACTTGGCGAAGTTCCGCTCGTCCCAGGTCCGGTTGTAGTCGCCGGTGACCCGGTCCATCTTCTTCTCGAGGTCGTGCATGACGGGCGCGCAGACCGCGAGGTCGCGGCGGGACAGCACGGCCTTGGCGTGCAGGTCGAGGTCCTCGCCCTCCCAGCCGTCCGGTGCGACGACGCCGCCGTTGGCGCGGTACTCGTCGTACCAGTTGGAGACGCCGGAGATGGACACGACCGTCTTGAGGCCGGACACGCGGGTCGCGGCGGCCGCCAGGGGCAGCGTGCCGTCGTAGGACTTGCCGGCCATGGCGACGTTCCCGGTCGACCAGCCCGCACGGATCTTGTTGCCCTGGGCGTCGTACGCGGTCGCCTTGCCGGTGAGCCATTCGATGACCGACTTCATGCCCTGCGCCTCGTTCGGTCCGACGGCGGTCGGGCAGCCGTCGGAGTCGCCCGTGCCGAGCGTGTCGGCCGCGAGGACGGCATAGCCGCGGGAGACGAAGTAGTTGTCGTAGTAGACCCGCGAGTAGCTCGTCGGGCCCGGCGGGCCGGGCGGCGGCGTCCACGGCGCGAGGCGCGGGTAGTCCGTGACGTCGGCCGGGTGGTACGGCGGGTCCTGGAGGCCCGCGTAGTAGGGGCTGCCCTCGAGGATCGACGCGACCTTGAGGCCGCCGCCCGTCTCCTTGGGGCGGGTGATGTAGACGGAGACGCGGTCGCGTTCGCCGTCATTGTCGCTGTCCACGGTCGTCTCGACGAACACCTTCTCGCGGATGGCGTCCTTGAACGAGAACGTGGGCTGCGTCTTGCCGTCCTTCACCACGATGTGGGGACGTCCCGCGTCGGCGTACGCGGGCACCGTGCCGGCCACGAGGCCGACCGTGCCCGCGAGCGCCGCGGCGGAAAGGAGTGAGAGTCGCACCATCCGCTCCTTGGCTGCTGAGAGAAACCTGATCAGCTTCCAGAGCGGACACAACGCCCGTCAACGGTGATTATTAACAAACCGGCCGGTTCACGCGATCCGGTCGATGACCAGGGGCAGCGCGGGCGCGGTGCCGCCTGCCTCGATGTCGAAGGCGCCGTCCAGGGCCTCCAGCGCGCGGCCGAACCTGGCCTCGTCGTCGGCGTGCAGCGTCAGCAGCGGGCGGCCCGCCTCGACCGGCTCGCCCGGCTTGGCATGGCAGATCACGCCCGCGCCGAACGAGACCGGGTCCTCCTTGCGGGCCCGCCCGGCGCCGAGACGCCACGCCGCGACGCCCACCCCGTAGGCGTCCAGCCGGGTCAGCACGCCCGAGGACGGTGCGGTGACCACGTGGGTCTCGCGGGCGGCCGGCAGCGGCGCGTCCGGGTCGCCGCCCTGCGCGGTGATCATGCGGCGCCAGGCGTCCATGGCGGAGCCGTCCTTCAGCGCGTCGGCCGGGTCCCGCCCGGAGACCCCCGCGGCGGCGAGCATCTCCCGCGCCAGCGTCAGGGTCAGCTCGACCACGTCGGACGGGCCTCCCCCGGCGAGCACCTCCACCGACTCGGCCACCTCGACGGCGTTGCCGACCGCGTTGCCGAGCGGGCGGTCCATCGCGGTCAGCAGGGCGACCGTGCGCAGCCCGTGGTCGGCACCGATCGCGACCATCGTCTCGGCCAGCTCACGGGCCCGGTCCGCCGTCTTCATGAACGCGCCCGAGCCGACCTTGACGTCCAGCACCAGCGCGCCCGTGCCCTCGGCGATCTTCTTCGACATGATCGAGGAGGCGATCAGCGGGATCGACTCCACCGTGCCGGTCACGTCCCGCAGCGCGTAGAGCTTGCGGTCGGCGGGCGCGAGGCCGCCACCCGCCGCGCAGACGACCGCGCCCGCGTCCCGCAGCACGTCCAGCATCTCGGCGTTCGACAGCGACGCCCGCCAGCCCGGGATCGACTCCAGCTTGTCCAGCGTCCCGCCGGTGTGCCCGAGGCCGCGCCCCGACAGCTGCGGGACGGCCGCGCCGCACGCCGCCACCAGCGGCGCCAGCGGCAGGGTGATCTTGTCACCGACCCCGCCGGTGGAGTGCTTGTCGGTGGTCGGGCGGTCCAGCGCCGACCACTCCATCCGCTCACCGGACCGGATCATGGCCTCGGTCCACCGGGCCACCTCCGCCCGCGACATGCCGTTCAGCAGGATCGCCATCGCCAGCGCCGACATCTGCTCTTCGGCGATCACGCCCCGCGTGTAGGCGTCGACCGCCCAGTCGATCTGCTCGGGGGTCAGCGTCCCGCCGTCCCGCTTGGCGCGGATGACATCGGTGGCGTCCACGGAATCCTCTCAGAAGGTGAAGCAGAGCCGGCCGGGGTCCGCCGGCCGGCGTTTGTGGGTCAGACCCGGTCCACGAGATCGTCGGGACCGAACGCGTCCGGCAGGACGTCCGACATGGGCAGGATGCCGCGCGTCGTCTCCAGAAGCATCGGGGCGCCACCGTGCTCCCACAGCAACTGCCGGCAGCGCCCGCACGGCATCAGCGGATTCCCGTGCCGGTCGACCACCGCCATGGCGACCAGCCGGGGCCGCTCGGACTTGCCGGGCCCGTGCAGCGCCGAAACGACCGCGCACTCCGCGCACAGCCCGACGCCGTACGAGGCGTTCTCCACATTGCACCCGGTGATCACCCGGCCGTCGTCCACCAACGCGGCGGCCCCGACCGGAAACCCGGAGTACGGGCAGTAGGCACGTTCCATGGCCTCCCGCGCCGCAGCGCGCAGACCCGCCCAGTCGATATCCATGGGAGTTATCGTGCCTCACCGCGCCGGTAGCGGATCCCGTTGGCGGCGGGCATGCGGAGGCGCTGGCTGGCCAGGGCCAGGACGAGCAGCGTCGTCAGGTGCGGCGTGAAGGAGACCAGCTCGCCGGGGACGATGTCGCTCAGCAGGAACCACGTGAGCAGCGCGGCGGCCGTGACCAGGGACAGCGCGGAGCCGACGACGGCGCCGCGCATGTCGCGGCGGTGCGCCGCGTCCAGCGCCGCCTGCGGGAGCAGGCGGTTCGCGCGCACGCCCTGCCAGACCGCGACGCCGATCAGCAGGATCGCCACGAACAGCAGCAGCGCGTGCGCCGACTGGCCGCCGCCGCGCACGTTCATCGCGTCGGTGTAGCCGAACAGCAGCGAGCCCGCGGCGAGGCCGCCCGGACGCCAGTTGCCGAAGATCATGGCGGCGAGGCCGATGAACCCGCGGCCGTTGGTCTGGCCGTCCTGGTAGATCGGCGCGGCGACGGTGACGAGGAACGCGCCCGCCAGGCCCGCGAAACCGCCCGAGATCATCACGGCCGCGTACTTCATCCGGTAGACCTGCACGCCGAGCGACTCGGCCGCGTACGCGTCCTCGCCGCACGAGCGGATCCGCAGCCCGAACGCCGTCCGCCACAGCACGAAGAAGCTGGCCGGGAGGAGCAGCAGCGCCACGAGCGTCAGCAGCGACATGTCGCTGGTGAGGCCGCGGACGATCCCCGCGAGGTCCGACACCAGGAACCAGTGGTGCCGCTCCAGCGAGCCGAGCCAGTCGGGGCTCTGCCAGCCGCCGATCTTGCCTCCGGACAGCACCGGCAGCGTCAGCGTCGGGATCGGATCGACGGGCGGCGACTGCCGGGGGCCGCCGCCGAGCGCCTTCGCCTCCCCCTTGTCGAAGATCAGCCCGGCGAGGAACTGGGTGAGCCCCAGCCCGAGGATGTTGATCGCGACGCCGGACACGATGTGGTCGACGCCGAACGAGACGGTCGCGATCGCGTGCAGCAGCCCGCCGAGCGCCCCGCCGATGATCCCGGCGAGGACGCCGATCCACGGGCCCCACTGGAAGCCGGCCCAGGCCCCCGTCCAGGTGCCGAGGATCATCATGCCCTCGAGGCCGATGTTGATCACACCGGAGCGTTCCGACCACAGCCCGCCGAGCCCGGCGAGGAAGATCGGCACGGCGAGGCGCAGCGCGGCGCTGACCGTCCCGCTGGAGGTCACCGGGTCGGCGTCGTCGATGACCCGGACCAGCGACAGCAGCACCAGCAGGCCGGACGCGATGAGCAGGTAGTGCGGCCAGCGCAGCCGGCGGCCGCCGCCCGCGGCCTTCCGGGCGGGGGCCGTCTCGGTGGCGGAGCTCATGAGGCACTCCCAGCGGCCTCGCGGGCCAGGTCGTGGCCGGTGGCCAGCTCGGCGGCGACGGCCCGCTGCTGGAGCCGGATCTCCCAGCGCCGGACGAGCTCGTACACGATGACGACGGTCAGCACGACCACGCCCTGCATGACCCCGACGATCTCCTTCGGGACGTCGACCTCCTGGAGGACGTCGGAGGTCTGGTCGAGGAACGCGAACAGCAGCGCGGCGAGCGCGATGCCGACCGGATGGTTGCGGCCGAGCAGCGCGACCGTGATGCCGGTGAAGCCGAGCCCGGCCGGGAAGTTCAGCGAGTACTCGTAGGACGCGCCGAGCAGCTCCGGCATGCCGATCAGGCCCGCCACCACGCCCGACGCGACCATCGTGTAGACGATCATGCGGCGGGCGTTGACGCCGCTGGCCTGCGCGGCCGACGGCGAAAGCCCCGACACCTTCAGGTCGAACCCGAACCTGGTGTGGTTGATGACGACCCAGAACACGACGCCGACCAGGATCGCCAGCGGCAGCAGCCCGTACACGTCGCCCGGCAGGTCGATGCCGATCGAGGACAGCAGGCCGTTCAGGCCGCCGACCCGTCCCGACTCGGGGATCTGCGGCGTGGCGACGTTGTTGCTGCCCGGCCGCACCTCGGCGAGCCGCTTGTCGTTCAGCAGGTAGGCGATCAGGCCGGTCGCGATCGCGTTCAGCATGATCGTGGACAGCACCTCGCTGACCCCGCGGGTCACCTTCAGCAGGCCCGCGATCGCCGCCCACAGCCCGCCGACCACCATCGCCGCGGCGATCGTCAGCATCTGGCCGAGCGGCGCGGGCAGCGTCAGCGCGCCGCCGAGCGCGGCGGCGAGGAACGCGGCCATCCGGTACTGGCCGTCCACGCCGATGTTCAGCAGCGCCATCCGGAACCCGATCGCCACGGCCACGGCCGACAGGTAGTAGCGGGTGGCGCGGTTGACGATGTCGACGATCGAGTTGTCGGTGGTGCCGTAGTCGATCATGCTCTGGATCGAGCTGACCGGGTCGGCGCCGGTGACCCGCAGCAGGATCATCGTGATGCCGAGGGAGATCAGCAGCGCCAGCACCGGCGCGCCGATCTTCAGTCCGAGGCCCCGCGGGCCGAGGCCCCGCAGCATCGCCTTCCAAGACGGCACCGTCTCCGGCTCCACCGGTCCGGACGCCTTCGCAGGCCGCTTCCCGGGATCGGGGCCCTCGCCCGGACGGGGCGCGGGGACGCCGGCAGGGGGCTTCGCGCCCGCGGGCTCGCCGCCCGCCGGTCCACCGCCGCCCGCGGGCTCCTCGCCCGCCGGGTCCAGGTCCTTGCGCTCGTCGCTCATGCGGGCGCTCCGGCGCCGGTCATGGCGGAGCCGAGCTCCTCGGGGGTGACGGTCCGCGGATCGACCTCCGCGACCAGCCGTCCCCGCAGGATCACGTGCAGGGTGTCGGACATACCGATGAGTTCCTCAAGATCGGCGCTGATCAGCAGGACGGCCAGCCCGTCCGCGCGGGCCTGCCGCAGGTACTCCCAGATGGCGGCCTGGGCGCCGACGTCGATGCCGCGCGTCGGATGCGCCGCGATCAGCAGCCGCGGGTCGCCGGACATCTCCCGCCCGACGATGAGCTTCTGCTGGTTGCCGCCCGACAGCGCGGCGGCGGGCACGTCGATCCCCGGCGTCCGCACGTCGTAGGCCTGGACGATCCGGGTGGTGTCGCGGCGGGCGCCGCGCCGGTCGATCCACGGGCCGCGCACGTTCGGGCGCTGGGTCTGGTGGCCCAGCATGCGGTTCTCCCAGAGCGTCCCCTCCAGGACGAGCCCGTGGCGGTGCCGGTCCTCGGGGATGTAGGCGATGCCGGCCTCGCGGCGCCGCCGCGTCGTCCACGAGGTGACGTCCTCGCCGCCGTAGCCGATGGTCCCGGCGTCGGCCCCGCGGATCCCCATGATCGCTTCGATGAGCTCGGTCTGCCCGTTGCCCTCGACGCCGGCCAGCCCGACGATCTCGCCGCGGCGGATGCGCAGCGACACGCCGTCCACCACGGGACGGCCCTCGGGGGTCAGCACGGTGAGCCCGGCCACGTCCAGCTGGACGTCCTCGGTGACGGTGGACTCGCGCAGCTCCGGGGTGGGCAGCTTGGACCCGACCATCAGCTCGGCCAGGCGCCGGGACGTCACCTCACGCGGGTCGAGCCGGGTCGCGACCGTCGTGCCGCGCCGGATCACCGAGATCGTGTCGGCGACGGTCAGCACCTCGTCCAGCTTGTGGGAGATGAACAGGACGGTCAGGCCCTCGGCGCGCAGCTCGCGCAGGTTGCCGAACAGCTCCTCGACCTCCTGCGGGACGAGCACCGCGGTCGGCTCGTCCAGGATGAGCACCCGGGCGCCGCGGTAGAGCACCTTGAGGATCTCCACGCGCTGCCGCTCGCCGACGCCGAGCGTCTCGACCAGCACGTCGGGGTCGACGCGCAGCCCGTACGCCTGGGACATCTCCTTGATCTTGGCGCGCGCGGCGGCGAAGTCGATCCGGCCGCGCCGCCGGCCCCGGACGCGGGGCTCGGCGCCGAGGATCACGTTCTCCAGGACGGTGAGGTTGTCGGCCAGCTTGAAGTGCTGGTGCACCATGCCGATGCCGCGGGCGATCGCGTCGGCCGGCGTCCGGAAGGCCGCCTGCTCGCCGTCGACCTCGACGGTGCCCTCGTCCGGCCGCTGCATCCCGTAGAGGATCTTCATCAGCGTGGACTTGCCGGCGCCGTTCTCACCGCAGAGCGCGTGCACCTCGCCGCGCTCGATGGTGAGGTTGATGTCGCGGTTGGCCACCACTCCGGGGAACCGCTTGGTGATCGATGTCAGCCGCACGGCCGGCACCTGGTCAGGCACGAGTGCCCCTCCTCCTGCCTAGAACGTGAGAGAGGACGCGGCCGGGGCGCGGGAGCGGGCTCCCGTGCCCCGGCCGCGGCGTCAGGCCTTCGTCGGAACGGTGATCTTGCCGCTGACGATCTCCGCCTTGAGCTCGTCGAGCTTGGCCTTGATGTCGTCGACGTTGCCGCCGGAGGTGGCGTACCCGATGCCGTCGTTGCTCAGGTTGTACTGCGTGGTGCCGGCCTTGAAGGTGCCCTTGGCGACGCTCTCGACGAAGTCGTACACCGCGACGTCCACGTGCTTCTCCATGGACGTCAGGATCTGGGCCTTCACCCCGGCGACCGCGGGCTGGTTGTACTGGTCGGAGTCGACCCCGATCGCCCACTTCTTGGCCGCGCCGACGGTCTTGATGACGCCGATGCCCGCGCCGCCCGCCGCGTGGTAGATCACGTCGGCGTTCTCGTCGAGCTGGCCCTTGGCCGCCTCGTTGCCGAGGCCGGCGTCCTTGAAGCCGTTGAAGTTCGGGGGCAGCGTGAGGTACTTGGCGGGAAGCACCTTGATGCCCGGCTTGGCCTTCTTCGCGCCCGCCTGGTAACCGGCGAAGAACTTGTTGATCAGCGGCACGTTGACGCCGCCGATGAACCCGATCGTGCCGGTCTTGGACTTCATCGCGGCCGCGGCGCCGACCAGGTAGGAGCCCTGCTCCTCGGAGAAGCAGGCGCCGCTGACGTTGGCGCCCTCGACCTTGCACTGGTCGGCGTCGACGACGAGGAACTTGGTGTTCGGGAAGTCCTTGGCGACCTTGTTGATCGAGGCCGTGTAGGCGAAGCCGACGCCGATCACCGGGTTGTAGCCCTTGTTGGCCAGCAGCCGCAGGCGCGACTCCTTGTCGGAGTCCGGCTCGTCCGGCTTGGCGGAGATCTCCTCGGTCTTGACGTCCAGGTCCTTCTTGGCCTTGTCGAGGCCCGCTGCGGCCGAGTCGTTGAAGGACTGGTCGCCGCGGCCGCCGATGTCGAAGGCCAGACCGATCTTGAGGGTCTTCTTGCCGTCGCCGCCGTCGTCACCGCTGTCGGCCTTCTTGCCACCGCACGCGGAAGCGCTGAGCGTCAGCGCCGCACCCGTCACGGTGACGAGCGTAATCTTCAGTCCACGGCGCAAGGTAGCGCTCCTTCCGTCCCACCCACGGTCCGGTGACAGATCCGGTCACCGAAATCGTTGGGACGCTACCTCGCGAATGAGGGCAAACCTCTCGCTTGCACGGTTTCGCAACAGGTCCGTTACCAATGCGTAGGCATATCGCCACAGGTCAGCGCCGCCATGGACGGCGCTGACCGGCATGCGAGACCCTCGCGCGCGGGCGCCCGGGAGGACGGAGGCCGCCGGGCCCGGCGATTACCCCTGGTGATCAAGCCCGGCCGGCGGGAGGAGTCTAGGCCAGCGCGGCGCCCTCGATCGACTCGGCGGCGCCGGGACGGCCGCCGTCCCACAGCGCGGTCAGCGCGGTGGCGCTCAGCACCTTCGTGCCGACGGCGATGCACCGCTCGTCGACGTCGAAGTCGCCGCGGTGCAGGTCGTACTCGCCGGGCGCGCCGGGAGTGCGGACCCCGAGCCGGGCGAGCGCGCCGGGGATCGACTCCAGGTACCAGCCGAAGTCCTCGCCGCCGAGGCTCTGCGGAGTCGGCACGACGCCGTCCTCGTCCATCACCTGGGCGGCGGCGTCCCGGAACATCTGCACGCTGGCCGCCTCGTTCACGGTCGGCGGGACGCCCCGCACGTACTCCAGCGACGCCTCCACGTCGTAGGCGGCGGCGACCGACTGCAGCAGCGCCTTCATCATCTCCGGCGCCCGGTGCCACGCCTCGTCGTCCAGGCAGCGGACGGTGCCCTCGGCGATCCCGTCGTCGGGGATGGCGTTGGCGACGGACCCGGCCGAGACGCGCCCCCACACCAGCGACAGGCTGGAGCGCGGGTCGACGCGCCGCGACAGCGCGGACGGCAGCTCGGTGACGATCTTGGCGAGCGCGTAGACCAGGTCGGCGGTCAGGTGCGGCCGGGCGGTGTGGCCGCCGGGCCCGGTGACCTTCACGTAGACCTTGTCGCAGGCCGCGGTGATCGGGCCGGTGCGCAGCCCGAGCTGGCCGACCTCGATGCGGGGGTCGCAGTGCAGCGCGAACGCGCGGTCGACGCCCGCGATGCCACCGGCGGCCATCACGTCCAGCGCCCCGCCGGGCGTCTCCTCGGCGGGCTGGAACAGCAGCCGGACGCGGCCGGGCAGCAGCCCCGCCTCCGCCTGCTGGGCCAGGAACAGGCCCGCGCCCAGCACCATCGTGGTGTGCACGTCGTGGCCGCACGCGTGCGCGACGCCGGGGACGGTCGACCGGTAGGAGACGCCCTCCTTCTCGTCCTGGAGCGGGAGCGCGTCGATGTCGGCCCGCAGCGCCACGGTCGTGCCGTCGGCGGGGCCGATGTCGCAGAACAGCCCGGTGCCCTTCGGCAGGATCACCGGCTCCAGCCCGGCCGCGCGGAGCCGCTCGGCGAGCCTGCGGGTCGTGCGGTGCTCGGCGTAGCCGAGCTCGGGGTGCATGTGCAGGTCGCGGCGGAAGGCGATCAGCTCCGCCTCGTGCCCGGCGAGGAACGCGTCGAGCTGCGGCTGCAGCGCCGCGCCGCCGAGCACCCCCGGGACCCCGGACACCACCGGGACCCCGGTCGCCGCGGAGGCGCCGGTCGCCGCGGCGGACGCGTCCCGCCGCCGCGCGGCGCCCTCGGCGTCGTGCGGGGCGGGCCCGCCGGGCACCGGCCCGTTCACTCCGGCGGTGCCGGAGACGGCGCCCCGGTCCTCCCGGCCCTCGGGACTCTCGTGTCCCGGGGCGGCGGGTGGTTCAAGGCCGGGCATCACCCCGGGTCCCGGATGTGTCATGTGCGCCCCCTGCGCGATGGCGGAGCCTAGCGGCGCCCGCCGGGTGATGTTCTCGTTGGTGGAAACGGTGCGATTCTCGGGTCTGCTCGCGGGATCGGTGCTCGCGGGCTCGGTGTCCGCGGGGTTCCCGGTGCCGTCCGGCTGCTCAGGCTCCGGCATGTGCGACCTCCCCCAGTGTGACGAACCTGTCCTCCGCGAGCTCGGCGATCGCCGCGTCGACGATGTTCTCCAGCGTCCCGCCGCCGGCGCGGATCGCGCGCTGGCGCTCGTACGGGGCGCCGTGCTCCAGGACCTCGCCGGCGACCTTGAGCTCCTCGGCGCAGCCGAGCCGGTCGGCGACCGGCTCCAGCTCCCGGATCAGCTCGTACAGGTCGTCCCGGAGCGGGGCGGTGCTCCCCGTGTCGTCGGTGATGACGATGGCGTCGAGCCCGTACCTGGTGGCGCGCCACTTGTTGTCGCGCACCACCCAGGCGGCCGGCCGCGGCAGCGTGTACCCGCGGTCCAGCTGCTGCTCGAACAGCGTGACGAGGCTCTGGCACAGAGCGGCGGCCATCCCCACCTCACGCAGGGTGGGAATCCCGTCGAACATCCTGATCTCGACGGTGCCGAAGTCAGGATGCGGCCGGATGTCCCACCAGACCTCCTTGATGCTCCTTATCGTTCCCGAACGCATCAGCGTGTCCATGTAATCCTCGAAGGCCGCCCAGTCGTCTAGCAGGTGGGGCGGCCCGGCCGTGGGCAGCTGGCCGAACACGACCGCCCGGCAGGACGCGAGGCCGGTGTCGCCGCCGCTCCAGAACGGGCTGGACGCGGTGAGCGCGAGGAAGTGCGGAAGGTAGGACGAGAGCGCGTTGACGATCGGGATCGCCTTGGCGCCGTCGGAGATGCCGACGTGGACGTGAACGCCGAACGTCTGGATGCGACGGGCCAGCCACTGCATCTCCTCGACCAGCTTGGCGTAGCGCCCCATCGGCGCCATCACCGCCTCCCGCCAGTCGCTGATCGGATGGGTGCCCGTGCAGGCCAGCGCGAGGCCGAGGTCCGCGGCGGCGGCGCGCAGGTCGGTGAGGGTGCCGGCCAGGTCGGCCTTGGCCTCACCCACGGTGTCGCTGATCCCGGTCACCACCTCGATGGTGGACTCCATCAGCTCGTGCCGGACGCGCGGGTTGTCGCCGTCGTCGCTGAGGGAAGGCAGGGCGGCGAGAACCTCGCGTGCGTCCTGCCGCAGGTGCCTGGTCTCCGCATCGACGAGCTGGATCTCCCACTCGACGCCGAGCGTCGCCCCGTGCGATGCGTTGAAGTCAATGGCCACGGCCAACCTCCGTCCACAATCCTTGCAGGTCGTTGCGTGGCACGTGGCGCAATTCAGCCAGCGGGTCCCTAAGCCTGGACAAACGCCGGTCCAGGTCACGTGTTCGTTCCATGATGGCGTCCGTGCCCGCCCCCTGCCGGGCGTCCATGCCCTTTGCGGATCAATTGACTCATGCGAGCCGTCGGAAGGGGGGCGGACGCCCTACTTTTCGGTCACGATCTTGGCGTCCGCACCGCTAGATCGAACTAGTCAGTCCGTCCAAAATACCGTCAACCCGTCTCAAAATCCCGTCCATGACGGATCGTAACCGATCGACCTCGCCCCATACGTACCGTGACATGACCGATGCTCCCTCCCGTCACGTCCGTCGCCTCCGTCCCGCGCTTGCCGGATTCGCGATCGGGTACCTCTTCGCCGGATAGGTCGCCTAGTCTTCGGGGGGAGTCATGGGCGTTGGGCGCCTGCGCGCCGGGAGCGATCGCGCTCCCACGGGATTGAGGAGCGTCGGGAGCTTGCCAGGACAGCGACGAGGGCCGGCCGGCGTCCGCCGCGCCCTGACGTTGATCACCGTGCCGGTCACGGCCGCCTCGCTCGCGGCCGCCCCCGCGCTCGCCGCCGCACCGGCCGGCGCGGCACGCGCCGGAGCCGCACCGGGCGGGGGCGCGGGCGCCGCGGCGTCGCCCGCCGCGTCGCCGCAGGCGCAGACCGTGGGCGGGCCGGGGCTCGCGAGCCGCGGCGTCGTCGCGGGCACGGCGCCGGGCGTCCCGGCCCCGCCGAAGATCAAGGCGGCCTCGTACCTGATCGCGGACGCCGACACCGGGCAGGTCCTGGCCGCCAAGGACCCGCACGGGCACTACCTGCCCGCCAGCACCCTCAAGACCCTCACCGCGCTGACGCTCGTCCCCAAGCTGGACCCGAACCGGCTCGTCCGGCCGTCCCAGAAGGCGTGCGACACCGAGGGCACCAAGGTCGGGCTGACCCCGAAGATGCAGTACAAGGTCTCCGACCTGTTCCACGCGCTGCTGATGATGTCGGCCAACGACGCGGCGGTGACGCTGGCGGAGGCCGACGGCGGGATGCGCAGGACCCTCGCCGACATGAACGCCGAGGCCAGGCGGATCAACGCGCGCGACACCCTCGCCGGGTCCCCGAACGGGCTGGACAAGGACCTCGGGCTGAACGTCCGGACGCAGCACACCTCGGCCTACGACCTCGCGCTCATCCTGCGCGAGGGGATGAAGAACCCCGAGTACCGCGCCTACATGCAGGCGATCGACTTCCAGTTCCCGGCGCCCCCGACCAAGAAGGAGCGCAAGAAGGGCAAGAAGGTCGGCGGGTACCCGATCCACACCCACAACCACATGCTCCCGGGCGAGCGGCTGGCCTACCCCGGGATGCTCGGCGGCAAGAACGGCTACACGATCGCCGCCCAGCAGACCTTCGTCGCCCAGGCGCGCCGCGGCGGGCACACGATCGTGATCTCGCTGATGCGGGCGGACATGCCGCCGTCGGCGTACGCGGCCAAGCTGCTGAACTGGGGCTTCGCCGCCCGCGGGAAGGTGCAGCCGGTGGGCACGCTCGTCCCGCCCGGCGACATCGAGCAGACCCGCAAGGACGGCCGCTCGGGCGTGCTGCCCGACGCGCCGCTCGCCTCCGACGACTCGTCCCGCATGTGGCTGCTCGTCGGCGGCGGCGCCGTGGGCGCCCTGCTCGCGATCGCGGTGCTGTTCGTGGTGCTGCGCCGCAGGCGGCGGCTGGAGGCGGCCCGGTCCCGCGCCGGCCGGTAAAGCTTCCCCCACCCCTTCCCACGGGCCTGGCACCCCCGCGTCCGGCGGGCTTACGCTCGCGGTGACGCCGGTGATCACGTCACCGCCGGGGGACGGCGGAACGGCGCCGCGGGGAGGAACTGCGCCATGTCCGACTTGTATGTCCCCATGCCCGGCGCGCCCGCCCTCACGGCGGAGCCGCCGCCGACGTACGAGCATCCGAACGTGACGCTGCTGAAGGACGGCTACACGGCCTTCGCCAAGGGCGACATGGACCTCATCCGCGCGCTGCTCGCCGACGACGTCGTGCACAGCGTCCCCGGACGCGGGCCCGTCTGCGGCGAGTACCGGACGCCCGAGGAGGTCCTCGGCTTCTACGTCCGGCTGTTCGAGCTGTCCGGCGGGACGTTCCACACCGAGCCCTACTCGGTCATGGCCAACGACGAGTACGGCGCCGCCCTCGTCCAGACCTGCGCCGAGCGCCCCGGCCGGATCCTCGACGGCCGCGCCGTCGACCTGTTCCGCTTCCGCGACGGAAAGATCACCGAGATCCGCACCCTGGCCGAGGACCAGTACGCCAGCGACGCCTTCTGGGCCTGACCCGGTCCCGCCCCCGCCTCCCGACCGGACCGGCTTCCCGGGCTCCACCGGCCTCCGGCTCCACGGCCGGCTCGCCGACTTCGCTCGGCTTGCCGGTCAGGCCGGTCTTCCGGTTTCGAGTGGCTTCTCGCCTTCCATCGGCTTCCCGGGCTCTACGGGGTTCTCGTCTTCCGCCCCGTTCCCGGCCGCCACCGGTTTCTCGTGGCGGCCTGGCGTTCGACGGCGGCCCGGGGCCTCGTCCCGGGCCCGGTCATCGTTCTCGGCCGGCTTCTCGTGCCTGCCGGGCCTCTCGCCGGCGCGTTCCTGGAGCGCCTCGACCTCCGCGCTGTCGGCGCTGTTCTCCGGGTTGGCGGCGTCCGCGGTGAGGACGACGCGGCGCGTCGCCGTCCAGGCGGCGACGAACAGGGCGAACCGGGTCGCGATGTTGATCCAGACCATCAGCCCGACCAGCACCGCGAACGTGCCGTAGACGGGGTTCTGCGTCGTCCGCCCGATCAGGAACGCCGCGATCTGCTTGAGGATCTCGAAGCCGACCGCGCCGAAAAGCGCCCCCCGGATGATCCGGCGCCAGGGCGCCCGGGTACCCGACAGCCGGGTGAACAGCGCCAGGAAGACCACGGTGTCGAAGAAGATCGCGCAGGCGAGCGACAGCAGCCGCAGCCCGGTTCCGGCGCCGGGGACGTGGTCCATGCCGAGCCAGCCGAGGACGGTGTGGGTGGCGGACGTCGTGACCGTCGTGACCGCCATGCCGCAGACCAGGATGAGGCCGAGGAACGCGAGCACGCCGCCGTCCCAGAGGCGCTTCAGGAAGAAGTTGCCGCCGCCGCCCGGCTCGTTGCCCCAGATGTCGCGCAGGGACTCGCGCAGCACCTGCACCCAGCCGATCCCGGTGACCAGCAGCGCGACGAGGCCGAGGACCCCGACGGCGGTCTTGGACTGGGCGATCTGCTCGACGTCCAGCTGACCCGCGAGCCCCGGCAGCTGCGAGCTGATCGCCCGGACGAAGTAGGCGCGGGCCTCGTCGCTGACCCCGACGAGGTAGCCGAGCAGCGCGTACGCCAGCGCCATCAGCGGGAAGAACGACAGGAACGCGTAGCTGGTGAGGGCGGCGGCGAGCCGGTCGCCGCGGCGCTCCTGGTACCGCTCCAACGCGCGCACCTGGTGGTCGAACCACCGCGACCGCTCCCGGGAGCGCCGCAGCAGCGCCTTCCCGTCACCGAGCAGGGACTCGCTCCGCCGCCGCACCCCGCCGATCACCTGCCGCATGCACGCAACGTACCCAACCCGGGCCACTCGATGCCGCAGACGGTAATCGAACGGTCAACGCAGCGTCTTGTGCGACCGGTCACCCTGCCGCCTCACTGAGAGGCGGGCCCGCCTCTGTTACCGCCCGGGGACGGGACGGCCCCGTCGCCGAAGATGAAGTCGCACTGCGGGCGCCACACGCCGTCCCGCCCGTGCTCGTACAGGGAGAATCCCCACGTCTCGAAGTCGGCGGTGTAGCCGGCGAGCTCCTTGAACGCCTGGTCCATGACGCTCTCGGGGAGGTGGTGGGCGATGGTCACGTGCGGGTGGTACGGAAACGGCAGCGGACGCGCGAGCGGACCCGACAGAACCTTCGCCTGAACCCGCTCACAACCACCGATTCCTTCGGCAAGTGCCACGAACACGACCGGTGACACCGGCCGGAACGTTCCGCTGCCTCGCAGCCTGATCGGGAACGGGGTCTCGGTACCCGCGACGGCCCGCAGATGCTCCTGGACGGCGTCGACCTCGGAGTCGGGGATCTCGGTCGGCGGCAGCAGCGTGATGTGCGTCGGAATCGCGTGGGCGAGCGGATCCCCGAACGAGGCCCGCCGCGCCTGCAGGAACGCGCCGTACGGGTCGGGGATGGGGATGGCGACGCCGATCGTGCGCACGCCGCCGTCCCCGCCGGGGGCCACGCCCCCGGCGGCGGAGGGCGCCTCCCCGGGGCCCTCCGCGGCGTCGCGAGCGGGGCCGTCAGCGACCACGTCCCACGAATCCCACCCGTTCGCGCACGGTCTCCATCGTCGCGGTGGCGACGCCGGAGGCGCGCTCGGCGCCGAGCGCGAGCACCCGGTCGAGCCGCTCCTCGTCGTCCAGCAGCTTGAGGGTGCGCTCCCTGATCGGCGTGAAGGTGTCGAGGACGACCTGCGCGAGGTCCTTCTTGAACTGCCCGTACCCCGAGCCCGCGTAGCGGCTCTCGAGGTCGGGGACGGAGCTGCCCTCCAGCGCGGAGAAGATCCGCAGGAGGTTGGTGACGCCGGCCTTCTTCTCCTCGTCGTAGACGACCTCGGTCCCGGTGTCGGTGACCGCGCGCATGATCTTCTTGCGCATCGGGCCGGGCTCCTCCAGCACGTCGATGATCCCCTGCGGCGAGGACGCCGACTTGCTCATCTTGGCGTCCGGCTCCTGGAGGTCGGTGATCTTCGCGGCGCCCTCGGGGATGTGCGCGTCCGGCGGCACGAACGTGTCGCCGAACCGGTGGTTGAACCGCTGCGCGAGGGTGCGGGTGAGCTCCAGGTGCTGCCGCTGGTCCTCGCCGACGGGGACGCGCAGCGCCCGGCCGCCCTCGGCGATGGGGTCGGGCGAGTAGAGCAGGATGTCGGCGGCCTGGAGGACCGGGTAGGTGAACAGCCCGACGGTCGTCCCGCCGGTGCCCTGCTTGGAGGACTTGTCCTTGAACTGCGTCATCCGCTGGGCCTCACCGAAGCCGGTGAGGCAGCCGAGCACCCAGGCCAGCTCGGCGTGCTCGGGGACGTGGCTCTGCACGAACACCGTGGCGCGGTCGGGGTCGAGGCCCATCGCGAGGAGCTGGGCGACGGCGACCTTGGTCCGGCGGCGCAGCAGCGCCGGGTCGTGCTCGACGGTGATCGCGTGCAGGTCCACCACGCAGTAGAAGGCGTCGTGGGTGTCCTGCATCGAGACCCACTGCCGGAGCGCCCCCAGGTAGTTGCCGAGGTGGAACGAGTCGGCGGTGGGCTGGATGCCGGACAGCACGCGCGGCGGGGCCGCGGCCGTTCCGGCGGACGCTTCGGGGCTGGGCGCTTCGGGCATGTGCACGATTCTCTCAGGTGTCGCTCGAGGCTTCGCCGCCGGTGGCCTGCCGGGTGCCGGAGCCGGCGGCGGCGTCGCCGACCACCGCCCGCGGGGTCGCGGACGGCGTGCCGGGCGGCACCGGTGCGGCCTGCGGCGACGCCCGCGGCATGACGCGCACGCGGGCCACCCGCCGGCCCTCCATCCGGGCCACCGCGAGCCGGCGCTCGCCGGCGTCCACCGAGTCGCCCTCGGCGGGCACGCGGCGCAGCACCGCCATGATGTGCCCCGCGACCGTCTCGTACGGCCCGGCCGGCAGCCGGATGCCGGTCTCGGCGGCGAAGTCGTCCAGGTTGAGCAGGCCGTCGACCTCGACCACCCCGCCGTGCAGGCGCCGTGCCTGCGCGTCCTGGACATCATATTCGTCGCGGATGTCGCCGATGAGCTCCTCCAGGAGGTCCTCCAGCGTGACGATGCCGGCGACGCCGCCGTACTCGTCCATGACGATCGCCAGGTGGCAGCCCTCGCGGCGCATCTCCGACAGCGCCGGCAGCACCCGCTTGGAGGACGGCAGGAACTTCACCGGACGCACCAGGGCCCCCACCGGGCCGTCGCCCCGGGGGTCGCGGGCGGGCCCGTCCGGCGGGACGGGCGCCAGCAGGTCCCGGATGTGCACGAACCCGATCACCTCGTCGTGGGAGTCGCGGCACACGGGGAACCGCGAGTGCGGGCTCCCGGCGGCGATCCGGGCGGCGGCCGCCAGCGGGAGCGCGGCGTCCAGGAACTCCACCTCGGTGCGCGGGACGAGGACCTCGCGCAGCGGCCGCTCCCCCGCCGCGAACACCTCCCCGATCAGCGCCCGCTCGTCCGCGGTGAGCTGCGTGTTCTGGGCGACCAGCGCCCGCATCCGCTCCGCGGTGATCTCGCCGCGGAGCGCGCCGGGGTCGCCGCCCGCCAGCCGCACGACGAGGTGGGTCGAGCTCGACAGCAGCCGCGCCAGAGGGCGGGCGAGCGCTCCCGCGGGGCCCATGGGCGGCCGGGACGGCGTCCGGTCCATGGGTTCAGCCTTCCCCGTTCGGCGTTCCGGATAGCCTGGGCGGACCCCCTGGCCTGGACGCCCCCCGCCGTCCCGGTCATCGTGAACCGGCCGAGAGTCTCGTCGTGGAGGTCCGTCAGTGAAGCTGCTCGTCACCGGAGGCGCCGGCTATGTCGGCAGCGTCGTCTCCGCTCTGCTGCTGGAGGCGGGGCACGAGGTCGTCGTGCTCGACGACCTGTCCACCGGGCACGCGGACGCGGTGCCCGAGGGCGCCCGGCTGGTGCGCGGCACGCTGCGCGACACGGCGGCGGAGGTGCTCGGCGGCGCCGGGTTCGACGCCGTGCTGCACTTCGCGGCCCGCTCGCTCGTCGGGGAGTCCGTCGAGAAGCCCGGCCTGTACTGGGACAAGAACCTCGGCGAGTCCCTCGCCCTGCTGGAGGCGATGCGCGGCGCGGGCGTCCACCGGATCGTGTTCTCCTCGACCGCCGCGACCTACGGCGAGCCGGAGTCGACGCCGATCCTGGAGACCGACCCGACCCGTCCGACCAACCCCTACGGGGCGTCCAAGCTGGCGATCGACACGGCCCTCGCCGAGTACGCGCGGCTGCACGGCCTCGGCGGGGTGTCGCTGCGGTACTTCAACGTGGCCGGCGCCTACGGGCGGCTCGGCGAGCGGCACACGGTCGAGACCCACCTGATCCCGAACGTGCTGAAGATCGCGCAGGGCGGCGGCGGCGCCGTGAAGATGTTCGGCGACGACTACCCGACGCCGGACGGCACCTGCGTCCGCGACTACATCCACGTGACCGACCTCGGCCGCGCCCACCTGCTCGCGCTGGACGCCTGCGAGCCCGGCCGCCACGAGATCTTCAACCTGGGCAGCGGCACCGGCGCCTCCGTCCGCGAGGTCGTCGAGGTCTGCCGCGAGGTCACCGGCCGCGACATCCCCGCCGAGACGGCGCCGCGCCGCCCCGGCGACCCGGCCGTGCTGGTCGCCTCCTCGGAGAGGATCCAGGCGCGGCTCGGCTGGAAGCCCGAACGCGATCTGCGCACCATGGTCGGCGACGCGTGGACCTTCCTGCGCTCCCGATGAGCGGCGCGCTCAGCGAGAGCTTCGCCGAGGCGTTCGGGCGGGCCCCCGAGGGCGTGTGGCACGCGCCGGGCCGGGTCAACCTGATCGGCGAGCACACCGACTACAACGACGGCCTCGTGCTGCCGTTCGCGCTTCCGCGCGGCGTCTCGGTCGCCGCCGCCCGCCGCGACGACGGCGTGGTGGAGGTCCGCTCGCTCCAGGCCGGCACCGCCGTCACCGCGTCCGTGGACGGCGGGACGGTCGCCTCCGAGAACTGGCCCGCCGACCGGGAGTGGGCCGCGTACCCCGTCGGCGTCGCGCGCGTGCTGCGCGAGCACGGGACGGGCGGCGCGTCCCTGCTGATCGACTCGGACCTCCCGCAGGGCGCGGGCCTGTCCTCCTCCGCCGCCCTGGAGTGCGCGACGGCGCTGGCGCTGTGCGACCTGCACGGTGTGGAGATCGGCCGTCCGGCGCTGGCCCGGCTGGCGCAGCGCGCCGAGAACGAGCAGGTCGGCATGCCGTGCGGCCTCATGGACCAGTCGGCGTCCCTGCTGTGCACGCCCGGCCGCGCGCTGATGCTCGACTGCCGCAGCGGCCTGTCGACGCAGGTCCCGTTCGACCCGGCCGCCTCGGGCATGGTCCTGCTGGTGGTCGACACGCGGGCCTCGCACGCCCTGACGGGCGGCGACTACGGCCGCCGCCGCGCGGAGTGCGAGGAGGCCGCGTCCCTGCTCGGCGTCGACGCCCTGCGCGACGTCAAGGACCTCGGCGCCGCCCTCGCGGCGCTGCGCGACCCCGTCCTGCGCCGCCGCGTCCAGCACGTCGTCACCGAGAACCACCGCGTCGAGGCCGCCGTCGGGCTGCTGCGCGCCGGCGCCCTGCCCGAGCTCGGGGCCATGCTGAACGCCTCGCACCTGTCCCTGCGCGACCAGTTCGAGGTGTCCTGGCCCGAGGCCGACGCCACCGTCGACGCCGCGGTGCGCGCGGGCGCCCGGGGCGGCCGCATGGTGGGCGGCGGTTTCGGCGGCTCCGCCATCGTCCTCGCCCCGGCCGCGCGAGCCCGGCAGGTGCGGGACTCGATCACGGCCGCCTACGCCAGGCGCGGCTGGACGCCCCCCGAGTTCCTGGAGGCGCCCCCCTCCCAGGGCGCCCACCGCGTGGCCTGACCCCGCGTCAGCGGGGGCGGCCGTCACCCGAGGGACGCCTTCAGGTCGTCGTGGAGGCGGGTGGCCTCGTCCGCGGCGTCGGTCTCGTCGAGGGTGGTGAAGCCGTCGGCGGCGGCGGCTGCGTGCGCGGCGGCCTCCGGGAGGCGGCCGAGCTGGGCGAGGACGCGGGCCTGGTCGTAGGAGACGAGGGCGGTCTCCCAGACGCGGGCGGGCTCGTTGTCCGGGGGCAGCCCGGCCAGGGCCGCGCGGGCCGCGTCCATGACGGCGACGGCCTCGTCGGCGTCGCCGCTCCACAGCAGGCACATCGCGGCGCGGCGGCGGGTGCGGACCACGCCGTAAGGGTCGCCCGCCTTCTCGCTGGCCTCGGCGGCCTCGGCGAACCGGGCGGCTGCCTGGGCGTCCCGGTCGAGGGCGGTCAGCACGCCCCCGGCCTCCTCCAGGAAGTGCGCGACGGCGTCGTGCCGGCCGTCCCGCGCGGCGTCCTCGGCGAGGTCGGCGAACGTCGCGGCGGCGTCCTCCTCGCCCATCTCCTTCTGCGCGTGCGCGAGGATCAGGCGGCAGCGCCGGGCGGGGTCGCCGTCCAGGCCGGGAACCGCCTCCTCGGCGGTCTCGGCGGCCTCCAGGTGGCGGCCGGCGGCGAGGTACGCGGCGGCGAGGTCCACGCGGAGGTGGACGGCCTGCTCGTGCATGCCCTCGGCCGTCCATGCCGCGATGGCCTCGGCGAGGTCGGCGACGGCGTCCGCCGGCCGGTCGGTGGCGAGGAGCGCCAGGCCGCGGTCGCAGTGCGCCACCGCCCGCATCGGCGACGGGGGCAGCACGGCCAGCACCTCGTCGAGCAGGGCGAACACCTCCTCGTCCGGACCGGCCTCCCGGCGGGCCAGGGTGCGGGCGAGCAGCAGGCCGGGCGAGGCGACCGTCTCCGGCTCGCCGGAGGCGCGCGCCGCGTCGGCGGAGCGGCGCAGCGCCGCCACCGCCCCGTCGGCGTCGCCGGTCCGCAGGAGCGCCTGCCCCCGCAGGAACCACAGCTCACCGGCGCGGTCGGGCGCGTCGCCGGTGTCGACCCGGTCCAGCGCGGCGAGGGCCTCGGCCGGCCGGTCCAGCCCGAGCTGCGCGGTGGCGAGGCGGAGCAGCGCGGCCGTGGCGTCGCCGTCCTCCCCCGGATGCGCGGTGAGGTGCTCGGCGGACGCGATCACCTGCTCCAGGCCGCCCTCGTCTCCGAGGTCGACGCGCATCGCGCCGAGGCGGCCGAGCGCGCGGTGCCGGCGCGTCTCCTCGCCCAGCTCCGCGTACAGCCGGGAGGCCTCCTCCCAGCACCGCGCGGCGCCCTGGCCGTCGCCCTCGACGGCGAGTTCGACGCCCCGTCCGTCCAGGCGGCGGGCCTTCTGGAAGGGCGTCGGCTCGGTGGTCTCCGCGACGGCGTCGAACCGCCGGAAGGCCGCCAGCATCCCGGGCAGGTCGCCGCCGGCGCGGCGCCGCTCCACCACGTCGAGCAGCTCGCCGAGATCGTCCACGAACGCGAGGTCGTCGGCGGGGGCGGAGTCGTCCGCGGACGGGACCCGCGGGGCGGGCGCGGGGCGGCGGTGGTGGGGGGCCAGCGGCAGGAAGTCGACGACCGGCTCGGCCCCCAGCGTGGCGCGCACCTTGTCGCCCTGGTGGGACGTGCCGTTGCGGGCGTCGAACCGGGCCGCCAGCCCCGTCGCGCGATCGGCCAGCTCGGCACGCAGCTCGGCGAGGGGCACGTCGCCCGCCGGGCGGTCGCCGGCCGCCGGGCGGCGGACGGTCGCCGCGCCGTGGCCGGCCGCCTCGACCGCCCCCAGCAGGAGGGCCGCCGCGGCGGAGAACTCCATGTCGGCGTGCGCGCTCGGGGCCCGGTCGAGCCAGCCGAGGTGCCGCTGAAGGATCTCCAGACCGCGCGCCCCGTTGCCCGTGACCGCGCAGAACTCCAGGTGCTCGGCGATGTCGCCGAGGTCGGCGAGCCGCGCCCGGTGCACCCGGTAGGCGCGGCGGTGCGCGGCGGCGGCCTCCTCCAGGCGGCCCATGCGCAGGTACACCGGCAGCAGCGCCGTCTGGATCGACTGGGGCTGCTCGTTGCAGGACAGCCGCGCGCTCAGCACCGGCGCGGCGATCTCGAACGCCTCCTCGTGCCGTCCGGCCTCGACCAGGTGGCGGGCCATGCCGGTCGGGTCGCAGCCCTCGCAGTCGGACAGCTCGTCCCGCTCGGCGGCACGCCACTTGACGAACCACTCGTGCGCCGAGTCGTCGCCGATGTGCCGCGCCACCACGTTGCGGTAGTGGTACACCGCCTGAAGGCTGTGCCCGGCCGCCTTGTAGCGCCGCTCCATGTCGTCCAGAACGGCGTAGGCCCGGTCCAGCGGAATCTCCGGGAACGAGGTCAGGGAGCTGACCACCGCCTTCATCTGCCACAGAAGGCTGTGCGTCTCGTCGAAGCGGGCGGGGTCGCGGTCGTGGTCGGCCAGCGTGCGGCTGAACGTCGCGAACGCCTTCACGGGCTCGCCGCCGTACCGGTAGGCGTCGGTCAGCCTGACCCGCACGTGGAACGCCAGCACGTCATCACCGGCCGCCTCGGCTCGGCGCAGCGCGTCCTCGACCAGGACGGTGCGGGCCTCCCCGTAGGGCAGCTCCTGCGACCGCGCCATCAGCTCGTAGACGTCATCCATGCTCATCAGGGCCCTCCGGGGAGTGGACGGCCCACTCCAGCAGGCCGATGAAGGAACGGTTCAGGACCGCCGTGTCGACGGGCCGCAGCGGGTGGTGGCCGAGCAGCAGCGCCTGCCCGTACAGGGCCTGGACGGCCGCCTCGACCGGCCCGCCGTCACCGAGCGAGGTGACGCGCCGCGCCAGCGGATTGCGGTAGTTCAGCACGAGCTGGGGACGGTCGGAGCTCGTGGTCGCGCCGACCGCGCCGAGCACGTCGGCCCACAGCTCGCCCGCCGCCTCCCGCGCGCGGGACAGCTCCTCGCGGAACTGCGCCTCCCGGCTCGTCAGGTACAGCGCGGGCAGCGACGCGGGATCGAAGTCGCGGACGACGACCTCGCAGCCGAGCCGCTCCACCGCCCGCTGCGCCGCCGCGAGGAACGGCCGCAGCGCCAGCTCCGCCGCCGGGTCGAGGACGCCGAACGCGGTGGTCAGCTCGGCCGCGTCCAGCCGCGCGAGCCGGATGTCGGGGTCGAGGTCCGGCAGCCGCTCGATGATCTCGGTGTCGTGGACGTAGCCGCCGTTGACCAGGCCGACGCCCTGGGCGCCCGCGACCGCCGCGAGCCGCCGGAACTCGTCCACGTCCGCGGTGAACCGGCCGGCCGGGTGGCGGCGGCGGAACTCGTGCAGGGTCATCGGCCCGGAGGACGTCTCGTACTCCAGCCACCGGTCGACGATCCGCAGCATGTCGTCGTCGTGCAGGGCCATCGCCTTCACGCCGAGCTGGTGCAGCCGCAGGAACGCCCGCAGCCGAGCCGGGTCGGTCTCGGCGAGCTTCACCAGCCACTGCCGCAGCACCTCGCCGAGGCCGTGCCGCGTCGACTCGAGCAGCTCGTCCTCGTAGAGGGCCTCGCGGCTCGCGGTCGGCCGCAGCTCCCCTGCGTCCACGACGCAGCGCGCGAAGAACGCCCAGTCGGGCAGGAGGCCCTCGACGCTCTCGGCCAGCAGCATCCGCTTCAGGTAGACGCGGTGCGCGGCGCGCGCCGACGGCGACACCGGCTCGGGCAGGACGAACGCGACGCCCGTCAGCCCGGCCTCCGGCACGTCGAGGTCCACGACGTCGAACGGGGTGAACCCGCAGACCTCCTCGCAGTAGCGCTCCAGCGCCCGCCTGCGGTCGGCGGGATCGCGGTAGGAAGCCCGCCACGGCGGCCCGTCGCCGGTGACGGCCGTACCGTCCACGACCAGCTCGACGGGGAGGAGGGACCCGTACGTGGCGGCCAGCTCGGCGACGACCGGCGGGCTCAGCAGCTCCGACGAGCCCGGCCGCGCCCGCAGCGTCACCGTCGTGCCCGGCTCGTCCCGCTCGCCGGGCTCGACCCGGTAGCTGCCCTCGGACCGTCCCGTCCACCGGACGGCGCCGCCGCCGCGCGCGGACCGCGTCACGACCTCGATCTCGTCGGCGACGAGGAACGCCGACAGCAGCCCGATCCCGAACTGGCCGAGGAAGTCGTGGCGCGCGAAGCCCAGCTCGTCCCGCTTGGACGACCGCCCGATCGTCGCCAGCAGCGTGTGCACCTCGTCCTCGGTGAGGCCGACGCCGTCGTCGTGGACGCGCAGCACGCCGCCGCCCGTCTCGATCTCGACGCGGCCGCCGGCGCCGCGCGCCGTGATCGCGTCCACCGCGTTCTGCAGCAGTTCCCGCAGGTAGACGCGCGGACTGGCGTAGAGATGGCGGCTCAGCAGATCCACCACACCCCGCAGGTCCACCTGGAACGCCTGTTCGGCCACCGGCACGCCTCCCCCGATCACTTTGCGAGCGATCACACCCTAGCGACCGATACCGACGCCTTCAGATCATTTGCGCCCGCCGCGGCGAGATCGCCGCCCGCCGGCCCGCCCAGGGACGGCCCGGACGCGGACGAGCCCCGGACCGCGTGGTCCGGGGCTCGTGCGCGCGCGGGTCAGATGAGGCCGAGCTTGCGGACCGCCTCGCGCTCCTCCGACAGCTCCGCGACGGACGCGTCGATGCGGGCGCGGGAGAAGTCGTCGATCTCCAGGCCCTGGACGATCTCCCACTCGCCGTCCGCGGTGGTGACCGGGAAGGAGGAGATCAGGCCCTCGGGGACGCCGTAGGAGCCGTCCGACACGACCGCCATGGACGTCCAGTCGCCGTCGGCGGTGCCGTTCACCCAGGTGTGCACGTGGTCGATGGCGGCGGAGGCGGCCGACGCCGCCGACGACGCGCCCCGCGCCTCGATGATCGCGGCGCCGCGCTTGGCCACGGTCGGGATGAACTCGTTCTCCAGCCAGCCCTGGTCGTTCACCGTCTCGGCGGCGTTCCTGCCGGCGATCTCGGCGTGGAACAGGTCCGGGTACTGCGTGGCGGAGTGGTTGCCCCAGATCGTCATCCTGCGGATGTCGGCGACCGAGGCGCCCGCCTTCTTCGACAGCTGCGCGAGGGCGCGGTTGTGGTCCAGGCGCGTCATGGCGGTGAACCGCTCGGCCGGGACGTCCGGCGCGTGCTGCTGGGCGATCAGCGCGTTGGTGTTCGCCGGGTTGCCGACCACCAGGACCTTGACGTCGTCGGCCGCGCCGGCGTTGATCGCCTCGCCCTGCGGCTTGAAGATGCCGCCGTTGGCCTCCAGCAGGTCGCCGCGCTCCATGCCCTTCGTGCGCGGGCGGGCGCCGACCAGCAGCGCCACGTTCGTCCCCTCGAACGCCCGTACGGCGTCGTCGAAGATGTCGATTCCGGACAGCAGCGGGAACGCGCAGTCGTCCAGTTCCATCGCGGTGCCCTCCGCGGCCTTCACCGCCTGCGGGATCTCCAGCAGGCGCAGGCGTACGGGCACGTCCGCGCCGAGGAGGTGCCCTGACGCGATGCGGAACAGCAGCGCGTAGCCGATCTGGCCCGCGGCGCCGGTAACGGTAACGGTGACTGGGGTGCGAGTCATGCGTCCTTCTCCTGCTGTGACCTGACGGGGCTCAGGCGGCCATCCTTGGGAACCCGACCGCCCGAGAGGCCGCCCGCCTGCACTCCGCCGCGCGGGTTCTCTCGCCGTCGAGATAGTTGCGGTGCCAGGCTATCGCGCACGCCGCGCCCGCCACCGCGCAGGTGCGCCTCCCGGCATGCGCCCCGTCCCGAACAGGCGGAAGGCCGCCCCGGAACGTGTCCGGGACGGCCTTCACCCCCGCGTGCGCGGGGACCACTGCATGTCCATCGCGGCGCCTCCGCCGGTGAACGGGCCATCCCCGCCTGCGCGGGGAGCGACCGGCGCGGTACTACCCGCCGATCTTCTTCTGGAGGTTGGTGTCGAGCGCCTCCAGGAAGCCCTGCGTGGTCAGCCAGGGGGTCTCCCCGCCGACGAGCAGGGCCAAGTCCTTGGTCATCTGGCCGCTCTCGACGGTCTCGATGCAGACCTGCTCCAGCTTGCGCGCGAAGTCGATGACCTCGGGCTGGCCGTCGAGCTTGCCGCGGTGCTCGAGTCCGCGCGTCCAGGCGAAGATCGACGCGATCGGGTTGGTCGACGTCGGCTTGCCCTGCTGGTGCTGCCGGTAGTGCCGGGTCACCGTGCCGTGCGCCGCCTCGGCCTCGACGGTCCTGCCGTCGGGGGTCATGAGGACGGAGGTCATGAGGCCGAGCGAGCCGAAGCCCTGCGCGAGGGTGTCGGACTGGACGTCGCCGTCGTAGTTCTTGGCGGCCCAGACGAACCCGCCCTCCCACTTCAGCGCCGCCGCGACCATGTCGTCGATCAGGCGGTGCTCGTAGGTGAGGCCCTTGGCCTCGAACTCGGCCTTGAACTCGGACTCGTAGATCTCCTGGAAGAGATCCTTGAACCGGCCGTCGTAGGCCTTGAGGATCGTGTTCTTCGTCGACATGTACAGCGGCATCTCGCGGCTCAGCGCGTACCGCATGCTCGTCCGGGCGAAGTCGCGGATCGAGTCGTCGTAGTTGTACATGCCCATCGCCACGCCGCCGCCGGGGAACGAGGCGATCTCGAACTCCATCGGCTCGCCCTCGTCCTCGGGGGTGTAGGTGATCGTCACCTTGCCCGGGCCCGGCACGACGAAGTCGGTGGCCTTGTACTGGTCGCCGTGGGCGTGGCGGCCGATGATGATCGGCTTCGTCCAACCGGGGACCAGGCGCGGGATATTGGAGACGACGATCGGCTCACGGAAGATCACGCCGCCCAGGATGTTGCGGATCGTCCCGTTCGGGGACCGCCACATCTTCTTCAGGCCGAACTCCTCGACGCGCGCCTCGTCGGGGGTGATGGTCGCGCACTTCACACCGACGCCGTGCTCGAGGATGGCCTTGGCGGCGTCGACGGTGACCTGGTCGTCCGTGGCGTCACGGTGCTCGATCCCCAGGTCGTAGTACTTCAGGTCCACATCGAGGTAGGGCAGGATCAACTGGTCCTTGATGAATTTCCAGATGATCCGCGTCATTTCGTCGCCGTCGAGTTCGACGACCGGGCCCGCTACTTTGATCTTGGGCATGCTGTTGCTGTCCCTTTCCTACACCTGGCCAGCAGTCCTTGTAAGGCTCAACTGGCAAGGCTAGCCGAGGCGGTCATGAGGTCTAGACCTGGCCTTGCCCTGGGACCCGCCGCATCCTGCCTGACCTGCGCCGACGCGCTAGCCGGGCGGCTCCTGCGCCGCCCGGGAGGAGCGTCCGGCGATGAGCAGCCGCACGCCGCGCACCAGCATCGTGAACGCGATCAGCACGCCGAAGGCGCCGGCGAGGACGAGCCCGGTCTTGTTCATCGGCGGGACGCTCAGCGACACGAACGCGACCATCTCGCCGAGGATCACGAGCGTCCAGCAGTCGACCGACCGGCTCCGGACGGCGAGCGGGCCGAGCTGCGACTCGGGCAGCAGCAGCCGGGCCAGCGCGCCGATGAGCAGCGCGGCGGCCATCAGGCCCGAGCCCTTGCGGAAGTAGTTGAAGGCGCACAGCGTGAGCCCCGCGCCGACGCCGCTGAGCACGAGGAGGTACGGCAGCCGCGCGAGCCAGTGCGGGGCGGCGCTCCTCCGACGCGGCGCCTTGCGCCTGCGCCGGTGCACCTGGGTGCTCATGGCCTTCACGGTATAGGCAATCGGGGCCCGGCACGACATCGCGCGTCCCTCCGGCGGGAGCGGGCCGCGAGGGGACGTGAATCAGTCGGGACGGAGACTCAAGCGAGACGCTGGGGGAAGAGTCCGCCTTGTCCCCCGGGGCCGAAAAGCGGACGGGACCTATGTGCTCAAGGTGATGGCCGAGAGCGCGGAATCCCCTGCGCCATCGGTCCTACTCGCCAGTAGGAGGGTGTGACGGCATGGCACCCGGGTAACCCGGCAGACAGGGGTCGCTAACTAGCTGGGAGGACTGCCGTGGAGGGGCCGTTCATGCGGATCGAGGACAGCGGGCTGGTGGTGCCGCTGCGCCCCGACGTTACGACGGTCGGGAGAGGGAGAGGAGTGGACATCCGCCTCGACGACCCGTCTGTGTCCCGTTTGCACGCAGAGATCGTCCGACGTGGCCCGTACGTCTACGTGGTGGACATGGGCCTGTCCCGCAACGGGACGCGCGTCAACGGCCGGCCGATCGCCCGCCGTGTGCTGGAGGACGGTGACGTCGTGAGCTTCGGCACGGCGCGCTGCCGCTTGGGGGGCATCCCCCGTGAGGAGGTCGACCCGGACGTCGAACTGCGGCGCGCCGTCGCGCCCGAGCTCACCCGCCGGGAGGTCGACGTGCTGACCTCGCTGTGCCGGCCCGCCCTGTCCGACGAGGCGTTCGTGGCCCCGGCCACGGCGCGCGACATCGCCGGCGAGCTGGTCGTCACGGAGGCCGCGGTCAAGCAGCATCTGCTCCGCCTCTACCAGAAGTTCCGGATCCCCGAGGGCGCCAACCGGCGCACTCGGCTCGCCAACGAGGTCATCGCGATGGGCCTCGTCCGCCCGCTGCCGCCGGTGCACGTGCCCCAGCAGGGCCGTCCGCCGATGGACGGGCGCGCCCCCGGGGTGCGCGGCACCACCGAGACGCGCCGGCCGGGCGCCACCGGTCACGCCCACGGCCCGGGCCGTCCGGCGCACAGCACGGCCGCGGGACGGAGGGCCAGCTGATGTGAGACCCGCGGTCGCCCTCCTCCGGCAGCGCGACCGGAGGGCGATCGCTCAGCCCCCGATGCGGCCGCGTAAGTGACGGCGCGGCCCAGGGACACGCGGACGGGGGCCGCCACCTGGTGCTGGTGGCGGCCCCCGCAGCACGCCCGTCCGCGGACGGCGCCCGGTCGGGCCGGGCGCCGTCCGATCGGCCCGTCCGGTCAGACGGCCCGGTCGGCGGCCTGCTCGGCGGCCTCGACGACGTTCGCGAGGAGCATGGCGCGGGTCATCGGGCCGACGCCGCCGGGGTTGGGCGCGACCCAGCCGGCGACGTCGCGGACGTCGGCGGCGACGTCCCCGGCGAGCTTGCCGTCCACGCGGGACACGCCCACGTCGAGGACGGCGGCGCCGGGCTTGACCATGTCGGCGGTGATGAGGCCGGGCACCCCGGCCGCCGCCACGACGATGTCGGCCTTGCGGGTGTGCTCGGCGAGGTCGCGGGTGGCGGTGTGGCAGAGGGTGACGGTCGCGTTCTCGGTGCGGCGGGTCAGCAGCAGGCCGAGGGAGCGGCCGACGGTGATGCCGCGGCCGACGACGGTGACCTCGGCCCCCTTCAGCGGGACGTCGAAGCGGCGCAGCAGCTCGACGATGCCCTTCGGCGTGCACGGCAGCGGACCCGGCTGCATCAGGACGAGCCGTCCGAGGTTGACCGGGTGCAGGCCGTCGGCGTCCTTGGACGGGTCGATGCGCTCCAGCACGCGCTGCTCGTCCAGGCCCTTCGGGAGCGGCAGCTGGACGATGTAGCCGGTGCAGGCGGGGTCGGCGTTCAGCTCGGCGACGGCGTGCTCCACCTCGTCCTGCGAGGCGGTGGCGGGCAGGTCGCGGCGGATGCTCTCGATGCCGACCTCGGCGCAGTCGCGGTGCTTCATGTTCACGTACGAGTGGCTGCCCGGGTCGTCGCCGACCAGGACGGTGCCGAGCCCGACGGAGACGCCGCGGTCGCGCAGCGCCTCGACGCGGACCTTGAGGTTCGAGCGGATCTCGGCGGCCGTGGCCTTGCCGTCCAGAATCTGTGCCGTCATGCGTTCCTCCGCGTGGATCTCGGCGGGACCGGGCCCCGGGCACAGCCCGGCCGGAAGGGGTCCCGTCCACCCAGGCGCGCGGTGTCCGGACTGTCGTTCGCTCCCCGGTGGTGATCCACCTTGACCGCGCCAGTCGCGTAGGTCCCCATGCTAACGGGCCGCCCGGAGACGGCGGCCCCGCGGCTCCGCCGGGGCGGCCGCGCGAGTGGCTTGCGGAAAAGGGCGTCAAGTGGCTCTGCCGGATGCCGCCCCCGGGCTCCTAGCGTGCTCGGCATGAACGACGAATGGTTCGAGCGGCCCGTCCTGACCGGGCGGTACGTGCGGCTGGAGCCGCTGACCGCCGGGCACGCCGCGGGCCTGTTCGAGGCCTCCAAGGACCCGGACCTGTGGACGTGGATGAGCCAGCGGCAGCCGGAGAGCGCCGGCGAGATGCGGGCGCAGGTCGACCGGGCACTCGCGGCCTGCGAGCGCGGGCTGCGCCTGCCCTGGGTCCAGATCGACGCCGTGACCGGAGAGGTCGCCGGGACGACGTCCTACTACGAGATCTCCCCGTCCGACCGCGGCCTGTGCATCGGCCACACCTGGCTGGGGTCGCGGTGGCACCGGACGGGGCTCAACACCGAGGCGAAGCTGCTCCTCATGGGCCGCGCGTTCGGCGACCTCGGGGCGATCCGGGTCGGCTGGCACACGCACGTCCGCAACGAGCGGTCGCGCGCGGCGATCGAGCGGCTCGGGGCGGCGTTCGAGGGCGTCCACCGCAAGCACCGGATCCGCGCGGACGGCTCGATCCGCGACACCGCCGCCTACGCGATGACGGACGACGAATGGCCCGCCGCCGAACGCGCCCTGCGCGGGCGACTGCGCTGAGGGGGCGCAGTGGCCGGCCGGGACCGGACGGCCGGTCCGCGGAGCGCTCAGTCCTCGGGGCGCTGGCGCCAGCCGATGAGGCGGTCGGTGCCGTGCCAGCCGAGCTGGGCGGCGAGCACCGCGGCCAGGAACGCGGCGATCAGCCCGATCACCTGCCGGGACTCCATCAGCAGCAAGTCGGCCTGGTAGACGACGCCGAGCATGAGGGACATCAGCAGATTCATCCCGCCTCCACCACGGAACGCCCGCGCCGGGGTCAAGGGAGGGTCAGGGGGGCGCGGCAGCCTGAGGCTACCCTCCCGGCGGCCGTGCGCGGTCCCGCGGCGGGAAACAGGTCGCGAAAGGGCGGGCGGGGCGGGCCGCCGTCAGTGGATGATCGCGATGAAGATCAGGCAGCAGATGATGTTGACCATCCAGCTGTTGTGCGTCATCCACTCCCGCGCGCGGGGCATGGCGCGCTCGGCGCGCCGGTGGAAGATCAGCAGGGCGAGGAGCGGCACCGCCGCGACCAGGAGGGTGGCCCCGACGAAGACGGCGGCCGCGGCCACGCCCTCGTGGTGCTGCTCCAGGTTGGCCCCCACCGTCAGCATCACGATGATGTCGGAGGGCATCAGAATGATCAGCAGCAGCCCGGTCTTGAACGCCCGGCCGGGCCCGGCGTTCATCAGCGACCCGAGCCATTTGGGCGGTTCGATCGTGGCCCGCTTCACGTAGTTGCGCAGGATGGCGACCAGCAGCAGCGCGATCAGCACGTACTGGACGATCTTTCCCACCGAGCTGTCGTCGGACGCCTTGCCGATGTCCACGTTGCTGCCCACCAGCGCGAAGATGCCCCGCGCGGCGGCCACCCCCGCGCTCGCCGACAGGGCCACGCCGCCCAGGAACGCCAGGGAGGCCTGCACGGGCCTCGCGGTCGTCACCAGGATGATCGCGGACATGATCTGGGGCCCCGCCATCATCGTGATCGCGAGCGGGAGCACCTGAAGAGTCATGGCCCCTCCCCGCATTGACTCCCGCTGGGCGGGAAACGCCCTGGTCAGGACTCACGGTAGAGGAGCGATCGAGACCCGGTCCGCCGGTCGACGCGTTCTTGACCGGGAGCTGATCATTTCCTCTGCCCGGCGCGCGTCCGATGGCCCGCACCAGGGACGCGGCTGATCCGCCCCTGAGGAGCACGGACGCGGCGCCCGCGGTCGCACGGCCCGGGAAGCACCGAGGCGCGCCGGCGGGGAACGTCCCGCCGGCGCGCCTGGCAGGACGGCGTGCCCAGCGAACCTCGGCTCGCGGACCTCAGTGGAAGAAGTGCCGGACGCCGGTGAAGTAGAGAGTGATGCCGGCCTTCTCCGCCGCGGCGATCACCTTGTCGTCGTTGACGGACCCGCCGGGCTCCACGATCGCGCGGACGCCCGCCTCGGCCAGGACCTCCAGGCCGTCCGGGAACGGGAAGAACGCGTCGGACGCGCCCACCGACGCCGCGGCCCGCTCCCGCCCGGCCCGCGCGACGGCGAGCTTGGCGGAGTCGACCCGGTTGACCTGGCCCATGCCGACGCCGACGGTGGCGCCGTCCGCGGCCAGCAGGATCGCGTTGGACTTCACCGAGCGGATCGCCCGCCACGCGAACGCCAGGTCGCGCAGGGTCGCCTCGTCCGCGGCGGCGCCCGTCTTGAGCTCCCAGGCGGACGGGTCGTCGCCGCCGGCGTCCACGCCGTCCACGTCCTGCAGCAGCACGCCGCCGTCGACGCGCCGGTACTCGACGCCGCCCGCCGGGGCGTCCGGGCAGACCAGCAGGCGGACGTTCTTGAAGCGGTCCTTCAGGACGGCCACGGCCTCGTCCTCGAAGGACGGGGCCACCACCACCTCGGCGAAGCTCTCGGTGACCTGGCGGGCCATGTCCGCGGTGACCGGGCGGTTCGCCGCGATCACGCCGCCGTACGCCGACACCGGGTCGCAGGCGTGCGCCCTGCGGTGCGCCTCGGCGATGTCCGCGCCGACCGCGATGCCGCACGGGTTGGCGTGCTTGATGATCGCGACGCACGGCTCGGTGAAGTCGTAGGCGGCGCGGCGCGCGGCGTCGGTGTCGACGTAGTTGTTGTAGGACATCTCCTTGCCGTAGAGCTGCTCGGCCCCGGCCAGGCCGGTCTCGCCCGGCGAGCGGTACAGGGCGGCCCGCTGGTGCGGGTTCTCGCCGTACCGCAGGGTGTTCGAGCGCTCCCAGGTGGCGCCGAGGAAGTCGGGCCACCGCGTCTCGGCGGCGGTCTCGTCGGGCGCGTAGTCGCCGGCGAACCAGGACGCCACGGCCACGTCGTAGGACGCGGTGTGCGCGAACGCCCGCGCGGCCAGGCGGCGGCGCTCCTCCAGGGTGAACCCGCCGGCCTTCACGGCGTCCAGGACGGTCCCGTAGGCGGACGGGTCCACCACGACGGAGACGCTCGCGTGGTTCTTCGCGGCCGCGCGGACCATCGTGGGCCCGCCGATGTCGATCTGCTCGACGCACTCGTCCGGCGTCGCGCCCGAGTCGACCGTGTCGGCGAACGGGTACAGGTTCGCGACCACCAGGTCGAACGGCTCGACGGCCAGGTCGTCGAGCTGCTGGAGATGGTCCTCCTTGCGCCGGTCGGCGAGCAGGCCCGCGTGCACCTTCGGGTGCAGGGTCTTGACCCGTCCGTCCAGGCACTCGGGGAACCCGGTGAGCTTCTCCACCTTCATCACCGGGACGCCGGCGGCGGAGATCCGGCCCGCCGTCGACCCGGTCGAGACGATCTCCACTCCCGCCTCGTGCAGGCCGCGGGCCAGCTCCTCCAGCCCGGACTTGTCGTACACACTGATCAGCGCGCGCTTAATCGCCACCCGACTCACCGGCCGAGCTCCCCTCTTGATCGGACGAACCCATGTCAGACGAACCGCTGCCAGACGAACCGCTGCCGGACGGACCAGTGGCGGAGGCCTCGCCGCCGGGCGGGTCCGCGCAGGTCCGGCACTTCATGGAGACCCGCCGGCCGCGTACGGTCCACCCGTCGCGGGCCAGCCGTCCGACGACGTCGACGAGGAGCCGGCGCTCCACCTGCTTGATCCGCTCGTGCAGGGAGTCTTCGTCGTCATGCCAGCCCACGGGGACGGTCTCCTGGGCGATGACGGGTCCGGTGTCCACGCCTTCGTCGACGAAGTGAACCGTACAGCCCGTGACCTTCACCCCGTACGCCAGGGCGTCCCGTACGGCGTGCGCGCCGGGGAAGGACGGCAGCAGCGCGGGGTGGGTGTTGACCGTCCGGCCGCCGAAGCGCGCCAGGAACCGCGGGCCGAGGATCTTCATGAAGCCGGCGGACACCACGAGGTCGGGCTCGTACGCGGCGACGGCCTCGGCGAGCGCCGCGTCCCAGTCGTCCCGGGACGGGAAATCCGGTATGCAGAGGGTGAAAGTGGGCAATCCCGCCCGTTCGGCGCGCTCGGTTCCGCCGATATCGGGGCGGTCCGCCCCCACGGCCACCACTTTCGCCCCGTAGGCTGGATCCGCGCACGCGTCGAGCAGCGCTTGTAGGTTGGTCCCCGCGCCGGAGACGAGGACGACGAGCCGGGCGGACACCATTTCTCCCCGGTGGACGTTGCTGGGACGACACGAAGCCTATCGGGCGGCATCGGCGCCGCCTCACCCCAGACCGCCGGAACCGGAGCCGCACGAACCAGAGCCCGCACGAACACCGCCCGTACGAACACCCCGCATGGAACAGAGATGCGCACGCCCCAGGAGGAGAAGAACGTGAGCGACCAGCCGGACCGTCCGGCCCAGCCCGAGGACCGCCCCGACGGGCGGCCGGAGGGAGAGCCGCCCGCGGGACCGCGCAAGGGCGGGCGAGGGACCGGCTGGCGGGCCCTGTGGCTCGGCGGCATCGCCCTGCTGACCGCGTTCTTCTTCTACCCGCTCGGCCTGGTGCTCGGCATCGCCGCGCTCGTCGTCGGCGTCAGGGCCCGCCGGAGCGCCCGCCGCACGCGTGACGCCGCCCCCGGCGCCGTCCCCGGCATCGTGCTCGGGTCGATCGGCCTGGTCTTCTCGCTGCTGTCGGTCTCCCTGACGGCGTTCCTGTGGGCGGAGCTGAGCGGCTACCAGAGCTGCGTCAGCGCCTCCAACACCACCACCGACAAGCAGGCGTGCCGCGCCGAGTACTACCCGAAGATCGAGAAGAAGCTCGACCTGCCCGCCGGCAGCATGGACAAGTACGGCGACCTGCTCTGACGCCGCGGATCCGGCGCGGAGGCGGCTAGACGTCCTGGTCGGGGTCGTCTCGGAGAACGTAGATGGCGCCGCCCCGGTTCTCGGTGCGTCCCGAGTCCTCGCGGGGCGGAGGGACGGGGCGTCGCTCCTCCGGGGGCTCCTGCTCGCCGGGATCGTGGTGCCCGCCGGGCTCCTCGGGATCCAGGTGCCCCTCGACGACGATCGTGCCGTCGCTCGGCGGCGGCGGCTCGTCCTCGGCGAGATCGGGCACCGGGTCCGTCCGGCGGCGGGGCCGCCGGGGCGCGAGGACGGGCTCCGCCTCCTCGAACTCCAGCGGGTCCGGGGCGTGCGGGGCTTTCGGCGCCGGCTTGGGCGGGCCCTCAAGGCGCAGGTCGTAGTCCCCGGGAACGGGCGCGGACAACGGTACGGCGGGCTCCGGAACGGCCCGTACCCGCTTCTTCGGCTTGGCGGGCTTCTTCGCCGCCCCCTTCTTGGCGGGCGCCTTCGCGGCGGAGGCCTTGGCCGCCTTCTTGGCCGCCCGCTTCTTCGACGGGGCGCGCGCCGGACGCCGCAGCACCATCCAGTTCGCCACCCACGCCGCGATCGCCGCCGAGATCCCCACCTCCAGGGCGGCCAGCAGCCCCACCTGCCACGCGGACGGGCCCACGGTCGCCATCCGTCCGCCGCCCAGCGGCCCTCCCGCCAGCGCGCTCAGCAGCGCCGCGACGGCCCCGGTGAGGGCACCGGACACGAAGCCCCACAGCGGCGCGCCCTCGGACACCGGGCTCGGCAGCGACCGTATCGTCAGGACGCCGCCGACCGCGCCGGCGACGAACGGGGCGGTCAGCGCCAGCAGTGAGATCGCGGGCGCCGGGCCCGGCTGGGGGAGGGCCGCGAGCGGCGGGAACGCGGGCACGGCGTCCAGGAACACCCCGGTCGGGGAGACGCTCGTCCCGGCGCCGACGGAGAAGCCCGGCCCGACCGCGTACGCCATGCCCCAGATCGCCGCGTTCGGCAGGAACGCCAGCTCGACCAGCAGCAGCAGGACGCCGCCGACGGCGCCGGGGGCGAGCATGTCGTAGAGGTCATCGGCGTCCGACAGGTGCGTCGCGAGGGACCCGCCGACGAGCAGCGCGCCGGACGCGAGCAGCACGCTCAGCGACCCCGCGACGCCGATCACCAGGGAGCGCGGCCGTTCGGGCAGCAGCCTCAGCAGCGCGCCCAGCCCGGACCGGACCCGCCGTCCGCGGGCCTCCGCCGCCACGACCGCCCGCGCCGCCCCCAGCCCGCCCGCGACGGCGGCGACGAGGAAGCACCCGACGAGCGCCTGCCACGCCGACGGCCGCACCTCCTCGGACGACGCCGCGAGGGCGAGCAGCCCCGCCAGCGCCGCGTACGGGACGGCCAGCGCGACGCTCACGTGCAGGACCGCCGTGCGCTGCCGGTGCGGCAGCCCGGCCACCCGGATCATCCACCCGCCGCCCCGGTAGAGCAGGACCCCGGGCAGGACGAGCACGCCGAGCGGGAGGAGCCCGAACCGCCCGTGCCCGTAGGAGAAGCCCGCGTGGTGCGAGACCAGCCAGAAGTTCACGGCCGTGCGGAACACCCCGGCCATGCCGTGGCCGAGCGCGGTCTTCGGCGCGGCGATCCAGCCGATCAGCGTGATCGTGGTGAGGACCGCGAGACCGATGCCGATGCACCACAGCGCCGCCACGAGCCCCGTGACGTACAGCGGCCTCGCGGGGACGCCCGGCGGGCGGCCGCGCCCGGAGTCCGCGCCCGGCGGCCCGTCGGCCCGTCCCGCTTCGCCTGCCGGCGCCGCCTTCGGCAGGCCCTTCGCCCCCGCCGCCCTCGCGCCTGCACCCTTCGGCGGTGCGCTCCTGGAGGGTGCGCTCTTCGGGGGTGCCGCCTTCGACGGTGCCGCCTTCGACGGCTCCCGCTTCGCGCGCTGCCCGGGGGTCTTGTCGCTCACCGGTCCATGCTGGCACCGCGCCCGCCCCGGCAAGGCCCGCCCGCCCGGCGTGTCGCCTTTGTGATCACGCCCGTCCGGACTTCACCGCCGCGCCCCGCCCCGGGCGCGGCGGCGGCCGGGACGCGAAAGACGCCCGGGCCGCGAAGCAGCACGGGCGTCTTTCGGGTGTTCCGGGGCGATCAGCGCTTCTGCATGATCTCCCGCATGAGGACGGCGGTCTCGCTCGGGGTCTTGCCGACCCGGACGCCGACCTTCTCCAGGGCCTCCTTCTTCGCCTGCGCGGTGCCGGCGGAGCCGGACACGATGGCGCCGGCGTGGCCCATGGTCTTGCCCTCGGGGGCGGTGAACCCGGCGACGTAGCCGACGACCGGCTTGGTCACGTGCTGCTCGATGTAGGCGGCGGCGCGCTCCTCGGCGTCGCCCCCGATCTCACCGATCATCACGATGGCGTCGGTCTCCGGGTCGTCCTGGAACGCCTGGAGCGCGTCGATGTGGGTCGTCCCGATGACGGGGTCGCCGCCGATGCCGACGCAGGTGGAGAAGCCGATGTCGCGCAGTTCGTACATCATCTGGTACGTCAGCGTGCCCGACTTGGACACCAGGCCGATCCGGCCGGGCGTCGTGATGTCGGCGGGGATGATGCCGGCGTTCGACTTGCCGGGGGACGCGATGCCGGGGCAGTTCGGCCCGATGATGCGTGTCTTGTTCCCCTTGGACTCCGCGTACGCCCAGAAGTAGGCGGTGTCGTGCACCGGGATGCCCTCGGTGATGACGACGCAGAGCGGGATCTCGGCGTCGATCGCCTCGACCACGGCGTCCTTGGTGAACTTCGGCGGGACGAACACGACGGAGACGTCCGCGCCGGTCTCCCGCATGGCCTCCTCGACGGTGCCGAACACCGGGAGGGTCGTGCCGTCGAAGTCGACCGACTGCCCGGCCTTGCGGGCGTTCACGCCGCCGACGACCTCGGCGCCGGAGGCGAGCATCCGGCGGCCGTGCTTGGTGCCCTCGGAGCCCGTGATGCCCTGAACGATGATCTTGCTGTTCTCGGTGAGCCAGATGGCCATTGTCATGCACCTGCCGCTGCGAGTTCGGCGGCGCGCCTGGCCGCGTCGTCCATGGTGTCGACCTGCTGGACGCCGGGGAGCGCCGCGTCGTTGAGGATCCTGCGCCCGAGCTCGGCGTTGTTGCCGTCCAGCCGGACGACGAGCGGGCGGTTGACGGTCTCGCCGCGGTCGGCCAGCAGCTTGTAGGCCGACACGATGCCGTTGGCGACGGCGTCGCAGGCGGTGATGCCGCCGAAGACGTTGACGAAGACGGACTTCACGTCGGCGTCGGACAGGACGATCTCCAGCCCGTTCGCCATCACCTCGGCGGACGCGCCGCCGCCGATGTCGAGGAAGTTCGCGGGCTTCTGCCCGTTGAACTGCTCGCCCGCGTAGGCGACCACGTCGAGCGTGGACATGACGAGCCCGGCGCCGTTGCCGATGATGCCGACGCTGCCGTCCAGCTTGACGTAGTTGAGGTCCTTGGCCTTCGCCGCCGCCTCCAGGGGGTCGGCCGCGGCCTTGTCCTCGAGCGCGGCGTGGTCGTCCTGGCGGAACGAGGCGTTGTCGTCCAGGGAGACCTTGCCGTCGAGGGCCTTCACCTGGCCGTCGGCGGTGAGGATCATCGGGTTCACCTCGACGAGGGTGGCGTCCTCGTCGGTGAACACGGCCCACAGCCGCTCGATCAGCTCGGCGGCGCCGTCGAGGGCCTCCTGCGGGAGGCGGCCCTTCTCGGCGATCTCGCGCGCCCGGGCGCGGTCGACGCCCTCCAGCGGCGAGACCGGCACCATCGCCAGCCGGTCGTGCGGCACCTCCTCGATCTCCACGCCGCCCTCGACCGAGCAGATGGACAGGAAGGTGCGGTTGGCGCGGTCGAGCAGGAACGAGAAGTAGTACTCCTGCGCGATCGCGCTTCCCTCCTCGACCAGGACCTTGTGGACCGTGTGGCCCTTGATGTCCATGCCGAGGATCTGGGTGGCGAGCTGCTCGGCCTCGTCGGCGGAGTCGGCCAGCTTCACGCCGCCGGCCTTGCCGCGGCCCCCGGTCTTCACCTGGGCCTTCACGACGACCTTCGAGCTCCCCGCGGCGAACAGCTCCGCCGCGATGTCCCGGGCTTCCTGGGGTGTACGGGCGACCTTGCCGGTGGGCACCGGTACCCCGTACTCGGCGAAGAGTTCCTTCGCCTGATGTTCGAACAGGTCCACGAGGGCGTCCTTTTACGGATCGACAGCCAAATGTGACCACACGAGTGGGGGTTACACGGGTGTCCGTGCGGCCGGCACTCGGCGGTCCGCTCCGTCGATGCAGCCTAGTCAACCCGCCTCGGTGGTGACGCCGCCGGGTCCACAAGTAACGGGGACTTCTCTTGTACGGGAGCGCCCTGGGCGGTAGGTGTGCTCATCCTCAGGGGAGGGCACGAGTGGCTCGTGAGGAGGATGAACCGATTGACGTAGTTTGATGTACTAATTCGGCGAGACGGCCAGGCGGACAGGGGGCGAACGCATGGCGATGGCGGAGAGACGGGACAGATCCGTCGCGGCACCCGTCTCCGTCGCGCCCGTCATATCCGTACCGCCGCCCGCGGGCGGGCCCACCACCCCGCGCAGGCGCCCCGCGCCGCGCGGCCGCTCGGGCGCCCGCAAGGTGCGGCGCACCGCGGGCCTGCTCATCGTGGCGGCGCTCGTCGCGACCGGCGGCGCCACCGTCCCCGAGCCGCCCGCCCCCGGATGGGCGAGCCCCGGGCTCGTCGGCGGCGGCGGATGGCCCTTCGCGGGCGTCCCGCTGGCCCCCGACCAGGGCGAGGGGGCCTCCTACCTGCCCGGGAGCTCGGTCGTCAGGCTCGCGGACGGGCGGGTCCGGCTCGTCCCGTCCGGCGGCGAGGCGCCGATCACCGTGGACGCCTCAGACCCGCGGGTGGACCGGGCGGTCCGGTCCGACAGCGCGTGGCTGGCGCAGGGCACCGTCCCGGGAGGCGCGACGAACGACGCCTACCGCGACATGGCGACGCGCGCCCTGCTCGACCTGCGGCTGCTCACCCGCCCGAACGGCGCGTCCCTCGCGTCCTGGTACTCCAAGTGGCGCTACTGCTGGCCCCGCGACTCGGCGTTCGCCGTGGCCGCGTTCACCGCGACCGGGCATCCGGCCGAGGCGCGCCGCATCCTGTACTTCCTCGCCCGGGCGCAGCACGACGACGGCATGTGGGCCGCGCGGTACAACGCCGACGGGACGGCCGTCGCCGACGGCCGCGCCCCGCAGCTCGACTCGCTCGGCTGGGTGCTCTGGTCGACGTGGTTCTACCGCGTCCGGGCCGCCGACCACGACGAACTTCCCAGCTTGTGGCCGATGGTGCAGCGCGCCGCCGACCATCTCGCGCGCTCCCTGGACGCCGAGGGGCTGCCGCCCGCCTCGTCCGACTACTGGGAACGCGACCACCGGCGCGAGCAGGACCCGCGCCGCCCCACGCTCGGCGTGGTCGGCCCGGCGCTGGCGGGGCTGCGCGCGGCGGCCGACCTCGCGCGGATGCGCGGCGAGGGCGCGAAGGCGACGCAGTGGCGGCACGCGGCGCAGCGGCTCTCGGACGCGGTGGCGAGGCAGTTCGCCCCCTACGGTTACCCGCGCTCCCCCATTCCCGGCGGGCTGATGGACACCTCGGTGACGTTCCTCGCACCGCCGTTCGCACCGGCCGACCAGGGCGTGACCACCGCGATCGCGGACGCCGCGCGCAAGCAGGCGCTGCCGAACGGGGGCGTCCTGCCGGGCGAGCGCTGGTCGGGCGACCCCGACGTCGCCTGGACGCCGGAGACCGCGCTGTTCGGGCTGAACGCGGCCGCGTCGGGCCGCAGGGACGAGGCGCTGGAGCGGCTCGACTGGCTCTCCGCGCACCGCACGTCCCTGGGCGTCCTGCCGGAGAAGGTCGGCGTCACGGGCAGGCCGGCGGGCCCGGCGCCCCTGGGCTGGACGGCGTCGCTGGTCCTGCTGAGCCTCTCCGCGCTGGACCGGCCGCTGCCCGTCCCGTGACGGAGAGCCCTAGCCGAACTGCTCGTACCCGAGCTTCAGCACGAGCGCGGAGACGACACAGAGCAGGACCGCCCGGACGAATCCGGCGCCGCGGTTGATCGCCATGTGGGCGCCGACCTGCGCGCCGACGATGTTGCAGGCCCCCATCGCCAGCCCGACGGCCCACAGCACGTGCCCCTGCGCCGCGAACACCGCGAGGGCGCCCAGGTTGGTACCGGCGTTGATGATCTTCGAGGTGGCGGAGGCGTCGACGAAGTCCATGCCGAGCAGCGCGGTGAAGGCGATCACCAGGAACGTCCCGGTGCCCGGCCCGAGGAGCCCGTCGTAGAAGGCGATCGCGACGCCGGGGACGAGGACGGCGGCGGCGACCCGGCGGCGCGTCCGCAGCACCGGTCGCGGGAGCCGGCCGAGGCTCGGCCTGAGCACCACGATCGCGGCCACCGCCAGCAGGACGACCATGATGAGGGGTTTCAGCACGTCCGAGGAGATCGCCGCCGCGCAGAGGGCGCCCCCGGCGGCGCAGCACACCGCGAGCAGGCCCGCCGGGACGGCCACCCGGACGTCCGGTTTGGCCTTGCGCGCGTAGGCGACGGCGGCCGACGTGGTGCCCGCGATCGAGCCCAGCTTGTTGGTGGCGAGCGCGGTCGCGACCGGCTGCCCGGGGTTGAGCAGGAGCAGCGCGGGCAGCTGGATCAGCCCGCCGCCCCCCACCACGGCGTCGACCCAGCCCGCCGCGACGGCGGCGGCCAGCAGCAAGACGACCTGCTCGGCGTGCACGGGGGCTCCCGGGGGTAAGGAGTAAAACTCAGATCACCGATTACCCTAGCGGGCCGCCCCGCCCGGCCGGCCGCCGCCCCGGCCGGCGCCCCGCCCACGGGTCCGCCCGCGGGTCCGGCCTCCCCGCGGCGCCCGGCGCGCACGGATAATGTCCCGATGACCAAGCCGCGCACGCTGCGCTGCCCCCGCCACCTCGGCATGTTCCTCGCCGGAGTCGCCATCGCCGCCCTCTTCGGCGTCGTGGCGGTCCAGAAGGCCCTCGACGGGGCGGGCGCCCCGGCGTGGGCGGCCGGCGTCGCGTGCTTCGCCCTCGCGCTCGGAGCCGTCCCGCTGCTGCGGACCCGCATGATCCTGGACGCCGGGGCCCTCACGCTCGTCTCCGGATACGGCCGCCGCCGGTTCGCGTGGACCGAGATCATCGAGATCACCGCGGACGCCCACCACGGCTTCTGGCTGCTCCAGGTGCGGTCCGGGGAACGCGAGCGCCTGGCCGCCTTCTTCCCCGTCAGGCTCGCGTCGATGCCGGTGGACCAGGGCACCCGCTTCCGGGAACCGTCCGGCGACACCCCCTACGGCCTCTACCGCCTGCACGCCGAACTCTGCGAGGAATGGCGGCGCCACGTCCCGCCGCACGCGCGGAGCCGCGGCGACGGCCCGGACGCCGCTGAGCCATCCTGGTCCCATGACGACCAGGACGCGCGCCCTCGGTGACGACTTCGCCGCCCCCATCGACGACCGCTACCTAGAGGACTACACCGCCGGCACGACCTGCGAGTACGGCCACGTCAGCGTGGACGAGGCCGAGATCATCGAGTTCGCCCGCCGCTTCGACCCGCAGCCCATCCACGTGGACCCGGAGTTCGCCGCCGCCGGCCCGTTCAAGGGCATCATCGCCAGCGGCTGGCACACCGGCTCGATCATGATGCGGCTGTTCGCCGACCACTTCCTGTCGCGGGTCGCCAGCCTCGCCTCCCCCGGCGTCGACGAGCTGCGCTGGCCCGCACCCGTCCGTCCCGGCGACACCCTGCGCCTGCGCGTCGCCGTCCTGGAGGTCCGGCCGTCGCGTTCCAAGCCGGACCGCGGCATCGTCGGTACCCGCGCCGAGCTTCTCAACCAGGACGACGAGGTCGTCCTGCACACCCTGCCGGTGAACCTCCTGCGCCGCCGCACGGCCTGATCACGGCGCGGCCTGATCACGGCGCGGGCTCCGGCGGCGGCGCGGCGGCGGGCGCCGGGACGGCGGGCTCGGGCAGCGTCCGGAACAGCAGCCAGGCCACCGCGGGCAGCGCGATCAGCGGGGCGAGGGCGACGCGCAGCGACGCGGCGTCGGCGACGGCGCCGAGGGCGGGGCTCGCGAGCCCGCCGACGCTGACCGCCAGGCCGAGGGTGACGCCGCCGGCGGTGCCGACGCGCGTGGGCAGGTAGTCCTGCCCGAGGGTGACCTGCAGCGAGAACGGGACGTAGAGGCCGGCGGAGGTCAGCGCGACGAACAGGTAGAGCGCCGGGCCGGGCACCAGCACGACGCCCGCGACGGCGACCACCGTCAGCAGGTACGACCGGCGCACGACGGTGACCCGGTCCCAGCGGGCGGCCAGGGAGCCGCCCGCCACGGTCCCGACCGCGCCCCCGAGGTACAGGACGAACAGCGCCGCCGTGCCCGCCGCCACTCCACCTCCCGTGCGCTGCCGCGCGTAGAAGGAGATGAACGTGCTCAGCCCCACGAACACGATCGACCGGCAGACCACGGCGAGCGACAGCGTGACGAACGAGCGCACGTCGTCCACCCCGGCCCTCGTGCGCGCCCGCCCGCCGGAGGAGGTCCCCTGAAGGGCGCGCAGCACGGGCAGGCACACGACGCTGCCCGCGAGCGCCGGCACCACGAGGAACGGGGTGCAGCGCAGGCCGCCGGTCGCGACGACCGCCGCGACCAGGAGCGGCGCGAACGCGAATCCGATGTTGCCGCCGACGGAGAACCAGCTCATCGCCGTGTGGCTCCCCTTGCTCGCCAGCCGCGCGACCCGGGCGGACTCGGGGTGGTAGGCCGCGACCCCGATCCCGGAGATCGCCACGAAGGCCAGGGTGAGGGCGTAGTCGCCGCTGAGGCCGCTCAGGGCGATCCCCACTCCCCCAAGGAGCGTGCTCAGCGGAAGCAGCCAGGGCATCGCCCACCGGTCGGTGAGCGCCCCGAACAGAGGCTGCGCCACCGAGGACAGCAGCGACGCCGCGAGCACGATGCCCGAGGCGGCGGCATAGGTGTAGGCGCGCTCGGCCACGAAGAACGGGACGAGCGCCGTCACGGACCCCTGGTAGACGTCCACGCACGCATGCCCGGCGGACAGCAGGAAGACCGACCGTCCCTCTCGTGGACGGGCCGCTTCCAGGGGACGGGACGCTTCTCGTGAACTCGTCGACACGTCCCTCATGCTCGCGCCGGAGAACAGTGTCGGACTTCCGATAATCTGCCAACCAATGCAGGAAACCCGCCATCAACCGATCGCACCGACCCGAGCGCGCTCGCTGGCGCCGGGCGCCGCCATCGACGCCCACCGCCACGACGACCACCAGATCGCCTATGCCGGGCGGGGCGTGGTCGCCGTCACCACCGGCGCGGGCTCCTGGGTGGCGCCCGCCGACCGCGCCATCTGGATCCCGGCCGGCGCAGTCCACGCCCACCAGGCCCACGGCGAACTCGAACTGCACCTGGTCGGCCTGCCCGCGGCCGAAAACCCGCTAGGGCTGGACGAGCCGGCGGTGCTCGGCGTCAGTCCCCTGCTGCGCGAACTGATCCTCGCCTACACCCGCGACCCGGCCGATGACACCCCCGCCCGGGCCCGGCTCCGCGCCGTCCTGCTGGACCAGTTGCGCGTCTCGTCCCAGCAGCCGCTGCATCTGCCCGCCCCGACCGTCCCGCACCTCAGGGCGCTGTGCGGCATCCTGCACGCCGACCCCGCCGACGACCGCACGCTCGCCGAACTGGGCAGGGAGGTCGGCGCGAGCGACCGCACCCTTTCCCGGCTCTTCAGGAGCGACCTCGGGATGACGTTCCCGCAGTGGCGCACCCAACTGCGCCTCTACCACGCCCTGATACTCCTGGCCGAGGACACGCCGGTGACGACCGTGGCCCACCAGTGCGGCTGGTCGTCCGCCAGCAGCTTCATCGACGTCTTCCGCCGGGCCTTCGGCCACACACCGGGCGCCCACCACCCCGCCTGAGCGAGAAGGGCCGCCCTTCGGGGGTCAGCTCTTCAGGAAGTCCAGCAGGTCGGTGTTGAACCTCTCCTTGTCGCCGGGCACCAGCGCGATCCCGTGCGAGGACCCCTCGTACACCTTCAGGACGGCGTTCGGAATGATCTCGGCGGCCTTGCGGGCGGTCGCGTCGATCGGGACGATCTGGTCGTCGTCGCCGTGCACGATCAGCGTCGGGACGTCGAACTTGCGCAGATCCTCGTGGAACTCGGTGAAGGCGAAGGCGTCCACGCACTTCACGCCGGCCTGGATGCTCTCGCGCATGCCCATGTACCAGAACGCGTCCCGGTTGCCCTGCGTGACCTTGTTGCCCGGCCGGTTGGCGGAGAAGAACGCCTCGGAGGCGTCCTTCCAGTACTGCGAGCGTTCGCGCAGGATGCCGTTCTTGATCTCTTCGAAGGCCTGCTCGGGCACGCCCTCGGGGTTGTCGCCGGTCTGCAGCATGGCCGGTGTGATCGCCGACAGCAGGACGGCCTTGCCGACCCGCCCGGTGCCGTGGCGCCCGATGTAGCGGGCCAGTTCGCCGCCGCCCATCGAGTGCGCGACCAGCGTGACGTCCCGCAGGTCGAGGTGGTTGATCAGGTCGTTGAGGTCGTCGGCGAAGGTGTCGAAGTCGTAGCCGTCGAACGGCTGGCTGGAGCGCCCGTGCCCCCGGCGGTCGTGGGCGATGCCGCGGTAGCCGTGGTCGGCCACCATCTTCATCTGGTCCTCCCACGCGTCGGCGTTGAGCGGCCAGCCGTGGATGAACAGCACGGGCTGCCCGCTGCCCCAGTCCTTGTAGAAGATCTCGTTGCCGTCGCGAGTGGTGACGAATCCCATGCTCGAACCCCCGTAGCGCACGTGTGGACACGACGGCCCCGGACGACCGCGTCTCCGGCGACAGAACGGCCGTCCAGCAACCAGCCGCACCGATACCCCCGCTACCGCCCGAAACGCCCAATGACCAGTCGAAGTGTCTTTGCCTCGCTTCGGTCGGTCGTTCAGACGCAGAGCTGGGCGGCCAGGGTGGTGCAGACCCACTCCTCCCATGCGTCCGGCGCCCAGCCGCGGTCCTGCACGAAGAGCAGGTACAGCTGCGGGCTGAGCAGAGCGAACAGCAGGTCCGCGGCCGTCGCGGCGGAGACGCCGGGGCGCGCGTCCGGCTTGCCGGCCAGCGCTTCGGCCGCGGCGCGGTGCACGGTGTAGCGGGGATCGGGGCCGTCAGGCCACTGCGCGGCGATCTGCGGATCGGCGGCACCGGCCGCCGAGATCATCGGCATGATCGGGGCGACCCGCCCGAGGACCTCGCCGGTGCCGCGCACGTACGCGCGCAACTGCTCGGCCGCCGTGGGCGCGGCGCACGCGGCGCGGAACCACTCCCGGTCCATGGTGGCGACCGGCTCGTCGTCACCGGCGATGGACGCGTCCACCACGTCCTTGAACAGCGTGCGCTTGTTGCCGAAGACGAAGTACACGGTCTGGACGGCCACCCCCGCCCGGTCGGCGACCTCCTGAAGGCTCGTCGCCCCGTAGCCCCGCGCGACGAACAGCTCCCGCGCCGCCTCGATGACCTTCGCACGGGTGCGGCGCGAACGCTCGGCCCGCTTGTCCGGTCGCTTGACGGTGTCCATGGCGGGAGTATATCTCTAGAGTCCATCACTAGAGTTCGCATCTAAAAATCTGCCGGCGCTCGTACAGCGCACCACACCCCAGACAAGGAGATGAGATGCACACCGTCGTCAACATCCAGCAGGCCGAAGCGTGGAACGGTTGGGAGGGATCGGCCTGGGCCGACAACGCCCCGCGTTACGACGCGATGATGGGCGGTTTCAACCAGCCGCTCCTGGACGGTGCCGCGATCAGCGAGACCGGGACCGTTCTCGACATCGGATGCGGCACCGGACAACTCACCCTGCTGGCCGCACGGCGAGCAGCACGGGCGCACGCGGTCGGCGTCGACATCAGCGAACCCATGCTCGCCCGCGCACGCGCCGACGCGGCCGAGCAGGGCATCGCCAACGCGCGGTTCGAGCAGGCCGACGCGGAGGTCCACCCCTTCGAGGAGAACGGATTCGACGTCGTCGTCAGTCGCGGCGGCGTCATGTTCTTCTCCGATCCCGCGGCCGCGTTCGCCAACATCGCCCGCGCGCTCCGGCCCGGCGGCCGGCTGGTGTTCATCGTCCCGCAGGCGGGTTCCCCCGAGAGCGACTACGCCAAGGCGACCGCCGCTCTCGCGCCACTGATGCGCCGCCCCTCACCCGCGGCCCGCGGCATGGGATCGCTGTCCGACCCCGACCGTATTCGCCAGGTCCTAAGCCAAGCAGGCCTGACGGAGGTGAACACGGATCCGGTCCAGGCACCGATGGACTACGGCCGCGATGCCACCGAGGCCGCGGACTTCGTCCTCAGCCAGGGCCCGGTCCGCTACAACCTCCAGGACGTGGACCACGCCACCGTCACCCGCGTCCGCCGGGAACTCCAAGCCACCATCGCGGCCTATGAGACCTCGGACGGCGTCCACATCCGCGGCAGCGTGTGGCTGGTGAGCGCCATCCGTCCTTGACCCCCGGGTCGTAGCCCCGTCGGAAGACGCGCGGAAGGCGCCCAACACGGAATCAGCCTTCCGGATAGAAGAGGAACAGGGTGCACCCGGTCGACGTCTGCGGGACGTGGGAAGAGCCTGCGGGAGCGTGGATGAACGAGCCGGCCGGGTAATCCCGGTCGCCGTCGTTGAAGGTCCCGGAGACCACGAACACCTCCTCAGGCCCCGGTTCGTGGACGTCGACCCCCTCCCAGCACGTGTTCGGGTCCATCTGGAGGACGAAGGCCTTCGCGCCGTCGTCCCCCGCCCACAGCGGCCGCAGGCGGATGCCAGGGAAGATCTCGCGGACCGGAGCGTCCTGAACGCTGGACCACGCGTAGCCGGGCGTGCCCTGTTCTGTCGTCATGGGACCAGCCTGGCGACCGGCGCCCCATCCCGCCGAGTGTCAGAAAAGACATGTCGCGGTACTTTTACGCCATGCATCGCGTCGCGGCACTCGTGCGTCCACCGCAGTCGACCTTCGAGCTCGGCTGCGCGGCCCAGGTGTTCGGGATCGAGCGGGCCGGGCTCCCGGTCCGGTACGCCTTCGGCGTGTGCGCGGAGCGCCCCGGCCCCGTCGCGACGCTGGCCGGGTTCGACATGCTCGTGACCGACGGGCTGGACGCACTCGACGGGGCCGACACCGTGGTCGTCCCGGGTTGGCTGCCCGCCGGCACACCACCGTCCCCCGCGGTCGTCCAGGCCCTGCGCCGCGCTCACTCCCGCGGCGCCCGAGTGGTCAGCATCTGCTCAGGCGCCTTCGCCTTGGCGCACGCCGGTCTCCTGGACGGGCGGAGGGCGACCACCCACTGGGCCCTGGCCGACGAGTTCGCCACCCGCTTCCCGCACGTCCAGGTCGACCCGGACGTGCTGTACGTGGACCACGGTGACGTGGCCACCAGCGCCGGAGCCGGGGCCGGCATCGACCTGTGCATGCACCTGATCCGCGCCGACCAGGGCGCCCGGTACGCCGCCCACGTCGCGAGGACCATGGTCATGCCGCCCCACCGCGAGGGCGGCCAGCTCCAGTACTCGGCGCCGCCGCGTCCCGCCCAGATCGACGGCACGCTGGCACCGTTGACGGACTGGATCGCCGAGCGGCTCAGGGAACCCGTGACCATCGAGACCATGGCCGCACAGGCGGGCGTCTCCACGCGCACCCTCGCCCGACGGTTCGCCGAGCAACTCGGCACCAGCCCGGGACAGTGGCTGCTCACCCAACGGATCACCGCGGCCCAGGACCTGCTGGAGTCCACCGACCTGCCCTTGGACGCCATCGCCCGTCGCGTCGGCCTCTCCTCGGCCACCAATCTGCGCAGGCGATTCCTCAACACCCTGGGCACTACACCTGGCGCCTATCGCCGCACCTTCCGCGCAAAGCCCCAGTGAAAAGCCACGTGTGTAGGCGCAGGAGCCCCAGATGGACCCCGCAGAACGCTAGTCGCCGGTTTGGGGAAGGCTCTCCTTGGCCTTCTCGTAGTCGCCGGCCGGAGCCTCGTCATCCAGGCGGTAGACGAGGTGGACGACACCGGTCGCGAACGTCTTGGAGGAGACGAGTTTCAACGGCAGTGGCGCGTCAGCCTCCTCGAAGAGCCGCATCCCCTTGCGCACGGCGATCGGGTGGACGAGCAGGTGCAGCTCGTCGAGAAGACCTGCCTCCAGAAGCCGGCGGACGACCGAGACCGAACCGCTCATCGCGATGTCGGACGTGGACGGTTCCTTCTTCAGCGCGGTCACGGCCTCGACGAGGTCGCCCTGGAGCCGCTCGGAATTGCGCCACGTGAAGTCGAGGTCCTGCCCGGACACCACTATCTTGCGGGCGTCTCCGAGCTTCTTGGCGAAGCCGGCGTCCTCGCCGCCGGCCTCCTCACGCTCGGGCCACGCCCCCGCGAAGCTGTCATAGGTCCTGCGGCCGAGCAGGAGGGTGTCGGCCGACCCCATCTGGGCGTCGACGGCCTGGCCCATCTCCTCGTTGAAGTACGGGAAGTGCCAGTCCTGCGGGTCTTCGACGACGCCGTCGAGCGAGATGAACAACCCTGCGGTGATCTTTCGCATCCTGCTACTCCTTCAACAGCCGGCCGAACACGGTGCTCACCCAGGTTCGACCACCGCCACGACCGAAACTCATCGGTTCCGATGCCGGTGGAGGAGTCAGAGCTTTTCGATGGTGGCGAAGCGAAGGACCAGGGTGCGGACGCCGTAGTCGCCGCCGAAGTCCACGCTGGCCTTCTCGCCCTTGTCGTAGACGGAGACGACGGTGCCGAGGCCGAAGGCGTCGTGGGTGACCTTGTCGCCTGGCGACAGGGACGGGACCGGACGGTTTCCCGGTGAGCGGGTTCCCGGGCGCTCCGCCATCCGCGACATGGCGGAGCCGGACGTGGAGGACGCCTCGCGTTCCCATTCGACGAGGGATTTCGGGACCTCGCCGAGGAAGCGGGACGGCGGGTTGACCTGCGGTGCCCCCCACGAGCTGCGCATCGTGGCCCGGGAGACGTAGAGGCGTTGCCGGGCGCGCGTGATGCCGACGTAGGCGAGGCGGCGTTCCTCTTCGAGTTCCTTGGGGTTGCTCATGGCGCGCAGGTGCGGGAAGACGCCGTCCTCCATGCCGGTGAGGAAGACGACCGGGAATTCGAGGCCCTTCGCGGTGTGCAGCGTCATCAGGGTGACGACGCCGTGCTCGCTTTCGTCGGGCTGCTCTCCCGGCGGCACGGGCCCGCCCTTCGCGCCCCCAGGGATGGAGTCGGCGTCGGCGACGAGGGCGACCTGCTCCAGGAACTCGGGGAGGCGGCCCTCGGCCGGCTCCCCGTCGAGGCGCTCCTCGAATTCGCGGGCGACGGCTTCGAGTTCCTGGAGGTTCTCGATGCGGGTCTCGTCCTGCGGGTCCTTGGAGGCCTGGAGCTCGGCCAGGTAGCCGCTGGCCTTCAGCACCTCGGCGATCAGATCGGCGGGGGCGAGCGTCTCGGCGGCGGCGCGCAGCTCGTCCAGCAGGGTGACGAAGTCGCGGACGGCGTTGAGCGAGCGGGTCGCCATGCCGGGGACGTCCTCGGGCCTCCGGAGGGCCTGCCAGAACGAGATGCGCTCGCGGGACGCGTACGCCTCGACGCAGGCCTCGGCGCGGTCGCCGATGCCCCGCTTGGGGACGTTCAGGATGCGGCGCAGGGAGACGGTGTCCTCGGGGTTGGCGAGGCAGCGCAGGTAGGCGAGCGCGTCGCGGATCTCCTTGCGCTCGTAGAACCGGACGCCGCCGACGACCTTGTACGGCAGCCCGACCCGGATGAAGACCTCTTCGAAGACGCGCGACTGCGCGTTGGTGCGGTAGAAGATCGCGACGTCGCCGGGGCGGGCCTCGCCGTCGTCGGTGAGCCGGTCGACCTCGCGGGCGACGAACGCGGCCTCGTCGTGCTCGTTGTCGGCCACATAGCCGATGATCTTGTGGCCCTCGCCCTGGTCGGACCAGAGCTTCTTGGGCTTGCGGTCGGCGTTGCGCTCGATGACGGCGTTGGCGGCGGACAGGATCGTCTGCGTGGAGCGGTAGTTCTGCTCCAGCAGGATCGTGGTCGCGTCGGTGTAGTCGCGCTCGAACTCGAGGATGTTGCGGATGGTCGCCCCGCGGAACGCGTAGATCGACTGGTCGGCGTCGCCGACGACGCACAGCTCGGCGGGCCCGACGCCCTCCACGGGCGCGGTCAGCTCGCGGACGAGCTCGTACTGCGCGTGGTTGGTGTCCTGGTACTCGTCGACCAGGACGTGCCGGAAGCGGCGCCGGTAGTGCTCGGCGGCCTCCGGGAACACCTGGAGCAGGTTGACCGTCATCATGATCAGGTCGTCGAAGTCCATGGCGCCGGCCTGCTGCAGCCGCGCCTGGTACATCTCGTAGGCCTCGGCGAGCGTCTGCTCCATGTGCGTGGACGCCCGCGCCTTGAACGTCTCGTAGTCGATCAGCTCGTTCTTCAGGTTGGAGACCTGGGCGCTGAACGACTTCGGCGGGTAGCGCTTGGGATCGAGGTCGAGCTCGCGGCAGACGAGCGCCATCAGCCGGTTCGCGTCGGCCTGGTCGTAGATCGAGAAGCTCGTGGGGAAGCCGAGGCGCTTGGCCTCGCGGCGCAGGATCCGGACGCACGCGGAGTGGAACGTCATCACCCACATGGCCCGCGAGCGCGGCCCGACGAGGGCGTCCACCCGCTCCTTCATCTCGGCCGCGGCCTTGTTGGTGAAGGTGATCGCGAGGATCTGGCCGGGATGCACCTCCCGCTCGCCGAGCAGGTGGGCGATGCGGTGGGTGAGCACCCGGGTCTTGCCCGAGCCGGCGCCGGCGACGATCAGCAGGGGGCTGCCGGAGTGCACGACGGCGGCGCGCTGCTGCGGGTTGAGGCCGTCAAGCAAGGGGTGAGCTTCGGTCTTCGACATCACGTGCGAGTCTACGGCGCCGCGCGGACGTTTTCGGCGCGTCCGCCGAGCCGGGGCGGCCCGCACCCCCCGCCTCCGCGTCCGGCCGGTACTCCTTCCGGCCTTGATCAGGGGCCCGGCGGCAGCATGTGGACAGATGGCGTGCCTTTTGGACACGGTGGGTTGACTCGATCTCACGTTCCGGCACACGTTGGAGGTGAAGCGGACACCGATCGGGCCCCCGGCCCGGATTCGGAGTGCAAGGCCCCTTATTGCATCCCCGCATGTCCGCGCACAGCGGCGCAGAGTCAGCAGGACTCGCGCACTGTCACAGGGGAGGTGGCTTCTATGACCCACCAGCAGGAACTCCAGACCCAACTCGACGCCGAGATCCTGGTACCCGCGCAATGGCCGGGACGCGCGTCCCAGGCGGCGCCGCCCCCGCTTCCGCGTTCCGTTCCGCGGCCGGTACCGGTTCCGGTGCCGGTACAGCCCGGCCACAGGTTCCTGATCTACAAGCAGGACCCGTCGGTCACCGAGCTCGGCGCGCGGCTGACCTACATCCCGACCGTGGTGCTGAACGGCCCCATGGACGTGCGCGTCCAGACCGAGCTGCAGGGCGTCACCCCTGTCGCCCGCAACATCAGCGGCGACTTCGTGTTCACTCCTGGAACCCCGCAGTTCGACTGCGCGCACACGTTCGCGGTCGTCCGGGAGACGATCGCCATGTACGAGCGCCACAACGGCGGGGTCCCGATCCCGTTCGCGTGGAACGTCGGCGGCAACACCGAGCGCATCACCGTCTTCCCGCACGCCGCCGAGGGCGCGAACGCGTTCTACACGCGGACGGCCAAGGCGTTGAAGTTCCTCTTCTTCACCCCGAAGGGACAGCCTCCGTCGAACGTGCTCTTCACGTGCCAGTCCCTCGACATCGTCGCGCACGAGACGGGCCACGCGATCCTGGACGGGCTCAAGCCCGGCTGGCTGTCGGCGGACGCGCCGCCGCAGACCGGCGGCCTGCACGAGTCGTTCGGCGACATCACGGCGATCTTCCTGGCGCTGGCGCAGCCGGACCAGGCGGACGCGCTCGTCTCGCTCACCAAGGCGAACCTGCACGACAGGTCGTTCCTGGCGGAGCTGGCCGAGCAGTTCGGCAAGGCGCTCGGCATGCCGTCCGGGCTCCGCAACGCCGACAACGACCTCAAGCTCAGCGAGGTCGGCAACGAGGTGCACGCGATCTCGCAGGTGTTCACGGGGGCGGTCTACGACATCCTCGCCGACCTCTACACCTTCGAGCTGAGCCGGCAGCAGCGCACGAAGGACGCGGCCGTCGTGCTGATCGAGACGGCGTCCGCCCTGTGCAAGCTCGTGTTCGACGCGATCGTCGCGTCCCCCGCGACCGGCGCCCGGTACGTGGACGTGGCGAACAAGATGCTGCAGGCGTCGGCGAACCGCGGCGACCCGGCCGTCTACCGGACGTTCATCCGCAACCGGTTCGCCGTCCGGGAGATCACGACGGCGGCGACGCCGCTGCGCGACCTGATGAGCGGGCAGATGGCGATGACCGAGGCCGCGTACACCGGCGACGGCCAGGACGTCACCGAGGTCGAGCCGCACGACGAGAACTCCGCGAGCCTGCTGGCCTCCCAGGACAGGTCGCGCTGCTGCGGGACGATGCAGATGCCCGAGTACCAGGTCATCCCGGAGGAGAAGCTGGCCCGGGGCGGCTCGCTGGAGGACGACGACATCCTCCGGAGCCAGCTGGACGAGCTGCGCAGCACGTTCAGCTAGCAGCGGCACCGTCCAGGAGGCGATCGTTTGATGAGACCGTTCGGGAGGTAGCGACCCGCCGCGAGCGGGTAACGAGCAGGGAGCGGACGAGTCGACGGGGAGGTGCGCGGCATGCGCGTGACGATCGAGAGCACCGGCGGTTTCACCGGCCGCAGCACCGTCGTCGCGCAGTACGACACCGCGACCCTCCCCGCCGGACAGGCCGGCCGCGTCCGCCGGGCCGTGGACGCGCTGGCGGCCGCGCACGCCCGGGGCGAGCCCGGCGAGATCGGCGCCGACCTCCCCGCCTACCGGATCACGGTCTCCGGGGACGGCGCCGAGGAGCTCGGGGCGGACGGGGAGCCGCGCGTCTACGAGGTACGGGGCGACCCGACGGCCGGGGCCGCCTCCGTCCTGGGCACGCTCCTCGAAGGCCCCGACGCCACTCCCTGACCCCACCGCACCCGCCCCCGGCCGCACAGCGTGTCCTGAGCCGGCTGTGCGGCCGGGGCGCCGCGGGCCGGGTCGGCCGCGGGGTCAGTTCGTCTTGCGGTGGTCGCGGGCGGATTCGGCCGCGGTGTGGACGGTGGTGAGGTCCGCGCCGGTCGCGGCCATGGACGCGGCGGCGACGGCGCCCTCGACCAGCGGGGCGTCGGCGAGCAGCACGGCGTCGCCTTCGGCGTCCTCGATGAGCATCTTGGCGGTCAGCACGGAACTGCCGAGGTCGGCGAGCAGCACGACGCCGTCGCCGTCGTCCGCCGCGGCGACCGCCTGCTCGACGAGGTCGATGCTCGTCCCGAGGCGCCCCTCGGCGTCCCCGCCGGCGGGTTCGACGACGGCCTTGCCGACGCCCATGGCGCGGGCGACCTCGGCGACGCCTTCGGCGAGCGTCCGGCTGTGGGAGATGATGACGATGCCGACCATCTCACCCCTCCCCCGCGGCGTCTGATCCCCCGGCATCGGGCGATTCCGCGATGTCGGCGAGGGCTTCGAGGACCAGGGCGGTGGACGAGGCGCCGGGGTCCATGTGCCCCTCGCTGCGCTCGCCCAGGTAGCTCGCCCGGCCCTTGCGCGCCCGCATCGGGACGGTGTCGTCCGCGCCCTTCGCGGCGGCGTCGGCGGCGGCCCGCGCGCATCCGGCGAGGTCGGAGCCGTCCGCCAGGGCCGCCTCGTACGCCGCGACGGCCGGAGCCAGCGCGTCGACCATCGTCTTGTCGCCCTCGGCGGCCTTGCCGAGATCCTGGACGCCCTCAAGGGCGGCCCGGAGCGCGGCGCCGAGCGCGGCGGCGTCCACGTCGGCGGCGTCGCCGAACACCTTGCCCGCGCGGCGCAGCGCCGTCCCGTAGAGGGGCCCGGACGCGCCGCCGGTCTTCGACACGATGGCCCGGCCGGCCGCGATCAGCACCTTGCCCGGCGGGACGTCCCCGGGCAGCGCCTCCACCGCGGCGCGGAAGCCGCGGTCGAGGTTGAGGCCGTGGTCGCCGTCGCCGATCGCCGCGTCCAGCCGCGTCAGCCGCTCGGCGTCGGCGGACACCCGCTCGGCCGTCCGCCCGATCCACGCCGCGAAGTCCCCCGCGTCCATCGAGCCCGTGCTCATCGGCCCCACCGCAGCCCCGGCGTCTCGACGGGCGCGTCCCACAGGCGGACCAGCTCGGGCGTCACCCGGCACACGCTGATCATGCAGCCCGCCATCTCCAGGCTGGTCACGTACGGCCCGACCAGGCGGCGGACGACGGTCGCGCCGTGCCCCTCCAGCCATTGCGCCGCCGCCGCGTAGGCGACGTACTGCTCGATCAGCGGGGTGCCGCCCATCCCGTTGACCAGCACGAGCACCTCGGAGCCCGACAGCGGCATGTCCGCGTCGATCGCGCTGAGCGCGGCGTCCACGATCTGCGCGGCGGTGCCGATCCTGACGCGTTCGCGGCCCGGCTCGCCGTGGATGCCGATGCCGAGCTCCATCTCGTCCTCGCCCAGCTCGAACGTCGGCGTCCCGGCCGCCGGAACCGTGCAGGACGACAGCGCCACGCCGAACGACCTGCTGCGCTCGTTCACCTCCCGCGCCACGGCCGCCACCTCGGCGAGCGGGGCGCCCTCCTCGGCGAGCGCCCCGGCGATCTTCTCGATGAACAGCGTGGCGCCGGTGCCGCGCCGCCCCGCGGTGAACGTGCTGTCCTCCACCGCGACGTCGTCGTCGACGATGACCGACACGACCTCGATGTCCTCGTCCTCGGCGAGTTCGGCGGCCATCTGGAAGTTCATGACGTCGCCCGTGTAGTTCTTCACCAGGTGCAGCACGCCCGCGCCGCCGTCCACCGCCATCGTCGCGGCGATGATCTGGTCGGGGACGGGAGAGGTGAAGACCTCGCCGCAGCAGGCCGCGTCCAGCATTCCGTGACCGACGAATCCGGCGTGCAGCGGTTCGTGACCGGATCCGCCGCCCGAGACAAGGGCCACCTTCCCGGTGCGCGGGGCGTCCCCTCTTATGACGGTCCCGGTCCCGGGGTCGACCTTCAGCGACGGGTGCGCGGCGGCCAGTCCGCGCAGGGCGTCGGACACCACGTCCGCCGGGGCGTTGATGAGTTTGCGCATGTCTCAGCTCTACCCCGGCGAAGCGCCCCGTCCCAGACCCAATCGCCGATCATGCGATTCGGGGGGTGACCGGACGGTCCGCGCCGCATAGGTTGCACCCGTGACGAAGGCACCGAAGATCCTTTACGACTGCGACACCGGCATCGACGACGCGATGACGCTGCTCTACCTGGCCTCGCTGGTCCAGGCGGGGCAGGCGGAGCTGACGGCGGTCGGCACGGTGCACGGGAACATCGACCCGATGACCGGCGCGCTGAACACGCTGCGCGTCCTGGAGGCCGCCGGCGTTCCCGCGGGCGAGCCCGGGCCGGGCGGGCCGGTGGTGCCGGTCGCGGTCGGCGCCGCCCGGCCGATGGCGCAGGACGTCCACTACGCGCTGGACTGGCACGGCACCGACGGCCTCGGCGACACGCGCCTTCCCGAGCCCGCGGGGCGCCCGGTCGCCGAGCCCGCCGCCGCGCAGATCGTCCGGCTGGCCCGCGCGATGCCCGGCGAGCTGACCCTGCTCGCGACGGGCCCGCTGACCAACCTCGGCTCGGCCCTGCTGCTGGACGGCGAGCTGCCGTCGCTGATCCGCGAGGTCGTGGTGATGGGCGGCGCGTTCGACCACCCGGGCAACATCACCACGCACGCCGAGGCGAACATCTGGCACGACCCCGAGGCCGCCGACCTGGTGTTCGCGGCGGACTGGCCGATCGTCCTGGTGCCGCTGGACGCCACGCACCCGACCGCCGTCCACGACGACTGGCTGGACGGGCTGGCCGCGCACGACACCCCCGTCGCCCGGTTCGCCGCGAACATCCTGGAGTTCTACGCGGACGCCTACACCCCCACCCTCAAGCGCCGGGGCGCCGTCATCCACGACGCCCTCGCCGCGATGCTGATCGTCGACCCGGACCTCGGCGAGTACGTCCAGCGTCCGGTCCGGGTGGAGCTGCGGGGCGAGCTGACGCGCGGGACGACCGTGTGGGACGCCCGCTCGCTGCCCGCCGAGGACACCCGCCGTCCCGTGAAGGTGGCCGTGGGCAGCGACGTGGCGCGGTTCCAGGAGCGCCTGCTGTCGGCCCTCCTCACCTTCTGAGCCGGGGTCGCCTCCCGCCCCGCCGCGCGGGCCCGATCCCCCCGGCGCGGGCGCGCGGCCGTCCGGCGCACCGGGGCGTTCGCCGAAAGAACGATCTCCGGGGATGCCGGAACGGTTCGCCGACCTTATGGTTGAAGATGTGACCAACGTTCTGGACGACAGCGAGCTGCAGCGGATCCTCGTCGTGATGGCGCACCCCGACGACGTCGACTTCGGCGCGGCCGGCACGGTCGCGGGCTGGACGGACCGCGGCATCGAGGTCGTCTACCTCATGGTCACCGACGGCGACGCGGGAGGCTTCGACGACGGCGTCACCCGCGAGGAGATGGCCGTTCTGCGCCGCGAGGAGCAGCGCGCCGCGGCCAAGTGCGTGGGGGTCGGCGACGTCCGGTTCCTCGGCTACCCGGACGGGCGGGTCGAGACGGGCTTCGGCCTGCGCCGCGACATCGCCCGCGTGATCCGGCAGGTGCGCCCGGACCGGGTGCTGATGCCGAGCCCCGAGCGCAACTACGAGCGGATCTACCCGAGCCACCCCGACCACCGGGCGGTCGGCGCGGCCGCGCTCGACGCCGTCTACCCCGACGCCCGCAACCCCTACGCCTACCCGGAGCTGCTCGCCGACGAGGGCCTGGAGGCGTGGACGGCGCGCGAGGTGTGGCTGTCCGGCGGCCCGGTCGTCAACCACTACGTCGACATCACCGGCCAGTTCGACCGGAAGGTGAACGCGCTGCGGGCGCACGCCAGCCAGACCGCGCACATGGGGGACGGCCTGCCGGAGATGCTGCGCGGCTGGCTCGGGGCCAACGCCGCCGCCGCGGGGCTGCCCGAGGGACGTCTCGCCGAGTCCTTCCAGGTCATCGACACCGCCTGAGCGTCCCGACACCGGACCCGCAGGTAATGCGCCGCCCTCGCAAAGGCTCACCGAAGCGGTCAGGCCGCTCAAGTCTCGGTCACTTAGCAAATACAGTCCCTTACAAGCCGTAATCGGCTTCCGAGCGGGCATGTACCCCATGTGACAGAACTCGGGGGGTCGTCATGCCGCGTGAGATCGAGGCCACCGCCACATCCGCCGCCGCGCCTGAGGTGATCTTCAAGCACCTGTGCGTGCCGGAGGCATGGGACGAGTGGGGCGGTTTCTGGACCCGGGTGCGGCGGGAGTCCGCCGGCCAGGAGCACCCGAACGGACTCGGGGCCGTCCGGTACGTCCGGTCGTGGCGCGAGGAGGTCGTGGCCTGGGATCCACCACGGCACTACGGCTACATCGCGCTGGCCGGCCATCCGGAGCGGCGCCTTCGCGCGGACATCACGCTGGAGCCGCACTTCGCGGGCACGCTGATCCGCTGGCGCGGCGAGGTGGACGGCTTCCCGGGCACCGGACCGCTCACCAGCGCCGTCCTCCGCCGCCGCCTAGACGCCTACGCGCACCGGGTGGCGCGGCATTCCGAGCGCTGCGAACCAGGCTGCCCGGCCCGCCTGCCAGGCGCCCTCTAGGCGCACCTGCCCCAGGCCCGCACGCCACCCGGGCGCGTGGCCCGGGCACCGGGAACCAGCGGGCACGACCAGGGCCAGGCGCACCTGGCGGGTGACGCACGCCCATCAATGGCTGCACGGCCGCGGGTCTACGCACGGCCGGGCGCCTACGCACGGCCGCCCGGGGCGCGTGCGCTCGTCTCGGGTGCTTGCCGGTTCGGGTTGGACGTTCGTTCGGGTCGCATGACATTCGGGGGAATTGATGCGGCGTCAGCTGATCGTGCTCGCCCTCGTGGCGGGCAGCGGGGCGGGTTCGGCCGCCTACTGGTTCATGGCGGACGGGGCGCCGCGCGGGGGCGGTGTCGTCACGAACGCCGGACAGGCGGCGGGGCGGGACGTGTCCGCGGTCCGGCTGGCGCTCCGCCCGTTCGACTCCGGGACACTGCGCCGCGACGTGCGCGCCTATATACGGAAACGTCCAGGCCGCGCGGGGGTGATGGTGACGGACCTCAGGACGGGGATGTCGTTCGGCGAGAACCAGGACGGGCGGTTCGTCGCCGCCAGCGTCATGAAGGTCGACATCCTGGCGAGCCTCCTGCTGCGGCGGCAGGCCGAGGGCCGTGGGCTGGACGGCACTGAGCGTGCGCTGGCCGGGACGATGATCAGGGAGAGCGACAACGCGGCGGCGGACGCCCTGTACGCCGAGGCCGGTTACGGCGCGGGCGTCGCGAGGACGAACAGGGCTTTCGGGCTGGAGCACACGAAGCCGTTCCCCACCTCCTGGGGTTCGTCCTGGACGAGCCCTTCCGATCAGGTGCGCCTGTTGACGAGCCTGGCTTCGGACGAGAGCCCGTTGAAGGCGCGCGGCCGCCGGTACGTCCTCGGCCTGATGGGATCGGTACTGGACGAGCAGGCGTGGGGCATCAGCGCGACGGCGCGCCCGGGAGAGAGGGTGGCGCTGAAGAACGGCTGGGTGCCGCTCCGCTTCCAGGGCCACGGCTGGACGATCGACAGCATCGGCCGCGTCAGCGGGAACGACCACGACTTCCTCATCGCGGTGTGCAGCAGCGGCAGCCCGACGATGGAGACGGGAGTGTCCACGGTCGAACACGTCGCCGGCATGGTGGTCGACGGCCTGCGCGCGTCGCGCGCGTGAGCGGGTCCGGGTGGCGGGAAGGCGCCGGGAAGGCCTCGGTCTCGGAGAAGCCGATACGGACGGAGGCGGCGCAGAGAACCGGGAGAACCGGGGAGCTTCGGTTCCGGGACCGGGCGGCGGGCCGGCCGCCCAGCGTGAGCCGGGAACGTCAGCGGTGCAGCGGCCGGGTGAGCTTCTTGCCGTCCGCGGCGGCCACGGCGACGCAGGTCACGGTGCGGTCGCCGGACTTCCACGAGTCGGCCGTCGGGTAGTAGTAGGAGTTCGCGATGCCCCGCGCGGCCGGGTCGCGGTTGATCCGCGCCTGCGTGCGGAGCTTGCACCCGTTCAGGGCGAGCTGCTGGAGACGCGCCTCGGGCGGAATGACGAACCCTTTCAGCCGGAAGACGGCCATCACCTCGCCGTCGTGCGGACCCGCGCAGGGCACGATCTTGACGCTCTCCACCTCGACCGGCGCCTCGGTCGCGGAGCTGGTGGCGCCCGAGTTGTCGTTGATGCAGTCGCCGACCTTCATCTTCTTGGCGTCCACCTCTTTGGGCTTGGTCTGGGTCACCTTGGGCGCGGCCCCGGCGCCGTCGGACGAACCGTCCCCGCTCAGCGCGAAGACGGCGATGCCGCCCACGATCCACAGGCAGGACAGGACGATCCCGGCGATCGCGAGGCCGCGGCCCTTGCCGCCCTTCTTCGCCATCTGGCTGAGCGAGACGGCTCCGAGGACGAGGCCGACGACGCCGAAGCATCCGAGGAGGCCGGTCACGAACGCGGCGATCGCCAGCCCGTTGGTCTTGTCGGCATTGGACCCGTGCGGGGAGCCGGGTCCGTGCTCGCCCGGCATCGGCGGCGAAGGCATCGGCGGGGGCGGATAGGGGGCCTGGGGGCCCGGCTGCGCGGGCCCGGGTGGGGGATAGGTCATGGGGAGCGACTGTTCCACACCGCAGGGTGGCCGTGATCATGATGGACGGCTACCCGTGATTACGATTTGCTCACAACTGCGGTGAAAACGTTTACTTCCGAGCGCGCCCGGGCAGAGCATTCCCCCGCTACACGAGGCGGCGGGCCGCGGCCCAGCGCGACAGCTCGTGCCGGTTCGACAGCTGGAGCTTCCGCAGAACGCTGCTGACGTGCGTCTCCACCGTCTTCACCGAGATGAACAGCTCCTTGGCGATCTCCTTGTAGGCGTAGCCGCGCGCGATCAGCCGCAGCACGTCGCGCTCCCGCTGGGTGATCTGGTCCAGCTCCGGGTCGACGGACGGGGCGTCCGTGGCGGCGAACGCGTCCAGGACGAACCCGGCGAGCCGGGGCGAGAACACCGCGTCCCCGTCGGCGACCCGGCCGATCGCGTCCGTCAGCTCGGGCCCGGAGATCGTCTTGGTGACGTAGCCCCGGGCCCCGCCGCGGACGACGCCGATGACGTCCTCCGCCGCGTCCGACACCGACAGCGCGAGGAACTTGGACGGGACGGAGCCGTGCAGCCGCCGCAGCACCTCGATCCCCCCGCCGCCGGGCAGGTGGACGTCCAGCAGCACCACGTCCGGCCGCGTCCCGCGGATCACCGCGACCGCCTCGTCGACGTCGCCGGCCTCCCCGACGATCTCGACGCCGCCGCCCAGCTCCGCCTTCACTCCGGTCCGGAACATCTGGTGGTCGTCGACCAGCACGACCCTCTTCAACGACTCGCTCATGCCCACGTCCCGCTCGTGTCCACGCCCCGTCCCTGACGGCGCCTCACCATGCCATGCTCCCCGGGGAACGCTCCCGGCGGCCGCGCTCACGACTTCTTGATCTCCAGGCGCACTTCGGTGCCCTCGCCCGGCGCGGTGCGGACGGTGGCCTTGCCGCCGTTGCGCTCCATACGTCCGATGATGGACCCTCGGACGCCCATCCGGTCCTCCGGGACCTGGTCCAGAACGAATCCCTTGCCCCGGTCGCGGACGAAGACGGCGATCTCGTCGCCCTCCACCTCCGCGTACACCGACACCGAGGGCGCCTCGGCGTACTTGGCGGCGTTCACCATCGCCTCCCGCGCGGCCTGCAGCGCGGCGCCGAGCGGCTCGTCCAGCGCCGTGTCGCCCACGCAGACGACCTCGATGGGGACGTTGTGGTCGTCCTCGACCTCTCCGGCCGCCTCCCTGATCGCGGCGGCGAACGTCTGGTCGGGGTCGGCGCGCGGCTGGTAGAGCCAGGTCCGCAGCGTCCGCTCCTGGGAGCGGGCGAGCCGCTGCACCTCGCGGGTGTCGTGCGCGTTCCGCTGGATGAGGGTCAGCGTGTGCAGCACCGAGTCGTGGATGTGCGCGGCCAGCTCCGCGCGCTCCTGGGACCGGATGCGCTCGTGCCGTTCGGCGTCGAGGTCCTGCCAGAGCCGCACGACCCACGGCGTCACGATCACCGCGACCCCGGTGAGGATGATCAGCATGGCGATGAGGACGGACCGCGCCTGGTCGGCCTCCACCTTCTGCGCCACGAAACCGCCGATGCCGCCGACGACGAGGAGCAGGCCGAGCAGGCTGCGCAGCCACCTCTGGCGCAGCGGCAGCGTCCAGCGCTGCCGCTGGTCGCGGTCGGCCTGCTGCCACAGGATCGCGGCGCCGACGCCGCCGACGATGAACGGCCACAGCGCCCACCGGACGACCCCGGCCGCGCCCCACGGCAGCGCCGCCAGCCCGAAGGCCACGGCCGCGTAGGCGAGCAGCTGGCCCCAGTCCCGGCCGCGCCGCCGCCCCGCCGCCTCCGCCGAGGTCCTCTCCTGGACGGGGAGGAGGATCCAGAACGCGGCGTAGGCGGCCACGCCGAGCCCGCTCGCCATCGTGAGCAGGACGAACGCGCCTCGGACGAGGAACACGTCCACGCCGAGGTGTACGGCCAGGCCCCGGCACACCCCGGCGACGAGGCGCCCTTCGCCCGCCCGTTCCAGCCGGACCGGCCCGAGGGGCGTCGCGCCCGCCGGTCCCGGCGCCGCCGGCCGTTCCGCCGTCTCCTGGCTCACCGCCGTCCTTCCCCAGGTTCTCCCACGTCACCGATCGTCACACGCGCGGACGCCTTCCGCATCAGGGCCCCACCCCGGGCCTGTCTCAGGGTCGGAATCAGGGACGTCCCCGATACCGCGCATCACGCGCGGCAGGCGACCATGACTGGCATGGGCGAGAAAGAGGGCCAGAACGAGGACCTGCGCGGACTCACCGAAGACGGTCCCGCCACCGGAGACCACGGCGAGGGCGGGCCCCGCACGGGCGAGCGGGGCGCCGGGGCGGAGGCGGCGGGCGGTTACCGGCGGCTCTCGCGGGACGCCGAGCGGAAGGTGCTCGCCGGCGTGTGCACGGGGCTCGCCCGCTATACCGGCATCGACCCGGTCGTGTTCCGCGTCGGGTTCGCGATCCTCGCGCTCGCGCACGGGCAGGGGATCTTCCTTTACATCGTGGCGGCGTTGCTGATGCCGGCGAGCCCGGGTGAGTCGTCGCTCGCCGAGCAGTGGCTCAAGCGGTGGTTCGACGGGCAGGCCGTCCTGACGATCCTCGGCGCGCTGCTGTGCGTGGGCGTCGCGTTCAGCCTCTTCGGCGGGGTCCCCACGGACGCCATCGCGCCTCTGGTGGTGGTCGGGCTGGTGCTGCTGGTCGCGCACTCGCGTGGCGTGGACCTCGTGTCCGTGGCGCGGACCGTCCCCGAACGGATCACCGGGCACGCGCCGGAGCCCTCCGCTGAGTGGACTCGGGCGGAGACCGCGTCCACCGGCGGCGTGTCGCTCGGCAAGGACGTCTCCGCGAGCGGGCACGGGCCTGTCGACGGGGCCGGCTCGTCCCGGCGCGGCGGGCTTCCCGACGGCATGATCGATCTCGCCGCCTACTCGACCGCGTGGACGGACGCGCCCGGCGCCGCGGCACCCTCCGCCACCGCGACCACGGCGCCCGCGGCGCCGGCCGAGCACGGCTGCGGCGGCAGGACGTCGCCGGTGGCGGCGATCACGCTGCTCGCGGCCATGGCCGCCGGCGCCGCGCTGATCCCGGTGTCCAGGGCCTACCCCGCCCCGGACTCCTGGCTGATCGTCATGGCGCCCGCGCTCGCCGTCCTCGGGCTCGGCCTCGTCGTCGGCGGCTGGTTCCGGACGGGCGGCCTCGCGACGGCCGGGACCGTCCTGACCCTCGCCATGCTCACCACCTCGGTCGCGGGCGACGTCCCGCGCAACGCCGAGTACGGGGAGATCGACTGGCGTCCCACGGACACCTCGCAGATCGGCCGGGTGTACAAGGTCGGCGTCGGGCAGGGCGACCTCGACCTCACCGCGCTGCCGGTCGCGGCCGGCCAGCGGGTCACGATCAACGCGGAGGTCGGGCTCGGGGGCCTGGAGGTCGCGGTGCCGCCCACCGCCCGGGTGCTGGTCGACGCGCGGATCGGTCTCGGCGACGTGCGGATCGACCACCGGACGACGAGCGGGCCCGCCGCCAAGGTCGTGCGGACCCTGGAACCGGAGGTCGGGCACGCCGCGAACCCGCCGGTGATCGTCCTGCGGATCCGCGGCAAGCTCGGAGACGTGGACGTGCACCGTGTCTGAGCGCGGGCAGGCCCGTGGAACGGGTTCCAGCGAGACGGACCACAGCGAATGAGGGCGGGCAGGGAGATGGCCGGTAAGAAGGCGGCGGGCGGGAAGCGGTTCCGGTTCGATCCGGCGGGGCCCGTGACGGGGCTGTTCTTCCTCGCCCTGGCCGGGGTGTTCCTCGCGGACGGCCTGACGGACGGGGACGTCCTGCCCGTGGCGGCGATGGTCCCGATCGTGCTGATCGGGCTGGGGCTCGTCGGGACCGTCCGGGTGCTGACCCGCTCGCGGCGCCGCCACCTGCGCTGACGCGCTGGACGCCGCCGGACGGCTGTGACCCGCGCCGCACGGCCCGGGGCTTCCCCCCGCGCGGGGAACGCCAAGTAATGTGACCTCGACGGCAGGTGACGGATCGAGGGCCGATGGCGGGGAAGGCCGGGACACCGGAGACGGGGTGCGCCGACGCGCTGCCCGGCTCCCGGTCCGCGCTGGACCCGGGCCGCGCCATCAAGCCGGGCCGCCACGGGCTCTCCCCCGAGACCGTCGCCGGGATCCAGCGGGAGCGGCTGATCGACGCGTTCGTCCACGTCGTCTCGGAGCGGGGCTTCGCGCACACGACGATCAGCGGGGTCACCGAGGGCGCGGGCGTCACGAAGAAGACGTTCTACGCGCACTTCTCCGACCTGGACGACTGCTTCCTCGCCGCCTACCAGCGCGGCATGGACATCCTGCTCCGCCGCATGACGGAGGCCTACGAGGCCGCGCCGTCCTGGCCGGACGGCATCCACGCGGGGCTGCGCGCGCTCCTCGCCGCCCTCGCCCGGGAGCCGCGGTTCGCGCGGGCGTCGCTGGTGGAGGTGAACGCGGCGGGCCCGCAGGTCAGGCAGGCGCGCATCGACAACCTCGCCCGGTTCCGCGCCTTCTTCACCGACCCGTCCCTGGCGCCCGTTCCGGTCCCGGTGGTGGACGCGCTCGTGGGCGGCATCTACAGCGCGATCCACGTCCAGATGGAGACGGGCGAGGCGGAGGAGCTGCCGTCGCTGCTGCCCTCCCTGACCTATTTCGCGCTGCTCCCCCTCGTCGGCCGCGAGGCCGCCTCCCCTTACCTGGCCGACGACCCCGGCTGACCTGGCATTACCTGCACGGTACGGGAGCCCGGCGCCCCGGAGCCGGCCATGCCCCTCCCGGCCCGCCCGCTGACCGGATGCGGCCGGAGGTCCCCGACTCCCTTGACGTGAAAAACGCACGGGTTTCTATTGGTGTGATCTTGCGTGGGGCGTCCGGGCGGTCCGGGCCGCCCCGCGCGGACCCGTGCACGCGCGGCGGGCCTAATCCCCCGGGGCCCGCCGCGCGCTCTCATTCCCTGGAGGACCCATGCGGCCGGCCGTGGCCACGCTGTGCATGCCCCTCACCGCGCTGCTCGCCGCCTCGCTGGCCGGCTGCGGCGGTTCGGGCGAGCCCGAGTCCGCGCGGCCCTCGCCGTCCGCGCCGACGGCGCGTCCGACCCCGCCGGTCCTGAACGGGGTACGGCCCGGTGCGGAGAAGAAGTCGCAGCTGGACGGCACCTGGACGGCGGGGTCCGGTTCGCGGCGCGTGGCGCTCTTCCTCTACCGGGGCGCCGCCGCGCTCAACTCGCCGGGCTTCTGCACCGGCACCGTGGACGCGAAGGGGCGGATCAAGCTGAGCTGTGCGAACGGCTCCCGCGACCGGCTCGACGGACGGGCCGCCCTGCGCTCCGGCAAGCTCGTGGTCACGTGGACGGGAGGCCCCAAGGACGTCCTGCGCCGGCGTGCAGGCTGACCGCGAACGCCGGGCCCGGATTAGTCAGCGCGTGCGCCCCGCCGTGCACGCGGACCCGGTTGGCCCGGAGTGGACGCTCGGTGACGCCGCGCGCGGTGATCGTCACCTCCGCCAGCTCGCCCGCGATCAGGGTGCTGACCTGGGCGTGGATCGTCCCGCCGGGGCCGGGCGGCCAGGTGGTCAGCCAGGTCTGGCCGTCCAGCGGGACGTGCACCGGCCCCGCGGGGTCGAACCCGAGGAGCCGCCACCACTCGCCGGGGCATCCGGCGAGGTCGCGGACGCGGGCGGCGAGCTGCCCGACGGTCGCGGGACGGACGGCGGTGTCGCGGCCGTGCGGATCGTCCTGGCCGCGCATGGTGAGATCGGGAACCACGGAAAGGTCCATGGGAAGTCCTTCGTGCAGATGTGCCGGCTGGAAAAGGGGACCGTCAGCGGGAGCGACGATCACCCGGAACGGAGATCAGCGACAACACGAAGGACACAGCGCGCTGGCCACGAGGCTCAGGGCCACGGGGCTGTCAGTCTGCGCGCGCTTCGTCACGCACACAAGGAGACACTCGGTAACCGAACCTTGTCAAGCTGATCACCCAGAGTCGACCGGAATCCGCTCGGCGGAGGTCCCCGCGGCCCTCGGCGAACCCCGCCTCTCGGCAGACTCGGCGGGCCTCGTCCCGCGGTGCGGGCTCAGCGGCTGAGGAAGATGTAGACGACCCACGTGAGCACCAGGGTCACGAGGAACGACCCCAGACAACCCAGGCGGGAAGAGAAAAAGAAGAACATAGGCGGCCCGTACCCCGGAAACGGCGAATATCTCCTGCTCAGAACGCCATCGCCCGTCGTGCGCCGCGTCCGCTCGGCGTGATCGGCGGCGCGAGGGCAGCGCTGCGGATCGACCGCCTGCGCCGGTCCGCGCCTTCGCCCTTCCGGGGTGGAGCGCTCCCGGTCGTCGCCGGCTCTTCCGGAGGGGACCGGTCGCGGAAGGCGCGCTCCGGCTGATCGGCCGTCTTCGCTGGTGAACGGCGGAAATCCAGCGAACGCGTGTTTTCGCCCAAAATCCGGAGAAAGTTGGGTTGTTCCCATTACGGTCGGCCCGGAGCCGCTCACGGAACGGAGGAGGCTCCGACCGATCGGACACTCCGACGCTGCGGAGAACAACGTGACCCCCCAGAAAGAAACAGACACCGCCGAAGCGACCCACATGGACGAGGTGGACGTTAATCCGGACGTCCACCGGGCCACCGAACCCGACGAGGAGCAGATCCTCCGGGAGCTGTACGGCGAACCCGACGCCGACGGGATCTTCCGCGGGCAGGACCGAACCCTTCAGGACGGGGCCGAGCAGGCGGAGACCGGACCGGAGGGCCCGGCATGAGCGCCGCGGGAATGATCGCCGAGGCTCGCAGGTCGCTCGGCATGGCGGGCCGCCCGAACACCATCACCCGGGAGTACGCCTCCAGGCACGGAAGCGAGTTCCTCAAGGCGTCCTGGTGCGACATGGCCGTCACCTACTGGGCGCGCCACAGCGACAACGCGAGCGCCGTCCTGCCCGGCGGGGACCGCGCCTACACCGTGTGGCACGCGCAGGACTTCCAGAAGGCCGGGCGCTGGCACAGCGGGACGGCCGCGAGTGTCAACCAGGCCAAGCCCGGCGACATCGTGTTCTTCGACTGGGGCGCGACCAATAGCGTCGGCGCGATCGACCATGTCGGCGTCGTCGAGAAGGTCCTCGGCGGCGGGCGGTTGCAGACGATCGAGGGCAACACGAGCGACTCGGTGAGGCGCCGCGTAAGGGACTCCAGTGTCATCGCTGGTTACGGACGGCCCGCCTACGGCGGGGGCAACTGGACGGAGGACATGGTGAAGAAGCTGCCGGAGCTGAACAAGGGCGACTCCGGGGAACACGTGGAGACCCTTCAGGGGCTGCTGCTGGCGCGCAGTCACCCCGAGGTGGGCATGACCGGCAAGTTCGACGACGCGACCGAGAAGGCCGTGAAGGCCGTGCAGCGGTGGGGCGGCGTCGACGACGACGGGATCGTCGGGCCGAAGACCTGGCCGGTTCTGCTCCGCGTGCACTAGCGGCCATCAGTCCCCCAGACGTCGGTAAATAAGCGACGCCGGGGACTAGTACGGCATTCAACCCCGGCATAGGTTCGTAGGGTCGCCTTCCACGGAGGTGGCCCCGATGACGTGGCCGGATCAGCGCGCTCCTCCCAGGGGCGTCTCTCTTGCTGTCCACCCCGAGACGTCCCTGGGAGAACCCGCATGCCACGTATCCGTGTGGAGGTCGACGGAGCGACGTACGAAGACGACGTCGAGCCGCGCCTCCTTCTCGTCCAATATCTGCGCGAACGGCTGGGAAAGGTCGGGACCCCGGTCGGGTGCGACACCAGCAACTGCGGAGCCTGCACCGTCCTGATGGACGGGATGAGCGTGAAGAGCTGCTCCGTGCTCGCCGTCCAGGCGGACGGCCATGACGTGACGACAGTCGAGGGGCTCGGCGTCGACGGCGGGACGCACCCGATGCAGCGCGCCTTCCACGAGGAGCACGCGCTGCAGTGCGGTTACTGCACGCCCGGCATGATCATGGCGTCGCTCGACCTGCTGAGGGACAACCCCGACCCGTCCGAGGACGAGGTGCGGGAGGGGCTCGAAGGGAACCTGTGCAGGTGCACCGGTTACCAGAACATCGTCAAGGCCGTGCGGCGGGCGGCGAGCGATATGCGCGAGCCCGGCCGGCAGGAGGTGACGCCGTGACCGTGCAGGAGGTCGGCACCCCGCGCAAGCGGTCGGAGGACGCGCGGCTCATCACGGGCCGGACGCGGTGGACCGACAACATGACCCCGGCGGGGACGCTGCACGTGGCGTTCCTGCGCAGCCCGTTCGCCCACGCCCGGATCACCGGGGTCGCCACGGCGCCTGCGAAGGAACGTCCCGGAGTCGTCGCCGTGTTCAGCGGCCAGGACTTCGCAGCGGAACAGGGTTCGCTGCCCTGCGCGTGGGTCGTGACCGAGGACATGAAGCATCCGGCCCATCCGCCCATGGCGGTGGACGAGGTCCGCTACGTCGGTGAGCCCGTCGCATGCGTCGTAGCCCGTGACAAGGCCGCGGCCATCGACGCCCTGGAGGAGATAGACGTCGACTACGAGCCGCTGTCCGCCGTCGTGGACATGGAGGCGGCCATAGCCGACGGCGCCGATCTGGTGCACGAGGACCTCGGCACGAACAAGTCCTACACGTGGGTGTTCGAGAACGGGGATCTCGACGCCGCGATGCGGGACGCGCCGGTCGTGCTGGAGCGCCGCTTCGTCCAGCAGAGGCTCATCCCGACGGCCATGGAGCCGCGGTCGGTGCTGTGCGTCCCCGAGGGCGACGAGTTCACGCTGTACTCGGCCACCCAGATCCCGCACATCCTGCGGTTGATGCTGGCCACGGTCACAGAGATCCCCGAGCACCGGATCCGGGTCGTCGCGCCGGACGTCGGCGGCGGCTTCGGCTCCAAGCTCCAGGTGTACGGGGAGGAGGTCCTCGCGCTGCTGCTCGCCCGCAGGCTGGGCCGTCCGGTCAAGTGGACGGAGACCCGCAGCGAGGGCAACATGACCGTCCACCACGGCCGCGACCAGATCCAGCGGCTCACGCTCGCCGCCGAGCGCGACGGCCGGATCCGCGGTCTGAAGGTCGAGCTGCTGGCCGACATGGGCGCGTACCTGATGCTGGTCACCCCCGGCATCCCGCTGCTGGGCGCCTTCATGTTCAACGGCATCTACAAGATGGACGCACTGTCGTTCACCTGCACGGGGGTCTTCACCACCAAGACGCCCACGGACGCCTACCGGGGTGCGGGCCGCCCAGAGGCCACCTTCGCCATCGAGCGGATGATGGACGAACTGGCCCACGAACTGGGCATCGACCCCATCGAGGTACGGCGCCGCAACTGGATCGCGCATGAGGAGTTCCCGTACGAGACGATCGCGGGCCTCACGTACGACACCGGCAACTACGAGGCGGCGACCGACAAGGCGCTGGAGCTGTTCGAGTACGACAAGCTCCGTGCGGAACAGGCGGACAGGCGGGAACGGCGCGATCCTGTGCAGCTGGGCATCGGGGTGTCCACATTCACGGAGATGTGCGGTCTCGCCCCGTCCCGGGTCCTCGGGTCGCTGTCGTATGGCGCCGGTGGCTGGGAGCACGCGTCGGTGCGGGTTCTGCCGTCCGGCAAGGTCGAGGTGGTCACAGGTTCGTCCCCGCATGGGCAGGGCCACGCGACGGCGTGGGCGCAGATCACCGCCGACCGGCTCGGCGTGCCTTTCGAGGACGTGAAGGTCCTGCACGGCGACACCGCCATCTCGCCCAAGGGGATGGACACCTACGGGTCCCGTTCCCTGACCGTGGGAGGTGTCGCGCTGTTCTCCGCCTGCGAGAAGGTGGTGGACAAGGCCCGCAAGGTCGCCGCGCATCTGCTGGAGGCGTCCGAGCAGGACCTGGAGTTCTCCGGTGGGCGGTTCAGCGTCCGCGGCGTCCAGGAGGAGGGCAAGACGATCCAGGAGGTCGCGCTGGCCGCGTTCGCCGCGCACGACCTGCCGGACGGCATCGAACCCTCGCTGGACTCCGACGCCACGTTCGACCCGGAGAACTTCTCCTTCCCGCACGGCACGCACCTGTGCGCAGCCGAGGTCGACACCGAGACCGGGATGGTGAAGCTCCGCAAGTACGTGGCGGTGGACGACGTAGGAAAGGTCGTGAATCCGCTCATCGTGGAGGGGCAGGTCCACGGCGGGCTGGCGCAGGGCATCGCCCAGGCCCTCTACGAAGAGGCCGTGTACGACGCGGACGGCAACCTGACGACGACCACGATGGCCGACTACCTGGTTCCGTCGGCCGCGGACCTGCCGACGTTCACGACCGACCGCACCGAGACGCCCGCGACGTCCAACCCGATGGGCGTGAAGGGCGTCGGCGAGGCGGGGACGATCGCCTCGACCCCGGCGGTCGTCAACGCGATCGTGGACGCGCTGCGCCCCTACGGGGTGCACGACGTGCGGATGCCGTGCACACCCGAACGCGTGTGGCGCGCGATGCGCGCGGAGGAGAAGCCGGCGGCCGCGGAACCGGGCGCGGGCGGCGGACTCGGCTCGGCCGGAGGTGACCAGTGATCCCCGCGACGTTCGACTACGTCCGTCCCGCCTCGGTGGACGACGCCGTCCAGGCGCTGGCCGACGGGGGCGAGGACGCCAAGGTGCTGGCGGGAGGGCAGAGCCTGATGCCGCTGCTGCGGCTGCGGCTCGCCTACCCCGACGCGCTGATCGACCTGGACCGGCTCGGCGCGCTCCGGGAGATCCGCGACGAGGGCGACTCGCTGTTCATCGGCGCCATGGCGACGCACCACCAGGTGATCCGCGATCCGCTGGTGCGCGAGCACGTCCCGCTGATCGTGCAGGCGACGGAGACCGTCGCCGACCCGGCGGTCCGGCACCGCGGCACCTTCGGCGGGTCGCTCGCCCACGCGGACCCGGCGGGCGACCTGCCCGCCGTCGCGCTCGCGCTGGACGCGGTTCTCCTCGTCCGGTCCTCGCGCGGCGAGAGGGAGATCCCCGCGTCGGAGTTCTTCGTCGACTGGATGACGTCGGCGATGGAGCCGGACGAACTGCTCGTGGGCGTGCGCGTGCCGAAGCTGGGTGCGGGCTGGGGCGTCCACTACGAGAAGTTCCACCGGACCGCGCAGGCATGGGCGATCGTCGCGGTCGCGTGCGCCGTGCACCGCAACGGTGACGGCATCGAGGAGGCCCGGGTCGCGCTGACGAACATGGGCCCGGCACCTGTCAGGGCGAGCGCGGTGGAGACCGCCGTCAGAGGGGGGCCGGCGTCGCAGGACGCCTTCCGGACGGCCGCCGCGCAGGCCGCGGCCGGCACGGAGCCGCCCACGGACCTGCACGGATCGTCGGAGTACCGGGCCCACCTGGCGACGGTGCTGACGGCGCGCGCGCTGGCGGCCGCCGCGGGCTGACGGCCCGCTCGGGGGGGGGAACACGCGGCCGGGCACCGTCGCCCCGGCACCCGGCCGCGTGCGCCCCGCCGCCGCGTGCTCCGCGGTGCCGCATGATCACTGCGGGGCGGGGTACCGGGAGCCTGAGGCGTACCCGAGGTGCCCGGGGCCCCACTGGCGACGCGACGGGCGGCCGCCGTAGGGTCGGGGCGAGGTCTCCGGACGATAAGGACACTGATCATGGAGCTCGACCACGATTTCACCGTCCCCGTGCCGGTGGATCAGGCCTGGTCGGTGCTGCTCGACGTGGAGCGCGTCGCGGCCTGCATGCCGGGCGCGACGCTCGACTCGGTCGACGGCGAGGAGTACTCGGGCCGGATGAAGGTGAAGGTCGGCGCGATGACCATCACCTACCGCGGCACCGCGCGGATCGTCTCTGCGGACGAGTCGTCCCGCGTCGTCACGATGGAGGCGTCCGCCAAGGAGGCCCGCGGGTCCGGGACGGCGGCGGCGACCGTCCAGGCGAGGCTGCACGGGGAGGACGGCACCACCCGCGTGACCGTCCACACCAAGCTGAACGTGACGGGCCGCCCGGCGCAGTTCGGCCGCAACATCCTGTCCGAGGTCGGCTCAAAGATCATTTCGCGGTTCGCGAAGCAGCTGGCCGCCGAGCTGGAGGGCCCCGGGCAGACCGCCGCCGAGGCCCCGGCGGCCCCCGCGGAACCCGCCGCGGAACCCGCCGCAGAACCCGCCGCGAAGCCCGCCGAGAGGCCCGCCGAGGCCACCGCCGACACACCTGCGACCGCTGCCGTGGCGCCCACGGACGCGCCCGCCGTCACCCCGGAGAGCCCTGAGAAGGCCGCCGAGCCGGAGCTGGAGGCGGAGACGGGCGTGGCCGCCGCGACGCCGGAGAAGGACGACGCGATCGACCTGCTGGAGTTCGCGGGCCCGTCGATCGCCAAGCGGGCCGTCCCCGCGGTCGGCGGCCTGGTCGCCGTCCTGCTGGCCGTCCGCTTCCTCGTACGCCGCCGCAAGAAGCGCTGACCGGCGCGCAGCGCCGGGACGGGGTCAAGCCGGCGTCAACGATCCGTGCCCGCGCGGCGGCGTCGGTGGAACGCGCCGCCGCGGGTGCGGTCGGCTTGTCCGGTGGACACCACCGAGCTCCAGCGGATCGCGCGGATCGAGAACGACAACTGGTGGTACCGCGAGCGCCGCGAGATCCTTTCCGCGGAACTGCTGCGGTTCAGCGTGCCCGGGACGGCCGTCGACATCGGCGCCGCGTCCGGCGCGTCCTGCCGTGTACTGGCCGACCACGGGTGGAGCGCCACCGCGATCGACCTGAGTCCGGACGCCGTCGCGCTGGCCCGCGCCTACGGTGTCGAGGCCTACGAGGGCGACGCGCGCTACCTGCCGCTGCCGGCGTGCGAGTACGACCTGGCGCTGGCTCTCGACGTGTTCGAGCATGTGGAGGACGACGAGCTGGCGGCCGCGGAGGTCGCGCGGGTGCTGCGGCCGGGTGGGACGGCGCTGGTGTCCGTGCCCTGCGACATGGCTCTGTGGTCGGCGCAGGACGTGGCTCTCGGGCGTGTCCGCCGCTACTCTCGCCGCACGCTGGCCGAACTTCTGGAGGGCGCGGGGCTGGTGCTGGAGCGCGTGTGGAGCAGGGGCGTCCTGCACCGTCCGCTCCTGCGTCTGCTCAGGAACCGGACGGTGCGGCGCGAGGATCTGGCTCCGCTGCATCCGCTCGCCAACGAGGCGCTGCGCCTGTCCGCCTCGCTGGAGCGGTGCTTGCCGGTCGCCTCGTGGCCTGGCGTCTGGCTGTTCGCGAGGGCCCGCCGTCCGGGCTGAACGGCGGGCTCCCCTGCGTCAGGACTTGCCGAAGAGGCGGTCGACCACCCTGGACGCTGCCTGGCCGTCGTCGTGCGGGCAGTACTTCACGAAGAAGTGGTCGTAGGCGTCCGCGTAGCGCTGTTCGCTCCCGGACGCCGCCCTGACCGCCTCGGCGGCATCCGCCGACGTCCGCACGACCGGACCGGGCGCTTCTGCCTCCAGGTCGAAGTAGAAGCCGCGCACGTGGTCGCGGTACCAGTCCAGGTCGTAGGTGTAGAGGACGATGGGACGCCCCAGAATCGCGTAGTCGAACATGGCGGACGAATAATCCGTGACGAGGACGTCGGCGGCCATGTACAGCTCAGCGATGTCGGGGTACCGGGACACGTCGATGACGAAGGGGCCTGCGTCGCCCCCTGCGTGCTGAACAGCAGCGACCCGGTCCCGGTCGGTGATGAGGTGGTGGGTCCGCAGGAGCAGGACGTGGTCGTCCCCCAGGGCTTGTCGCATGGTCTCCACGTCCAGCTCCAGCGAGAAACCATGCTTGCCTTCTGCGTGATGCCTGTCGTCCCGCCATGTCGGCGCGTAGAGGACGACTTTCTTGCCCTGCGGTATCCCGAGGCGCTTTCGGACCCGGGTTCCGATGCGTTCCCACTCGGGCGTGCTGAGGATGTCGTTGCGCGGGAACCCCGTCTCCAGGACCTCGCCCTCGTACCGGAAGGCCCGCCGCATGACCTGGGTGGCGTACGGGCTGGAGGACAGCAGGAGATCCCATCGCGGCACATCCTCCTCCATCCAGTCCAGCCGCTCGGTGCGCTGGTACGGCATGTCTTGCAGGTCGTAGGCGAGGCGCTTCAACGGGGTGCCGTGCCACGTCTGGAGGTAGACCTGCCCTGTCCGCTTGAAGAACCAGGGCGGCATAGCGTGGTTGGCGACGACGTACCGAGCGCGCGCGAGGACGCTGTAGTGCTCGCGGCTGCCCGCCAGGACGGTCGTTGCCTTTCCATCCACCGCGAACTGGCCGTCCTGGGAGACCCACACACATTCCAGATCGGCGTCGCGGCGGACGAGTTCCTCATAGACGGCCCTCGGGCTGCAGCTGTACTGGGAGCCGTTGTAGCTGCTGAACACCACCATGTCGGCCAGAGGGTTCCGTAGGTAGACGGAGTAGTCCCTCTGCTGGAGAAGGGTCTGCGCGTGTCCGCCGCGCTCGTCGTCCTCCAGGGAGACATTGCTGTGCAGCATCAGCGCGTCGATCTGGTGGACTCCAAGCTCGAATTCGTGCGTGCCCGCACGGTGCCGGTCGGGCAGGTTGGGGATGGCCTCACGTTCGACGACGACGGCCACTTCACGAGAACGCGTGGGCGCCACCAGGTCCCAGGTGCCGCTGCTCAGCGGCAGGTCCGTTCCGAACACCGACACCGTCGCGGGGGTGAACGAGGCGGTGAACCGCCTTGCCTCCGATGTGGCGCTGCCTTCCCCCGCGGCACTGCCTTCCCAGGTGACGGGGACGCGGTGCTCGTCGCCGGAACGGCGCCGCCGCAGGACGAAGTGGTCGGGTCGGTGCTCCGGGTCGGCGAAGTCGCCTCGCAGCGTGAGCAGTCCGTTGGCGTCCCATTCGGCGCCCGTGACGACCGGACGGAAGCTCCGCTCGACCCCGCGCAGGTTCCCGAAGGCGGTGCGGCTGACGGCGAACTCCCGGCCGCGCCCCACGGTCTCCGGCAGCGCGAAACGCGCGGGCTTGACGTTGCTCGCGACGGTGAGCCGCAGAGGGCCGCCTTCACCCGTCAGCCGGATGTCCCAGTCGATGACGTCGCGCAGGTGCGTGCCGTACGGCGAAGTGCCCCGCGTGCTGTTCGGCGTGGTGTTCGGCACGGAGGCGAGGAACTTCAGGGGCAGTCTCGCCGTGAAGTCGAATCCGGTGCCCTCCGCCATCCGCAGGGCGGCCGCCTGCCGCAGCGTCACCTCTCCGCGGACCTCGTCTCCCCCGTGCCGGCGGACCGCGACCATCGCGGCTCCGGCACCGAGCGCGCGCCGCGTCCAGCCGGACAGCACCAGCACGTCTCCGTCGAGGCTGAGCCTGGTGAGGACGGCCTTGGCGCGCTTGACGTGAACGACGAACACGTCGTCGTCGCCTGCCGCCGGCTGGACGGCCACGTGCTCGTCCACCTGTCGCGGCGACGTCCACCTGACGGCCGGCGCCATCGCGGTCAGCCGCTGCACCGCCCTGCGCCCGGCCGTCGTCACCTCCGCGAACAGCTCGTAGGTGGCCGTCCGCCACTCGTCGTTGTCCAGCAGGTACTCGGGCTCCACCCGCACCGTGAAGCCCGACCAGTCCAGGGAGACGTTCGCCTGCCCGGACCGCGCCGTGACCTCCGGGACGTAGCGGCGCTCCACCGGCAGCCGGATCTCCTTGCCGGTCCGCACGTCGCGCATCCACACGCGGATCCGGGAGTCGGACACCGACGCCACGGCGAACCGGTCGAAGTAGGCGTGCCCCTCCACGATGAGGGTGTCGACGTCCCACTCCACGCGGTCCACGTCCGCCCACAGCGCCAGCTCGTCGGTGACGTCGTACACGTCCTCCGGGACGCCCCGGTCGGCGTCGTCGAAGAAGGGGTAGCGGGCGTACCAGCGCTGCCGGAGACGGCCGCGCGACACCAGCGGCACGTCACGCAGGCCGTCCTCCTCGAAGCGCAGCACCTCCAGCAGTTCGGGCACCATGCACTCGCCGAGCAGGTAGGTCTCCAGCCGCCTTATCGCCTCCAGCCCGGCGGTGGCGCGACGCCCGGCGCCCGCGACGACCTCCGCGCCAAGCTCGACCAGGTGTTCGCGCTCCTCCCAGGTGGCCGTGGGCAGAGCGAGTATCAGTTCGCGCACGTCCAGGTCGAGTGCGTACATGTCGTGGACGGCCAGAAGGTCCGGCGCATGCGTACGGACGAATTCCCGCGTCCTCGCGAGGGTCGCCATGCGTTCGGTGATGTCCGCGGGGTCGGGGCGCGTACGCAAGGCCGTTCCAGGTCGGTCCCGCCAGAAGTAGACGGTCGCGTCCAACACGTCCACGGCGGAGGCCAGCAGGTGGCTCTGCATGGCGATGAGGAGGTCTCCACTGGTTCCGAACACGAAGCCGTACGCGTCCCAGAACGAGCGTCGGTAGACCTTGTTCCACACCGTCCTGTCTTGCAGGAGGGCGGGATGGCGGGTCACGTGCGTGGACAACACGGTTTCCGCGTAGGGGTCGCTGTGGAGCGGCGACTGCCACGCCTGTTCCTCGTCCAAGCACATGACGTTTCCGCCCGCGAGGTCCGAACCGGTGTTGTCCAGCGTCCCGACCAGCAGTTCGTAGGCGTAGGGCGGCACCGCGTCCTCACCGTCGGCGAAGGCGAGGTAGCGGCCTTTCGCCTGTGCGACGCCCGCGTCGGCCGCCGACGTGCCGGGGGCGGGTTGCAGCAGAACGAAACGGTCGTCGCGGCTCGCGAACTCCTTGGCGACGGCCGTGTCGTCAGCGGAGTCCCTACCGGTGGCGGAGTCCTTGGCTGCTCCGCCGGTGTCGGGGGTGTCCTCCACCATGAGCACCTGGATGTCGCGCAGCGTCTGCCCGGCGATCGACTCCAGGCACTCCGCCAGGCGGCCGCCGGTGTTGCGGATGGGGACGACGATGCTGATCTGCGGGGACACGAGCGGCTCCGTACTGGCTTTCGGGGATTCGTGGGCTTGCGGGGCTTCATCGGGCTCGGGAAGGGCCGCCGGTCCGGACGGGGCTCAGCGGAGGACCCGGTCGAGCACGCGGGCGCCGGCGTGGCCGTCGTCCTGCGGGCAGTACCGGGCGGCGAACGCGGCGCGCGCGTCCCGGAACCCGGCCTCCAGCGCGGCGGGGTCGCGCAGCGCCTCGACGACGTCCTGGGTGGTGGCGAGCAGCGGGCCCGGCGCCTCGGCGTCGAAGTCGAAGTAGAAGCCGCGCACGTGGTCGCGGTAGCGCTCCAGGTCGTAGGTGAAGAACACCATCGGGCGGCCGGTGACGGCGAAGTCGAACATGGACGACGAGTAGTCGGTGACGAGCACGTCGCTGATGAGGAACAGCTCCGAGATGTCGGGGTAGACCGAGACGTCCATGACGCAGTCGCCCGGCCGCAGCCTCGGGCGGTCGGTGACGAGGTAGTGGGTCCGCAGGAGCAGGACGTGGTCGCGGCCCAGCGCGGCCCGGAACCTGTCGATCTCGAATTCGAGGCGGAACGCGCGCTTGCCGATCGCGTGGTGGAAGTCGTCCCGCCAGGTCGGGGCGTACAGGACGACCCGCTTGCCCTCCGGGATGCCGAGCCGCCGCCGCACCGCCGCGGCGATCTCGTCGCGGTGCGGGCTGCTCAGCACGTCGTTGCGGGGGTAGCCGCTTTCGAGGACGTCCCCGGTGTAGCCGAACGCGCGCCGGAACAGCGGCACGGAGAACGCGTTCTGGGCGAGCAGGAGGTCCCACTGAGGGACGTCGTACTCCATCCAGTCGACGCCTTCGGTGCGCTTGAAGGGCATCTGCTTGACGTCGTACCCGAGCTTCTTGAGCGGCGTCCCGTGCCAGCACTGCACGTAGGTCTGGTCCTCGCGCTTGATGAACCAGTCCTGCTGCGACCAGTTGCCGAAGATGTAGCGCGCGCGGGCGAGCGCCTCGTAGTGCTCCCGCGTCCCGGCCAGGACTGTGCGGGCACCGGAAGGCTTGCCGAACTGGCCGTTCTCAGTGACCCACACGCATTCCAGGTCCGTTTCGCGCCGCCGCAGCTCGTCGTAGATGCCGCGCGGGTTGCACGAGTACTGGCGTCCCTTGTAGGCGTCGAACACGGCGAGTTCACGGACGGGCAGGTTGAGATGGCGCCGGTAGTGCCCGGACCGTATGCGGCTCTGCGCGTAGGCTCCGCGCTCGTCGTCGTCCAAGGCCGTCTCGACGCGCAACTGCAACTGGTCGGTCTTCTGGGCCCGGACAGTGATCCGGTGCAGGCCGGCCTCGAACGGCTCGGGCAGGTCGCGGAGGCTGTGGCGGCGGACGACCACCGGGCGCTCCTGCCCCCCGACGGCGGCGAGGGCGTCCCAGCGTCCGGAGACCAGCGGGCGCGACAGCCCGAGCACCGGCATGCGCGCGGGCGAGAACACCGCGGTGAACCGGTCGTCCTCCCAGTGCAGCCTGACGGCGTGCTCCTCGCTCGACCGCCGCCGCCGGAGGATCAGCGAGTCGGGCTGCCCGATCCGGTCCGAGCACGTGCCCGCCAGGCGCAGGGCGCCCTCGGGCGACCACGACACCTCCTCGACGGCGAGGACGCGGCCGCGGGACACGATGCGCAGGGTGCCGCGCCGCGTCCTGGCGATCTCCAGTTCGCCGCCGGGGACGGGGAAGGCGGCCCCCGCGGGGTCCTCGTCCAGGTACGGGCGGATTCCCTCCGTGAGGGCGATCTCCCAGTCGCCCTGCCGCCGGGCCAGCCCGGCGACCGGCAGCCGCGCCCGGAACCCGTCGGCGCCGACCGGCTCGACCGGCCCGAGCACCGTGGCCCGGCCCGCCCTCGGGGTGGCGGTGACGCGCGGCTCGTCCCCGAGCGGGACGCGGGTCCAGCCGTCCAGCCACAGCTCGCCGCCCTCCAGGTGGCAGCCGACGACGGCCGCCGGCGTGCGGCGCACCTGGATCACGAACCGGTTCCTGCCCGTGACGCCCTGGACGAGCACGCCCGGCGCGCACTCCCGGTCCCGCGGCCACTGCCGCCCGGTGAGCCGCGGGCCGGCGAAGGTCGACCGGCGCCGCAGCCCCCGGTTGACGATCTCGACGCACGGCACCCAGTCGACGTCCCGCCAGCGCCCGAACATCCGCAGCGCCGACGGGTCGATCTCCGCGACGAAGCCGGACCAGTCGTAGGAGACGTTCGACTGCCGCGACCCCGCGGTCACGTCCGGCCTGCGGACCCTCCGGACGGGGACGCGCATGAGGCCCCGCTTGTTGGCCGCGACCAGCCAGACCCGGATCCGGGACCCGTCCTCGCTGGAGGCGTCCAGATGCCGGACGTAGGCGTGGCCCTCCAGACGCAGCCGGCCGTCCGCCCAGGTGGCCCGGTCGATCGCCGCGACCGGTTTGAGCTCGTCGGTGACGTCGTACACGTGCGCCGGGACGCCCCTGTCCTCGTCCTCGAAGAACGGGTACTCGGCGTACCAGCGGTGCCGCAGGCCGCGCCGCACGCGCGGCGCGTCCGCCGCCTGGCGCAGCTGGACGAAGCGCAGCACCTCCAGAAGTTCCGGCAGCATCCGCCGGCACAGCAGGTGCAGCTGCAGGCGGGTCAGCGCGGGCTGCCGCTTCAGGACACGCGCGCTCACCTGCCGGGCCAGGGCCGCCCCCATGGCGACGAGTTCCCCGCGGTTCTCGTCCTGCGTCCTGGGGAGGGCCTCGAACAGGACGCGAAGCTCGATGGGGATCAGGACGTGCTCGTCGTAGGCGTTCAGGAGCTGCGGCGCGTAGTCGGCCAGACCGTCCCGCACGACCCGCGCGGAGCGCATGCGCTGGCTGAAGTTGTCCCAGTCGTAGCGGTCCTCTGTGATGGACCCCGGACGCCTGCGCCAGAAGTAGACCGTCTCGCTCAGGACGTCCACGGAACGGGCCAGGGCGTGCGCGCGCGCCGTGACAGGCGGGTCCTCGTAGTAGCCCGGGGGGAACTCCAGACCGGTCCGAGTCCAGAACGCACGCCGGTACACCTTGTTCCACGGCGTCCGGTCGCGCATGAGCATCGGCATGGACGACACATGCGTCTTCGAACGGGACTGTGTGAACACGCCGTCGTGCAGGTGGGACTGCCAGATCCGGTCGTCGTCCATCCGCTGGACGTTCCCGGACGCCAGGTCCGACCCGGTCCGCTCCAGGGACGCGACCAGCCGCGCGTACGCCTCGCGCTCCACGACGTCGTCGGCGTCGGCGAACGCCAGGTACTCGCCCCTCGCCTGCCGCACGCCCGCGTTGCGGGCGGGCCCCGGGCCCTCGTTCTCCCGCGTGAGCAGCCGGAACCGCGGGTCCCGGCCGCACATGTCCTTGGCGATCACGGCGCCGTTGTCGGTGGACCCGTCGTCCACCATGATCACTTCAAGGTCGCCCAGCGTCTGGCCCGCCAGCGATTCCAGGCATTCCTGGAGGTACTCCTCGGTGTTGTGGAACGGGACGACCACGCTGAGCTTCGGGGACATGGGGCCTCCTCCTCGCCCCCGAGCATGGTGACGTCACGCCTCCCCACGAACGCGCATCGCGATTGCGAGGCCGTCCCCTGACGCAGACTTGACCTCACCTGGCCGCGGCTTGACCCCGGCGTTAACCCGGACGATCAGGCGGGGCGGATGCCGGGCGCCGCGCCCGGCCCGGCGACGCCCGACGCTGCGGCGCCCGACTCCGCCATGCCCGACTCCGCCCAGGCGGCGCGGATGCTCGCCGCGAGCGCCTCGAACTCGTCCGCGCGCGGCGACGTCGACCGGAAGGCGAGGCCGATGCGGCGGAACGGCGCCGGGGCGGCGAACCGGTGCAGGCCGAGGTTCGGCGCCCGGCGGGTCTCCACGGGCAGCGCCGTCTCGGGGACGAGCGTCACCCCGAGGCCGCCCGACACGAGCTGGACCAGCGTCGCCAGGCTCGTGGCGTACGTGGCGGCGGCGGCGCGCGCCCCCACCTCCCGGCAGACGTCCAGCGCCTGGTCGCGCAGGCAGTGGCCCTCGTTCAGCAGGAGGACGTCGAGGTCGTTGAGCGCCTCCCGCGCGACCTCGGTGGCCCCCAGGTCGAACCCGGCCGGCGCGACGAGCACGAAGTCCTCGTCGTACAGCGGCAGCTCCGTCACGCCCGACGCCGGCACGGGAAGCGCCAGCAGCACCACGTCCAGGCGTCCGGCGAGCAGCTCCGCGACGATGTGGCCGGTCTGCTCCTCGTGGACGGACAGTTCCAGGTCGGGGAACTCCTTGGCGAGCCTCGGGAGGACGACCGGCAGCAGATACGGCGCGACGGTCGGGATGACGCCCACCCTGAGCGGCCCCACGAGCATCCCGCGAACGGCCTGGACCTCCTCGACCAGCCGGTCGAGTTCCGCCAGGACGGTCTCGGCCCGGCGCGCGACCCGCTCCCCCGCCGGAGTCAGCAGCACCTTGCGCGTCGTCCGCTCGACGAGCTGCGTCCCGAGACCTTCCTCCAGCGCCGCCACGGCCCCGGACAGGGCGGGCTGGCTCATGCGCAGAGCGGCGGCGGCGTCACGGAAATGCAGGTACTCGGCCAATGCCAGGAACGCCCGCAACTGGGCCACCGTCGGTCTGCTGATCCCCATCCTGCCGCCGACATTACCCAACGACGGTCACGCACCGTGACTTGTCCCAGGTCGAGGCGGCGTGGGATTTGCCACAGCGGGCCGGGTCAGCGGATGGGCAGGCGGTCCGGGTGCGGGATGGGGGCGCCGGGGTCGGCGACGCGGGCGGTGAAGGTTCCGTGGAAGCCGAACGGGATGTGGTGCGGGAGGTGGAGGGCCGCGACCGGAGAGAGGTCTCTGGCGTCCAGGATGGTGAGCCGCGAGCGGTGCTCTGCGGCGAGGTACACCACGGTTAGGAGCCACCCGTCGTCCTCGGCGGAATCCGGCGCGCGGGGCACGAAGATGGGTTCGCCCACGTAGGTGTGCGGTCCGGCCTCGTGCGACTGCGTGTGGCCGGTGTCGTTGTCGACTTTCAGGACGGTGTCGTACGCGCCGCTCGGGCCCGTCCGTCCCGTCATGTAGGTGTAGCGGTGCCTGCGCGTGGAACGGCGCCAGTCGTACTGGGGGAACTCGCCGGGCCGGTCGGACAGCGGCGTCTCGATCACGCGTCCCGCCGGGGTGATCCGGTAGCGCATCAGCCTGCTGGGCGGCAGGTCGGTGAAACGCGCGCGGAAGTCGGACAGGTCGCGCCTGATCGCTTCGAAGTCGTCGAAGAGCACCAGGTCGACGACGGTGTCGGCGCCGTCCTCGAAGGCGTTCGCCACGTGGACGTGCACGAGCGCCTCGTGCTCCACGATCCGCGCGGGCCCGCCGTCGCGCGGCACCAGCACGAACCGCGTCCCCTTCTCGGGACGGTGCCGGATCGCGTCGAACACCGACGCGCCGCCGCCGAACATCGTGCGCAGGTCGAACATGTACGGGTCGAGGACGAAGACCATGTGCTCGGTCGTCAGCGCCACGTCGTGGTTCCACGGCATGTTCGGCATCGGGACCCGGGCGAGACGCCGCAGCCGGCCGCGCCGGTCGACCTTCCAGCAGTTCAGGGACGGCAGCGGACTGAGATCCTGGCCGAAGTTGAACATCTCGCCCGTCACCGGATCCCACTTCGGGTGGGCTGAGAACGCCTTGAGCGCGCCGCGCAGCCGTCCGTCGAAGTCGTAGGTGCCGAGCGTCTCCAGCGTGTCGGGGTCGAGCCGGTGCGGCGGGCCGCCCTCCCACAGGGCCAGCAGCCGGCCGGCGTGCAGGGCGATGCCGGTGTTGGCGGGGTTCGCCGGGCCCTTCCCCTTCACGAAGTTCGCCCAGAAGCCGCCGGGAAGCGGCGTCCCGACGCCCGGGCGGACGGGCCCGGCGGAGACCAGGCCGTGCTTGAACTGCGGCGTCCGGACGTACCGGTTGCGGAACCGCACGGACCGTCCGTCGAACGCGAACTGCGAGACCATCCCGTCGCCGTCGAAGAGGTGGTGCATCAGCGTCCGCCCGACCTCCCACTTGCCCGGGCCGATCCGGTACAGCGTCCCGGTGAGGCCGGACGGGAGTTCCCCGTCGATCTGGTCGACGACGTAGTCGTGCTCGCGCATGAGCGGCGCGAAGACGCGCGCCATGTCCGGCGCACCGTTCGGGGCCTCGCTGATCGGAGGTGACGCGGTTTCACCGGCACCGCGCTCTGGGACGTCGACTCGGGGCTCTGGATCGCTGGAGCGGGGCACGGGGGCCTCCCCATTTGGCTACGCGTGTTGCCAGAAAAGTAGGTTCTGGCAACGGCTGTGTCAAGATTGCGGCGTGAGCTCTCGCCCGTACGGCGGCGTGACCGCCGACCGCCGCCGCGCCGACCGCCGCACCGCGCTCCTGGACGCGGCCCTCGACCTGCTCGCGGCGGAGGGCGTCCGGGGGACGTCCCTGCGCGCGGTCTGCGCGCGCGCCGGCCTCAACCCGCGCTACTTCTACGAGAGCTTCACCGACCTGGACGCCCTGCTCACCGAGGTCCACGACCGGATCGTCGCGGAGATCGCCGAGGCCGCCGCCCGCGGAGTGGCCGCCGCCGGGCCGGGCGCCGACCTGCGCACGACCGTCCGCTCCGCCGCCATGGCCGCGCTGGACACGGGCCGCACCGACCCCCGCAGGATCCGCGTGATGCTGGTCGAGGCGGCCGCCAGCCCCGTCCTGCGGGCGCGCCAGCACGCGGCCCGCCGCGACTACACCCGCCTGGTCGTCCAGTACGCCCGCACGTTCTACGACATCCCGCCCGACGCCGACGCGCGCCTGCACTTCATCGCCACGATGCTGGTGGCCGGATGGAACGAGAACCTCATCGGCTGGCTGGACGGCGAGATCCAGACGTCCCTGTCCGGTCTGGCCGACCTGTTCGCCGACGCCGCGGAGGCCCTCGCCACCCACGCCGCCGCCCGCCCTCGGGAAACGGCCGCCCCGGAACGGCCGGCCTCGGGATCGGCCGGCTGAGCAGAAGCCCCCGGAAAGCGGCGGAGAATGACCGCCGCGGAAATTCGGCCGGAAGTGAGCGCGCCGGAAACGAGCGTGCGCTTTTGAGGTATTGGTCACTAGATGCGTATTGTGAGGCCAGGTGGCCCTACACTGGCTCGCTACCGAGCGTGAAGACCAGTTGGGGCGAGTCGGTGTGACGTACATCTACCGTCCGGCTCGCCACCGGCGCCACTCGACCCTTCTCTCGCAGGTCAGAGAGCCTTGCGCGCTATTGATAAGAAACTCCTATCGATCACTTGTGATCGATCGATTTCTCTTGGGAAACGGGTCGCGGCACGCTGAGTGACACGGCCGCCGCGGCGGAAGCCGGCGGCCCTCCCGCGCCTCTCATGGCGAGGCGACCCCTTTTTCATGATGAAGGAGCATGCGTGCTTACTGTCGGTGACAAGTTCCCCGAATACGAGCTCACCGCCTGCGTCTCGCTGGACGCCGAGAACGCGTTCGAGACGATCAACCACAAGTCCTACGAGGGCAAGTGGCGCGTCGTGTTCTTCTGGCCCAAGGACTTCACGTTCGTCTGTCCGACGGAGATCGCGGAGTTCGGCCGCCTCAACGAGGACTTCGCCGACCGCGACGCGCAGGTGCTCGGCGCGTCCGTCGACAACGAGTTCGTCCACTACGCGTGGCGCAAGGACCACCCGGACCTGCGGGAGATCCCGTTCCCGATGCTGTCCGACCTCAAGCGCGAGCTGTCGGAGTCGCTCGGCATCCTCACCGAGGACGGCGTCGCCCAGCGCGCGACGTTCATCGTCGACCCGAACAACGAGATCCAGTTCGCCATGGTGACCGCCGGTTCCGTCGGCCGGAACGTCAAGGAGGTCCTGCGGGTGCTGGACGCCCTGCAGAGCGACGAGCTGTGCCCCTGCAACTGGAACAAGGGCGAGGACACGCTCGACGCGGCCAAGCTGCTCGCCGGAGCCTGAGCCCCGAGCCGGGCCCGAACCGGCGAAGTCCGACCACGGACAGACGGCGGCCGGCCGCGCGACCCGCGGCCGGCCGTCCGCACGAAAGGACGCATGATCATGAGCGTTGACGCGCTGAAGGGCGCCCTCCCGGGCTACGCCAAGGACACCAAGCTCAACCTGGGCTCGCTGACCTCGACCTCCCAGCTCACCGACCAGCAGCTGTGGGGGACGGTCCTGGCCTGCGCCCTCGCCACGCGGAGCGCCGTCGTCATCCGGGAACTGGCCGAGGACGCGGGCGACAACCTGTCCGCCGAGGCGTTCGAGGCGGCCAAGGGCGCCGCGTCGATCATGGCGATGAACAACGTGTACTACCGCGCCACCCACCTCATCGGGGACGAGACGTACGCGACCCTCCCGGCCCGGCTGCGGATGTCGATCATCGGCAGGCCCGGTGTGGAGAAGGTCGACTTCGAGCTGTGGTGCCTCGCCGTGTCGGCGATCAACGGCTGCGGGCGGTGCCTGGAGTCGCACGAGAAGGTCGTCCGCGAGGCCGGCCTGTCGCGCGAGCTCGTCCAGGAGGTGCTGCGGATCGCCGCCGTGGTGAACGCGACCGCCGCGACGCTGGACGCCGAGGCAGCGCTGGCCCCCGCCGCGGTCTGACGGCCGCCCCGGCAGGCGGGCTCGACCGCCCGGTGGCAGGCGAAAGGCCCGGACGGATTCCGTCCGGGCCTTTGCCGTGCCTACGTGGCCGTGCCTACCTGGCCGCCCCTACTCCCACTCGATGGTGCCCGGGGGCTTGGAGGTGATGTCGACGGCGACGCGGTTGACCTCGCGGACCTCGTTGGTGATGCGGGTGGAGATCCGCTGCAGGACGTCGTAGGGCAGCTTCGCCCAGTCGGCCGTCATCGCGTCCTCGCTGGTCACCGGACGCAGCACGATCGGGTGGCCGTAGGTGCGGCTGTCGCCCTGCACGCCCACCGACCGCACGTCCGCGAGCAGGACGACCGGGAACTGCCAGATGTCGCGGTCGAGGCCCGCGCGGGTGAGCTCCTCGCGGGCGATGGCGTCGGCGTCGCGCAGGATGTCCAGGCGGTCGCGCGTGACGGCGCCGATGATGCGGATGCCGAGGCCGGGGCCGGGGAACGGCTGACGCCAGACGATCTCGGCCGGCAGGCCGAGCTGCTCGCCGAGCGCGCGGACCTCGTCCTTGAACAGCGTCCGCAGCGGTTCGACCAGCTTGAACTGGAGGTCCTCAGGGAGGCCGCCGACGTTGTGGTGCGACTTGATGTTGGCCGCGCCGGTGCCGCCGCCCGATTCGACCACGTCAGGGTAGAGGGTCCCCTGGACGAGGAACTCGACCGGTTCGGCCGGCTCTCCGGCGGAGCCCGCGCCGCCGTGGACGATCTCCCGGGCCGCCTCCTCGAACACCCGGATGAACTCGCGGCCGATGATCTTGCGCTTCTCCTCCGGGTCGGTGACGCCGTCGAGCGCGGACAGGAAGCGCTCCTGGGCGTCCACGACGTGCAGGTTCACCCCGGTGGCGGCGACGAAGTCCTTCTCGACCTGCTCGGGCTCGCCCTTGCGCAGCAGGCCGTGGTCGACGAACACGCAGGTCAGCTGGTCGCCGATGGCGCGCTGGACGAGCGCCGCGGCGACGGCGGAGTCCACGCCGCCCGACAGCGCGCAGATCACCCGCTTCTCCCCGACCCGCTCCCGGACGGCCTCGATCGACTCGTCCGCGATGTTCACCATCGTCCAGTTCGGCCGGCACCCGGCGCCCTCGTAGAGGAAGCGCCGCAGGATCTCCATGCCGTGCTGGGTGTGCAGGACCTCGGGGTGGAACTGGACGCCGAAGAAGCCGCGGTCCAGGTCCTCCATGCCCGCGACGGGGGTGACGTCCGTGCTGGCCGTCACGGTGAAACCGGCCGGGGCGCTGCTCACGAAGTCGCGGTGGGACATCCACACCGCCTGCTCGTGCGGCAGGCCCGCGAACAGCATGCCGGGGGAGGCGACCGCGACGGTGGCGCCGCCGTACTCGGCGACGTCGGAGTTCTCGACCGTCCCGCCGAGGGCCTGCGCCATCACCTGGTGGCCGTAGCAGATGCCGAGCGTGGGGACGCCGATGTCGAACAGCCCCTCCGGCACCACCGGGGCGCCCTCGGCGTACACCGACGCCGGGCCGCCCGAGAGGATGATCGCCTTGGGCCGCTTGGCGAGCATCTCCGCCGCCGGCATGGTGGACGGGACGATCTCGCTGAACACATGGCACTCGCGGACCCGTCGTGCGATCAGCTGCGCGTACTGCGCGCCGAAGTCGACGACGAGGACGGTGTCAAAGGACTGGTCTGCGACCACCAACTATGCCTTTCGCCCGGCCGGAAGGGACTCCCAGTCTACGGGCCGCTGCCTGCGCCGACGCGCCCGGGCCCGGGCGTGATCGTCACTGGGGGCGACCCTCCTATAACGGTCGGCATCCATTTACCTTGATCACACGCACAGGTTGACTCCGGTCTGATATCAGTTGATGACGCGCTGTGTTCGGTGAAGTGTCGTTTCTCCGAAAACGCCGTGCTCGCCGGAACGCCGTCCCTAGGAGTGCCGTGAAGCTGCTCGCCGCCGCCGCTCTGCTCGCCGCCCTCGTCCCCGCCGCGCCTTTCGGGCAGTCCGCACCGTCCGCGAGCACCGGGCCGTCCGCGCGGCCAGGGCACGAGAGCCGCGGCGACGACTGCGCGCGGCCCCCGGCGTCAGCCGAGGCACGCCACCGGACGGACGGCCACCCCCGGGACCGCATGGATCTGAGCCCCGCCGAGGCCGCCGCCGTGGAGGCGCGCCTGAACCGGATCCTTGACGGTCTCGGCCAGGGCGGGCACGGTCCCGGCAAGGGGAGGCACGGAGCCTCGGAGAGCGCGAGCCTGCGCAGGGCCGCACAGATCAGCATCCCGGTCTACTTCCACGTGATCCACGCCGGCGCGAAGGGCAACGTGTCCAGCGCGATGATCCAGCGTCAGATCAGCACCATGAACACGTCCTACGGCGGTGGAAACGGAGGCGCGAACGCGCGCGTCTCCTTCACGCTCAAGGCCGTGAGCCGCACCGACAACGCGGCATGGTTCGGCGACCCTGAACGCTACGAGGGCACCTACAAGCCGAGGCTGCACAAGGGCGACAAGTCGTCGCTGAACCTCTACAGCACCTACATCGGCGGCGACCTGCTCGGCTGGTCGACGTTCCCCTGGAAGTACAAGTCCGAACCCCAGATGGACGGCGTCACCATCCACTACGCCAGCATGCCCGGCGGTTCCATCGAGAACTTCAACAAGGGGTTCAGCGCGACCCACGAGGTCGGGCACTGGCTGGGGCTCTACCACACCTTCCAGGACGGCTGCAGCGGAGAGGGCGACCGCGTCGCCGACACTCCCGCCGAGCGCGACCCCACGAACGGCTGCCCCTCCTCCAAGGACACCTGCCCCACTCCTGGAGAAGACCCGGTGCACAACTACATGGACTACAGCTACGACACCTGCATGACGTCCTTCACCCCAGGCCAGGGCACCCGCATCCACAACGTGTGGACGGCTTATCGCGCCTAGCGCGTCTTCCCGCCTCCGGCCCGGCCACGGTTCTACCGGGAGGCGGGCTTGAGGCGGGTGGCGGGCTTGAGGCGGGCGGCGACTTCCGGGGGGAGGTAGCGGAGGGCCTCGCGTAGCGTGACGCCTGAGACCGCGTCTACGCGTGGCTCGACCCAGGCGGCCACCCACTCCGGGTCTTTCTTCGCCAGTTCCCGGAGCACCCAGCCGAGGGCCTTGCGGATGAAGAACTCGCGCTCGCCTATGAGCGCGTCCCCGTAGCGGTCGACGCGGTCGAGATCGGGGCTGCCCGCCCTGACGCCCGGCAGGAGCGCCAGCATGGCCGTGCGCCTCACCCACATGTCGGGATCGGCGACCCACGCGTCCAGGACCGCCGCCAGCTCCGGGTGGCGGAAGACCAGTGCGCCGACGACCTTCTCCGCCAGCTGGTCGATGTACACCCAGCTCGTCGAGTCCCGGACGAGGCGTTCGGCCAGAGCCACGTCACGCGGCTCCAGCAGCGCCACCCGCTTCATGAGGACCTCTATGGCGGCCATGCGGGCCTCGTGGACCGGGCGGCCTTCCTCGGTGACGTCCCAGAGGGCCGCGGCCAGGGCGACCAGTTCCCCCCGTGTCGGCTTGCTCTTGACCGCTGACAGCGCGACCTTGCGCAGCGCGGGCACCGGGACGCCGATATGGACGAAGTCGCTCTTCAGGTAGCGCTTCTCCCCTTCGGCGCGCACCGGGTCCGCCTGTGCTGCCAGCTCGGCCAGGATCCGCGCCGCCTCGCCCTCCACGTCCATGGGGACACGCTACGCCGCCGCGCTACGGCGCCGTATTCAGCATTACCTATTCCTGTTCGTCCAGGTTTGCTAAAGACGCACTCTTTGTTCGCATCCACCCTGGTTCCAGCGATGACTCCGCTCCCACGCGCGCGCTCCCCCGCACGCGCCGCACCCCCAAGGAGTTCCATGAAACGCGCCGGAATCGCCGCCGTCCTCGGCATGACCGCCGCCTTCACGGCGTACGCCCCCGCCGCCCCCGCCACCCTGGCCGCCCCGCCGGCCCCGTCCGCCTCGTCCACCGTCTGCGCGAACCAGCCCGCCCAGGCCCGCGTCCGCGCCGGAGCCCACGCCACCGAGCGGAACCAGCCCGGAACGGCCCAGGTCGCCGCGATGGAGAAGGACTTCCAGAACCGCCTCGGCAAGCTGAGGAAGGCGAGCACGGCGGCGGCCATCACCGTCCGCGTGCACTTCCAGGTCGTCTACGGCAGCGCGGGCAACGTGTCCGACTCGGTCCTGACCAAGCAGCTCAGCGTCCTCAACAGCGCCTACGCCAGTAGCGGCGTCACGTTCACTCTGGCCGAGATCAGGCGGACGCAGAACTCGGCCTGGTTCTCCGACCCCGAGGGCTACGAGTCGCAGATGAAGTCGGCCCTGCACACCGGCACCGCGCAGGACCTCAACTTCTACACGGCCGACCTCGGCAGCAGTCTTCTCGGCTGGGCCACGTTCCCGAGCAGCTACCGCTCCAAGCCCAAGCTGGACGGCGTCGTCATCCACTACCAGAGCCTTCCGGGCGGCTCGCTGAGCAACTACAACGAGGGCGACACCGGAACCCACGAGGTGGGCCACTGGATGGGGCTCTACCACACGTTCCAGGGCGGGTGCAGCAGCACCGGCGACAGCGTCTCCGACACGCCCGCCGAGCAGAGCCCGGCCTCGGGCTGCCCGACCGGCCGCGACACCTGCTCCACGGCCGGCGCGGACCCCATCCACAACTTCATGGACTACAGCTACGACTCGTGCATGTACGAGTTCACGCCGGGCCAGTCCACCCGCATGAAGAACCAGTGGGCCGCCTACCGCGCCTGATCGCGGCGTCCGGCGCCGGAGCGGGTCGCCGCTCCGGCGCCGGAACCGTCCGCCCTCAGGTGATGCCGACGATCGGGAGCCTCAGGGCCGCGGGGGCGCCGGCCGGGACGGCCGGGTTCTTCGGGGCGACGGGGGCCAGGCGGCGGTAGGAGTCGCCGAGGGCGGGACGCGGGTCCTCCTCCGCGCGGTTCGGCCAGAACGACATGGCGCGCTCGGCCTGCGCCGTGATGGTGAGGGACGGGTTGACGCCCAGGTTGGCCGAGACGGCGGAGCCGTCCACGACGTGCAGGCCGGGGTGCCCGTAGACGCGGTGGTAGGGGTCGATCACCCCGGTCTCGGCGGAGTCGCCGATGGCGCAGCCGCCGAGGAAGTGCGCGGTCATCGGGATGTCGAACAGGTCGCCCCAGGCGCCGCCCGGGATGCCGCCGATCTCCTCGGCGATCCGGCGGGTCGCCTCGTGCCCCTCGGGGATCCACGTCGGGTTCGGCTCGCCGTGCCCGGCGGTCGCGCGGACGTCCCAGCCGAACGGGCCCCGCTTCGGCCTCAGCGTGATCGAGTTGTCGCGGGTCTGCATGACCAGGGCGATGACCGTGCGCTCCGACCAGCGGCGGACGTCGAAGAGCTGGAGGAGGTCGCCCGGACGGCGCGCCACCTCGCGGGCGAACCTGCGGATCCGGGGCGTGTGCCTCTCGCCCGGCCGGTCGCCGTCCACCAGCAGGGTCTGCAGCGCGGCGAGCAGGTTCGAGCCCCGCCCGTACCGGACGGGCTCGACGTGGGTGTCCGGCGTCGGGTGGAACGACGACGTGATCGCCACGCCCTCGGAGAAGTCCGGGCCCGGCGTGCCGCCCCGGCGCCCGGCGCCGAGGATCGCCTCGGAGTTGGTGCGGGTCAGGGCGCCGAGCCGGTCGGACAGGCGCGGCAGCAGCCCGGTCGACCTGAGCTTGTGGAGGAGCTTCTGCGTCCCGTAGGTGCCGGCGGCGAAGACCACCTGCTCGGCGGTGAGCGTCTTGCGGTTGCGGCCGAACGAGCCGGTCCGGACGATCTCGACCTCGTACCCGCCGCCGGCGCGCGGCCGCACCGAGGTGACGCGGCTGAGCGGCATCACCCGGGCGCCCGCCCTCTCGGCCAGGTAGAGGTAGTTCTCCGTCAGCATGTTCTTCGAGCCGTGGCGGCAGCCCACCATGCACTCGCCGCATTCCAGGCAGCCGCGCCGGCGCGGGCCCGCCCCGCCGAAGTAGGGGTCGGCGCTCTCGATCCCGGCGCCGCTCCCGAAGTAGACGCCGACCGGCGTCCTCACGAACGTCTCGCCCTTGCCCATCCGGTCGGCGACCCGCTTCATGACCTCGTCGGCCGCCGTCGTCGTGGGGTTCTGGACGACGCCGAGCATGCGCTTCGCCTGCTCGTAGTAGGGCGCCAGCTCGTCCCGCCAGTCGGTGATGTGCGCCCACTGCCGGTCCTTGAAGAACGGCTCCGGCGGGACGTACAGCGTGTTGGCGTAGTTGAGCGATCCGCCGCCGACGCCCGCGCCCGCCAGCACCATCACGCGGCTCGACTTCGCGCCGCGGACGAGGTGCATCCGCTGCATGCCGGTCAGGCCGAGCGCGGGCGCCCACAGGTAGCGGGCGACGCGCCAGTTCGTCCTCGGCAGCTCCGGGTAGCGGGACCCCGGCGCGCCGTCCGGGTTCGTGTCGAAGCGGCGGCCGGCCTCGATGACGCCGACCCTGTAGCCCTTCTCGGTCAGCCGCAGCGCGGAGACGCTGCCGCCGAACCCCGACCCGACGACGAGCACGTCGAAGTCATGCTTCACAGGCGATCCCTACTTGATCCGCAGCTTCTTCATGAGCTTGATGCCGGTGGCCATGTAGTCGGCGAACGTGTCGTAGCCGATCGCGCCGGGCGGCTCCAGGTCCATGAAGTGCTGGCTCGCGACGGTCTGGACCTCGGTGAACTTCAGCAGCCCCTCGGCCCCGTGGCGGCGCCCCACACCGGACTGCTTCATCCCGCCCATCGGGGAGTCGTAGGAGGCGTAGGCGGCGCCGTAGCCGTCGTTGATGTTGACCGTCCCGGCCTGGATGCGGGCGGCGAGGCGCCGGCCCCGCGCCGGGTTCTTCGTCCACACCGACGCGTTCAGCCCGTACGGCGTGTCGTTGGCGCGGGCGACGACCTCGTCCTCGTCCCGGTACTTGTAGACCGCGACGACGGGGCCGAACGTCTCGTTCGCGCACAGGTCCATGTCGCCGTTGACGTCCGCGAGGACCGTCGGCTCGTAGAACAGCGGGCCGACGTCCGGGCGGGCCTTCCCGCCGGCCAGGACGGTCGCGCCCTCCTTGACGGCCTGGTCGACGTGCGCCGTCACCGCGTCCAGCTGGCGCCTGTGGGTCAGCGAGCCCATCTCGGCGTCGAAGTCCAGGCCGGTGCCGAGCCGCATGCCCTTGACCAGTTCGACGAACCGCGGCACGAACCGGTCGTAGACGTCCTCGTGCACGTACATCCGCTCGATCGAGATGCACAGCTGCCCGGCGTTGGTGAAGCACGCGCGGACGGCGCCGCGCGCGGCGCGCTCGACGTCGGCGTCCGGCATGACGATCATCGGGTTCTTGCCGCCGAGCTCCAGCGAGTAGGCGACGAGGCGCGGCGCCACCTTCTCCGCGATCGCCTTGCCCCCGCGCGTCGAGCCGGTGAACGAGACGTAGTCGGCGTCCTCCACCAGCGGGTCGCCGATCTCGGTGGGCTCCCCGACGACGATCTGCCAGAGGTCGCGGGGCAGCCCGAGCGAGACCAGCAGGTCCAGCACCCACAGGCTGGACAGGCACGTCTGGGTGTCCGGCTTGTGGATCACCGCGTTGCCCGCCATCAGCGCCGGCGCGATGTCGCTGGCCCCGAGCGCGAACGGGTAGTTCCACGGCGCGATCAGCGCCACGACGCCCTTCGGGTGCCGCAGTTCCTGGACGCGGGTCACCCCCGGCATCATCCCCTTGCGGCGCCGGGGCCTCAGCAGCCGCGGCGCCCTCCGGGCGTAGTAGAGCGAGCACAGCGCGACGTCGAGGAACTCCTCCATCGCGTGCCGGCGCGCCTTGCCGGTCTCCAGCTGGATGATGTCGAGGATCTCCGCGCGCCGGTCGACCAGCGCGTCCGCGAGCCGCAGGAAGGGCTTGACCCGCTCGCCCGCGGGCAGCGCCGCCCAGGCCCGCTGCGCCTCGCGCGCCCGGTCGTAGGCGGCCCGGACGTCCTCGGGGCCGGACAGCGGCACGGTCGCGAGGGGCTCACCGGTGAAGGGGCTCGGGATCGTCGCGGTCCCGGCACCGTCCGAGGCGACGTGCGCGACCAGCCGGTCGATCAGAGTCTGGGGAAGCGTGTGCTCTGCCGCGCCCTTGGCAGAGTCCGCCGCGCCTTCGGCGGGAACCGTCGGGGATGCCATGCACGCAGGGTATGACCACCCGCCCAGTTTGGCTACCCGCAAGTAATGCGCTACTTGCAGTGATATGTCCCACTAGATCCGCTATCTCCGCCCGGATTTCCCGCCGCCTCGTCCGCGACTGACGAAACTCTGCCGAACGGACCGTTCCAAGCAGGGTGGAGTTGTGCAAGTGGAAGACTGACCGGCCCCGCCCGGTGTATCCCGAAGCAGGAGGAGAATTCCAGCGCCGTCGGGGGGGCGGCGCTGCCCAGGGGAGGGGACAGCGAATGACGGACGCCCGCGGCCGAAGGCCCGAGAGCGGCGCCGGGCGCCCCGGCGCTCGCCGGGACCGCCGCGAGCAGACACGCGCCGCCCTGCTCGCCGCCGCCGAGCGCCTCTGGGCCGAGCGCGGCATCCACGGCGCCTCGCTCGACGACATCGCCGCGGCCGCCGGCCTCACCAAGGGCGCCGTCTACTCGAACTTCGCGGGCAAGACCGACCTGCTGCTCGCCCTGATGGAGCACATCACCAGCGACCGCACCCGGCCCGACGTCTGCGACGAGCTGCGCGCCGCCGCCGAGGACGCCGACCGCACCGGCCGCCCGTCCCGCCGCGACTCCGACGAGGCCCCCCGCCGCCTCGCCCTGCTCCTGGTCGAGTTCTGGCTCTACGGCATGCGCGACTACGCCGCCGGATGGCGCATCGCCGACTGGTACGCCGAACGCCGGGAGCGGCTGGCCCGGGAACTGGCGCCCGCGGACGGGCCCGCCTCCGAGGGCCCCGCCGACGGACCGGCCCCCGGCGAGCTCGCCCCGGGCGACCGCGCCACCCTGACCATGGCCCTCGACTTCGGCCTGGCCTTCCAGCACCTCCTCGACCCCGTCCGGGTCCCGGCCGACCTCTACCGCACCGGCAAGACCCTCGTCCAGGGACGGCCCCGGCCCTGAACCGCCCGCGGCCGGGTCAGGGGGTGGCCACGGGGACGATGTCGGGGGCGCCCCTGCGGCGGGCGTCGGCCTCCTGGTCGCCGTCCTGGGTCTGGGAGGCCCGTTCGGCCTCGACGCGCTTGCGGTAGTACTCGATCTCGCGGTCGCGCTGCTTCTTGGACCAGCCGAGGACGGGCGCGAGGAGGTCGGCGGCCTCCTGGGCGACGCCGACGCCGCGGTCCCACGTCTCGATGGAGATGCGGGTGCGGCGGGCGAGGACGTCGTTGAGGTGGCGGGCGCCCTCGTGCGTGGCGGCGTAGACGACCTCGGCGCGCAGGTAGTCGTCGGCGCCGTCCAGCGGCTTGGCCAGGTCGGGCTTGTCGGAGATCAGTTCGAGCAGGTCGTCCAGGAGCGTCCCGTAGCGGCGCAGCAGGTGCTCGATCCGGGCGACGTGCAGGCCGGAGCGCGCGGCGAGGCGGTGCCGGGCGTTCCACATGGCCTGGAAGCCGTCGCCGCCGACGAGCGGGATGCGGTCGGTGCAGGACTCGGCGACCTTGCCGTCGAGGCCGTGCGCGACGGCGTCGATGGCGTCCTTGGCCATGACGCGGTAGGTCGTGTACTTGCCGCCCGCCACGAGGACAAGGCCGGGGACGGGGTGCGCGACCACGTGCTCGCGGGAGAGCTTCGACGTCTCCTCGGTCTCGCCGGTGAGGAGGGGGCGCAGGCCCGCGTAGACGCCCTCCACGTCGTCATGGGTGAGCGGCGTCGCGAGGACGGAGTTGACGTGGTCCAGGACGTAGTCGATGTCGGCCTTGGACGCGGCCGGGTGCGCCCTGTCGAGGTCCCAGGCGGTGTCGGTGGTGCCGATGATCCAGTGGCGGCCCCAGGGGATCACGAACAGCACCGACTTCTCGGTGCGCAGGATGATCCCCGTCGCGGAGTGGATGCGGTCCTTGGGAACGACCAGGTGGATGCCCTTGGACGCCTTCACGTGGATCTGGCCGCGGCCGCCGACGAGCTCCTGGATGTCGTCGGTCCACACGCCGGTGGCGTTGACGACCTGCTTGGCGCGGACCTCGCTGGTGGTGTTGCCCTCAAGGTCGCGGATGCGCAGGCCGGTGACGCGCTCCCCCTCGCGCAGGAACCCCAGGCACTGGGTGCGCGACGCGATCTGCGCGCCGTACTCCGCGGCCGTCCGCAGGGCCGTCATGACGTAGCGGGCGTCGTCGACCATCGCGTCCCAGTACTGGATCGCGCCGGTGAAGGCGTCCTTGCGCAGGGACGGCGCGAGGCGCAGCGCCCCGCGGCGCGTCAGGTGGCGGTGGTGCGGGACGCCGCGGGTGCTGCCCATCTGGAAGGCCAGCGCGTCGTAGAGGGCCACGCCCGCACCGAGGTACGCGCGCTCCCACACGCGGTGCGTGGTCGGCAGCATGAACGGGACGGGCTGCACCAGGTGCGGCGCGATCTGCTGGAGCAGCAGCGCGCGCTCGGTCAGCGCCTCCCGGACGAGGTCGAAGTTGTACTGCTCCAGGTACCGCAGCCCGCCGTGGATCAGTTTGGACGACCGGGACGACGTGCCCGACGCGAAGTCGCGCGCCTCGACCACCGCGACCGACAGGCCCCGGGTGGCCGCGTCGAGCGCCGCGCCCGCGCCGACGATGCCGCCGCCCACGACGACCACGTCGAACTCCTCGCGGGCCATGCGGTCGAGCGACGCCGCGCGCTCGGCCGGGCCGAGCCGCGAGCTTCCAAGACCGGTCACCGGTGATCCCGTCATCGCGCATCCCCCCACAGCGGTCGGTTCCGAACCGTTCTTACCCAAGAGTAAGGACCGGTTCACACCGAGATGCGAAAGAACGGGCGTGGGGTCGCTCTCAGTCGGTGGACTGCCCGGGGGCTACCACGACCTGGACCCGCTGGAACTCCTTCAGCTCGGTGTATCCCGCGGTGGCCATCGAGCGGCGCAGCGCGCCGATGAGGTTCATGGAGCCGTCCGCGACATGGGACGGGCCGTGCAGGATCTGCTCCATCGTCCCGATCGTCCCGATCTCGATGCGGGTGCCGCGGGGGACGTCGCCGTGGTGGGCCTCGCTGCCCCAGTGGTAGCCGCGCCCGGGCGCCTCGGTGGAGCGGGCGAACGGGGAGCCGACCATCACGGCGTCGGAGCCGCAGGCGAAGGCCTTGGCGATGTCGCCGCTGTTGACCATGCCGCCGTCGGCGATCACGTGCACGTAGCGTCCGCCGGACTCGTCCATGTAGTCGCGGCGGGCGGCGGCCACGTCGGCGACCGCGGTGGCCATCGGGACGGCGACGCCGAGGACCGTCCGCGTCGTGTGCCCGGAGCCGCCGCCGAACCCGACCAGCACGCCGGCCGCGCCGGTGCGCATCAGGTGCAGCGCCGCGGTGTAGGTGGAGCAGCCGCCGACGATCACGGGGACGTCGAGGTCGTAGATGAACTGCTTGAGGTTCAGCGGCTCGGCGCGCCCCGACACGTGCTCGGCGGACACGGTCGTCCCGCGGATCACGAACAGGTCGACGCCGGCGTCGATCACGGCCTTGTGGAACTGGGCCGTGCGCTGCGGCGACAGCCGCGCCGCGACGGTGACGCCCGCCTCGCGGACCTCCTGGATCCGCCGGCCGATCAGCTCTTCCCTGATCGGCTCGGAGTAGATCTCCTGGAGCCGCTGGGTGGCGCGGACGTCGTCCAGCGAGGCGATCTCGGCGAGCAGCTGCCCGGGGTCGTCGTAGCGCGTCCAGAGCCCTTCGAGGTCGAGCACGGCCAGGCCGCCGAGCCGTCCGACGGCGATCGCCGTGGCGGGGCTGACGACGCTGTCCATCGGCGCGACGACCAGCGGCATGTCGAACCGGTAGGCGTCGATCTGCCAGGCGACGCTGACCTCCTCGGGATCGCGCGTCCGGCGGGACGGCACGATGCCGATGTCGTCGAAGGCGTACGCCCGGCGGCCGCTCTTGCCACGGCCGATCTCCACCTCAGCAGCCACTGCGCCCTTCCTCCACCTGAATCGGTCTTCCCGCGGTTCGCGGGACCAAGCCCCGGAAGAGCTTACGTCAGTCAGCGGCCCTGGTAGTTCGGGGCCTCCACCGTCATCTGGATGTCGTGCGGGTGGCTCTCGCGCAGGCCCGCGACGCTGATGCGCATGAGCCGGCCGCGCTCCTGGAGCTCGGGGACGGTGCGGGTGCCCGCGTACCACATCGACTGGTGGAGCCCGCCGACGAGCTGGTGCGCGACGTTGGCGAGCGGACCCCGGTAGGGGACCTGGCCCTCGACGCCCTCGGGGATCAGCTTCTCCTCGGCGTTGACGTCGGCCTGGGCGTAGCGGTCCTTGGAGTAGGAGGCGCCGCGCTCCCGGTTGCGCATCGCGCCGAGCGAGCCCATGCCGCGGTAGGACTTGTACTGCTTGCCGTGGACGAAGATCAGCTCGCCCGGGGACTCCTCGACGCCGGCGAGCAGGCTGCCGAGCATCACGGTGTCGGCGCCCGCGACCAGGGCCTTGGCGATGTCGCCCGAGTACTGCAGGCCGCCGTCGCCGATCACCGGGACGCCCGCCGCCTTCGCCGCGCGGGCCGCCTCGAAGATCGCGGTGATCTGCGGGACGCCGACGCCGGCGACGATGCGGGTGGTGCAGATCGAGCCGGGGCCCACCCCGACCTTGATCGCGTCGGCGCCCGCGTCCACCAGCACCTGGGCGCCCGCCTCGGTGGCGACGTTCCCGCCGACGACCTGGACGGACGAGTTGCCCTTGATCGCGGCGATCGTGTCGGCGACGCCCTTGGAGTGGCCGTGCGCCGTGTCCACGATGATCACGTCGGTGCCGGCCTCGATGAGGGCGCGGGCGCGGCGCAGGGCGTCCTCGCCGACGCCCACGGCCGCGGCGACGAGCAGGCGGCCGTCTGCGTCCTTGGTGGAGTCGGGGTACTGCTCGCTCTTGGTGAAGTCCTTGGTGGTGATCAGGCCCTTGAGGCGGCCCTCGCCGTCGACGAGCGGGAGCTTCTCCACCTTGTTGCCGGCGAGCAGGCGGAACGCCTCCGCGCGCGAGACGTCCACCGGGGCGGTGATGAGCGGCATCGGCGTCATCACCTCGCGGACGGAACGCGAGAGGTCCGTCTCGAAGCGCATGTCCCGGTTGGTCACGATGCCGACGAGGACGCCGCGCACGTCGGTGACCGGCACGCCGGAGATCCGGTAGCGGGCGCACAGCGCCTCGACGTCGGCGAGCGTGGCGTCCGGCAGGCAGGTCACCGGATTGGTGATCATCCCGGCCTCGGAGCGCTTGACCCGGTCGGCCTCCGCGGCCTGCTCCTCGATCGACATGTTGCGGTGCAGCACGCCGATGCCGCCCTGGCGCGCCATCGCGACCGCGGTGCGGGCCTCGGTCACGGTGTCCATCGCCGCCGAGACGAGCGGGATCCGCAGCGAGATCTCGCGGGTCAGCCGGGTCGTGGTGTCGGCCTCTCCGGGCTGGAGGTCGGAGTACCCCGGCAGCAGGAGCACGTCGTCGAAGGTCAGTCCCTGCGGGAGGAACTTGTCGGACTCGGCGGCGGGGTTCATGACAACCTTCCCGTGGTGGTTGCGGCATCGGGCCAGGTCACAAGGGACCCTGTCCCCATGGTAGGGGCTGGGCCCGCGGCCGGGCGGGCTTTGCGCGCGGCGCTCACGTGGTCTTGGCGACACCCGCGGTCCTGATGACATCTGCCAACACGCCGGGCGGTCCGTCGCATTCCCCTCCGTGCACGCGCGCTTCGGGCCGTTCGCGTGCGGAGGAGGCCGGGGGGTGCACCTGCCGGGGGCTCGCGCAGTAGCGTGGGGGTGTGCACGACGATGCTCCGCTCGACCCGTTCGCCGGAGACCCGGAGGATCCGGCGGCGGCGCTCGGCGACCCGGGCGACGAGACCGCTCCGCTCAGCGTGACGGAGCGGGAGGACGTGCTGGCCGACCTCGCCGACCTGGAGGTCTTCCGGGCCCTGCTGGAGCCGCTCGGGGTCCGCGGCCTCACCGTCGACTGCGGCGACTGCGGAAAGATGCACTACATCGACTGGGAGCTCCTGCACGGCAACCTGCGCCACCTGCTGGACGAGGGCCTCCCCCGCGTGCACGAGCCCGCCCTCTCCCCCGACCCCGTCGACTACGTGAGCTGGGAGTACGCCCGCGGCTACGTCGACGGCGTGATCGACAGCGAAGAGGGGCGCGACGAGAACTGACCCGCGCGCCGCCGGCACGAACGCGGCGGGCGCCCGTCAGTCGTCGAAGCGGCGGTTCTGGTAGTCGAGGGCGCGCTTGCGGGCCATGCGGCGCAGGTCGTCGAAGCGGGGGCGCGGGTCGGCGGCCGGCTGCGCGTCGGGCCTCTCGACCGGCTCGGTGAACATCGTCGGGGCCTCCTGCCTGCGGGTGGGGCGGCGCGGCAGGTGACGGGGGAACGGGCTCTCCAGGCGCCGCCTGAACTGCCGGTTCTCCCCGCGGTCAGGATCGGCGGACGGTGTCCGCGCGGCGGGGCGCCCCTCGTGCGGAGCCGGGCGGGCGGGTGGCCGCGGGCGCTGGTGGGTGCCGGCGTCGGTGTCGGCCGTCTTGTCCGCGTCCTCCGCGACGCCGGACGCGCTCGGCGCCGGGGAGGCGGTGGTGCGCTCGGCGACGCCGCCGCCGGCGGCCGCGACGCCGCTGCTGGCGAGGACGGCGCCGGCCACGCCCAGGGCCACGATGGTGCGCGGGCCGCGGCGGCGCGGGCCGGGCCCCGAGGGGGCCGGCGGGCCGGGGGCCTCCCCGGCCTGGTCGTCGACGTCGACGATCAGCGCGCGCAGGAGCCGCACCGCCGGGTCGCGGTCGTCGGCGCGCCCCTCCTCCGCCTGGTCGCGGTCGTCGTCCCGCGGGGCGGCGCGGCGGGCTTGCGACGCGGCCCCGCCGGGGCCTTCGGCCGGGCCTTCAACGGGGGCGGCGGAACCGGCAGCGTCCCGTGCCGCCAGCGACTCGAAGAGCGCGTCGGTACGGCGCACCGCGGACAGGTCCACGGGCGGGGCGGCGGACGGGCGGGACGGCGGCGCCTGCGCCGGGGCGTCGCCGCGGCGGGCGGGCTCGTCCGGATCCGGGGCGCCCCGCAGGCCGGTGAGGGGGCCGCGCTCCGTCAAGCGATCGACTCCTCTCTGGCCATCGCGCGCAGCCGGGCCAGGGCCCGGTGCTGCGCGACCCGTACCGCCCCCGCGGACATGCCCAGCACATTACCGGTCTCCTCCGCCGACAGGCCCGCGACGACCCGGAGCAGCACCAGCTCGCGCTGGTGCTCGGGCAGCCGGGTGAGCAGGTCGCGGGCGCGCTGCGCCTCGATGTAGCGGACCACCGTCTCCTCGGGGCCCGGGCGGTCGTCCGGACCGTCCGGCAGGTCCTCGGTGGGCACGGCGGCGCGGACCGCGCTGCGCAGCGCGTCCGCGATCTTGTGCGCGGCGATGCCGAAGACGAAGGACGCGAACGGCCGGCCCATGTCCCGGTAGCGGGGCAGGGCCGACAGGACGGCGATGCAGACCTCCTGCGCCACGTCGTCGGCGATGTGGTACTGCCCGGAGACCCGGCCGAGCCGGGCCCGGCAGTACCGGACGATCATGGGCCGCACCTCGGCGATGAGGACCTCGATGGCGCCCGGGTCGCCCTGCACGGCGAGATGGGTCAGCTCCCTGAGGTCGCCGTCGCCCGCGGCGCGCAGCGCCCGCGCCGAACGGGCGGCGTCGCCGGGAGCGGGAGGGGCGGGCCCGTTCGAGGGGTCGGCAGCGCGCGCGGTCATGGTCCCGGCGAAGCATCCCTCGGTCACGTCAAGCATGATGCCCAGCACCCCCGGGCGTGTCTCCACTGTCGTCTACAACGGAATGGTCACAGTGCGAGAGCGAACCTGGAGTTACTACGCGTCGTGGTCATCGCGCTGCCCGACGTGGCGGACCTCTCCGGACGGGAACCCGCTTTCTCGGACGGCGAGGCCGAGTTCCCGGCGGCGGCACAGCGAGACCCCCGCCCGGAACGGACGGGGGTCTCGCCAACGCTTCCCGGACGGGACGAGCCCGCCGGTCGGCCGATCTCAGTGGCCGTGACCGTGGCCGTGGCCGTGTCCGCCGCCGGCGGCCTCGTCGGCCTCCTCCGGCTTCTCGACCACGAGCGCCTCGGTGGTGAGCAGCATGCCCGCGATGGAGGCGGCGTTGGTGACCGCCGAGCGGGTGACCTTCACCGGGTCGATGACGCCCTGGGCGATCAGGTCGCCGTACTCGCCGGTGGCGGCGTTGTAGCCGTGCCCGGCCTGCAGCGCCTCCACCTTGGAGACGACGACGTAGCCCTCCTGGCCGGCGTTCTCGGAGATCCAGCGCAGCGGCTCGGGCAGCGCGCGGCGGACCGCCTCGGCGCCGGTCGCCTCGTCGCCGGACAGGCCGAGGGCGCCGAAGCCCTCCTTGGCGACGTGCACCAGGGCGCTGCCGCCGCCGGAGACGATGCCCTCCTCGATCGCCGCGCGGGTCGCCGAGATGGCGTCCTCCAGGCGGTGCTTCTTCTCCTTCAGCTCCACCTCGGTGGCGGCGCCGACGCGCAGCACGCAGACGCCGCCGGCCAGCTTGGCCAGGCGCTCCTGCAGCTTCTCGCGGTCCCAGTCGGAGTCGCTGTTCTCGATCTCCACCTTGATCTGGTTGATCCGGGCGGAGACCTCGTCGGCGGAGCCCTCGCCGTCGACGATGGTGGTGGCGTCCTTGGTGACGGTGATCCGGCGGGCGCGGCCGAGGTCCTCCAGCCCGATCGAGTCGAGCTTGAGGCCGATCGCCTCGCTGACGACCTGGCCGCCGGTCAGGGTGGCCATGTCGCCGAGCATCGCCTTGCGGCGGTCGCCGAAGCCGGGGGCCTTGACCGCGACGGACAGGAAGGTGCCGCGGATCTTGTTGGCGACCAGCAGCGCCAGCGCCTCGCCCTCGACGTCCTCGGCCACCACGAGCAGCGGCTTCTTGGTCTGGGCGACCTTCTCGGCCAGCGGCAGGAACTCCTGCACGTTGGAGATCTTGCCGTCCACGATCAGCACGTAGGCGTCCTCTAGGACGGCCTCCATGCGCTCGTGGTCGGTGACCATGTGCGGCGACAGGTAGCCCTTGTCGAACTGGAGGCCCTCGGTGAACTCCAGCTCGAGGCCCATCGTGTGGGCCTCCTCGACGGTGATGACGCCGTCCTTGCCGACCTTCTCGAACGCCTCGGCGATCAGCTCGCCGATCTGCGGGTCCTGCGCGGAGATGGTCGCGACGTGCGCGATCTCGCCCTTCTCCTCGACCTCGCGGGCCGACTTCAGCAGCTGGTCGGAGACGTACTGGGCGGCCGCGTCGATGCCCCGCTTGAGGGCGAGCGGCGAGGCGCCGGCCGCCACGTTGCGGGTCCCCTCGCGGACCAGTGCCTGCGCGAGGACGGTCGCCGTGGTGGTGCCGTCGCCCGCGATGTCGTTGGTCTTGGTCGCCACTTCCTTGGCGAGCTGGGCCCCGAGGTTCTCGTAGGGGTCCTCCAGCTCCACCTCGCGGGCGATGGTGACGCCGTCGTTGGTGATCGTCGGCGCGCCGAACTTCTTGTCGATGACGACGTTGCGGCCGCGCGGGCCGATCGTCACCTTGACGGCGTCCGCGAGAGCGTTGACGCCGCGCTCAAGAGCCCGGCGAGCGTCCTCCTCGAACTCCAGGATCTTCGCCATGCGGATACTCCTCTTTCACGCGATCCGCCCCGGCGGGCCGCCCGAAGGCGGCGCCGACCGGGGCGGGTGCATCACGTCTCGGTGATTACTTCTCGATGACCGCGAGCACGTCGCGGGCCGAGAGGACGAGGTACTCCTCGCCGTTGTACTTGACCTCGGTGCCGCCGTACTTGCTGTAGAGCACGACCTCGCCGACCTTGACGTCGACGGGGACGCGCTCGCCCTTGTCGTCGACGCGACCCGGGCCAACGGCAAGGACGGTGCCCTCCTGGGGCTTCTCCTTGGCGGTGTCCGGAATCACCAGGCCCGACGCGGTGGTGGTCTCGGCCTCAAGCGGCTGGACGACGATGCGGTCCTCAAGCGGCTTGAGAACAACCTTGGTGGCGGTCGTCACGATCTGACCTCCCCTTCGATTGGTCCTCGGCCGGCCATGGATGACCGACCAGCACATGTGACAGAAGAGGCGACCCTGGACCGGCCTGCCGTCGCGGGTGCCAGACCGACCTTCGTCGCTGTATTTGGCACTCTACCCTTGAGAGTGCCAGTCGTGAGACTATTCCGTGCCCGTTACCTCGTCAACACGGACACGAACCCGCCCGGCGGCCGTCTCCGGACGTTCACCCGCCGCCTCCAGCGGGCGCTCCCGCTACCTTCCACCCTATGGACATCGCGTCGTTCCGGGCCCTGCGCACCCCCTCCGGTCAGGCGCTCCTCAAGGAGGCGGCCGAGGCGGACGTGAGCGAGGACGGCCTGCTCACCACGGCGTCGCGGCTGCGCGAGCGGCACGATCCCCCGCTCGTGGCCGCCGCGCTGACGCAGGTCCGGTTGCGGCAGAGGGCACGGGCGAAGTTCGGGGCGGACGCCGACCGCATGTACTTCACGCAGGCGGGGCTTGAGCAGTCGACGCGCGCGAGCGTGGCGGCCTACCGCGCCGGAAGGTTCGCGGACCGCCTGCCCGGCGCGCGTGTGCTGGAACTGGGGTGCGGGATAGGCGCCGACCTCATCGCCCGAGCGCGCGCGGGCCTGGCCGGGGACGGTGTGGAACTGGACCCGTTGACCGCCGAGGTGGCCCGCGCCAACGTGGCCGCCTTCGGATTGGACGGTCTCGCCTCTGTCCGGGTCGGGGACGCCACTGAGGAGGACCCGTCCGGGTTCGACGCGGTCTTCGCCGATCCTGGACGGCGCACGGCGCGGGGCCGTGTCTTCGACCCCCGTTCGTATGAGCCGCCGCTCGACGTCGTCCTGTCCATGGCCGGCCGGGTACCCGCGGCCTGCGTGAAGGTCGCGCCCGGCATCCCCCACGAGGCCGTACCGGACGGCGCAGAGGCCGAGTGGGTCTCGGTCGGGGGCGAGGTCAAGGAAGCGGCCCTCTGGCTGGGCGAGCTGGCCGGGGATGTGGGGCGGCGGGCCACCCTCCTGCCGTCCGACACCCATCCCTCGGGATCTGAGCCCTTCTCGGAGACAGAGCCTGAGGTGTCGACCTTGACTCCCCGTGGGCTGGACGCCCCGGACGTACGCCCGTGGGGCCGTTACCTGTACGAACCTGACGGCGCCGTGATCCGGGCCCATCTGGTCGGCGAGGTCGCGGAACTGGTCGGCGGCGGCTTGGCGGACCCCCACATCGCGTACGTCACGTCCGACGAGCTGCGCCCGACCGCCTTCGCCTCCGCCTACGAGGTGGAGGACGTGCTGCCGTTCTCCGTGAAGCGGCTGCGCGCCGAGCTGCGCCGCCGCGAGATCGGCGTGCTGACGGTCAAGAAGCGCGGGTCCGCCGTCGACGTCGACCGGCTCCGCCGCGACCTCGGCTTCGGCGGGCGCCGGGCGGGACGCGGCGCCAGGGAGCTGACCCTCGTGGTGACGCGCGTGGGACGCGATCCCGTCGCGTTGCTGACGCACCCCGTCGCCGGGGCCTGACCGATCGGCCTCCCGGGGCCTCCCCGGCCGGTCGCGGGGGCCTGACCCGCCCGGGGCGGGCCCGTCCGGCAACCCTGCCCAAAGATCTCCCACTCGGCCGCGCAACGCCAAGCGGGACCGGGCGACGCGCCATGGCGGTGCAAATCATCGACGCTTTCCGGCATTGCGCGCACCAGGGATTGCGGCCGCCCGGCAAGGGCGCGGCGCGGCGCGGGAATCGGCGCGCCGAGATCAACCGCCGCGAAAACACCAAGACAGGTTCACCGGCCGGGACGCCCGTCCCCCAAAAGCCCTCCCGAAAAGGCCCGGAAGCCGCCCCTCGGCATCACGCCCGACGCACACGCGTCAGACCGGTGTAGCCGTCCGCGGGGGTCGGGAACTGCCGATGTTGGACGAGATGTACGGACAGAACGGCACCCGGAACGCCGGACCCGTCCCGCACCGCCCGCACTCCCCACCCCATCTATCCCCCCAATAAGGGCAATAGCCGTGAAGCGGGAAGCCAACCATGCATTCGGTGATACCTCGCTATCCCGTCTAGTCGGATAACAGGCGCATTCCGCAGAACTCGCAATCTTCTCTGCTACCCGTTTTGGCCGCGCTCTACACGCACTACAGTGGCCACTCCAGAGATTCATTTGCCGGCGTCATTTCATCGCGCCGGCACACGAAGGAGCATCGGGTGGAAACGAATCACAACTTCCTGCAGACGGGGGGTCAACCGGTCTCGGATCGGATGCGGGAGTTGCTCGCCCGTGCGGCGCAGGACCACGTCTACGAACAGCGCTCACAGGGTCAGGTCCTCGATGAGATCCGCCAGCGCCTGGAAGGCATGGAGTGGCTTCTCCGTGAGGTCCGGGAGCGCGAGCTCAGCGGGCTGACCGGGCAGATCGAGAGCGTCCGCGGGCAGGTCGACGACCTGTCCGGCAAGCCCCCTGAATGGGCCGAGGGCCTGGCCGAGCACATCGAGGCGTTCGGCGAGCGGGTCAAGCCCGTCGCCGAGCTGCCCGCGCTGTGGGCCGACGTCGGCGTGGTGGCCGAGAACGTCGACGAGGGCCTCACCCGCATCCAGGCCGTCCTCGACTCCGCGCAGCAGATCACCGACGCCACGCAGCAGGCGTCGCAGCGCATGGACGAGATGGCCAAGCGGCTGGACAAGCTCCAGGGCAGCATGGAGGCCGCGTCCGTCCGCTTCAACCGGCTCGACAAGTCGCTCGCGGAGCTCGGCCACCGGTCCGAGCGGCTCGAACACTCGGTCAACGGGGTCACCTCACGGGTCGACCAGGCGCTCGGCGAGATGGCCGAGCGGATGGAGCAGGGTCTTGAGGCGGTCAGCGGCCGGGTCGAGGGCGTCGGCGGCCGCCTCGACGGGCTCGACGGGCGGCTTGACGGCGTCGACGGACGCCTCGAAGGGGTCTCGGGCAAGCTCGGCGGGCTGGACGGCCGGTTCGAGAGCATCGACGGGCGCCTCGACGGGCTCGGCGAGCGGATCAACCGGCTGCCCGCCACGCTGGAGATCGCCGAGGTGCACCGGCTGCTGGCCGAGCTCGCGCGGCGCCCGGCGGCCGAGTACGGCGACCGGTTCGACGCGCTGGAGAAGCACCTCGCCGAGGCCGTCGACCCGCTGATCGAGGAGCTGCGCGCCCGGCCGGACCGCGACGAGGTCAAGGCCACCATGTCGCAGATCGCCGAGACCGCCTACAGCGACGTCGCCAAGCGCATGGACGAGTTCTCCCGCCGGTTCGAGGACGTGCACGACGACGTCCGCAAGCGCATCGAGAACATCCACGAGGAGGTCGCCAAGCGGGTCGACAGCGCGCTGGAGGAGTTCACCACGCAGGTCGACATCGTCTCCCGCCGCGTCGAGTCGGTGAACGCCGACGTCGCCAAGCAGGTCGAGTCCGTGCACAGCGAGATGTCGCGGCAGGTCAGCGGCGTCCACCACGACTTCGGCAAGCGGATCGGCGACATCCACCAGGACGTCACGCGGCAGGTCGGCAGCATCCACGACGACGTCGCCAAGCAGGTCGGGACCATGCAGGAGGACGTCGCGCGGCAGGTCGGCGGCGTCCAGGCCGAACTCGCGAGGCGGGTGGAGATCATGCAGGACGAGGCCGCGCGGCGCGCCGACGCGGCGCAGGCGGATTTCGTCAAGCGCTTCTCCCATGTCGAGGACGAGGTCGGCCGGAAGATGGACGGCGTCCACGACGATGTGTCCAAGCAGGTCAACGCGGTGCACGAGGACGTGCTGAAGCGGCTGTCCACCCTGGAGGAGACCATGCTCGCGCTCGCCGAGGCGCTGCTGCGTCCCCGCCGCGAGACCAAGGACTGACGAGCGTCCGGGTGGGGCCGGCGCGGGCCCCACCCGGCACCCCCGGATGCCTCCCGGTATCCGCGGCATTCGTCCCGCGATCCGCCGGGACGACCGAAGATGCTTCCTTCATGTCACCCCGATGACGTGCGTTTTGTTACTTTCCGTCTTCGCAAAATCACTCCCAATACCCTTCGGAATCCGTTTTCATGGATCAGGTGACCCACCTACCGGCTCCCTGCCTGCCGACCGGCGTCCCGCCCGGGCACACCACCCTGCGATGGGTGGAGGAGTGCCTCGGCAAGGGCGCCGAGGTCCGCATGGTGCGGCCCCTCGCCGGCGGCTCCGCCCACGCCAACCACGCCCTCCTCGTCGAGAGCCGCTCCGGCGAGGCGCACCACCTCGTCCTGCGCCGCTGGACCTCCCGCGAGTCCGCTCCCCGCCGCTGCTACGGCGACGCCGAGTTCTCCCCCGAGCGCGAGATCGCGGCGCTCGCGCTGCTCGCCGGCCGCAAGATCCCCGCACCGTCCCTGGTGGCCGCCGACCCGTCGGGCGCCTACTGCGACGTCCCGGCGCTTCTCATCACCCGGCTCCGGGGCCACCCGCCGCGCCCGTCCCACGACGACCTGCCCGAGTACCTGATCCAGCTGGCCGCCGCGCTGCTGTCGGTGCACGAGCTGAACGGCGCGTCCACGATGCCGCCCTACGTCCCGCACAACCACCTCGACGTGCGGCTCCCGCCCAAGCACGCGCTCCGCCCCGACCTGTGGGAACGCGCCTTCGAGGTCGCCGCCCGCCCCGCCCCGGAGGCGCCCGCCCGGTTCATCCACCGCGACTACCACGCCGACAACACGCTGTGGTCCTACGGCAGGCTCACCGGCATCGTCGACTGGTCGGACGCCTCGTCCGGCCCCGTCTCGGTCGACATCGCCTGCATGCGCCGCGGCCTGGCCCTGCGGTACGGCCCGTCCGTCGCCGACCGCTTCCTGTGCTCCTTCGACCAGGTCTCCGGCGGCCACGCGCACGACCCGTACTGGGACGTCCGCGGCCTCCTCGACCTGCTCCCCGAGGACGGCGTCCGCATGATCGACGAGCCCCAGGTCCCCCTCTACGAGGACTACCTCGACCGGCTCCTCGCCCAGTGCTGAGGCTCGCCCGGTGCCGGGACGCCGCCTCGCGGGCGGTCAGGGCAGGGTGACGGCCTCGATCGGGAGGCTGGAGTCGGCGGGCAGTTCCAGATCGGACGGGCCGACGCCGGAGGCGACCAGCTCCGATCCGAGGGCGGCGACCATGGCGCCGTTGTCGGTGCACAGCTTCGGGCGCGGGACCCGCAGGTGCACCCCGGCGGCCGCGCAGCGCTCCGCGGCGAGGGCGCGCAGGCGCGAGTTGGCCGCGACGCCGCCGCCGATCAGCAGGTGGTCGACGCCGTTGTCCTTGCAGACCTTCAGCGCCTTCTGCGTCAGGACGTCCACGACGGCCTCCTGGAAGGACGCCGCGACGTCGGCGACCGGGACGGGCTCGCCCGCCCGCTCCTTCGCCTCGACCCAGCGCGCCACGGCCGTCTTCAGGCCGGAGAACGAGAAGTCGTAGGTGCCGTCGTTGTACTTGCCGCGCGGGAACGCGATCGCCGCCGGGTCGCCCTCGCGGGCCATGCGGTCGATGACGGGACCGCCGGGGAACCCGAGGTCGAGGACGCGGGCGACCTTGTCGAAGGCCTCGCCCGCCGCGTCGTCCACCGTGCTGCCCAGGGGGCGGACATCGCCCGCCACGTCCGGGACCAGCAGCAGGGAGGAGTGCCCGCCCGAGACCAGCATCGCCACGCACGGCTTCGGCAGCGGGCCGTGTTCGAGCTGGTCGACGCACACGTGCGCGGCCAGGTGGTTGACGCCGTAGAGCGGCTTGCCGAGCGACAGCGCGTACGCCTTGGCGGCGGCGACGCCGACCATCAGCGCGCCCGGCAGCCCCGGGCCCGCGGTGACCGCGAACGCGTCCACGTCGCCGAACGCCACTCCGGCGTCCGCGAGGGCGCGCTCGACGGTCGGCCCCATGGCCTCGAGGTGCGCCCGCGACGCGACCTCCGGCACGACGCCGCCGAACCGGGCGTGCTGGTCCACGCTCGAGGCGATCGCGTCCGCCAGCAGCGTGTGCCCGCGCACGATCCCGACCCCGGTCTCGTCGCAGGACGTCTCGATGCCGAGCACCAGTGGCTCGTCCCGAATCACGTGTGTCTCCCTGTCTCGCCGTTCGCCCTGTCCGCCCGCCCGCCTCCGGGGCGCCTTCTGCCGGTCCGCCTCATTCGGCTCTGGTGAAGCCCATGGGCGGGCGGTCGCGGAGCTTGCGGCACATGACGATCGCGTCCACGTCCGAGGGCTGGTAGTAGCGCTTGCGGATGCCGACCCGCTCGAAGCCGAACCGCTCGTACAGGCGGTGGGCGGCGTCGTTGTCGGCCCGGACCTCCAGGAACACCGACTCGCTGCCGCGCCGTACGGCCTCTTCCAGCAGGGCGGTGAGCAGCACCGCGCCGATGCCGCCCTTGCGGCGGTCCGCGCGGACGCCGATGGTCTGCACGTCGGCCTGCCCGCCCGCCGCGGCCAGGCCCGCGTAGCCGACGATCTCGCCGCCGGGCGCCTCCGCGACGACGTAGTACCGGGTGCGGGGCTGGTCGGCGAGCTCCCCGGCGAGCATCTCCTCGCTCCAGGTGTCCTCCGGGAACAGCGCCCGGTCCAGCCGGTGGACGGCCGGAAGGTCCGCGGCGGTCATGGGCCGCAGGACGACGTCGCTCACGCCGGCGTCACCTTCTTGCGGGGGCCCGGCTCCTTCGCGTCCGGCCTGCGCAGGTAGAGGGGCTCCGGGGGCAGCAGCTCGGGGCCCTTCAGCCCGGACAGCCGCGCGACGACGAGCTCGGCGAGCGCGCCGGCGGTGGGCAGCAGCGGCTCGTGCCCGGCCTCGCCGAGCACCTCCGGGTACAGGGCCGCGCCCTCGCCCACGACGGGCAGCCCCTCGGGCGCCCCGTCCAGGACGTCCGCCGCCGGGCCCACGGCGGGCTCGGTGGCGCGGAACCGCGCGGAGTCGTACCGCGCCCAGTAGACCTCTTTGCGGCGGGCGTCGGTCGCGACGGCGAACGGCCCGTCCCGCTTCGTGGCCCAGGCCATGATGTCGAGCGTGCAGACGCCGTGCACGGGGACGCTGAGCGCCTCGCCCATCGCGCGGGCGGTGACCAGCCCGACCCGCAGGCCCGTGTAGGGCCCCGGCCCGACCCCCACGGCGATCGCGCTGAGATCATCGGGCGCCGCGCCCGCCTCCGCCATCACCTCCGCGATCGACGGGGTGAGCAGCTCGGTGTGGCGCCGCCGGTCGACGGCATCCGCCAGGCCGCGCGGCACCGCGCCCTCGCCCGGGGTCCACTCGTACAGCGCCACGGTGATCGCGGCGGTCGCGGTATCGAAAGCCAAGACCAGCACGGGTTGTAAGCCTACCGGCCGCCGGCGCGCAGTGGTCCGGCTCCCGCCAGACGGTTCAGCGCCGGCTCAGCGCGGTGACCACGGCCTTGGTGACCTCGGTGGCGCCGTCGGTGGCGGCGTCCGACGACAGGGGGTCGCCCTTGTCCGAGCCCGAGTAGTGGACGGTGACGAGGACGTTGGCGACCCGGACGTTGCCGACGGCCTCGCCGGAGCCCTGGTTGTCGTCCACGCTGTAGACGATGTAGCCCTCGTCGCCGACGCCGGTGAGCCGGAGCTTGTCGGTGAGCTCCTGCCCGGCCAGCAGCGCCTTGCCGGACTCGTCGGCGGTCCGCTCGGCGGCGAACGTCCTGCGGGCGGCGTCCGTGGGCGACGCCGCGCCCCCGGCCGCGATCGCGCGCAGCTCGATGGTGAGCTGCCGCCTCTTCTCCCCCGCGTAGGCGCCCCAGACGCACTGGTTCTGCTGATCGCCGCCCTGGTAGTTGTCGGCGTCGGTGCGCTCGGAGTCGGGCGCCAGCCGGCTGATCAGGTCGTCGCCGACGATCGTGCAGGAGTCGGGGACGGCGGTGCGCTCCCCTCTGGCCGCGGAGGAGTTGTCCGTGGCGCCGCTGCCGACGATCTGGCCGGTGCTCTTGTCGCCGCTCGCGCCGACGCCCGCCAGGACGGCGAACGCCGCGAACCCGCAGACGGCGACACCGGCGGCGACACCGCCGAGGACGACGGCCCAGCGCCGCCCGGTCCGGCGCTCGCGCGCCCGGTGGCTGCCGGTGCGGTATCCGCCGCTCCCACCGCGATGGGTTCCGCCGCCCGCCCGGTACGCACCGCCGTCAGTGGGGTACCCGCCGCTCTCGGCGCCGTACCCGCCGCCGCCCGTGCGGTGGCCGCCGCCACCGGTCTCGTACGGCCCCGTCTCACGCTGGTACGGACCGCTGCCCGGACGTCCGGAGGAGTACCGCTCGTACCGGTCGTCGCCCGTGCCGTTCCCACCGCCGTCCGGCCGGTAACCGCCGCCTGATCCCCGGCCACCGCCCGAAGCGCGGTAGCTGTCGCGGTAATTCCCGCTGCGATGGCTACCACTCACCGCCCCACTCCCGTTCGGAATCGATATGTCGCGAAGGTGAGGTTCGTTCCGGCAAAGAGTACGACATCAAGCCGCAAAATGGACCAACCGGCTAGGCAAAAACCGTAGAAGTTGCCAGATCCAGGTCATTCGGGGCCGAGTTGCAGGTCCGACCAGCGATCACCGACCCCGACGATCCTTACCTCGCGCCCCTCGCCGGGGCCTTCTCCGCGAGAAATGATCACTTCCAGCCGGTCGTCGGCGAGGCCCTCGGCGAGCCCTTCTCCCCATTCCACGATCGTCACCGAATCCTCGACCGACGCGTCGAGATCGAGATCGTCCAGTTCCGCGAAACCGCCCAGCCGGTAGGCGTCCACGTGCACCAGCGAGGGGCCGCCGGCCAGCGACGGATGCACCCGCGCGATGACGAACGTGGGCGAGGTGATCGGGCCGCGCACCTTCAGCCCCTCCCCGATGCCCTGCGTGAGGGTCGTCTTGCCCGCGCCGAGGTGGCCCGTCATCACGAGCAGGTCGCCCGCCCGCAGCAGCCCGGCCAGGCGCAGGCCGAGCTCGCGCATGTCCTCGGCGGTCGGGACGGTGACGGTGACGGCTTTCACGCGGTGCGCTCCTCTTCCTCGTACGCGGGACGGACCCGTTCGACCAGCCGGCGCAGCCCCCCGGTCACCACGCCCGGGTACTCCAGCGGCAGCACGTGCCCGGCCTCCTCCACCTCTACCAGTTCGGCGTCCGGCAGCGCCGCGGCGATCCGGCGGGCGTGCTCCGCGGGGGTCAGCCGGTCCCGGCCGCCCGCCAGCACCAGCGTCGGCACGCCGCGCAGGACGTCCAGACACCCGATCTTGTCGTGCGCCATCAGCGCCGGGTAGTACTCCGCGATCACGTCGATCGGCGTCTCCCTGATCATCTGCTCCAGGAAGCCCACCACCGAGGGACTGACGTACTTGTCGGCGAACGCCATCTTCCGCGTGACGACGAACGCCAGGTCGGCGCCCAGCCCGCGGGCCTTGTCGACCAGCTCGGCGCGGCGGCCGAGGCCGCGCAGCGTCCCCGGGGCGAGCGGCCGGACGGCCTTCGCCAGCAGCAGCGGCAGGCCCAGCGTCATCTCCCCCATGTCGCCGCAGGAGGTGTTCACCAGCGCCACGCCCACGACCCGCGACCCGAACAGCCCGGGATGCCGGTCCGCCAGCGCCATGATCGACATACCGCCCATGGAGTGCCCCACGAGGACGACCGGGCGGTCCGGCGGAACGGTCGCGTCCAGCACCGCGCGCAGGTCGTCGCCGGTCTGCTCGATCGTCGCGTCCCCCGGCCTGCCGCGTCCCGAACGGCCGTGGCTGCGCTGGTCCCAGAACACCAGCCGCAGCGAACCCCGCAGGTCTCGGCGCTGGTAGTGCCACGAGTCCTGGTTGAGGGTGTAGCCGTGGCAGAACACGACGGTGAGGTCGGCGTCGTCGGGGCCGTCCACCTCCACGTGCAGCGGGACGCCGTCGTCCGCCCGGACGGCCAGCTCCCGCCCGCGCAGTTCGCCGAAGGGCTCGGCCGCGTCGGGGTCCGGGCGCAGCCGCACCCGGCCGACGGCGAGGTGCCGCAGCCCGACCGCCGCGCCCACCCCCGCGGCGCCCACGCCCGCGACGACACCGGCGAGGCCGATCCTGCGCCTGTTCCTGCTGTCCATGCCCGTGCCCCCTACAGCCCCCCTCCCGGGTACGCCCTCGGTACCCGGGCTCCGATGCGGGTGACGATCTCATACGAGATCGTCCCCAGTGCCTCCGCCCACTCCTGCGCGGTCGGCTCGCCCCGGTCCCCCGGGCCGAACAGGACGATCTCGTCCCCCGCCGTGAGCGGGTCGTCTCCGATGTCGACGACGAACTGGTCCATGCAGACCCGCCCCGCGATCGTCCTGCGGTGCCCGCCCGCGAGGACCTCCAGGACGTTCGACCCGTTCCGCGGGATGCCGTCGCCGTACCCCACGGGCACCACGGCCAGCGTGGTCTCCCGCTCGGTGTGGTAGGTGTGACCGTACGACACTCCGCTGCCCGCCGGAACCCGCTTGACCAGCGCCGCGTCCGCCACGAGCGTCATCGCGGGCCGCAGCCCGAACCCGCCGAGCGCCGGCACCGGCGTCAGCCCGTACGTCGCGATGCCGGGCCGGACGAGGTCGAACCGCGCCTCCGGCAGCGTCAGCGCCGCCGCCGAGTTCGCGAGGTGGCGGACCTCGAACCGCGCCCCCGCCTTCTCCGCGTGCGCGACCATCTCGGTGAACGCGCCGACCTGCGCCGCGATCGAGGGGTGGCCGGGCTCGTCCGCGCAGGCGAAGTGCGACATGACCCCGGCCACCCGCACGTGCCCGGTGGCCTCCGCCTTGAGCGCCGCGTCGACCAGCGCCTCCCACCCGTCGCCCCGCGCACCCCCGCGCGACATGCCCGTGTCGGCCTTGAGGTGGATCCGCGCCTCGCGTCCGGACAGCTCCGCCGCCCGGACGACCTCGTCCAGCAGCCAGACCGCCCCCACGGTCAGGTCCACGTCCCGCGCGACGGCCTCCTCGTAGGGCTCGCCGGGAACGCCGAGGCAGACCAGCGTCCGGACGGTGATGCCCGCGTCCCGCAGGCGCAGTGCCTCCGCCAGCTTCGCGACGCCCAGCCAGGACGCGCCGCCGGCGAGCGCCGCCCGGGCGGCCTCCACCAGCCCGTGCCCGTACGCCTCGGCCTTCACCATGGCCATCACCTCGGCGCCCGCCGCGCGCTCGCGCAGCACCCCGATGTTGTGGCCGATGGCGCCGAGATCGACCCGTGCCTCCGCAGGAACCCTCATGGTCACCCAGTCTGCCGTCCCCACCCCCATGCCCGCGCCTCATCTCCCAGGTCACGCCCGGCGACCCGCGTTGACTTGCGGCGTGTTGCCCTTAACTGCGCCCTCATAAGGGCAACACGCCGCAACTCGACGCCGGGCCTGCGGCTAGCCCTGCACCGTTCTGAAGGCGGGTTGGAGGGCTTCGATCACGTCTTGGGCGGTGATGGGGGCCTCGGGGCCCGGGGCGGGGGACGCGGCCAGGCGGGCGGCGAGGCCGTGGAGGTAGGCGCCGGCGGCGGCCGCGTCCAGGGCGGGCATGCCGCCGGCGAGCAGGGCGCCGATCAGGCCGGACAGGACGTCGCCCGTGCCGGCGGCGGCGAGGCGCGGGGTGCCGGTCGGGTTCACGCGGACGGGGCGGTCCTGCTCGGCGACGAGGGTCGTGGAGCCCTTGAGCAGGACGGTCGCGGAGAGCTCGGCGGCGGCGCGGCGGACGTGGTCGAGGCGGGCGGCCTCGATGTCCTCGCGGGCGGCGTCGACGAGGCGGGACAGCTCGCCCGCGTGCGGGGTGAGGACGGTCGGGGCGGCGCGGCGCAGCAGGTCGCGGCGGCGGGCGAGGACGGTGAGGCCGTCGGCGTCCACCAGCACGGGCAGATCGGTGGTGAGGGCGGCCTCCAGCAGCGACTCGGCGGCGTCGCCGGTGCCGAGGCCGGGGCCCACGACCCAGGCCTGGACCCGCCCGACGCGCGCCAGGACCCCCGCGTCGTGGCGGCCCGGCTCGATGACCGTGGTGACCGCTTCGGGCCAGCGGTGCCGGACGAGCTCGACCGGGCGGGCCACCGAGGCGAAGCGGACCATGCCGGCGCCGCCGCGGACGGCGCCGCCGGTGCTGAGGACGGCCGCGCCGGTGAACTGGTCGCCGCCGGCGAGGATGCCGACGACGCCGCGGCGGTACTTGTCGGACTCGGGGCGGGGCTCGGGCGGGGCGATGTCGGCGGGCCGGGCCGCGACGACGTCGGGGTCGGGCAGGTCGGGGCCCAGCCCGATGTCGACCAGTTCGACCACGCCGCAGTGGGCCGCGCCCGGGTCGATGAGCAGGCCCGGCTTGTGCGTGCCGAAGGTGACGGTGACGTCGGCGTGGACGGCCGCGCCCTCGACGCGCCCGGTGCTCGCGTCGACGCCGCTGGGGACGTCGCAGGCGACGACGAGCGCGGCGGACTCGGAGGCGAGCGCGGCGTAGCCGGCGTGGGGCTCGCGGAGGCCGCCGGAACCGCCGATGCCGGTCAGGCCGTCGATGATCAGGTCGGCGCCGGCGATCGCGGCCTCGGCCTCGGAGTCGAGCAGGCGTCCGCCGGCGGCGCGCAGGTCCGCCAGCCCGCCCGGGTGGATGCTCGACCCGGCCTGGACGGCCCGGACGCGGGCGCCGCGCCGGGCGAGGCGGGCCCCGGCGTACAGGGCGTCGCCGCCGTTGTCGCCGCCGCCGACCAGCAGGACGACGCGGGCCCCGTACACGGCGGGCAGGAGGCGCGCGCAGACCGAGGCCAGCCCGGCGGCGGCACGCTGCATCAGGGCGCCGTCCGGCAGGCGGGCCATGAGGGCCCGCTCGGCCGCCCGGACCTTGCCGACCTCGTGCGCGTACCTCATCCGCGGCTCCCCAAGTCGATCACACACTTAGAGTGCCACGTGGGGACCGTCCGCAACCTCGGGCAGGGGTGATCACAACTTGCACCGCAAGTTTCGGTGTCATGTGCGTAAAAGAATCTTCAGCCGTAGAATCCTGGTCCACCGGTCCGATGTATTCGCGCCGCCACCCCCCGGTGCGGCAGAATGCGCCCAGATCAGTCCGCCGGGACTGGAGAGGCCCGAGCAATGAGCACTTCCCGAGGTCCCTCCGTCCGGCAGCGGCGGCTGGCCGCCGAGCTCCGGCGACTGCGCGAGCGCAGAGGTCTGACCGGAGACGAGGTCGCCGAACGGCTCGCCTGGTCCACAGCCAAGGTCAGCCGGATCGAGAACGCGCGGACCGGCGCGAAGATCGGCGATGTGCGGCGGCTGCTCGATCTGTACGAGATCGACGGCGCGCGGCACGGCGACCTGATCGCCCTGGCGCACGACGCCGCCCAGCGGGGCTGGTGGGAGGACTACCGCGACCTGCCGAGCCCGCTCGCGGATTTCATCGCGCTGGAGTCCGAGGCCACGGCGGCCAGGGAATGGGGCAGCACGGTCATTCCGGGGCTTCTCCAGTCGGAGAGCTACGCCCGAAATGTGATCGGCGGCTGGAGCGACCTGGCCACCCTGCCCCCGCAGGAACTCGAACGCCGGCTAGACGTGCGAATGCGGCGGCGCGAACTGCTGGACGGGCCCACCCCGCTGGAACTGTCGGCGATTATCGACGAGGCGGTTCTGCGGCGCCGCATCGGCGACCACAAGGTCATGCGCGAGCAGCTCGATCATCTGTACAAGATGACCGAGCGGCCGAACGTGACCGTACAGATCTTGCCCTTGGACATAGCACACTCGGTGTTGGCTGAATCGTTTATCCTTCTAGAATTCTCTTCGGTGCACGACATCACCTTTCCTGATATCGTTCACACGGAATCCCTGACGATCAGCCACTTCGCGGATGAAGCCGTCACCTATATGTACCGGCTCGCCTATTCGAGCCTGTCCCGGCAGGCGCTGGACGCCGCGGAATCGCGGCGGCGCATAGCCGAGGTCAAAGAGGCGTGGTGACGGTCCGCCAAGGGGCTCAATCCTTGTGAAAGGCACCGAGTGTCCCCTTTCGCCACTCCTGTTCCACAATGGAGGAAGAGCGCCCACTGCGGGGCGAGCAATACCTGCGTCGAGATCGCCACACTGGTCGATTCATCCCGTTATATCGGGGCGCGAGACGCGAAGCACGGCACGCAGAGTCCGGTCCTGTCCTTCTCCCAGGCCGAATGGCGGGAATTTCTCAAACGAGCCAAGAAGGGTGATTTCGACCTGGGCTGCTGATCCGGCGCCGACGCGCCGTCCGGCCCCGTCCGCCCGGTGCGGCGCGGGGCCACGACGCAGGGGCCGGGTCCACCGCTGACCCGGCTCGTCGCCCTCCCACCCGCAACTCGGCAACTACCTCGGCACGCCTGTCACACGGGTACCGCGCCACCCGGACGTGATCAGGCGTTTTTTGCGATCTTGTTACCGTGTGCTTGAGCACCGGCAGCGCGGCCGCGGGCCAAATGCAACTTTCGATGCAGGGAGCCGGAATGAGTTTCCAGGGGACACCGTCCGCTCGATGGAGAAAGAGCACCCGATGCGCCAGCAACGGGTGCGTCGAGGTCGCACGGCGCGTCGAGGGCACCGTATCCGTACGCGACACCGAGGACACCGCGACGATCCTGTCGTTCCGGTCCGACGAATGGCGCAGGTTCACCGAGGACGCCAAAGACGGCCGTTTCGACCACCCGCTGAAATAGTCACTGCAACTTGCATCTCCGGAGAGAATTCCAACCGGCCGGAGAATTGCGTCCAGCGGGAGCGGATGCGCGCCGGCGCATGGTAGGTCACATGTTCTCCCGCGACACTCCGCTCCCGCTGATCGCATTTACAGAAGATGATCACATCGGGGCCCGCTCACGCCACGCGAACGCCCCGGGGAACCCGGTACAGAGGCGTCCGCAGGCGGGACGCCGTGATCGCTACCGCGCCTCCCGCGAGGGCCAGGTCGAAGGCCAGTCCCCACGGCCATACCGCCGCCCCGTCCCGGCGCCGCGGCCCGTGGTCGTCGTCCCCAGCCCGGAGCCCCCGCACGCTGCGGCTGATCTGCCCGAGCGGGTCGGACGACGCCGACCGGGTGATCACCTGGTCGCCGACGACGATCCGGCGCTCGGGCAGGCGCGGCGCCGCGTCGGCGAGCGCGACGACCGGGTTCGGGGCCAGCAGCCACCAGATCCGCTCGGTGTGCTCCCGCTCGTACCCGCCGTAGGCTCCGGGCACATGCTCGGACGTGAGCGGAACCGCCAGCGTGAACAGCAGCGGCGTCCCGACGAGCAGGCCGAACACCGTCAGGTACGACAGCAGGATCGAGGTGACGCTGCGGGCCACCACCGCCGACCAGGCCTGCGAGACCGCGCAGACGACGCCGATCATCAGCGCCGTCACGAGGAGGACGACGAGGGCCCGCCCCGCGCCGATGGCGCCCTCGGCGACCGGCAGCAGCAGGCTCGGCAGCGTCAGGAGCAGGGTGACCAGGCCGGTCCCCCAGGCCGCGGCGAGCTTGCCGAGCGCGATCTCGCCCGGCGTGAGCCGGGTGACCTGCAGCGTCGCGAGCGTCCCGCGCTCCCGGTCCCCGTTGACCGACTGCCCGCCGAGCGCCGGGGTGACGAGCAGCGTCAGCACCAGCACCCCGAGCAGGACCCCGCCGAACATCGGGACGCCGGGCTCGCCGAAGGTGGAGGTGTCGCCGTACTCCAGCGACACCCGGAACAGCACCCCGAGCCCGTTGACCACCAGGAACCAGGCCGCGAGGAGGACCTTCCAGCGGCCGGTCCGCAGCCGTGTCCTGATCTCCTGCCGGGCCACCAGGCCGATTCCGCGCGCGGTCACGGCGCTCACCTCCGGTCCTCGGTCATCTGCGGTCCTCGGCCGTCTCCGGGCCGGGTCATCTGCGGTCCTCGGTCATCGCCAGGTAGGCCGATTCGAGCGCGCTGCCGGCGGGCGCGAGGCCGCTGACGGGCACACCCGCGGCGACGAGCCTGGCCAGCAGCCCCGCCGCCTCGCCCTCGGTCAGCGGCCCGACCTCGGCGCCTCCCGCCGCGTCGGCCGCCCGCTCCCACCGCAGGTCCGGCTCGCCGTCCAGCGCCGCCGCCAACGGCTCGGGGTCGAGCGAGCGGATCCGCCACCGGACCCGGGCCGACGCGCCGGCGATCTCCGCCATCGCGTGGTCCCCGGCCGTCCGGCCGTGGTCGACCAGGACGACCCTGTCGGCGATCTCCTCCAGCTCGCTGAGGATGTGGCTCGACACGAGCACCGCGACCCCGTCGGCCGCGAGGGAGCGCAGCAGGTCGCGCAACTCGATGCGGGAGCGCGGATCGAGGCCGGACGCGGGCTCGTCCAGCAGCAGGACGCGCGGCCGGTGCACGAGGGCCCGCGCCATCCCGAGGCGCTGCTTCTGCCCGCGCGACAGGGCGTGGACGGGCAGCCCGAGGTGGTCCTCCAGGTGGACGAGGGTGAGCAGCGCCCTGATGCGGCGCGGGCGCTCCTGCCTGGGCAGCCCGTAGGCGTCGGCGAAGAACCCCAGGTACTCGTCCACCGTGAGCTGGTCGTACACGCCGAACGTGTCCGGCATCCAGCCGAGCGCTCCGCGGGCCAGCGCGGGGCGGGCCAGCGCGTCGTGCCCCCCGATCCGCACCGTGCCCGCGTCGGGCGCGAGCAGGGTCGCCAGGATGAGCAGGAGCGTCGTCTTGCCCGCCCCGTTGGCCCCGACGAGCGCCGTGACCTGCCCGTACGGGACGGTGATGTCGAGGCCGCGCAGCGCCTCCACCGGCCCGAAGCGCCGCACCACCCCGCGCGCCTCGATCGCGAGGCCGCCGTCTCCTGCCACCCGTCACCTCCGCCGCCGGGCCGGTCCCGATTCCGATGGGACGCGGCCCGGCGCCGGAGGGTTCAGTCGAATTCGGGCCGCTCGCCCGAACCGGCCGCTATTCGACGGTGACGGACTTGGCGAGGTTGCGGGGCTGGTCGACGTCGTGGCCCTTGGCGGTGGCCAGCTCGCACGCGAAGACCTGCAGCGGGACGGTCGTGACCAGCGGCTGCAGCAGCGTCGGGACGGCCGGGACGCTGATCAGCGTGTCCGCGTACGGCTCGACCGACGCGTCGCCCTCCTCGGCGATCACGATCGTCCGGGCGCCGCGGGCCCGGATCTCCTGGATGTTCGACACGATCTTGTCGTGCAGGACGTCCCGCGCCCGCGGCGGCACGACGACCACGACGGGCAGACCCTCCTCGATCAGCGCGATCGGGCCGTGCTTGAGCTCACCGGCGGCGAAGCCCTCGGCGTGCATGTACGCCAGCTCCTTGAGCTTGAGCGCGCCCTCCAGGGCGACCGGGAAGCCGACGTGGCGGCCGAGGAACAGCACGCACCGCTCGCCGGCCAGCGAGCGGGCCAGCTCCCGCACCGGCTCCATGGTCTCCAGGACCTTCTCCACCTTCTCCGGCATCCGTTCGAGGAGCTGGACCATGGCGAAGACCTCGTCGCCCCACTTGGTGCCGCGCACCTGCGCGATGTAGAGGGCGATGAGGTAGACGGCGACGAGCTGGGTGAGGAACGCCTTGGTGGACGCGACCGCGATCTCCGGCCCGGCGTGCGTGTAGAGGACGCCGTCGCACTCGCGGGGCAGCGTGGAGCCGTTGACGTTGCAGATGCCGAGCAGCTTGGCCTTCTGCTCGCGGGCGTGCCGGACGGCCATCAGCGCGTCCATCGTCTCGCCCGACTGGGAGATCGCGATGACCAGCGTCGTCGGGGACAGGATCGGGTCGCGGTAGCGGAACTCGCTGGCCAGCTCGACCTCGCAGGGCAGCCCCGCCCAGTGCTCGATCGCGTACTTGGCGATCAGACCGGCGTGGTAGGACGTCCCGCACGCCACGATGATGATCTTGTCGACCTCGCGCAGCTCCTGGTCCGGGATGCGCATCTCGTCCAGGTGCAGGCGCCCGTCCGCGCCGATCCGGCCGAGCAGCGTGTCGGCGACGGCGCGCGGCTGCTCGGCGATCTCCTTGAGCATGAAGTAGTCGTAGCCGCCTTTTTCCGCGGCGGACACGTCCCAGTCGACGTGGTACTCCTTCACCTCGGCGGGGCGCCCGTCGAAGTCGGTGACCGTCACGCCCTCGGCGCGCAGCTCGACGATCTGGTCCTGGCCCAGCTCGATCGCGTCCCGGGTGTGCTCGATGAACGCGGCCACGTCGCTGGCGAGGAAGTTCTCACCGTCCCCGACGCCGACGACGAGCGGGGAGTTGCGGCGCGCCCCGACGACCAGGCCCGGCGAGCCGGTGTGCGTCGCGACCAGCGTGAACGCGCCCTCCAGCCGGCCGCAGACGCGGCGCATGGCGTCGGCGAGGTCGCCGCCGCTCTTCAGCTCGTCCTCCAGCAGGTGGGCGACGGCCTCGGTGTCGGTGTCGGAGCCGAGCCCGTGCCCGGCCTCCTCCAGCTCCGCGCGCAGCTCCGCGAAGTTCTCGATGATGCCGTTGTGGATCACCGCGACGGAGCCGGTGCAGTCGACGTGCGGGTGGGCGTTGCGGTCGTTCGGCGCGCCGTGCGTCGCCCACCGGGTGTGCCCCATGCCGAGCGTCCCGGCGGGCGGGGGCTCCTCCTCAAGGGCACCGCGCAGGTTCACCAGCTTGCCCGCGCGCTTCGCCGTCGCCAGCTTCCCGTCGGCCAGCACGGCCACTCCGGCCGAGTCGTAGCCGCGGTACTCCAGCCGCGCCAGCCCGTCGACGACCACGTCGAGGGCGGACCGGCCGCCCACGTAACCCACGATTCCGCACATGGCGGCAACTCTATTCGGTGCGGCGCACAGGACCTACCTGCGAGGGTCCCGGGGCATGACGCTAGCGTGGACGACCGGTGGAAACCCGGTGACCGGAACGCAGCCCGGTTACTGTTCAGGCATGACGAGCGGATGGGACAGCGTGCCGAGCCCCTACGTGGAACTCTCCCGTGAGGCCTGGCGCGGCCTTCGCGAGAACACCCCGCTCCCGCTCACGCCCGGTGAGCTGGACGCCCTGCGCGGCCTGCGCGACCCGATCGACATCACCGAGGTCGAGGAGGTGTACCTGCCGCTGTCCCGGCTGCTCAACCTGTTCTTCCTGTCGGACGGGCGGCTGCGCGACACCGTCAGCGGCTTCCTCGGCGGCGAGGTGCGGCCCACGCCGTTCATCCTCGGTGTGGCGGGCAGCGTCGCGGTCGGCAAGTCCACGACGTCCCGGCTGCTGCGCACGCTCCTCGCGCGCTGGCCGGAGCACCCGAGCGTGGAACTGGTCACGACCGACAGCTTCCTGCACCCGAACTCCGTTCTGGCCGAGCGCGGGATCATGGACCGCAAGGGCTTCCCCGAGTCCTACGACCGCCGCGCCCTCGTCCGGTTCGTGTCGGCGATCAAGTCGGGCGCGGCGGAGGCGTCGATCCCCGTGTACTCGCACCTGGAGTACGACATCGTCCCGGGCGCCGCGCAGACCGTCCGGCGCCCCGACATCCTGATCGTCGAGGGCCTGAACGTGCTGCAGGCGCCCCCGCCCGGCACCCTGGGCGTGTCCGACTTCTTCGACTTCTCCATCTATGTGGATGCGCGGGTCGAGGACATCCGGCAGTGGTACATCGACCGGCTCTTCGCGCTGCGCCGCACCGCCTTCACCGACCCGCGCTCCTACTTCCACAAGTACGCCCACGAACTGGACGAGGACGAGACCGCCGCCTTCGCCCAGCGCGTCTGGCGCGACGTCAACGAGATCAACCTCGTCTCCAACATCCTCCCGACCCGAGCCCGCGCCACCCTCGTCCTCCACAAGGACAAAAAGCACAGCGTGCAAAGGATCCGACTGCGTCGGATCTGAGGCGGGTCAGCGGGACCAGGGGCCTGTTACGGCGAACGTGGTGCCCGGGGTGTAGACGTTCACGTACATCGTGCGCTCGTCGGGGGAGAACGTGACTCCGGCGAACTCGCCCCACTCCGGCTCGTCCTCGGTGCCGATGTTCTGGCGGTTGCGGGCCATCGGGTAGACCGTGCGGCGGCGGGAGACGCCGAAGACGTGCTGGGCGCCGTTGCCGTCCTCGCACACCATGAGGCCGCCCTGCGGCGCCAGGCAGATGTTGTCGGGCGACTCGCCGGGCTTCTCGACGTCGGTGTCCGGGCCGAACACGATGACGAGGGTGAGCCGGCGGTGGCGCGGCTCGTAGGACCACACCTGCCCGAAGTGGTCGGCCTGGGAGCCGTCCTTCTTCTTCGCGAAGCTCGACACGAAGTAGACGCGGTCGCCGCCCCAGTAGCAGCCCTCCAGCTTCTGGGCGTGGGTGATGCCGCCGGACCCGAAGTCCTGGAAGCGGATCGGCGTCTGCGCCGCGAGCGGGTCGGGCACCTTCTTCCACTCGACGTGGTCGAACACGGTGCCGGGCTCCTGCACGACCGACAGGTCCGGGACGCCGGGAACGCACAGCGCCTCAAGCCGCCCGCCGGCCCGCAGGCTGCCGAAACCGCCGCGCGGCCGCTCCGGGTGGAACCGGTAGAACAGCCCGAACGGCTTCTCGAAGGCGTCCTCGGTCTCGTAGACGGTCCCGTCGCGCGGGTCGACGGCGACCGCCTCGTGCTGGAACCGGCCCATCGCGGTGAGGGGCTCGGGGACGGTGCGGCCCTGGTCGTACGGGTCGACCTCGAAGATGAACCCGTGGTCCTTGGTGTAGTTCCCGGTGCCGGCCTTGTCCTCGGTCTCCTCGCAGGTCAGCCAGGTGTGCCACGGGGTGGGGCCGCCCGCGCAGTTGACGGCCGTCCCGGCGATGGCGACGCGCTCGGTGTGCACGCGCCCGGCCGCGTCGACCTCCAGCGCGGTGCAGCCGCCGAGGCCGCCCGGGTCGTAGGTGACGCCCTCGACAGCCGGGACCCGGTGCTCGGCGGTCGGCCGGTTCTCGTGGTTGCGGACGAGCCACGTGCGGCCACGGCGCCCGGGGAAGGCCGCCATCCCGTCGCAGTGGCTCGGTACCGGGCCCTCTCCCGAGCGCAGCGGCTCCCCCTCGCGGGACAGGACGGTGTAGCGGAAGCCGCGCGGCAGGTCCAGCAGCCCCTTCGGGTCGGGCACGAGGGGCCCGTACCCGTCGTGGCCGCCGGTCGGGGCGGCGGACGCGCTTCCGGCGAACAACTGCTCCACGGCTCCGGTGAAGGCGATCCCCGCCCCCACCGCACCCGTCCTGGCGAGGAGCTGGCGGCGCGAAACTGTCATGAGCACACTCCCTGATGGATCGTTACAAGATCCTCTTGCCCGTTGTAACACGCGTCACATCGAAAGTGAACCGCCTCGGAGCCGGGCGAACCGTGGATCGGGGCGCGGCGTCTGAAGATCGATACTGTCCGTGCCTGCCGTGAAACTGGAGCGATGACCGACATTCCCGGCGTCGAGGACGCCCCCATCAGCGCGCTGCCCCGCCTGCTCGTCGAACCGCCATGGAAGCGTCGGCCTCCCGCGAGTGCCGAACCGGTCGTTCTGAAGGGGTTGAAGCGGCCCAAGACGCCCACGGTGGAGTCCTGGCCGCCCGGGTTGCGGGACGGGTGGTCGAAGACCCCGCACACGTTCCCGAAGGCGTACGAGCCGTTCCCCGAGGAGCCGGACTGGAAGGCTCTGGCCGAGCGGTTCCGCAGTGGCGAGATGCTGGAGTCCCCGCGGGGCGGGGACCGGCGCCGCGGCTACTACTGGCTGATGATGCAGGGTCCTGACGACCTCGCCGACGAGCTTCTCGCCGACGAGCGCTACCACGACGACTGGAACAGCTACGTAGACGTGGTCCCGCTGAAGCACTTCGCCGCGCGTCGCGGCCTCGCCGCCCACCGGCTGCTGCTCAACGCGGCGAAGGGGCACATCTCCTGCGCGGCGGCGCTCGTCCCGTTCCTGGACGACGCCACCGCGCAGATCATGATCGGCGCGCTCGGCCGGGTCGACGATGCCGCGCGGCTCTGGTTCACCTGGCACGGCGCCGGCGCGGCCCCGTTCGTCGTTCCGGAAGCACTGCGCAAGCCCGGACCCAAGCGCACGAAGGCCGAGCAGGGCCTCACGCTGATCGCCCGCGAGCACGGCAGCGGCTGCCTCGCGGACGCGGCGCGAGCCTACGGGGAGGAGGCGGTCGCGGCGATAGAGGCGCTGCGCACCGACCCCCTGGACCAGTACCCCGACGACCTGCCGGAGTGGAACGAGGAGACCGTCGGCAAGCTTCCGCGGCTGCTGCTGCGCGGCCGCGACAGGGCGCTGCCGGCGGAGGCCGTCCGCCACTTCGTGACGATGCTGCTGATCTCCACTCCGGAGGACCCGTACCCGGGCTGTGAGCAGGTCATCGAGCTGTGCGACCCGGCCTCCCTGACCGAGTTCGCCCTCGCCCTCAGCGTCCACGACCGGGGCAGCGGCCTGTGGGCGTCGCAAGGCGTGCAGTACGCCCTCCGGCGCCTCGGCGACGCGACGACGGCCGCCCGGCTGGCCGACCGGATGGTGCGCTGGGACAACTACTACACCTGGACGTTCAAGGGGTGGACGGCGCTCGGCGTCCTCATGGCGATCGACATGCCCGCCGACGACAGGCTGCGCCACCTGGACCGCATCGTCCGGCGGGGCGCCGACCCCAAGCACCTGCGCCCCCGCGCGCAGGGCCTGCTGAACGCCGCCGCCCGGGAGCGCGGGCTGACCTCCGAGCAGCTGGCGGACCTGCTCGTCCCGGACCTCGGCCTGAACGCCGAGGGGTCGATGACGCTCGACTACGGCACGCGCCGCTTCGTCGTCGGCTTCGACGAGCAGCTCAAGCCCTTCGTGGCCGACGAGGACGGCAAGCCCCGCACGACGCTGCCGAAGCCGGGCGTCAGGGACGACGAGACGCTCGCGCCGCTCGCCTACAAGCGGTTCGCCGACCTCAAGAAGGAGGCCCGGGCGGTCGCCGCCGACCAGATCAAGCGGCTGGAGAAGGCCATGGTGGCCGGGCGCTCCTGGGCGCCCGGGGAGTTCCGCTCGGTCTTCGCGGGTCACCCGCTGATGCGCCACATCGCGCGCCGCCTGGTGTGGTCGGCGGACGGCACCGCGTTCCGGGTCGCCGAGGACGGCACGCTCGCCGACGTCCACGACGACGAGTACGTCCTCCCGCAGGACGCCCGCGTGACGCTCCCCCACCCGGTCCTGCTCGGGAAGGACACCGCGGCGGCCTGGGCGTCGGTCTTCGGCGACTACGAGATCCTCCAGCCGTTCCCGCAGCTCGGACGCCCCGTCCACGAGCTGGAGGACGGCGAGCGCGACGCCAGTCGGCTGGCCCGCTTCGAGGGGGTCACCGCCCATTTCGGCAAGTTCATGGGCATGACGTCCCGGGGCTGGGAGCTGGGCGACAAGGAGACCGGCGGGTTCCGCCGCCAGGTCAACCTGATCACCCCGGACGACCGGCACGTGATGGTCGCGTTCGAGCCCGGCATCCGCGTCCTGGACCCCGAGGAGTTCGCGGAGCAGAAGATCGAGCGCGTCATGCTGATGACGGGCCGCTACTCCGGGAAGGCGCATCCCTTCGGCGCGCTCGACCCGGTCACCGCGTCGGAGATGCTCGCCGAGCTGGCCCGCCTCACCGCCTGACCCGCGGACCGGCGCCTTCCGTCCACCGATCGGTGGACGGAAGGTTCCACCGGTCGAGGCTCATGCGCGCCGGGGCCCCGCGGCCAGCATTTCGGGTATGACGGATCTACTCGTACGCATGGCCCGGTGGAGCGCCGGGCATCCCTGGCGCGGCATGGCGGCCTGGCTGCTGTTCGTGGTGCTGTGCCTCGGCATCGGCGTCGCGGCCGGCGGGCACGCGGCGACGACCGAGGACTTCCGGATCGGCGAGGCCGGCCGGGGTGAGGCGATCGCCGCCGAGGGCGGGCTCCAGCAGAGGCCCGTCGAGCGCGTGCTGGTCACCGGCGGGGGCGCGGCCGCCGACGCGGCGGCGCGGGACGCCGCCGCGCGGATGGGGCGCCTGCCCGAGGTCGCGTCCGTGTCGGCGCCCGTACGGTCGAAGGACGGCTCGGCGGTACGCGTCGACGTGACGCTGAAGGGCTCCGAACTCCAGGGCAAGGAGCACGTCGAGCCGCTGCGGGCCGAGACCGCCGCGGTCCAGGCCGCGCACCCGGACGTGCGGGTGGAGGAGACCGGCGGCCCGTCCATCAGCAAGGGCGTGGGCGAGCTGCGCGACGACGACCTCGCCCGAACCGAGATGATCGCGTTGCCGATCACCCTGGTCACGCTGCTGCTGGTGTTCGGCTCGTTCGCGGTGGCGGTCGTGCCGGTGGTGCTCGCGCTGACCTCGATCGCGGCGGCGATCGGCCTGTCGATGCTCGCCTCGCACGTCTTCCCGGACGCCGGGGTGGGCGCCAGCGTGATCCTGCTGATCGGCATGGCGGTCGGTGTCGACTACACCCTCTTCTACCTCAAGCGGGAACGCGAGGAGCGGGCCCGCTCGGGCGGCCGGCTGGACGCGCGGGCGGCCGTGGAGACCGCCGCGGCGACGTCGGGGCGCTCGGTGGTGGTGTCCGGGCTGGCGGTCGCCGCGTCCAGCGCGACCCTCTACCTGGCCGACGACGTGATCTTCTCCTCGATCGCGACCGCGGCGATCGTGGTCACGCTCATCGCCGTCGTCAGCTCGCTGACCGTCCTCCCGGCGGTGCTGGCCAAGCTCGGCGGATGGGCCGAGCGGCGGGCCGTCCGGCGCGGGCGGGCGCCGAAGCCGCCGCGGACCGGCGGCGGCCGGATCACCCGGGCGATGCTGCGTCCCACCGGAAGGCACCCGGCCGCGACGCTGGCCGTGACCGTGACGGCGATGCTGGCGCTGACCGCGCCGCTGCTGAGCATCGACCTCACCGACATGGGCCGCGACAGCCACCCGCGCGAGATCCCGGCGATGCGGACCTACGACCGGCTGAACGCGGCGTTCCCGGAGCTGAAGGCCATGCACCAGATCGTCGTCAGGGCCGACGCCGGACGCGCCGGCGAGGTGACCGCGTCCCTGCGCGCCCTGGCGGAACGGGCCAAGGCCGACCCTCTGCTCGCCGGGACGTCCGAGCTGCGCACCTCGCCCGACGGGCGGATCAGCCTGCTCGAACTCGCGGTGCCGCACCACGTGTCCACCGACGCGGCGCGGCGCTCCCTGGAGCGGGTCCGCGGCGAGTACGTCCCCGAGACCGTCGGGAAGCTCGGCGCGGAGACCGCCGTGACCGGGGACGTGGCACGCTACGCCGACTATCCCGAGCACCAGGAGAGCAAGCTGCCGTTCGTCATCGGGGCGCTGCTGCTGGTGACGTTCGCGATGACCGTGTGGGCGTTCCGCTCCGTCGTCCTCGGGCTGATCGGCGTGGTGCTGAACCTGCTGTCGGCCGGCGCCTCCCTCGGCCTGCTCACCCTGGTGTTCCAGGGGACGTGGGCGGAGGGGCCGCTCGGCTTCACCTCCACCGGCTCGGTCGGCTCCCGCGTCCCGCTGTTCCTGCTGGTGATCCTGTTCGGGCTGTCGATGGACTACCAGGTGTTCGTGATCAGCCGGATCCGGGAGGCGGCGCTGCGCGGCGTCCCGACCCGGCAGGCGGTGCTGGACGGGGTCGGCGGCTCGGCGAGCGTGGTGACCAGCGCCGCGTTCGTCATGGTCACGGTGTTCGGCGGCTTCGCCACCGTCCACATCATGGAGCTGAAGCAGATGGGCTTCGCGCTGGCCGTGGCGGTGCTCCTGGACGCGGCCGTCATCCGGATCACGGTCCTGCCCGCCCTGATGCTGCTGCTCGGCGACCGGTGCTGGTGGCCCGGCGGGCGGCGCCGGCCCGGCGCCCGCCGGACGCCGGACGGCGAGGCCGGGGCCCTGCCGCAGACCATAGGCTGACCGGCATGGTTCAGCCCGGTGAACGCCCCCAGGTGCGGGCGCTCCGCAGGTGGTACGCCGCCGCCTGGATCCTTTTCGGACTGGTCCCGCCCGCCCTGGCGGTGGCCGACCAGCCGGACGGCACCCGGGCTCCCACGCTGGCGCTGCTGTCCGCGCTCGGGCTCTGCTACCCGATCACGGAGACGTTCCCCGGGAACCCGGTGACGCGCCGGAACGCGTTCCTCGGCGCGCTGATCGCGGGGATCGGCGCCGTCTCCTACCTGATGGGCGGCGCCGCGTCCCTGCTCATCACGTCCCTCCCGCACTTCTGGATCCTCGCGGGGACCCCGCGGCGCGCGGTGCTGCTCAGCGGCGCCGCCGCCGCGGCCGCGGTCGCCGGCGACGCCGCCCGGGGCGTCCCGGACGGGGAGCCGCTCACCGGCAACTCGATCGCCGCGCTGATCGGGTACGCGGCGGGCGTCCTGCTCGGGCTGTGGATGCACCGGGTCGTCGGGCAGCACGACGAGCGCGCCCGGCTCCTCGAAGCCGACCTGGCCGAGGCCGAGCGCCGCCTCGCCGAGGCGCAGCGCCGGCAGGGGGCCGCCGACGAGCGCGAACGGATCGCCCGCGAGATCCACGACACGCTCGCGCAGGGGTTCGCGTCCATCGTCGTCCTGGCGGAGGCGGCCCGCGACGGCCTGCGCTCCGACCCGGACCGCAGCGGCCGCCAGCTCGTGTCGATCGAGCAGACGGCGCGGGAGAACCTCGCCGAGGCCCGCGTCCTCGTCGGGGCGGCGTCGCAGGGCAGCGTCGCGCCCGCGTCGGTCGCCCGGACCCTGCGCCGCACCCTCGACCGGTTCGCCGAGGACACCGGGCTCACCGTGCACGCCGAGCTGCCCGACGTCGAGTGCGACCAGACGACCCGGATCGCGCTGCTGCGCTGCACGCAGGAGTCGCTCGCCAACGTCCGCAAGCACGCCGCCGCCTCCACGGTCGGCGTCGTCCTCGAACGGCACCCGCACGGCGTCGAGCTGGAGATCACCGATGACGGGCGCGGCTTCGCGGTGGCCGGGTCGCGCGGCTTCGGCCTCGACGGCATGCGCCGCCGCCTCGCCGAACTGGGCGGCGAGCTCACCGTGACCAGCTCCCCCGGCGAGGGCACCCGGATCCTCGCCATGATCCCCGCGAGGGCGTGAGATGACCGCGAAACTCAGGATCATCGTGGTGGACGACCACACCGTCATGCGCGCGGGCGTCGTCGCGCTGCTGGCCGCCGATCCCGGCATCGAGATCGTCGGCGAGGCGGGCGACGGCCGCGAGGCGATCGCCCTGGCCGAGCGCCTGCGGCCCGACGTCGCGCTGCTCGACCTGCGGATGCCCGTGCTGGACGGCGTCGCGGCCACCGGCGAGATCGGCCGCCTCGGCACCCGCGTCCTCGTCCTCACCACCTACGACACCGACACCGAGATCGAGCGCGCGATCGAGGCCGGGGCCGTCGGCTACCTGCTGAAGGACACCACCCGCGACCAGCTGGCCGACGCCGTCCGCGCGGCGGCGCGCGGCGAGACCGTCCTCGCGCCGCGCGTGGCCGAGAAGCTCGTCGCCCGGATGCGCCGCCCCGAGCCGGCCGCGCTGACCGCCCGGGAGATCGAGGTTCTCCGGGCGGTCGCCGACGGACTGTCCAACGCCGAGATCGGGCGGCGGCTCGTCATCGCGGAGGCCACCGTCAAGACGCACCTGCTCCGCGTCTTCGCGAAGCTGGACGTCGGCGACCGCACGCACGCCGTCGTCGTCGCCATGGACCGCGGCCTCCTCACCCGCTAGCTAGTCGGCGCTGGCGACGGGCAGGGAGCGGAGCCGGAAGGTGGCGAGGAACGCCGCGACCAGCGTCACCGCGACCAGCAGCCCGACCGCCACGGGCAGGTCCACGGTCGACCTCACCGGCGACGCGCCGGTCAGCGCGTCCGCGACCGACAGGCACCACTGCTGGATGGACGCCGACTTGGCGCCCGGCGCGAAGTTGCCGAGCAGCGACTCCCACACCAGCGCGTACAGCAGGCCGATCGTGACGGCGTTGCGGCTCGCGACGGCCAGAGCGACGAACACCGCGCTGTAGACGACACCGCCGACCAGAACGCCGACCGCGAACGCCGGCGTCAGCTGCGCGGTCGTCCCCGTGAGGATCAGCCCCGCCAGCAGCGTCGGCACCGCCGCGAACGCCGTCACCAGCACGATCGCCACGACCAGCTTCGTCAGCACGATCACCTCGCGCGGGATCGGCTTGGTCAGCACGTACATGATCTGGCCGTCGTCGATCTCCGGGCCGATCACCCCGGTCCCGGCGATCAGCGCGAGCAGCGGCAGCAGCGTCGCCAGGCCGAACTTCTGCAGGACGTTCGCCGAGACGTCCAGGTCGTCGTTGCCGGTCACCTTCAGCGCCACCGCCAGCACCAGCAGGAGCAGCGGCAGCCCCAGCAGGAGCAGCGCGCGCTTGCGTCCGAGCATCGCCCGGAACGTGATCATCGCGATCGTGCCATTCATCGGGCCACCAGGTAGGAGAAGACGCTTTCGAGGGACTCGTCGGACGGGGAGACCTCCCACAGGCGCACGCCGGCGTCCCGCGAGACCTGCGGCAGCAGCCAGGTGAAGCGCTGGAAGTCGACCGCCTCGACCCGCAGGCCCTTGTCGGTGAGCTGGACGCTGCGGGCCGACCCGTCGGCGATGACGGCGGCGGCGAGCCGCCGGTCGTCGGACGAGCGGACGAGGAAGATGTGCGGCCGGTCGGTCATCAGCCGCCGGATCTTGCGGAAGTCGCCGGACGCCGCGTGCCGCCCCGCCACGATCACCTCGATGTGGCTGGCGAGCCGCTCCACCTCCTCCAGGATGTGCGAGGAGAACAGGATCGTGCGGCCCTCGGCGGCCATCCGCTGGATGAGGTCCATCAGCTGGAGCCGCTGCCGCGGGTCCATGCCGTTGAACGGCTCGTCGAGCAGCAGCACGGGCGGGTCGTGCACCAGCGCCGACGCCATCTTGATGCGCTGCTTCATGCCCTTGGAGTAGTTGCCGATGGGGCGCCCGGCCGCGTAGTCCATCTCCACCAGGCCGATCGCGCGGCGGGCCGCGGCGCGCGGATCGGGCAGCTTGTGCAGTTTGGCCATCGCGAGGATGAACTGCTCGCCCGTGAGGAAGTCGTAGGCGGACTCCCGCTCGGGCACGAGCCCGAGGCTGCGGTACACGCCCGGGTTGCGCCAGATCGGCGTCCCGTCGAGCGTGACGGAGCCGGACGACGGCGCGAGGAACCCGCCCATCATGTGGATGAGCGTCGACTTGCCCGCCCCGTTCGGGCCGAGGAGCCCGGTGACGCCCGGCCCGACCTTCATCGTCACGCCGTTGACGGCGACGACGTTCCCGTACCACCGGGACACGTTCTCCAGTACCAGCTCACTCATTAGGAGAGGCCCGCCTTCCGGAACCTGCGGTACAGCACCGCGACCGAGCCGACGACGATCAGGGCGCACACCGCGAGGGCGACCACGCCGCCGGCGACGCCGGACGGAACCCCGGCGGACGACGACTGGGCGCCGAGCAGCCGCACCTGGACGATGTCGACCAGGTTGAACGGCGTGAACAGCCCCGCCCAGCCCTGGAGCGTGAAGTTCGTCTGCGCCTCGGCGATCCCCTGGACGGCGCCGACGAACGCCGCGCTGATCATGTAGACGGCGATGACCGCCGCGACCCCGAACCCGCGCCGCGGGGTGAACGCCGCGACCACCATCCCGATGGCGGCCAGGACGAGCGCGAACAGCACGCAGCCGACGAGCGCGCCGAGGTACTTCAGCAGCTGCTCGCCGGAGTCCGGCATCTTGGAGATCAGGCCGCCCACGTACAGGACGGTGACAGGCACCGCCATCAGCGCGAACAGCGCGGTCGCCATCGCGGCGGCCTTCGCCAGCACGAAGTCGAGATGGCCGACCGGGCGCGAGAAGTACAGCGGGATGACGTGGAAGCGCACCTCCCGCGAGGCCAGCACCGGCGCCTGCGTGGCCAGGAAGATCGCCACGATGACCTGCATGATGTTGGCGTAGGACGCGTAGCGGAACAGCGCGTCCTCCTGCTTGGTGAACGCGAACGCCGCGACCGACCCGGCGGCCGGCAGCAGCATGATCGCCCCCAGCAGGAACGGCATCACCTTCGCCCTCGCGGGACGGCCGAGGCCGTAGGCGGCGCGCAGGTTGTGCACGTACAGGGACCGCAGCACGTACGCGCGGCCGTTGCGGCGCCCCTCGTAGTGCCGGTAGCCGATGTCGTGGATGGTGCTGGTGCTCATCGCGGCGCCCCCTCCTGCACGTCGCCGGACTGCACCCCTCCGGCCGCGGCCGTGGGTGCGGGCGGCGTCTGGAAGACCTCTTCGATGTGGTGGCGGCGCTGCTCCATGCGGATCAGCCGGAGCCCCAGCTCGGCGACGCCGTCGCGGACCAGGTCGTAGGTCTGCTCGCCGGCGATGTCCACGACGAGGAACCGGCCCTCCGGACGGACGGCCACGCCCTGGTCGTAGAGGTGCCGTCCGAGCGTGTCGCGCCCGTCGTCCACCTCGACGGTGAGCACGCCGCTCTCGGCCGTGTACGCCTCGACCGCCTGGGAGCGCAGCAGCTTCCCGCCGTCGACGATGACGACGTGCTCGCAGACCCGCTCCAACTCCCCCAGCAGGTGCGAGGTGACGAGGACGCTGATCCCGAACTCGGTGCCGATCCGGCGGATCAGGTCGAGCATCTCGTCGCGCCCGGCCGGGTCGAGGCCGTTGGTGGGCTCGTCCAGGAAGACGAGCTTCGGGTCGTGGACGAGGGCCTGCGCGAGCTTCACCCGCTGGCGCATCCCCGTCGAGTAGCCGCCGATGGGACGGTAGCGCTCCTCGTACAGGCCGACGTGGCGCAGGGTGTCGGCGGCGCGCTCGCGGGCCGCGGTCGGCGGCAGCCCGCACATCCGGGCCATGTGCACGACGAACTCGGTCGCGGACACGTCCGGCGGCAGGCAGTCGTACTCGGGCATGAACCCGACGCTCTCCCGGATCCGCAGACCCTCGCGCGCGATGTCGAGGCCGAGGACGGTGGCGGTCCCGGAGGTGGGCGGCAGCAGCCCGAGGAGGATCTTGATGAGCGTCGACTTGCCGGCGCCGTTGGCGCCGACCAGGCCGACGACTCCGGGCTCGACGGCCACGGACAGATCGTCCAAGGCGGTCACCCGGGGGAACCTCATCGTCAGGCCCTGGGTGGCGATGATGGGCATACCGTCGAACCTAGCGGCTGGCTCCGCGCGGCACGTCACCCTGAAGGGCGATCAGGGGGAGCCTTTCGTCCGATGCCCGGTGCGACCTAAGTTCCCCGCACCGCGTTCCTTCGGCCGCGCTGCCGCAGCACGACGTACCACACGGCGCGCTGGAGGAGCAGGGTCAGCGTCCCCGCGATGATCATTCCGGCGACGTTCACGCCCAGCTGGAGCAGCGACCCGTTGACCTCGCTGCCGTGCTTGAGCGCCATCGCGACCGCGAGGTTGCCCGCCGCCGGCACGGTGGTGACCGAGATGAAGACCCCGACCAGCGCCGACGACTTGCCCGCGGTGAGCGACAGCACGCCCGCGGCGCCGGCGAGCAGCGCGACGATGAACGACCAGCGGTCCGGGCTGTAGATGAACGCGGTGAGCGGGCGGTCGTCCGGCAGGCGGTCCAGCTCGATCACGCCGGTCCACCGGGCGGCCAGCGCGCACGCGTAGGTGACCGCGATCGCCACGGCGAACCCGATGACCAGTGCCCGCACGGCGTGCACGATGCGCCCGGGCTGGAGCCGGACGAGCCCGTAGCAGATGGCCGCGATCGCGGCGAACTCCGGCCCGAGGACCATGGCGCCGACCACCAGCACCGGCGAGTCGATCAGCGCGGCGATCGCGGCGAGCTGCGTGGCCAGCACGAGGAACGCCACGAACGACCAGGTCAGCGCGGTGCCCTCGCTCACCTGCCGGTCCAGTTCCTCCCAGACGACGGCGTCGTCGCCGTGCCCGGGCGCCAGGTCCTTGGCGAGTTCGGCGCGGTCGGACAGCGTCAGGTCGACCTTGTCGAGGGCGATCGACCCGTCCCGGTCGACGCCCAGGGTGCGCAGCGCGTCGAGTACCTCGTTGGCCGACTCGCGGGCGATGTCGGCGGTGACGAGGTCGCCCCGCGGGGCACGGGCCGCGCCTTCGATCACGACGATGTTGGTCGCCCCGGCGCAGGCCGCCAGCTCCTTGCAGACCGCTTCCGTGCGCTCGGCCGGGACGATCGCTCTGAGATGCAACACGGGCCAATCGTGCCGTAAGCGTCGCGGCGGTGGGTCACGCGCCCGGCCGGAGAAAGCCCAGGCCACAATGTTTGATCGATTATTTGCCTTCAAGATGGCAAAAACGCCCAGAAACTCCCCCAGGACGGTGAAGTCATGAAACAGGCGTCGGTGCTGTTGAAGGCCGCTCGGACGGCCGCGGCGGGCCTCGCGCTCGCCGTCCCGCTGGCGGCGGCGGGCTGCGAGGGCGACGTCGGCCTCTCGGAGACGGGCTCGCCCTCGTCCGGCTCGACCAAGCCCGCCTCCGGCGACGAGGCCAAGGCCCGCAAGAACCTGTCCGGGCTCCGGATCGCATCCGAGGGGGACCGCGACGGCTACCGGCGCGACAAGTTCGGCACCCGCTGGAAGGACACCGACCACAACGGCTGCGACCAGCGCAACGACGTCCTCGCCCGCGACCTGACGAAGGTGGAGAAGAAGGGCCGCTGCATCGTGCTCGCCGGGAGGCTGGACGACCCCTACAGCGGCAAGCAGATCGCCTTCGAGAAGAAGGACGCCGCCGAGGTGCAGATCGACCACGTCTACCCGCTCGCCCTCGCCTGGCGCATGGGCGCCTCCCGCTGGAGCGAGGACAAGCGCGAGCAGTTCGCCAACGACCATGACAACCTGCTCGCCGTCTGGGGCGTGCCCAACCGGGACAAGAGCGACTCCGGCCCCGGCGAGTGGAAGCCCCAGAAGGGGTTCCAGTGCGTCTACGCGATCAAGTACGTCGCGGTCGCGAAGGAGTACTCGCTGCCGGTGACGCGCTCCGACCACGACGCGCTCCAGGACTTCCTCGCCCGCTGCTGACCGGCCCTAAGCTCGGTCCATGAGCGAATCGCGCGGCGAGGGCGCCGAGAAGGACGTGGAGAGCACCGAGCGGGGCCTGCCGCGGGTGCGGACCGAGCGGGGCGTGGGGGCGCGGGCGACCGGCGCGGAGGTGACCGGCGCGTCCGCGACCGGGCTCACGCTGCGGGCCGGGAACGGGCTCGGCTCCCTGGCGCTCGGGGCCATGGCCCTCGGCGCGGTCGCGGTCGGCGCGGTCGCGATCGGCAGGCTCACGGTGAAGCGGGCGGTCATCGAGCACCTGCGGGCCGGGACCGTCGAGATCGGGCACCTGAGGGTCGGCCGGCTGGAGATCGACGAGCGCTAGCCGGGCGGGCCGTGCCCGCCCGGCCGGGTCGTGGTCAGCCGAGGACCGTGCGGACCACGCCGGCGAGGTGCTCGGCCACCGACTGGGCCTGCGTCTCGGACGCCGCCTCCACCATCACGCGCACCATCGGCTCGGTGCCGCTCGGGCGGATCAGGACGCGTCCGGTGTCGCCGAGGTCGGCCTCGGCGGCGGCGACGGCCGCGGCCAGCTCCGGGGAGGTCTTGGCACGGTCCTTGTCGACGTCCCTGACGTTGACGAGGACCTGCGGCAACCGCGTCATGACCTTGGCCAGCTCGTCCAGCGGGCGACCGCGGCGGACCATCGCGGCGAGCAGGTGCAGGCCGGTGAGGACGCCGTCCCCGGTCGTGGCGTGGTCCAGCATGATGACGTGGCCGGACTGCTCCCCGCCGAAGCCGAATCCGCCCTCCTTCATCGCCTCGAGGACGTACCGGTCGCCGACCGCGGTCTCCACGACGGTGATGCCCGCCTCCCGCATGGCCAGCTTGAAGCCGAGGTTCGACATCACGGTCGCGACCACGGTGTCGGCGGCGAGCGCGCCGGCCTCGCGCAGGTCCAGCGCCAGGATCGCCATGATCTGGTCGCCGTCGACGACCTCGCCGCCCGCGGTCACCGCCAGGCACCGGTCGGCGTCGCCGTCGTTGGCGATGCCGGCGTCGGCGCCGTGCTCGCGGACGGCCTTCTGCAGCGCCTCCAGGTGCGTGGAGCCGCAACCGGAGTTGATGTTCAGCCCGTCGGGGGCCGTGCCGATCGTGATGACCTCGGCGCCCGCGCGGCGCAGCGCCTCGGGGGCGACGTCGCTGGACGCCCCGTTGGCGCAGTCGACGACGACGCGCAGGCCGTCCAGCGACACCGGGACCGTGGTCAGCAGGTGCGCGACGTACTGCTCGACCGCGCCGTGCGCCTCCCGGACGCGGCCGACGCCCGCGCCGGTCGGCGGCTCCCACGCGTCGCCGAGCCGCGCCTCGACGCGGTCCTCGAGCTCGTCGGGGAGCTTGTAGCCGCTGCGGTCGAAGAACTTGATCCCGTTGTCGGGGGCCGGGTTGTGCGAGGCCGACAGCATCACGCCGAGGTCGGCGTCCAGCGCGTGGGTCAGGTGCGCCACCGCGGGCGTCGGCAGGACGCCGAGCCGCAGCACGTCCACCCCGGCGCTCGCGAGGCCCGCCACGACGGCGGCCTCCAGGAACTCTCCCGAGGCGCGGGGGTCGCGGCCGACCACCGCGACCGGGCGGTGCCCCTTGAACGCGCCCTGCTCCCCCAGCACCCGCGCCGCCGCGACGGACAGGTCCATGGCGAGCGGGGCGGTCAGGTCGCGGTTGGCGAGTCCGCGCACGCCGTCGGTCCCGAACAGACGAGCCACAGTTCAACTCCCGATCAGAGAGAAGGTTCCGGAAAACAGGGAGAGGACACCCGGAAAAGCGGACGAGCCGCCGCACCCGGGTGCGCCGGCCGTACGGGCCGGCTGCGGAGAAGCCACGGGGTGCGACGGCTCGTGCCGTCGATCAACGCTTGCTGTACTGCGGAGCCTTGCGGGCCTTCTTGAGACCGGCCTTCTTGCGCTCGGGCACCCGCGCGTCGCGGGTGAGGAAGCCGGCCTTCTTCAGCGCCGGGCGGTGCTCGATGTTGGCGAACTGCAGCGCGCGGGAGATGCCGAGGCGCAGCGCACCGGCCTGGCCGGTGGTGCCGCCGCCGTTCACGCGCGCGAGCACGTCGAACTGGCCCTCCAGGCCCAGCAGCACGAACGGCTCGTTCACGATCTGCTGGTGCACCTTGTTCGGGAAGTACTGGTCCAGGGTGCGGCCGTTGATCTTCCACTGGCCGCTGCCGGGGACGATGCGGACCCGCGCGATGGCCTGCTTGCGGCGGCCGGTGCCGGCCGCGGGGCCGGTCGCGACCGGCTGGCCGAGGAAGCCCTCGCCGGCGGCCTCGGGGGTCTCGGTGCTGTACTCGGAGGGCGCTTCCTCGTACGAGTCGAGCTCGGCGGCCTGCTCGGCGCCGGTGGTGTCGTCCACGGTTCTCCTATGGGTGTTCTAGCCAGGGCGGCTGGCCCGTCAGGCGGGTGCCCCGGCGGCCTCTGCTTCCGGGTCGCGCACGATCGGCTCGTGCGCGGGCGTCACTTCTTGATCTGGCTGATCTGGGTGATCTCGAACGGGACCGGCTTCTGCGCCTGGTGCGGGTGCTCCGGCCCGGCGTAGACCTTCACCTTGCCGAACATCTTCCGGCCGAGGGAGTTCTTGGGCAGCATGCCCTTGATCGCCTTCTCGACCGCCCGCTCGGGGTGCTTGGCCAGCAGGTCGCCGTAGCTCACCGAGCGCAGACCGCCCGGGTAGCCGGAGTGCCGGTAGGCCCGCTTCTGCTCCAGCTTGTTGCCCGACAGCGCCACCTTGTCGGCGTTCACGATGACGACGAAGTCACCGGTGTCGAGGTGCGGGGCGTAGATCGGCTTGTGCTTACCCCGGAGCAGCTGTGCGACCTGACTGGCGAGACGGCCCAGCACGACATCGGTCGCGTCGATGACGTACCACTGACGCTGGACGTCAGCGGGCTTAGGGGTGTACGTGCGCACGGTCGTAAGCCTTCGTTTCTCGTCGACTCTCAGCGGTTTCGATCCTCCACCCGTCCTGGCGGACGGGTGCCACTTGGCAGCGGAATCCTGCTCGCGCCGATCAGAGGATCATCCGACCCGGCGCTCCGGGATGCCGGGGCCCGCGCACGCGGCCACGGGGGCGCACATGATGGGGACACACCGACAGGTCGTCGCGCCTCCCGCCTGCAGCGAGCAGGCGCCGACGCACACAACAAACACGCAGGATACTCGGCCACACGCGCACGGGTCAAAACGAGCCGCCGTGGCACTTCCAGCCGCGTGCCCAGTATGCCGTATGGCCAGGATTGCCGGGAAGTAGACGGTCAGCACCGCAGTGATCACTCTTTGTTGCGATTCAGCTCTTTCTGGAAACATTTCCGTAACAGAGGGTCCATATCGGGATATGGTGCCGGGCGACCGGTCCACGCCGGCTCACGCCGGCCCGCACCCGGGAGCCCCCGCTGACCACTCCCCGCAGACCAGCAGACCCCGCCGGAGGCCGCCGGCCCGGCCACGCCGGGCGCCCCGGCCCCGCAGGACGCGACGCCTCCGCGCCGCGTGACGTTCCCCCGCGGCCCGGTGTCCCTCCTTACCGTGACGAACTCGTCGCCAGCGGCCCGCGGCGCGCCCGCCGGGAACCCCCGCCCGCCGAGCGGCGGCCGAGCGACGGCGACGCGTTCTGGAACGGCCGCCCGCCGGGCGGGAAGCGCCCCAAGAAGAAGGGCGCGAAGGGGATCGTCGTGGCCGCCACCGCGTCCGCCCTCGCCCTCGGGACCGGCGTCGTGATCGACCGGCTCGTCCTGCCCCAGTTCCGGTCGGAGCAGACGTCCGCCTCCGGGACGGAGCGCAGCCCCTCGGTGGAGGTCCCGGCCGGGCCGCAGAGCGACCCGCTCGCCGCGACCGGCAAAGGCTCGCGTTCCGGCTCGGGTTCCGGCTCGGGAACGGGAGCACGCGGCGGCCGGACCGGAGCCGCTCCCGCGCCGACGGCCGAGGAGCAGACGCCGCCGCTGAAGGTGATCCACCCGCCGAAGAGCGCGTCGGCCAAGCCCTCGAAGACCACGAGGCCCTCCGGGTCGGACGCCCCTTCGACGCCGGGCGCGAGCAAGCCCCCGAGCGGCGGCTCCGGTGGTTCCGGCGGCTCGTCCGGCCCCGAGGCGAGCGTGGTGTCGCTGACCAACGCCGAACGCGCCAAGCACGGCTGCCCGGCGCTGCGCACCGACGCGCGGCTCGTCACCGCGGCCCGCAAGCACTCGGCGGACATGGCGGCCAACAACTACTTCGACCACACGTCCCGCAACGGCGACAGCCCGTGGAAGCGGATGGGGGACGCGGGGTACGACAGCCCCGGGGCGGAGAACATCGCCAAGGGCTACCCGACCGCGTCGGCCGTCGTGAAGGGCTGGATGGACAGCCCCGGCCACCGCGCCAACATCCTGAACTGCGGCCTGCGCGCCATCGGCGTCGGGATGGCCTCGGGGTCCGGCGGGCCGCTGTGGACGCAGGACTTCGGCTGGAAGTGACCGCCCCCACCCGGCGGGGACACGACCTTCGGCAAATCACCGGCGTCCGGTTCGCCCCCATGTCATGGTGGGTGTCGCGAAGGTCCAGAGCCCTGAACGAGGAACGGTAAGGTCCAACCCATGGGTTATCCGGGCGATCAAGGCAAACCCGGCGACTGGCCTCACCGGCAGTCGCCGCACGCGCCGTACGGCCCCGGAGCCGAAGCGCCGCCGTACGGCCCCGACAACGACGAATCCCCTCTCGCGGCGCGCGACGAGGGCACCGGCACGCCGCCGGCGTTCGGCAACGGCGGCTTCGGTAGCGGCGGCTTCGGCGATGACAAGTCCGGCCAGGACCAGTTCGGCCAGGACAAATCTGGTCAGGACCAGTTCGGCAACGAGGCGTTCGGCGGCGCCCCCTACGGCGGCGGCGCGCCCGGAAGCGAGGCGCCCGGCGAGCGGACCGCGGCCTGGTCCGACCAGCCGCCCGCGTGGGGCGACGAGTCCGCGGCCGGCGGCGCCTTCGGCCAGAACTCCCCGGGCGAGGGCGGGTTCGGCTCCTACGAGGGCATGCCGCCCGGGCCGTCCGGCGCGCCCGAGCGCCCCGAGCGCCGCCGCAACCTGCCGCTGATCATCGGAGGCGCCGCGGTCGCCGGGATCCTCCTCATCGGCGGCGGCGTCGGGCTGTCGTCGATGCTGAAGGGCGACTCCAAGCCGAAGACGGAGCCGACGCAGGCCGTGTCCCAGCAGCCGCAGGCCACGCCGAGCCCCACGCAGCCCGTCCTGGCTCCGGTGAAGCTGCAGAGCCGCACCACCGACCCCGCGCCGCTGACCCTCAAGGAGGTCTTCGGCAAGGCGTCGTTCAAGACGGGCAAACTCAAGTACGTGCGGACGGCCGCCGTCGCGAAGAAGTCCTGCGCCGGCGTCGTCGGCGGCACCACCCTGGCGGCCTCGCTCAAGAAGGGACGCTGCACGCAGGCGCTCCGGGCCACCTACGCGCTCAGCAACGGCTCCCTCGTCGGCACGGTCGGCGTGTTCAACCTGCAGACCGAGGCCGCCGCCAAGAAGGCCGTCAAGGCCGCCGCCGCCAAGGACGCGTTCCTGGTGGCGCTGCCCGGCAAGGGCGCCAGCAAGAACGTCGGCAAGGGCGAGGCGCTCGGCACCTCGCAGGCGCGCGGCCACTACGTCATCATGACCTGGGTGCAGCGGCCGGACGGCAAGAAGATCTCCACCAAGTACCATGCCGCCGTCCGGGTCTTCGGCACCCAGCTGGTCAAGGGCAGCAACCTGGCATTGGCGCTGCACTACCGGGAGACCGAAGGCAAGCCCCTCCGGAAGTGACCCCCATGACTACCCTCACTGCTTATGTCTGGACCTAGAGACGCACGGGAGCCCGGCGAGCCGGCCGGCGAGGCCGCTCCCCTCAAGCTCCCCGCCTTCGGGCTGGAGGCCCCCTGGTGGGCCGCGGAGTCCGCGGACACCGCTCCGTCGGCCGAGCAGGCGCCCGCGATGCCGGAGATGCTCTCGGCGCCCGTGGTCGAGGACGCCCGGGACGAGGCCGGCGTCTCCGCCCCCCAGGTCCCCGCCGCTCCCCCGGCCGCCTCGGCACCGCCCGGGACCCTCGTCGCCGGGGCGGGCGTCCCGCGCGTCGACTCCCGCGGCGCCGTCCCCGCCGAGCCGATCGTCAAGCCGCCGATCTCCCCCGACGAGACCGACCCCGAAGGCTTCCCGCCCGTCCCGCCCGTCCAGGGCGGGTTCCGGGACGCGCGGCCGCGAGGCGGGGGCGCGGGGGCCGTCACACCAGAGACCGAGGCCACCGTGGACCACCCCGCCGTGACCGACAGCGCGACGGGCACCCCCGCGTCGCTTTCGGCGTTCGAGAAAGCCAAGGAGGCCGAGGACGCCGCCTCGCTCGCGCCCGTTCTCGTCCCGGACGCCATCCTGCCGCCCGGCGTCGTCCCGCCCACCGGAAGCGGCCCGTTCCCGCACGCCGACCCGGCCGCGGTGGGCGCGGCGGGCGCCGACCAGGCCCCGGGGAGCACACCGCTCTTCCACACCGACGGCACCGCCCCGGCGGACGCCCCGCCGCCCGGACACCCGCCGCAGGGCATGCCCGTCACCGGCCGGAGCGCCGGCAAGGGGCGCCCGGTGCTGATCGGCGGCGTCGCCGCGGTCATCCTCGCCGCGGTCGGCGCCCTCTTCCTCATCGGCGGAACGGACTCGGACGGCGACCAGGACAAGGGCGGCAAGACCCCGGAGGCCCCCGCCGCGGCGCGGACCACTCCCGCGGTCACCCCGTCCGCCACGGCCACCGTCCCCGTGGACATCACCAACGAGAAGACCGACACCGCCGACCTGACGTTCCGCGACGTCTTCCCGACCGAGACCATCCGCTTCGGCGACCGGACCTACCTCCGGGACCGCTGGTCGCTCAACCGGGACGTCACCTACGCCGCCCGCGGCTCCATGCTCGCCGCCCTGCGCAGGGACCAGTGCCGCAAGATAGTCCGCGCCACCTACATCGACCCGCAGACCAAGCTCGCCGTCACCTCCGGCATCGCGGTGATGCCGACGAAGGCGGCCGCGATCGCCGTGAGCAAGGCCGGCGACCCCGCCCGCTACGAGTGGTTCCGCGGCATGGCGGGCAAGCGGTCCCCCGACATCGACCAGGCCGGCGGGTACGCGGCGGCGACCGTCCGCGGCCGCTACGTCGCCTACGCCTACGTCCAGTGGGCGAACGGGAAGAAGGCCAAGCCCGGCGACCCGACGATCAAGAAGGCGGCGCAGCTGTTCCTCGACTACGACCTGCGCCCGATCGTGGCGCGGTCCCGGGGCTGAGGCGCGGAGCCCCGCCCCGGGGACCGCGGGGTCAGGCGCCCGGCCGGGGCGCCGCGCCGCCGGGCGGGGCGGGCTGGTCGGCGGCCGCCGCGGCCGTCGCGTTCAGCGTCCGGACGCGGCGGGTCTCCTGGGCGCGCCTGGCCAGGCTCTCGGCCTCCGGGTAGCGGATCTCCTCCAGCGACAGGCCGTGCGCGGGCGCCACGTTCACGCCGGAGTCCCGGACGCGAGCCGCGAGCACCTGCGCGGGCCACTCGACCTCGCGGCGCCCGTCCCCCACCATTAGCAGCGCGCCGACGAGCGCGCGGACCATCGAGTGGCAGAACGCGTCGGCCTCCACGGTGGCGAGCGCGAGATGCGGGTCGCGGTCGTCGCGCGCCCACTCGTAGCGCAGCAGCTCGCGGATCGTCGTCGCGCCCTCCCGCCTGCGGCAGTACGCGGCGAAGTCGTTCTCGCCGACCAGCCTGCGCGCGGCCTCGTTCATGAGGCCGAGGTTCAGTGGACGCGGATGCCACAGCACGTCGTGGCGGCGCAGCGGCTCCACCCCGAAGGGGTTGTCGCACACCCGGTACACGTAGCGGCGCGACAGCGCGGAGAACCGCGCGTCGAACCCCTCCGGGGCGATCGACACGCGCCACACCCGCACGTCCGGGGGCAGCAGCCCGGCGAGACGGCGCGGCATCGTCCCGTTGATCGCCGAGTAGGCGGCGACGGGGACGACGAGGTGGGCGACCTGCCCGCGGGCGTGGACGCCGGCGTCGGTGCGGCCGGCGACGGTGAGCATGGGAGGCGGGTCCAGGCGCAGCATCCGGGCCAGGGCGTCCTCGATGACGCCCTGGACGGTCCGCTGGTTCGGCTGCCTCGCCCAGCCCGCGAAGTCCGACCCGTCGTAGGAGATGTCGAGCCGGAGTCGTACCAGTGCGGTCATGTCAGCCGAGTCGTCCTTCTGCAACGTCCGTCCATCCCTCCGGGCACCACCCCGCGTTCGTCGGGCACTCCCCTGACGCGCTCCCCGGTGAACCCTCGCCCTCCTGCCATGACCATGCGATCAAGTCTGGCAAAGTTCAGGCCCGCCGTCCCGATGGAAACGGCGGGCCCTCACGAATGTCGAGCAAACGCTCGCCCAGTTCAAGCGGCGGATTACTCCTTCTCGCCCTTGTCCTTGGCTTCCGCGTCTCCGGCGGCCTCGTCCTTGGCGTCGACGGCGGCCGTGTCGTCGGCCTCGGTCCCGGCCTCGGTCGCGGTCTCGTCCGTCTCGGCCTCGGTCTCCTCGGCCTTCGGCGCCGGGGCGGCCACGCCGCCGGACGCCGCCAGCTGCTCCTGCACCAGCTCGATCACGGCCATCGGGGCGTTGTCGCCCTTGCGCGGCCCGATCTTGGTGATGCGGGTGTAGCCGCCGGGACGGTTCTCGAAGCGCGGCGCGATCTCGGTGAAGAGCTCGTGCAGGACGCCCTTGTCGCGGATCGTCTTGGCGACCAGGCGGCGGTTGTGCAGGTCGCCCTTCTTCGCCTTGGTGATCAGCTTCTCCGCCAGCGGACGCACCCGCCGGGCCTTGGCCTCGGTGGTGGTGATGCGGCCGTGCTCGAACAGCGCCGTGGCCAGGTTGGCCAGGATCAGGCGCTGGTGCGCCGCGCTGCCGCCGAGGCGGGCGCCCTTGGTGGGCTGGGGCATGTCGTTTCCTTCCTGCACCGGCCGTGTCAGGTACCGGTGTCAGCTGGTTCCGGCCGGCCGGGGACCGCGGGCCCCCGGCCGCCGGACTCGGGTTCCTAGTACTGCTCGGTCTCGGCGTAGCCCTGGTCGTCGTCGCCGTAGTTGTCGGCCGCCGCGCTCGGGTCGAACCCGGGCGGGGAGTCCTTCAGCGACAGGCCCATGTCGTTGAGCTTCTGCTTGACCTCTTCGATCGACTTGGCGCCGAAGTTGCGGATGTCGAGCAGGTCCTGCTCGCTGCGGGCGACGAGCTCGCCCACCGAGTGGATGCCCTCGCGCTTCAGGCAGTTGTAGGAGCGGACCGTGAGGTTCAGCTCCTCGATCGGCAGGGCCAGGTCCGCGGCGAGCGCGGCGTCCGTCGGGGACGGGCCCATGTCGATGCCCTCGGCCTCGACGTTGAGCTCCCGGGCCAGCCCGAACAGCTCGACGAGGGTCTTGCCGGCGGAGGCGACCGCGTCGCGCGGCAGCATCGCCTGCTTGGTCTCCACGTCCAGGATGAGGCGGTCGAAGTCGGTGCGCTGCTCGACTCGGGTGGCCTCGACCTTGTAGGTGACCTTGAGCACGGGCGAGTAGATGGAGTCGATCGGGATCCGGCCGATCTCCTGGCCCGGCTGCTTGTTCTGCGCGGCCGAGACGTAGCCGCGGCCGCGCTCGACCGTCAGCTCCATCTCCAGCTTGGCCTTGTTGTTCAGCGTGGCGATGTGCAGGTCCGGGTTGTGGACCTCCACGCCCGCCGGCGGCGCGATGTCGGCCGCGGTCACCTCGCCCGGGCCCTGCTTGCGCAGGTACATGACGACGGGCTCGTCGTGCTCCGAGGAGACGACGAGCTCCTTGAGGTTCAGGATGATGTCGGTGACGTCCTCCTTCACCCCGGGCACGGTCGAGAACTCGTGCAGGACGCCCTCGATCCGGATGCTGGTGACGGCCGCACCGGGAATGGAGGAGAGCAGGGTACGGCGAAGCGAGTTGCCGATCGTGTAGCCGAAGCCCGGCTCCAGCGGCTCGATGGTGAACCGCGACCGGTACTCGTCGACCTGCTCTTCGGTGAGAGTCGGACGCTGAGCGATGAGCATGGTGGTGCCTTCTTTCCGCGGTGCCCGCTATTTGACTACCGCGTTCTGGATTCTTCCCCGATCCGCCGGGACCCCAACAGGGGCCCCGGCGGGCGTTGAGCCCCTACTTGGAGTAGAGCTCGACGATCAGCTGCTCCTGGACGGGAGCGTCGATCTGCTGCCGGACGGGCAGCGAGTGCACGAGGATCCGCATCTTCTCGCCGTCGACCCCGAGCCACGCCGGAACCTGGCGGTCGCCGACCTCGGCCTTGGCGACCTGGAACGGCGTCATCTCCAGCGACTTGGGCTTCACGTCGACGATGTCGGCCTCGCCGACCAGGGCCGACGGGATGTTGACCTTCTTGCCGTTGACCCGGATGTGGCCGTGCCGGATGAGCTGGCGGGCCATGTCGCGGGACTTGGCGAAGCCTGCCCGGTAGACGACGTTGTCGAGCCGGCGCTCCAGCAGCATGAGCAGGTTGTCACCCGTCTTGCCCTGCTGGCGGGTCGCCTCGACGTAGTAGTTGTGGAACTGCCGCTCCAGCACGCCGTAGATGCGCCGCGCCTTCTGCTTCTCGCGGAGCTGGAGCAGGTACTCGGTCTCCTTCGGCCGACCGCGACCGTGCTCACCCGGCGGGTAGGGACGGATCTCGATCGGGCACTTCGGGCCCTCGCACTTGCTGCCCTTGAGGAACAGCTTCATCTTCTCGCGGCGGCAGAGCTTGCAGTCCGCACCGGTGTAACGAGCCATTGTTCTAGATCTCCCCTGCTCAGACCCGGCGACGCTTCGGCGGGCGGCAGCCGTTGTGCGGAACGGGCGTGACGTCCTGGATCGAGCCCACCTCGAGGCCGGTGGCCTGCAGCGACCGGATGGCGGTCTCGCGGCCCGAGCCCGGGCCCTTCACGAAGACGTCGACCTTGCGCATGCCGTGCTCCATCGCGCGCCGGGCGGCGGCCTCGGCGGCCTGCTGCGCGGCGAACGGGGTGGACTTGCGCGAGCCCTTGAACCCGACGTGGCCCGAGGAGGCCCAGGAGATCACGTTGCCGTTGGGGTCGGTGATCGAAACGATCGTGTTGTTGAACGTGCTCTTGATGTGGGCGTGCCCGTGAGCGACGTTCTTCTTTTCCTTGCGGCGCACCTTCTTGGCGCCGACACGGCTCTTAGGAGGCATGTGCTCTCTCTACTCTTGAGGTCATCGATCCGGAGGACCGACTCCGGACTACTTCTTGCCGGCCTTCTTCTTGCCGGCCACGGTCTTCTTCTTGCCCTTGCGGGTGCGCGCGTTGGTCTGCGTGCGCTGACCGTGCACCGGAAGCCCGCGACGGTGCCGGATGCCCTGGTAGCACCCGATCTCGATCTTGCGGCGGATGTCCGCCTGGACCTCGCGGCGAAGATCACCCTCGATCTTGTAGTTCGCCTCGATCCAGTCGCGGAGCTTGACCAGCTCGTCATCGCCGAGCTGGTGCACGCGCAGGTCGCCGCTGATGCCGGTACCCGAGAGGGTCTCCAGCGCCCGCGTCCGGCCGATGCCGAAGATGTAGGTGAGAGCGACCTCGAGGCGCTTGTCGCGCGGGAGGTCGACGCCGAGGAGGCGTGCCATAGTGGGCAGTTCCCTTCATTCGTCCGGAGGTATGGACGCACCGCCTCCGCGTACACCCTGCCCGGGTGGCGGCCCCGGCCTCCGGAGGTCCGGGGGTGCCCCTCCACACGACACTGCCGTACGGCCGGATCCCGGAGTTCCCGGACCCGGCGCGTACGGCCGTGTGAAGGCTGCGGTGCGCTTGCTGGGTTGTGAGCGTCAGCCCTGACGCTGCTTGTGGCGCGGGTCGGAGCAGATGACCATGACCCGGCCGTGCCGGCGGATGACGCGGCACTTGTTGCAGATCTTCTTGACGCTCGGCTTGACCTTCACTGGGTCTCCTAGAGATAAGGGTCACCCCCGCGCCGCCACGCACGGGGAAGGCAACCCCAGTGGGATTTACTTGTAGCGGTAGACGATCCGACCGCGCGTGAGGTCGTAGGGGCTCAGCTCCACAACAACGCGGTCGTCCGGCAGGATTCGGATGTAGTGCATCCGCATCTTGCCGCTGATGTGGGCGAGCACCTTGTGCCCGTTGTCGAGCTCCACCTTGAACATGGCGTTCGGCAGCGACTCGATGACGGTGCCCTCGATCTCGATGGCCCCTTCTTTCTTGGGCATGTCCTCCGCGCTTCGCTGATCGGCTCATTGGACGCGGCCCGGCTCTCCAGAGGAGAATCGGCCGCGACCCGCACCGCGGCGCTGATGCGCCGGGAAGGGGAATCGAGCGGCCATCGACGGACCGACAAGGGAGTCTACGTCAACCGGCCGTCCAATGCGAAATCGACGCATGATACGTGTCCGGAGACTGCTCCCGAGTCAAGCATACATCGCCTGCGCGTTGTACCTTTCCAGGAGAGCGACGTACGAGGAGGGTCAGCATGCCGAGCTATGACTTCGCGCTGATCCTCAGCCGTCCCCTCTACGAGGACGAGCTCGACCCGCTGTTCGACCGCACCCACGGCGCGGTCACCGTGTCGATCATCAGCGAGCCGCAGCACGCCGACCGTCCTCCAGCCCCCGCCCACCGCCATCCGGACGACGAGCTCCGCTCCGCGGACCGCCGCGGAAACGCCTCGTGCACCTGGCCCGGCGCCACCCTCGCCGCAGCGATCATGGAGGTGGTCGGGCACGTCGAGGAGAGCGCGCCCGGCCTGCACGTCCTGCAGGTGGAGGCCGACCCGCTGCTGACCATCCGCGACATCGCCGAGCGGGTCGGCCGGTCCCTGGACTCGGTCCGGCACGCGATCACGGGGGCGCGCGGCGCCACCGGGTTCCCCTCCTCGGAGATGTCCACCGCCGGTCACCGGCTGTGGCGGTGGTCCAAGGTCGCCGCCTGGTACGGGCTGGACGACCCCCAGCTCATCGAGGCCAAGCCGACCGTCCAGGCCATCAACGGCTGGCTCGCCCTGCGCGACGTCGTCCCCGACATCGCCCCCGCCCCGGAGGACGTCACCTCGGCCCTGTCCCTGGTCATCCCCCACGTCGCCTGAGCGCACGCCGCCCGGCCCATGTCGCCCGAGCGCGCCGCCCGAGAGCGCGCCCCCGAGCACAGGCGGACGTCATTCCGGGCGCGCCCGGACTCCGCCCCGGGGGGCGAGTCGACAGTCCCGGCATCCGGACGCGAAGATCGTCCCGGCGCCCGCCGCCCAGGGCTGCCCGGACGCGGGGTTCCGTGATGTGCTGGGGGCGACGGGGAGGGGATCGATGGCGATCATCGCGCAGCTGAGCGACATCCATCTGGCGGCCGGACGCGGCGGCGGGATGGACGACGACTCGGGGCCGGTCCGCGCGCTGCGGGCCGCCGTGTCGAGCCTGCTGTCGCTTCCCGCGCGGCCCGACGCCGTCGTCCTCACCGGGGATCTCGCCGACCGCGGCCTGCCCTCCGAGTACGCCCGGCTGCACGCGCTGCTGTCACCGCTGCCGATGGCCGTCCACCCGATGTGCGGCAACCACGACGACCGCGACGAGATGCGCCGGATATTCGCCGACCACCCCGCGGTCGCGGCGACGGGCACCGGGCCCGGGGCACCCGTCCAGTACGCCGTCGACGTGGCCGGCGTGCGCCTGGTCTGCTGCGACACCACCGTCGACGGCCACCCCCACGGGCACATGAGCGAGGAGAGGCTCGCCTGGCTGGAGGAGACGCTGAGCGCCGCGCCCGGCGTCCCGACCGTCATCGCCACCCACCACCCGCCGTACCCGATCGGCATGCGGTTCATCGACGACCTGAGGTTCGTCGACCCCGCCGGGTTCGCGTCCGTGATCTCCCGGCACCCGCAGGTCGTGCGGGTGATCTCCGGGCACGCGCACCGGGCGACGGTCGGATCGCTGGCGGGACGGGTCTGCACCACCTGCCCGAGCACCTACCGGCAGCTGTTCCTCGACCTCACCCAGCGGGGCCGCGCCGCCGTCACCGGGGAGCCCGCCGGGTTCGCCCTGCACCTCGTCGGCGAGGACGGCACCGCCACCACCCACTTCGCCCCGACCGGGAACTACCGGCCCCTGATGGACGTGGAGTGACCCCGCGGGGCCACGCGTCGGCCCCTGCCGGCCCGGGCGTCAGCGGTCGCCCTGGCGCCCGCCGAAGATCGTGCGCGCCAGCAGGACGGCGCCCCACGGGCCCGCCACCCAGACCCACCACGGGTAGACCGCGCCCGACGTCACCAGGATGATCAGCCACACCGTCAGGTTGATCGCGCTGACCGTCGCCCAGGCGCCCCACATCGCCAGCATCCGCTGCGGTTCGACGTCGCCGGACGGCCGCCGTGCCGGCGACGCGGTGCCCTTGCTCTGCGCAGCGGGGACCGGGAGCTGGTAGAGGTCCTCCTCCGGCAGGTCGGACGTGACCTCCTGGAGCTGCCCGAGCGTCTTGGCGCCGTAGACCGCGTCCAGCCGCTCCTGCAGCTCGTCCATCGTGATCCGGCCCTCCGCGCAGTGCTCGCGCAGGCTCGCCGCCACACGGTCGCGGTCGGCGTCCGACGCCCGGATCTCAGGGTTCGGCGCCATCGCTCCTCCGCTCCTCAGGACCTGTCCTCACTATCCATTCTGCGGCGCGGATGCGAGGTTCGCGAACCGGTCCCGTCCCTCGTCGAGCGCCGTCAGGACGCGGGGGCCGTCCGCGGTGACCGCGAACGTGTGCTCGAAGTGCGCCGAGGAGCGCCCGTCGGTCGTCACGACCGTCCAGCCGTCGTCGAGCTCGGCGGTCTCCTTCGTGCCGAGGTTCACCATCGGCTCCACCGCGAAGCACATGCCCGGCTCCAGGACGGGCCCGTGCCCGGGCGCCCCGTGGTTGGGGATCAGCGGGTCCATGTGCATCTCGGTCCCGATGCCGTGCCCGCCGTAGCCCTCGACGATGCCGTAGGGCCCCTGAGAGCGGATGTGGGACTCGATCGCATGGGAGATGTCCGTGAGGCGGGCACCGGCGCGCCCGGCCGCGAGGCCGCGCCACAGGGACTCCTCCGCCACCTCCAGCAGCCGCCGCTCCTCGTCGGTGATCTCCCCCACCGGGACCGTGATCGCCGCGTCGCCGTGCCAGCCCTCCACGATCGCGCCGCAGTCGATGGACAGCACGTCGCCCTCGCGCAGGATCTTGTCCGCCCGCGGGATGCCGTGCACGATCTCCTCGTTGACCGACGCGCAGATCGTCCCGGTGAAGCCGTGGTAGCCCTTGAACGACGGAATCCCGCCGTTGTCGCGGATGTGCCGCTCGGCGAGCGTGTCCAGGTCCAGGGTGCTCATGCCGGGCCTCACGGCCTCGCGCAGCAGTTCCAGCGTCCGGCCGACGAGCAGCCCCGCCGCGCGCATCAACTCGACCTGCTCCGCGGTCTTCATCTGGATCGTGAGCCTGCGCCGTTTGAACATCTCTCCCCTTGCACCGGTCCTCGCGCCGAAACGACCGCGCGGACGCGGGATCACCCGCGTCCGCGCCTCCCGCCTCAGGGCGGGCCGTCACATCTCCAGTGGACCCGCCGCTCCGGCGGACCCGTCACCTCTCCGGCGGGCGCGTCACTTCTCCAGTGGGCGCAGCGCGGTGAGGGCGCGCTTGGTGACCTCTTCGACCGGCCCCGTCGCGTCGATGCCGACGAGGATGTTCTCGTCGGCGTAGAACTGCACCAGCGGCGCCGTGTCGTGCCGGTACACCTCCAGGCGGTGCATGACGACCTCTTCCTTGTCGTCGTCCCGCTGGAACAGGCGACCGCCGCAGTCGTCGCAGATGTCGTCCTGCTTGTCGTCGAAGTCGACGTGCCAGATCCGGCCGCACTTGTCGCAGGTGCGCCGGCCCGACAGCCGCCGGACGACCTCGTCCTCGTCGACGACGAGTTCCAGCACGATGTCGAGGCGGGTGTCCCACTCGGCGAGGATCTTCTTCAGCGTCTCGGCCTGCGGGACGTTGCGCGGAAACCCGTCCAGCAGGAAGCCGTCGCGGGCGTCGTCCTCGCCGAGCCGGTCGCGGACCATCGCGATCGTGACCTCGTCGGGGACGAGGTCGCCCCGGTCCATGTACTGCTTGGCCTGCCGGCCGAGCGGCGTCCCGCCGCTGACGTTCGCGCGGAAGATGTCACCTGTCGAGATCTTCGGGACCGACAGGTGAGATGCGATGAACTGGGCCTGCGTCCCCTTGCCCGCACCCGGGGGGCCCACCAGGACGATACGCACTACCGGAGGAAGCCCTCGTAGTTGCGCTGCTGGAGCTGACTCTCGATCTGCTTCACGGTATCCAGTCCGACGCCGACGACGATGAGGATGCTCGTGCCGCCGAACGGGAAGTCCGAGCTCGCCTTCATGAGTGCGAAGGCCACCATCGGGATGAGGGACACGAGCCCCAGGTAGAGCGCACCGGGTGTGGTGATCCGGGTCAGCACGAAGTCGAGGTACTCGGCGGTCGGCCGACCAGGACGGATACCTGGGATGAATCCACCATACTTCTTCATGTTGTCGGCGACTTCAGTGGGGTTGAAGGTGATCGCCACATAGAAGTACGTGAAGAAGATGATGAAGACGAAGAAGATCCCCATGTGCCAGGCGTTGTCCTGCTGGAGATAGGGCTGCACCTTTTGCAGCCACTTGGTCTCGGGCCACAACTGGGTGGCCAGAACCGGCAGGTAGAGCAGCGAGGACGCGAAGATGATCGGGATGATGCCGGCCTGGTTGACCTTCAGCGGAATGTAGGTCGACGTGCCGCCGTACATGCGGCGCCCGACCATCCGCTTGGCGTACTGGACGGGGATGCGCCGCTGCGCCTGCTCGACGAACACCACCCCGGCCATGATCGCCAGACCCACCAGGACCACGACCGCGAAGACGAACCCGTTCTTGGTCTTGTAGATGCTCCAGAACTGGGCGGGGAAGACCGCCACCACCTGGGTGAAGATCAGGATGGACATGCCGTTGCCGACGCCGCGGTCGGTGACGAGCTCGCCCAGCCACATGATGACGGTCGTGCCCGCCACCATAATGATCACCATCGTGATGATCGGGAAGATACCCTTGTCGTACAGGATGTCGCCGCTACCGGAGATGCCCTGGAACAACTGACCCGTGCTCGCCATCGCGACGATGCCGGTCGCCTGCAGGATCGCCAGCCCGACCGTCAGGTACCGGGTGTACTGGGTGATCTTCGTCGTACCGGCCTGGCCCTCCTTCTTCAGGGCCTCCAGTCGAGGGATCACCACCGTCAGCAGCTGCAAGATGATGCTGGCCGTGATGTACGGCATGATGCCGAGCGCGAAGACCGACAGCTTCAGCAGCGCGCCGCCGCTGAACAGGTCGACCAGCCCGTAGAGCTGGTTGCTGCCCTTGGCCGCGTCCGCGGTCTCCTTCAGCACCTTCACGTTCACGTTGGGCGTCGGCAGGATCGAGCCGATCCTGAACACCACGATCATGAACAACGTGAAAAAGATTTTCTTACGCAGGTCAGGCGTACGGAAAGCCCGAGCGAACGCGGTCAGCACCATTCCTCCTGCGCGACTGGCGGGTTCATGGCCGCCGAGGGGGCGGTTTCAGATCCATGAGTTCGGGCGGAGAATACCCGGTGTGACGGCAGAGTGCGCAATCTCACGCGGAGTACCTTCGCTCGTGTGACTCTAACAGCAGATGACACCGGGGCCGCCCCGCCGGACCCGGTGGCCTCACGGCCCCGGGCCTCATGCGGGCACGGCCCCGGCATCAAGGTGTCCTTCTTACAGCTCGTCGGCGGATCCGCCGGCCGCGGCGATCTTCTCCTTCGCGGCGCCGGAGAAGGCGTGCGCCTTCACCTGGACCGCGACGGAGATGTCGCCCGTACCGAGGATCTTGACCGGACGGCCGCGGCGCACCGCGCCCTTGGCCGCCAGGTCCTCAGCCGTGACCTCGCCGCCCTCGGGGTAGAGCGCGGAGAGCTTGTCCAGGTTCACGACCTGGAACTCGACCCGGTTCGGGTTCTTGAAGCCCTTGAGCTTCGGAACCCGGCGGATCAGGGGCATCTGGCCGCCCTCGAAACCGACGGGGACGGTGCTGCGGGCCTTGGTGCCCTTGGTGCCGCGACCGGCGGTCTTGCCCTTGGACGCCTCGCCGCGGCCCTTGCGGGTCTTGGCCTTGTTGGCGCCGGGGGCCGGACGCAGGTCGTGCACCTTCAGCGGGGCGCCCTCGGTCTCCGCGGAGGAGTCCTTACCGAGATCAGCCGCCATGTCAGTCGACCTCCTCGACGGCGACCAGGTGCGCCACCGTCCGGATCATGCCGAGCACCTCGGGGCGGTCCTCGCGGACCACGCTCTGCCCGATCTTCTTCAGGCCCAGGGTGCGCAGCGTGTCACGCTGGTTCTGCTTCTCGCTGATCACGGACTTGGTCTGCGTGATCTTCAGGTTGCTCACGACGACGCGACCTCCGCCCTCGGCTCGCTGCCCGCGGCACGCGCGCGCAGCATGGCCGCCGGGGCGACGTCCTCGATCGGCAGGCCGCGCTTGGCCGCGATCTCCTCGGGACGCTTCAGCGACTTCAGACCCGCGATCGTGGCGTGCACGATGTTGATCGCGTTGTCGCTGCCCAGCGACTTGCTCAGCACGTCGTGGATGCCGGCGCACTCCAGGACCGCGCGCACCGGGCCGCCGGCGATGACGCCGGTACCGGGGCTGGCCGGACGGAGCAGGACTTCGCCCGCCGCGTCGCGCGCCTGCACCAGGTGCGGGATGGTGCCCTGGATCCGCGGCACCTTGAAGAAGTGCTTCTTGGCCTCCTCGACGCCCTTGGCGATCGCCGCGGGCACCTCCTTGGCCTTGCCGTAGCCGACGCCGACGGTGCCGTTGCCGTCACCGACGATCACCAGGGCGGTGAAGCTGAAGCGACGCCCGCCCTTGACGACCTTGGCGACACGGTTGATCGCCACGACCTTCTCGATGTACGACTGGCCCTTGTCGGCGCCACCGCGGCGGTCGTCGCGGCGGTCGCGACGGTCGCCACCCTGACCGCCACCACGCCTCTGCGCTGCCATCAGTGGTTCCTCTCGTTCACCTTGTAAAGGGCCATCAGAGCTCCAGGCCCCCCTCACGCGCACCGTCCGCGACAGCGGCGATGCGACCGTGGTACTTGTTGCCGCCGCGGTCGAACACGACCGCGTGGACGCCGGCCTGCTTGGCCCGCTCGGCGACGAGCTCGCCGACCTTGCGGGACTTGGCCGTCTTGTCGCCGGAGTCGGCGCGCAGGTCCGCCTCCATCGTCGACGCGCTGGCCAGCGTGTGGCCCTTGTCGTCGTCGATGACCTGGACGAACACGTGACGGCTGGAGCGGGTCACGACCAGGCGCGGCCGCGCGGCGGTGCCCACGACCTTCTTGCGGACCCGCAGGTGCCGGCGCTTGCGAGCAAGCTGGCGACCGCTCGTGGCCTTGCCGGCCAGGGTCTTGGTGCCTGCCATGACTACTTACCAGCCTTTCCGACCTTGCGGCGGATCTGCTCGCCCTCGTAGCGCACGCCCTTGCCCTTGTACGGGTCGGGCTTGCGCAGCTTGCGGATGCGGGCGGCGATCTCACCGACGAGCTGCTTGTCGATGCCCTCGACGACGAGCTGCGTCGGCTTCTCCACCGTGAAGGTGATGCCCTCCGGCGCCTCGAACGGGATCGGGTGGCTGTAGCCGAGCGAGAACTCCACGTTCTTGCCCTTGGCCACCACCCGGTAGCCGACGCCCTGGATGACCAGGGTCTTCTTGTAGCCGTCGGTGACACCGACGACCATGTTGTTGATCAGCGTCCGGGTGAGCCCGTGCAGGCCGCGCACCTTGTTGACGTCGTTGGGCCGGGAGACGACGAGCTGGCCGTCCTCCTGCTTGACCTCGATGGGGTCGGCGACGATGTGCGAGAGCGTGCCCTTCGGGCCCTTGACGGTGACCTCGCGGCCTTCGAGCTTGACCTCGACACCGCTCGGCACGCTGATGGGGAGACGTCCGATACGAGACATTAGAAGTGCCCTCCCCTCACCAGACGTAGGCGAGGACTTCCCCGCCCACTCCGCGCTTGCCGGCCTGACGGTCCGTCATCAGGCCCGAGGACGTCGAGATGATCGCGACGCCCAGCCCGCCCAGGACCTTCGGCAGGTTGTCCTTCTTCGCGTACACACGCAGACCCGGCTTCGAGACGCGCTTGATGCCGGCGATCGAACGCTCGCGGGTCGGGCCGAACTTCAGCTCGATCAGGAGCTTCTTGCCGACCTCGGCGTCCTCCACGGTCCAGCCCGAGATGTAGCCCTCCTGCTGGAGGATCTCGGCGATGTGCGCCTTGATCTTCGAGTACGGCATTGCCACCGAGTCGTGGTATGCCGAATTCGCGTTGCGCAGACGCGTCAGCATGTCTGCGATCGGGTCGGTCATCGTCATGGCCTACTGGCCCTCCCTCGCCACGGTTTCCTCGGGTTGATGCGGCCCGTGGACCTTTGGCGCGGTCGTGGGCGCCCTCTCAGGCGCCCGGTTGGTCATTACAGGCCGGCTCCCGCCGCCCCCGGAGCCGCGCTCCGGGGACGCGGTCACCAGCTGGACTTCGTGATGCCAGGCAGCTCGCCGCGGTGGGCCATCTCCCGGAAGCACACGCGGCACAGGCCGAACTTCCGGTAGACGGAGCGCGGACGCCCGCAGCGCGAGCACCGAGTGTACGCGCGCACGCCGAACTTCGGCTTCCGCGCCGCCTTGGCGATCAGCGACTTCTTCGCCATGCTCAGCTCTCCTTGAAGGGGAAGCCCAGGAGCTTGAGCAGCGCCCGGCCCTCGTCGTCGGTCTTCGCGGACGTCACGACCGTGATGTCCATGCCCCGCGAGCGGTCGATCTTGTCGGGGTCGACCTCGTGGAACATGACCTGCTCGGTCAGCCCGAAGGTGTAGTTGCCGTTGCCGTCGAACTGCTTCGGCGACAGCCCGCGGAAGTCGCGGATACGGGGCAGCGCCGTGGCGAGCAGGCGGTCCAGGAACTCCCACATCCGGTCGCCGCGCAGCGTGGCGTGCGCGCCGATCGGCATGCCCTCGCGCAGCTTGAACTGCGCGATGGACTTGCGGGCCCGGTTCACCGCGGGCTTCTGCCCGGTGATCGCCGCCAGGTCGCGGATGGCGCCCTCGATCAGCTTGGCGTCCTTGGCCGCGTCACCGACCCCCATGTTGACCACGATCTTGGTCAGCGAGGGGATCTGCATGACGTTGGCGTAGCCGAACTGCTCGCGCATCTGGCCCGCGATCTCCTCGCGGTAGCGCAGCTTCAGCCTCGGCGTCGGCACGGGACGCTCGGTAACGGTCTCGGTCATCGGTCTCAGATCTCCTTACCGCTACGGCGCGAGATCCGAACCTTCGTGCCGTCGTCGTTGGTGCGGTAACCGACCCGGGCCGGCTTGCCGTCCTCGACGATCGCGACGTTGCTGACGTGCAGCGGCGCCTCGACCGTGACGCGACCGCTCTCCTTGCCGGCACGCTGCTGGTCGGCCTTGATGTTCTTGGTGATGAGGTTGACGCCCTCGACGACGACCCGCTCCTCGCGGGGGATGACGCGCAGGACCTTGCCCGTCGCGCCCTTGTCCTTGCCGGCGATGACGATGACCTCGTCGCCCTTACGGATCTTCATCAGAGCACCTCCGGCGCGAGCGAGATGATGCGCATGAACTTCTTCTCGCGCAGTTCGCGGCCCACCGGGCCGAAGATACGGGTGCCGCGGGGGTCGCCGCCGTCCTTGATGAGGACGGCGGCGTTCTCGTCGAAGCGGATGTAGGAGCCGTCCGGGCGCCGGCGCTCCTTGCGGGTGCGCACGACGACCGCCTTGACGACGTCACCCTTCTTCACGCCGGCACCGGGAAGGGCGTCCTTCACCGTCGCGACGATGATGTCGCCGACTCCCGCGTAGCGCCGACCCGAGCCGCCGAGAACGCGGATGCAAAGGATCTCCTTCGCACCCGTGTTGTCGGCGACCTTGAGTCGCGACTCCTGCTGGATCACGTCTAACTCCTGTTCGTCACACCGGTTCTCGGCGCCCCCTTCGCGGGCGCCGAGCCTGGTGGAACCAGACTGTGGTCAATAGCGGGACTGCGTCCCGCGGGCCCGAGGCCCTACTTGGCCTTCTCGAGGATCTCCACCACGCGCCACCGCTTGGTGGCCGACAGCGGGCGGGTCTCCATGAGACGGACGCGGTCGCCGACGCCGCACTCGTTGGCCTCGTCGTGCGCCTTGTAGTTCTTCGTGCGGCGGATCACCTTGTGGTACTTGGGGTGCTTCACGCGGTCCTCGACGGACACGACCACGGTCTTGTCCATCTTGTCGCTGACCACGAGACCCTCAAGGATCTTGCGGCTGCTCCGCTGCTCGGTCGTCTGCTCGGTCATTCGTTGCCCTCCGCGGCGTCCTCGACCGTCACGATGCCGAGCTCGCGCTCACGCATCACGGTGTAGATGCGGGCGATCTCGCGCTTGACGGTGCGCAGCCGCCCGTGGCTCTCAAGCTGGCCGGTGGCGGCCTGGAAGCGGAGGTTGAACAGCTCCTCCTTGGCCTCCCTGAGCTTGGTGACCAGGACGTCCTCGGGCTCGGTCCGCAGGTCGTCGGCGGTAAGACCCTTGGCCATCAGGACTCACCCACCTCTCGCTTAACGATCTTGCAGGTCAATGAGCACAGCATGGGCAGCTTGTGAGGCTTGTACATCAGCTCTCACCGACTTCCCGCTTGACGATCTTGCACTTCATGGGCAGCTTGTGGATCGCGCGGGTGAGCGCCTCCCGAGCGACCTGCTCGTTCGGGTAGGAGATCTCGAACAGCACGCGGCCCGGCTTGACGTTCGCCACCCACCACTCCACGGAGCCCTTGCCGGAGCCCATGCGGGTCTCGGCGGGCTTCTTGGTCAGCGGACGGTCCGGGAAGATGTTGATCCAGACCTTGCCGCCGCGCTTGATGTGGCGGGTCATGGCGATACGCGCGGCCTCGATCTGCCGGTTGGTCACGTACGCGCTCTCGACGGCCTGGATGCCGTACTCGCCGAACGTCACCCTCGTGCCGCCCTTGGCCATGCCGCGGCGCTTCGGGTGGTGCTGCTTGCGGTGCTTGACCTTGCGAGGGATCAGCATCGGTTACTCAGCTCCCCTCACCCTGCGGAGCAGCCTCGGCGGTCGGCGCCGGCTGCTCGGAACCCTGCTGCTGCTTCTGCTCGCCGCCACGGCCGCCGCCGCCACCGGCACCGCCGCGGCCGCCACGACCGCCGCGGCCGCCACCGCCGCCGCCACCGCCGCGACGCTCACCGCGGCGCTCGCGGCCACCGCCGCCGCCCGCGGCGCGCTGCTGCGCGGCCTGCTGCTCGCGCTCGGCGCGCGTCTGCGCGGCCTCGCCCTTGTAGATCCACACCTTGACGCCGATGCGGCCGAACGTCGTCCGGGCCTCGTAGAACCCGTAGTCGATGTCGGCGCGCAGCGTGTGCAGCGGGACCTGGCCCTCGCGGTAGAACTCCGACCGCGACATCTCGGCGCCGCCGAGACGGCCGCCGCACTGGACCTTGATGCCCTTGGCGCCGGACTTCATCGCGGACTGGATCGCCTTGCGCATGGCGCGGCGGAACGCGACGCGGCTGGACAGCTGCTCGGCCACGCCCTGCGCGACGAGCTGCGCGTCGATCTCGGGGTTCTTGACCTCGAGGATGTTCAGCCGGACCTGCTTGCCGGTCAGCTTCTCCAGGTCGCCGCGCAGTCGCTCGGCCTCCGCGCCGCGACGGCCGATGACGATGCCCGGCCGGGCGGTGTGGATGTTGACCTCGACGCGGTCACGGGTCCGCTCGATCTCCACCTTGGAGATGCCCGCCCGGTCCATGCCCTTCTGCAGCATGCGCCGGATCTGGACGTCTTCCTTGACGTAGTCCTTGTAGAGCTTGTCGGCGAACCACACGGACTTGTGGTCGGTGGTGATGCCGAGCCGGAACCCGTGCGGGTTGATCTTCTGACCCACTACCGGGCCCTCCTCGTCTTCTTACCGCCGCCGGACGCGGCGACCGCGTCGTCTCGCGACTCCACGACCACGGTGATGTGGCTCGTGCGCTTGTTGATGCGGTAAGCCCGGCCCTGGGCGCGAGGGCGGAAACGCTTGAGCGTCGGCCCCTCGTCCACCCACGCGCGACTGACGACGAGCGTCCCCGAGTCGAGCTTGAAGTTGTGCTCGGCGTTGGCGATGGCACTCGCCAGCACCTTGCCCACCGGCTCACTCGCTGCCTGGGGGGCGAACCGCAGCACCGCCTGAGCCTCCGCGGCAGGCAGGCCGCGGATGAGGTCCACCACGCGGCGGGCCTTCCTGGGCGTGACGCGGATGAACCGCGCCTGGGCCCTGGCTTCCATCGCTGTTCCCTCTCTCCTACGTGCTAACTGCTCTGCCTGCTCAGCCTCGGCGGCTGCGGCGGTCTTCCTTGACGTGGCTGCGGAACGTGCGCGTCGGCGCGAACTCGCCGAGCTTGTGTCCCACCATCGAGTCGGTGATGAACACCGGGACGTGCTTGCGGCCGTCGTGCACGGCGATCGTGTGACCGATCATGTCCGGCACGATCATGGAGCGCCGCGACCACGTCTTGATGACGTTCTTGGTGCCCTTCTCGTTCTGCACGTCCACCTTCTTGATGAGGTGGTCGTCCACGAACGGGCCCTTCTTCAGGCTACGTGGCATGACGAGCGACTCCTACCGCTTCTTCTTGCTGCGACGACGGACGATCAGCCGGTCGCTCGACTTGTTCGCCTGGCGAGTGCGGCCTTCCTTCTTACCGGCCGGGTTCACCGGGTGCCGGCCACCGGAGGTCTTGCCCTCACCACCACCGTGCGGGTGGTCGATCGGGTTCATGGCCACGCCGCGGACGGTCGGGCGCTTGCCCTTCCACCGCATGCGGCCGGCCTTGCCCCAGTTGATGTTCGACTGCTCGGCGTTGCCGACCTCGCCGACCGTCGCGCGGCAGCGCACGTCCACCATCCGCATCTCGCCGGAGGGCATGCGCAGCGTGGCGTACTTGCCCTCCTTGGCCAGCAGCTGGACGCCGGCGCCCGCACTGCGGGCGATCTTGGCGCCGCCGCCGGGGCGGAGCTCGATGGCGTGCACGACCGTACCGGTCGGGATGTTGCGCAGCGGAAGGCAGTTGCCCGGCTTGATGTCCGCGCCCGGCCCGTTCTCCACGCGGTCGTTCTGCCGCAGGCCGCGCGGGGCGAGGATGTAGCGCTTCTCGCCGTCCGCGTAGTGCAGCAGCGCGATACGCGCGGTGCGGTTCGGGTCGTACTCGATGTGCGCGACCTTGGCCGGGACGCCGTCCTTGTCGTGCCGGCGGAAGTCGATCACGCGGTAGGCGCGCTTGTGCCCGCCGCCCTGGTGCCGGGTCGTGATGCGGCCGTGGTTGTTGCGGCCGCCCTTCTTGGGGAGCGGACGCAGCAGCGACTTCTCGGGCTCGCGGCGCGTGACCTCGACGAAGTCGGCCACGCTGGACCCGCGACGACCCGGAGTCGTCGGCTTGTAATTACGGATGCCCATCTTTTTCGTTCATCCCTTGTCAGTCTTCGGGACGACCTGGCCTGTCTAGGCCGGGCCGCCGAAGATGTCGATCCGCTCGCCCTCGGCCAGGCTGACGATGGCGCGCTTGGTGTCCTTGCGCTTGCCGTAGCCGAACCGGGTGCGCTTGCGCTTGCCCTGCCGGTTGATCGTGTTCACGCTCGTCACCTTGACGCCGAACACCGACTCGACCGCCTGCTTGATCTGGGTCTTGTTGGCGTCCGGGCGGACGACGAACGTGTACTTGTTCTCGTCCAGCAGCCCGTAGCTCTTCTCCGAGACGACCGGCGCGATGATGATGTCGCGGGGGTCAGCGATCTTGTTCATGTGCGACCCTCCTCACTTCTTCTTCGCGCGCGAGACGAACTCGTCGTACGCCGTCTTCGTGAAGACGACGTCGTCGTTCACCAGCACGTCGTACGTGTTGAGCTGGTCGGAGACGATCACGTGCACGCTCGGCTCGTTGCGCAGGCTCTTCCAGGTCACGTCGTCCTCGCGGTCCAGGACCAGCAGGACGCGCTTGGCGCCGGTGACGTCGCGCAGCGCCTTCAGCGCCGTCTTCGTCTTCGGGGTGTCGCCCTCGACGAGGTTGTCGACCACGTGCACCCGGCCGAACCGGGCGCGGTCGGACAGGGCGCCGCGCAGCGCGGCGGCCTTCATCTTCTTGGGCGTCCGCTGCGAGTAGTCCCGCGGCTGCGGGCCGTGCACGACGCCGCCGCCGGCGAACTGGGGCGCGCGGGTCGAGCCCTGGCGGGCGCGGCCGGTGCCCTTCTGCCGGTACGGCTTCTTGCCACCGCCGGAGACCTCGCCCCGGGTCTTGGTGGCGTGCGTGCCCTGGCGCGCCGCGGCCAGCTGCGCCACCACGACCTGGTGGATCAGCGGCACGCTGGTCTTCGCGTCGAAGACCTCGGCGGGCAGATCGATGTCGAGCTTCGAAGTCACTTGCCCGCTCCCTTCACTGCGTCGCGGACCAGCACCACGCCGCCGTTGGGACCGGGAACCGCGCCCTTGATGAGCAGCAGGTTCTTCTCCGCGTCGATGGCGTGGACGGTCAGGTTCTGCACGGTGGTACGGGCGTTGCCGTGCCGTCCCGCCATGCGGAGGCCCTTGAAGACGCGACCCGGGGTCGCGCAGCCGCCGATCGAACCCGGCGAGCGGTGCTTGCGCTGGGTGCCGTGCGAGGCGCCGAGGCCCTTGAAGCCGTGGCGCTTCATGACACCGGCGGTGCCCTTGCCCTTGCTCGTGCCGGTAACGTCGATCTTCTGGCCGGCCTCGAAGACGCTGGCGGTGATCTCCTGGCCGAGTTCGAACTCGGTGGTGTCGTCTGCCCGCAGTTCGACGAGGTAGCGGCGCGGCGTGACGCCGGCCTTCTCGAAGTGACCCGTGCTCGGCTTGTTCACCTTGCGCGGGTCGATCTGCCCGAACCCGATCTGGACGGCGGTGTAGCCGTCCTTCTCCTGGCTCTTGAGCTGGGTGACGACACACGGCCCGGCCTGGACGACGGTCACCGGAACGATCCGGCCCTCATCGTCGAAGACCTGGGTCATGCCGAGCTTCTCGCCCAGGACGCCCTTCCTCTGCGTACTCATCTCTCGGTGCGTCCCTTAGAGCTTGATCTCGATGTCAACGCCGGCCGGAAGGTCGAGTCGCATCAGCGAGTCGACCGTCTTGGGCGTCGGGTCGATGATGTCGATCAACCGCTTGTGCGTGCGCATCTCGAAGTGCTCGCGGCTGTCCTTGTACTTGTGCGGCGAGCGGATGACGCAGTACACGTTCTTCTCGGTCGGCAGCGGCACCGGGCCCGCGACCTTGGCGCCCGTCCGCGTCACCGTCTCAACGATCTTCTTCGCGGAGGTGTCGATGACCTCGTGGTCGTAGGCCTTGAGCCGGATGCGGATCTTCTGTCCCGCCATGGTGGCCTCGGTGTCCTTTGCTGTAGTGCCGCTGTTACTTCAGTGGTCGTGACGCGGCGGCCCGGTTCGGGTTGCCCGTCGACCGGGCCGCCGCGTGACGAGAGGTGCTACTTGATGACCTTGGTGACGCGACCGGCGCCGACCGTCCGGCCACCCTCGCGGATGGCGAACTTCAGGCCCTCCTCCATGGCGACGGGCTGGATCAGGTCGACGCGCATCTCGGTGTTGTCGCCCGGCATGACCATCTCGGTGCCCTCGGGGAGGTTCACCACGCCGGTGACGTCCGTGGTCCGGAAGTAGAACTGCGGGCGGTAGTTGTTGAAGAACGGCGTGTGCCGGCCGCCCTCGTCCTTGGACAGGATGTAGACCTGCGCCTCGAACTCGGTGTGCGGGGTGTTCGTGCCCGGCTTGATGACACACTGGCCGCGCTCGACGTCCTCGCGCTTGATGCCGCGCAGGAGCAGGCCGACGTTGTCGCCCGCCTGGCCCTGGTCGAGCAGCTTGCGGAACATCTCGACGCCGGTGACGGTGGTCGAGGTGGACTCCGGCTTGATGCCGATGATGTCGACGGTCTCGTTGACGTTGACGACACCGCGCTCGATGCGGCCGGTCACGACGGTGCCGCGGCCGGTGATCGAGAAGACGTCCTCGATCGGCATCAGGAACGGCTTCTCGGTGTCACGCACCGGCTCCGGCACGTTCTCGTCGACGGCGTCCATCAGCTCGCCGATCGACGCGGCCCACTTCTCGTCGCCCTGCAGCGCCTGGAAGGCGGAGACGCGCACGACCGGGACGTCGTCGCCCGGGAACTCGTACTCCGACAGCAGCTCGCGGACCTCGAGCTCGACGAGCTCCAGGATCTCCTCGTCGTCCACCATGTCGCACTTGTTCAGGGCGACGACGATGTAGGGGACGCCGACCTGGCGGGCCAGGAGCACGTGCTCCTTGGTCTGCGGCATCGGGCCGTCGGTGGCGGCGACCACCAGGATGGCGCCGTCCATCTGCGCCGCACCGGTGATCATGTTCTTGATGTAGTCCGCGTGCCCCGGGCAGTCCACGTGCGCGTAGTGCCGGGCCTCGGTCTGGTACTCGACGTGCGCGATCGAGATCGTGATGCCGCGCTCGCGCTCCTCCGGCGCCTTGTCGATGTCCTCGAACGGCGTGAAGGGGTTGAGGTCCGGGTACTTGTCGTGGAGCACCTTGGTGATCGCCGCGGTAAGGGTGGTCTTACCGTGGTCGATGTGTCCAATGGTGCCGATGTTCACGTGCGGCTTCGTCCGCTCGAACTTGGCCTTCGCCACTGGTTGCTCCTTGTTGCGATCCTCGGCCGCCTAGACGACCGCTTCGTTTACGTCCTGGTGATCTGTGGGCAGGCCCGGGTGCTTACTCGCCCCGCGCCTTGGCGATGATCTCCTGCGCGACGTTCCCCGGAACCTCGGCGTAGGAGTCGAACTGCATGGTGAAGACAGCCCGGCCCTGGGTCTTGCTGCGCAGATCACCCACGTAGCCGAACATCTCGGACAGAGGCACGAGCGCCTTGATGACGCGCATGCCATGCCGCTCGTCCATGGACTGGACCTGACCGCGACGGCTGTTGAGGTCGCCGATCACGTCGCCCATGTTGTCCTCGGGCGTGGTGACCTCGACGGACATCATCGGCTCCAGCAGCGTGGGGGACGCCTTGCGGGCGGCCTCCTTGAACGCCATGGAACCGGCGACCTTGAACGCCATCTCCGAGGAGTCGACCTCGTGGTAGGCGCCGTCCCGCAGGGTGACCTTGACGCCCACCATCGGGTAGCCGGCGAGGACCCCGAACTCAGCGGCCTCCTGGCAGCCCGTGTCGACCGACGGGATGTACTCCCGCGGGATGCGGCCACCGGTGACCTTGTTCTCGAACTCGTAGCCGTCGGACCCGCCGCCGAGCGGCTCCAGGTCGATGATCACGCGGCCGAACTGGCCCGAGCCACCCGTCTGCTTCTTGTGGGTGTACTCGACCTTCTCGACCTTGCGGGTGATCGTCTCGCGGTAGGCCACCTGCGGCTTGCCGACGTTGGCGTCGACCTTGAACTCCCGCTTCATCCGGTCGACGAGGATCTCCAGGTGGAGCTCGCCCATGCCCGAGATGACGGTCTGGCCGGTGTCCTCCTCGGTCCGGACCTGGAAGGAGGGGTCCTCCTCGGCCAGCCGCTGGATCGCGGTGCCCAGCTTCTGCTGGTCGGCCTTGGTCTTCGGCTCGATCGCGACGTGGATGACCGGCGCCGGGAAGTTCATCGACTCCAGCACGATCGGGTTCTTGTCGTCGGACAGCGTCTCACCGGTGGTGGTCTGCTTGAGACCCATCACCGCGACGATGTCGCCGGCGCCCGCGCGCTCGATCTCGGTGCGCTTGTTGGCGTGCATCCGGTAGATCTTGCCGATGCGCTCCTTGCGCTCCTTGACGGAGTTCATCACGCTCGCGCCGGACTCCAGGACACCGGAGTAGACGCGCACGAAGGTGAGCTTGCCCAGGTGCGGGTCGCTCGCGATCTTGAACGCGAGCGCGGAGAACGGCTCGTCCTCGCTCGGCTTGCGGATGAGGACCTTCTCCTCGTCGCGCACGGCGTGGCCTTCGATGGCCTCCACGTCCAGCGGCGAGGGCAGGTAGCGGACGATCGCGTCCAGCAGCGGCTGCACGCCCTTGTTCTTGAAGGCCGTGCCGCAGGTCACCGGGGTGAGCTTCGCGGCGATCGTCGCGCGCCGGATGCCGTCGTGCAGCTGCTCCACGGTGGGCTCGTTGCCCTCCAGGTACAGCTCCATGATCTCGTCGTCGTTCTCCGCGAGGGTCTCGACGAGCTTGTCGTGCCACTCGCGGGCCGTCTCGGCGTGCGACTCGGGGATGTCGACGGTGTCGTACATCTCGCCGAGCTTGGCCTCCTCGTTCCACACGAGGGCCTTCATCCGGACGAGGTCGACGACGCCCTTGAAGTCGGACTCGGCGCCGATCGGCAGCTGCAGCACCAGCGGCGTCGCGCTGAGCCGGTTCTCGATCATGTCGACGCAGCGGTGGAACTCCGCGCCGACCCGGTCGAGCTTGTTGACGAAGCACATGCGCGGCACGCCGTACCGGTCGGCCTGGCGCCACACCGTCTCGGACTGGGGCTCCACGCCGGCGACCCCGTCGAACACCGCCACCGCACCGTCGAGCACCCGCAGGTTGCGCTCCACCTCGATGGTGAAGTCGACGTGGCCGGGGGTGTCGATGATGTTGATCGTGTGCTTGACGTCGTCGACCGGCCATTCGCAGGTGGTGGCGGCGGAGGTGATGGTGATCCCCCGCTCCTGCTCCTGCTCCATCCAGTCCATGGTGGCGGCGCCGTCGTGCACCTCGCCGATCTTGTAGCTCATCCCCGTGTAGTACAGGATGCGCTCGGTCGTGGTGGTCTTGCCCGCGTCGATATGGGCCATGATCCCGATGTTGCGGACCTTGGCCAGGTCTACACCGGTTTTGGTAGCCACTGCCGTCCTCGCGTCGTCTCTCGTCGTTGCAGATCCGCCGGGATTACCAGCGGTAGTGGGCGAAGGCCTTGTTGGACTCCGCCATCTTGTGCGTGTCCTCGCGCTTCTTGACAGACGCGCCGAGGCCGTTGCTCGCGTCGAGCAGCTCGTTCATCAGCCGCTCCATCATGGTCTTCTCACGCCGCTGCCGGGCGTAGAGCACCAGCCAGCGCAGCGCGAGGGTGGTGCTGCGAGCCGGCCGCACCTCGACGGGGACCTGGTAGGTCGCGCCACCGACGCGGCGGCTGCGCACCTCCAGGGTGGGCTTGACGTTGTCGAGCGCGCGCTTGAGCGTGACGACCGGGTCGTTGCCGGTCTTCTCGCGGGCGCCCTCCAGGGCGTCGTACACGATGCTCTGCGCGATGGAGCGCTTGCCGTCCAGCAGAACCTTGTTGATGAGCGCGGTGACCAGCGGCGAGTTGTACACCGGGTCAGCGATCAGCTGGCGCTTGCCAGCGGGGCCCTTGCGCGGCATCAGCTCTTCTCCTTCTTCGCGCCGTAGTGGCTGCGCCCTTGCTTGCGGTTCCGGACGCCCTGGGTGTCGAGGGAACCGCGGATGATCTTGTACCGAACGCCGGGGAGGTCCTTCACACGGCCGCCGCGCACGAGCACGATCGAGTGCTCCTGCAGGTTGTGGCCGACGCCGGGGATGTAGGCCGTGACCTCGATCCCGCTGGTCAGCCGGACACGGGCGACCTTCCGGAGCGCGGAGTTCGGCTTCTTTGGCGTCGTGGTGTAGACGCGCGTGCAGACGCCCCGGCGCTGGGGGCTGCCCTTGAGCGCGGGCGTCTTGTTCTTGGTCACCTTGTCCTGGCGGCCCTTGCGGACCAGCTGCTGGATCGTGGGCACCGCGTCTCCGTCTTCCTCGTACCGAGCCGGTAAGTCCTATTGCTGCAATCACCACCTCAGGTGAGGCTGTGACCTGCCGGTTTCCCGACCTCTCCGACCCACGCGGTCGGGCGTGTCGCCGCCCCACGGAAATACAACCGCGCGAAACCGACACAGACCGCCCGGCCCTAACTGGGCCGAATCAAGCCGGGGAGTAGATGCGGCGCGCTGGGGCCGGCCAAACCGGCCTCGCCGACACGCACGCATAGCGGCCCGCGCACAGCGGGCACAAGTGAAGAGGTTACCGACCACTCCGCCAAAGTGCAAAGCGAGAAGGGCCGCGCCTGTCGCGGCGCGCTCCTCCTCGGGCCTGGCGGCCCTCCATCGCCGGGTACTGCGGCGATCGCCGCATCGCTTCGGCTCGCCTGGCGGCTGGCTGCGCGATCAGGTTCTCGCGGTCTCGAACCCGGCTTCGCACGCGATCGCGGGGGCCCGGGCCGTCGACGGCCGGGGCGCCTCTGCTGCATTGTGACCCACGATCCCACTTTTGGGGAAGTCGTGGAGCAGCTTTTGCGTCCCCGGCCGTCTTGCGTTCTGGGCGTTTCGCGTCCTACAGGACGAAGGCGACCACCAGTACGACGATGATCACTACGGCCGCGACGGCGCCGCCGACCAGCAGGAGCGTGTTCTTGTTGCCCTTGCCCTCTTCGCCGCCGTAGGTGGACGGCTGGCCGTACTGCGCCTGCTGACCGTACTGCTGAGGCTGGCCGTGCTGCCCCTGCTGCTGGCCGTACTGCTGCTGTCCGAACTGCTGGCCCTGCTGCTGCTCGCCACCGGGCTGGCCGTACTGCTGCTGACCGTAGCCCTGCTGTTCGCCGTAGCCCTGCTGCTGCCCGTACTGCTGCTGGCCGTACTGCTGGCCCTGCCCCTGGCCCTGCTCGCCGAACTGCTGCTGGCCGTAGCCCTGCTGCTCGCCGCCCTGGCCGAATCCCTGCTGCTGCTCGGGCTGCCCGTACTGCTGCTGGCCGTAGCCCGGCTGCTGCGCCTGCTGCTGCCCCCACTGCTGCTGGCCGATGTCAAGCCGGGTGTGCTCGGACATGCCGGAGGACTCGGCGGCGTGCCGTCCCTGGGGTTCGCCCGCGTGGCGCCCCTGGGAGGCGGCGGACGGGTCGAACGCCTCGGTCGGGCGCGCGTCCTCCACATTGCCCTCGCCGGGCGGACGGTACAGGTCGTCCACGGAGGGACCGGTCTGCTGGGACCCGGCGCCGTAGCCGGCGTCGGGCGGCGGGACCATCATCGTCCGCTCGTGGTCGGCCTGCCCCTGCTGCCCGCCGGGCTGGGACGACTCCGGCGACCACGGCTCGGGCGTCGACGGCGGCGTCGGGGCCTGCCACGGCTCGGCCGGGGGCTCCTGCCTGCGCTCGGGGCCGGTGGCCACCGGGATGTCGGTGCCGGGCGACCAGTGGAGCGTCGCCTGGTCGTCCACCACGGGGCGCTGAGGCTGCTCGGGCGCTCCGCCGGCCGGACCCGGGACGATCAGCGTCCGCTCCATCCCGCCCTCCTGCGGCTGCGCGGGCCGCGGCGCCTGCTCGCCGTACTGGGGCTGGCCGTACTGCGGCTGCTGGTCCTGGGGCGCGCCGTGCATCGGCTGCTGCGGGTACCCGGACTGCTGCTGCGGAGGCTGCTGCCCGTACTGCTGCTCAGGCTGCTGGCCGTACGGGGCCTGCTCGGGCTGCTGCCCGTACTGCGGCTGCCCGTACTGGGGCTGCTGCTCCTGCGGGGGCTGGAATCCGCCCGGCCCGGGAGGCGTGCCGTAGGGCATCTGCCCGGCGGGCGGCTGCCCGTACTGCGGCTGCTGGTCCTGCGGGGCGCCATAGGAAGGCGGGGGCGGGGGCTGCTCGCCGAACTGCTGCATCGGCTGTTCGACCATCGTGGGAGGCGGCGGGGGCGGCGCCTGCCGCTCCTCGTCGCGGGGCTGCGCCGGCTGTGCCGGGGGCCGGCCGCCCAACTGCGGAGCACCGAACACCACGGTGCGGTCACCCAGCGGCCGGGCGGGGGGCTCCTGGCCCTCCGGCGGGCCGGGGTGTCCCTCGTCCTCAGGCATCGGGCGCTGCGGTCCCTGCGTGCCGTCGTTCTCGGTCATCGTCGGGCTCCTTCAGCGCCGTCGTCCCGGGGCTCCTCAGCTCCCGGAAGTCCGGAGACGCGCGGCGCATAACGCGGCCTCCGAACCTTGTCACCCATGTCCCCACCTGGCGGGCTTGCCATGCGTGGGCGTTCTCGCCACCAGCCTGCCCCGATCGCCGGTGGTATCGCAAATCACCACCCCTGATAGACGCGGGACGCCTCCGGAGCGTTCCGCCCCGGAGGCGTCCTCCGCCAGAAACGTCAGGAATGCCCGATGACCCGGTGGGGCCGGTACGGGGCCTGCATCCGGTCGATCTCCGCGTCCTCCAGCCGGAGGTCCGCCGCGGCGATCGCGTCGTCCATGTGAGTGAGCTTCGTCGCTCCCACGATCGGCGCGGTCACCCCCGGCCTGGTGAGCAGCCACGCGAGGGCCGCCTGCGCCGCCGGGACGCCCCGCTCCGCCGCGACCCCGCGAACGGCGTCCACGACGTCGAAGTCCGAGTCCTCGTACAGGCTGTCGCCGTAGGAGTCGTTCTGGGACCGGACGGTCTTGCGCTCGCCGCCCCTCTCCCGGTTGCCCGCGAGCATCCCCCGCGCGAGCGGGCTCCAGGGGATGACGCCCACCCCCTGGTCGAGGCAGAGCGGAATCATCTCCCGCTCCTCTTCTCTGTAGACAAGGTTGTAGTGATTCTGCATGGCCACGAATCTCGTCCAGCCGTGCTTGTCGGCGACGTGCTGCGCCTTGGCGAACTGCCAGGCGAACATGCTGGACGCCCCGATGTAGCGGGCCTTGCCCGCCTTGACAACGTCGTGCAGGGTCTCCATGGTCTCTTCGATCGGCGTCCCGTAGTCCCAGCGATGGATCTGGTACAGGTCGACGTAGTCGGTGCCGAGACGCGTGAGGGAGTCGTCGATGCCCGCCATGATGTGCTTGCGCGACAGCCCCTGGTCGTTCGGGCCGTCTCCCACGGGGAGGCACACCTTGGTCGCCAGCACGTAGTCGTCCCTGCGGGAGAAGAACTTCGGCAGGAGCCGTCCAGTCATCCGCTCGCTGACGCCCATCGAGTACACGTCGGCGGTGTCGAAAAACGTGACGCCGCCCTCCACGGCCCGCCGGACGATCGGCTCCGCCGCGGCCTCGTCCAGCGCCCAGGGCCGCACCGCCGGGTCGCCGTAGCTCATCATGCCGAGGCAGATCCGCGAGACCTTCATACCGGTCTTTCCGAGCCTCACCTGTTCCATGACCTCTCCTCTCAACGTTCTCCACGGTGCACCGCCACCCCGGCGATCACCAACCCGACCCCGGCCATCTCCACCGGCGCGGGCACCTGCCGCAGCACCACGAGCCCGGTCACGGCCGCGGTCGCCGGGAGCAGCGACACCATCAGCGCGTAGGTGGCGCGGCCGAGACGCGCCATCGCGAGTTGGTCGCACACGTACGGGATGACGGACGAGGAGACCCCGACGCCGATCCCCGCGGCGAGCGCGACGGGATCGCCCAGGACCGGCACGGCCTGCACGCCGCCGATGGGAAGGACGACCACGCTCGCGGCCACCATCGCCATCGCCAACCCGTCGATGCCCCCGGCGTCGGACCGCGCGGCCTTGTGGGCGACGACGATGTACACCGCGAACAGTGCGGCGTTGGCGAACGCGAAGACGAACCCGAGCGGCTCTCCTTCGATCCGCACCTCCGTCAGGACGTACACGCCTCCGACGGCCGCGCCGAGCGCGACGATGTTGCGTCCTGTCCTCACCCCTAGAGCGGCCAGGAGGATGACGGGCAGGAACTCGATCGCCGCCACCGTCGCCAGGGGCAATCGTGCGATCGCCAAATAGAAGGACGCGTTCATCGCCGCGAGCACAACGCCCCACAGCAGGACTGTCCTCCAGTCGTCCCCGGTCCCCCGGCGCCCGCTGCCCCTCGCTTGACGCCGGCTCGGCCATCGGGCCGTGACGCCCGGTCGCCGGAGCAGATCACCGGCGGCGAGATCACCTCGCCGACCCGCCGGCCGCCAGGGTCCCGGTGGAGAGGTGAGCGCGCGGCAGAGTGGCCCCTCGCTCGCGCGAAGGGCCACCTGGTGGGGGGACGTCACCGGAGTGATGACGACCTGGTGAGGTTCACGACGCGGACGTCACGCCTCCGGCCACTTGGCCATCTGCGTGAGGGTCACGCCGTCGCTCTCGTACTTCTTGCCGTCCTTCGCGTCCGTCACGACCCTCACCTTGCACTCCGTGGTGATGCAGGGCGTGACGTCGGCGTCCGAACCGAAGAACTCGGCCGTCAGACGCTCGATCTCGGCCTCGACCTCGATGGCGCTGTCGGCGAGGACGCTCGGAAGGTCGGCCCTGCGGCTCAGCTGGTTCTGCCAGCCGGACCAGTGACGCCGAACGATCAGTCCCTCGACCACGTACAGCTTCGAGGTGCTGGCCCGGTCGGTCGTCAGCTTCGCGTGGTACTGGTGGGGAAGCGCCAGCTTGGTGCCCAGGCCGTAGAACTCGCCCGCCAGGCGCTGGATCTCCGCTTCCAGCTCAGCGGCGTTGTCGCCGTAGACGGCAGGGAGTTCGAAGACGGGTTTCGGGTAGCTCATGAGAGCTCCTTTGTGTAAGGGCAGCGCAGCCGTCGAGGCGGCGTAACCCGATCTTGTTTTTGCTCTATGCGTTGGGGACCGTCCTCACGTACTTCGTTCCGGCAAGGAGGAGCGCCAGGCGCAGCGTTCTCCGCGGGACACCGCGACACCGACGTGCAACCCGGGGACGGGGTTCGGGAGAGAGGGGGTGTCAGCACTCCCCCGGACACGGAGACCGCACTCCATGAAGAGACGCCTATGGCCATGGTGAGCCATGCCAGGGACGAGCTGGACGATTCGCGGATCGTCGCCGCCTCCCTGGAGGACCCCGAAGCGTTCGGCGAGCTGTTCCGCCGCCACTCGCCGCGGCTTCACTCCTACGTCAGGCGGCGCCTCGGCGGGTCCTTCGCCGACGACGTGGTGGCGGAGGCCTTCGCGACCGCTTTCCGGCGGCGCGACAGGTACGACGGACGCGCGGAGTTCGGCGCCTGGCTGTGGGGCATCGCGAGCAACCTGATCGCCAAGCACCACCGCCACGAGACCCGCATGTACCGGGCGTTCGCCCGGACCGGCGCCGATCCCGCGGAGGACGGCGTCGCCGACAGGGCGAACGAGCGCGCCTCCGCGGCGGCGTGCGGCCCCGGCCTGGCGCGGGCGCTGGCGTCGCTGGGCGCGCAGGACCGCAACGCCGTGCTGCTGCTGGCGTGGGGCGAGATGTCCTACGCCGAGATCGCGGTGACGCTCGGCCTGCCGGTCGGCACCGTCAAGGCAAAGATCCACCGAAGCCGGGCCAAGCTGCGCAAGGCCCTCTCCGAGGAGTGACCATGGATGAAATCGACGCCCTGCGGCAGATGCGGACGGGGCTCGCCGTGGAGGAGGCCCCGGAGCTGCTCGCCCGGCGCATCGACTGGCGGCCCGGCGGAGCGCCTTCCCGTCCTCGGCGCCGTCTCCGGATCCAGCTGGTGAGCGTGGCGGCGACGGCCGCCGTGGCCGCCGGGACGGTCGCCGCCGTCGTCTCCACCGGGGACGGCGACCCGGCCGGCAAGCCCCGCGTGGAGAACACCATCCCCCTGAACGGGAACGTGCTCCTGGTGGCCGCGGCCAACGCCGCGAAGGCGCCGGCGGGGAAGTACTGGCACATCAAGACCGTCATGGGCGAGATCTACGCGGTCGGCAAGAGCGCCGAGGACCACTACAAGGTCGATTCGAGGCAGGCGATGGAGATGTGGACAGACCGGACCGGTCTGAGCCGCGGCACCCACTTCGACCTCCAGGGTCTCCCCGTCACCCCGCAGGACAAGCAGAAGTGGCAGGCGGCGGGGTCACCGTCCTGGGTCCACGCCCCGAATCCCGAAGGGGGAGGCGGACAGGTGAACCTGGACATGTCCCCGAAGACGGGCAGGGGAGCCCCGTGGCCGCCGTACGTCGAACGGTTCTACGGCATGACGCCGGGACAGATCGCCGCGCTGCCCACGGAACCGGAGGCGCTGAAGAAGGTCTTGCTGGGCCTCAAGGGGCACTGGCACGCGGTCTCAACGGACGGTGAGAAGAAGGAGCCGATCCGCGCCTTGCGGGGGCAGGAGCGTATACGGGCTCTCAGCGACGTCGCCGGGGAGCTGCTGTCCACCCAACCGGCGCCGCCCAAGGTGCGAGCGGCGGTCTTCCGGATGCTCTCCGAAATGCCTGGCGTCAAGCCCGAGGGCCGGACGACGGATCCGCTCGGCCGCGTCGGAACGGTGGTGTCGCTGCCGCTGAAGACCACCACGCCCCTCGGCCTGTTCACCGCCCCCAAGCAGCTCGGAACCTACCGGCGCCAGTTCATCGTCGACCCCGCCACCGGTTCCCTGCTGGCCGTCCGTGATCTGGTGGCGAAGCCGCCGCGCGGCAGCAGGGAGCTGCCCCCCGGTGACAACGGCCGGCCGCGCGCGTTGAGGGCGAGGGACATGCCCGACCGCTTCCACAAGCCCGGCGAGGTCGCCGCCTACCGGGCCTTCGAGATCGCCGAATGGACCGACGCGCAACCGCCGCGCTGACTCCCCGGCCAAGCCGAAGGGGCCCGCTCCCCCAGAGCGGGCCCCTTTCACAGGCAGCGTTCTACGCGAAGGCTGAGCACTCCACGGTGGCGCGGCGTTCGGTCATGCCCTGCTGGACCGACGAGGTCACGCACGCGCGCTGCTTGTCGTTCAGCTTGGGCTGGCCGCACTCCTTGACGCTGGAGTAGGTGCGGCAGTCCTGGCGCGTGTTCTGGTCTCCGGGATCGGACGCCTGGGCGGCGGCCGCGCCGCCCACTCCCCCGATCCCGACGACAGCGGCGATCAGTGCCCCGGTCATGACCCTCTTCATGTGCTCTCTCCCCCGTCGCGTACTTCGGGCAACGACCGCCTTCATCCCCACCGCCAAAAACCCCAAAACCTGTCAAAGGGTCAAGAAATCGACGCCCACCCTCTCGCCATCCTCCGGGCAACTTCCCAGGTCATCGGGTGAACTCGGCGCGGACGCCCAGCAGCCGCACCGGGCGCCGCCCGGCGAACAGGTCGAGCGCGGCGAGGGCGGCCTCCTCGATGAGGGCCGGCTCGCGCGACGGCGCCCCCAGCGTCCGGCCGTGGGTGCGCGTGGTGAACGGTACATACCTGACCTTGACGACGACGCGGGCGACGTTCCTGCCGTCCGCGGCCGCGTCCCCGGCGACCCTCCGCGCCAGCCGGACGACCTCGCGGCGCACGTCCTCCCAGTCGTCCAGGTCGCGCTGGAAGGTGGTCTCCCGGCCGCACGAGCGCGGGACGTACGGCGCGTCGCTGACCGGGGAACCGTCCAGCCCCCGGGCGAGGCGCACCAGCCACGGCCCGGTCGTGGGACCGATCTCCCCCGCCAGGGCATCGGGATCCGCGGTCGCGAGGTCGCCCACCGTCGTGATGCCGAGCCCCTTCAACCGCTTGGCCGTCTTGGCCCCGATGCCCCAGAGCGCGTCGGTCGGCCGGTCACCGAGCACCTCGAACCAGGTCTCGCCGGTGAGCCGGAAGACCCCGGCAGGTTTGCCGAACCCGGTCGCGAGCTTCGCCTGGAGCTTGTTCTCCCCGATGCCCACGGTGCATTCGAGCCCCGTCGCCGCCCGTACCCGGTCACGGATCTCCCGGGCCACGGCCTCCGGGTCGTCGCCGCCGACGGCCAGGAACGCCTCGTCCCACCCGAGCACCTCCACCACGACGCCGAAGCCGCGCAGCGTGGCCATGACCCGTTCCGAGACCGACTCGTAGAGCTCCCTGTCGACCGGCAGGAACACGGCGTCCGGACATCGCCGCGCCGCCGTGCGCAAGGGCAACCCGGAGTGGACGCCGTACTCGCGTGCCTCATACGAGGCCGTGCTCACCACGCCGCGCTTGGTCGGATCGCCGTCCCCCCCGACGACGACCGGCCGCCCGCGAAGCTCCGGGTGCCGGAGCACCTCTACGGCGGCGATGAACTGGTCCAAGTCCACATGCAGGACCCACCGACCCACCTCCCCATTGTCCCTCTACCCGCCTGAACCCCGCGATGACCTGCCCCGCCGGCTTCCCGCCGCTACCCTGCCACCATGACGTGGCAAGATCTCGGGCCCGGACGCCGCGCTTCTAAAGGCCGTCCGCCGGGAAGAGCCATTCCAGCGCGGCGAGAGACTTGTCGAGGTACTTGCGGTGCCCGGTCTGAAGTCCGTAGGCCATGTCCTCCAGCACGCCGCATCTGGCGTAGAAGCCCGCGCGCGCTCTGACGTCCTCGGCATCGGCCCGGTATCCGCTCAGGGCTCGGTCGAGGGCTTCGGAACCGAGGTCGCGGTAGAGCAGGCCGAAGTCGCGGGCGGGGTCGGTGATCGCGGCGTCGCTCCAGTCGATGACCCCGGTCACGGTCCACGCGTCCGGGTCGACGAGGACGTGTTCGATCCCCAGGTCGTTGTGGGAGAACACCAGGTCACGCGGGTCGGCCGGGGGCGGGGTGCCGAGAAACGCCTCCACGGCGGGACGGTGCGCGGGCGGCACCGCCACTCCGGAGATCGAGGCGTAGATCTGCGCGGACTCCTCCGCCCACACCGCCATCGGCTCGTCATCGGTCTCCACCAGGCCCGCCATCTCACCGACCGGAACCGCGTGCAGCGCGCCGAGGAACTCGCCGAGCGCGACGGCGACCGAGCCGACCTCGGCCGGCCGCCGCAGCGGGTCCGCGTCGATCAGTGGGAGGCCGGGAAGCTTGAAGTAGGCCAGGCAGCCCCGCTCGTCCACCGTGAAGCTCGGCTCTGGCACGGGCACCGGCGACACGCCCGCGACGGCGGCGAGCAGGCGGGCCTCGGCGCCGGCCCGCGCGGCCCGGCCCTCGGGATCGTCCTCCTTGCCGAAACGGACGATCAGCTCGTCGTTGACCAGGAAGGCGATGTTGTCCTCGCCCTCCCCCAACAGCACCACGGAGTCGATCCCGTAGCCGGGCATATGCGCCGCCACCACGTCCCGGACGTCCGCGGCACGGTCACGCCCCTGCATCACCATGCGCCCCACTAGTCCCAACCTCGACTTTCGTCACCCCACCGACGCTACCGCCTGAGGTCAGGCGCCCAACAACCAACGGAGATGCCGCATGAGCACGCAGAACCAGTCATCTGGCGGCGTACCGCCCGGCCCGCCGACAAACTGACCATGCGGCTCAAGGTTCGCGGGCGAAAGTCGCGCAGTCCGGGCAGTCGTCGAGGTACCGATGCCGACACTCGACGGTGTGCTGCAGAAAGGCGATTGCCTGCTGTCTGTGGACGACTTCGCTCTCAAGTGCGCCGATCTTCGCCTTGACGACCGCCTGCGCCGCCGACTTCGTCGGTGACATGGCGGCGGTGACCTCGGGCAGCGAAAGTCCCACTCGCCGCAATTTCAGGACGGTCCGTGCCTGCTCCAGAGCGCTGTCGTCGTAGACGCGGTAGCCGTTGCCATCGCGGCGGACAGTGAGGGCTCCGGCGTCTTCCCAGTGCCGCAGCACGTGGGCCTCGATCCCGAGCTCTGCGGCCACTTTCCCGATCTTCATCACCACACGCGCCTTGCCTTCGTGTCGACCTGAACCCCTAGCGTCCCGATCATGCCTGACAGCACCCGGCCCGCGGGCCCCCGTCCCCCCTCATCGGTACTGGTCACCGGCGCGGCCGGCAACCTCGGCCGAGAGGTCGTCGACCGTCTCCGAGCACACGGCGTGCGCGTCCGAAGCCTCGTGCGCCATCAGACTCCTCCACGTGCGGGCGTCGAGTCGGTGGTCGGCGACCTCACAGATCCCGCTGCCGTCCGCGAGGCTCTCGTGGGAATCGACGCCGTCTTCCTCATCTGGCCGCTGCTTGACTCCGCCTCCGCCCACGCCCCGGTCGCGGAGCTCGCTGCGGCGGCACCACGTGTCGTCTACCTGTCCACGACCGCGATAGACGACGGGGCCGCTCGGCAGAGTGATCCCATCGCTCAGGTGCACATGGACGTGGAAGTTCTACTCCACGAAGCCGACCTGCGCCCAGTGGTACTGCGTAGCGACACGCTCGCCTCCAACGCTCGCGGCTGGGCATCACAGTTGCGGATGGGCGACGTGGTCTCAGGCCTGGACATCGCGCGCACAGCCGTCGTAGACGAGCGCGATGTCGCTGACGCGGCCGTGGCCGTCCTGCTCGCACACCGGCCGGACCAGGGGGTGCACGTGTTGACCGGACCCGAGGTCCTCAGCCGCGCCGAGCAGGTCGCTCACCTCGGTTCCGCCCTCCGGCGCCGGCTGCGTTTCCAGGCGCTCCCCGCCGATCTCGCGCGCTCACGGATGCTCGCGGACGGGCGTCCAGAACCCCTGGTGGAAGCGCTGATCGCCGCCTCGGTGCGGCGACCGGAATCGAACCGCGTCACCGATCACATTGAGCGCCTGACCGGCCGACCCGCCGGTACTTTCGCTCAGTGGGCCGTGGACCACGCGGCCGACTTCAACTGAGCACAACCGCCGCACGTCCCGGGACGGCCAGGGCCACCGGTCCGTCCACGGAACGGCGCCGTACCTCACGCTCCGGGGTGCGTCTCCGCCGGTCAGGGGCGGAGGACGATCTTGCCGTGGGTGTGGCGCCGCTCCAGTTCGCGGAAGGCGTCCTGGACCTGGTCCAGCGGGTAGACACGGGCGATCGTCACGTCCAGCTCCCCGCGCGCGGCCAGGCGGGCCAGCTCGCCGAGGACGGCCGCGCACGCCGCCGTGCTCTCTCCGGCGGTCTGCGCGCCGACCTTGGCCGCGGTCCCCCAGTCGCGGATCGTGTTGATCCTCCGGGGCCGCACGCCCAGCTCCACCGCCAGGTCGACGTAGCCGGTGCCGAACGTGTCGATGAACGCGTCCAACGTCCCGCCGGAGGCCTCCCTGATCCGCTCGGCCACACCGTCCCCGTACTCGACCGGGATGACGCCGTGCTCCTTCAGCCAGGCGTGGTTCGGCTCGCTCGCCAGCCCGATCACCGTGGCGCCGCGCCGCCGCGCGAGCTGCACGGCGAGGGACCCGACGCCGCCCGCGGCGCCGGAGACCACGACCGTGTCGGACGGTCCGGGGTCGACCGCGAACACGCAGGCCCAGGCGGTCGCGCCCGCCACCTGCAGCGACCCGGCCACGTCCCAGGACAGGCCCTCCGGACGCGGGGTCAGCCGCACGTCGTCGACCGCGACGAACTCCGCGTGGCTCGCCCTGTCATGGGTGAAGCCGAGGACCTCGTCCCCCACCGCGAAGCCGCGCACTTCCGGGCCCAGCTCCACCACGACACCGGCCAGGTCGGTGCCCTGCCCCGAGGGGAACGTCGCCGGCCAGCGCCTGTGCAGCCCGCCCTCCCGGATATGCGTCTCGCCGGGCTGGATCCCGGCCGCGCGGACCTCCACCAGTACCTGCCCGGGGCCCGGCACCGGACGTTCCACCTCCTCCACCCGCAGGACATCGATCCCGCCGTACTCGTGGAACCGCACCGCCTTCATCGCGTGATCACCGCTCTTCCTCGTTCGGGCAGGCCCCGGATGGCCGCGACATGAGCCTGCCTTGATCCCGGCGGCGTAAGAACGGACCGCTTTCCCTAGGATCACCGGTCCGATGATGAGCGGCGCCGCACCGCGGTTCCTCGCTCAGGCCCGCCGCCGCACGGTCCCCGAGCTCCGCCTCGAGTGGTGGAATTCCGATGGGCGCCCTGGTGTCGGGCGTCGCTGTTAGCGTCGCGGCCGTGATCAACACCCCTCCCGCGACTCTCCCCGACGAAGACGTTCTGATCGTGCCGGAACGGTGGCTGAGCGGCCTGCATCCGCGGCGCGGAGGCGCGCCCGGTCCGGAGATCCCGCTCGACGCGGCGGCGAGCAAGGCGGTAGCGCGGGCGGTGGACGAGGCGCGGGACGAGATCGACCTCATCCTGAGCCGTCCGGAGACCGCGCCCGACCTCGCCGCCGCGGCGCGGGCACATCTCGGCGGGGCTCCCGACCCGCGCGGCGCGGCCGTCCTGTCAATGGTCACGGCGGGTGAGTCCGTCTGGGGACGCGAGCACCAGCGGTACGTGGACGCGTGGGCCTTCGAGCACGGCGTCGTGTTCGCCGCGTGTGCGCTCGTCGACCGGTGGGGCCTGGAGACGGCTCTGACCGGGGAAGGGCGGCGCGGCAAGTCCGTCCGGCAGGTCGACCCGAGCAGGGGCGCTGTCCGGGGCCTGCCGGACGGTGCGCTGCGTGTTCGCTCCCTGCTGGCCGCCGCGACCGACGCGCAGTACGCCGAGGCCGCCGAACGGCTCGCCGAGCGGCGGTCCTCGGTCCGGCAGCGACTCCTGACCGCCTACCTGGTCCCGACGCGGGAGGACTGGGTGAGCGAGCTGTGCGCGCGCCCCGACCAGGCACCCCGCGACGTGCTCCTCCGGTGCCTCGGGACGTCCGCGCACCTCGATCTTCTCGGCATCCGGGCCGGGCTGACCGCGGCCGACTGCTACTACGCGGAGAACCTGCACGCGCTCGCCGACGGTCTCGGGGCGGCCGCCGTCCCGCTCCTCGTGCCCGCCCTGGACGAGCACCTGGACTCCCCCCGGCGCCGGGACGCGCTGCTGGACGTACTGGGCGTGCTGCCGTCCGACGAGGCGTTCCGCGCGCTGCTCCAGAGGCGGGCGAACCCGCACGTCAGCGGTGAGCTGATGAACGCGATGCGGCGGTTCCCGGTCCGGGCGGTGCGGGAACTGGCCGCGGAGGGCGGCACGGACCTGCTCGACGGGCACGTGCGCGGCAGCCTCGAAGTGATCACGGCCGCGCTCCCGCTGCTTCCGGCGGACGTCCGCACGGCGGTCGAACAGATCACCGCGGGCCTCGACGCGATCGCCGACGCCGACCCGGCGGACCTGCCGGCCGTCCTCGCGGACCCCCCGTGGGCCTGGGAGCGGGAACGGCCGGAACCGGTGATCATCAAGGGGCTCTCCGCCCCGGAACCGTCCATCGCCTGGGCCGAGGACGGGCGCGACACCCGGTGTGAGTGGGCGCTGCCCGTCCCCCACGAATGGGGCCGCCACGGCGAGGTGCGCGGACCGTGGGAGGGGCGGATCGCCGACTTCGAGGCGGGCCGGCTGCGGAGCTTCGAACAGGTGGCCCTTCTCCGCCTCGCTCCCGTCGAGCAGGTCCGGCATCTCGTCCCGGGCTGGTACGTGTCGAAGGACGGCTACGGCACCCACCGGGAGCCGGAGAGGTGGGTGCCGGGCATCGCCGAACGGTTCGGCCTGGACGCGCTCACCGCCGTCCTGAAGGGCGCCCGGAGCCGGCCGTCGGACTGCGGGCACGTGGTCGTCCCGTACGCCGCCGAACCGGCCGCCGAGCTCGTCTCCGGCTGGCTGCTGCGCGGCGGCGCGGGCGGCCCGCACGCGGAGGCCTGGCTGCGCAGGCACGGTCCCCAAGCCGTGCGCCTGCTGCTGCCCGCCGCGTTCGGCAAGCCGGGCAAGCGCCGTGACGCGGCCGAGTACGCCCTTCACCTCCTCGCCCGCGAGCTGGGACGCGACCGCGTGGTCCGCATCGCGCGCGAGGTCCGGAGCGAGGCGGGCGACGCCCTGGCGGAGGTGCTGGACCGCGGCACCGACGACCTCGTCCCGCGGACGATCCCCCAGATCGGGCCGTTCGCCGACCCGGCCGTTCTGCCCCCGGTACGGCTGGCGGACGGCGGGCGCGCGCTCCCGGCCACCGCCGTCCGGCATCTGCTGACCATCCTGGCGATGTCTCCGCCGGACGCCCCCGACCCCGGCGTCGAGATCGTGCGGCGCGCGTGTGACGGCGAGTCGCTGGCCGCGTTCGTGTGGGCGCTCTTCGAGCGGTGGAGCCGGTTCGGCGAACGGTCCGAGGACGCGTGGGCGCTCACGGCGGTCGGGTGGTTCGGCGACGACGGCGCCGCGCGGCGCCTCGCCCCGGTCATCCGCGCCTGGCCGGGCGAGAACGGCCACCACAAGGCCGTCAAGGGCCTGGACGTGCTGGCGCTGATCGGCACCGAGACCTCGCTGATGCTGCTCGACGGCATCGCGCACAAGGCCCCCTTCAAAGCGATCAAGAAGCGGGCCGAGGAGAGGATTCAGGAGGTCGCCGCGCGGCTCGGGCTGACCGGAGAGCAGCTCGCCGACCGCCTCGTCCCCGGGATCGGCCTCGCACCGGACGGGAGCATGACCCTCGACTACGGGCCCCGGCGCTTCGTCGTCGGCTTCGACGAGCAGCTCAAGCCGTTCGTGACGGCCGAGGACGGCCGCCGCCGCGCCGCGCTGCCCAAGCCCGGCGCCAAGGACGACCCTGGCCTCGCGCCCGCCGCCCACGCCGCGTTCACGCAGTTCAAGAAGGACGTCCGGGCGACCATGCCGAACCAGGTCCGGCGGCTGGAACTGGCGATGGTGACCGGGCGCCGGTGGACGCCGCAGGAGTTCCGGTCGCTGCTGGTCGGCCATCCGCTGATGTGGCACATCGTGCGGCGCCTTGTCTGGCTCGCCGAGCCGGACGGCGACGCCACCGCGTTCCGGCTCGCGGAGGACCGCACGTTCGCCGATGCCGGCGACGACGAGCTGGTCACGCCGGACGGCACCCGGATCGGGGTGGCGCATCCCCTGTCGCTCGGCGACTCGCTCGGCACCTGGTCGGAGATCTTCGCCGACTACGAGATCACGCAGCCCTTCCCGCAGCTCGGCAGGGACGTCCACCGGCTCACCGAAGAGGAGCGGGAGGCCGTCCGGCTCGCGCGGTTGGAGGGCCTCACCGCCCCCTGGGGCAAGGTCGTCGGGCTGGAGCGGCGCGGATGGCGGCGCGGCACGCCGATGGACAACGGCACCGAACGCTGGATCTCGCGCCCCGTCCCCGGCGGGCTGCACGTCGTGGTCGAACTCGACCCGGGAATCCAGGTCGGCTGGGGCGACGCCAACGGCGACCAGGTCCTCCGCACGGTGTGGCTCGCCGACGAGCCGGGCGACCACCACCCCTGGAAGCCGGGCTCCGGGCACCGGTTCGCCGAGCTGGACGAGGTGACCGCCTCCGAGGTCCTGGCGGACCTGCGGTCGATCACCTGACATCCCTCCCCCGGGCCGCGCGCACCAAAGAGAAGTGCCCCCCGCACAGCGTGCGGGGGGCGAAAAGTGGTGCGAGCGCGGGAACCGTCAGCTGTTCCAGTTCCGCGGGCGCGAGTTCTCCAGGGCCTCCGGGGCGGGCACGCCCGCCTCCAGGTTGGCCTCCAGGAGACCCTTGGTCGTCGCCAGGGTCTGTTCGAGGGACGGCCCGGACCCGGCGGATCCGCCGTTGCCGTTGCCGCCGTTGTTGTTGGTGCCGTTGTTGCTGCCGTTGCCGTTTCCGGACATCGGTAAGCTCCATCCTCTGCTTTGCGCGATAGTGATCGCCCTGCTGCCTGATCAGCCGGGACACGTGAGACTGTACGCAGCAGAGCCGTGGGCGCATGCTTTACGGCCATCCCTTTTTAGTGATCGATCCCACTTGAACCGCGCCTGCCCGAATCGGTTCGAGGTGAGCGTGCCCGCCGGTTCGGGGGGCTCGGGCCTCGGGCTGGACCGTCCCTTGTACGCGTGCGGCGGGGTCAGAGCCGCCGTCGAAGGCGCCCGCAGAGCGCACTTCGAGTGCCGGACACGCGACCGGCGGGACGCTGACCCGGGCATCGGCGCGGCGCGCGTTCGTCCGCAGAGCAGAAGAAGCGGGCCCGGCAGAGCCGAACCCGCTTCCTGTAGGCGGCGGTCAGATCACCTGGGCGGCGATCAGATCACCGCGACCGGTGGGCCGCTTGGCGCCAGGCCCGCTCGACCTCCTTCGGCGGGGTGCCCCACGACGCCATTCGCCGCGTCGGAGCACGCTCACGACCACTCGCTGGAAGGACTCCTCCTGGCGGACCCGCCGTCCGCACGACATCCGCCGTGCCTGGAAACGGGCGAGGCCCCTTCCGGAACCTCCCGGAAGGGGCCTCGCCTTTGCGCGTCGTCAGTGCGCGTCAGCCGCCTCAGCGGTTGTACTGACCGAAGTCGTACTCCTCCAGCGGGACGGCCTCGCCGGAGCCCTGGCCGAAGGCGTACTCGGCGCCGTCGTCGTAGGAGCCGACGGAGTACACCGCCGCCTTCGCCTCCTCGGTCGGCTCGACCCGGACGTTGCGGTACTGCGGCATGCCGGTACCGGCCGGGATGAGCTTGCCGATGATGACGTTCTCCTTGAGGCCGAGCAGCGGGTCGCTCTTGGCGTGCATCGCGGCCTCGGTGAGCACCCGGGTCGTCTCCTGGAAGGACGCCGCCGACAGCCACGACTCGGTCGCGAGCGAGGCCTTGGTGATGCCCATCAGGACGGGGCGGCCGGCGGCGGGGACCCCGCCCTCGGCCACGACGTTCCGGTTCGTCTCCTCGAAGATCGGACGCTCGACCAGATCACCCGGGAGCAGGTCGGTGTCGCCCGACTCCAGGATGTTCACCCGCTTCAGCATCTGGCGGACGATGATCTCGATGTGCTTGTCGTGGATCGACACGCCCTGCGACCGGTACACCTCCTGCACCTCCTGGACGAGGTGCAGCTGCACGGCGCGGGGACCGAGGATGCGCAGCACCTCGTGCGGGTTGATCGCACCCGCGATGAGCTGCTGGCCGACGCCCACGGACTCGCCCTCCTTGACCAGGAGGCGGGACCGCATCGGCACCGGGTAGGCGATCTCGTCGGAGCCGTCGTCCGGGACGATGACGACCTTGCGGGCCTTCTCCGTCTCGTCGATCTTGACGCGGCCGGCGACCTCGCTGATCGGGGCCACACCCTTGGGGATGCGGGCCTCGAACAGCTCCTGGACACGCGGCAGACCGTGCGTGATGTCGCCGCCCGCCACACCGCCGGTGTGGAAGGTGCGCATCGTCAGCTGCGTGCCGGGCTCACCGATGGACTGCGCGGCGATGATGCCGACGGCCTCACCGACGTCCACCCGCTTGCCGGTGGCCAGCGAGCGGCCGTAGCAGGCGGCGCAGACACCGATCTTGGCCTCGCAGACCAGGGCGCTGCGGGTGCGGACCTTCTCCACGCCCGCCTCGACCAGGCGCGTCACGACCGCGTCGGACAGGTCGGTGTCGGCGGGGAAGATGACCGTCCCGTCGACGACGACGTCCTCGGCGATGGTGCGGCCGACCAGGCTCGTCTCCGAGGTGGCGAGCTTGACCAGGGTGCCGTCCTGCAGCCGGTCGGCGACCTCGAAGGGGATCGTGCGGTCGGTGCCGCAGTCCTCCTCGCGGACGATGACGTCCTGCGCGACGTCCACCAGGCGCCGGGTCAGGTAACCCGAGTCGGCGGTGCGCAGCGCGGTGTCGGCCAGGCCCTTGCGGGCGCCGTGCGTCGAGATGAAGTACTCGACGACCGACAGGCCCTCGCGGAAGGACGACTTGATCGGACGCGGGATGGTCTCGCCCTTGGGGTTGGAGACCAGTCCGCGCATACCGGCGATCTGGCGGAGCTGGAGCGGGTTGCCTCGGGCGCCCGACTGGATCATCATCCAGATCGGGTTGGCCTTCGGGAACGCCTTCTCCATGTCCACCGCGACGTCCGCGGTGGCCTTGTTCCAGATCTCGATGAGCTCCTGCTTGCGCTCGTCGTCGGTGATCAGGCCGCGGTTGAACTCCCGCTGCACCTTCTCGGCGCGCGCCTCGTAACCGCCCAGGATCTCCGCCTTGTTGGGCGGCGTGATGACGTCGTCGATCGCGATCGTGACGCCGGACCTGGTCGCCCAGTGGAACCCGGTGCTCTTCAGCGCGTCCAGCGCGTTGGCGACGGCCACCTTCGGGTAGGTCTCCGCCAGCTCGTTGACGATCGCCGAGAGCTGCTTCTTGCCGATCTCGTCGTCCACGAACGGGAAGTCGTCCGGCAGCGTCTCGTTGAACATCGCGCGGCCGAGCGTCGTCTCCAGCCGGTAGGGCCGGCCGGGCTCGTAGCCCTCGGGCGCCTTCCAGCCGCGCGGCGGCGGGACGTCCTTGAGCCGGATCTGGATCCGGGCCTGCAGGTCCAGCTCGTGCCGGTCGTAGGCCATGATCGCCTCGCCGATCGAGCCGAACGCGCGACCCTCGCCGACCGCGCCGTCCTTCTGCGTCGTCAGCCAGTACAGGCCGATCACCATGTCCTGGGTGGGCATGGTGACGGGCTTGCCGTCCGACGGCTTCAGGATGTTGTTGGTCGACAGCATCAGGATCCGCGCCTCGGCCTGCGCCTCGGCGGACAGCGGCAGGTGCACCGCCATCTGGTCGCCGTCGAAGTCCGCGTTGAACGCGGTGCAGACCAGCGGGTGGATCTGGATGGCCTTGCCCTCGACCAGCTGCGGCTCGAACGCCTGGATGCCGAGCCGGTGCAGGGTCGGCGCCCGGTTCAGCAGCACCGGGTGCTCGGTGATGACCTCTTCCAGCACGTCCCACACGACCGGGCGGGCCCGCTCGACCATCCGCTTGGCGGACTTGATGTTCTGCGCGTGGTTGAGGTCGACCAGCCGCTTCATGACGAACGGCTTGAACAGCTCCAGCGCCATCTGCTTGGGCAGGCCGCACTGGTGCAGCTTCAGCTGCGGGCCGACGACGATGACCGAACGGCCGGAGTAGTCGACGCGCTTGCCCAGCAGGTTCTGCCGGAACCGGCCCTGCTTGCCCTTGAGCATGTCGGACAGCGACTTCAGCGGACGGTTGCCCGGCCCGGTGACCGGGCGGCCGCGGCGGCCGTTGTCGAACAGCGCGTCGACGGCCTCCTGCAGCATCCGCTTCTCGTTGTTGACGATGATCTCGGGCGCGCCGAGGTCGAGCAGGCGCTTGAGCCGGTTGTTGCGGTTGATCACCCGGCGGTACAGGTCGTTCAGGTCGGACGTGGCGAACCGGCCGCCGTCCAGCTGGACCATGGGACGCAGGTCCGGCGGGATGACCGGGATGCAGTCCAGCACCATGCCGAGCGGGCTGTTGCGGGTGTTGAGGAACGCCGAGACGACCTTCAGCCGCTTGAGGGCGCGGGCCTTCTTCTGGCCCTTGCCCGTGCGGATGATGTCGCGCAGCTTCTCGGCCTCGGCGTCGAGGTCGAAGTTCTGCAGCCGCGCCTGGATGGCCGCGGCGCCCATGCCGCCCTCGAAGTACTTGCCGAACCGGTCGCGCATCTCGCGGTAGAGCAGCTCGTCGCCCTCGAGGTCCTGGACCTTGAGGTTCTTGAAGCGGCTCCAGACCTCGTCGAGGCGGTCGAGTTCGCGCTGCGCGCGGTCGCGCAGCTGCTTCATCTCCCGCTCGGCGCCGTCGCGCACCTTGCGCTTCTGGTCGGCCTTCGCGCCGGCCTCCTCCAGCTCCGCCAGGTCGCCCTCCAGCTTCTGCTGGCGGGCCTCGACCTGCGCGTCGCGGGCCTGCTCGATCTGCTGGCGCTCCACGGAGATGTGGGCCTCCAGCGTCGGCAGGTCGCGGTCGCGCCGCTCGGCGTCCACGCTGGTGATCATGTAGGCCGCGAAGTAGATGATCTTCTCTAGATCCTTCGGGGCCAGGTCCAGCAGGTAGCCGAGCCGGGACGGGACGCCCTTGAAGTACCAGATGTGCGTGACGGGCGCGGCCAGCTCGATGTGGCCCATCCGCTCACGGCGCACCTTGGCGCGGGTCACCTCGACGCCGCAGCGCTCACAGATGATGCCCTTGAACCGGACGCGCTTGTACTTACCGCAGTAGCACTCCCAGTCGCGGGTAGGACCGAAGATCTTCTCGCAGAAGAGCCCGTCCTTCTCCGGCTTGAGGGTCCGGTAGTTGATCGTCTCCGGCTTCTTCACCTCACCGTGCGACCACTGGCGGATGTCGTCGGCGGTCGCCAGACCGATGCGAAGCTCGTCGAAGAAGTTGACGTCAAGCAACTGTTTTCCCCTTGAGTTCTCAGACCTCGTCGACGCTCATCGCGCCCTCGTTCGGACGGCGGGAGAGGTCGATGCCGAGCTCCTCCGCGGCGCGGAAGACGTCCTCGTCGGTGTCGCGCATCTCGATGGACATGCCGTCGCTGGAGAGCACCTCGACGTTGAGGCACAGCGACTGCATCTCCTTGATGAGCACCTTGAAGGACTCGGGAATGCCGGGCTCGGGGATGTTCTCGCCCTTGACGATGGCCTCGTAGACCTTCACGCGGCCGAGGACGTCGTCGGACTTGATGGTCAGCAGCTCCTGGAGGGCGTAGGCGGCGCCGTAGGCCTCCAGTGCCCAGACCTCCATCTCACCGAAGCGCTGGCCGCCGAACTGGGCCTTACCGCCGAGCGGCTGCTGGGTGATCATGGAGTACGGGCCGGTCGAGCGCGCGTGGATCTTGTCGTCGACCAGGTGGAGCAGCTTGAGGATGTAGATGTAGCCGACCGAGATCGGGTCCTTGTAGGGCTCGCCGGTGCGGCCGTCGAACATCCGCGCCTTGCCGCCCGGACCGACCATGCGCTGGCCGTCGCGGTTCGGGAGCGTGCTCTCGATCAGGCCGGTGACGTCGTCCTCGCGGGCGCCGTCGAACACCGGCGTGGCGGTGTTCGTCCAGGCCGGGGCCTCGTCGGCGCCGATGGCCTTGAGGGCCTGCTTCCACTCGGCGTCGTCGCCCTCGACCTTCCAGCCGCGGGAGGCGACCCAGCCGAGGTGGGTCTCCAGGACCTGTCCGACGTTCATGCGGCCGGGCACGCCCAGGGGGTTCAGGACGATGTCGACGGGGGTGCCGTCCTCCAGGAACGGCATGTCCTCCACCGGCAGGACCTTGGAGATGACGCCCTTGTTGCCGTGCCGGCCGGCGAGCTTGTCCCCGTCGGTGATCTTGCGCTTCTGCGCCACGTACACCCGGACCAGCTCGTTCACGCCGGGCGGGAGCTCGTCGCCGTCGTCGCGGGAGAACACCCGCACGCCGATGACCTTGCCCTGCTCGCCGTGCGGCACCTTCAGCGAGGTGTCGCGCACCTCGCGCGCCTTCTCACCGAAGATCGCCCGCAGCAGCCGCTCCTCGGGCGTCAGCTCGGTCTCCCCCTTCGGGGTGACCTTCCCGACCAGGATGTCGCCGGGGACGACATCGGCACCGATCCGGATGATGCCCCGCTCGTCCAGGTCGGCCAGGACCTCCTCGGACACGTTGGGGATGTCGCGCGTGATCTCCTCGGGGCCCAGCTTGGTGTCACGGGCGTCGACCTCGTGCTCCTCGATGTGGATCGAGGACAGGACGTCGTCCTGCACCAGCCGCTGCGACAGGATGATCGCGTCTTCGTAGTTGTGGCCCTCCCACGGCATGAACGCCACCAGCAGGTTCTTGCCCAGCGCCATCTCACCGTCATCGGTGCACGGCCCATCGGCGATCACCTGACCGACCTCGACGCGCTGACCCTCGTCCACGATCGGCTTCTGGTTGAAGCACGTGCCCTGGTTGGACCGCTTGAACTTCGACACCCGGTACGTCGTCCGCGTGCCGTCGTCGTTCATCACCGTCACGTAGTCGGCCGAGACCTCCTCGACCGAACCCGCCTTCTCCGCCGTGATCACATCACCGGCGTCGGTCGCGGCACGGTACTCCATGCCCGTCCCCACCAGCGGCGCCTCACTGCGCAGCAGCGGCACCGACTGGCGCTGCATGTTCGAGCCCATCAGCGCCCGGTTGGCGTCGTCGTGCTCCAGGAACGGGATCATCGCCGTCGCGACCGAGGTCATCTGGCGCGCCGAGACGTCCATGTACTGGACCTCGCGGGCGGGGACCAGTTCGACCTCGCCGCCCTTGCGGCGGACGAGAACGCGGTCCTCGACGAAGGTGCCGTCGTCGTTCAGCAGGGAGTTGGCCTGCGCGATGACGTAGCGGTCCTCCTCGTCGGCCGTCAGGTAGTCGATCTGCTCCCGGACGACGCCCTCGGTGACGCGCCGGTACGGAGTCTCGACGAACCCGAACGGGTTGACGCGGCCGAACGCGGCGAGCGAGCCGATGAGGCCGATGTTGGGGCCTTCGGGCGTCTCGATCGGGCACATCCGCCCGTAGTGCGACGGGTGGACGTCACGGACCTCCATGCCCGCCCGCTCACGCGACAGACCACCGGGGCCCAGTGCGGACAGGCGGCGCTTGTGGGTCAGGCCGGCCAGGGGGTTGGTCTGGTCCATGAACTGCGACAACTGGCTGGTGCCGAAGAACTCCTTGATGGAGGCCACCACCGGCCGGATATTGATCAACGTCTGCGGCGTGATCGCCTCGACGTCCTGCGTCGTCATCCGCTCACGAACCACCCGCTCCATGCGGGCCAGCCCCAGACGCACCTGGTTCTGGATCAGCTCCCCCACCGTGCGCAGCCGCCGGTTGCCGAAGTGGTCGATGTCATCGACCTCGATCGGCACCGCCACACTGCCCAGGGTCGCCTCCTCCTCACCCGCGTGCAGCCGCACCAGATACTCGATCGTGGCCACGACATCGTCCTCGGTCAGCGTCCCCTGGTTCATGTCCAGGTCCAGACCGAGCTTCTTGTTGATCTTGTAACGGCCGACCTTCGCCACGTCGTACCGCTTGGGATTGAAGTACAGGTTCTCCAGCAGCGTCTGCGCCGACTCCCGCGTCGGAGGCTCACCCGGACGCAGCTTGCGGTAGATGTCCAGCAGCGCGTCATCCTGCCCGGAAGTGTGATCCTTCTCCAGCGTCACATTGATCGACTCATACGAGCCGAACCGCTCCCGGATCCGCGCCTCATCCCACCCCAGCGCCTTCAGCAGCACCGTCACCGGCTGCTTGCGCTTGCGGTCGATGCGCACACCCACGTTGTCGCGCTTATCGATCTCGAACTCAAGCCAGGCACCCCGACTCGGGATCACCCGGCACCCGTAGATGTCCTTGTCCGACGCCTTGTCCAGCGCCCGGTCGAAGTACACCCCCGGCGAACGCACCAGCTGCGAGACCACGACACGCTCGGTGCCGTTGATGATGAAGGTGCCCTTGGGGGTCATGAGCGGGAAGTCGCCCATGAACACCGTCTGGCTCTTGATCTCACCGGTGGTGTTGTTGATGAACTCCGCCGTGACGAACATCGGGGCGGAGTACGTCATGTCCTTGTCCTTGCACTCCTCCACGGAGTACTTCGGAGGCTCGAACCGGTGATCCCGGAACGACAGGGACATGGTCCCGGAGAAGTCCTCGATCGGACTGATCTCTTCGAAGATCTCCTCCAGCCCCGACTGCGTCGGGACGCTCTTACTTCCGGCCTTCTGGGCCGCCTCGACCCGGGCCTTCCACCTCTCGTTGCCCAGCAGCCAGTCGAACGAGTTGGTCTGCAGAGCAAGGAGGTCCGGGACTTCGAGCGGCTCCTTGATGCGCGCGAAGGAGACGCGGTTCGGACCGGTTGCGGTATTCGAGGCGTTGCGCGAGGCTGCCAAGAGTGGTCCTTCCGAGGGCTCGCGGCGTAACAGATGACACGCACGCCAGACGATCCACGTTCGAGACCTGGTCAAAGAGGGCCAAACCGGACCCTCAAAAGGGGCCGAACCGGACCTTCACAGGTGTGCTCTCACACGTGGATAGTCAGAGGGCAGCGCAAAGGGGCAGTGTAGCCGAACCGGTACACCGCTCGCAACTCTAGCGCCGCAGTATGCATCACGTTGCCATGGAGCATCGCCCCTCAGCGCCTCTCAGTCAAGAGCGGACTTGGACTTTTCAGGCCCTGACCTGCAGTGAGGAAGGCCATAGTTTAGGGATCCGGGTTGACAGCCCGCGAACCGCCCGAGGCGGCGGGTCGCGCGCCCTCGGGGCACGCCGCCCGCGACCTCGTCTAGGTGCGGCCCGAGGGGGTTAACAGCGACTCGCCCAGAGGCCGTGACGGCCGTCTGGAAGCCTCCAGAGGAGACGGGCGCCTAGGACAGGACCGTGAGCTCGGAGGCGAGCCACTTGCCGTCCTGCTTGACCATCGTCAGCTTGATGCGCAGCGGCTCGGGGAGGCGCTGCTGCTTGTCGGTCTTGGTCGCCGACGACCGGTTGGCGTAGACGAGCGCGACGACCTTGTCGGGGGTCGCGCTCACGACGCCGACCTTCATCACGGTCGTGTTGGAGACGGCCTGCTGCTGGACGGCGACGGTCTTGAGCTGCTGGGCGAGCTTGTCGTACTGGGTGTGCAGCTTGCCCGTCGTGGTCGCGGACGCGGCCTTCAGGTCGGTGTCCAGCGTCTGGTAGTCGTACGAGGACAGCTTCTGAGCCGCGCGGGACGCCGCGAAGGACGCCTCCTTGGACGCCTGCTCGGTCGCGTCCTGCTCGCGGACCTTCAGCGCCAGCGCCGTGGTGCCGGCCGCGAGCGCGATCGCCAGGACGACCAGGACGGCGATGACGGTCGACCGGCCGCCCAGCCGGGACCGGCCCGCCGGCTCGTCGTCCTCCTCGTCCGACTCGGCGCCCTCATCGGCCTCGGAGTCCTCGGCGTCTTCGTCGGTCGCCTTGGCGGGCTTCTTGAGGTCCAGACGCTTGGTCCTGGCGGGCTTGGCGGGTTTGGCGGACTTGGCGTCGTCGCCGTCCTCCTCGGCCTCCGCGTCCTCGGCCTCGGCCACCTTGGTGCTCTTCGCAGCCTTGGTCACCTTGGCGGGCTTGGTCACCTTGGCGGGCTTGGCCGTCTTGAGGGACTCGCTCTCGTCCTCTTCGGCCTTCGCGTCGTCGTCGACGACGGTCTCGTCGTCCGCCTCGGCCGCTGAGTCGTCCTCTGCGGCGCCGACGTCGTCGGGCGTGACTTCGGGAGCCTTCCGGCCGCGACGGGGCTTCTTGGGGGCTTTGAGAGCCTTCGGAGCCTCTTCCGCAACGTCCCCTTCGGGCGTCTCGGGCTCCTCGGGCCGCTCCCCGGCCGCGGCCGCCTCCGCGGCGGCCGCCTCGTCCGCGGCGATCTGGGCGAGGCGCGCGGCCTCGCGGGCCTTCGCGGCGGCCTCCTCCGCCAGGCGCGCCGCCTCGGCGGCCTCCTCGGCCCTGGCCGCTCGATCCGCCTTGATCGTCACGGGACAACCTCCAGTCCGGACACGAGCCAGCGGCCGTCGACCCGCGTGAGGTCCATCTGGTACCGGTAGCCCTGCGGCGTACCGTTCTGCACCTTGTCGTTGGTGACGGTCCCGGTGAGGGCCACCATCACCTCGGCGGAGTCGCCGTCGATGGAGACCAGCGCGGCGTCGACGTCACTGACCGTCGACTTGGCCTTGGCCTTGGTGATCTGCTGCATGAAGGCGTTCGACTGGCTTCCCAGCTTGTTCCTGAGGTCGCCCGTGGTGCCTCCCACGATGCGGTCCAGGTCGCGCTGGGCGGTCGCGGCGTCGAGCGACATCAGGTTGACGCCCATCTGGCGCGCGGACTGGATCGCCTTCGCCTTCTGGTCGGCCTCGTCCTTGTTCCTGAGGGAGACCACGCCGAGCCAGCCGGACGCGATGGCGAGCCCCACGACGACGACGCTCAGCGCGATCGCGGTGATCAGAGGTAGACGGCGCCTCATCGTGCCCGCCTCACTGGCTCAGCGGTCCGAGCAGGAGCCACTTCCACGAGGATTCCTCTCCCAACTGGCGTGTACCGGCGCTGCGCGGCATGACGTATCGCTTGCCATCGGGGCCGTAGACGGCACCCGTCGATGGATCGTATCCAGCGAATTCCACTGAACCGGCCGGATACGACAGGTACAGGTTTCCGTCCGCGAGCTGGCCCGTCGGGGCCGCCCCGGCCTTGCCCGAGCCCTTCGCGTCCGTCTTGGCTCCGTCGCCGTCACCGCCGCCGTCACCGCCGCCGCGGGTGCCCCACGCGCCGCCCTCGGGGAACCCGGCGCCGGTAGTGGCGCCCGGCGGGACCTGCGGGAACGGCGCTATGGCGTCGCGCGGGAAGTTGCGGGCGCCGCGCACGGACGTGGGCGCGTTGTGGGGCGCCTTGCAGCCGACGTCCAGGAGCGGCTTCTTCTTCGAGGTGTCCTGCGGCCAGCGGTGCTTGACCTTCTCGTAGCCCTGGGTGCAGGCGGGCGGCGCGTCGATGTTCAGGTCGAGGCCCAGGTGCTGGGTGCCGTCGCCGGGGGTGACGGTGAACGCGCCCGCGACCGTCACCGGATAGAGGATGAACAGCGACCGCAGGCCGGCCTTGCGGGACGCGATGACCTGGCCGGTGGTGGTGAGGTTGGCCAGCAGGACGGGCAGCGTCGGCGCCAGCTGGTTGATGGCCTGGTGGGTCTCGTTCACCGCGCCCGGCGCGTTGTCGATGGTCTTGCGCAGCGCCGGGTCGTCGTTGCGGAGCGAGGTGGTCAGCGCGTTCAGGTTGCGGGCGAAGCCCTGGATGTTGGCGCCCTGACCGCGCTGGGTGTCCAGGACGGTCACGCTGTTGTTCAGCAGCCGCTCGGTGTCGGGGTAGGCCTCGTTGGCGGTCTTCAGCAGCCGGTCGGTGTCGTCCAGGATCGACTGCAGGTCCGAGGCGGAGCCGGTGAACGCCTTGTTCAGCTCGTCCACGATGACGCCGAGGTCCTTGGTGTTCACCGAGCCGACGAGGGAGTCGACGTTGCGCAGCAGCTCGGCGGTGGACACCGGAAGCGTGGTGCGGCTCCGCGGGATGGTGTACGGGTCGCCCTGGTCCAGGTAGGGCCCGGACTTCGTGGTGGGCTCCAGGTCGATGTACTGCTCGCCGACCGCCGACCGGTTCGCCACGACGGCCTTGGTGCCCTCGCGCGGGATCCGCTTGCCGCGCTCCAGCAGGAGCTTGACCCGGATGCCGTCCTTGGTCAGCTCCAGGGGGCCGACGCGCCCGACCGGGACGCCCCGGTAGGTGACCTCGGCGTTGGTGAACACGCCGCCGGAGTCGGTGAGGTCGACGTAGGCGATGTACTGCTTGCCGAGCAGGTCGCGGCCGATGCCGATGTAGTTGACCGAGACGATCGCCACGCCGACGACGGTGATGACCGCGAAGGCGATGAGCTGGACGATGACGCCGCGCTTGAGGATCACGAGAGACCGCCCGTCATCAGGGTCCGCAGACCGCCGTCACCCGGGTCGGGGGCGAGCGCGCCCGGCCGACCCTGGCCGTTCCCGCCGGCCGGGTTCCCCGGGGTCTGTGTGGTGCCGCCGGGAAGCCCGGGCAGCCCGCCCTGGCCCGCGCCGCCCGGCATCTGCGGCAGGACGCCCAGCGGGGAGTCCGGGAGCGTCACGTTCGGGACCTGGAGCATGCCGCGCATCTGCTTGCCGCTGCCGAGCAGCCCCTCCAGGTCGGTGCCGCCGAGCAGGTTCTGCGCGATGGACTCGAAGTCGAGGTCGACGGTCAGCCGCACGTTGCCGTAGTCGCCCGCGATGACGTTCTCGAACGTGGAGGGGAACGGGAAGGTGATCAGCGTCTCCAGCGACTTCGGCAGGTCGGAGCCGGCCTTGTTGAGGTTGCGCAGGATCGTGTCGAGGTCCCGGAGGTTGGCCAGCATGTCGGCCTTGGACTGGTTGATCACGTAGGTGGTGGTGCGGCTGAGCTTGTTCAGCGCGACCAGCATCTTGGTGAGGTCGGCGCGGTTGCGGTTGAGGACGGCGATCGCGGGCCCGGTCTGGTCGATGGTGTCCCGGATCGTCTTGCGCTCGGCCGACAGCTTGCCGGTCAGCCGGTCGATGCTGTCCAGCGCCCGGGTGATCGCGGCGCGGTTCTGGTCCAGCGTCCCCGCGAAGGTGTTCACCCGCTGCAGCACCGACTTGATCGTCGACTCCCGGCCGCCCATCGCGGCCTGCAGCTCGTGGCTGATCGTGGAGACCTGCTCCAGGCCGCCGCCGTTCAGCAGCAGCGACATCGCCGACAGCACCTCCTCGATCTCGGTGCCGCGGGAGGTGCGGTTCAGCGGGATCAGGTCGTCGTCGGCGAGCTCTCCGACCGGCGCCTCGTTCTTCGGCGGTTCGAGCTGCACGAACTTCTCGCCGAGCAGGCTGGTCTGGCTGATCGTCGCGATCGCGTTGTCGGGGAGCTTGACGTCGCCGCGGAACTTGACCGTGACGACGGCGTGCCAGCCGGCCCCCGGTTTCCCGGCCCCGCCCTGCCCGCCGGGTGCCCCGGCCAGCTCGATCTTCTCGACCTTGCCCACCGACACGTCGTTGACCTTGACCGCCGACTGCGGGACGAGGTCCAGCACGTTCGCGAACTCGATCTTCACGGTGCGCGGGTGCGAGCCGAGGTCGGGGCCGCCGGGCAGCGGCAGCGACTCCACGCCGTTGAAGGAGCAGCCCGACAGGGCCGTCACGCCCGCGAGCGCGGCGGCGCCGAGCAGCCGCGCCCCGCCGATCGTCCGCCTGCTCATCGGCCACCTCCAGGCAGCAGCGCCGTGATGTCCGTGGGCCTCTTCTGCGTCCCGGTCGCCGCGGTCTTGTTCGTGGTGCTCGTCTTGCCGGGCCTGCCCTGCGGGCCGTAGGCGTCCGGCGGGACGGGCACGGGGTCGTAGTGGGTGGTCAGCGCGGTGATCCAGGACAGGTCGAGGCTGAACCCGGTGAGGGCCTTGCCGATGCCGTTGTACGGCGTGACGAAGTCGAGGCACTCCTTGGCGGGCGTGCCCACCGAGTACGCCAGCGAGCAGATCCAGTCGGCCAGGTCGTGGAACTGGCGGAAGTTGTCGCGGGTGTGGATCGTGCCGCTGATCGGGTCGTAGGCGCGGGCCAGGTTGTTCACGGCGAGCGGGCCGGCGGTGAGGATCTCGGCGAGCGCGCCCTTCTCCTTCACCAGCACGCCGGTGATCTGCGCGAGCTGCCGGACGTTGGCGGCCAGCTCGGTGCGGTTGCCCTTGACGAACCGCTGCACGTTCTTCAGCGTCGGGGCCAGGGTGTTGAGGGCCGCGCTCAGCTCCTCCTTCTCCCCCGCCAGCTGCCCGGAGACGCCGTTGAGGTGTCCGGAGAACGACTTGATCTGCTGGTCGTTGGCCTTCATCGCGTCGGTGATGATCCGCAGATTCTTGATCGTCTCGGCGACGTCGCCGCGGTCGGTGCTCAGCGTGCTGAGCGCCTTGGACGCGTCGGCGATCGTCTGCCGGATGTCCTCGCCCTGCCCGTCCAGGTTCGCCGCGCCGACCTGCAGCAGCCGCGACAGCGAGCCCTGCTCGCCGTTCGCGCCGGGCGCGTTCGCGCCCTGCGGGCCGAGCGCCTTGGACAGCTCGTTCAGGCTCCCGCCGACCTCGTCGACCTCGACCGGCACCGCGGTGCGGTTCGTGCCGAGCGTCGCCCCGTCGGCGAGGACGGCGCCGCCCCGGTAGACGGGCGTGATCTGGACGTAGCGGTCGGCGACGAGGGTCTGGTTGACGATCACGGCCTGCGCGCCCGCGGGGACCTTGTACCGGGCGTCGTACCTCAACTCGACCTTCACCGCGTCGCCGACGGGCTCGACGCTGGTGACCTCGCCGACGGGGATGCCGAGGATGCGGACGTCCGCGCCCTTGTACAGGCCGACCGCCTTGGTGAAGTACGCCGTCATGTGGCGCTGCTTCGGCTCCTGGAGGACCAGCAGGAGCACGGCGGCCAGCACCGCGACGGCGAGGATCGCGCCGCCCAGGCGGAGGATGCTCGTGGAGTTACGCACTGGTGACCTGCCTGCTCACGGGAGGAAGGGCAACGGGTTGTCGGTGTTGCCGGTCTTGCCGGTGCCGGGCGTTCCGCCGCCCGGCTGGGCGCCCTGCCTGTTCGTCGTCGCGCCTCCGCCGGACGGGGGGTTGTGGATCGAGGCGGGGATCGGGATCAGGTTCTGGATCCACGAGTCGAACCAGCGGCCGGTGCCCGTCACGTCGGAGAACTGCCGGGCGAACGGCGCGAACAGCTGGAGGATCCGGTCCAGGTTGTTCTGGTTCTTCAGCAGGATCCGGTTGACCTTGGCCAGGTTGTCCAGCATCGGGCGCAGCTGCGCGTCGTTCTCGTTGATCAGGGCGTTCACCTGCTGGGACAGGGTCACGGTGTTGATCAGCAGCTGGTGGATGACCTCGCGCCTGGCCTGCACCGCCTGGAGCACCTTGTCGCCGTCCTGGACGAGCTTGGCGAAGTCCTGGTTGCGGTCGGCGAGCAGCTTGGAGACGTCCTTGGCCTTGCCGGCCAGCTCGTGCAGCTCGTCGTCGCGGGACGCGACCGTGTTGGACAGCCGGCGCAGCCCCTGAAGGGAGGCTCTGACCTCCTCCGGGGAGTTCTTGAAGGTGTCCGACAGCACGTCGAAGGACTTGGCGACCTGCTGCACGTCGATCGCGCCGACGCGCTGGCTCAGCTCACTGATCGCGGGGACGACCTCGAACGGGGTGTGGGTCCGCTCGATCGGGATGCCCCGGGCGAGCCGGCCGCGCCCGCGCGGGTTGAGCGCGAGGTAGTGGGCGCCGAGCACCGTCTTGATCTTGATGTCGGCCTCGGTCCGGTCGCCGAGCCGCACGCCGTCGTCGACCCGGAAGGTCACCCTGACGTGGTCGCCGGCCAGTTCGAGCCCGGTGACCTTGCCGACCTTGACGCCCGCGATCCGGACCTCCTCGCCGGACCGCAGCCCGGCCGCCTCCCGGAACGCGGCGGTGTGGGTCCTGCCGCCGGAGATGAGCGGGATGTTCTCCAGGTTCATCGCCAGCACCACCAGCACGATGATGATCGCGAACGCGGAGAGCCCGATGGGGACCGGGTTGCGTTCCCGGAACGGGATCCTCATCTACTTGCACCTCGCGTTCTCGTTCACGATCGCCGGCGTCTGGTAGACCGGTCCGCCCGGCAGCCGCACCCGCGCGTCGAGGCCGCAGATGTACATGTTGAACCAGGAGCCGTAGGAGGAGATGTTCACCAGCCCCTCCAGCCGCTTCGGCGTCCGCTGCAGGCCCGCGTCGAGCTCCTTGCCGTTCGCGTCGAACGTGGCGGTGAGCTTGCGCAGCCCCGCGATGTCGTCGCGGATGTCCGGGCGGGCGTCGGCGAGCAGGTCCTGCGTGGTGCCGGTCAGCTCGTTGATCGCCGCCACCGAGTCGAAGATCGCCTTGCGGTCCCCCGAGACCCCGCTGACGAACCCCCGCAGGTCCGTGACCAGCTGGTCGACCTCGTCGTGCCGCTCGTCGATGGTGCCGAGCACGGTGTTCAGGTTGTCGATCACCTGGCCGATGACCTTGTCCCGGTCGGCGAGGGTGTTGGTCAGCGACGCCACGTGCGCGAGCAGGCTGTTGATCGTCCCGCCCTCGCCCTGGAGGACCTGGATGATCTGCATCGCGAGCGTGTTGACGTCCTTGGGCTCCAGCGCGCGGAACAGCGGCCGGAACCCGTTGAACAGGGTCGTCAGGTCGAGCGCGGGCGTGGTCTGCCCGACCGGGATCGTGTCGCCGGGCCTGAGGTAGTCGTTGGCCCGGCCGGCGCCGTCGGTCAGCGCCAGGTACCGCTGGCCCATGAGGTTGCGGTACCGGATCTGCGCCCGCGTGGACGCGGGCAGCCCGGCCTTGAACACGTCCTCCTTCTGCAGGCTGAACGTGACCTCGGCCTTGTCGCCCTTGTACAGCTCGATGTGCTCGATCTGGCCGACCCGGACGCCGGCGACGCGCACGTCGTCGTTGTCGAGCAGGCCCGTCACGTCCGAGAAGATCGCCTTGTACGTGGTCGTCTCCCGGAACCGCATGTTGGAGATCGTCATCGCCAGCACGCCGGTGGCCAGCGAGGTGACGACCACGAAGATCGTCAGCTTGATCGCCGCACTGGTCGTCCTCACTTGACCGTCACCACCGATCCGTCGCCCAGCAGCGGCCCGAACATCAGCGCCGCGACGTCGGACAGCTCGTCGGCGCGGGTCCGCGTCACCGGTCCGAGCACGTTCTTGATCTTGTCCTTCTCGCTCATCGAGCCCGGGTCCACGAAGACGTTCGACAGCGCCCGGCCGCGGCTCCCGCCGCCGTTCGGGTCATCGGGGTTCTTCCACCACAGGTCGTCCTGCGTGCCGTCCAGCGCCAGGTAGGTCGGGGACGGGACCTTGGGGTTCGGCAGCCCGTAGCAGCGCGGATCGCGCTGGTCCTTGGCCTCCGGCTTGTCCAGCGGGTACTTGTAGCCCGGCACCGGCTTGACGATCTCGATCGTCAGGTTGAAGGTCTTGGACCCGTTGCCGCCCGCCACCCGCTGGGACTCCGGCTTGAGCTTCATCAGCCCCGCGAACACGCACGGCAGCGACGGCGAGTAGCGCGCGACCAGGTCCAGCCCGTCCCGGTTCGCGATGTTGAAGCCGATGATCTTCGGGGCGTTCTGCCGCATGAACACGTCGCCGTCCTCGGCCAGCGCGGTCGTCGCCGGGATCAGCTGCTCGATCGTCGCCTTCTTGTCGGTGATCGTCCGGCTGGTGACGTTGAGGTTGCGCAGCGTCTGCAGCAGGTCGGGCGCCGCGGCGGTGTAGATGTCGGAGACGTCGGCCAGGGCGTTCAGGTCGTGCACCAGCGTGCCGAGCTGCGGGTTGATCTTCCGCAGCAGCTCGTCGGCCTCCTCCAGGTTCCGGCCGATCTGGTCGCCGCGGCCCTGCAGCGCCGTGGCCAGGGCGTTCAGCGTCGCGTTCAGCTCCGCCGGCTTGACCGCCTGCAGCAGCGGGAGCAGGTCGTTCAGCACCTTGTCGATCTCGACGGCGGCCTGGGAGCGGTCCTGCTGGATCACCTGGCCCGAGCGCAGTCCGGGCGGGCCCGCCTGCGCCGGAGCGGCCAGGTCCACGTACTTCTCGCCGAACAGCGTCTTCGGCAGCAGCCGGGCCTGGACGTTGCGCGGGATCAGCTTCGCCTTGCCCGGGTCCAGCGCCAGGTGGAGCGTCGCCCCGCGCGCGTCGGCGTCGGTGCCCCGCACCTCGCCGACGATCAGACCGCGGATCTTCACGTCCGAGTGCGGCAGCAGCTGGAGCCCCGCCCGCTCGGTCCGCACCTTCACGTCGAGCGTCGGCGTGAACGCCTTGTTGTACAGCGCCACGGTCAGCGCCAGCAGCAGGACGATCACGACGATCATCGACGTGCCGAGCACCCGGTAACGCAACCGCTCACTCATTGGTGGTCACCCCGCGATCCGGACGCTGGTCGTCGTGCCCCAGATCGCCATGCCGAGCATCAGGTCGACCACGTTGATCACCACGATGCTGGTGCGCACCGCGCGGCCCACCGCGACGCCGACGCCCGCGGGGCCGCCGGAGGCGTGGTAGCCGTAGTAGCAGTGGATCAGCATCACCAGCACCGCGAAGACGATTACTTTTCCGAACGACCACAAGATGTCGTACGGCGGTAGGAACAAATGGAAATAGTGGTCGTAGGTGCCGGTCGACTGGCCGTAGAACATCGTCACGATGACCCGGGTCGCGCCATAGGAGGCGAGCAGGCCCACGATGTACAGCGGAACGACCGCGATCATTCCGGCGAGCATCCGGGTGGTGACGAGGAAGGGCATCGACGGGACGGCCATGACCTCCAGCGCGTCGATCTCGTCGGAGATCCGCATCGCGCCGAGCTGGGCGGTGAACCCGCAGCCGACCGTCGCCGAAAGGGCGAGCGCCGACACCAGCGGCGCGATCTCGCGGGTGTTGAAGTAGGACGCGACGAACCCGGTGAACGCGGCCGTGCCGATCTGGTTAAGCGATTCGTAGCCCTGCAGGCCGACCTGGCTGCCGGTGAAGAACGTCATGAACCCGACGATCACCACCGAGCCGCCGATCACCGCGAGGCCGCCGGTGCCGAGGCTCACCTCGGCCAGCAGCCGCAGCACCTCCGTGCGGTACCGGCGCAGCACCCGGAACACCCACGCGAACGCGCGGGCGTAGAACGACATCTGGTGGCCGAAGTCGTCCAGCCGGTCGAGCGGCGCGCTCACCACCCGCCGGGCGGCCTTGCCCGTCTTGCCAGGGGCAGCCATCTACATCCCCTTCGACGGGACGAACTGGAAGTACAGCGTGGAGATCAGGAAGTTCTCCAGGAAGAGCAGCATGAACGTGATGACGACGGTCTGGTTGACCGCGTCGCCCACGCCCTTGGGGCCGCCCTTGGCGTTCAGGCCCTTGTACGCGGCGACCAGGCCCGCGGTGATGCCGAAGACGAACGCCTTGAACTCCGCCTGCAGCAGGTCGGGCAGCTGCGCGATGGCGTTGAAGGAGGCCAGGTAGGCGCCGGGGGTGCCGCCCTGCAGCATCACGTTGAAGAAGTAGCCGCCCAGCAGGCCGACCACCGAGACCAGCCCGTTGAGGAACAGCGCGACGAACGCGCAGGCGAGCATCCGCGGCACCACCAGGCGGTGCAGGGGGTTGATGCCCAGCACCTCCATGGCGTCGATCTCCTCACGGATCTTCCGGGAGCCGATGTCGGCGCACATCGCCGACCCGGCGGCGCCCGCGACCAGCAGCGAGGTGACCAGCGGGCTGGCCTCCCGGACGATCGCGACCACCGCGGTCGCGCCGGTGTAGGACTGCGCGCCGAGCTGCCGGATCAGCCCGCCGACCTGGAGGGACAGCACGCCGCCGAAGGGGATGGCGACCAGCATCGTGGGAACGACGGTCACGCTGACGATGAACCAGGCCTGCTGGATGAACTCGCGCCACTGGAACGGCCATTGGAACATCGCGCGGCCGGTGTCCAGGCACAGGGCGAAGAACCGTCCCGGTTCCTTGATCGCGACGTTGACCGCGCCGTCCCCGATCTTGCGGAACGTCGCCGAAGAGCCCCCGCCCTTCCGTGCCCCTCGCTGGTCCGCGCCGATACCAGGAGTGGACATCAGTAGCCTGCACCCGCTCCCGGCTGGCCAGGCGGCGGGCTGCCGGGGAACCGGCCCCCGGGATCGCCGGGCGGGGGGCCGGCGGGCGGCATGCCGCCGGGCGCGCCGTGCGCGCCGCCGGCGGGAGTGCCGACGGGCGTCATGGACGCCACGTACCGGGGCCACTCCTCCACCCAGTTGCGGCCGAGGTCGTCGACGAACGAGCCGGGCGGCGGCGTGACGCCGTGCGCCGCGCACCACGCGCCGGGCGCGTGCATGCCGGCGCGGATCAGCCCGTTGCTCGGCATCTGCTGCGGCGGGATCGGCGGCAGCTTGCCGGGGTCGTGGCCCATCTTCGCCTCGGCCTCCAGTTCGGACTCGTCCTTCTCCTCGGACATGCCGATCGGGCCGATCTTGCTGGCGTTGAGGAACTGCCGGACGACCGGCTCCTCGCTGGACAGCAGCATCTCCCGCGGCCCGAACATCGCCAGGTGCCGCTGGTACAGCAGGCCGATGTTGTCCGGGAGGGTGCGGGCGGTGTTGATGTCGTGGGTGACGATCAGGAACGTCGCGCCGATCTGCGCGTTGAGGTCGATGAACACCTGGTTGAGGAACGCGGTGCGGACCGGGTCGAGGCCGGAGTCCGGCTCGTCCACCAGCAGGATCTCGGGGTCCAGGACGAGCGCGCGGGCGAGGCCGGCGCGCTTCTTCATGCCGCCGGAGATCTCACCGGGAAGCTTGTGCTCGGCGCCGAGAAGACCGACCAGGTCCATCTTCTCCATGACGATGCGCTTGATCTCGGACTCGGACTTCTTGGTGTGCTCGCGGAGCGGGAACGCGATGTTGTCGAACAGGTTCATGGAGCCGAACAGGGCGCCGTCCTGGAACAGGACGCCGAACAGCTTCCGGGTCTCGTAGAGCTGCGATTCGGGCAGGTACGGCAGGTCCCGGTCGCCGACCCAGATGTGCCCGCGGTCGGGCTTGAGCAGCCCCACAAGGGACTTCAGGAAGACCGACTTTCCGGTACCGGACGGACCCAGGAGAACGGAGATCTCACCTGCGGGAATGGTCAGCGACACGTCCTGCCAGATCACCTGGCGGCCGAAGGACTTCGTCAGGCCCTCGACTCTGATCTCGACGCCCACTCGTCACCTTTCGTCCAGGCCGGGGGAATCCCGAACCAATGAGCGAGTAGCACTCAGGCTCTTTCTGTCGTCACACCGCGCTCTGTCTCCACGCCGCGTTCTGTCGTCACACCGCGTGTCCGCCGCATTGCTACCGTCCGGTAGGCGTGACGGGTGCCACTACCGTAGCGGCCCCCCGTCCAAATGGAAGGGGTTGCGCCCCAGATCAGCGGCTAAATGCGACGTCGTAAGACAATCGTTACTTACGGCGCCTATGAGACTAGTGGTCCAAGAACCGGAGCCTCAAGAGCGGGGTGCCGGGGGACGGCCGCGACCCTGCGGCCCGCCGCACTGCGGGGACGCGAGCGGCCGGGTGTGGCCACAGCGTCAGACGGGACGCTACGCCGCGGGCGGGAAGCCGCACAACCCGCCGGGACACACGGTTTCCCGCAGGTGTTTGTCACCTCAGCACAGAAATCGGACCCTTCCGGCACCGTCGCTCCACGTTCCGCGACAAGACCGCCCAGTCGAGCGCCGAAGACGAGCACCGGGAACGCAGAAGGAGGCGGCCACCCCATCGGGGTGACCGCCTCCTTCGAGAGCGGTGGAGCCGCGCGGGCTCCGGAGCTCTGGAGCGTCGTTACTTGACGGTGACCGAGGCGCCGGCCTTCTCCAGGGCCTCCTTGGCCTTGTCGGCCGTCTCCTTGTTGACCTTCTCCAGCAGCGGCTTGGGGGCGCCGTCGACCAGGTCCTTGGCCTCCTTGAGGCCGAGGCTCGTCAGGGCGCGCACCTCCTTGATGACCTGGATCTTCTTGTCGCCGGCACCCTCGAGGATGACGTCGAACTCGTCCTGGACCGCGGCCTCCTCGCCACCGGCCGGGGCGCCGGGGGCGGCGGCCACGGCCGCGACGGGGGCGGCGGCCTTGACGTCGAAGACCTCTTCGAACTGCTTCACGAACTCGGAGAGCTCGAGAAGGGTCATCTCCTTGAAGGCGTCGAGCAGGTCGTCGGTGCTGAGCTTCGCCATGATGATTCCTCCGCTATGGCTTGTGATCTGGGGTGGTATGGAACCGCGGGTTGCCTACTCGGCGGACGCCTCGGCGGCGGGTGCCTCGGCGGTCTCGCCCTCGGCCTCGCGCTTGGCGCGCAGCGCCTCGGCGAGCTGGGCGGCCTGCGTCGGCAGAGCGTTGAACAGCGCGGCGGCGTTGGCCATCGAGCCCTTCATCGCACCGGCCAGCTTCGCGAGGAGCACCTCGCGCGACTCAAGGTCCGCCAGCTTGGTGATCTCGGCCGCGTCCATCGACTGACCGTCGATGAAGCCGCCCTTGATCACCAGCATCGGGTTCGCCTTGGCGAAGTCGCGCAGGCCCTTGGCGGCCTCGACCACGTCGCCGCGGACGAACGCGATGGCCGACGGGCCTTCGAGCAGCTCACGGAACTGCTCGTCGACACCGGCCTCGTTCGCGGCGCGCTTGGTCAGCGTGTTCTTCACCACGCGGAACCGCGCGGTCTCGCCGAGGTTGTCGCGCAGCTCCTTGACCTGCGCGACGGAAAGCCCGCGGTACTCGGTCAGCACGGCGCCGTTGGAGCTCTCGAACTCGTTCTTGAGCTCGGCGATCGCCGCGTCCTTGTGGGCCTTGGCCATAGCCCTCCTTCCGATTACCTGGGTGGTCCGATCCACGCCGCAGTCCACGGACGAACTGGGGCGCCGATCCACCAAAAAACGCCCCGGCGCAGGCGCACGGGGCGTCCAGGCACGGCACGGAGGCCATGCGGGGAAGCTCTCGTCTCACCTACGCAGGCCGCCCGAACTGAGTCGGGTCCTTCGGTCACCTCGCGGGAGGTGACGACCGGCGGTCTTCGGCATCGGACAGCATACGTGCCCTGGCCAACGAGGCCAAATCGGCGGACAGGGCGAGGGACCGCGCCCCGGGCGGGGCGCGGTCCCTCGGTCGTGCTCAGGCCTGGATCAGGCGCCGCCGGGCAGGCCCCCGCCGCTGCCGAGCCGGCTCATGAGCTCGCCGAAGTCCGTGACCTGGCCGGCCGGAGGCTCGGTGACCTGCACCGGCTTGCCGAAGTCGCGGTACTTCATCGTCATGGTCATGTCGCCCTGCGTCGACTCCGTGGACTTCATCGTCATCTGGCGCGGCAGCTGCTGGCCGTCCACCCACAGGTCGAAGTGCATGGCCTGGAGGCCGGTCGTGCCGAGGCTCTTGCGGTAGGCCTCCCGCGTCTCCGGGGAGAGCTTCGCCACCGCGTCCTCCATCCGGTACGTGCCCGTGTAGTGGGTCGTCTCGACGCCGTCGACCGTCTCCTTGCCGACCTCGCGCACGTCCTTGGACGCCGTCAGCATCTTGGTGTTCTGCACCGGGTCCATCTGCCGGGACTGCTGGAGCAGCTCGTCGATGTTCATCCCGGACTTGGCGCCCAGCTCGTCCAGCGAGATCTTGATCCAGGGCTTGGACCCGCCGCCGAGCTGGGACAGCATCGGCATCTTCATGTACATGGTCCGGCCGACGAGCCGCTGCTCCATGCCGGGCATCGGCTTGCCCGCGACCGTCATCTGCCCGAAGTTCATGCTGTAGGCCAGGTCGGGCTTCGTGCGGTACTGCATCGTGCCGTTCATCGACACGTCGCCGGTCGACGAGCCGGTCGACTTCATCGTCAGGTCGGCCTGGAACGAGTCGATCTGGCCGGTCTTCTCGGCGGCCTTGCCGAGGACCTGCGCGGCGGACAGCCGCAGCCCCTTGCCGGCGTCGTCCACCGTCTTCCCGGCCTCGCCGAGGCAGCCGGTCAGCGAGAGGGCGAGGCCGGTGGCCAGCACCGTGCCGGCCGCGAAACGACGGATCATCAGGGGGATCTCCTTGCTCTCCTTGGCACCCGAGGGGTAGGGCCCGAACGGTACATCAGACGCAAAAGACCCCGCTGAGGTTCACCGTTCTCAGTTGCCGCCGAGCGCGCCCGGGAGGGACAGCTGCCCCACCTGGTCGGACGGAGGCGTGTTCACCTTGAACGACTTGCCGTAGTCGCTGTAGAGGACGGTCACCGAGCCGTTCTCGCCGTTCGAGCCGGTCGCCTTGGAGACGAGCTTGCGCGGCAGGTTGTCGCCGTCCGTCCACAGGTCGAAGTTGATCTTGCCGTTGGCGCGGTCCTTCGGCAGCCACTGCTGGACCTTCGCGCGGGCCTGCGCGTCGAGCCGGTTCAGCGCGTCCTCGACGGTGACCGTTCCGGCGTAGTGCGTCGTCTTGACGCCGTCGACCGTCTCGGTGCCGACCCTGCGGGCGTCCTTGGAGCCGGTGAACATCTTCGTCTGCTCGGCCGGGTCCACCTTCTGCACCTGGTCGACCACGCCCCGGACGTCGAAGCCGGTCCGCTGCGCCATCTGGTTCACGTCGACCTTCACCCACGGCTTGCCGCCGCTGACGAACTGCGCGAGCTGCGGGACCTTCGCGTACAGCACGTTCCCGGTGAAGACGGCCTGGCCCTTGGCGCCCGGCACGCTCTGCCCGTTCTGGCTGAAGTCGTCCAGCTTCGCGCTGAACTCCAGTGACGGGCGCAGCCGGAACTGCCCGTTGGCGTGGACCTTCCCGCCGCCGTCGCCGGTTCCCGTCACCGTCAGGTCGGCCTTGAACGTGTCGGTCTTGCCGGTCTTCTCGGACGCCTTCAGCAGCGCCTGGTTCGCGCTGAGCTTCATGTTGCCGGTGTTCTCCGACCCGTCCCCGTTGCATCCGGACAGGAGGAGGGCGGCGCCCACTGCGGTGCCGCCGGCCGCGACCACAAGTCGTCGGTTCATGAGGGTTGAGCCTCCCTTGTCGCCCTGCTGGTGTTCCCAGTCTCTTCGGGCGTTAACGGAGGGGCATCCCCCGGTGGTACGAATGGCCCCCCGCCCGGTACGACCAACGGCGTAGCCGCTCCCTGAGCCGACGTCGGGGTGATCCGGTCTTCCCGGCCCGCGTCAGCGGTAGGAACCGAAGGTCATCGACCCGGACAGCCCCGCGGCGGGCCCCTGGGCGCTGAGGCCGATCGTGGTCGGGCGGGCCTCGCCGTCGGCCAGCAGGTCGAGCCCGCATCCGGTGTCGTCCGGCACCCACTTGCGGAACGCGGCCACCGCGTCCTGCGGCAGCAGCGAATACACGCCGCCCATGAGCGCCTGCGCGGTGAAGCGCGTCAGCCCGGCGGCGTCCGGCTCGCTCGCCGTCATGCCGGGCAGCGTCCCGATCATGAAGGTGAACTGCTGGGGGTCGGAGCCGTTCTGCAGGCTGCCCAGCTGCGCCGGGGTCAGCGTGGACCGCGTCCACTTCTGCCCGTCGTAGCCCTTGAGCGTGCTCCCCTGGACGATCACCTTCTGGGTGACCTTGGACAGCTCGCCGCCCTTCATCGTCTGCGTGACGCCGGTGGCGGTCATCGCGAACTTCGGCCACAGCGTGAACGAGGCCGTCTCGGTGGCCTGCTGGTAGTCGCCGCCCGACCCGACCGTCACCTTCAGGTCCGTCTTGCGGGTGAAGGAGTGCAGGCTGGGGCCGGGCTGGGGCGGCGCCGTCGGCAGGCCGTGCGCGGCGCCCCCGCTTGCGGGCGTGCGCGCGCCGGGACGCGCGCTCGCGCCCGGGGCGGCCCCCGGCGCGCCGGGCGTGCCCGGGGTGACCGTGGCGGACGCGGCGCCGTTGGGGTTGGCGGGGTCACGCTGGGCCATCGCCGCGGAGGGGGGCAGCGCCGCCGCGTCCGTCGGCGAGTCGCCCCCGGTCTTCACCACCATCAGGATCGCCGTGGGCACGATGGCCACCGCGGCCACGGCGGAGATGGCGATGGCCCGATCCGTACGACGCTTCACGCGGGCAATTCAACACCAGGTTCCTCAGCGGTAACAAAACAATCAGATACCAAATTGTCCGGTTCTGGACTGCGAGACGCTTATCCGCCGGTTCAGGAGCCTTCGAGGTGGTCTGTCAGCTCGGACGGCCGGTCAGCTCGGCGCGGAGGGCGGCCTTGCGGACCTTGCCGGTCCCGGTGCGGGGCAGGGCCGCGACGAACTCCACGCGCCGCGGCGCCTTGAAGCCGGCGAGCCGGGCGCGGCACGCCGCCACCAGGTCCTCCTCCCGCGGCGGGACGCCGTCCGGGACGATCACCGCGCACACCGACTGGCCCCAGCGCGGATCGGGCAGCCCCACGACCGCGACCTCGCCCACCCCCGGCACCGTGCGCAGGACGTCCTCGACCTCGCGCGAGGAGACGTTCTCCCCGCCCGTGATGATCACGTCCTTGATCCGGTCGGCGAGGTACAGGCGACCGTCCCCGTCGACGCGGCCCGCGTCGCCGGTGCGGAACCAGCCGCCCGCGAACGCCTCGGCGGTCGCCTCGGGATCGTCCCAGTACCCGTCCGCGACCTGCGCTCCCCGGACGACCACCTCGCCCTGCTCGCCGGGCGGCAGCGGCGCCCCGTCCTCACCGACCACGGCGATCTCCGCGCCGTCGCCCGGACGGCCCGCCGACGCCGCCAGCTCCGGCCTCGCCGCCACCGCGGCGCGATGGTCCGCCGGGGACAGGAACGTCGCGTTGCCCGACAGCTCGGTCATCCCGTACCCCTGGTTCAGGTCGCAGCCGAGCACCGCGTCCGCACGGCGCAGCAGCGGCACCGGCATCGGCGCCGACCCGTACGCGACCACCCGGACGGTGGCCCGCAGCGCCCCCAGCGCCGCCGGGTCCCCGTCCAGGTGCGCGAGCAGGTCCTCCAGCATCGTCGGTGCGAGCGAGAGGTTCGTGACACCGTGCCGGCGCGCCGCGTCCACCAGGACCGCCGGATCGAACCGGCGCAGCACGACGGCGTGCCGCCGGAACAGGTGATGCAGGATGACCTGGTAGCCCGCCACATGGCACAAGGGGAACGGCGTGCAGAACACGTCGTCCGGCAGCACGGGACGCCCCGACGCCGTCACCGCCACTCCCGCCAGCAGGCTCCTGTGGGTGAGCCGCACGCCCTTCGGCCTGCCGGTCGTGCCGCTGGTGAACATCAGCCAGGCGACCTCGGCCGGATCCCGGTCGTCCTCCCGCGAGGGGGCCGGGCCGTCCCACGGCAGATCGGCGACGTCCACGAGCGGCGGGTGCCCGGCGGGAAGCCCGCCCTCCCGCTCCAGCCTCTCCAGCAGATCCGGCTCGCCGACGACGAGCTCGGCTCCGCTGCGGACGACCTGGTCGGCCCATTCGCGCGGATGCAGCCTCTGGTTGAGCGGCACGAGGATCCTGCCGTCGCGCGGAACCCCGTAGTAGGCCGCCACGTACTCCAGCCGGTTGTGCGCGAGCAGCGCCACCCGCGCCCCGGGCGAGCAGCGCCCGGACAGATGGGCGCTGAGCGCGTCGGTCCGTGCGCGCAGCTCCTGGAACGTCCACGTCGTGCCGTCGACCGACAGGGCGGGGGCCTCGGGGGCCTCCTGCGCGGCCGCGTCGAGCACGTCGTACAGCCGGTGGACGTCCCGGTGCCGCGTCCCGTCCATCACATCCCCTTCGCCGACGATCGGCGCCGAATCTAGCGGCGCACCGGCGGGCGGGGCCGGCCGCGTCCCGCTGACCGCGACCCGGTGAGGCGGCCCGACTATCCACAACCTGTGGAAAAGCGAACAGGGCGCCCCCATCGTGGGGACGCCCTGTTCGACGCGTTCGACGCCGGGCTCGATCAGGCCTCTTCGAGCTCGGCCGTCAGGTTGCGGACCGCGTTCGGGTCCACGGGGATGCTCGGGCCCATCGACGTGGTCAGCGCCGCCTTCTTGACGTACCGGCCCTTCGCGGCGGACGGCTTGAGACGCTGGATCTCGTCGACCGCGGCGGCGTAGTTCTCCACCAGCTGGCGCTCGTCGAAGGACGCCTTGCCGATGATGAAGTGCAGGTTCGCGTGCCGGTCGACCCGGAACTCGATCTTGCCGCCCTTGATGTCGGAGACCGCCTTGGACACGTCCATCGTGACCGTGCCGGTCTTCGGGTTCGGCATCAGGCCGCGCGGACCGAGCACCCGGCCGAGACGGCCGACCTTGCCCATCTGGTCCGGGGTCGCGACCACGGCGTCGAAGTCCAGGAAGCCGCCCTGGATGCGCTCGATCAGGTCGTCCGAGCCGACCAGGTCGGCGCCCGCCGCCTCGGCCTCCTGCGCCTTGGCGCCGACGGCGAAGACGAGCACGCGGGCGGTCTTGCCGGTGCCGTGCGGCAGGTTGACCGTGCCGCGGACCATCTGGTCGGCCTTGCGCGGGTCGACGCCCAGCCGCATGGCGACCTCGACGGTCGCGTCGAACTTGGTGACCGCGGTCTCCTTGGCCAGCTTCACGGCCTCGACCGGGCTGTACAGCCGCTCCCGGTCGATCTTCTCCGCGGCGGCGCGGTAGCCCTTGCTGCGCTTCATGTTCGTTCCTCCAGACGGAACTCGTGGTAGGGGCCTGCGCCGGCCCTCCCACTGGGACGTCTTACTTGACCTCGATGCCCATCGACCGCGCGGTGCCGGCGACGATCTTCTCGGCGGCGTCGAGGTCCTTGGCGTTGAGGTCGGGCATCTTGGTCGTGGCGATCTCACGGACCTGGTCGCGGGTGACCGAGCCGACCTTGGTCTTGTGCGGCTCGCCGCTGCCCTTCTCCACGCCCGCGGCCTTCAGGATGAGCTGGGCGGCCGGCGGGGTCTTGGTGACGAAGCTGAACGACCGGTCCTCGTAGATGGTGATCTCTACGGGGATGACGTTGCCGCGCTGGGCCTCCGTGGCAGCGTTGTACTGCTTGCAGAAGTCCATGATGTTGACGCCGTGCGGACCGAGCGCGGTACCGACGGGCGGCGCGGGCGTGGCCTGCCCGGCCTGCAGCTGGACCTTCACCAGAGCGGCGATTTTCTTCTTCTTGGGAGGCATGCCTCTCCCTCGTGTTCCGTTTCGTGTGGTCCCGACTCCCGGAGACCGGGCAACACGGCGGGCGGAACTAGACCGCCGCGTTGGGACCTTGGCCGACCCCGTATCCCCGCGTGCGCGGGGAGTCGCACCGCACGTTCACGAGCGCGGCGACGTTTTGGGGCCATCCCCGCGCGAGCGGGGCCGATGGGCGCCGGTCTCCGAGGATCGGAGACCGGGAACCCGGACCCGTCCCCGCCTGGGCGGGGACGGCCCGTCCAGGATACGGCCTGGCCTTGGCGGCCCGGACGCGTCTCGGGGACGGGTGAGACCTGGGGAACGTCAGATCTTGGAGACCTGGTTGAACGAGAGCTCGACCGGCGTCTCGCGACCGAAAATGGAGACCAGCACCTTGAGCTTCTGCTGCTCGGCGTTGATCTCGTTGACGGTGGCGGGAAGGGTGGCGAACGGGCCGTCCATGACGGTGACCGACTCGCCGACCTCGTAGTCGACGGTGGCGGGGGCCTTGGCCTGCTCCTTGGCGGCCTTGGCGACGCCCTCCTCCGGCTCGGGGGCCAGGAGGTTGGCGACCTCGTCCAGGCTGAGCGGGGACGGCTTGTTCAGCAGGCCGACGAACCCGGTGACGCCGGGGGTGTTGCGGACCGCGGCCCACGACTCGTCGGTGAGCTCCATGCGGACGAGGATGTAGCCCGGCAGGACCTTCTCGTTGACCTTCTGGCGCTTGCCGCCCTTGATCTCGGTCACCTCGTGCTGCGGGACCTCGATCTGGAAGATGTAGTCCTCCATGTTGAGGGTCTGCGTGCGGGTCTCGATGTTGGTCTTGACCCGGTTCTCGTAGCCCGCGTAGGAGTGCACGACGTACCAGTCGCCCGGCTGGAGGCGCAGCTGCATCTTGAAGTCGGCGTACGGGTCGGCCGGCGGCTCGGCGGGGGCCTCTTCCCCGTCCGCCTCCTCGGCGGCCTCGTCCTCGGCGGACGCCGGCTCCTCGCCCTCGACGGACGCGGCGAGCTCGGCGGCGCCCTCGGCGGCGTCCGGCGCGGGGCCCTCGCCCTCGAGCTTCGTGTCCGCGGGCTCGGCGTCGCCGGCGGAGACGACCGCCTCGGCCGTCTCGTCGGCGGGCTCAGCCGCCTGGTCGGCCGCAGCAGCCGCAGCGGACTGGGCCTCTTCCACGGCCTCGTCGTAGGGCTGTGAGGACTCGGACACGGTCAACTCTTCTCTCGGTCTGCGGTGATGGACTTGCGAAGGTACGGCGGGGCCCCGTCACCGGCCCGGGCCGGTCGGCGTCAGCCGAAGAGCTCGTAGATGCCCTTCTGCAACCCGTAGTCGACGCCGGAGACGATCGCGACCATGACCAGCACGAACACCAGCGAGACGGTCGTGTAGGTGATCAACTCCCGCCGCGTCGGCCAGATGACCTTGCGCAGCTCGGCGATGATCTGGCGCACGAACAGCGCGGGCGAGGTCCGCTTGGAAGGGGCCTTCCGCTTGCCCTTGCCCTCGTCCTTGGCCTCGGGCTCGTCGCGAGTCTCAGTCGCCATTTGCCGCCGTTCACCTCATAGGTCGTGATCCAACCACCCTGTGGTTGCCGCGCGGTCCCGTGCCGCGGAGTGCCACGGCGACGCCATGGCGCGGCCGGCACGGGTGCGCGCACCGCACCTCGCAGGGCAGGAGGGACTCGAACCCCCAACCGCCGGTTTTGGAGACCGGAGCTCTACCAATTGAGCCACTGCCCTTCGCTTCTCCGGCTAAGGAGAACCCCGACCACAGGATCGGGTGGGTGCCGGGTCCCAGCTTACGGCCTGATCGGTGCCCGCGTGCGGACAGGCTCGTATACCGGCGACACGTCACTTGGAGGAGGAGTCTACGTGCCGGAGAGGCCCGCGTCGAACCGGATAACGGAGGCCCTCCGGAAGGCCCGCCGGAAGGCCGCGGCGGGGACCCGCCCGACCGGCCCGGATATATGGCTGCGGGTCCCGGCGCGACGTCTGTAACGATAGAGGCATGAGCATCGACCGTCCTCGCATCTCCAAGCGCATCGCCGCGATATCCGAGTCCGCCACGCTGGCCGTCGACGCCAAGGCCAAGGCGCTGAAGGCGGCGGGCCGCCCGGTCATCGGGTTCGGCGCGGGCGAGCCCGACTTCCCGACGCCCGACTACATCGTCGAGGCCGCGGTGACCGCCTGCCGGGTGCCGCGCTTCCACAAGTACACGCCCGCGGGCGGTCTCCCCGAGCTGCGCGCCGCGATCGCCGAGAAGACCGAGCGCGACTCCGGCCACCGCGTCGAGGCGTCGCAGGTGCTGGTGACCAACGGCGGCAAGCAGGCGGTGTACGAGGCGTTCGCGGCGCTGCTCGACCCGGGCGACGAGGTGATCGTCCCGACGCCGTACTGGACGACCTACCCCGAGTCGATCAAGCTGGCGGGCGGGGTGCCCGTGGACGTCGTCGCCGACGAGACCACCGGCTACAAGGTGAGCGTCGAGCAGCTGGAGGCGGCCCGCACCGACCGGACGAAGGTGCTGCTGTTCGTGTCGCCGTCCAACCCGACGGGCGCGGTCTACGGCCGCGACGAGATCGAGGCGATCGGGCGCTGGGCCGACGAGCACGGCCTGTGGGTCGTCACCGACGAGATCTACGAGCACCTCGTCTACGGGGACGCCGAGTTCCACTCGATGCCCGTGGTGGTGCCGGAGCTGGCCGACCGGACGCTCGTCCTGAACGGGGTGGCCAAGACCTACGCGATGACCGGCTGGCGGGTCGGCTGGCTGATCGGCCCGGCGGACGTCGTGAAGGCCGCCCAGAACCTGCAGTCGCACGCGACGTCCAACGTCGCGAACGTCTCCCAGGCCGCCGCCCTCGCCGCCGTGACCGGCGACCTGTCGGCGGTCGCGGAGATGCGCAAGGCGTTCGACCGGCGCCGGCAGACGATGGTGCGGATGCTGAACGAGATCCCCGGCATCGTGTGCCCCGAGCCGGAGGGCGCGTTCTACGCCTACCCGTCCGTCAAGGCGCTGCTCGGCAAGCAGCTGCGCGGCAAGCGCCCGGAGACGTCGGTGGAGCTGGCGTCGCTGATCCTCGAGGAGGCCGAGGTCGCGCTGGTGCCGGGCGAGGCGTTCGGCACGCCGGGTTACTTCCGGCTCTCCTACGCCCTGGGCGACGACGACCTGACCGAGGGCGTCTCGCGCGTCGCGAAGCTGCTGTCCGAGGCGAGCTGACCTCCACGAGCACGCGCGCGCACGATCCCGCGCACACGAAGCCGGCCCCGGGCGCACAACTCCCGGGGCCGGTTTCGTGTGGGACGGGTTCCGCCGGTTCCCGTCCCGGGAAGTCCGGCGGGACGTCCCTCGCGGCCCCTCTCCGCCTTGGGACGCCCCGCCGGAACGGGGTTCAGGGGCGCACGCCCTCGGCGATGCGCATGAGCCGGTCCTTGGCCGGACCGGAGGCGGTCACGGTGACGCCGACCCCGCGCCGCGCCAGCCAGGAGATCTGCCGCGAGGAGTCGGGGCGGTCGCCGGTCATTGCGGGCATGCCGTGGACGGACGTGCGCCCGGGGATTCCGGGCACGCGCATCAGGTCCTGCGGGCCCGTCAGCCCGCCGCCCTCCACGAGCGCGATCTCCACCCAGCCGCCGTCGCCGCGCCACGCGCAGGTCGTGGTCCTGCGGTCCGCGTCGCCGGTGACCTCGCAGGGGCCGGAGGCTGCCAGGCCGTCCGGCAGATACGTGATCCACTTCGGCAGCGCGGCGGTGAGGCCGCCCGGTTCCGGCTTGGAGGGGGTCCGCCCGTCGCCGGACGAGCCGCGCGCCTCCGGCTTCCGCGAGGCTCCCGCCTCGGGCCTCCCCTTGGAGGACGGGGACACGGGGAGGCCCGACGCGGGAGGTCGCTCCGGCAGCCGGAGAGGCGAGACGGTGCCGCCGGGACGGGTCGTCTCGGTGTCTCCGGCCGGTGTGGCCCGGAACGACTGATAGGTGGGCACGAGGGCCAGGGCCGCGACCGAGGCGGCCGCGACGCCGGCGGCCGCGTGGAGCCGGGCCTTGCGGCGGCGGTGGCGCCGCTTGACCTCGGTGACGAGCGACTGTGACGCGGTCGCCCCGGCCACCTGCTCGGCCATGGCCTTCCGCAGTTCACTCTCCAGATCCATCGCTCATCTCCCCAGTGGGGCCAGGTTCCTGTCGAGGCGTTCCCGGAGCCTGGCGAGCCCCCGGGACGCCTGGCTCTTCACCGTTCCGACCGAGCAGCCGAGAGCCTGGGCCGTCTCCGCCTCCGAAAGGTCCTCCCAGAAGCGCAGGACCAGGACCGCGCGCTGCCGCGGGCCGAGCTTGCGCAGCTCGTCCATGAGGGTCCCCCTCAGCTCGACGGAATGGTTCGGCGAGTCGGCCGGCGTCTCCGGGAGCCTCGCCATCTGGATCTCCCGGAGCACCTTCCACCGCCGGGAGCGGCTGATGACCAGGTTGACCAGGATCCGGCGGACGTAGGGCTCGGGGTCGCTGCCCGCCTCAAGCCGCCCCCAGTGGCGGTAGGCCTTCTCCAGCGCGGTCTGCAGGATGTCCTCGGCGTCCTGCCGGGCCCCGCACATCAGTGCCGCGGTGCGCAGCAGGGCATCGCCGCGTGCCGCCACGAACTCCACGAACGACTCGTCGTCTCGACGCCCCACAGTGCTCCGTCCCGGCTAGAGCGGTTCCGGCAGTTCATCTCGTCGGGGACGGGCGGCCTCCGCGCCAAGGCCGCCCGCCCACGCCTGTGTTGTGTTACTGGTGTTACTGGTTTCGCCCTGGTCCGTTACCGGGTGTCATCCCGCGTGGCGCAGGGCGGCGGCCACGTCCTTCGTCCCACCGGCGAGGACGGGGCTGCCGTTGACGAACAGCGAGGTGCCGTTCGGGTCGAACAGCAGCACGCCGCTGCCGTTCGGGCTCTGCCAGGCGGCGACGCCGCCGATGGTCAGCGGGGTGCCGCCCTTGAGGCCGAGCGCCTGGCGCAGCTGCTCCTGGGTCATGCCGGCGCGCGTCTTGATCGTCTCGACGGTGAGCCACTGGCCGGCCTTGCCGGTCCACTTCTGCGTGACGGCGCAGATCTGCGCCTTGCGCAGGTCGGCCGAGCCGGGGACGGCCGACACGTAGCGCAGGCCCTTGGCGGTCATGACGGTCTTCTCGACGGTGCCGCCGACCTGCACGGCGGGCTTCAGCGTGCCGCAGTCGAGCTTGGGCAGCGCGGGCAGTGCGGGCTTGGCGGGCTTGCCGGGAACGCGGGCGTCCGGCCTGGCGGCCGGGGCGCCGCCGGGCAGGTCGCCGGTGGACGGCACGCAGGTGGGCAGGTTCGCCGGGACGCCGGGCTTGGCGGGAACGCCGGGCTTGGCGGGGAGGGTCTTGCCGTCCGGGAGCTTCGCGCCGGGGAGCTCGGTGTTCGGGATGCCGACCTGCGGCAGGTCCTTGCCGGGGACGCCGGCCTTCGGCAGCCGCCCCTCCGGGAGGTGCCCGGTGACCGGGTTCTGCTTGAGGTGCTGCTCGACCTGCTTCTTCGCCCCGTCGGCCGGGACCTTGGGCAGTCCGGGCTTGGCGGGCAGGTCCGCCGGAAGGCACGTCGGGACGGTCTTGGGCGCGGCGTCCGGCACCTTGCGCTCCACGGCAGGGGCCTTGGCGCTGCTCGACTGGAGACCGGCCTCGTGGTGGGAGCCGGCCATGGCCCACGTCGCGCCGCCGCCCACGGCCACGGTCCCGACGGCGGACGCTGCGATCAAGGCGGCCTTCAGCGTGATCATCGTGAATCCCTTCGGAGGCAAGGTGTTGCTTTCGGGGGTGCCTGTCTCTCTCTGGCGCCCCTCGTATACGCACGGTGCCGGTGGGGGGTTGCACGGGATTCCAAAGTTTTTTTCGGGGATGCCCATGGGGCGCGATGGCCGCCGGGTGTCATGCGAGGTAGTCCGGTGTAGTGATCCTGCGGGGCCGGGCGTTCGAGGACGACGATGATCCGGCAACATTGGGTCATGGAGGCCCGTACCGTTTCAGCCCGTCCGGCCGAGCACCGTCCCATGCCGGACCCCCGGGAGCCCGCGCCCGCGCGCGGCTCCGCCCGCCCGGACGTGGCCCTGCTCCCCAAGGCGCATCTGCACCTTCACTTCACCGGGTCGATGCGGCACTCCACGCTCGTGGAGCTCGCCGGCCTGCACGGCGTCCACCTGCCCGACGCCCTCGTCGAGGACTGGCCGCCCCGGCTGCACGCGACCGACGAGCGCGGCTGGTTCCGGTTCCAGCGCCTGTACGACATCGCCCGCTCGGTCCTGCAGACGCCGGACGACCTGCGCCGGCTGCTGCGCGAGACGGCCGAGGACGAGGCCGCGGAGGGGTCGGGCTGGCTGGAGATCCAGGTCGATCCGAGCGGGTACGCGGGGCGCTTCGGCGGCCTGACCCCGACCGTCGAGCTGGTGCTGGACGCCGCGCGGCAGGCATCGGAGGCGACCGGGGTCGGCATCGGCGTGGTGATCGCGGCGAACCGGACCCGGCACCCGCTGGACGCCAAGACCCTCGCGCGCCTCGCCGTGCGCTACACCGGCAGGGGCGTCGTCGGGTTCGGCCTGTCCAACGACGAGCGGCGGGGCCGCGCCTACGACTTCGAGGGCGCGTTCAGGATCGCCAAACGCGGCGGGCTGCTGTCGGACCCGCACGGCGGCGAGCTGCTCGGCCCGGCGAGCGTCCGCGAGTGCCTGGAGACCCTGGAGGCCGACCGGATCGGGCACGGGGTCCGCGCCGTCGAGGATCCGCGGCTGCTGGAGCGCATCGTGGACCGCGGGGTGACGCTGGAGGTCTGCCCGGCGTCGAACGTGGGCCTCGGCGTGGCGGCGACGGCGTCGGACGTCCCGCTGCGGCGGCTCTTCGAGGCGGGCGCGTCGATCGCGCTCGGCGCCGACGACCCGCTGCTGTTCGGCTCGCGCCTCGCGCGCCAGTACGAGCTGGCCCGCACCGAGCACGCGTTCACCGACGCCGAGCTGGCGGAGCTGGCCCGGCAGTCGATCCGGGCCTCGGCGGCCCCGGAGGACGTGCGGCGCCGGCTGCTGGCGGGCGTCGACGCCTGGCTCGGGGACCCGCCGCGCTGACGGCCGGGCCGGCGAAGGCGGGGCTGGCGGCGATCACGGGGCCGGGCGCCACAGGCCCCGGCGTTCGAGGTGGCCGGTCAGCAGCTCCCCGGCCCGGACGATGTGGGCCCGCATCTCCTCGCCGGCCGTGCGGGCGTCGCCGTCCCGGAGCGCCGCCAGGATCCGCCCGTGGTCGCGGACGGCGACGTCCGGCCAGCCGGCCAGCCGCCCGTACAGGCCGCGCGGCACGTACCGGGCGGCCGTGCCGAGCGACCAGGCGAGCTTCGGGGAGTCGGCGGCCAGATTGATCTCGCGGTGGAACAGGTGGTTGCGCTCCTCCATGAGGTCGGAGCGGCGCGCGGCCTTGTCGCGCGCCAGGGCGTGCTGGAGGCCGTCCAGGCGCTCCAGGGCGGCGGGTCCGATCCGGGGCGCGGCGCGCACGGTCAGCTCGGCGGCGATGCCCGCCTGCACCCAGAACAGGTCCTGGACGTCCCGCCGCGACAGCGGCGCGACGGCGAACCCGCGCCGCGGCTCCAGGACGACGAAGCCCTCGCTGCGCAGCGACTTCAGCGCCTCCCTGACGGGCGTGACGCTGATGCCGAACTCCAGGGCCAGCCGTTCCAGCCGCAGGTGGTCGCCGGGCCGGATGCGCCCGTCCATGATCAGTTCGCGGATGCGGGCGGCGGCCTCGTCGCTCAACTGGAGCCGCGTGCCGAGCGCCGGTCGCGGCGGGGGGAGGGAGGCGGGTAGGGCCACGGCGGTGACTCCCGTCCGGGCCCCTGCCGCGGTGGAGCCCCGCGGTCGCTCACGGACCCTGAAGGGATTGTTCCCGCCGGGTCACGCGGTGATGCCCTCGATCAGCAGCAGGACGCCGAAGACGGCGAACCCGGCCGCGGCGCCGTACTTGATGACGCGCTCGGGCAGCCTGCGGCCGAGCATCTGGCCGACGACGATGGCGAGCGCGTCGGCGGCGACCATCCCCACCGTGGAGCCGAGCCACACGCCGGTCAGCCCGGCGATGCCGCCGTGGTCGGCGGCGAGGGTGACGGTGGCGAGCATCGTCTTGTCGCCCAGCTCGGCGAGGAAGAACGCCCCGCCGACGGCGAGGATCGCCGACCCGGTGGCCAGCCGCGCCTTGTCGCGCTCGTCGTCGTCCAGCTCGTCGCCGCGCAGCGTCCACAGCGCGAAGCCGAGGAACGCGACGCCCGCGATGATCGAGATCGGGCCGGTGGGGAGCGCGGCGCCGAGGGCCGCGCCGAGGGCGACGCTGGCCAGGTGGACGATCGCGGTCGCGGCCGTGATGCCGATCAGCACCGGGAGGGCGCGGAAGCGGGTGGCGAACGTCATGGCCATGAGCTGGCTCTTGTCGCCCAGCTCGGCCACGAAGATCACGGCCAGGCTGATGAGGAAGGCGGACACCTGTTCCCTTTCGCTCGTGCTGCCGGGCGAAGGGCGGGGGCTCGCGCGCACGACCTCGGCCCGGCATGACTGCCGGGCCGAAGGTCTCGTCCGCCGCGATGGTGATCGGGCCCGCGTGACCGGGCGCCGTCGGCGGCGCCAGCATGTCGACCACGCGATTGGGACTACTCCCCCTCGACGCCGTCCACCCTACCAAGGAGCCTCGGGCGGGGCCCGAGGTCAGAGGGCCGCGCCCGCGTTCAGAGGGCCGCGCCCACCATGACGGGCTCGTTGACCAGCTCGACGCCGAACGCGTCCCGGACGCCGCCGCGGACCTCGCGGGCCAGCGCGAGCAGGTCGGCGGTGGTGGCGCCGCCCGGGTTGGTGAGGGCGAGGGTGTGCTTGGTGGAGATGCGGGCCGGTCCGCGCGCGTGGCCCTTGGCGAACCCGGCGCGGTCGATGAGCCAGGCGGCGGACGTCTTCACCCGGCCGCCGGCCTCCGGGTAGCGCGGGAACGTCGCGTCCGGGCCGAGGCGCTCGGCGACGCGGCGTTCGAGGTCGGCGACCTGGTCCGGGTCGAGGATCGGGTTGGTGAAGAAGGACCCGGCGCTGCGGGTGTCGGGGTCGGCCGCGTCCAGGACCATGCCCTTGCCGCGCCGCAGTTCGATGACGGCGTCGCGGGCCTCCTTCAGCGTGACCCTGTCCCCCGGCTGGACGCCCAGCCTGCGCGCGAGCTCGGCGTAGGCGACGGGGTGCGACTCCTCGGACTCCTCCAGGGCGTACGTGACGTCCAGGACGACGTACCGGTCGTTGCCCTTGAAGGCGCTGTGCCGGTAGGTGAACCGGCAGGCGTCGCGGTCGAGGGTGACGCAGGCGCGGGCCTCCCGGTCGTAGGCGCGGACCTCCGCGATCGTCTCGCTGACGTCCTGCCCGTAGGCGCCGACGTTCTGGATCGGTGTCGCGCCGACGCGCCCGGGGATGCCGGACAGGCACTCGACGCCGGCGAGGCCGTCGGCGACGCAGCGGGCGACGAACGGGTCCCAGTCCTCGCCGGCCTGGACGCGCACGAGCACCCGGCCGCCCTCGGCGGCGACGCGTTCGGTGCCGCGGGTCCCGACGTGCACGACGGTGCCGGGGAACCCGTCGTCGGACACCACGAGGTTGCTGCCGCCGCCGAGCACGAGGACCGGTTCGCCCTCGTCGTCGGCCTTGCGGACGGCCGCGACCAGCTCCGCCTCGGTCGTCGCCTCGACGAAGCGCCGCGCGGGACCGCCCAGCCGCAGCGTGGTGTATCCGGCCAGGTTCACGTCTTCGGCGAACACCGCCACGTCGTCTCCCCCTCCTGCCGTGCCCCGCGCCGCCGGGCCGGCCCGCCCTCGTCCCCTCGACGTGCGCACCGGCCGGGGCGGCCCCGGCCGGTGTGCCGCCGCGCTCAGGCGAGCTTGACGACCGCCTTGGCGCGCGTGAGGACCTTCTGGTCGTTGGACCTGGCGGTGAGCGCCACGACGACCTTGTTGTCGTCGAGCTTCTCCTCCACCTTGCCGCTGATCTCCAGCGTGGCGCCGCCCTCGTCCGGGACCACGACCGGAGAGGAGAACCGTACCCCGTAGTCCAGGACGGCGCCCGGGTCGCCGGCCCAGTCGGTGACGAACCGGCCGCCCTGCGCCATCGTGTACATGCCGTGCGCGATCACGTCCGGGAGGCCGACGGCCTTGGCGACGCCCTCGCGCCAGTGGATCGGGTTGAAGTCGCCGGACGCGCCCGCGTACATGACGAGGTTGGCGCGGTCGACGGCGTAGGTCTGCTTGGGGATCTCGGTGCCGACCTCGACGTCGGCGTAGTTCACCTTGGCGGTCATCAGGCACCCCGCTCCACGATCGTGTTGTAGGACTTGCAGACCGGCTCGCCCTCGACGGTGGCGATCTCGGTCTCCACGACCATCTTCTCGTTGTTGCCGATCGACCTGATCTCGGTGATCGTCGAGGTGCAGGTGATGACGTCCCCGGCGCGCAGGGGGCGCGTGTACTCGAAGCGCTGCTCGCCGTGCACGACCATCGCGTAGTTGAGGCCGAGGTCGGGGTCGGCGAGGCCGGGGTTGCCGAGGGAGACCACGATCGGGAAGGTGGGCGGCGCGATGACGTCGGGGTACCCGGCCGCCTTGGCCGCCTCGCGGTCGCGGTAGACCGGGTTGCGGTCGCCGATCGCGTCCGCGAACTCGCGGATCTTCACCCGGCTGACCTCGTAGGGCTCGCTGGGCGGGAAGCTCCGCCCGATGAAATCACGGTTGAGTGCCATGCAGTCCGTTCCCTCCAGATGGACCAGGGCCCCGCGGACTCGCCGGCCGCACCGCTACGCCGGCCGGGGTGCCCGGGCGCCTTCTGAGCGCGCTGGTTCCGCCTCTCCGGACGGACGGTAACAGAACGGCATTCACACCGTCCGCGCGGGTCTCACCGCCAGAACGGACAGGCCTCGGCGTTCCGGACGGCCGGTGGAATGAGCGCCCATCGAGGAGCGGCGGACGGCGGTGCTCGCGGCTCTTTGGGGCGTGGGGCGAAAGTCTCCTGCTAATACGTGAAACTCCCGGTCGGGCAGCGAGGTGCTGTCCGACCGGGAGTCCAGTGATGCTCAGGGCTCCCGCCTGGAGAGCGGGTCCCCTACTTCACGCCGCCTCCTAGGAGGCGGCGTGCTTGGGCATGAGGTCCATGACCTCGCCCACCGTGTTGACGACCTTGACCAGGTCGGGGTCCCCCAGGGAGATCATGCCGTTGGGCAGCATCGTCTTCCGGCTGAAGGCGTCCACGCGCTTCCAGTACTTCCGGCCGACCAGCACGATCGGTCGCGGGGGGATCGTCTTGGTCTGGACGAGGGTGAGTACCTCGTACAGCTCGTCCATGCTGCCGTTGCCACCCGGCAGCACCACGAGCGCTTCCGTGTGCTTAGTGAGCAGCACCTTGCGGATGAAGAAGTACTTGCACAGGAACTTGATGGTGAGTTCCAAGTTGAACTGCTGCTCGTTGGGGAGGACGATGCCCACCCCGACCGAGACCCCGCCGTTCTGCTTGGCCCCCTTGTTGGCGGCCTCCATGGCGCCGGGACCGCCGCCCGTGAACACCGCGAAGCCGGCTGCGGCCAGCGCGGCGCCGACCTCGACGCCGAGCTCGTAGTTCTTCGTGCCGGGCTTCGTGCGGGCGCTGCCGCACACCCAGACACCCGAGCCGATGCCGTTGAGCACCCGGTCGCCCTCGTAGAGCTCGACCATTGCCTGAAAGACCATGTTCGAGACGGGCTCGGCCAGTGCCAGCTCAAGCAGTGACCGAAGGCCCTGGGGCGAGATGGGCCCGCCCAGTGTCAGCTCGGCCGCCAGTGAGGCGGGCAGGTGTATGCCGCGTTCCTCCGAACCGGAGAAACAAATCGGATCTGTCATATTGATGCTCCGTTTGAGCCTGCCTTACGCCGTCCGAGACGGTCGCAAGGGCACCCCGGATTTCGGGATGCGTTGTTGATCGTCCGCTGGTTCGGACCGGCCGCAACCACCCTCGGCGAACGAGTTCTCGGCGGGCGATGCCCGGTGCGCGCACCGCTCTGATCGTTCTGCGCATGAGCCGAAGTAGCCGCCCGCTGAGCGCTCCCCGGCGATTGCCAAGGGCCACCCGCCCTGGACTGTCCAAACTGCGGCACAGTGCCGCGAAGCAAATCCGACAAACAAGACGAAAAGGGAGTGAAGCAGCCATGAGTGCTGCCCAAAGTAAGAATCCCAAAAGGTGCGACGGTCATTCCGCCGGCGTCATCATCACCGATCCGGTCCTGGGCGTCCTGATCGGCGTCATCCCCGACGGCCGGGGCTGGTCCGGAGTCGGCGGGCACGTCTTCGACGAGTTCCCCAGCTACGGCGAAGCCGCCCGCGGGGAAGTCCGCCAGGAGACGGGCCTGGAGGTCGTGTCGCTGGACCCGCTGTTCCGGAAGCCGAAGCGGCGTCGCAACCCCTGCAAGCGGGGGGACGGCCCGTTCGGAGTCGGCCACAAGTGGCAGCTGTACCGCGCCACCGTGGCCGACGTGGAGGAACTCCGCTGCGACGAGAAGTCGTTCCACAACCTGCGATGGGTCTCCGAGGCCCAGTTGCAGGAACTGGCCGACCGCACCCTGCTCTACGTCAAGGGCGAGATCACGCCTGACGAGTGGAAGCAGGAGCCCGGTCTCACCCTGTCGTGGGTCAAGTGGTTCGTCCTGGCCGGCATGGTCAAGATGGGCTGGTGGAACCTGCGAAAGATCGAGAAGGCGATGCTCAACGACAAGAGCAACCGTCCGTGAAACCCGCCCGGGGACCGGTCGGCAGCCACGCTGCCGGCCGGTCCCCGGGACCTGCGCTTCGGACGGACGGCGCCGGAACGACGTTCAGCCCGCCCTCGCGGAGTGCGAGAACGGGCTGATGCGTGTCAGTGGCAAGCGTGCGAAGAAGTCTGCTGGGCGGACTCGCACCGTGGACGGGTCTCCCAGGTGCGGACCACGAGTGCGTGGTGCCGGCGGGTACCCGATGCGGACGGCGGGTCCTGGCCCTGCGGGAGGGCAGTACTTCTCCGTCCGGGACCTCGGTTAGCGGGTCTCCTTGTGCGGACGGTGCGTCCGGCAGTTCGGGCAGTACTTCTTGATCTCCAGGCGGTCCGGGTCGTTGCGCCGGTTCTTCCGCGTGATGTAGTTGCGGTGCTTGCACTCCTGGCAGGCCAGCGTGATCTTCGGCCGGACGTCGGTGGCAGCCACGATGGAGTGCCTTTCTGAGCTAGGGACATGGACTTTCGGACCTCGGCCGTCCCCGGGGGACGGCCGGCGATTCGACCCAGCCTTCTCACCCCCGCCGGGGGGTGAGAGACCTGGGTAGTAGCGAGGGCCGGACTTGAACCGGCGACACAGCGATTATGAGCCGCTTGCTCTGCCTGACTGAGCTACCCCGCCGTGATGGTCGGTGTGGACCGGATTGCCAGGATACCGGATGCTCACCGAGCCCTGGGAACACGAGAACCCGGATGATGATCGGGGAACCGGTTCCGCGGGCTCCGCGGGACCGTCCCCAGAATACCGGCTGCGCCGGTGAGCTGCGAAACGTCCTGCTGGAACCGGTGGGACGGTACCACAGGCCCAGGTATCGAGCGAATCAGGGCGGTCGGCGCCGCGGGGGCGGCGGCGGCCGCTCCCCGGTACGACGAAGGCCGCCGTCCGGAGTGCGGATGGCGGCCGATGTGCCGTGAGCCCCTTTACGGAATCGAACCGTAGACCTTCTCCTTACCATGGAGACGCTCTGCCGACTGAGCTAAAGGGGCCTGCGTCGTTCGCGCAGTGAAACCATACAGGGTCCGGGCGCGTGGTGCGAACCGGATTCCCGCGCCGGTGTCCGCGCTGGTCAGCGCAGCAGGTTCCGGGCGATGACGAGCTGCTGGATCTGGCTCGTCCCCTCGTAGATGCGGAAGAGCCGGACGTCGCGGTAGAAGCGCTCGACGGCGACGCCGCGCATGTAGCCCATGCCCCCGTAGACCTGGACGGCCCTGTCGGCGACCCGTCCGACCATCTCCGAGCAGTAGTACTTGGCGCAGGACGGGCCGAGCTTGGTGTCCTCGCCGGCGTCGTAGGCGCGGGCCGCCTCCAGGACCATCGAGCGTCCGGCGTACAGCTCGGCCTGGGAGTCGGCGATGAGCCCTTGGACGAGCTGGTACTCGCCGATCGCCTTGCCTCCCTGACTGCGTTCCTTCGCGTACGCGACGGTCTCGTCCAGGATTCTCTGGGCGAGGCCCACGCAGACGGCGGCGATGCTGACCCGGCCATGGGCCAGTGACGCCATCGCGGTGCGGAAGCCCGTCCCCTCAGTCCCGACCATGGCGTCGGCGGGTACGCGCACGCCGTCGAAGAAGACCTCGGCCGTGTGGGCTCCGCGCTGTCCCATCTTCTGGTCGGACGGGCCGACGCGCAGGCCGTCCGCGCCCTTCTCTACGAGGAAGGTGGAGATGCCGCGGGAGCCGGGGCCGCCCGTCCTGGCGAAGACCATGAAGACGTCGGCCTCGGGCGCGTTGGTGATGAACCGCTTGGCGCCGTCGACGACGTAGTCGTCGCCGTCCCGGACCGCGGTCGTGGTCAGCGCGCTCGGGTCGGACCCCGCCTCGGACTCGGTCAGCGCGAAGGCCCCGATGACCTCGCCGGACGCGAGCCTCGGCAGCCACGCGTCCTTCTGCGCCGCCGTCCCGGAGTTCACCAGGACCTGCCCGGCGATGCCGTTGCTGGTGCCGAACATGGAGCGGAACGCGGGGCTGGCGTAGCCGATCTCGAAGACCAGCCGCACCTCCTCGCTCAGCGAGAGGCCGAGCCCGCCGTACTCCTCGGGCAGCGCGTACCCGAACAGGCCCATGTCGCGGGACGTGCGCCGGAGCCGCTCCGGGATCGCGTCGGTCTCCTCGATCTCCTCCTCGCACGGGACGACCTGCTCGCGGACGAAGCTGCGGACGGCCTTGATCACGTCGGCGAAATCCTGGGGCTCCATGCGGTTCATTCTAGAATCAGATTCCAAGATGGTGGGCGGATTCCGGCCCGGCGCGCCCGATATGCCAAGGTGATCGTTTATGTCGCTCCAGCCTCTCGTCGATCAGATCGTCCGGGCCGCGGTGGTCGAGGACCGCTCCTTCGGCGACCTCCTCCCCCAGCTCATGCAGGTGTTCCAGACGGCCTCCCCCGCCGAGATGAACGCCGCGATGCCCCGCCTCGCCGAGGGCATCGCCGAGGCGCCCCCGAACCTCGGCGGGTGGCTCGCCATCGTCTCCGGCGCCTGGGTCGAGAACGGCGCCGACCCCGAGCCCGTCGGCGCCCCGCTCGTCCACCGCCTCTCCGAGGTCACCGCCGCCGCGCTGGCGTTCGCGAACGCGTGGGACCAGGCCGCCGGCGGCAAGCCGCCGCCGGACATGCAGGAGGAGCAGCCGTCCCAGCAGGTCTTCGACACCGTCGCGCCGCACCTCGGGGACGGCGCCGTGACCGCGATGATGTCGTGGTTCGCGCTGCCGCAGTTCACGATGGCGGGCTGCACCGTCCTGCAGATGGGGCCCTCGGTGCGGGCGGGCATCGCCGACCGCGACTTCTGCGCCTTCGCCGCCGGGCAGGCCGCCCAGTACCTCGGGCAGATGGAGCACTACCAGGCGCTGCTGCGCGTCCTGGACGGCGAGCGCCTCCTCATCCTCGACCGCGCGAGCCGCAAGGGGTGGACGGTCACGATCGGCGGGATCGGCGACAACTTCCAGCTGCACGTCCTGCTCGGCGGCGCGCTCATCGGACGCCCCGGCGGGCTGACCGGCGACCGTCCCGCCCCGGAGATCATCGCCTGCTTCCTGAACGCCGACACCCCGCCCGGGCGCCCGATCATCTCCAGCCCGTGGAACCTCGTCGACGCGCACGGCGAACCGATCTGGAACGAGGGCGTCCCGGCCGACATCCCGGTCGTGAACGGCACCCGCGTCGTCGTGATCGATCCGCCGTCCTACGAGCGCACGTTCCCGGCCGGCCGGCGCTTCCCCCTCATGCCCGCCACCCTCCGCGTGGACGGCATGCACCTGCCGGAGGATCTGGGCGCCTGGTGGCCGCACATCGCGGCTCCGACGAGCTGACGGCAAGGCGGCTCCGACACCGTCGGGCGGGGGGCGGCGGTCAGGTGTCGAAGCGCACGAAGACGGCGGTGGCGTCGTCGTACCGCTTCCCGCGGGCCGCGCTCGCCTCCGCCTCCGCGGCCCTGGTCCTCCTGACGAGTTCCCGGGGGCCTTCCTCGTCGAGGAGGCGGAGCAGGTCGCCCCACCCCATCCGGCCGAACCGCTCCACGAGCCTGGACGCGCCGTCGCTCAGCACCGCCGCCCGCCGCAGCCCCTCGACCGGCACCTCGCCGGTCAGCCCCTCGTACGCGGCCTCCGGCCTGGTGCTCGCCACCCAGAACCCGCCGGGGCTGTTGCGCGACCGCCGCACGCCCTCCAGGGTGTAGCTCGGCAGATGGTCGACCCGGTCGTCCCGGAAGACCTTGATCTCGCCGAGGTCCACCACGATCGGCGAGTCGGCGAGGACGTACCATTCCACGGCCCCGCCGCGGCGGCGCAGCAGCGACACGGTCGCGGACGGGCTGTCCGGGTTTCCCAGGTCGCACGTGTCGGTGTGCGCCTCCCCGGTCACCTTGATCGCCTCGGCGACCAGGTCGGGCAGCGGCTTGCCGTCCTCCAGCGCCAGCAGCGCCGCGATCCGTCCGCCGAGCCTGCGCACCAGCCACGACGGATCGTGCCGGCAGCCGCTGTCCACGCCTTGCGGGGCCGTGGCGCCGTCCAGCAGCACCACCCATCCGGGCCCGGCCGCCACGAAGTCCTCGTTCTCCCGTCCCGGCGTCGCCACACTCACATAACTCACCTGCACAGATGCAGGTCTACCCGCTGGCCCGCCCCTTGCGGGGCCGCTAGACCAATTCCCCTCGCCCCGCGTCCCCGCCCGCGTCCTGATGTGGTCGCCACGGGGATGCGACCGCCGCCTTGTGGTGCCCGCCGCCCGAGCCGCGTGCCTCAGCACGGACCCCGGCAAGGAGCCCTGGTCACGCTGGACCGCCGCCGGTCGTGGCCCCCTCCGCACAACCGTTTCGGCCTCGGCGATTGGACCATGTCGGCAGCACTGTGACCTGCGGAGATCATTTTCGGCTGAGAGATAGTCCACTTTCGGACAGCGATCTTTGTATCCATCGCCGGGCGACCCGGCCGGCACCGGCCGACGCGACCGTGACCACCCACCACCGGCCCTCTCAACGTTTCCCTAGGTCAAGTGCATTCAGGCAGGCTTCATGGCCCGCCGCGCCCCCACCCGGACGACCCGCCTGTCCGACCCCGGCTACGCGGCGCTCCGCCTGATCACCTGCGGCGGGCGCTTCGACCGCGCCACCGGGCACTACGTGGACAACGTCATCGCCTTCGGCCATCTGACGCGCACCGAAGGGACCCGCTGACATGCGCCCCGCCTCCGGCGCCCCCGAGGGGCCCCGACCCCACCAGGGCCGGCACCGCCTCCCCCGCACAGCCCACCCGGGGCCGCGCGGCGGGGCGTCCCCCGTCCGGCGGACGCCCGGCCCGGGACACCTCGCGTCCCCGGTGGCATGGGGAGGCCCGGCCCCCACCCTGCCGCCGCGCCCGCCCGCCCACGTCCGACCGCGCCCCACTCCAGCTCCGTCCCGCCAGGAGAAGCGGGACGGCAAGCGCGACCAGCCGCCCGTGCGCGCGGACGCGATGCGCGTGACCGTCCTGATCCCGGCGCACAACGAGGCGAAGCAGATCACCGAGACGATCGCCTCGCTCCGCCGCCACGAGCGCCCCCCGGACCACATCCTCGTGATCGCCGACAACTGCACCGACGCTCCCCGCCCGCAGGGGCTGACGGTGAAGGCCGGGCCCCTCCCCGGCCTTCACCCCCTCCGGTAGGTTCCGGCGGATGGACGCGATAGCGGGCACGGTCGCGACGGCGTGCGGAATGTTCGCGGCGACGAACGTCGACGACCTCATCGTCCTGACCGTCCTCTTCCTGTCCGGACGCGCGACCGGATCCCCGCGGGCCTGGCAGATCTGGGCGGGCCAGTACGCGGGCATCGCCGCCCTCGTCCTCGTCTCGGTGGTCGCCGCGCTGGGCCTGACGATCGTCCCGGACGAATGGATCGGCCTGCTCGGCCTCGTCCCGCTGGCCCTCGGCGTCCGCGGCCTCGTCGCCGCCGTCCGCGCCGGCGACCACGACGTCCCTCCCGCGGTGGCCTCGGGCCTGCTTCCGATCGCCGGCGTGACGATCGCCAACGGCGCCGACAACATCTCGGCCTACACGCCGGTCTTCCGCACCATCGGCCCAAGACCCACCCTCATCACCGTCGCGGTCTTCGCGGCCGGCGTGGCCCTGTGGTGCCTGGCCGCGTCCTGGCTGGGCTCGCACAAGAAGGTCATCGACCTCCTCGACCGGCACGGCCGCCGGCTCGTCCCGATCGCCTTCATCACCATCGGAACGCTGATCGTCCTAGAGTCCGCCACCGACCTCCACCACGCCCTCACCCAGTGACCGGCCCTCTGGCCCTACGCAACGCTGCCGGGAGCCCCAAGCGCGACACCGAAGCGTACGTTTCATATAGCGGAGCGGGCACCGGGAATCGAGATGACCTTATTCCGCCAGACCGGCCACCGAGGTCGCGGCGGAAGTCAGACGGACGAGAGAAGCCGCCGAGCCCGTTCACGCAGGTCGAACGCTTCTCAGCGCTCCTGGCGAAGTTGCCGGGACAGGGCCGCAGCGCCCTCCCGCCACAGCCCGGCGAGCACATGCCTTATCATGATCGGCACGAGAGTCGGGCTCACTCTTGTTCGCCGCACCCAAGGATCCCTGTCCGAGGGTGCGGGATGTCAACGAGGGCCGGCACCTCTCGTTCTACATCCCAAATCGGTGTCTCGGCAAGGCACCATCGTGAGGTCAAGGTCCGCCAGACCTAGCCTTATGCACAACGGTGGGCTTGGAACCCCCCCGATGAGGTCAGCGGCCATGCTGCTGCGCCTTACCCGCGGAGAGAGGTTCGCCTCTCTGCCGCCCCCAGCGGGCGTTGGGGGAGAGCCCTCCCTCACGCCTTACACGACGGCGGGCAGGTGCACACCTCCCGTCGTCTTTTTTTGCTACGACGCCTATTGACCCGGGCGGCTCCTGGACGCCGGGCTGGGCGCCCCCTCACACATAAGTTGGACCGCTTCCATCCGCCAGGCCTAGAACGGGCTGAACGCGACCAGCGTCACGTATTCGGCGTCGAACCGGTAACCGAGACGCTCGTAGGCAGCGGGATTCGCGGGAGTCGTGACGTGCACGATCTCGGTCGCGCCGGCGGCCAGTAGCGAGCGGGTGACGGCGGCCACCAGGGCGGTCGCGTAGCCGTGTCCCCGGTGCTCGGTCGGGGTGTAAATCAGGTCGAGGCGTACCGCCGAGCCGAACCGGGGCCCGTGACCGACCACCGCCACCACGCGGCCATCGGTCTCCCAGAGGTACAGGTCACCAGAAGCGAGTCGGCCGGAAACGGCGCCGAGCGTGCCGTGCCCCCGGGTGACGGCCTCGTACCAGCGGTCCAGCAGGTCGTGGTCCGTCGGCGCCGCGGGCCGCGCGAAGCCGTCCGGCGCCGCACAGGCCCGAAGCGTCTCCAGCCGATGCAGCCGCAATCTGTGGCCAACGGGCCGCCCAGGACATACCGACGCGAACGCCTCGACAAGGTCGTTACGGCCCTCCCATGCATGGGGTGGGCCGTCCAGGTGCCCTGGCAGCGCGGCAGCGGCCTCCAACGGCATGTCGCCAAGGAGCAAAGGGCCGAAGGACGGGCGGACGAACGCGCCGCCGACCGTCCCCTCGGGACCCGTCCACCACCCGAACAGCGCCGGTGTCCGCCCACCACCAGAGCGACGGAAGGCGGACAACGCGGAGAATCCGTCACCCCTTCATGATCTCGCGCAGAACCGGGCACGCCGTCAACCCCCGCGAACGACCACGCCCTGGGGGCGAGGCGCCTCTCAAAAGACGACCAAGGCTAAGCACGTCCGAGACCAGGGCTCCTTCAGCCGGCGGCCGCATAGGAGAACGGCCGGGGTGTGCCGCCTCCGTGTTCCCAGAGATTCATGAGGCGGGGATTGGACGTATCGCGGGCGTATCGAAAACCGCATACGCCACCGCAACCCCCTTCCGTCTTAGGTGAAGCCATGGGCCGCAGGGGTCCATGCCGAGGGCACGATGCCCGGACGAACGCGATCGCGGAAGAGGAGAAGCCGTGGCTGGTGACGGGAATTGGGACCGGCGTTCGCTGTTGCGGGGCGCGGCCGTGGTGGCCGGTGCCGCCGCGACGACACCGCTGCTGGGCAAGGCGACCAGAGCGCACGCCGACGGCAGTGACGCGGACGCGTTGTTCAGGGCGGGAAAGTTCGATGAGGCCGCCCGGGCATATGAGGAGATCCTGAAGAAAGACCCCTCGAACCTGCACGCGGCGCGCCAGCGCGGCTATGTGGGGCTACTGGCCAACAGGTTCCCCGACGCGGAGAAGTACCTCACGATGGCCCTGAGACTGGCACCCGACGACAAGCAAACCAACCAGCTCCTAGGCGACTGCTACATCAGGCAGGACAAGTTCTCCCTCGCCGCACCCCGTTGGCAGGTGGGCGGTGAGGAAGGGTATGCCAAATGGTTCGCGGCAATCAGCGGCGAGACCTACCAGATTCACGGCGACATCGGCCGTGTGCCATGGCGGCAGCAGGACCCTGCACCACTGGTAGAGGCCTCGGTCAACGGCGGACCGCCGAAGAAGTTCTCGTTCTACACAGGCGCCCCGAACCTGAGCTTGACCGCGTCGGTGGCCAAGGAAGCCGGGCTGAACCCCGTGTACGCGGAAAAGACCGACTTCGAGGGCACCGCCATCTGGGTTTACTACGGGGTCCTCGACTCCTTCAAGCTGGGCGGCATCGAACTGCGCAACGTCCCGGTGGGCTGGTCGGCGACGGAGTCGGGCGCAGATGTCAGCACCGACAACGACGGCCTGATCGGCACGTGGTTCTTCTACCACCTGCTGACCACCTTCGACTACGCGGGCCAGTCGCTGATCCTGCGCCGTCCGACCCCAGAAGCGATCAGCAAAGTACGCGCCGACGCCGCACGGGCGGGCACCAAGCCACTGCCGCTGTGGCTGTCCCGTGACCACGATCTCAGCAGCACGGGCAGCATCGCCGGCTCCGGTCCGCGGGTCATGGGCGTGAACTTCGGCGGCATCGGCGAGATCGCCGCGGGCATGCCCGGCGAGGTCGCCAAGCGGTTGGGGGTCCGCACGGACTACGACCGTCCGATCGAGACTTTCGCCCACAGCCACCCGACCATCACCTATCCCTGCTACCCCAGGGAGATCCGCCTCGGCGACGCCGTCGCCAACGACATCTACTGCGAGGCGGACCCGAACATGCCGGTCAACGTCCCCTGGCCCTACGGCTCAGGGATCGACGGGATAGGCCACTTCGCCCACAGCTTCTGGAAGCCCTACAACATCACCCTCGACTTCACCAACATGAACCTCTACATCGCCCGCGGCAAAGCCGCCTGAACACCCCAGGCCCCCGACCAGGCAGTACGGTTCCAACTCGCCCATCGCGACAAGTAGGGCAACCCCGAGCGCGGATGTCTCCCTCTAACTCGGCAAATCCTTCGAGCCACCACTTCCCGCTCGGCTCGATGTGAGGAGGTGAGCAACAGGTGACCCTCTCGAGGAACCCACAGTCGGTTTCGAAGGGCCACGCTGGGCGGCTTGCCGACTAAGCGCCTTTGAGCCGTTGCAGCCGGTCGCTACCGTTCCTGGTGGGCGGTGGCGTGCCCCCGGCAGGTAATCAACGGGTTCCAGTGGAAGATCCGGACCGGCGCAGACGGGAGCTGGGACCGGCTCCCGGCGCACGTCCAGGTGCACGACGACGCGATCGTGCGCGCCCACCAGCACGCCGCCGGCGCCCGTCATCCTCGACAGACCGAGATCGGGCGAGTCCCGCGCCCTCCCCGCATGCAACCCGTATGAACTGTCAGTCGGTGTTGCCGAGGACGTTGCGGGCTTGGACACGAAACTCACTGACTGCTTGGTAGAGCCGCCGCTCTCGTGCTGAGGCGATAGCGGAATGTTCCGCTCTCTCGCTGGCGTCTCCCGCGTGGGCATCCTTCACCATGCGCTGCATGACCTCGGAGAGGCCGCTGGACTCCACCCTCCCGCCGTTTCCAGCGGTGCAAGCACGACTCCGCGATGCCCAGCGCCGCGGCCACGTCCCGCACCGATCGTCCCGACTCCAGCAGATCCAGGGCACGCCGACGAAACTCTGGCGGGTAAGGCTTGGGCACGAAAACGATCTCCTTCGCAAGATCGCCGAACCCTACCTCTCTCAACATCCGCGCCCGTCAAACGGGGGCAACATCAAGCTGTCCATGCTACCGGGGGAACGTCATGACGTTCAACAACGCCATGGAGTACGCCTGTGAGCGGCGCGTCATCCCGGTCAACCCGCTGACCTTGGTGCGGTGGACTCGGCCTCGCGTGGCGCAGACGCTTGACCTTCGGGTGGTCGCCAATCCCGACCAGGCGCGGCGGCTGCTCGACGCCGTCCGGGCGCAGGGCAAACGCGGTGAGCGCGTGGTGGCCTTCTTCGGCGTCATGTACTACGCCGCGCTGCGGCCTGAGGAAGCGGTGGACCTGCGGCGGGATCACCTCGTGAGCCTGCCGGATGACGGGTGGGGCGAGATGCGGCTGACGCATGCCGAACCGCGGAGCGGCTCGCGGTGGACCGACAGCGGGAAGCCGCGGGACCGGCAGCCTCTCAAGCATCGGGCGCCCGGCGAGACTCGGACCGTGCCGATCCACCCGGAGTTGGTCATGCTGCTGCGCCATCACGTCAAGGCGTTCAACATCCCGGCCGGTGGCCGGCTGTTCGTCGGGCCGCGCGGCGGGATCATGACTGACCGGACGTACCTCGGGGCCTGGCGCAAGGCAAGGGCGGCGGCCCTGAGCGAGCGTGAGGCCGCCTCACCGCTCGCTGAGACCCCGTACGCCCTGCGGCACGCGGCGGTGTCGACCTGGCTCGGGGGCGGGGCGCCTCCGGCGCAAGTGGCCGAGTGGGCGGGGCATAGCGTCGCCGTCCTGCTGCGCGTGTACGCCAAGTGCGTGGCCGGACAGGAGGAGGACGCCAAGCGCCGAATCAGTGAAGTGACCAGGCCAAAGCGCCCTTAGGAAGAGACTTGCACGACATGGAAGGGCGGGGCGGATCGTTGTGATCCGTCCCGCCCTCGACTGGCGTCCCGGCGCCGTCAGTGACGCTGGGAGTAGTTCATCGGCCAGGACCGAGCCGGGAGTCCCGGTCGGGCCAGTGACCGTACCCTCGTGCTCCGACGAACAGGTAGCCGGAGACCGAGGTGTCGCTCAGCGGGCCATTCCCGCCGATGCCGGTCTTCGTGAGATCCCCGTCGACCGTTTCCATCAGCCGGTGGAAACTCTCCAGCGCGGTCTCCTTGGAGCTGGAGAGACGGACCACCGCCGCGAGCTCGGAAGCGACCGGCAGGTAGATGGTCTTGCTCAAGACTGCCGGCTCGACCTTGTCGATCGCGAAGGTCAACATGGTCTTCTCGATCGCCATGGACTGGGGATCGGCTTCGGAACTGCCGGGACAGCCGGGTGCCTGGAGGCGATGGACGTCGACCCAGATGACGGCGTAGACGTCTTCCGACTCCCTCTGGGATTCCAGGTCCCGCGTCAGGGCATCGGTGCCGGGCAGGTTCGCCAGCATCTTCGCGTCCTGCGCGCAGACCTCGGCGTAGGTCGGCGGCCGGCCGTCGGTCTCTCCGAGACCGCAGCCGCTCGCGAGCAGTGCCAGCAGCGCCAGGAGCAGCGCGATGGCCCCGCGTCGTTTGGTAGACACGTTGGGTCCTCCGAGTTTTCTTTGTGGACCGCTCTTCCTGGCGGTCGTTCTCAGAGGACCGTCGCTGGTCGGCGCCGATCGGCAATGCGCCGCCCGAGCGGCTTGCCGGTCAGAGCGGGAGTGCTGACAGTGGATACATGTCTACGCCCGTGCAGCTCCTCGACCTCATCGTCATCGGCGACATGCGGTGACGGTGCCGGTCTAACCGGCCGCCGGGCTCGGTCTGAGCGGCGCTTAGAACTTCGGCACGTATTCGGCACAGGCAGCCGTAGAGGCCCGTTAACGATCAGAGACAGCCGGACAAGACGAGAACAGCCCCTGACCGGGTTACGCCTGGTCAGGGGCTGTTTCTGCTGGTGTGGCGGGTGCAGGGTTCGAACCTGCGTAGGCTAAGCCGACGGATTTACAGCCCGTCATGGATCTTGGCGGCTCCGCCGCGTTGACCTGCACAGACTTCCGGTGTGCTCCCTCGCAACCGCGAACAGAATCCGCGTATTTTCCGGATCTTGCTCTACCGGTCGGTTGACCGTCTGAGCGCATCTTTATCAGTTCGATCACGGCCAAGGCAGTTGGCACGCTGCATCGTGATGTCCTCAGGTTGAGGGTTGATCATGTTAGGTGGTGCTCGCTGGTGTTGCTGTCACGGTTGCTGTCATCGCTTCCGGGCGCTGTCCCCGCCCGCCATCGCGCTTGGGAAAGGCTGTCACATGCCCCGTACGACCGATACCCCGCTGACTCGGCTGCGTGCATACGCCGCGAACCTCGATGAGGGCTACGAAGACATCGATGACCTGGTCGAACTACTTGATGCCCACGCGGAGGAGCATGATCTGACCGTTTCCCCGACCGAACTCCACACGATCGCCGCCTCAACCCTGATCGAAGCAAAGACCGAATTCCTCCTGCTCCTGGGGTACTCCGGCCATGACGAGCCCATCAGCCCCGAGGACATCGTCGACCAGATGGTGGAGATGGTGGAAGACGCCGGGGTCGAGTACAGCCAGGACGCCATCGAGGACACCGTCGATGCGTTGTGGAACGCACAAGTCGAGGAACAGCGGAAGTGGCCGGAGGTCACGGATAACGACCTGCTGGAGCGGGCCTTCACCCGGCTCTGGCGAACTGGAATCGTGGCCGAGGAGAACTTCACCTGCTGCCAGTCATGCGGCGTGACCGAGATCGGTGGTCAGATTCCCGAGGGTTCCGTCATGGACGGATACACCTTCTTCCATGAGCAGGACACCGAAAGCGTGCTGTTCGACGACGAACTTCTCCTCTCGTACGGCACATTCGGTCCGGAATCAGAGCCGCAGAAGGCTGTCGAGGTCGGCGAGCGTGTGGTGGCGGCACTTAAGACCGAGGGACTCCGCGTCGAATGGGACGGCTCGCCCGCGGCCCGCATCACCGTGTTCATGAAGTGGCGCAAGCGCCTGGTCGGCTGAGTGGCCAGAGTGGTGCGACATGCACCACCCCCCGCCTGAGCTTCCCGTCTGCCGTCGTCCCGCGCTCCGCGCTGCCGGGCCTGGGCCAGGGGGCCAAGGTGGAGCGCCCGACTGGACGAACGACCTTGGCCCCCTGGCCCTGGTCTGGTAGATCTCCGATCGGGACGGCGGCAGACGGAAGCTCAGGCATCCCCCGACCACCGACGACCCGTCACGGGCGCGGGATGGGCTTCCCAGAGTCAGAGGCCCCCGCCGGAGGCGATTGAGCCTCAACGGGTGCAAGGACTTGGCGGCGGCGCGGTCCCCGCGGCGACCGGTCAGGGAAAGGCCGGCGGGCGTGGGCAGGATGTGCGGCCCGGCGCGGCCGTCTGGAGACCGGCGCCCACGCCGCACGCTCCGGGCGGCCAGCCGCCGGGCCGCACAGCGGCCCGAGCGCCGCCGCCCCTTGACGCGCTCTCGCTTCGGCTGGACGGCAAACCGGCGGCGGCTGCGACGGTGGCGCGTAAGCGGGCGGTTCTCTACAACGCCTTCGAGTACGCGGTAGAGCTGGAGGAGTTCGACCGGAACCCGATCGACAAGGTCAGATGGACTCCGCCTAAGATCGCCGAAGAGGTGGACTGGCGCGTCGTGATCGGGCCTCGGCTCATGCGGGAGTGCCTGACGGCGGTCACCTACGTGGGCAAGCGGGGGCGGGGCCGGCGGCTGCGTGCGCTGTTCGCGTGCATGTACTTCGCGGCGCTTCGTCCGGCTGAGGCGGTGGCGCTGCTCAAAGGTGATTGCCATCTTCCGGCAACCGGCTGGGGTCGTCTGGTCCTGACTCGCTCGCTGCCTGAAACGGGGGCGCGCTGGACGGACAGCGGGAGGACTCACGAACAGCGCGGGCTCAAGCTCCGTCCGGCGGCCGAGGTTCGGACGGTTCCGATCCCTCCGGTCCTGGTGGAGATCCTCCGGGAGCACATCGCCGAGTTTGGGACGGCTGACGATGGGCGGGTTTTCCAGACTGAGCTGGGCGGGGTCGTCGGCTCTACCGCCTACGGCGATGTGTGGGCCGCGACTCGGGCTCTGGCCCTGACCCCGGAACAGGTCGCCTCTCCCCTGGCGCGGCGGCCGTACGACCTGCGCCACGCGGGGGTGTCGCTCTGGCTCAACTCCGGTGTTCCGGCAACCGAGGTCGCCGAACGCGCTGGGCACAGCGTCAAGGTTCTGTTGCAGGTCTACGCCAAGTGCATCCTCGGCCAGCACGACCGTGCGAACCAGCGAATCGACGATGCTCTCGATGACTGATCCCGCCTACGCTGTCGGGGCTCCGGTTCATTCCGGGGCCCCTTCGTCGTTCCTGGGCCGACCTGCGGGAACGCGCTCGGACTCATTCCGCGTATATTCCGGGACCAGTGACGTACGGCTGCATCTGGTGGCGTCTGCCTGCATGCGGGGGGATCTTGGAACGCGAACAGCCTCCGACCGTTTGCACTGGTCAGAGGCTGTTTCGCTTGGTGTGGCGGGTGCAGGGTTCGAACCTGCGTAGGCTAAGCCGACGGATTTACAGTCCGCTCCCATTGGCCACTCGGGCAACCCGCCGTGGGGTGTTTCGCTGGAAAGGATAGCGGACCATCGGGGTGGGTGTGACATCGAGGCGGGGCGTGCGGGGGGTGGGGAGTCGATACGCTCTGTAGATCGTGATGCTGCTGCTGAGGGGATGTGTGGGCGATGGCCGACTCGTCGTTTGACATCGTGTCGAAGCTCGACCGGCAGGAGGTCGACAACGCGTTGAACCAGGCCGCCAAGGAGGTGGCGAACCGGTTCGACTTCCGGAACGTGGACGCGGGGATCAAGTGGTCCGGGGAGTCGATCGAGATCCAGGCGAACACCGAGGAGCGGGCGAACGCCGTGCTGGACGTGCTGAAGGACAAGCTCGTCAAGCGGGGGATCTCGCTGAAGGCGATCGACGCGGGTGAGCCGAAGCTGTCGGGCAAGGTGTACAAGCTGGGCGTGGGCCTGAAGGAGGGCATCGCCCAGGAGGACGCCAAGAAGATCGGCAAGATCATCCGGGATGAGGGCCCCAAGGGTGTGAAGGCCCAGGTCCAGGGTGAGGAGCTGCGGGTCAGCTCGAAGAAGAAGGACGACCTCCAGCAGGTCATCACCCTGTTGAAGGGCAAGGACCTCGACGTCGCGCTGCAGTTCGTCAACTACCGGTAGGACGAGGGGAGCGCGCCGGCCCCATCCCCCGCAGAAGTGGCCGGCGCGCTCTTGTTGGGTATGACGCGGCGGCGTCCGGAGTGGTTCGGTCGAATTCAGCGGCGGCCGGCCATGCGCTCCAGGCGGGCGATGCGGTCGGCGGTCGGCGGGTGGGTGGAGAAGAGCTTGCCGATGCCGGCGCCCTGGAACGGGTTGGCGATCATCAGGGAGCTGGTGGTGGCGAGCTCGGGGTCCTGCGGCAGCGGCAGCGCGCGGGTCCCGGCGTCGATCTTGCGGAGGGCGGAGGCCAGCGCGAGGGGGTCGCCGGTGAGGCGGGCGCCGGCGGCGTCGGCGGAGTACTCGCGGGTCCGGCTGATGGCCATCTGGACGACGGCGGCGGCGACCGGGCCGAGGATCAGCATCAGGAGGGCGCCGAGGATGCCGGGGCCGTCGTCGTCCTCGGACCGTCCGATCGGCAGGAAGATCGCCAGGTGGGACAGGTAGGTGATGACGGTGGCGATGGCGGCGGCGACGGACGAGATGAGGATGTCGCGGCTGTAGACGTGGGACAGCTCGTGGCCGAGGACGGCGCGCAGTTCCCTCTCGTCCAGCATCTGGAGGATGCCGCGGGTGCAGCAGACGGCGGCGTTGCGCGGGTTGCGGCCGGTCGCGAAGGCGTTGGGCTGGCGGGTCTCGGACACGTACAGGCGCGGCATGGGCTGGCGGGCCGAGGTCGCCAGTTCCCGGACGAGCCGGTACAGCACGGGCGCCTCGACCTCGCCGACCGGGTGGGCGCGCATCGAGCGGAGCGCGATGCGGTCGCTGAAGAAGTACGCGACGCCGTTGGTTCCGAGGGCGATGACCAGCGCGATCGCCAGGCCGGTGCCGCCGCCGAACGTCCAGCCGGCGGCGAGCACCAATGCCGACAGCGCAGCGATCAGTGCTGCCGTCTTGACGCCGTTGAACCGCACCTGCATTGCCTCCCCGTCGACCCCGGCATGAACATCAACGGTTTGACCTGGGGGAACGTTCCCAAACGTTTCCCCGGTTACGTGGCGTTCCCGACCGTCTGCAGGACGATCTGGGGCGCGACCGACAGGACGACCGCGCCGGCCGTCGCCGCGGTGATGGCGGCGCGGACGCCGAGGCCGGGGGCCGCGTCGTAGTCCTCGCTGGTGGCGGAGGGGGTGAAGAGGCGGACCGCCCATGCGAGGTAGTAGTACAGCCCGATCACCGTGTTGACCGCCATGACGACGGCGAGCCAGGTGACGCCGCCGGCGAGGGTGGCGCGGAACACGACGACCTTCGCGAACAGCCCCATGACGCCGGGGGGCAGGCCTGCGAGGCAGATGAGGAAGAAGGCGAGGGCGGTGGCGACGGCGGGGCTGCGGCGGGCGAGGCCGCGGTAGTCGTCGAGGGTGTCCCAGCGTCCGGGGGCGGTGCCGCGGCGGTGGAAGCCGATCACGACGGCGAACGCGCCGATGTTCATGACGGCGTAGAGGGCGACGTAGGCGGTGGTGGCGGCGACGGCCTCGGGGAGGCGGCGGGAGCCGACGGCGAGGGGCGCGAGCATGTAGCCGGACTGGGCGACCGACGACCAGGCCAGCAGGCGGATCGCGGTCCGCTGGCGGAGCGCGGCGAGGTTCCCGAGGGTCATGGTGAGCGCGGCCAGGACGGCGACGACGGGGCCCCACACGTGCCCGTAGGCGGGCAGGCCGAGGGCGAGGACGATCGCGAGCCCGGCGAACCCGGCGGCCTTGGAGACGACGGCGAGGAACGCGGCGACGGGCAGCGGGGAGCCCTGGTAGACGTCCGGGGCCCAGAAGTGGAACGGGACGGCGGCGACCTTGAACGCGAACCCGGCGAGGACGAGCACGGAGCCCAGTGCGGCGACGGGGTCGAGGGCGGCGGGGAGCCGGGCGAGGGCGGGCGCGATGCGGTCCAGGTGCATGGCGCCGGTCGCGCCGTACACGAGGCTGATGCCGAAGAGCATGACCGCGGTGGAGACGACGGAGACGAGGAACAGCTTCAGCGCGGCCTCGGAGGACGTCCCGTCGTAGCGGCGCAGCGCGGCGAGGGCGAACACCGGGAGGGAGAGGGTCTCCAGCGCGACGACCAGGAGGATGAGGTCGCGGGCCGCGACCAGGGTGAGGGCACCGATGACGGCGGCGAGCAGCAGGAAGTGGTACTCCCCCACCGGGATCTTCGAGTCGGTGATCTCCTGGAGGGACAGCAGCACGACGATGACGGCGGCGCCGAGGATGATGCCCTGGAACAGCAGGGTGAAGTCGTCCGCGACGTAGGAGCAGGAGGCGGGGCCGCCGGAGCGCAGGCCGTCCGGCAGGCAGAAGGTGGCGCGGCGGTCCCCGGCGGCGAGCGCGATCACGGCGGCGAGCGCGGTGGCCAGGGAGCCGCCCGACAGCAGGGACAGGACGCGGCGGGGCGCGTCGAAGGCGTCGGCGAGCAGCAGCACGATCGCGGCGACGGCGAGGATGAGCGGCGGCGCGACCGCCGCGTAGTCGATGTCCTGGATCATCAGCCGCCTCCGAGCAGCGCGCGGACCGGGCCCGTGGTCACGTCCAGCAGGGTCTTCGGCCAGAGGCCGACCAGCAGCGTCAGCGCGATCAGCGGCGCCCAGGCGGCGTACTCCTGGAGGGAGACCGGCGCGACCGGGCCGCGGGGGACGGCGACGCCGTCGGACGGCCCGTGGGTGAGCCGGGCGAGCATCCGCAGGAAGTAGGCGGCGGTCAGGACGGTGCCGAGCGCGGCGACGGCCATGAACGTCACGAACGTCTCGCGGGGCAGGTCGGCGTGCGGGCGGTACGCGCCGATGAGGGCGAGCACCTCGCCCCAGAACCCGGCGAGGCCGGGGAGCCCGAGGGACGCGACGGACGCGAAGGTCAGGATGGAGGCCAGCCGCGGGGACGTGCCGAGCATGCCGCCGCCGATGGCGTTCATGTCGGCGGTGCCCCAGCGTTCCTTGACCGACCCGGCGAGGAAGAACAGCAGGCCGGTGATGAGGCCGTGCGCGATGTTGCCGAAGAGGGCGGCGTTGACGCCGACCGGGGTGAGGGTGGCGATGCCGAGGAGGACGAACCCCATGTGCCCGACGGACGAGTAGGCGATCATCCGTTTGAGGTCGCGCTGGGCGAGGCAGGCGAGCGCGCCGTAGACGATGCCGATGACGGCGAGGAGGCCGAGCCACGGCGCCCAGACTTGCGCGCCGCCGGGGGCGAGCGGGAGCGCGACGCGGACGAGGCCGTAGGTGCCCATCTTCAGCAGCACCCCGGCCAGCAGGACGGACCCGACCGTGGGGGCCTCGGTGTGCGCGTCCGGCAGCCAGGTGTGCAGCGGCCACATCGGTGCCTTGACCGCGAACCCGATGCCCATCAGGGCGAACGCCGTGACCTGGAGTCCGTGCGACAGGCCGGATCCGTGCCGGGCGGCCAGGTCGGTCATGTCGAGCGTGCCGGCCTCGACGCCGACGAGCAGCATCCCGGCGAGCAGGAGCCCGGAGCCGAGGAGCGTGTAGAGGATGAACTTGGTGGCGGCGGCGCGGCGTCCCGTCCCGCCCCACAGCATGATCACCACGTACATGGGGACCAGGACGGTCTCGAAGAACACGAAGAACAGGACGAGGTCGAGTGCGGTGAAGGTGCCGAGCATCCCGACCTCCAGGACGAGCAGCAGCGCGGTCAGCAGCCGGATCCGGCCGCCTTCCGGCGGGTGCCGCAGCGTGTAGAGGAAGCACAGGAACGTCAGCAGGGCGGTCAGCACGACGAGCGGCAGGGAGATGCCGTCGACGCCGAGGTGGAAGCGCAGGCCGATGGCGGGCGCCCAGGGCCGGTCGACCTCCAACTGCATGCGGGACGTGTCGGCGAAGTCGAACGCGGTCAGCGCCGAGAGCGCGACGAGGAGGGTCGCGGCGGACACCGCCGTCCCGAACGCGCGGACGGCGAACCCGGTGCGCAGGAACCGGTTCGCCGGGACGAGCATCGCCAGCGCCCCGAGCAGCGGGATCGCCATCATCAGCACGAAGATCACTGGAAGATCACCACCGCGGCCGCGATGGCGGCGACTCCGGCGAGCAGGCCGGTGAGGTAGGTCTGCGGGTTTCCGTTCTGGACGAATCTGACCAGGCCGCCGAGCCGCCGGGCGCCCCGTCCGGTGCCGATGACGGCGGCGTCCACGCCGCGCTGGTCGAACTGGACGACGTGACGCGCCAGGGTCTGGACGGGTCGGACGATGACCGCCGCATAGAGCTCGTCCACGAAGAAGGCCCGCGCGAAGACGGTACGGACGGGGCCGAGCGCGCGCGCGGGATCCAAGGCCGGATCGCGGTTCCACACCAGGAAGGCCCCGCCCGCGCCCACCGCGAGCAGTAGGACGCTGAGCAGCGAGGCTCCGAGTTGGGGCCGCAGCTCCGTAGCCCCGAGACCGAAGAATCCGAGGATCGCGGCGGGGACGGCCAGCGCCGCCACGGTCCACGGCATGACGCGCCCCGGATCGCGGACTTCGTAGGTTCCGCGATGCTCACCGAAGAACGTCATCAACCACGCACGCATCGCGTAGGCGGCCGTCAGGACGACCGTGACGAGCAATCCGAGATAGACCAGCCACGCGATCCCGCCCGATGTGACCTCGCCGCCATGCAGGGCGGCGTGTTGGGCGGCCTCGATGACGGCGTCCTTGCTGAACCATCCGCTGAACGGCGGGACGCCCGCGAGGGCGGCGAAACCCACGGTCATCGACCAGAACGTGAGGGGCATGCCGCGCCGCAGGCCTCCGTAGTGGGCGAGCATGTTCGACCCTGCGGTCACGATGACGCATCCGGCGGCGAGGAACAGCAGCGCCTTGAACGCCGCGTGCGTGAGCAGGTGGAAGACCGCGGCCGACTTCGCGCCCACCGCGAGACCGGCGGCCATGACGGCGAGCTGGCTGATCGTGGAGTACGCCAGGACGCGTTTCAGGTCGTCCTGGGCGAGGGCCGCGCACGCCGAGCCGACCATGGAGACCACCGCGAGGACGCCCAGGACGGCGAGCGCGGTCGGCGCCGCGAGGAACACCCCGTCCAGGCGCGCCACGACGTAGATCCCCGCCGCGACCATCGTCGCCGCGTGGATGAGGGCGCTGATCGGCGTGGGGCCCGCCATGGCGTCCGGGAGCCAGGTGTGCAGCGGGAACTGGGCGCTCTTGCCCGCGACCCCGGCGAGCAGCAGCAGCGCGGCCGCCGTCGCCGTCGACTGGGGGAGGTCGCCGGCCGTCCGGACGATCCGGTCGATCTGGAACGTCCCGGCGCCCGCGCCGAGCACGATCACGCCGATGAGGAAGCCGACGTCGCCGAGCCGCGTGACGAGGAACGCCTTGACCGCCGCCCGCGAGTTGGCCCGCTCCTCCCAGTGGTGCCCGATCAGGAAGTACGAGCAGATGCCCATGACCTCCCAGCCGGCATACAGGACGAGCAGGTCGCCGGAGTAGACGACCAGCAGCATCGCGGACGTGAACAGCGAGATGAACGCGGCGTAGGAGGAGTACCGGCGGTCGGCGGACATGTACGCGACCGAGAACACCTGGACGGCGAGCGCCACGCAGCAGACCATGAGGCCGACCACCGCGGCCAGGCCGTCCACCTGGAGCCCGACCCTGATCGGCACCGACCCGGTCTCGACGAGGGTGAGCGCGCCGGTGCGCTCGCCGGGGTCGCGCCAGACGGCGAACGCGACGACCGCCGACAGGACGAGCGACACCGCGACCGGCGCGCACGCGATCAGCGCGGGGCCGTTGCGCAGCGGCGACCCCGCGGGGGCGCCGCGCAGGACCCGGGTCAGGGACGGGCCGAACAGCATGCCGGCGAAGGCGGCGAGGAACGGCGGCAGCGCGACGAGGGACGCGAGCCAGATCACGGCGCCGCCTCCTCGTGGGCGGGCGCCGGTTCGGGAGCGGCGTCCCCTCCCGCGGATGCGCGTCCGGCCGGGCGGGGGGCCGCGACCTCGATGCCCTCGGTGTCCTTCGCGTCCTCGGAGAGGGCGCGGAGGCGGTCGACGTCGATCATCTGCCGGTTGCGGAACACCAGCAGCACGATCGCGAGGCCGAGCCCGATCTCCGCCGCGGCGATCACGATGGTGAACAGCGTGAGGACCTGGCCGCCGTGCAGGCGGTCCCGGTACCAGACGTCGAACGTGACGAGGTTGAGGTTCACCGCGTTCAGCATCAGCTCGACCGACATCAGGACGAGGATCGCGTTGCGGCGCGCCAGCACCCCGTACACGCCGACGGAGAACAGCAGGGCGGCGACGACCGTCGGGTAGGCGAGATGCATCAGCCGCCGGCCTTCCCGCCGGGCTTCGCGCCCGGCTTCCCGGCGGCCCCGCGGTCCGGCTCCGCCTCGGCGGCCGGCCGGGCCCGGATGTCGGACCGCGACAGGACGATCGCGCCGACCAGCGACGCCAGCAGCAGCACCGACAGGATCTCGAACGGCAGCACCCACGTCCGGAACACGGCGCCGCCGAGCTCCTCCGCCGACCCGCCGCCCGCGCGCAGCGGCATCCGCGCGCCGCCGAACCCCATGACCATCACGGTGACCAGGACGGCGGCCGTCGCTGCGGCGACGGCCAGCGCGGCCCACCGGTTCCCGGAGTCGAGGTCGGCGGACTCCCCGATCGGCGCCCGCGTCAGCATGACCCCGAACAGCAGCAGCACCACGACGGCGCCGACGTAGATGAGGACCTGCACCCAGGCCACGAACTCCGCGGTGAGGACGAGGTAGCCGCCCGCGAGCGCGCCGAACGACACCACCAGCCACAGCGCCGCGTGGACGAGCTGCCGCGTCGTGACCACGAGGACCGCGGAGCCGACCGCCACCACGCCGAGCAGCGTGAACACGATCTCCTGGCCGCTCATCCGCGCTCCCCCGGCCCCGGGGGCGGGCCCGTGCGGGGAGACCGGGCGGCCCGCGCGGCGGCCTTCTCCGCCGCGGCCACCTCCTTCGGAGGCTCGGCGGACGGGTCGTGCGCCTGCGGCGGCGGGACGGTCCACATCCACTCCCGCAGCCGCTCCTTCTCGTGCGTCAGCTCGGCGATGTCGTACTCGGCGTACTCGAACTCCGGCGACCAGAACAGCGCGTCGAACGGGCACACCTCGATGCAGATGCCGCAGTACATGCACAGCGCGAAGTCGATCGCGAACCGGTCGAGGACGTTGCGGGTCCGGGGCCGCCCGCCGCCTTCGGCCGGGAGGGTCTCCTTGTGCGAATCGATGTAGATGCACCAGTCGGGACACTCTCGGGCGCACAGCATGCACACCGTGCAGTTCTCCTCGAACAGCGCGATGACGCCCCTGCTGCGCGGCGGCAGGTCCGGTTGAACTTCGGGGTACTGGCGCGTTATGGACCGCCGCGTCATCGTCCGCAACGTGACCGCCAGCCCCTTGGCCAGCCCGCCTCCTGGTAGCCGTCCCACCGCCCCATGATTGCGCACGTTCGGCGCGGGGGGAACGCGGCGGGTTCGGCGTTCGTCCAACGAGGTATAGGTCGGGTGCTAGAGCGCAGGCTTGCGGCCGGGGAGGGCATGTGGGTCATCACGCGGAGCGCCCCTATGGTCCCGAGCCCGAGCCCCGCTCCCGGCCGGCGTCCGACCAGCCCGATCTTCCTCACCGGCCCCCGCCGGGGCCCGCGCGGCCCCCGCGCACGTCGCCCGGATGGCGCCCTCCGTATCCGGGTCCGCCCGTGGCCCCGCAGCCGCCCATGCCGTCGCCCATTCCGGCGCCCACCCCGGAGACGGCCCGCGGCATCGTGTGGGCTTTCGTGCCCTTCGTCACCCTCGGCTTCGGGACCCCGGCCTCGTTCCTGTACGCGGCCGCCCGGCGGCGGTCCATGGGACTCGGGGGCACCGCGGCCGGCTACGGCGCCGGCACGGCGGCCGTGCTGATGATGCTCCAGTCCGGCGACCCGTTCTTCCTCGTCATCGGCTCGTTCATGATGCTCCTGCTGTGGATCGCCGGGACGGGGCACGCGTTCGCCGTCCGGTCGTCGGTGTTCCCCCGCGAGATCCCCCGCAACGTGCTGAACGAGCACGCGATCGAGGTCGCCAAGTACCGGCGGTCGCTGCGCGAGCAGGCCCGCGCGCTCGCCGCCGAGGACCCGGCGCTCGCCCGAGAGCTGCGCATCGGCCGCCCCGACATGCCGCGCGCCTACGACGACGGCGGGCTCGTGGACGTCAACCACGCCCCCCGCGGGATCATCGAGGCCCTGCCCGGCATGACCCCGGAGCTCGCCGACCGCATCGTCCGCCGCCGCGCGCAGACGGGCGGGTTCGTCTCCGCCGAGGAGATGGCCGTCGACGCCGACGTCCCGCCGGACGTCCTCCCCCAGCTCGCCGACTTCACGATCTTCCTCCGCTGACCTCCGGGCGCCGGGGGCGCTCAGAGGGCGACCCTGAGGACGCCGGTCAGCGCGAGCTGGGCCAGCGACAGCGGGACGAGCCACGCCCAGGCGAGCTTCTGCAGCTGGTCCTCGCGCATGCGCGGGTAGCTGACCCGCAGCCAGATCACGCAGAACGCCAGCACGGCGACCTTCAGCAGCGTCCAGAGCCAGCCCAGCTCGGTGTTCAGGAACGGGCCCTTCCACCCGCCGAGGAACAGCACGGTCGTCAGCGCGCACAGCACGACGATCCCGGCGTACTCGGCCAGGATGAACAGCGCGAAGCGCAGCCCGCCGTACTCCGTGTACGGGCCGAAGATGATCTCCGAGTCGGCGACCGGCATGTCGAACGGCGGGCGCCTCAGCTCCGCCAGGCCCGCGACGAAGAAGACCACGCCTCCGACCGCCTGCCACGGCAGCCACCACCAGCGCCACTCCTCCACGACGCCCTGGAGCGACAGCCTCCCCGCCGCCATCGCCACCGACGACGCCGCGAACACCATCGGCAGCTCGTAGGACATCAGCTGCGCCGCGACCCGCATCCCGCCGAGCAGCGAGTACTTGTTCGCGCTCGCCCAGCCCGCCATGATCGCGCCGATCACGCCGACGCCCATCACGGCGAGCGCGAAGAACACCCCGGGGCCGAGGTCGAGCGCGACCTGCCCGCCGGGCCCGACCGGGACCACCAGCAGCACCAGCAGGTACGGGACGATCGCCACGCCCGGCGCCAGCCTGAACACCCACCGGTCGGCGTCGCGCGGGACCACGTCCTCCTTCTGCGCGAACTTGACGCCGTCGGCGACGAGCTGCGCCCAGCCGTGGAAACCGCCCGCGTACATGGGGCCGAGACGGCCCTGCATGTGCGCCATTACCTTGTGCTCGGCCTGCCCCACCAGCAGCGGGAGCACCGCGAACGCGCCCGCGACCAGCACCAGCTTGACCACGACCTCAAGCATTGGGCCCCCAGCCCTCCGGGACCCCGGGCGGACGGACGCGGCGGCGGCTCGGCGCCCCGTGCCCCGACTCGCCCGGTTCCTTCGCGCCCGGCCACGGCTTGGCGACGCGGGCGGCGAGCACGAAGTCCTTGCGCAGCGGGTGGCCCTCGAAACCGTCGGGCAGCAGCAGGGGGACGAGGTTCGGGTGGCCCTCGAAGAGGATGCCGAACATCTCCGCCGTCTCCCGCTCGTGCCACCCGGCGCCCCGGTAGACGCCCGTCGCCGTCGCCAGCACGGGCGCCCGCTTCGTGACGCGCGTGCGGACCAGCAGGTGGTGGCGGCGCTCCAGCGAGTACACGTGGACGACGACCGCGAAGCCGTCCTCCATCTCGTCGACGCCGGTCAGCCAGTCGAAGAAGCCGCAGGCCAGGTCGTCGCGCGCGAAGGTGAGCGCGTCCACCCAGAGCTCGGGCGCCACCCCGACGGCCAGCCCGCCGAAGGTCTCCTCGGTGGTGACCTCGTCGCCGAAGCGCGCCGTCCAGGCGTCCGCGAGCTCCGCACCCGTGGGTCGCGGGCTCATCGGTCGCGTCCGATCTGGTCGTCGTGGTCGTCGTCCACCAGGCCGGGGATGATCGAGGGATCGTGCGACGGGTCCGCGCCCGGATCGTCGTCCTCCACCACCGGAACGGGCGCGGTGACGTACTGGTCCTCGACGAGGTGGACGGGCTGCGTCGTGTCCGTCGGCCCGGCGGGCGGCGTCGTGTCCTCCGGCCGGACGGGCGGCGCCTCGGGCTCCGGTCCGGGCTCGGCCGAAACTTCGACGTCACCCAGGTGCCGGACGGGCTGGGTGACGTCGGTCGGATCGGCGGGCGGCTCCGGCGCGGCCTCGGGGAGATGCCGGACGGGCTGCGTCGTGTCGGTCGGCTTGACGGGCGGCGCCTCACGCTCGGCCGAGACCTCCGCGTCGCCGACGTGCTGGACGGGCAGCGTCTCGTTGTCCGCGGCCTCGGTCTCCGCGGCCTCGGTCTCCGCGGCCTCGTCCTTCGGGGGCTCGGCCTCGTGGCCGTCGTCCTCCAGGCTGTGCCAGTGATCGAAGGTCTCGTGCTGGTCGGACGGGGGCGGCGGCTGGAGCGGGCGGCGCAGGACGGTGGCCGGGAGCGGACGCGGCGCCGGCGGCGGGGCGACGGGCTCACCGCCGCCGTCCCCGCCGTAGCGGTCGCCCAGCGACTCGCCGGCGATCTTCTCCTGGAGGTGGACGATGCCCTGCAGCAGCGCCTCCGGGCGGGGCGGGCAGCCGGGCACGTAGACGTCCACCGGGATGATCTGGTCGACGCCCTTGGTCACGCAGTAGGAGTCCCAGTACGGGCCGCCGCAGTTGGAGCAGGCGCCGAAGGAGATGACGTACTTGGGTTCGGGCATCTGCTCGTAGAGGCGGCGCACCGCGGGGGCCATCTTGTCGCTGACGGTGCCGGAGACGACCATCAGGTCGGCCTGCCGGGGGCCCGGCGCGAACGGGATGACGCCGAGCCGGATGAAGTCGTGCCGGCTCATCGACGTCGCGATGAACTCGATGGCGCAGCAGGCCAGGCCGAAGTTGAAGACCCACAGCGAGTAGCGGCGGCCCCAGTTGAGCACGAACCTGATCGGCTTGGGCGCGAGCCGCGACAGCGGCCCGACGCTCGGCGGAGGAAGATCGATGGTGCCCACGACGCCATTGTTACAGCGCCCGAGGGGTCAGACCCAGGACAGGACGCCCTTCTTGCCCGCGTAGGCGAGGCCCGCGGCCAGGAACGCCAGGAAGACGAACATCTCGCCGAGCGTCGTCGCCCCGTAGCCGGGGGCGGAGAAGACGGTCGCCCAGGGGAAGAGGAACACCGCGTCCACCGCGAACACCACGTAGAGGTAGGCGAAGACGTAATAGCGCACGTAGGAGTGGGCCCAGCCCTCGCCGACGGGGTCGACGCCGCACTCGTACGTCGTGAGCTTCTCGACCGTGGGACGATGGGGCCGCAGCAGGCGGTTCGCCGCGAGAGCTCCCCCGACGAGCCCGGCGCCCACGAGGAGCAACACGACCAGAACGACATATGTGTCGAAATAGTTATGCACCAGATCCTCCTCGCGTGCGTCACATCCAGTATCTCGCGAAGCAGCATCGACGAGTGTGACGTCGTACCTCCACCCTGGAGGATCACAATGTCATGCTCTTGCTGCACACTAGGTTCGCATGGGTCGGTTTTGACCTGGAAGGACGTGACCGGATGAGCAACCCCCCGCCTCCCCCGGGCTGGGAATCCCCGGGTGGGGCCTCCTGGCCGCCTCCGCCGCCGCCAGCGGGCCCGGGCGGGCCCGGTCCCGGCGGCCCCGGCGGACCGCCCCCGCCCGGCGGCTTCGGAGGTCCCGGAACACCGCCCCCCTTCTTCCCCCCGCCCCCCGGCGGGCCGATGGGCCCGCCCATGCCGCCGCCGAGGCGCGGTGGTGGCGGTGGCCTGGTGATCGGCCTCATCGGCGGCGGCCTCGTCCTGCTGGTGATCATCGCGGTCGTGGTGTTCGTGGTGGCCAAGGGCGGCGGCAAGTCCCCCGAGGAGAAGCTGACCGCGGCCGCGACCAACATGGACGCCGCCCGCGCGGTCTCGCTGAAGGGCACGTTCGGCGGCAGCGAGACGCTGCGCGGCGAACTGAACGTCACCAAGGGCGGCCGCGCCATGGGACCCGTCACCTGGAACACCGACCAGGTCACCGTGCTGTCGGCCGACGGCAAGCTGTTCGTGAAGGGCGACAGGTCCTACTGGACGCGGCAGATCTCCTCCACCGACGACCCCTACTACCTCACCTCGGGTGAGCAGTGGGGCCGGCTGAGCGCGGACGAGCTCGACCTCGACTTCAAGGAGCAGCTGTCGCCGACGGCGCTGGCGAGCAAGATCCGCTCGGCCCGGCTGTCGCGCGTCAAGCCGATCGAGACGACGTGGATGGGCAAGAAGGCGCTCAAGTTCAGCACCTTCTCCTCCACGCTCTACATCACCGACGAGGACGACGCCGAGCTGATCCGCTACGAGGCGACCACGCCGCGGGTCGCGCTGGACGTCACGCCGAAGGACTCCGGCGACGCCTCGTCCATCATCTCCGACATGCGCACCAGCATGGGCGAGCTGAAGGACTCCTTCAACGGCTCGTCGAAGCCGACCGTCGAGGAGTGGAAGAAGGGCGGCTGCAACGGCAACACCGGCTGCACGGTCGAGGCCAAGATCCGGCCCCCGTACGACGTGGAGAAGCCCGTCACGGTCGACGTCCGGTTCCGGCTCACCGCCGGCACGCTGACCGGCCGCGACCTCGGCAACTGCACCACCCGCATCACGATCTCCAGCACCCTCTCCCAGTGGGCGAGCTGCCGGGTCGTGAGCAGCGCGTGGACGAGCTGGGCGAAGGCGACCGGCGGCACGTTCTTCAAGCACGCCGAGTACAAGGTGATCGGCGCCACCTCCGCCGAGGTGTCCGCTCTGCAGAACGGCCTCGACAGCGAATGACGCCGCAGGTGAGGCGCCCCGCGCGCTGACCCGCGTCCATGAGGGTGCCCGGTGGCGCTCCTCCCGTTCCGGGAGGACGCGCCGCCGGGCACCCTTATGCTCTTTGTGGACGGCCCCTCCAGGGCCCGGCGGCCGCCCTTCCCCCCCGGAACGTTCCCGAGCCCGTCGGCACCCACCGGGGGACGCCTCCATGACCCCTTGCTTTGTGTCTGACGGTCGGGCCGGCACCTGGCCCCGGAAGTGAGCAGAGTGAGCCCCGAGTGAGCGCTGAACAGGACGAGCCGTCACCGACGGCCTCTTCCCGACCCCCGTCCCCGGACGAGTCCGGAGACGCCTCCCGCCCGGACGGCGGCCCCCACCAGGGCGCTCCCGTCCCGCAGGGCCCCCACCCCGGGGACGTCCGCGTCGCCGGGGGCCAGGCCCCGCCATCCGATGCGGAGGCGGCTCACACGGGGTCCCCCGGCTCGGACCCGGGCGCGACCCCCACCGATCCGCGCGGCACGCCCTCGTTCGTCCCCCCGGCGCCGGTCTCCGCCGCCTCCTCCGGCGCCGGCTTCGCGCCTGACGCGGGCGTCCCGGGCGAGCCGGGCGCGGCGTTCTCGCAGAGCGGTCCCGTCCCGCCGGGGCGGCAGCGCAAGCCTCGCGGCAGGCGCGTGCTCGTCGCCGCCGGGGCGGCGGCCGCCGTCGTGGTGGTCGGAGCCGTGGCGGCCGTGGCGCTCACCGGCGGCGAGGAAGCCCCGAAGAGGAAGCCGAAGGCGACCGCGCCGGCTCCGCCTCCGGCGTGGACGGTCGCGGCGGGCCGGACCCTCACCGCCGGGACGGGCCTGCGCTACGACGGCACCCTGACGATCAGCGGCCGGCCCGTCCAGGCGCGGCTGCGCGTGACACCGGCGGGGGCCGCGAGCGGCACGCTCACGGCGGGCGTGCTGACGGCGGAGGTCGTCGCGATCGGCGGCGACACCTTCATCAGGGCCGGGACGGCCTTCTGGCAGACCTACGCGAGCGGCGTCGCGCACCCGGAGTACTACGCGGGACGCTGGTCCAAGGCGCCCGCGTCGGTGCCCGGTTTCGACGTCCCGGACGTCCTCGGGCCCAAGGCGATCGCCAAGTCGCTGGCGAAGGCCCCGGCGAAGCCGCCCACGGAGGACGTGAACGGCGTCCGCGCCTTCAGGGTCAAGGCGTCAGGCGCGAAGGCGTCAGGCGCGGAGTACGTGCTCACGGCGGAGGCCCCGCACCAGCTGCTGGCGGTCCGGCCGGAGGGGCAGGCGGCGCAGCGCTTCACCGTCGCGCCCGTGGCGGCCCCGGCGACGCTGTTCGCCGAGCTGCGTCCGCGGGTGGCCCGGCTCGGGGGCGCGTTCGATCCCGGCCTGCGCTTCACACCGGGGACGCTGGCGTTCAGCAACTGCGACCAGAACACCAGCGGCTGCACGGTGAGCATGCCCGCCACGCTCACCGAGCCCGCGACGGTGCCGCACGGCGCGCGCGCGGCGCTGCGGGCGGCGCTCTCCTCCAAGGGCGAGCCGCTGGGGGGGTGCACAGGGTCGGGACCGGTCCCGGCCAACCGGTCGATCGTCCTGCGTTGCACCGTGACGAGCAAACTGTGGCGGCACTGGATGCGCGCCGCCCTCGACAACCCCGGCTCCTACCCCTACGAGGCGAAGGCGCGCGTCGTCGGCGAGGCCGTCGACGTCGCCGACGTGCCGAAACTCCTCGCCCGCGTCGACCGCGAGCGCAAGGCGGTGGTGAAGGCGGCCGCGGGCACGCCGGGTCCGACGGTGTCGGGCGAGCCGTCCGGCAAGCGCTCGGGGCCGCCGGAAATCGCCACATCCCAGACACCAGGGACACCATGAGCCCCACGCCGAGGGGCGGTGCGGTCGAACGGGATTCCGGATGTCTACACTTCGGGTCGTGAACTCCACGCCTCTGGGGAGCGGATGCTCCTCGACGAGTCCCGCGCGGCTGCTGGTCCGGCGTCTGCACGTCGACCTGTGCCGCCAGCGCAGCTGCCTGTGTTCGGGATGAACCCGGGGACCCGTGCAGGTCGTATCGCCCGATAGGACCCGCGGAGCGTTCGCCGCCCGTCGCTCGCCTCCATGACGCGCGGCCACCGCCGCCGGACGGGACACGCGCGCCTTCCCCGCGCGGTCATCCCGGTGTGCGGCCCGTCCCCGCTAACCCATCCCGTCCCGGACATACCATGAAGGTAAGCCTAAGTAGCATCACGATCCTGGGTGCCTCCCCCAGGACGGATGCTGCGCGTCGAGGAGGTCTTCCTCTGTGACCAAACAGGTCCAGCAGCTCGACCGCGTCATCATTCGCTTCGCCGGAGACTCCGGCGACGGCATGCAGCTGACCGGCGACCGCTTCACCCAGGAGACCGCGGCGTTCGGCAACGACCTTTCCACGTTGCCGAACTTCCCGGCCGAAATCCGCGCCCCCGCCGGGACCCTCCCCGGCGTGTCCAGTTTCCAGTTGCACTTCGCCGACCACGACATCCTCACGCCGGGCGACGCGCCCAACGTCCTGGTCGCGATGAACCCCGCCGCCCTCAAGGCGAACCTCGGGGATCTCCCGAACGGCGCCGACCTCATCGTCAACACCGACGAGTTCAGCAAGCGCAACCTCGCCAAGGTCGGCTACGCGGCCAGCCCCGTCGAGGACGGCTCGCTGTCGGAGTACCGGGTCCACGCGCTGCCGCTGACCTCGATGACGGTGAAGGCGCTCGAGGACTTCGACATCTCCAAGAAGGACGCCGAGCGCGCGAAGAACATGTTCGCGCTCGGGCTCCTGTCGTGGCTGTACCACCGTCCCACCGAGGGGACACTGGCCTTTCTGGAGCGCAAGTTCGCCAGCAAGCCCGAGATCATGAAGGCCAACATCGCGGCCTTCCAGGCGGGCTGGTCCTACGGCGAGACCACCGAGGCGTTCTCGGTGCAGTACGAGATCAAGCCGGCCGAGCACGAGCCGGGGCTCTACCGCAACATCACCGGGAACCTCGCGCTGGCGTACGGGCTGGTCGCGGCGGGCGTGCAGAGCGGGCTGCCGATCTTCCTCGGCTCCTACCCGATCACGCCGGCGTCCGACATCCTGCACGAGATCTCCAAGCACAAGCGGTTCGGCGTGCGCACCTTCCAGGCCGAGGACGAGATCGCCGCGGTCGGCGCGGCGCTCGGCGCCTCGTTCGGCGGGTCGCTCGGCGTCACCACCACGTCGGGGCCCGGCCTCGCGCTCAAGAGCGAGACCATCGGCCTCGGCGTCGCGACCGAGCTGCCGCTGCTCGTCATCGACGTGCAGCGGGCCGGCCCCTCCACCGGGCTGCCCACCAAGACCGAGCAGGCCGACCTGCTCCAGGCCATGTACGGCCGCAACGGCGAGGCGCCCGTCCCGGTGATCGCGCCGCAGTCCCCGTCGGACTGCTTCGACGCGGCGATCGAGGCGGCGCGGATCGCGGTGAAGTACCGCACGCCGGTCATCCTGCTGTCGGACGGCTACCTCGCCAACGGCTCCGAGCCGTGGCGGCTTCCGGACGTGGCGACCCTGCCGACGATCGAGCCGGACTTCGCCCAGCCGTCGCAGGAGGAGTTCCAGCCGTTCGAGCGCGACCCGGCCACCCTCGCCCGCCCGTGGGCGGTGCCCGGCACCGCCGGGCTGGAGCACCGGATCGGCGGCCTGGAGAAGGCCGACGTCACCGGCAACATCTCCTACGACCCGGCCAACCACGACCGCATGGTCCGGCTCCGCCAGGCCAAGATCGACGGGATCGCCAACGACATCGAGCCGCTCGCCGTGGACGACCCGTCCGGCGCGGCCCGCGTCCTGGTGATGGGCTGGGGCGGGACGTACGGGGCCATCTCCGCGGCCGTCCGGCGCGTCCGGGCGTCCGGGCACACCGTCGCCCAGGCCCACCTGCGGCACCTCAACCCGTTCCCCGCGAACCTGCCCGAGGTGCTGCGCTCCTACGACAAGGTGATCGTCCCTGAGATCAACCTCGGCCAGCTCGGCCTGCTGCTGCGCGGCCGGCTGCTCATCGACGTGATCGGCTACAACCAGGTCCGCGGCCTGCCCTTCAAGGCCGAGGAGCTCCAGGGCGTCATCCAGGATGTGATCGACAGTGAGTGACATCGGAGCCAACGGCAACGGTTCGGCCAACGGCGGCGGCTCGCCGAACGGCAACGGCAACGGCTCGGCGAGCGGCCACGGCCTGCTCTCCCTCGTCCCGAAGGCGGACGGGAAGCAGACGATGAAGGACTTCAAGACCGACCAGGAGGTGCGCTGGTGCCCCGGGTGCGGTGACTACGCGATCCTCGCGGCCGTCCAGTCGTTCCTTCCCGAGCTCGGGCTGCGCCGCGAGAACATCACGTTCATCTCCGGCATCGGCTGCTCGTCGCGGTTCCCGTACTACATGAACACCTACGGGTTCCACTCGATCCACGGCCGCGCGCCCGCGATCGCGACGGGCCTCGCCACGTCCCGCCCGGACCTGTCGGTGTGGGTGGTGACCGGGGACGGCGACTCGCTGTCCATCGGCGGCAACCACCTGATCCACGCGCTGCGCCGCAACGTCAACCTCAAGATCCTTCTGTTCAACAACCGGATCTACGGGCTGACGAAGGGCCAGTACTCGCCGACCTCGGAGATCGGAAAGATCACCAAGTCGACGCCGATGGGCTCGCTCGACGCCCCCTTCAACCCGCTGTCGCTCGCGATCGGCGCGGAGGGCACGTTCGTCGCCCGCACCATCGACTCCGACCGCAAGCACCTGCAGTCGGTCCTGCGGGCCGCCGCGCAGCACCGCGGCACCGCGCTCGTCGAGATCTACCAGAACTGCAACATCTTCAACGACGGCGCGTTCGACCCGCTGAAGGACGCCGAGGTGCGCGACGACGTCACCGTCCGGCTGGAGCACGGCCAGCCGATCGTCTTCGGGGCGGACCGCTCCAAGGCGCTGCGCCGCACCCCGACCGGGTCGTTCGAGGTCGTGAACGTCGCGGACGTCGACCCGGCCGAGATCGCCGTGCACGACGCCCACAACCCGGACCCGTCGCAGGCGTTCGCGCTGTCGCGGCTGGACCAGCCGGCGTTCGAGCACACCCCGATCGGCATCTTCCGGGACGTCGACCGCCCGTCCTACGACGAGCTGATGCGGGCCCAGCTCGACGAGGCCGTCCAGGCGCAGGGCGAGGGCGACCTCGCGGCCCTGCTCGGCAGCGGCGACACCTGGCGCATCGACTAGACGGCGTCTCCGCAGGCCCGGCCCCGCTGCACCGGGGCCGGGCCTTTTCGCGCTTTGAAACCCTTCGGACGGGGCACGGTCTCCCACGTGCCGGTCGGCCGCCGGTCCGCCGTGGTCTTCCGGGCGGGAGGCCGTGCGCGGCGGCGTCTCCGCCTGACAGACTGAGGGGATCACGAACCGGGAGGTGACGATGCGGGTCATACCGCGCCGTAACAAGGGTCCTCAGCGGGACGAGAAACCCGCCCCCGCCCCGGCGCCTCCCGCCCCGTCCCCCGAACCGGCGGCCCCTGACCCGAGCCTGAAGTGGCCGCCCCCGCCCGCCCCGGTCATCCCCGAGGACGCGGCCGAGACGACGCGGCCCCAGCCTCCCGTCCCCGGCCCGCCCGGGGAGGCCTCGCCCACCGCGGACACCCGTCCCATGAAGACCGGGTCGGAGCCGGGCCGCGACCCCGCGGAGGCGCTGGGCCAGGAGAGCCTCCGGGACGCGAACCGGCGCTCGCAGGCCACGACGGCCGTCCTCCCGGCGGCCGCGCGGCCGCCGGGCACCGAGGCCGAGAGGCGGCGGGCGCGGGCCGCGCAGCGGCAGCGGGAAGCCGCGGAGATGAAGCGGAGCCGGGCGGCGCGGCGCCGGGGCCGCGCGTACCGGGAGGCCGCGCCCGCGAGGGCCGCCGACCAGCACCGGTCGGCGATGCTGGTCATGGTGCTGACGCTCGGCCTGCTGATCGCGGCCGTCGCGGTCACCGGCGGGATGATCGCGTCCTCGATGCGGACGCGCCCGGTGACGCTGGCCGCGCCGCTGCACGTCTACCCGGTCGCGCAGGTGCTGCCGGGGCCGTGCCCCGCCGGGACGCAGGGCATCACCGGGCAGGCCGCCACCGGGGCGACCTGCTACCGGCTCACCCAGGGGATCGCGATCCACAAGGTCGCCGACCTGCGCGTGCAGAAGTCGCGGGTGAGGCCGGGCGGGTACGACGTCGCGGTGACGCTGCGCCCCGGCGACCGCCGCGCTTTCGCCGAACTGACCCGCGCGACGGTCGGCCGCGACCTCGCCTTCGTCGTCCGCGACCGCCTGGTCACGCTGCCGCGCGTCGACATGGCCATCACCGACGGGAAAGTCGTCGTCACCGGCTCCCCCGACCGCCCCTCCGCCAACGCCCTGGTCCGCCAGCTCCGTTCTTGATTGCTTTTTCTCCTCCTTCGGGCCTGGCGGCCCTCCATCGTCGAAAAAGCGGGCGATCGCTGGCATCGCTCCGACTCGCCTTGGCGGCTCGCTGCGCGATCAGGTTCTCGCAGGCTCGAACCTGCCTTCGGACGCGATCGCAACCAGCGAGGTTGTTGCGCGGTCGCGGTGATGGCTTAGGTCAGTGCGCGGCTGGACGGTCTTACGGCAGGGCTTCGCCTTGGACGGCTTGGATCTCCAGCTCGACCTTCAGGCTTTCGCCGACGAGGGAGATGCCCGCTTCGAGGATCTGGTTGAAGCGGATGCCGAAGTCGGTGCGGGGCAGTTCGGCGGTGGCGCGGAAGGCGGCGCGGAGGCCGCCCCATGGGTCGGTGCCCATGCCGAGGTAGGTCATGTCGAGGTCGACGGGCTGGGTGATGCCGTTCAGGGTCAGGCGGCCGTGGACGGTCCAGCGGTCGGGGCCGGCGCCGGTCAGCCCGTCGCCCTCGTAGGTGAGGACGGGGTGGACGTCGGCGTTCAGGAAGTCGGCCGAGCGCAGGTGGTCGTCGCGCATCTTGTTGCCGGTGTCGATGGACGCCGCCTCGATGCGCGCCGTCACGCGGGATTCCTCGACCGGCTCGGCGATCTCGATGCGCCCCTCGAAGGCGGCGAACCGGCCGCGGACGCTCGACAGGCCGAGGTGCTGGGCGACGGCGCCGATGTTGGAGTGCGCCGGGTCGATCGTCCAGACGCCGGGCGGCGGGAGCTCGGTGCCGCCCGCCCGGCCGAGGACGATCCTGCCGATGTCGGCGCTGCCCGCGCTGGACACGATCATCGTGGCGGCGGCGGGCTGGAAGCCCATGGCCGTCACGATCACCGTGTAGGTGCCGGGGGGCAGCGGGCCGGCGGCGAGCACGCCGTCCTCCCCGGTCTGCTCGCGCGCGACCTGTTCGCCCGCCAGGCTCGTGACCGTGACGATGGCGTGCCGCACCGCCCAGCCGTCCTTCGTCCGCACCGTTCCGCGCAGACCTCGGTTCGCGTCCATCAACGACCCGCACTCCAGGTTCCGTGTCTCGTGGCCGCCGCTTGCGGGCGGCCCGGCTCGCTCGGGTCCGTCACTCGTCCGGGTAGCCGAGCTTGAGGTCGTGGTCGTCCAGCCCGCCGCCGGAAAGCGACAGGCCGGTCGCGACCGGAGGATATCCGGACGCGATCACCGTGTACTGGCCACCGGTGAGGTCGGTGAAGGCGTACTCGCCGTCGGGTCCGGTGATGACCATCGCGATGACGTTGCCGGCGGCGTCGACGAGCGTGACCCGCGCGTCCCCGACCGGTTCGCCCGTCTCGTTGCGGACCGTCCCGCGGATGCGGGCGCCGGGCGGCATCTCCACGTCCAGCCGCGTCTGGCCGTTGCCGGTGACCTCCACCGGCATCGCGACCGGGCGGTGCGCGGCGGCGCTGACGGCGAGCGTGTAGCCGCCGGACACGATGTCGTTGAACGTGTAGCGGCCGTCCGCGTCGGTGCGGCCGGTGCCGACGACGTCGCCGCGCACGTCGGTGACGACGACCATCGCGTTCACGATGGGGGTGCCGTCGGCGCTGCGGACCGTTCCGGCGAGGCCGCCGCTGCCGGCCAGCAGCAGGTCGAACTCGATCGGCCGGTCGCCGACGACGAGGGTGGCGGCCTGCGGCTCGTGCCCGCCGGTCGCGGCGATCAGCACGTAGCTGCCGGGGCCCGGCGTCGGCAGCGCGTACCGCCCGTCCTCCCGCGTGATCGCGCGGGCGAGCTGGTGGCCGTCGACGCCGATGAGGGTGAGGGCGGCGGACGGGACGGGCTCCCCGTCGCGGGTCCGCACCACGCCGCGCACGGGGACGCCGCCGCCGTGGGCGTCCTGCTCGATCTGCTGGGCGAGGAGCTTCGCCTGGGCCGCCAGCTCCGGCGCGGCCGGGGTCTCCGCCGCGGCGGCGGGCGCCTCCGGCGGGGCCGGGGGCGCGGCGACGGAGGCGAAGCGGCCGTCGTCCGGGCGGCCGTTGCCGCGTGCGTGCCTGCCGGCGCCGACCGCGCCGACCGCGCCCGTCCGCACCGCCGCGGACGGCGGGCGCACGACGCCGCTCTCCGCGGGGGCGTCGGTCACGGGCGCCTCGGGCGGCGCGTCCTTGCCGCGGTGCGCCGAGCCGCGCAGCGGGAGCTCCTTCAGCGCCAGCATCGCGAGGAAGCCCACCAGGGCGACGGGGATGCCGACGAGGAAGACGGTCTGCAGCGAGTCGGTGAAGGCGTCCTGGATGATGCCCCTGATCTGCGGATCGAGCTTGCTGATCTCCTCCGGGGAGCCGAGGTCGGTCGCGCCCCCGCCGGCCGGCACGGGGATGCCCGCCGCGCGGAAGCCGCTGGTGATCTCTTCCGCGACCCGGTTGGTGAGGATCGCGCCGAAGGCCGCCACGCCCATCGCGCCGCCGAGGTTGCGGAAGAACGAGACGCCGGACGTCGTCGAGGCGAGGTCGGAGGGCGCGGCGGCGTTCTGCGCGGCCAGGATGAGGATCTGCAGGCTGAGGCCCATGCCGACGCCGAGGACGGCCAGGTCGGCGCCGACGAGGACCTCGGGCGAGTCGGTGTGCAGCAGCGACAGCAGGTAGAGCCCGCCGGCGACGCACAGCAGCCCGACCACCGGGAAGATCTTGTAGCGGCCCGTGCGGGTGACGATCTGGCCGGAGCCGGTGGAGGTGATCAGCATCCCGACGACCAGCGGCAGCGTCATCAGGCCGGACGCCGTCGGGCTCATCCCCTTGACGATCTGCAGGTACTGCGGCATGTAGATCATCACGCCGAACATCGCCATACCGACGCAGACGGACACGAACGAGGTCAGCAGGAACGTGGGGTTGCGGAACAGCCGGGGCGGCAGGATCGGGTCGCGCGCGATGCGCTCGGCGACGATCGCGAGGACGAGCAGCAGGGCGGCGGCGCCGAGCAGGACGTAGGTCCACTGGGAGTTCCACTCGAACTCCGTGCCGCCCATGGACAGCACCAGCATCAGCACGGCGGCGCTGCCGGTGATGGTGAACGCCCCGAACACGTCGATGCGGGTGTCGCGCCGCACCTTCGGCAGCTTGAGGACCTTCTGGATGACGAGGAACGCGACGATCGCGAGCGGCACGCACACGTAGAAGCACCAGCGCCAGCCGAGGCCGTCGGCGTCCACGATGAACCCGCCGAGCAGCGGCCCGGCGACGGTCGAGACGCCGAACACCGCGCCCATGTACCCGGCGTAGCGGCCGCGCTGGCGGGGTTCGACGACGTCGCCGAGGATGACCTGGGCCAGGGCCGACAGGCCGCCGACGCCGAGGCCCTGGAACGCGCGGGCGGCGATGAGCTGGCCGATGTTCTGCGACAGGCCCGCGCCCACCGAGGCCGCCACGAAGATGAGCAGAGCGGTCTGGAACATGAGCTTGCGGCCGGCGATGTCCGACAGCTTGCCCCACAGGGGCGTGGACGCGGTCATGGTCAGCAGCGACGCGCTCGCGACCCAGGACAGCTTGTCCTGGCCGCCGAGGTCACCGACGATCGTCGGCAGCGCGGTGGCGACCACCGACGTCGAGATCATCGACGTCAGCATCGCCATCATCAGACCGGCGAGGATCTCCAGGATCTGTCGGTGCGTGTACTGCGGTCTCGCTTGCTCTGGCGCCGCCGGGCCGTGCGACGCCACGCTCGCCTGAGCCACATTGCCCCCACAACTCAGATGAATTACCTGTGTTTTGCATATATCTTATGTAGACGCTTGTTTACTTGCAACTCAGTACATAATGGACACCGACTGTAACGGCGGGCGGGGGCTGGCGGAATGCAGGTCGGGGAACAGGCCGCAGGCGCGGCGGCGCGGCGGCGCAAGCGCGACCGGGAGGCCACCCGGCGCCGCATCCTGGACGCCGCCCGCGACCTGTTCGGCGAGCACGGCTACGACGGCGTCACCGTCCGCATGATCGCCGCGCACGCCGAGGCGAACACCGCGCTGGTCCACCGGTACTTCGGCTCCAAGGCGGCGCTGTTCGGCGAGGTGCTGGCCGGGGAGTCGGTGATCCGCGGCGTCATCGCGGGCGACCCCGGCGGGCTGCCGCGCCGCCTCGCCGAGCACTTCGTCCGGCAGGTCGACCAGCGCTCGGTCACCGCCATGTCCCGGATGCTGGACCGGTCGGCCGGCCATCCCGAGGTCAAGGAGATCCTGCTCCGCTACCTGGAGGACGTGATCGTCGAGCCGATGGTGGCGCAGTTGGAGGGGCCCGACGCGCGGGCGCGGGCGCTGCTCGCGTCCACCATCATCATGGGCGGCGGGCCGGTGCGGCGCCTGGTCGGCCTCGGCGACCTGCGCGCCGCCGACCCCGCCGACCTCACCGACCGCCTCACCGCGATGTTCACCGCCGCCCTCGCACCGTCCGTCCACCGCGAGACGTAGCGCCCCAGGGCCGCGTACCCCGGCGGGAGCAGGCGGGATCGGCTTCAGGGCGGAGCGGGCGGCCGCGGGCCGCGCATAGGGTTTCGGTCATGGGGCGGGCGGGCGCTTTCAGGGCGCGGTGGGACAGGACGGGACGGCCCGCGCGGTGGGCGTCGGCGGCGGTCGCCGTGGCGCTCGCGGGCGGGGCCGCGGCCTGGGGCGCGGCGGCCGGCGGCGAGGCCCCCGTCCGGACGTCCGAACAGCGCGTCGCCGTCGTCGACGGGCCGAAGGACGACCAGCGCGTCACGCTCGACACGACGTTCTACAAGCCGGTCGGACGGGCCAAGGGCCCGGCGGTCCTGCTCGGCCACGGCTTCGGCGGCAGCAAGCGGGACGTCGCGGGCGAGGCGCGCGAGCTCGCCCGCGCCGGCTACGCGGTGCTGGCCTGGTCGGCGCGCGGGTTCGGGCGCTCGACGGGCGAGATCGCCCTCAACTCGCCCGACTACGAGGTGAAGGACGTCCGGCAGCTGATCGACTGGCTGGCGCGCCGGCCGGAGGTCCGGCTCGACGGCCCCGGCGACCCGCGCGTCGGGATGGCGGGCGAGTCCTACGGCGGCGCGATCGCGCTGATGACCGCCGCCTACGACCGGCGGGTGGACGCCATCGCCCCGCGGATCACCTGGAACAGCCTCCCCGGCGCGCTCTTCCCCGACGCCGCCTCCGGCGCGAAGCCGGTGGACGGCGTCTTCAAGAAGCTCTGGGCGGGGATCTTCTTCACGGGCAGCGCGGACCGGACGGCGTGCGGGCGTTTCCTGCCCTCCGTGTGCGACATGTACCAGGAGGTGGCGGAGAAGGGCCGCGCCACCGAATCGGCGATCGCGATGCTGCACCGGTCGAGCCCCGCGTCCGTCGCCGACCGGATCAGGGTGCCGGCGCTGCTCGTCCAGGGGCAGTCCGACTCGCTGTTCCCGCTCGACCAGGCCGACGCCAACGCGCGGGCGATCGCGCGGAACGGCGCGCCGGTGTCGGTGGTGTGGTTCCAGGGCGGGCACGACGGCGGCGACCCGGAGACGGCACGGGTCGAAGGGCTCGTGCGCGACTTCTTCGACGCCCGGCTCATGCGGTCGTCCGCGGCTTCGCCGGACGGCTTCACGGTGACGCGGGCGGGCGGTCTCGACTCCTCCACCCAGGCGGTCGTCGTGGACGAGGCGTCGACGCGGCGCTATCCGGGGCTTTCGGGTGATGCGTCGAGCCTGCCGCTGGCCGGACGCGAGCAGACGATCTTCAATCCGGCGGGCGGTTCGCCCGCGTCGGTCTCCGCCCTCCCCGGGCTCGGGGCGCTCGGATCCCTGGGCGGGTCGCTGGGAGGCTCCCTGGGCGGGCAGCTGCCGTCGGACATGCCAGGGCAGACCGCCACCTTCGAGACGCGTCCACTGGATCGTCCGCTGTGGCTGACGGGCGCCGCGACCGTACGCCTGAAGGTCACCGGGGACGGTCCGCTGTTCGCGAAGCTCTACGACGTCTCGCCGGGCGGGGCGGCCGCTCCGGCGCGGCGGCTGGCGGCGCCTTTCCGGGTGTCCGGCGGCGAGGTCACGGTGACGCTCCCGGCGATGGACTACCGCTTCGACCGCGGGCACCGGCTCCGCCTGGTCGTCGCCACCACCGACATGGGGTTCGCGACACCCGCCGAACCGTCGTCGTACAAGGTGCAGGTGGTGTCGCCGCTGACCGTCCCGTCCGTCCCGTCGTTGAAGGCCGCGCCGGCGCCTCTGCCCGTCTGGGTGTGGGCTCTGCCCGTCGCTGCGGTCGCTTTGGCGCTCGCCATCCTTCTCCCTGGACGCCGTAAGCGCGGCGCCGAAACCGACAGTGACGTGCCCCTGGAGATAGCGGGGCTGACGAAGGCGTACAAGAACGGGCACCTCGCCGTCTCCGACCTGTCGTTCCGGGTGGAGAAGGGGCAGGTGCTGGGGCTCCTGGGTCCGAACGGTGCGGGGAAGACAACGACACTGCGCATGCTGATGGGTCTGATCCACCCAGACTCAGGCTCGATCCGCATCTTCGGGCACCGCGTGTACCCGGGCGCACCCGTGCTGTCCCGACTGGGTTCCTTCGTAGAGGGGCCCGGGTTCCTGCCACACCTCTCCGGTCGCGACAACCTGGACCTTTACTGGCGCGCCACCGGGCGTCCCTTGGACGAAGCCCACCTGGACGAGGCGTTGCAGATAGCCAACCTGGGTTCGGCGCTGGACCGGGCCGTCCGCACGTACTCGCAGGGGATGCGGCAGCGTCTCGCCATAGCGCAGGCCATGCTCGGCCTACCGGACCTCCTCGTCCTGGACGAGCCCACCAACGGCCTGGACCCGCCCCAGATCCGCGAGATGCGGGAGGTACTCGTCCGGTACGCGGCGGCCGGGCGGACGGTCATCGTCTCCAGCCACCTGCTCGCCGAGGTCGAGCAGACCTGCACCCACGCCGTCGTCATGGCGGGCGGCCGCCGCGTCGCCGCCGGCCCGGTCGCCGAGATCACCGGATCCGGCCGCCGCCTGGAGGACGCGTTCCTGGAGATCATCGGGGAGGGCTCATGACCGCCTACCACGTCCGGCGCACCCTTCCGCTGCGGGTCGAGGCCGTCCGCCAGTTCCGGCGCCGCCGCACGCTGGTCGCCTTCGCGTTCCTGCTCGTGCTGCCGTGGGTGCTGGTCGCCGCGTTCAAGATCGGCGGAGATCCGGGGCCGGACGGCGTCCCCAGCCTGGTCGACGTCGCCACGTCGTCCGCGCTGAACTTCGCCCTCTTCGCCCTGTTCGTCTCCACCGGTTTCCTGCTGGTGGTCGCGGTCGCCCTGTTCTGCGGCGACACGGTGGCGAGCGAGGCGGGCTGGTCGTCCCTGCGCTACCTGCTCGCCGCGCCCGTGCCGCGCGCCCGGCTGCTGCGCCAGAAACTGATCGTCGCCCTCTCCTACGCGGTCGTCGCGGTCGTCAGCCTGCCGCTGATGTCGCTGGTCGCGGGCACGGCCGGGTTCGGCTGGGGCGACGTCGAGCTCCCGACCGGCGGCACCGTCCCGGTCGGCACCGCACTCGGCCGCATGGCGATCATCATCGGCTACTCCCTCGTGGCGCAGCTCGTCGTCGCCGCGCTGGCGTTCCTGCTCTCGGTGACGACCGACTCGCCCCTCGGCGCGGTCGGCGGCGCGGTCGGGCTCGTCATCGTCAGCAACATCCTGGACGCCGTCACCGCGCTCGGGTCCTGGCGCGACTTCCTCCCGACGCACTGGATGTACTCCTGGATGGACGCCCTGCAGCCCGAGATCCAGTGGGCGGGCATGGCCAAGGGCGCCGCCGTCTCCCTCTCCTACGCCGCCGTCCTGTTCGCGCTGGCCTTCCGCCGCTTCCGGTCGCGCGACATCGTCTCCTGATTCCGTCCCCGCTCCGGTTTCCCCCGGACGCGAACCGTCGATCACAACGCCCCGAAAACCGGTCGAACCGGCAGGTCAGGTGGCATAAGCTCGGCGAACCTCGACCGGCCCGGCCGCGTCATACGAGGCAACGGCCCGATCCCCGGGTTTTAAACGCAGCCCGGCGGGGGGAGATGATCACCATGGCACGGCAGCAGCTCGTCAAGCGCCCCAGGCCCCCACGTCAACCGAGCCCATCCGACCTGCGGACCCCTTCGGGCCGCCTCCTGCCGTACTGACCTCACCGGGAGAGCCGCGAAAGGAAGCCCTCCCGCTCGACGACGGCCCGCTCGACGCGGCCGTCGCCCACGACCGCGCCCTGCTCGTCGACGGCCTCGAAGACGAAGGCCAGGCGCCTCCCGTCCACCTCCCGCAACTCCGCCGTCACGGTCACCCGTCCACCGGCGGGCGTGGCGACGCGATGGCGCACCTCGGCTCGCGTCCCGACCGAGGTCTCCCCGTCCCCCAGGCGGGGCCCGACCGCCTTCACCGTGGCGGCCTCGGCGAGCGCGAGCAGCCTGGGCGTCGCCAGCACGGGCACGTCCCCGCTCCCCATGCGGACGGCCGTGTCGGCCTCCGTGACAACGACCTCGACCTCGGCCCGCAACCCCGGCGTCAACTCCATGCGCCCATCCTGCCCGGCCACCCGCCGGGACCGGCGCGGCGAAACGATGTCAGATCCACGAAGTCGTCCCAGACCCGCTCATGATCCGAGTCGGTGAGCCTGGACCAGACGACCGAGCCGTCCGTCACTGCGCCTCCGTCTTCGGACGTCCACCGGTCCGCCCGTCCAGGATGCCGTCCAACTCGGTAAGGACCTCCCGCCAACTCGGCATGCGCGCGTCCGGAGGGGCGGTGGGGTCGAAGAGGACATGGGCGCCCATCGAGCGGAGGGCGTCCAGGCTCCGGGCGAACGCCAGATGGGCGGCCAGTTCCGCCTTGACCTGCGGCACGGCCAGCGTCGGCACGCCCATGCCGAGGTGTTCGCAGAGCATGCCGACGGCGACGGTGTCCGTGATGCCCAGCGCCCATTTGTTGATCGTGTTGAACGTGGCCGGAGCCACCACCACGGCGTCGGCCGGAGGCAGGCCGTTCGACGTCTCGTGCGGCTCGCGGAAGTCGGTCCGCACCGGACCGCCGGTCAGCGCCGCGAGCCGGTCCATGTCCAGGAACTTGGCCCCCATGGGGGTCGCGATCACCCGGACATGCCAGCCCGCGCCCTGGGCCAGCAGCACGAAAGCCTCCAGATCGGACGCCGCACCGGCCCCGCACACGATCGCGTAGAGCACCTTCCCCGAGCTCATCTTCATGCGGCCCGCGCGATGCCGGCCAGGGGGCCCAGACCTCGACTGCGGACGGCCCCGTGCGGGCCCCTGTGGAAGTACGGCCGGCGGGACGCGTACCTCGTTCCAGTCCCTGGAAGGGGGCCTCCGGTAGAAGTGACCGAGCGTGGCATCGTCCTGCCCTCCTTACGCACGTACTCCGCCGACCAGTGACGAGCATGGCATCCAGCCTCAGCCCGACCGCAACCGGCAGGCTCCCGAGCGACCGGCCCGGAGGCTGCTCACGAGCGAAGGAACGCCCGGCACGTGAGCGAGTCCGACGACAAACTCGACCTGGACGCGGTCCCTAGAGCTTGGCGAGAGGTCGGACACGAACTGGGCCCCCGCGCCTTCGGTGCAGGGGCGGGGACCTCAGAGCGTGAGGACGCGGCCTCGATCGGGAAGAACTCAAATAAGCGAAATCATCCGTTGTACCAGGCGGCCGAGTCGCAGTACTTGAGACCGCTCGTGGTCGAGTAGCCGCTCAGGCAGATCTTGAATGCGATGGTCTTGTATTCGGGGAGATTGTGATAATTGGCGTTAGTCGTGGAGCAGTTTCCCTTGCCGCCGGCGATCAGGTTGTAGTACGGGGACCCGTTGAGGTAGACCACCCCGAAGGCACCCTTGCCGTCGGCCTCGATGTCGCACACCTGGACGTAGTCGCCGTTGGGCTGGAACTTGATGACCGCGCCGGGGTCGCCGTCGTCGGTGTGCATCGTGTACTTCCACGTGACAGCCGATGCCTCAGGCGCCGTGGTGAGCAGCGTGCCGCAGACGACCGCCGCGCCCGCGACCGCCGCCGACAGGATCCGCCTCGATGCCTTGCCGATCTTCAACCGGCCACCTCTCTCTTCGTGTTCCGGAGCGGGCAGCCGTGCATACCGACTGCCGGGGATGACCGTCCGCCCCTCGGCTGCCACGGCAACCGTTCCGATGGAACATCGGCACAGACTCCAGCAGAACGACCAGGCGATCAGGTTCTTGCTCCGAAAAGACGGCGCTCGTCGTCTAAACGCACGTCCAACGAACCGGGGTCGGGACACCGCCTGCCGCTCGGGGCACCCATCCATGGGCGGGAGGCGCGTCCCGCGCGCGGTAACGGTCCAGGTCTCACCGACCGAAGCGGACTCTATTCCGCCGGAGCGATCGCCTGAGATCCACATCCCCCGTACGGAGGCCGCACGGTCACTGTCGGCGCTCTATGAAAGGGACGCCGGCGAGGGAACTGGGCAGCCCGGTCGACCAGATCGAGCGCGTTCCCGGCACTCGGGCCAGGTCGCGGATCCAGACGGCGGTGCCGGGGCGTCCTTCGCCGCTCTCGGCGGTCCAGCTGCCGCCGCTGTAGTGCAGGTAGCTCTCGTCGTCGTCGACCGTGCTCACCGAGACCCAGGCGCCTTGGTCGCCGTCGTCGGCGAGCGTGGGGAAGTGGTAGGCGAACGGGGACGCGGGGACCGTCGTGGACGTCCAGCTCTCCCCGTCCCAGTGCATGAGTTCGGGTGTCGCGTAGGCAGTGCTGGCACGGTAGGCCCAGACGCTCGTGGCCGAGACCGGCGCGATCCTCGCGATGTAGGTCTGCCCCTTGGACGGGTACCGGACGGTGCTCCATCTGGTGCCGTTCCAATGCAGCATGGCCTCGGTCGGCCCAGCGTCCGGAATGTCGCAGGTGCAGGCGATCCAGATGTCCTTCGCCGACCGGACGGCGACGGTGGAGGCACTGACCATCGGCACCGGGGTCTGCTGGCGCACCCATCGCCCGTTCTTGAAGCGCAGGGCGACGGCCTTCTTCGCCTGCGAGTCGTACCCGAGCGACCAGGCCGGTCCGCCGGGCGCCGCCGAGACGATCTGCAGATAGGTGGGCAGGGGGGACGGCATGGTGGGCCGGACCCCGGCCGGGTAACCGACCTTGCGCCAAGCGGTGCCGTTCCAATGCAGTGCCGGTGAGCCGTCCTCGTTCAGGTAGATGCCCCAGGCGTTCCGCCGTCCGGCGGCGGCAAGGTCGACGACCTGGCCCGTGCCCGGCGGCAGCACCTGGCGCTGCCACTGCCGACCGTTCCAGGCCAGCATGACGGGTCTCCCACTCGACGTCGCGTCCTCGATCCCGGCCGCCCACGCGGCCCGCGGTCCGGCCGCCGCGATCTCGGTGACCACCCCGAGGCCGTCGAGAGGCGGAGTGGGCGCTCTTTCCCATTCCAGGGGTGCCGCAGCCGCGGTGGACGGCGTGAGCAGCAGGCCGGAGAGGGCGGCGGTCCAGGCGGTGACGCGGAGAACTCGATGTACTGCCATCAATACTCCCGGGGCCCCTAGCGACGATCTTGCCGCCATTTGCTGGCAAGCTCTCGGGATCTACCTATCCCAAGATCGCTTCGCTCAAACAGACGAAACCGTTCACATGAGCTACCGCCCAGGCCAACGAGTGTCAGGGCCGGACGGACGACTCAGGCACAGTGCGAGGGAAGGCCCGCCGGTACTCGCTGGGCGGAATCCCGACGTGCTTGAGGAAGTGGTGGCGGAGGTTGTTGGCCGTGCCCAGGCCGGTCAGCTCACCGATCCGCTCGATGGGGAGGTCCGTCGATTCCAGCAGGCGGCGGGCCTGTCCCAGGCGCTCGTTGAGCAGCCACTGGACCGGGGTCGTCCCGGTGGCGGCCTGGAGCCGGCGGTAGAACGTCCGCGGGCTCATCGCGGCGCGCCGCGCCAGATCCTGGACCGTCAACGGACGGTCCAGATGGGCGCGGGCCCAGTCGAGGACGGGACCGATCCCCTCGTCATCCGTACCGGCCACGGCCATGGGGATGAACTGCGCCTGGCCGCCGGCGCGGTGGGCGGCCACGACCATCCGGCGGGCGAGCTCGTTGGCGACCTGCGCGCCGAGGTCGCGGCGGACCAGGTGCAGGCACAGGTCGAGACCGGCGGTCAGCCCCGCGCTGGTCAGCACGTCCCCGTCGTCCACGTACAGAACCGAGGCGTCGACCTGGACCTTCGGGTAGCGCTCGGCCAACTGGGCCGCGTGCATCCAGTGGGCCGTGGCGCGGCGGCCGTCGAGCAGTCCCGCCTCGGCGAGCGCGAACGCGCCGGTGCACAGGGAGACCATGCGGGCGCCCGCGTCGTACGCGTCGCGCAGGGCCGCGGTCAACGCCGGACTGAGCGGCGCGCCGTCCTCGACGCAGGCGTCGGGCACCGAGGGGACGATGACCGTGTCGGCGCCGGCGAGATCGTCCAGGCCGTACCGGGTCCGCAGCGCGAGCCCGGTGCCGGCCGCCGCCCCGTCCCGGTCCGGCGCTCCGGTTCCGCACAGCCGCAGTTCGTACCAGGGATCGGCCAGATCGGACTGCGGCTTGCCGAAGACGGTGCACGGGATGCTCAGCTCGTAGAGGTCCCAGGAGGGGACGTCGATGTCCTCGGTCACGACCACAGCGACAGAACCGGCGCCCATGCGCCGAATGCTATGGCAGGAATTTGGTGACGGCCGTCATTACTGTCACTGGTCCGGCTCCAGGCCCCCTGCGAGCGTGATCCGCACACGTTCGGACACTCAAGGAGCCGTGAGATGGATGCAGACAAGCAGGCCGTGACCGTCATCGGGCTGGGTTCGATGGGCTCGGCGCTCGCCACCGCGCTGCTGGACCGCGGTCACCCGACCACAGTGTGGAACCGTTCGCCGCAGAAGGCCGCCCCCTTGGTGGAACAGGGCGCACGCCTTGCCGCGACACCCGGTGAGGCGGTCGCGGCGAGCCCGCTCGTCATCGCCTGCGTACTCGACTACGACGCGCTGTACGGCGTCCTCGACCAGGACACGAGCGCGCTGGCGGGCAAGACGCTGGTCAATCTCACCTCCGGCGCGCCGGAGCAGGCGCACGAGGCGGCCGGATGGGCCCGGGAGCACGGCGCCGACTACCTCGACGGCGCCATCATGACCACCCCGCCCGGTGTCGGCGGCGCCGAGGTGATGTTCCTGTACAGCGGCCCTCAGGCCGTCTTCCAGGCACACCGTCCGACGCTGGCGGCCCTCGGCGACCCCGTCCACCTTGGGGAGAACACGGGGCTGGCCTCTCTTTACGACGCCGCCCTGCTCGGCCTGATGTGGTCCACGATGACCGGCTGGCTGCACGGCACCGCGCTGGTCGGCGCGGACGGCGTCGCGGCCACCGACTTCACCTCCGTCGCACTGCGCTGGCTGAAGACCGTGTCGGTCTTCCTGACCACGTACGCGCCGCAGGTGGACGCCGGCCGCTACCCGGGCGACGACGCCACCGTCGACGTGCAGATCGCGGCCATCGGCCATCTCCTTCACGCCGCCGAGTCCCGAGGCGTCGACAACGCCCTGCCCGAACTGCTGAAGACCGTCATGGAGAAGACGAAGGCGGCCGGCCACGGCCTCGACAGCTACGCCAGCGTGATCGAGGTCCTGAAGGCGCGAAAGGAGCAGGGCCAGTGACCACGGCACCGACCGCACTCACCGGTCCGGCGCCGACGCCCTGGCCGGGCCTGGTGCGCGCGACCGCCGACGAGTGCCTTGACCTCCTGTCCGGCGTGGCCGACTCAGATTGGACGCGCCCGGCCCACGACCTGGACTGGACGTGCCGCGAAACTCTCGATCACCTCGCCCTCGGGCTGATCGGCTACGCCGGCCTGCTCATCGCCCGGCCCAGCGACCGCTACATCGCCCTCTTCGCCTCACTCGACGCCGGCGCCCCCATCCCCACCTGCCTGGAAGGGATCGGTATCGCCACCTCCCTCCTCACCTCCGCCATCCGGGACACGCCCGCCGATGCGCGCGCCTGGCATCCCTGGGGCCATTCCGACCGCACCGGATTCGCCGCCATGGGAATCACGGAGCTGGCCTGCCACACCTACGACATCGCCCACGCCCTCGGCGTTCGCTGGACACCGCCCGAGGAGGCCAGCGCCGCCGTCATCGACCGCCTTTTCCCGCACGCGCCAACGACGCATGCCCCCTCCGACACCCTGCTGTGGTGCACCGGCCGCGTCCCGCTACCGGAACTGCCCCGGCAGACAAACTGGAAGTGGAACGGCACCCTCCGCTGACACCCTGATGTAAGCGAGGCGCTCGACACCGACGCCGCTACCGCAGAGCAGCATCGACCAGTTCCGCCATCCGCAGCAGGCGGGCCACATACTCGGCGCCCTCGCCACTCAGTCGCGGAAGGACACCCCGAAGATCGCTCAGCAAGCCGTTCAGGGCCGACCGACGTTCGCTATCAAGGGTCCCTCCCCGCAGGTAGGCCGAGATGCACCCCGCTACACAGGCGTCGAGCGCCGCCACCGACTCACCACTTGGAGCGTCCAGCCACCGCAGAGCGTCCGGAAACGTGAGCTCCAGATGCTCGGCCCAAAGGGCCGAGACCTCGCCACCCACCATCAAGATCACTCAGCCTGGGCGACGCCTACCGGACAGGTGAGGCCTGTGCCGCAGTAGCCGTTCGGGTTCTTGTCGAGGTACCGCAGGTGGTACCCGTCTCTGCGCATGGTCGCCGCCTCAGGCGGCCGGACTCCGCAGTTCGACGACGAGTTCGACACCGAGAGCTCGGGCCAGGCGTTCAGGACCGCCAGTGTCGGGACGGTGCCGCCGGCTTCGAACCGGGCCACGGCCGACTGCGTCATGTCCGCCCCCCTGGCGAGTTCGCTCTGACTCCAGCCACGCTCCTCACGGAGCGCCCGAACACTCCGCCCCAGTTCATAGGCCAAGCGAGCAACGTCGTACGCCTCGGCAGCACCGGGTTCGGACATGCGGCGCTCGCGCAGCGCACTCCAGTCCGCCCGATCACCCATCGGCTCACCTTCCTCAGCCTCCGCCGAGTGCGCCTCGGCCACGCACAGCCGCAGCGCCCTACGAGCGCGCTCCACCTCTCGATCTTCTCGCATGCGCGTCTTGTGGTGGCCTGGAAGGTGGTGAAACACAAGGTCGCCGCCTACGCGGCCGGCCTCTGCGTGATCGAGTACCAGCGGCGCGGCCTGATCCACTTCCACGCCGTCGTCCGTCTGGACGCAAAGACCCGGCTCCACCTGCAGAAGGTGGAGCCGGGCGTCATTCAATCAAAAGGTTATCGGCATTTAGTTTAGAAAAAAATCATCTTGCTATCGCAACGTCATCCGGAAGATGTTCCGCAAAAAGCGGAACTTCTTGCCCAGGCGACCTGTTCCGTGGCAGTTGTAGCAGACCTCACCCATGACGATGCCGGTTCCTTCACAGGTCCCGCATTCGGGATGATCGTCCGTCACGGCGACCACTTCCTTTCTTTTGTTTGTGCCTTGCACCTTTGACCGTCCGATGGCCACCGCGTCTGGCAAGGCACGGCGTCCATCGGTCCTGGGCCGGCGAGTACGTTCGGGGCGAAGAGCGGGCGCGGGGCCGGGTGCGGGGTTTGGCCCGTATCGCACCGCACAACCTGAGGCGGGCCCCGTGCAAAGGCTCGCCGCATGAGGTGCAGGGCAGTGGATTCCAGGCCGGGCGACGCTTGAGACGGAATTGCCGACACGGCGCCGGCCCTGTCAGCGCGAAAGGAAAGCCGCGGCCCTCGCCCCGTTGCGGCAGATCATCAGAATGCCCCGCCTCTCTGCCATGGGGGCAAGGCAGAAAGGCGGGGCGGCGGACGACAGCAGCGGTCTTACTCCCCGGTCCAAGACCACGCGTCACCGCCAGGAATGAGGGATGACCCCTGGGCCCGCCCCATAGAGTCGTCCCTCTTGTGGCCTTCCGGGTGCGCCTGATCAGCGCTGAGATCCGGGAGCGAACTTGTGGACAGGCCACGGCCAAGCCGCCGGGTTACGGAGCGCTTTCCGCAACTCGTCACGGGTGGCCGCTTCCAGCAACCGCATCCCGTCCGGTGTAGGGACCAACGCCCACCACGCTCCGGTAGCCCGTCCGTACCAGGTGACCGCTTCGGCCGACGCGTGCCTACCCATCGGCTTGCGCGGCGAGCCGGCCCTTCACTGCCACCACCGCGTCAGGAATGTGCGCGTCGTCTGCCGGAGCTATTGCGCCACCACCAGCGAAGACGAACCATAACTCACCCCCACAGATCGCCCGCCGATCACAACGCACTACGACGGGCGACCCGCACGCGGCCGGAACCGCCAGCAGCGGCAGAGACTCCGCGATCTCCACCGCGTACCCGTGCGCCTTGAGCGCCTTCGCCAGCGCCCACACCCGCAGACGCCGCGCCTCCGTCACCTCCGAAGCCTCCGTTGCCATGAAAGCCGACCCTTTCGTCGAGGCACAGGACGGGGGTTGACCGTTGGTACCTGCCGCCTCTTCCATGGCTAGAGCCTGTCTTTTCGGGCTGTCTCCTCAGAGGCGCCTACCAGGGGGCCGGAGAGGGGCCAGACTGAGGAGTGAGGGAGGGGCCAGCGTGATCAACGAAAAGCGGCAACGGTTCGGTCTTTATCTCGCGGGGTTGCGGCGAGACGCGCGCAAGAGCCAGCGGCAGTTAGCGGAGTTGTTGTGCCACATCTCAGGAACGGCGTCCCTGACGCGTCACGAGATCAGCCGATGGGAACGAGGCGAGCGAATCCCCGATGTCTGGATTTCTTCCCTCTCCGAGGCGCTAGACGTACCTCTTCAGACCCTTGAACGGGCCGCCGCCCATGCACGCGGCGAGGACTTCCCGCCCGAAGCGCCCAGCCCAGCGGAAGCACTCTCATATTTCCTGCCCGAAGACGTCGAACTCGGACCGCTGGCGAGCAGCACAGGCCGTCGAGTCGGGACGTCCACTGCGGTCGCGCTCGCCGACCGGGCGCACGGCCTGAGACTCGGGGACGACGTCATCGCCAGCCGTGATCTGCTCGCGCCAGCCTTCAGAGAGCTGGACGGCGCAGTCCAGCTCTACCGGGAGACGACGCATTCCGAGCAGACCGGCCGCTCACTCCTCGGCAGTATCGGCGAGATAGCCCAGATCACCGGGTGGATCGCCAGCGACGCGGGCCAGCACGACCAGGCGGCGCGCGCCTACCGGCTCGGGATCTCGGCGGCCAGGGAGGCCGGAGACCTCGCACTCGTCGGTCACCTCGCGGGGAGTCTGGCCTACCAGCTCACCAACACCGGCCACGAAGAGGACGGGCTGAGTCTGGCCCGCGCCGCATTGGAAGAGGCCGGACCGGACGCACCACCCAAGGCCCGCGCGCTCTACCTCGATCGAGTCGCTTGGGCGAATACCAAGGCGGGCAATGCCCAACCAGCCATGCGCGCCCTTGCCCAAGCCCACGAGGCCATGGACGAGGAGGGCTCGCGCGAGGCCCCGGATTGGGCCTACTGGGTCTCGCCCGAGGAACTCAATGTGATGGACGCCCGCGTCTACACCGAACTTCACAAGCCCCTGCGGGCCGTCCCGCTTCTGCAAGAGGTGCTCAGCCGGTACGACTCGACCCGCACGCGCGAACTTGCCCTCTATCTCTCATGGCTTGCTGTCGCCCTGGTGGACGCCAACGAGCCCGAAGAGGCGGCCAGCACCGCGCGGCGCATGCTCGACCTCTCGGCCCGCTTCCCCAGCGATCGGACTGCGAAGCGCGGGCGAGTCGTGCTGACCAAGCTGGAGCCATACCGGGACGTCCCCGAAGTGCGCGAGGTCCTCGACACCTACGCCGCTTGACCGCAGCGCAGCAGGTCAGACGCTACTCGGCAGGGGCGACGCCTACTGGACAGGACAGGCCAGTTCCGCCAGTGCCGCAGTAGCCGTTTGGGTTCTTCTGGAGGTACTGCTGATGGTCTTGTTCGGCGTAGTAGAAGTCGGGGGCTGTGGTGATTTCCGTGGTGATGGGGCCGTAGCCGGCGTTCGTGAGGGTCTGCTGGTAGGCGGTTCGGGATGTTTCGGCGGCCTGGTGCTGGGCGGCGGTGCGGGTGAAGATCGCTGAGCGGTACTGGGAGCCGATGTCGTTGCCCTGACGCATGCCCTGGGTGGGGTCGTGGGCCTCCCAGAAGACGCGGAGCAGGTCGTCGTAGGTGGTCTTGGCGGGGTCGTAGACGACGCGGACGGTCTCGGTGTGGCCGGTCAGGCCGCTGCAGACCTCTTCGTAGGTGGGGTTCGGGGTGTAGCCGCCCTCGTAGCCGACCGAGGTGGAGATGACGCCGGGAGTCTCCCAGAACCTGCGTTCCGCACCCCAGAAGCAGCCGAGGGCGAATTCGGCGATCTCGGCGCCGTCGGGGTAGGGCGGCGCGAGGGGGGCGTCGAGGACCTCGTGGCGCGGCGGTACCGCGATGGGCTCGTCCCTGCCGGGGAGTGCCTTCTCCGGAGAGACCATCTTGGTCTTCGCAAAGCCGAACATGCGCTCAGGCTACTCGTCCCACTCGTCAGGACTGTCGCTCCTTTTGGTTGATTACATGCTGATATGTTGCCTGCGTGAAGCGGGGTGTGGTGTGCGGGGTCGCGGCGTACGTGCTGTGGGGGCTGTTCCCGCTCTACTGGCCGCTGCTGAAGCCGGCGGGGGCCGGCGAGATCCTCGCGCACCGGATCATGTGGTCGCTGGTCGCGGTGGTCGCGGTGCTGGCCGCGCGGCGGAGCCGGGGGTGGCTGCGGACGCTCGGATGGCGGCGTCTCGTGCTGCTGGCGCTGGCGGCGCTGGTGATCAGCGTCAACTGGGGGACGTACATCTACGCCGTCAACAGCGGGCACACGATCGAGTCCGCGCTGGGGTACTTCATCAATCCGCTGATCACCGTGCTGTTCGGCGTGGTGATCTTCCGGGAGCGGCTGCGGCCGTGGCAGTGGGCGGCGGTCGGGATGGGGACGGCCGCGGTGGTCGCGCTGACCGTCGGCTACGGCCGGCCTCCGTGGATCGCGCTGGTGCTGGCGGCCGCGTTCGCGGTGTACGGCCTGCTGAAGAAGTTCGCCGACATGCCCTCGGCGGAGAGCCTGGCGGTCGAGACGGCCGTGACGTTCCTGCCGGCACTGGGGTTCGTGCTGCTGATCGAGGGACGGGGCGAGGCGGCGTTCGGGCATCACGGGGTGGGGCACGCGGTGCTGCTGGCCGGGGCCGGGATCGTGACGGCCGTGCCGTTGATGCTGTTCAACTCGGCCGCCGTCAGGCTGCCGTTGAGCGTCATCGGCATGTTGCAGTACCTGGCGCCGGTGCTGCAGTTCGCCATCGGGCTGTTCGTGCAGCATGAGGAGATGCCGCCGAGCCGGTGGGCGGGGTTCCTGCTGGTCTGGCTCGCGCTGGTGACGCTCACATGGGACGGGGCGCGCTCCGCGAGGCGGACGTCGGAGCAGGCACGAGTTCGTCTGGAGGGAACGCTACAGAGGCATTAGAGTGCCGGAGGTCACATCCCCCTGGCCCAGGAGCCTACGTTGCGTTTGCTCAGCATCGCCGTTCTCGGGACCACGCTCGTCACTGCGGGCCTGGCCGCGCCGACGACGGGCGAGGCGTTGGCGACGGGGACCGGCGATCAGCACGGCGGGGTGACGTTCACCCCAGGGACGGTGCACCCAGGCGACCGGGTGGAATTGACGGTGCGCGGCTGCCCGGACGCACCGCGGCCGCGGGTCTCGTCGGCGGCCTTTGCCAGACGCGTGACGCTCCACTCCGGTCATGGCGCCGCGACGGTCGGCGAGGCCGCGGATCCGGGTAGTTACAAAGTGGTCGCGCACTGCGGGTCCCATCTGAGGTCCGGCACGCTGGTCGTCTCCGCGATGCGGCCGTGGCCGTCCATTCTTCCGGCCGCGCTCTCAACCGGTTCCAATGGTGGGCAACGCGTCGGCTGACCCATAGCGAAGCGGGCGAGGGCCCGGCTTCGCCGCGCGGGCGGGCGCACTCCGGCCACACATACGTCTGGCGGAAATCCGCTCGATCCGCTACAGATGTTCGAACAATTGTTCGGATTTGGTCTCCGGGGTTCTCTCTTCGAACACCGAGGCGGCACGAGGTGACTTCGCCTGTGCGGACAGTGACACTTCTGAGGTCAAGCCGGTGCCGACTTTCCTGACTTGTCGCCCGTCAGTGATGTGAACAATACGCATTGTGGCAGATTTCACCCTGACCTTAACCTTGATCCAGACAGTTGATCATGTGATACTTCCGGGTAACCGCCCAGATGGCCCCACTGGCCGCAAACTGCACAAGTAACCCTCCTCAGAACATTCGTCCCGATCGCATCAGTAAAGGCGCGCCGGACGTCCCGCCGCCATCCTGAATTCTCCAGCACGGACAACTTCAGATGAGGACACGCAGCATGACCGTCGACGGCGCTGACCTGGCGATCAGAAAGCCCGGAAAAATTCCCTTCCAACACGGCTTTCCCCGGCTGTTGCGGGATCCGCTTAGAGCATTCGAGCAGATCGGCCGAGAGTCGGACGGCGAGATTACGAGGGTGAATCTGGGCCTCACCCGTCCTTACCTCATCACCCGTCCGGAGCACGTCCAGCACGTCCTGCGCGACAACGCGGCCAACTATCCCCGCAGAGGCATGATGTGGAAGCCGCTGACCCGGCTGGTCGGCGAGATCGCGGGCGAGGGGCCCGAATGGGCGCTGAACAGGGGGATCTTCCAGAAGCTGCTGTCGGGACCCAACATCGCCAAGGTCACCGACGAGCTGGCGCGGACGATCGTCGAGGGCGTGGACGACCTGGCCGAACGCACCCCGCCGGGTCAGCCGGTCGACGCGCAGACCGAACTCACCCGCATCGTCCAGCGCGCCGTCATCCGCGCCTTCTTCGGCAACAGGATCCCGCTGTCCGAGGCCGACCACCTGGCCGACGCGATCAGGACGGCGACGCGATCGATGGGCGCCCGGATGCTGCTGCCCTTCGTTCCTCTCTCGGTCCCGCTCCCCGGCGACCGGGCCTTCCAGCGCTCCGTCCAGGCCGTCGACGACGTCATCCTCCCCCTGGTGCGCGAGGCGCGGCGGGGCGAGGTCTTCGACCGGGACATCGTCTCGATGCTGATCGGGACGCACGACGAGCAGGGCCGCAGCCTCGACGACCAGCAGGTCCGCGACGGCGTGGTCGCCATGTTCACGGCCGGGACGGAGACCACGGCCACGGCCCTGGTGTGGCTCTGCGTCGTCCTGAACAGCCAGCCCGAGATCGCCGCCAGGCTCCGCGCGGAGATCGACGGGGTGCTGGGGTCCGACCACCCGACCCGCGCCCACCTGCCGGAACTGCGCTACACCAAGATGGTCATGCAGGAGCTCATGCGGGTGTACTCGATCGGCTGGATCATTCCGCGGACGTCCGTCGCCGACGACGTCATCGACGGTGTGCGGATCAGGGGCGGCAACACCGTCCTCATCAGCCCGTACCTCACCCACCGCCTACCGGACGTGTGGCCGCGGCCGGAGGTCTTCGACCCGGAGCGCTTCTCCCCCGCGCGTTCCAAGTCCCGTCACCGATTCGCGTACATGGCGTTCGGGGCCGGTCCCCACCAATGCGTGGGCACCCTCTTCTTCACCATCGAGGCCCAGCTCATCGCCGCGACGATGCTTCAGCGGTTCCGTCCGGTGGTCCTGGGCGACGGCCCGGTCGAACCCCAGGTGAGGCTGACGCTGATCCCCCGGGAACGCGTCGAGATGGTGCTCGAACCCGTGGGCTCACGGTGACCGCCGGCGCGGCTCCCGCCGTGGAGGACGAGTTCCAGAGGGCACTGGAGTCCGGCCGGACGGCCGCCCTGGCGGCGGACTGCCAGCGCGACCTCCAGGAGTGGGCGGCCTCCTTCCCCGTCCTCTTCTCGGCGCGCCCCTTCGACGCGCGGTTGTTCAGCACGGTCGCCCTGGCCAACGCTTTCGGTGCCCCCTGGGAGTCTCCCGACCGGCTGCGCATCGCGGCCCGCGCGTCGCTGTGGGTCTTCGCGGCCGACTGGGTCGTGGACTACATGGCCCGGACGCGGGCCGACGTCGAGCGCGCCACGCGGGAATGCCTCACCCTCTTGGAGCCCGAAGGAACGAACCTGAACCCCGGGCTGGTGAGCGCGGATGACGAGACGGCCGCCGTCGGGCTCGCGCGCTGCCTGTCCGATCTCCAGGCCGATCTCGCCACCTCGCCCGCGTTCGGTGCCCACAGGGAACTGTGGGGCGGTCAGCTTCGCCGCTACCTCGAAGCGATGGCGCGGGAGTGGGAATGGAAGGCCGCCTTCACCGCGGATCGCAAGGCCCCCGGACTCCCGGACTTCGACGAGTACGTGGCGAACGCCGACAACTTCGGGTCCTCGCTGGTCAACATCGCGCACTGGATCTTCACCGGGGACGAGCGCACGTTCGCGCATCTGGACGACCTGGGGAAGGTGAGCGCGGGGGTGCAGCGCGTCCTGCGCCTGCTCAATGACCTCGCCACCTACGAGCGTGACCTCACCTGGGGTGATCTGAACTCGCTCATGCTGGGCGTGGACCGCCCCGCGGTGATGGAGCGCATCACCGAGATCGTCGGCGAGTGCCGGGAGCAGCTCGTCCCGCTGAAGGAGACCTGCCCGGTCGAGGCCGCCTACCTGGAGCGGCAGATCGCCTACAGCACCGGCTTCTACGGCGTCACCGACTACTGGGGTTCCCTATGAGCGTCGATGACCGCCCGGCCCTCGCCGCGATCCCCGCACGGCACGCCGCGGCCGGCGGCTACACCGCCCGGGCCGGCGAACTGGTCATGAGTCTCTTCCGCGAACCCTGGGGGCAGGTGTCGCCCTCGGTCTACGAGACCGCGCGCCTGGTCTCCCTCGCCCCCTGGCTGACCGGCCACGAAGAACGGCTGGCCTACCTTCTCGACGTCCAGCGGGAGGACGGCGGGTGGGGCGGCCCGGGGGGATACGCGCTCGTCCCGACGCTGAGCGCGGTCGACGCACTCCTGGCGACCCTCCGGCGGGAGCCGGAAGACGCCGGCGACGCGGCCCTCGCGAGATCCGCCGAACGTGGTCTGCGCATGCTGTCATCGCTGCTCCCGAGCCTGGACACGGGAGGCGGCGGAGCGGGCACGGTGGACGTACCGGACACGCCCGCCCTGGACATCATCACCGTCTCGCTGACGTCCTCGATCGCCGAGCATCTGCGCGTTCTGCGCGAGAACCGTCCCGAAGGTCGGGAGTCGTGGCATTCGTGGACGCTGCCCGCCCTCCCCGGCTTCGACCGCGACCGCCTCGACCTCGCGCTGGCCGCGTTGAACGCGGGGGCCGCCCTGCCCGGCAAGCTCTTCCACGCGCTGGAGGTGACCGGCGTCGCCGCCGTCGGCGCGGTGGGGGTCCCGCCCGCCTCGACGGGCACGGTCGGCGCGTCCCCGGCGGCCACCGCGGCGTGGCTGGGCGGGCGGGCCCCAGGTCCCTCTGGCGAGCGCGCGGCGCTGCGTTACCTGGAGACCGCAGTGCGGAAGTTCGGCGGCCCGGTGCCCTGCGGGCTTCCCATCACGGTCTTCGAGCGCTCGTGGGTGGTCGGCGGCCTGCTGCGGGCCGGGCTCTCCCCCGCCATCCCCGCCCGCCTGTCCGCCGAACTCGCGGCGGCCCTCGGTCCGGACGGCACCCCGGCGGCCGCGGGCCTGCCCGCCGACGCGGACACCACCGCGATGACGCTGTACGCGCTCTCCCTCCTGGGCGTCAGGAGGACGCCCGACGCGCTGCTGCGGTACGAGATGGAGACCCATTTCTGCACGTGGCAGGGAGAGAACGGTCATTCGACCAGCGTGAACGCGCACGTCCTCGACGCTTTCGGCCAATATCTCCGGCAAACCGGAGAGCGGACGGACGGCGATCAGGACGCCACTCACAACCGCTTTGTCGAAGTCGTGAGAAAGCTCTCATCGTGGCTGTGCGCCGAGCAACGGGAAGACGGCAGCTGGCACGACCGATGGCACGCATCCCCGTATTACGCGACGGTGTGTTGCGCGCTCGCACTATCCGACTTCGGCGTCGGGAACGCGGGGGCCGCGGTGGGCAGGGCGGTGGCCTGGGTGCTGGCGACGCAACGCCCGGACGGCTCCTGGGGCATATGGGGCGGCACCGCCGAAGAGACCGCCTACGCGCTCCAGATTCTGCTCCTTGCGGGCCCCTCGGCGGACCCCGCGACCGAACGCGCGGTCACGGCCGGCCATCGGTATCTTCTGCGCGCGGCCCGGCAGGACGAGCGTCCCGCACTGTGGCACGATAAGGATCTGTATCTGCCCACCGCGGTGGTGGAGGCGGAAATCCTCGCGGCACTTCACCTCGCGGCGGCACGGCCGGGCGGCAGCGGCCCCTCCCAGCAGGGCCAACAAAGCCCCAAAGTTAACATATAGGACATCAAGGCCCCCTCAGGCCTCCGCCTTGAGTCGTATTGACGGAATTGCTAGGGTTCTTCCCGGCGCGGAACGTATCTGTTTCAGCCCACCATGCCCTCACCCGTCGGGCGCTTTGGATCCTCCGGCCCCTGGAGCAGCCTCTGGGAGGCTTTCTATTTTCCTGGGCAGGTAAAATGCGCTTGCGCAATTCGCGTGTGCGGACCAAGATCACAGCGTTGCTGCTGTCCCTTGTGGCCCTCTGGGGATTCGCGGCGTGGGTGACCCTGCGCGAGGGCCTCGACCTGCTGTCGGTCAGCACGCTCGACGAGAACACCGGCAGGCCCGGCTCCGACATGATCACGGCGCTCCAGGCGGAACGACGGGCGACGATGGTCTACCTGGGCCGTCCCGGCCCCCAGCAGCGCACGGCGCTGACCACCCAGCGCGCCAAGTCCGACAAGGCCGTCGCGAAGTTCCGGCGTCTCGCCGGCAGCGGCGACACCAAGGACGCCGCGAGCGCCATCGGCTGGAAGCGCATCAAGGAGACCCTCTCCGCCCTGAACGGTCTCGCCGCGGGCCGCCGCGCCGTCGACGCCGGCATCGACCGCGGCCAGGCCGCGCAGCCCTACAACGCCGTCATCGACTCCACGTTCCGCATCTTCCGTTCGAGCGCGGGCGTCGACGACGAGGAGATCGCCAAGGACAGCCGGACGCTGATCGACCTGACCCGCGCACGCGAGGTGCTCTCCCGCGAGGACGCACTGATCTCCGGGGTCCTCACGGCGGGCCGCTTCAGCGGGGCCGAGCTGATCGACTTCACGGAGCTGGTCGGCACCCAGCGCTTCCTGTTCGACGAGTCGGTGGCCGAGCTTCCCACCGCCGACCGCAACGCCTACGAGCGGTTCCGCGGCGGCGCGGAGTACGGCCGGCTGCGGCTCCTCGAAGACCGCATCATCCAGCGGGCGCGCACCGGCCTCAAGCCGCCGACCTCCGCCGAGAACTGGCGGACCACCGCCCAGCCGGTCCTGACCGCGCACGAGCAGCTCGTCCTCAAGGGCGGCGACGGCGTCGTGGAACGCGCCACACCGGTCGCGGTCGGCGTGGTCATCAGGTTGATGCTGGCGGGCGGACTGGGGCTCCTCGCGGTCATCGCGTCCGTCGTCGTGTCGATCACCACGGCGCGCGCCCTCGTCCAGCAGCTCGAACGCCTGCGCCGCGCCGCCTGGGAGCTGGCCGAGCAGCGGCTGCCCGGCGTCGTCGAGCGGCTCGGACACGGCGAGAAGGTGGACGTCGCCGTCGAGGCGCCGCCGCTGCGTTTCGGCACTGACGAGATCGGGCAAGTGGGGCGCGCGTTCAACGCCGTCCAGGAGACCGCGATCCGCACCGCCGTCGAGCAGGCGGAGCTGCGCCGCGGCATCCGGGACGTCCTGCTGAGCCTGGCCCGCCGCACCCAGACGCTGGTGCACCGGCAGCTCACCATGCTGGACACCATGGAGCGCCGCCGCGACATCGAGACCAAGGAGCTGGAGGAGCTCTTCCGGCTCGACCACCTCGCCACCCGCATGCGGCGCAACGCCGAGAACCTGATCGTGCTCTCCGGCGCCCTCCCCGCCCGCGGCTGGCGCAACGCCGTCCCGATGGTGGACGTCGTCCGCGCCGCCGTCGGCGAGGTCGAGGACTACACCCGCGTCACGGTCCTGCCGTTCGGCCCGGTCGAACTGGCCGGGCGCGCGGTCGGCGACGTCACGCACCTGCTCGCCGAGCTGATCGAGAACGCCGTCTCCTTCTCGCCGCCCGACACCATCGTGCAGGTCGGCGGGCACCTGGTCGCCAGCGGCTTCGCCATCGACATCGAGGACCGCGGGCTCGGCATGACCGACGAGAAGCTCGCCGAGATCAACTCGCGGATCGCCGACCCGCCCGACTTCCACCTGCAGAGCTCGGTGCAGCTCGGCCTGTTCGTGGTCAGCAAGCTCGCCGAGCGGTACAACGTGCAGGTCTCGCTGAAGCGTTCCGCGTACGGCGGGACCACGGCGGTCGTCGTCATCCCGCGAGAACTGATCGCCGAGCAGGGCCCGGCGCCCGTCGCGGCGGGCACCACCACCCGCAACGGCCTCGAGGTGCGCCGCCCCGCCGCCGTCGGGGCCCCCGCAAGCGGGCGCCCCCTCAGCGCCGCGACGCCGCTCGGCCCGTCGACCACCGGCCCGCAGTCCACGGGGCCCGCCCTGGTCGCGGTGCCCCCTCCCCTGGAACAGCCGGCCACCGAGCCGCAGCCCCGCGGAACGAACGGTTCCGAGCCGCCCGCGACCGGTCCCGAGCCGCGCCTGCGGCAGGACGAGGTCCTCGCGGACGGCGACCGACACGATCCCACCCAGTTGGAGGACGTGCCACCCGTGCCCGACATCTCCACCACTCCGTCCGGTCTCCCCGTCCGGGTGCCGCAGGCGAACCTGGCCGAACCCCTGCGCACCGATGAGCCCGTCGTCGCCGACGAGCTCGAGGAGCAGGGCGACCCAGGCCGCTCCCCCGAGGAGATCAAGCAGATCATGGGCTCTTATCAGCGCGGCACCCAGCGGGGCCGCTCCGCCGCGGCGGAAGCCCTCGGCACCAACGCAGCGGAAGGCGAGGCAGATCAGTGACGCAGAAGACCAGTTCCTCCTCCGATCTGGGCTGGCTGCTGGACGACCTGGTGCACCGGCTGCCGAACGCCCGCAGCGCGGTCGTGCTCTCGGCGGACGGCCTGCTCATGGCGTCCTCCGAGGCCATGTCGCAGGACGACGCCGAGCATCTCGCCGCCGTCGCCGCCGGCATCCAGAGCCTGGCCAAGGGCGCGGGCACCCGCTTCGGCGGCGGCCCCGTCCGGCAGACGATCGTCGAGATGGCGTCGGCGTTCCTGCTGGTCACGGTGGCCGGCAAGGGCGCCTGCCTCGCCGTCCTCGCCGACGAGGAGGCCGATGTCGGGCTCGTCGCCTACGAGATGGCGATGCTCGTCACGGCCATGGGCCACCACCTCACCTCGCCGTCGCGCTCGGAGTCCCCGCAGGAGGGGCGCCCGGCATGATGCCTCCCGAGGATCCCGCCCAGGAGCCCTGGGGGGAAGAGACGGCGACGCACTCCCCGTTCGAGGACCGGTATCTCGACGAGCACGCCGGCCCGATGGTGCGGCCGTACGTGATGACCAGCGGCCGCATCGAGCCGACCCGCGGAAGTTTCGACCTCATCACCCTGGTGGTGGCGGCCGGCCCCGAGCCCGAGGGCGCGATCGGCCTCGGGCCCGAGCACGTGGCCATCATCCGGCTCTGCCAGTCGGTGATGTCGGTCGCCGAGATCACCGGGCATCTCGACCTGCCCGTCGCGACCGTGCGGGTGATGCTCGGAGACCTGCTCGACAAGGGGTTCGTCTCCATGCAGGAACCCGAACCGGAGGCGGACATGCACGACATCAGGCTCTACAAGGCGGTGATCGATGGTCTCCGGGCCCTCTAGGCGCGACACGCGCGCCCGCCGGCTCCCCACCGCGGTCAAGATCGTGATCGCGGGCGGCTTCGGGGTCGGCAAGACCACGATGGTGGGCACGGTCTCGGAGACCGCCCCCCTGCGCACCGAGGAGTTGCTCACCGACGAGGGCATCGGCGTCGACGACATCTCCGGGGTCGAGCGCAAGAAGACCACCACGGTCGCGATGGACTTCGGCCGCATCACGATGCGCGACGAGTACGTCCTCTACCTGTTCGGCACCCCCGGCCAGGAGCGCTTCTGGTTCATGTGGGACGAGGTCTCGCTCGGCGCGCTCGGCGCCGTCGTGCTCGCCGACACCCGCCGCCTGTCGGACTGCTTCCCGTCCGTCGACTACTTCGAGCGCCGCGGCACCCCGTTCATCGTCGCCGTGAACTGCTTCGAGGGCGCCCAGCGCTACGACCTCGCGGAGATCCAGCTGGCCCTGAACCTGGGCCCCAAGGTCCCGGTCATGCTCTGCGACGCCCGCAGCCTCGGCTCCTGCAAGGAGGTCCTCATCGACCTCGTCCTGCACGCCATGAAGACCCGCGGCCTCACGGAGGAGCCCGAACCCCAGAACGCCTAGCCGCGGACACCCGCGGCGACGAACCCGGCCGCCCGGCCGGACCGGCGGGCTGTGCTGGCCGGGCTGGCGGGCCTGCTGGCCGCGGCCAACCTCGGCTCGGCGGTCGCGCCCGGGCTGCCCGCACTGCCGGCGTCGCGGGTCCTGGTCGGCGTGGCGATCGGCGGCGTGTGGGCGATCGCCGGCGGGCCGGCGGCGCCGCTGGTGCCGGCGTTGCCCGGGACGGGCACGGCGGGTCTGGCCGCCATGCCGCAGGTGCTTCGCGCACCCCGCGCGCAGGTCGGTCTGCTGGTGACGTTCCTCCTGGTCACCGGACATTTCGCGGCGTACACCTACGTGCGTCCCGTGCTGGAGCGGGTATCCGGCGTGAACCCGGACCTGATCAGCACGCTGCTGCTGGTGTACGGCGTGGCGGGCATCGCAACCGCGTCCAAAGGCATGCTCAAGCCAAGCAAGGACCTGATCGCGCAGAGAGCATCGATCACCGGAGCACCCGACGATGAAGGCCCTCAAGGAGCAGAGCACTGCCGTGAACACCGCACCGACCCCAGGGCCTTCAAGGCCCGAAGGAGGAGAGAAAAGCTAGCCAGTACGAGTGATCACGTAGTCGCAGAGGTTGGTGAGGGCTTCGCGGGCGGGGATTTCGGGGAGGGTGAGGAGTTCGGTGCGGGCGTCCTCGGCCCAGCGGCGGAGGTCGGCGCGGGCGCGGTCCATGGCGGGGTGGGCGCGCAGGAGGGTGAGGGCCTCGGCGTGGAGGGCGTCGTCGGTGAGGTCCTGGGTGAGGAGCTCGCGGAGGCGGGCGTCGTCGGGGCCGGAGCCGATGCCGGCGAGGACGTGGTGCGTCGGGAGGGTGCGGATGCCTTCGCGCAGGTCGGTGCCGGGGGTCTTGCCGGACTCCTCGGTCTCGGAGGCGACGTCGAGGATGTCGTCGGACAGCTGGAAGGCGATGCCGATCTTCTCGCAGGCGGAGGTGACGGTGTCGACGACGTGGGCGGGGGCGCCGGACAGCAGGGCGCCGAACTGGCCGGAGACGGCGATCAGGGAGCCGGTCTTGTCGGCGACGACCTGGAGGTAGTGCTTGAGGGGGTCGGCGTCCTCGCCGGGGCCGACGGTCTCCTGGATCTGGCCGCGGACCAGGCGGGCGAACGCGCGGGCCTGGATGCGGACGGCCTCGGGGCCGAGGTCGGCGAGCAGGTCGGACGCGCGGGCGAACAGGTAGTCGCCGGTGAGGATGGCGACGGTGTTCGTCCAGCGGGAGTTGGCGGACTGCTGGCCGCGGCGGATGGTGGCCTCGTCCATGACGTCGTCGTGGTAGAGGGTGCCGAGGTGGGTGAGCTCGACGACGACGGCGGCGGGGACGACGCCGGGCGCCGCCGGGTCGCCGAAGTGGGAGGCCAGCAGCACCAGCATCGGCCGGAAGCGCTTGCCGCCCGCCTCGACGAGGTGCTGCGAGGCCTCGGTGAGCAGCGGGTCCTCGCCCCGGACGCAGTCGAGCAGAAGGGACTCGACGGCGGCGAGGCGGTCCTTGGCGTCGGACGCGAGCGCGGCGTCGACGGGAAGCCCGAACGGGCCGGTCTCCTGGATGGCCGGCCCGCCGGACTTCTCAGCGAATGGGTTGCTCACCCAAGACTCCCTACCGGACGAACATGTGGGTCGTGGCCTGCCCCGCGAGGTCCAGAACGGGCTGCGGGATCACGCCGAGTACCACAGTAGCCGTCACGCCGAGCGCGACCGCGACCGCGGTCGCCGGGCCGGCCACCACGACCGGGCCCTCGGCGTCCGGCTCGCTGAAGAACATGACGACGATCACACGGACGTAGAAGAACGCGGCGACCGCGGAGGAGATCACGGCGACGATCACCAGGGGCGTGGCGCCGCCCTCGACGGCCGCCTTGAACACCGCGAACTTCCCGGTGAAGCCGCTGGTCAGCGGGATGCCCGCGAAGCCCAGGAGGAAGAAGGCGAACACGCCCGCGACCACCGGGGACCGCTTGCCGAGGCCCGCCCACCGCGACAGGTGGCCGGCCTCGCCGCCGGCGTCCCGCACCATCGTCACGACGGCGAACGCGCCGATCGAGGTGAAGCCGTAGGCGACCAGGTAGAACATCGTGCTGGACAGGCCGTCCGCGGAGCTGGCGATCACGCCCATGAGCAGGAAGCCCGCGTGCGCGATGGAGGAGTAGGCCAGCATCCGCTTGATGTCGGTCTGCGTGATCGCGATGATCGATCCGGCGACCATGGTGAGAATGGCCACACCCCACATGAGGGGCCGCCAGTCCCACTTCAGCGTCTCGAACGCGACGTAGTAGACGCGCAGGATTCCGCCGAACGCCGCGACGACGGTGCAGGACGCCATCAGCGCCGTGATCGGCGTGGGGGCGCCCTGGTAGACGTCCGGCTTCCACATGTGGAAGGGGACGCCGCCGAGCTTGAACAGCAGCCCGACCGACAGCAGCGCGACGCCCGCGAGGAGCAGGGTCTCGCTGCCCGCGTCCTTGCCGATCTGCGCGGAGATGTCCGACAGCCGGACGGACCCGGCGTACCCGTACAGCAGCGCCGCCCCGTACAGGAAGAACGCCGAGGAGAACGCGCCGAGCAGGAAGTACTTGACCGCCGCCTCCTGGGAGAGGAGGCGGCGCCGGCGGGCGAGCCCGCACAGCAGGTACAGCGGCAGCGACATGACCTCCAGCGCCACGAACATGGTGAGCAGGTCGTTGGCCGCCGGGAACATCACCATGCCGCCGACGGCGAACATCATCAGCGGGAACACCTCGGTCTGGGTGAACCCCGCCTCGGTGGTGCGCTGCTCGGCCTCGCTGCCGGGCAGGGCGGAGGCCTGCGCGGCGAAGTGGCCGCCGGCCCTGCCGTCGCCCCGCTCGGCGATGAGCAGGAGGCTGACCAGGGCCAGCACCAGGATGGTGCCCTGGATGAACAGGGTGGGGCCGTCCACGCCCAGGGCGCCCTCAGCGGCGACGTGGTGCGGGTTGTCGCGCCACCCCAGCACGATCGTCCAGGCGAACCCGCCCGCGAGGCCGAGGAACGCGAGCGGCACCTGCACGTAGTAGCGCGCGTTCCGGCCGACGAACGCCTCGACGAGCACGCCCGCGACGGCGACGCCGAGGACCAGCAGCAGCGGGGCGATCTGCCCGTACTCGATGTGCGGCGCGGGGATGTCACCCCCCTGCGCGAGGACCGCGCTCACCTGACTGGTGGTGGTCATGGACGGGCTCCGTTCTCGGCGACGTTACCGGTGATGTCCGGCGCCGGGTCGTGCTGGTCGACCCGCGCCAGCGTGTGGTCCACCGACGGGTTGATCACGTGCAGCACCGGCTGCGGGAAGAAGCCCATCGCCACGATGATCGCGATGATCGGGGCGAGGGCCCACTTCTCCCGGGCGGACAGGTCCTTCATGCCCTCGACCGCGGGCGCCTTCGGGCCGCCCATGGTCCGCTGGTACATCCACAGGACGTAGATGGCCGCGAGCACGACGCCGCTCACCGCGAGCGCGCCCGCCCACTCGTACCGGCTGAACGTCCCGACGATGACGAGGAACTCCGAGACGAACGTGGACAGGCCGGGCAGCGACAGCGCGGACAGGCCGGCGATCAGGAACATCCCGGCGAGGACGGGCGCGACCTTCTGCACCCCGCCGAAGTCGGAGATCCGCGCCGACCGCCGCCGGACGATCATGAAGCCGACGACGAGGAACAGCGCGCCGGTGGAGAACCCGTGGTTCACCATGTAGAGCGCCGCGCCGGACTGGCCCTGCGACGTCATCGCGAAGATGCCGAGGACGATGAACCCGAAGTGCGACACCGACGTGTAGGCGATGAGGCGCTTCATGTCGACCTGGCCGATCGCGAGGACGGCGCCGTAGATGATGCTGAGCACCGCGAACCCCAGCACGACCGGGGTCGCCCACTTGGCGGCGCCGGGGAACAGCTCCAGGCAGAACCGGAGCATCCCGTAGGTGCCGACCTTGTCCAGGACGCCGACGATCAGCACGAGCGCGCCCGCCGGGGACTGCTGCGCCGCGTCCGGCAGCCAGGTGTGCACCGGCACCATCGGCGCCTTGATCGCGAACGCGACGAAGAAGCCGAGGAACAGCCACTTGGCCGTCGTCGGGTCGATGTTCATCTTCGACAGCTCGTCGAACATGAACGTGCCCTGCCCGAGGCCGCCCGCGTCGACCGACCGGCTCGACAGCGGGTACAGCCAGATGACGGCGACGAGCATCAGCAGCCCGCCGAACAGCGAGTACAGCAGGAACTTCACCGCGGCGTAGGACCGCTGGGCGCCGCCGTAGTACCCGATGATGAAGTACACCGGGATGAGCATCGCCTCGAAGAAGACGTAGAACAGGAACACGTCCGTCGCGGCGAACACGCCGATCATGGCCGCTTCCATCGTCAGCAGCAGCGCGAAGTACGTCTTCACCGACCGCTTCGCCGGGACGTCCACGCCCCCGGACCGGTCGGCCTCGCTCCACGACGCCAGCATGACCAGCGGGACGAGGACCACCGACAGCAGGATCAGCACCAGCGCGACGCCGTCGACGCCGACCGCCCAGTGGACGCCGAACTCCTTGATCCACCAGTACTTCTCGGTGAACTGGAACCGGGCGCCGCCCGCGTCGAAGCCCGACGCCATGACCCCGGCGAGGACCGCGACGACGAGGGAGACGCCGAGCGAGAACCGCTTGACCAGCGCCTCCCGCTCGCGGGGAATGACGCTGAGCAGCACCGCGCCGACCAGTGGCAGCGCGATGAGGACGCTCAGCCAGGGAAAGTCGCTCATGACACGTTCACCACCAGGAGCGCCGCGACCACGAGGGCCGCGCCGCCCAGCATCGAGAGGGCGTAGGAGCGGGCGAAGCCGGTCTGGACGCGCCGGAGCCGGCCGGAGCTGCCGCCGACGCCGGCGGCCGTCCCGTTGACGGCGCCGTCGACGCCGCGCCCGTCGAACCAGACCGCGAGCCGGGTCAGCCACTGGCCGGGGCGCATCAGCAGCGACTCGTTGAGCGCGTCGCCGTAGAGGTCCTTGCGGGCCGCGACGGTGACGAACGAGCCCTTGGGCGCCTCGCGCGGCACCTTGCGGGCGCCGTACTGCATCCAGGCGATCCCGGCACCGACGATCATCAGGACGAAGGTGGCGGCGCCGGGCGCGGTGAGCCACTTGAACTCGTGCGCGTGCTCGGGCGCCCCGACGACCGGTTCGATGAACTCGGGGAAGCCGCCGAGGACGAGGAACCCGCCCGCGAAGACGGAGCCGACCGCGAGCAGCATCAGCGGCCAGGTCATGACGGCGGGCGACTCGTGCGGGTGGACGTCGTCCTCCCAGCGCTTCTCGCCGAAGAACGTCATGAACATGACCCGCGACATGTAGTACGCGGTGATCCCGGCGCCGACCAGGGCGCAGGAGCCGAGGATCATCCCGGACGTGCCGCCCTTGGCGTAGGCGGCCTCGATGATGCCGTCCTTGGTGAACCAGCCGGACAGGCCGGGGAACCCGATGATGGCGAGGTACCCGAGCCCGAACGTCGCGTAGGTGATCACCATGACCGTGCGCAGCGCGCCGTAGTGGCGCATGTTCACGTCGTCCTTCATGCCGTGCATGACCGAGCCGGCGCCGAGGAACAGGCCCGCCTTGAAGAAGCCGTGCGCGACGAGGTGCGCGATGGCGAAGACGTAGCCCGCCGGGCCGAGCCCGGCGGCCAGCACCATGTAGCCGATCTGCGACATCGTCGATCCGGCGAGGGCCTTCTTGATGTCGTCCTTGCCGCAACCGATGATCGCACCGGCCAGCAGCGTGGCCGCGCCGACGATCGTCACCACCAGCTGCGCGGTCTCGGACATCTCGAAGATCGGCCCGGCTCGGACGATCAGGTAGACGCCCGCGGTGACCATCGTGGCGGCGTGGATGAGGGCCGACACCGGGGTCGGGCCCTCCATCGCGTCCAGCAGCCAGGACTGCAGCGGGAGCTGCGCCGACTTGCCGCACGCGCCGACCAGGAGCAGCAGGCCGATGGCCGTCGCGGTGCCGGTGCCGAGCTTGGAGGCGAGCCCCACGTGCTCGGCGCCGGTGCCGAGCACCGAGCCGAAGTCGATGCTGCCGAACGAGGCGAAGATCAGCGCGATCGCGATGATCAGCCCCATGTCGCCGACCCGGTTGACGACGAAGGCCTTCTTCGCGGCGGTCGCGGCCGTCGGCTTGTGCTGCCAGAACCCGATCAGCAGGTAGGAGGCGAGACCGACGCCCTCCCAGCCGAGGAACAGGATCAGGAAGTTGCCGCCCAGGACCAGCACCAGCATCGACGCCAGGAACAGGTTCAGGTAGGCGAAGAAGCGGCGCCGGTCGGGGTCCTCGGCCATGTAGCCGATGGAGTAGATGTGGATGAGCGAGCCCACCCCGGTGATCAGCAGGACGAAGGTGATGGACAGCGGGTCCACCAGCAGGTCCATGCCGACCTTGAACGTGCCGACGTCGATGAAGTCCCACAGGTGCAGGGTGCGGCGCCGGGCCTCGGCGTCGTACCCGAGCATCTGCGCGAACATCGCGGCGCCCACCGCGAACGACGCCAGCGACATCGCGGCGCCGAGCAGGTGGCCCCACCTGTCGGTCCGCCGTCCCCCCAGCAGGAGGATCGCCGCGCCCGCCAGCGGGAGCGCGACGAGGAGCCAGGACGCGGCCTGGATGCCTTCCGCTTTCATCCCTGGCCTCTCAGTACTTCAGCAGGTTCGCGTCGTCGACCGACGAGGACCTGCGGGTCCGGAAGATGGTCATGATGATCGCCAGACCCACCACGACCTCCGCCGCGGCCACCACCATCACGAAGAAGGCGATGATCTGGCCGTCCAGGTTGCCGTGCATTCGGGAGAACGAGACGAACGCAAGGTTCGTCGCGTTCAGCATCAGCTCGACGCACATGAACACCACGATGGCGTTGCGGCGCACGAGGACGCCGAGCGCTCCGATGGTGAACAGGACCGCCGAGAGCGCCAGGTAGTGCCCCGGGCTCATTCTCCTGCCTCGCCTTCACTCGCGCCGCCGCCGGCGGCGGGCGTCCCCGACTTGACCGAGCGCGCCTCGGCATCGGTGTCGCGGACGTCCTCGGTGACCGCCTTGACCGCGGCCACGTCCCGTTCGAGGGCCTCCTCCTCGGAGCCGCCGTACAGGTCGGGGTGCCGCTCCGCGGTGTCGGTGCGGGCAGCGATGACCGGGTTGACCGACAGTTCCGAGGGCGTCCCGTCGGGGAGCAGCGCCGGCATGTCGACGGCGTTGTGCCGGGCGTAGGTGCCGGGGCCCGGCAGCGGGCCCGGGTGGGAGCCGGACAGGAACCGCTGCCGCGACAGGTCCTTCTGCGTCGCCTTCGGCTCGGTGCGCTCCCGGTGCGCCAGCACCATAGCGCCCAGCGCCGCGGTGATCAGCAGGGCGCTGGTCGCCTCGAACGCGAACACGTACTTGGAGAACAGCAGCCGGGCCAGCCCGACGACGTTGCCCTCGGAGTTGGCCTGGGTCAGTCCGGCCGAGCCGCCGAGCGCGGCGTTGCCGACCCCGACGCTGAGCAGGACGAGGAAGCCGACCGCGGCGATCACGGCCCAGAACCGCTGGCCCCGGATCGTCTCCACCAGCGAGTCGGTGGAACTGACCCCGACGAGCATCAGCACGAACAGGAACAGCATCAGCACCGCGCCGGTGTAGACGATCACCTGGACGAACGCCAGGAAGGGCGCGTTCTGGATCGCGTACAGCGCGGCCAGGCAGAGCATCACGGTCGCCAGCAGCAGCGCCGAGTGCACCGCCTTCCGCATGAAGATCATGCCGAGCGCGGCGAGCACCGAGACGATCGCCAGCAGCCAGAAGAAGAACGGCTCGCCGGACTGCTTGTCGGCGACCTCGGCGGCGAGCACGTGCGCGCCCGCGATGGAGCCGGTCACTTGGCCTCACCGCCCTTGCGCGCCTTCGCCTTCTCGCGCCGGGCGGCCTCGTCGACGCTCGCGCGCCCGCCGTCCTCCGAGGGGATCTTCGGAGCCGACGGGGTGCCGGACGACTGCTCGCCCTCCTGGAGGCCGAGGCGGTAGTAGTCCTCCTCGGTGTCGCCGAGCCGCATCTCGTGCGGCGGCGCCTCCATGCCCTCGCGCAGCGGCGCGAGCAGCATCTCCTTGGTGTAGATGAGGCTCTCGCGGCTGTCGTCGGCGAGCTCGTACTCGTTGGTCATCGTGAGCGCCCGGGTCGGGCACGCCTCGATGCACAGCCCGCACAGGATGCACCGCAGATAGTTGATCTGGTAGGTGCGGCCGTAGCGCTCGCCGGGCGAGTACCGCTCGTCCGCCGTGTTGTCGGCGCCCTCGACGAAGATGGCGTCCGCGGGACACGCCCACGCGCACAGCTCGCAGCCGATGCACTTCTCCAGGCCGTCCGGCCACCGGTTCAGCTGGTGCCGCCCGTGGAAGCGAGGAGCCGTCGGCTTCTTCACCTCGGGGTACTGGACGGTCTCGCTCTTCATGAACATCTGGTGGAACGAGACCCCGAACCCCTTGACCGGGTTCAGGAAATCAGTGAGTCCCACTGGTGACCTCCTCGGAGGGCTTTTCGATCGTGGCCGGCCGGACCGGCTCGCGGGCGCGGCCGTGGTAGTGGGGCGCGTCCATCGGCGGCACCGGGAACCCGCCCGCCGACGGGTCGGTGCGCGGCCCCGGCGCCGCCCCCGGGACGATCTCCTTGTCGTCCTCGCGGCCGCGGAGCATCTCCCAGAGCACCGTGGCGACCAGCACGATCGCGGCGACCACGGCGGCGGCGATGAACAGCTGCCGCATCTCGTAGCCGTCGTTGCGCAGCGCGCGGATCGTCGCGACCAGCAGGATCCAGCCGAGCGAGAAGGGCATCAGCACCTTCCAGCCGAGCTTCATGAGCTGGTCGTAGCGCACGCGCGGCAGCGTGCCGCGCAGCCAGATGAAGAAGAAGATGAACAGGAAGATCTTGATCAGGAACCACAGCACCGGCCACCAGCCGGAGTTGGCGCCCGCCCACACCGTGGAGATGGGCGCGGGGGCGCGCCAGCCGCCGAGGAACATGGTGGTGGCGAGGGCCGACAGCGTCGCGAGGTTGATGTACTCCGCGAGGAAGAACATCGCGAACTTCAGCGACGAGTACTCGGTGTGGAAGCCGCCGACCAGCTCGCCCTCGCCCTCGGGCAGGTCGAACGGGATGCGGTTCGACTCGCCCATCATCGTGATGACGTACACGACGAACGACGGCGCGAGCAGCACCACGAACCACTTGTCGTGCTGCGCCGCGACGATCTCCGAGGTGGACATCGAGCCCGCGAACATGAACACGGCCACGAACGACAGGCCCATCGCGATCTCGTAGGAGATCATCTGCGCGGACGAGCGCAGCCCGCCGAGCAGCGAGTACGGCGACATCGAGGACCAGCCGGCCAGCACGATGCCGTAGATCGCCATCGAGGACATCGCGAGGACGAGCAGCACCGCGACCGGAAGGTCGGTGCCCTGCAGCGCCGTCTGGTGCCCGAAGACCGACACCGTCGGCCCGAACGGGATGATGATGAAGGAGATGAACGCGGGCACCGCCGCCATCACCGGCGCCAGGACGAACACGATCTTGTCGACCTGGCGGGGGACGATGTCCTCCTTCAGCGCCAGCTTGACGCCGTCGGCGAGGCCCTGCAGCAGGCCGAAGGGCCCGGCGCGGTTGGGGCCGACGCGCAGCTGCATCCGGCCGATGACGCGCCGCTCGATCCACATCGTCATCAGCACGGTGACGACGAGGAACACGAAGATGGCGAGGACCTTGCCGCCGATCAGCCACCACGGGTCCGAGCCGAAGTCCTGCAGCTGCGGGTCGGGCGCCGGGGCCGCGGCCAGGGAGCTCATTCGATGCCTCCAGCGTTCTCGGTCGCGGTCGCGGGCACCGCGCCCGCGATCTTGACGACGCCTCCCGCGGCCGCTCCGAGGTCCCGGTGCAGGGCGCAGCCCGCCGAGTTCGTCGGCAGCCACACCACCCGGTCGGGCAGGTCGGGGGTGATCTCCAGCGGGAGAGTGACCTCGCCGCGCGGGCCCGAGACCGTCACGGCGCCGGTGGCGCCGATCTCCGCGGCCGTCGCGGGCGACAGCCGGGCGACGGCGGACTTGGCGGTGCCCGCGAGGAACGGCTCGCCGTCCTGCAGGCGACCCCGGTCGAGGAGCAGCCGCCAGGTGGACAGCAGCGCCTCGCCCCGCTCGGGGTGCGGCGCCAGGCCCTGCGCGACGCTCGGCGCGTCCGGGCGCTCGCCGCGGTGGGCGCCGAGGCCGGCCATCTCGCGGCGGGCGGCCTCCGGGCCCGGCAGGCCCAGGTGGACGTCCATCTCGTCGGCCAGCGCGGCCAGGACCCGCAGGTCGGACATCCGCCCGGCGGACTTGAGCACGACCTCGAACGGGCGGCCGCGGCCCTCCCAGTCGACGAACGTCCCGGACTTCTCCGCGACCGCCGCGACCGGCAGGACGACGTCGGCGCGGTCGGTGACCGCGCTCGGCCGCTGCTCCAGGCTCACCACGAACGGGGTGGCCTCCAGCGCCCGCAGCATCGCCTCCGGGTCGGCGAGGTCGTAGGGGTCGACGCCGCCGACGAGCAGCGCGCCGCGCCGCCCGGCTGCGGCCTCCGCGATGATGCCGGCCGTGTCCTCGCCGGGACCGGCGGGCAGGTCGGCGACGCCCCAGGTGCGGGCGACCTCGGCGCGGGCGGCGGGGTCGGTGACCGGACGGCCGATCGGCAGCAGCCCGGGCAGCGCCCCGGCCTCGATCGCGCCGCGCTCCCCGGCCCGGCGCGGCACCCAGGCCAGCCGGGCGCCGGTGGCCTGCGCCACCCGGGTCGCCGACGTCAGCGCGCCCGGGCTGGTGGCGAGCCGCTCGCCGACGAGGATCACGGCGCCGGGCGTCTCCAGCAGCGTGCGGATGTCGGATCTGGCGTCGTCCCCGATGAGGGAGCCGAGGACCTCGGCCTCCGCGCCGGGGAGCGTCGGCAGCAGCGTGCCGCCGACCTTCGCCAGCCCGCGCGTCACGAACGGGGCCGCCGCGAACACCTTCAGGCCGTTCTTGCGGAACGCCTTGCGGAGCCGCAGGAAGACGATCGGCGACTCCTCCTCGGGCTCGAACCCGGCGAGAAGGACGACCGGCGCCTTCTCCAGGTCGGCGTAGGTCACCTCGATGGGGTGGCCCGCGACGGAGGAGGCGAGGAACTCCGACTCCTCCCGCGACAGCGGCCGGGCCCGGAAGTCGACGTCGTTGGTGCCGAGCGCGATCCGGGCGAACTTGGCGTAGGCGTAGGCGTCCTCAAGGGTGACGCGGCCGCCGGTCAGAACGCCGGCCGAGCCGCGCGCCGCCGCGAGGCCGCGCGCCGCGATGGTGAGCGCCTCGGGCCAGGACGCCGGCTCCAGCTCGCCGTCCTCGCCGCGGACGAGCGGCTGGGTGAGCCGCTCGGGCTGCGTCCCGTAGGTGAACGCCCAGCGGCCCTTGTCGCAGTTCCACTCCTCGTTGACCTGCGGGTCGTCCCCGGCCAGCCGCCGCGTGATCTTGCCGCGGCGGTGGTCGGTGCGCATCGCGCAGCCGGACGCGCAGTGCTCGCAGACGCTCGGCTGCGAGACCAGGTCGAAGGGGCGGGACCGGAACCGGTACGCGGCGCCGGTCAGCGCGCCCACCGGGCAGATCTGCACGGTGTTGCCGGAGAAGTAGGACTGGAACGGCTTGCCGTCCGCCGCGCCGACCTGCTCCTTCGCGCCGCGCTCGAACAGGTCGATGAACGCGTCGCCGGCGATCTGGTCGGAGAACCGGGTGCAGCGGGCGCACTGGATGCAGCGCTCCCGGTCGAGCAGCACCTGGCTGGACAGCGGGATCGGCTTGGGGAAGGTCCGCTTGGCCTCCACGAACCGGGACTCGCCGCGCCCGTTGGACATCGCCTGGTTCTGCAGCGGGCACTCGCCGCCCTTGTCGCAGATCGGGCAGTCCAGCGGGTGGTTGATCAGCAGCAGCTCCATCACGCCGTGCTGCGCCTTGTCGGCGACCGGCGAGGTGAGCTGGGTCTTGACCACCATCCCCGGCATCACCGCGGTGGTGCACGACGCCTGCGGCTTCGGCATGCCGCGGCCGTTGCCGGCGTCGGGGATCTCCACCAGGCACTGCCGGCAGGCCCCGATCGGGTCCAGCAGGGGGTGGTCGCAGAACCGGGGGATCTGGATGCCGAGCAGCTCGGCGGCCCGGATGATGAGCGTGCCCTTGGGCACCTCGATCTCGAAGCCGTCGATGGTGCAGGAGACCATCTCCACCGGCCGCTCCACCGCCGACTTGTCGTCGGTGACGGTCACTTGGCACCTCCCCAGAGGGTGGACTTGGCCGGGTCGAACGGGCAGGCCCCGAGCTCGAAGTGCCGGAGGTACTCGTCCCGGAACAGCTTGATGGACGAGACGACCGGGCTCGTGGCGCCGTCGCCGAGGGCGCAGAACGATCGGCCGAGGATGTTGTCGGACAGGTCCAGCAGGGTCTCCAGGTCCTCCTCGGAGCCCTGGCCCGCCTCCAGCCGCTTCAGCATCTGCTTGTACCAGTAGGTGCCCTCGCGGCACGGCGTGCACTTGCCGCACGACTCGTGCGCGTAGAACTCCGACCAGCGCAGCACGGCGCGGACGACGCAGGTCGTCTCGTCGAAGATCTGCAGGGCCCGGGTGCCGAGCATGGACCCGGCGGCGCCGACGGACTCGAAGTCCAGCGGGACGTCCAGGTGCTCGTCGGTGAAGATCGGGGTGGACGACCCGCCGGGCGTCCAGAACTTCAGCCGGTGGCCCTCGCGGACGCCGCCCGCCATGTCGAGCAGCTCCCGCAGCGTGATGCCGAGCGGCGCCTCGTACTGCCCGGGCCGGGTGACGTGCCCGGACAGCGAGAAGATCCCGAAGCCCTGGGACTTCTCGGTGCCCATCGAGGCGAACCACTCGGGCCCGTTGGCGATGATCGAGGGAACCGAGGAGATCGACTCGACGTTGTTGATGACGGTGGGCCCGCCGTAGAGGCCCGCGACCGCCGGGAAGGGGGGCTTGAGCCTGGGCTGACCGCGGAACCCTTCGAGGGAGTCCAGCAGCGCCGTCTCCTCGCCGCAGATGTAGGCCCCGGCGCCGCTGTGCACGACCACGTCCAGGTCGTAGCCGGAGCCGAGGATGTCCTTGCCGAGGTAGCCGGCCTCGTACGCCTCCGCCACCGCCTGGTGCAGGCGGCGGATCACGTGCAGGACCTCGCCGCGCACGTAGATGAACGCGAGGTTCGACTTGATCGCGTACGAGCTGATGATCACGCCCTCGACGAGGACGTGCGGGTTGGCCATCATCAGCGGGATGTCCTTGCACGTGCCCGGCTCGGACTCGTCGGCGTTGACGACGAGGTAGCGCGGGTTCGGGCTGGTCGGGGGCAGGAAGCCCCACTTCATCCCGGTGGGGAAGCCCGCGCCGCCGCGGCCGCGCAGACCGGAGTCCTTGACCGCCTGGACGATCTCCTCCGGCTGCATGCGGAACGCCGCGCGCAGGGCCTCGTAGCCGCCGTCGCGCTCGTAGCCGGCGCGGGTGAACGAGTCGGCCTGGTCCCAGTTCTTGGTGAGGATGGGGGTCAGCGTGGTCACTTGTTCCGCCCCTCCTGGGATCCCGGCTTGGCGTCGCCGCCGATGGGCTTGCCCGGCTCCTGCGGCGGCTCGGCCATCTCCTCGGCCTTCACCGGCTCCTCGGGACGCTCGCGGTCGACGTCCGTGCGGGGCGCCTCCCACCCGCGCTCCTGCGCCAGCTTCAGCCCGCGCAGCGACTCCGGCCCCGCCTGGACGCCCTCGCCCGCGCGCCCGTCCGGGAACCCGGCGAGCACGCGGGACGCCTCCTTCCAGGTGGCCAGGCTCTCCGGCCCACGCGAAGGAAGCACTTGCTTACCCGAGCGCAGGTCATCGACGAGCCGCTTGGCCTTCTCGGGAGTCATGTTGTCGAAGAACTCCCAGTTGACCATCATCACGGGCGCGAAGTCGCAGGCCGCGTTGCACTCGATCCGCTCAAGGCTGACCTTGCCGTCCGGGGTGGCCTCGTCGTGCCCGACCCCGGCGTGCTCGCTCAGCTCCTGCCAGATCTGGTCGCCGCCCATGACCGCGCACAGCGTGTTGATGCAGACGCCGACGTGGTACTCGCCGACCGGCGCGTGCTTGTACTGCGTGTAGAAGGTCGCGACGCCCGTCACCTGCGCCGGGGTGATGCCGAGCTGCTCCGCGCAGAACTCGATCCCGTCCTCGGTGACGTGGCCCTCCACCGACTGCACCAGGTGCAGCATCGGCAGCAGCGCCGAGCGCGGCCGGGGGTACCGGCCGATGATCTCCTTGGCGTCGCGCTCCAGCCGCTCGCGGACCTCAGGTCCGTATGTCATCGGTCCACTCCCCCCATGACCGGGTCGATGCTCGCGACCGCCGCGATGACGTCGGCGACCATGCCGCCCTCCGCCATCGCCGGGGCGGCCTGAAGGTTGACGAAGGACGGCTCGCGGAAGTGGACGCGGTACGGCCGGGTGCCGCCGTCGCTGACCACGTGGGCGCCGAGCTCGCCGCGCGGCGACTCGATGGGCGCGTACGCCTGCCCGGCGGGCACCCGGAAGCCCTCCGTCACCAGCTTGAAGTGATGGATCAGGGCCTCCATCGAGGTGCCCATGATGTGCGCGATGTGCCGGGGCGAGTTGCCCATGCCGTCCGCGCCGATCGCCAGCTGCGCCGGCCAGCCGATCTTCTTGTCCTCGATCATCACCGGGCCCTTGACCGACTGGAGCCGGTCCAGGCACTGCTCGACGATCTTCAGCGACTCCTCCATCTCGTCCATCCGGACGAGGTAGCGGCCGTACACGTCGCAGGTGTCCTGCGTGGCGACCTCGAAGTCGTAGGTCTCGTAGCCGCAGTAGGGCTGCGACTTGCGCAGGTCCCACGGCAGGCCGGTCGAGCGCAGCACGGGGCCGGTGATGCCGAGCGCCATGCAGCCGGTGAGGTCCAGGTACGCGATGTTCTGGGTGCGCGCCAGGTAGACCGGGTTGGCGTCCATCAGCTTGCGCAGCGCCTGGATCCGCTTCGGCATCCGGTCCAGGTAGTCGCGGATCTTGCTGGTGGCGCCGCTCGGCAGGTCCTGCGCGACCCCGCCCGGGCGGACGTAGGCCATGTTCATCCGCAGGCCGGTGATCTCCTCGAACAGGTCGAGGGTGTACTCGCGCTCGACGAAGCCGTTCAGCATCACCGTCGTCGCGCCGAGCTCCAGGCCGAACGTGGCGATCGCGACCAGGTGCGAGGAGATCCGGTTCAGCTCCATCATCATCACGCGGATGATCTGGGCCCGCTCCGGGATCTGCTCGGTGACGCCGAGCAGCTTCTCCACGCTCAGGCAGTACGCCGTCTCGTTGAAGATCGGCGCGAGGTAGTCCATCCGGGTGCAGAACGTGGTGCCCTGCGTCCAGGTGCGGAACTCCATGTTCTTCTCGATGCCGGTGTGCAGGTAGCCGATGCCCACCCGGGCCTCGTTCACCGTCTCACCGTCGAGCGTCAGGATGAGCCGGAGCACCCCGTGCGTGGACGGGTGCTGCGGGCCCATGTTGACGACGAGCCGCTCGTCGCCGAGGTCCTCCGCGCCGGCGACGACCTGGTCCCAGTCCTGCCCGTTGACGTCGAAGACCTTGCCTTCGGCCGCCTCCTCCGCGGCGTAGGCGTCGTACTCGGTGTACTTCGTGGAACTCATACGTACGACCTCCGCTCGTCGGGCGGCGGGATCTCCGCTCCGCGGTACTCGACGGGAATACCGCCGAGGGGGTAGTCCTTGCGCTGCGGATGGCCGACCCAGTCGTCGGGCATCTCGATGCGCGTGAGCGCCGGGTGGCCGTCGTAGACGATCCCGAAGAAGTCGTAGGTCTCCCGCTCGTGCCAGTCGCTCGTCGGGTAGACCGGCACCAGCGACGGGACGTGCGGGTCGGCGTCCGGGCAGGTCACTTCCAGCCGGACGCGCCGGTTGTGCGTGATCGACAGCAGGTGCACGACCGAGTGCAGCTCGGCGCCCTCGTCCTTCGGGTAGTGCACGCCCGACACGCCCGAGCACATCTCGAAGCGCAGGGACGGCTCGTCCCGCATGGTCCGCGCGACCTCCAGCAGGTGCTCGCGCTTCACGAAGAACGTGATCTCGCCGCGGTCGACGACGACGCGCTCGACGGCGTCACCGAAGTGCGGGTAGGCGCGCTCCAGCTCGTCGGCGACCTCGTCGAACTCGCCGGCCTCCGCGGCGCCGCCGGGCCCGCCGTAGGGGCGCTGCGCGGACACCTTCGGGCTCTGCCGGATGACGAGCCCGCCGTAGCCGGAGGTGTCGCCGGTGGTCCGCGCGCCGAACATGCCCTTGCGGACGACCGGCTGCTCGCGGCGCTCCTCCTCGGCCTGCGCGGGGAGCTTGTCGGCGTTCTGCTCGGCCCGCTGCTCAGGGTTCTCGGAACTCACGTCACGCTCCCTGTCCCAGCAGCGGAAGACGCCGGCGCTTGGCCTCTTCCAGCTCGGCGATCTGCTTCGCGCGCTGCGGCCCGAGCTTGGTGTTCTGGACCTTGTCGTGCAGCTTGAGGATCGCGTCCAGCAGCATCTCCGGCCGCGGCGGGCAGCCGGGCAGGTAGATGTCCACCGGGACGATGTGGTCCACGCCCTGCACGATCGCGTAGTTGTTGAACATGCCGCCGGACGAGGCGCACACGCCCATCGCGATGACCCACTTCGGCTCGGTCATCTGGTCGTAGATCTGCCGCAGCACCGGCGCCATCTTCTGGCTCACCCGGCCCGCGACGATCATCAGGTCGGCCTGGCGCGGCGTCGCCGAGGCGCGCTCCATCCCCCACCGGGAGAAGTCGTGCCGGGGGTCGCCGGTCGCCATCATCTCGATCGCGCAGCACGCCAGGCCGAACGTCGCCGGCCACATCGAGCTGCTGCGCGCCCACCCCGCGACCTGCTCGACCGTGGTCAGCAGGAAGCCGCTGGGGAGTTTCTCCTCTAGGCCCATGTCAGTCCCACTCCAGACCGCCGCGCCGCCAGATGTAGGCGTACGCCACGAGGACGGTGACGATGAAAAGAACCATCTCGACAAGGCCGAAGAGCCCCATCCGGTCGAACGCGACCGCCCAGGGGTAAAGGAAGATGATCTCAATGTCGAAGACGATGAACAGCATCGCCGTCAGGTAGTACTTGATCGGGAAGCGCCCGCCGCCGACCGGCTGCGGGGTCGGCTCGATGCCGCACTCGTAGGCGTCGAGCCGGGCCCGGTTCCAGCGCTTGGGTCCCGTGAGCGCGGCCATCGCCACCGAACCGCCGGCGAAGGCGAAGGCGAGCACCCCCAGCACGATGATCGGAATATAGAGATCCATATCTCTACAGCCTCTCCTCGGGACGTACGGCGTTGTACGGGACGGGCCGCCTGCGACCCGCCACCCTAGCCAAGGTGATCAATAGCGCTCCCCTCAGGGGGTCGGGTACTGCACTTTAGTCCGCTCACCTGCGGAAGCCTGAATTCCACGCGTGCGTTCATGCCGCCGGCGCCACCTTCTGCATCGCGTTGATGACGCGGTCCATCGCGTCCCCGCCCTTGGGGTCGGTGAGGTTCGCGAGGAGCTTCAGCGTGAAGCGCATCAGCGTGGGGTGCGGCAGGCCGTGCGCGGTCAGGAACTTCATGACCCGCGGGTCGCCGATCGCCTGGACGAACACGCGGGCGAGGGTGAAGTAGCCGCCGTGGTCGTCCTTGAGGATGCGCGGGTACTCGTACAGGGTCCGCTCGCGCTGCGCGGGAGTGCGGCGGGCGAGCGCCTGCACCATGATGTCGGCGGCCAGCCGGCCGGACTCCAGGGCGTAGTCGATGCCCTCGCCGTTGAACGGGTTGATCATGCCGCCGGCGTCGCCGACGAGCAGCATCCCGCGGGTGTAGTGCGGCTGCCGGTTGAAGCCCATCGGCAGCGCCGCGCCGCGGATCTTGGAGGTCGCGTGCTCCTCGTCGAACTGCCAGTCCTCCGGCATCTGCGCGCACCAGCGCTTGAGCATGCCGCGGTAGTCGACGTTCTGGAACGCCTTGCTGGTGTTGAGCAGACCGAGGCCGACGTTGGAGGTGCCGTCGCCGACGCCGAACACCCAGCCGTAGCCGGGCAGGAGGCGCTGGCCGTCCCACAGCTCCAGCCACGCCTCCATGAAGTCGTCGTCGTGGCGCGGGGTCTTGAAGTAGCGGCGGACCGCGACGCCCATCGGACGGTCCTCGCGGCGCCGCAGCCCCATGGCGAGCGACAGCCGGGTCGAGTTGCCGTCGGCGGCGACGACCAGCGGCGCGTGGAACTCGATCTCCTCGCCCTGGTACTCGGCGGTGACGCCGGTGATGCGGTCGGTGCGGTCGTCGACGATGGGGCCGGTCACGTTGCAGCCCTGCAGCAGCTGGGCGCCGGCCTTGGCGGCGTGCTCGGCGAGGAGCTGGTCGAGGTCGGTGCGCTTGCGGACGAGGCCGAAGTCGGGGAAGGACGCGAGCTCCGGCCAGGGCAGCTCGACCTTGACGCCGCCGCCGTAGATGCGCAGGCCCTTGTTGCGCCCCCAGCCGGGGTCGTTGATGTCGACGCCCATGCCGATGAGGGCGCGGACGGCCCGCGGGGTGAGGCCGTCGCCGCAGATCTTGTCGCGCGGGAAGGTGGCCTTCTCCAGCAGGAAGACGTCCAGGCCGGCCTGCGCGAGCCAATAGGCGGTCGACGATCCGGCGGGGCCCGCCCCGACGACGATGGCATCCGCGTGTCGGGTGGAGTCGGTCACGATGGTCCTCTTCGCTCGTTCGCTTGTGAAGTACTTCACAAGGATCCGGTGGGGAGTCTATTCCTTTATCACGACTGGTGGGTACTTCCGGGCCGATCCAAGTTTGGACCGGTCCCAACCACCAGCCGCCGTCTGTCAAGCAGTCTTGACGGACGGGTTGACGGCATGGTGCAGGGCGACCACGCCGAACGTGAGATCGCGCCAGCGCACCCCGCCCCATCCCGCGTCCTGGATGAGCCGCGCCAGCCCCGCCTGGTCGGGCCAGGCGAGCGTCGACTCGGCGAGGTAGCGGTAGGAGTCGGGGTTGGAGCTGACCCGCGCCAGCAGCGGCAGCCCGTAGCGCAGGTGCGCCTTGTGGCCGAGCGCCAGCAGCGCGTTCGGGGGGTGGCTCACCTCGCAGATCACCAGCCGCCCGCCGGGCTTGGCGACCCGGCGCAGCTCGCGCAGCGCGAGGCCGGTGTCGGCGACGTTGCGGAGCCCGAAGGAGATGGTGACGGCGTCGAAGGAGGCGTCCGCGAAGGGCAGCCGCAGCGCGTCCCCGGCGACGAAGCGCAGGCCCGTGACGTCCGCCTGGCGGCGCACCCCCACGCGCAGCATGCCGAGCGAGAAGTCGCACGCGACCGTGTCGGCCCCGGCCTCGGCGAACGGCACCGACGACGTCCCCGTGCCGGCCGCGAGGTCGAGGACCCGCTCACCCGGCCGCGCCTCCAGGGCACGGACGACCTCCCGCCGCCACCGCCGGTCCTGGCCGCCGGTCATCAGCGAGTTCATCAGGTCGTACCGCTCGGCGGTGCCGTCGAACATCGCCGCGACGTCGGCGGGCTGCTTGTCGAGTGAAGCGCGGGTCATGCTCCCAGCCTAGGCCGCGCGAGCCCCCGCGCGCGGGGGCGGGGGGCACTCCTCACCCGGTGCGCCGGATCACTCCGCGCGGCTGCGCGGGGCGTCCTCCTTGGCGACCGACTTCTCGAACCTCTCGCGCTGCGAGCGCACGCCCCGCACGACGACGGCGGACATCCGGTCGCGCTGCGCGGACAGCAGGACGTAGCTGACGACGCCGCTGATCAGCAGCGCCAGCAGCAGGAGCAGGAACCCGCGGGCCCCGAACAGCGCGAGCACCCCCGCGGTGACCGCGAAGATCACGGCCCGGGCCAGGGTGTAGAGGATGACGGAACGCATGGCCCTTCGAGGTTATCCCCGGCCCTGACCGCCCTCGCCCCGGGGTCGGCTCAGCACGTCCAGCAGGAGGGCCGGGTCGACGTTGCCGCCGGACAGGATCGAGACGTAGGTACGGCCCTCGGGAAGCTCCGCGCGGTGGTAGAGGTAGGCGGCGGTGGCGACGGCGCCCGCCGGCTCGGCGATGAGGCGGGCCTCGCGGGCGAGGCGCCGCATCGCCTGCCGGATCTCGTCCTCGGTGACCGTGACGACGCCGTCGACGTGGGCGCGCATGTGCGCGTACGGCAGGTCGCCGATCCGCTGGACGCGCAGCGCGTCGGCGATGGTGCGGCCGGTCTCCTCCGCCGCCCACCCGACCGGACGCCCCGCCGCCATCGAGTCGCGGGCGTCCGCGGCGAGCTCCGGCTCGACGCCGACGATCCTCGCCTCCGGGCGCAGCGCCCTGACCGCGGCGGACACGCCGGCGATCAGGCCGCCGCCGCTGACCGGGACGAGCACGACGTCCACGTCCGGGCGGTCCTGGACGATCTCCAGCCCGGTGGTGCCCTGGCCGGCGATGACCCGGGCGTCGTCGTAGGGCGGGATCAGGGCGAAGCCGTGCGCGGCGGCGAGCTTGTCCGCGGTCTCGGCGCGGGCCTCGGCGGTCGGCTCGACGTGGACGACCTCGGCGCCGAGCGCGACGCACGCCTCGACCTTCACGACCGGGGCGGTGTGCGGCATGACCAGGACGGCCCTGATGCCGAGTGCGCGGGCCGCGTAGGCGACGGCCTGCGCGTGGTTGCCGCTGGAGTGCGTGACGACGCCGCGCTCGCGCTCCTCCGGGTCGAGGGAGGAGATGGCGGAGTAGGCGCCGCGCAGCTTGAAGGCGCCGACCGGCTGCAGCGACTCGGCCTTCACCAGCAGCGCGGGCGCGCCGGCGGCGGCCGGGGCGGGGTCGCGGGAGAACGGGACGAGCGGCGTCCGGACGGCGACGCCCGCGATGCGCTCGGCGGCCCGTTCGATCTCCGGCAGCGATACGAGGTCGGACATGCCCGGAGACTACTTCTCCGGCCGGTCGCGGGGGCCTCGGGGGCGTGACATGGCAGGTCAGCGGGGGTCAGGGTGATCACTGTGACCCATGCCGGAATCACCGTCCGTGATCACCCCTGTTCGGCGGACTACGGTCGGTGATCTTTTCCGAAAACAAGGGAGAAATCGGTCTTGACCCGCCACACTGTTAAACAGTCCACCCGCGCCGAGAGCGGGACAAAGGGGGAGAGAAGACGTGGAAAGCACGAGCGAGCGCCTGCTGACTCCTGGAGAGGTCGCCGCCCTCTTCCGGGTCGACCCGAAGACGGTCACCCGGTGGGCCGCCGCGGGCCGGATCAGCAGCATCCGCACTCCGGGAGGCCACCGGCGCTTCCGCGAGTCGGAGGTGCACGCGCTGCTGCGCGGCGAGGAGCCCGTCGCCGAGCACTCGGCCCACTGACCTGGGCACACGGCCCGGACCCCGGTCCTGAGCCCCCCGGACCGCCCGCCGAAGCAGTCCTTGGCCGAAGGCAGTCCTCGCCGGGCGGCCGGGGCGCCTCCCGCCCCGCCCCCGCTCACTCTCCGTGCTGATTTCTCCGGTGCCCGCTTCTCCGGTGCTCACTCCTCGGTGCCGCCCGCCTTCCACTCCTCGAACCGGCGGAGCAGGTCCGCGTCCTCGTCCCGCCAGCGGCGCCGCCGTTCCGCCAGTTCCTCCTCGGTGAGCGACTCGCCCAGCAACCGGTCGTAGTCGGGATCGTCCGGGCCGATCTCGACATAGGCGTCGGCGATGATCCGTCCCTCGCTCGCGTCGGGTCCGGACTCGCCGCCGTCGGCGAGGACGCTGTGGGGGACCCGGAGCGTGCCGTCGGGAAGCCGGATCACGTACATCGTCGATCACCTTCGCCGTCTGTCGTCGCGCGGCCTGTCATCTCGGCGTCCTAGATCCCGTACCTGCGGTTGAAGAAGAGCATGACCTCAAGGGCCGTGCGGATGTTGCCGGCGAGCATATCCACCAGGGCGGGGCGCTGCCGGGAGGAGATCGCGGCGAACGCGTCGGCGAAGAACTCGCGGCGGCCGAGCGCGTTCGGCTGCTTGTGGAACTCGCTCGCCAGATACGGCAGGCACTCCTCGTACAGCCGCCGGAAGGCGGGGCTGTCGGAGGTCCACTCGCCGTCGTCGCCGTCGATGTCGTCGAGCGCGTGGCCCACCTCGTGCAGCATCACGTCCGGCGTCGGGGACGGCCGGTCCCCCACCACGATCTTGCGGTCGCCGTACGCGCCGGCGCAGATGTCCCAGGTGGCGCGGCCCGAAGGCAGCGGGCGGTCGCGCAGGTGGCCCATGTCGTCGAGCTGCGGGACACCGCCGGGGCCGACGTAGATGCCGTCGAGGCCGCTCGCCAGCTTCTCCTTCAGCGGCTCCGGCAGCGACGCCAGGCTCTCCACCGCCCCGATCACCGCGTCCGGCGGCGGGCCCTCCCGGACGTCCCACTGCCGGTGCAGGACGGCCTCCAGCACACCGCAGTCGCGGCGGCCGTCGGCGGCGTGCGGAGTTCCCGGCGGGCGGGGCTCCACCCGCGGCCGGTCGTCCTCCAGCTCGAAGTCGCTCCAGGAGTAGTCGCCCGAGCGCGGCCGGCCGTCCCCCCGCCGCCCGAGGCGCCCGGTCATCCCGCGCAGGCCGCCCGCCGTGTCGACGGGGCCCGCCTCCGGGCGCTCGGGCCCGAGCGCGTAGTCGTCGTCGCGGCCGGCCTTGCGGAACCGGCCGAACCGGTCGCGCGGCTGGTTGCTGCGCGGCCGCACCTGCCCCGAGTCGGGCGGGGACGGCGAGTAGGGGACCTCGTCGCCGGCCGCGTCCGCGCGGAACCGTCCGCCGCGGAACGTCTCCCGGGGCTTGCGGTGGACGCCTTTGAAGCGCATCGGGCTCCTCTGTCAGCCGGACCCGCGGGGGTATCGGGCGGCGACCGCCGCCGGACCGGGTCCCTGAGGAAGGGTAAGCCGGAACCCGACTCTCCGTCATCCCGTGGAGTTGCGCGGCCGCGGCGCCGCACCGGGCGTCAGGCGTAGGAGTGCAGGCCGGAGAACATGTAGTTCACGCCGAAGAAGTTGAACAGCAGCGCGGCGAACGCGACCAGGGAGAGGATCGCGGCCTTGCGGCCCTTCCAGCCGGCGGTGGCGCGGGCGTGCAGGTAGGCGGCGTAGATGACCCAGGTGACGAAGGACCAGATCTCCTTGGGGTCCCAGCCCCAGTAGCGGCCCCACGCCTGGTCGGCCCAGATGGCGCCCATGATGATCGCGGCCGTCCAGATCGGGAACGCGAACATCGTGACCCGCATCGACAGGCGGTCCAGGGCCTCCACCGACGGGACGCGCGACAGCACGCCGCCCGCCGCGGCCCCGCCGCGCGACTCGGCCCGCTCCTTCAGCAGGTACAGGATCGTCGCGGCGCCCGCGACGGTGAACGCGCCGGTCGCGACGATCGCGGCGGTCACGTGGATGGCGATCCAGTAGGAGTTCAGCGCCGGGCTGACCGGCCCCACCGAGTCGTACAGCCAGATGTTGGCGACGCCGAGGGCGACGACCGCGGCGGCCATGACGAACGCGCCGAGGAACCGCGCCTTGTAGCGGAACATGACGACCATGAACGCGGTGACGGCGGCGAACGAGATGGCGGTGAGGAACTCGTACATGTTCCCCCACGGCCAGCGGTTCGCGGCGAGCCCGCGGGTCACCAGGACGCCGAGCTGCGCGCCCCAGCCGAGCACGTTCAGCAGGACGGCGAGCCGGATCCAGTCGACCCGGGAACGCCCGGAACCCTCGTCCGCCGCCCCCTCGCCCGCGGCCCCGGCGGCGGTGGTGCCGTCCGCGGCGTCCGCGGTGCCGGCCTCGGCCCCGGCGGCGCCCACCAGCACCTTCGCCCCGCTCTTCGCGGGGACGGCCTCCACCGCGCGGCGGCGGCCGAAGCCCATGTCGGCGGCGTAGGCGACCAGCGCGATGATGTACATCACCACGGTGGTCAGCATGAGCTTGTCGCTCAGGTTCGCGAGGTCGGCGTTGCTCACCTCGTCACTCCTTCGGTTCGGTCGCCGCACCCGAGGGGCCGTCGGCGGCGGGGGTCTCGCCGGGCTCGGATGCGGGCCCGTCCTGCGGACCGCGCAGCGCGGCCACGATGTCGTCGAACTCCGAGGTCGGGTTCCCCAGTGTGAGACCGCCGACCTCCACAACCGTACGCCCGCCCTCTCCGGCGCTCGCACGGACCCACACCCTGCGCCGGCGGACCATGAACGAGGTCGCCACGCCGAGCACCGCGAGGATGGCGGCGACCAGCGCGGGGATGCGGCCGGGGTCGCGGTTGACCGACAGGCTCGTCCACTCCCTGAGCCCGTCGAAGGTGACCGTGCCGGCGTCGCCGGGCAGCGTGAACGACTCCCCGGGCTCCAGCAGCTTCTGGCCGCCCTTGATCGGCTGGATCGTCTTGCCGACGCCCTCCAGCTTGTAGACCGACTGCGGGCTGCCGGAGTCCAGGCCGAGGTCGCCCTTGAAGGCCGTGATCGTGACGACCGGGCGCAGCGGCGCGGGGAACGCCGAGACGATCTGCTTGCCGTCCTCGCTCGCCACCGCGGTCGGCCACAGGATGGCGTAGAAGGCGAGCTGGTCGGGCTCGGCGTCGGGGACCTTGACGACGCCCTCGGACGTCAGGTTCCGCGGCTCCATCTCCAGGAACGGCACGGAGTCCTGGAAGGCGACGTTCCCCTTGGCGTCCCGGACGGTGAACACCGGCGCGTACCCGTGGCCGAGCAGGTACACCTTCGCGCCGCCGACCTTGAGCGGATGGTTGATCCGCAGGTCGTAGGGCTTGTTCCGGGCGTCCGGGCCCGACCGGTAGTGGATCTTGGCGTTGAACGCGGTGGCCTGGCCCCGCTTGGCGCCCTCGGCCTCGTACTCGGCCTTGAAGTCGTCCAGCGTGACCGTGAACGGGGCGAGCTCCCCGCCGCTGAACGCGCGGCCGGGCTGGAACTGGTCGTAGAGCCCGAGCGAGTTGGCGAACGTCTTGCCCTCGGTCAGCAGGACGTTGCCCCGGTAGCCGAACAGGTTGCCGAGGCCGAGCGCGAACAGCAGCGCCAGCAGCGCGAGGTGGAAGAGCAGGTTGCCGGTCTCGCCCAGGTAGCCCTTCTCGGCGGACGCGGCGCCGCCGGACACGTCCACGCGGAAGCGCCGGGCGCGCAGCGCCGTGCGGGCCTCGGCGAGGACGTCCTCCGGGGAGGCGTCGGTCTCGTACGCCGCCGACTGCGGCAGCCTCGCCAGGTTCCGGGGCGCCGCCGGCGGGCGCGCCCGCATCGACCTGTAATGCTTGACGGCGCGCGGGAGGACGCAGCCGGCGAGCGAGACGAACAGCAGGATGTAGATGGCCGCGAACCAGGGGGCCGCGAACACGTCGAACATGGAGAACCGGTCGAGCCAGGGCCCGAGGCTCTCGTGCTTCTCCAGGTAGGCGGCGACCTTCTCGGGCGCCTGGCCCCGCTGCGGCAGGATCGAGCCCGGCACCGCGCCGAGCGCGACCAGGAACAGCAGGATCAGCGCGGTCCGCATGGTGGTGAGCTGCCGCCACCCCCACCGCAGCCAGCCGAACGGGCCGATGCCGGAGGGGCGGGGCACCTCCTCGGGCGCCTGCCGCGCGGCGGGCGCCTCGGTGCCGGCGTGGTCGGTGTCGGTGTCAGTCATCTCACATCACCGGTTCGAAGCCGCTGATCCACGACCTCAGCTCGATGGTCAGGTCACCCCACAGGCCGCTCACGAGCAGCACCCCGATGAGGACGAGCATCCCCCCGCCGATCCGCATGACCAGGGGGTAGTGGCGCTTCACGGCGCCGAACGCGCCGAGTGCCCTACGGTAGGCGATCGCGGTGGCCACGAACGGCAGGCCGAGGCCCGCGCAGTACGCCAGCGACAGCAGCGCGCCGCGCCCGGCGCTGGCCTCGGTGATCGCCAGGCCCTGCACCGCGCCGAGCGTGGGGCCGATGCACGGCGTCCAGCCCAGCCCGAACAGGACGCCGAGCAGCGGCGCCCCGGCGAGCCCGGCCGCCGGGAGGCGCCCCGACTTCACCGTCCGCTGGAGCCCGGGGACGAACCCCATGAACGCCAGGCCGAACACGATCGTGATGACGCCGAGGACGCGGGTGATCGTGTCCTGGTACTCCAGCAGCCACCGCCCGAGCCCGCCGAAGACCGCGCCGTAGCTGACGAAGACGGCGCTGAACCCGGCGACGAACAGCAGGACCCCGGCGAGGAGCCGGCCCCGCCGCTGCTCGGCGAGATCGGCGCCGGTCATGCCCGTCACGTACGACAGGTAGCCCGGGACCAGCGGCAGGACGCACGGGGAGGCGAACGAGACGAGCCCGGCGAGGGCCGCCAGCGGCGCCGCCGCCACCAACGACCCGCTCACGACCGTCTCGTCCAGGGAGCTCACTTCTCCGCGAGGACCTTGCCGACCAGGGGGTCCAGCTTGGTGAACGTGGTCGCGCCGATGATGCGGGCGGCGACGCGGCCCTGCCGGTCCAGGACGAGCGTGCTCGGGATCGCGCTCGGCGGGACCTCCCGGAACGCCAGCGTGACGCGGCCGTCGGCGTCGAAGAGGCTGGGGTAGGTGACCTTGAACTTGCGCTCGAAGGCCTGCGCGTTGGGCTTGGAGTCCTTGAAGTTGACGCCGACGAACTCCACGCCCTGCGCCTTCTTCCCGTCGTAGACGTGCTGGAGGGACGGCGCCTCGCCCCGGCAGGGCGCGCACCAGGACGCCCAGAAGTTGACGACGACGACCTTGCCCTTGAGGTCGGCCAGCTTGAAGGACCCGCCGTCGAGCCGTTCGCCGGTGACGCTCGCGAGGCTCTTGCGCTGCGCCGCCTTGTACTCGGTCACGTTGCCGTCGCCGGAGATGAAGCGGTTGTCGCCGCCGTCGGGCCCGCCGCCCGCGGCGCCGGTGCCGGCGCAGCCCGCGAGCAGGCCGCAGAGCGCGACGGCGGCGCCCGCGCGGAACGGAGCGCGCGAGGGCGAGATGCGGCGGGGGTTCACGTGCCCCTCCTAGGTGGTACTACAAGGCGTTCGGTACAAGGCGTGTTTGTACTACAGGATGTAGTACAAACTTAGCGGTGCGGTCAGGCACCCGCGACACTGGGGCCCTTCGCGATCCCGGAGGCGGGCTCGCAGTAGGCGACCTCCACGAGTTTGCCGCCCTCGAACGTCAGGCTCGTGAGGCTGGCGAGCGAGCACTCCCGGCGGGCCGGGTGGTGCCAGAGGCGGCGGCGCTCGGCGGACAGCCGCAGGATCCAGATCGGCAGCTGGTGGCTGACGCAGACGGCCTCGTGGCCGCGCGCCGCCTCCCGGGCCCGGATGACGGCGGCGCGCATCCGGGCGGCGAGCAGCTTGTACGGCTCGCCCCAGGACGGCCGGAACGGGTTGACGAGGTGGCGCCAGTGCTCGGGGCGGCGCAGCGAGCCGGTCCCGGCCCCGAACGTGAGCCCCTCGAAGTGGTTGCCGGCCTCGATCAGACGGTCGTCCACCGTGACGGGCAGGCCGAGCGAGTCGGCCAGCGGCGCGGCCGTCTCCAGCGCCCGCTGCATCGGGGAGGAGAACAGCGCGGTGACATCCCGGTCGGCGAACCACCGGGAGGCGGCCTTCGCCATGAGGACGCCGTCCTCGCTCAGGCGGTAGCCGGGCAGCCGCCCGTAGAGGATGCCCTCGGGGTTGTGCACCTCGCCGTGCCGCAGGAGGTGAACGATCGTCGTGTCAGTCATGGCGTCGTCAGATTACCCGCGCCGGGGCCTCCTCCCCGCAACCGGGCGGGACGGCGGCGCGCAGGGCGGTCACGGCGGCGCGGATCGCGGGCCGGCGGGCCGCCTCCTCGCGCCAGACGGCGTAGACGCGGCGCGACAGCGGGGCCGACAGCGGGACGATCGCGACGCCCGGCGGGACGTCGCAGCGGCCGAGGCGGGGCAGGATGACGTTGCCGAGCCCGGCGGCGACCAGGGACAGCTGGGTGGCGAACTCGTAGGCCTGGTGATCGATCCTGGGTTCGCTGTCGACGGCGCGCAGCGTGCGCAGCAGCCAGTCGCAGCAGATGCTGTCGGGCGAGGAGCTGATCCACGGGTCCCCGGCGAGCTCCTTGAGGTCGATCGTGTCGCGCCCGGCCAGTTCGTGGCCCGCGGGCAGCGCGACGTCGGCGACGTCCTCGCAGATGACGCCCTTGCACAGGCCCTCGGGAAGCGGGAGCGGCTCGTTGTTCCAGTCCTGGACGACGGCCATGTCGAGGTCGCCGCGCAGGACGAGCGGCATGCTGCGCATGGGGTCCTCCTCGCGGAGCAGGACGCGCAGATCCGGATGGTCGGCGCGCAGGGCGCGCAGCGCGACGGGCATCAGCCCGCGGATCGCCGTCGGGAACGAGGCGACGGTGAGCTGGCCGACGACGGAGCCGCGGTGCGCCTCCAGGTCGGCCTGCGCCTGCTCGACGAGCGACAGGATCCGCTCGGCGTGCGCGACGAGCAGCTCGGCGGCGTCGGTGAGGCGGACGCCGCGGCCGTTGCGCTCCAGGAGCTTCTGCCCGGTCTCCCGCTCCAGCTTCGCGAGCTGCTGGGACACCGCGGACGTGGTGACGTGCAGGACGTCCGCGGCGGCGCTGACCGAGCCGTACGTCGCGACCGAGTGCAGGGCGCGCAGGCGTTCCAGATCAAGCATGAAGCAATACTAAAACGAGGTGTCAAGAAGTTCTCGCTTGTCCTAAAGCAAGTGTTTCCTCACGATCGACGCATGAGACCGCGCCACGTCCTGCTGGCCACCCTGATCGCCGCCCTGTGGGGCTTCAACTTCGTGCCCATCAAGGTGGCCCTCGACGACTTCCCGCCGCTGCTGACGGCCGCGCTGCGGTTCACCGCCGCGGCGGTGCCCGCGGTCTTCCTCGTCCGCCGCCCGCCGGTCGCCGCGCGCTGGTTCGTCCTGGTCGGCGTCCCGCTCGGCGTGGGGCAGTTCGGCCTGCTGTTCATCGGCATGAGCATGGGCATGCCCGCCGGCCTCGCGTCGGTCGTGCTCCAGGTGCAGGCGGTCTTCACCGCGCTGTTCGCGGGCCTGCTGCTGGGCGAGCGCGTCGGGGCCCGCCAGATCGCCGGGATGGGCGTGGCGTTCGCCGGGATCACACTGCTCGGCGTCGCGCAGGGCGAGGGCGGGAGCCCGGTGGGGGCGTTCCTGGTCTGCCTCGGCGGCGCGGCCGGATGGGGGCTCGCGAACGTCGCCATGCGGCGGATGAACCAGTCCACCGAGGAGCCGGTCGACGCGTTCGCGTTCATGGTGTGGATGTCGCTGGTGCCGCCGCTCCCCCTGCTCGCCCTGTCGCTGATCTTCGAGGGGCCGGGTGCCGTGCCGGAGGCGGCGCGCGACGTCTCGCCGGCCGGAGTCGGCTCCCTGGCGTTCATCGCCTACGTCGCGACGCTGTTCTGCTTCGGCGGGTGGGCGTGGCTGATCCGCCGGTACGAGGCGGGCACGGTCGCCATGTACTCGCTGCTCGTCCCGCCGTTCGGGCTCGTCTCGGCGGCCCTGCTGCTGGGCGAGCACGTGGACGCGGTCCGGCTCGCCGGCGCCGCTCTGATCATCGCGGGCGTCGCCGCCGGCAGCGTCCGGCCGCGGTCCCGCGTCCGCGGCCTGCCGGCGCCGCCGGCGACGCCCGCGCCCAACGCGCCGCCCGCGCCCAGCGCGCCGGCCGCCTGAACGAGGTGAGATCCATGCACGGAATCCACGCGTCGCTCGTCACGCCGTTCACCGCCTCCGGCGAGGTGGACGCCAAGTCCCTCGAACGCCTCGCCCGCCACTGCCTGGAGAACGGCGCGGACGGCCTGGTCGCGCTCGGCACCACCGGCGAGGCCGCGCTGCTGAGCGCCGCCGAGCAGCGGACGGTCCTGGAGGTGTGCCGGGGCGTCTCGATCGAGCACGGGACGCCGCTGACGGTGGGCGCCGGGACGATGGGCACCGAGGACTCGATCCGGCAGGCCCGCGAGCGCGCCCCGCTCGCCGACGCGCTGCTCGTCGTCGTCCCGTACTACCTGCGGCCGTCGGAGGAGGGCGTCATCGACCACTTCGCCGCCGTCGGCGCGGCCGTGGACGTCCCGCTGATCCCGTACAACGTGCCGTACCGGACGGCGAAGCCCCTGTCTGCCGACGCCCTCCTGGCGATCCTCGCGCTCGACTGCGTCGCCGGAATGAAGCACTGCGCGGGCGCGATCGACCAGGAGACCCTCACCGTGCTGGCGGCCAGCCCCGGCAAGGCGGTGCTGTCCGGAGACGACGCCTTCGTCTACCCCATGCTCCAGCTCGGCGCGGCGGGCGGCGTCGCCGCCTGCGCGTGCCTCGCCCCGGCCGCCTACGCCGCCATGGCGCGCGCGACGCGGGAGGGGAACGCGGCGCGCGCGCTGACCTTCCACAACGCCCTGCTGCCGATGGCGGAGGCGCTGTTCCGCGAGCCGTCCCCGGCGGTCCTCAAGGCCTGCCTGGCCGGCGAGGGGCTGATCGACGACCCGGCGGTGCGCGCTCCGCTGCACGCACCGCGCCCCGAATCGGTCGCCACCGCCCTGAAGGCCTTCCGCCGCCTGCCGTTCTAGGACGCCGTCCCGCCCTCAGGACTCCGTCGCCCGGGCGGCGGCGCGGGCGGCGTGCGGGAGGGCCTCCAGGACGCGTCCCAGAGCCTCGTCGTCGTGCGCGGCCGACAGGAACCACACCTCGTACGCCGACGGCGGCAGGTACACCCCGCGCTCCAGCGCGGCGTGGAAGAAGGCCGCGTACGCCTTGGAGTCCTGCCGCTGCGCGGCGGCGAAGTCGCCGACCGCGCCCTCGGTGAAGAAGATCGAGAAGAGGTTGCCCGCGTTCTGCGGCGAGTGCGGGACGCCCTCGCGCTCCAGCGCCTCGGACGCGGCCCTCGACACGATCTCCGCCGAGCGGTCGATCGCGGCGTACACCTCGTTCGTGGCGGCGCGCAGCGTGGCGAGCCCGGCGGCGGTCGCGAGCGGGTTCCCCGACAGGGTCCCGGCCTGGTAGACGGGCCCGGCGGGGGCGAGGTGGTCCATGACGTCGGCGCGGCCGCCGAACGCCGCGGCGGGCAGCCCGCCGCCCATCACCTTGCCGAACGTCATCAGGTCGCCGGCCACGCCCTCGATCCCGAACCATCCGGACCGCGACGCGCGGAACCCGGTGAGCACCTCGTCGATCACCAGCAGCGCGCCGTGGCGCTCGCACAGCCGCTTGAGCAGCGCGTTGAACCCGGCCAGCGGCGGGACCACGCCCATGTTGCACGGCACCGCCTCGGTGATCACGCAGGCGATGTCGTTGCCGTGGTCGTGGAAGGCCGTCTCCACGGCCGCGACGTCGTTGTAGGGCAGGATCAGCGTGTCGGCGGTGGTCGCGCCGGTCACGCCCGGAGTGTCGGGGAGCCCGAACGTGGCGACGCCGGAGCCCGCCGCGGCGAGCAGCGAGTCCACGTGCCCGTGGTAGCAGCCCGCGAACTTCACGATCTTGGTGCGGCCGGTGAACCCGCGGGCCAGCCGGATCGCCGACATCGTCGCCTCGGTCCCCGAGTTGACGAGCCGGACCTTCGCCGCCGGGGTGCGGGACACGATCTCCTCGGCGAGTTCCACCTCGCCCTGGGTCGGCGCGCCGTAGGACGTTCCGCGCCCGGCCGCGTCCCGCACGGCCTCGACGACGGCCGGGTGCGCGTGCCCGAGAATCATCGGACCCCACGAACACACCAGATCGACATAGGTATTGCCGTCAGCGTCGGTAAGGTACGGACCACGCCCGGACGCCATGAAACGGGGCGTTCCGCCAACGGCACCGAAGGCCCGCACCGGGGAGTTGACGCCACCGGGGACAACGGCGGCGGAACGGTCGAACAACTGCCGGGAGCGATCGAAGTCAGTCACGGTTGCAGTCTCTCAGTTGCAGTTCGGCGACTTGCCTTGACCCGGTGGCGTACGGGCCGATATTCCACCAAGTACGACATCGGAGGGATGGCTTTCACCGTGGTCAACGGCTGGACGGTCCCGGGTTTCACCCACGAACGCGAACTGGGCGGCGGAGCCTCGGGCCGGGTGGTGCTGGCGGTCGACGACATGACCGGCACGCGGGTCGCGATCAAATACCTCGACCCGGCGCTCGGCGCCGACGAGGCGTTTCTCGCGCGCTACCGCGTGGCGGCACGGGGCCTGTCCCAGCTCGAAGACCCCAACGTGGTCGACCTCTACGACTTCGTGGAGACCGCCGACGGCGCCGCGATCGTGACGCAGCACGTCGAGGGCGTGAGCCTGCGGCGGATGCTCGCCGCGCAGGGCCCCTGCGGCCCCCTCGCCGCGCTGTCGATGCTGGGCGGGACGCTCCTCGGCCTCGCGGCCGCGCACGACCATGATCTCGTCCACGGCTCGATGCGCCCGGCGAACATCCTGGTCGACGCCGAGGGCAACGCCCGCCTCGCCGACTTCGCGTCGGCGCCCGCGGGCACCGAGGCGCAGCACGGCCCGCCGTACGCGGCGCCCGAACTGTGGGACGGGGCGCCCGCCACCGTCGCCACCGACCTGTACGCTGCCACCGCGATCTTCTACGAGTGCCTCACCGGGCGGCCCCCGTACGCGGGCCGCAACATGGCGCGGCAGCACCGCGAGGCGCCGATCCCCGCCGAGGAGGTCCCGGGGCCGCTGCGCGACCTGATCCACCAGGGCCTCGCCAAGGAGCCGGAGAAGCGGCCGAAGTCCGCCGCCGACTTCCTCGGCGCGCTGGAGGACGCCGCCGTCTCCGCCTACGGGCCGTCCTGGGAGGCGCAGGGCCGCGGCCGCCTCACCGAGCTCGCCGCGAAGGCCGCGCAGCAGCCCGAGCCGCCGAAGCCGAAGCCGTCCCGCGGCGGCGTCCGCGCCCCGGCCGCCGCCGGGCCCAAGGGCGGCGGCAGGTCCCGGACGCGCTGGGCGGTGGCCGCCGTCGCGGTCGTGCTCGTCGCCGCCGGGGCGGGCGCGGCGGTCCTGTTCAAGGGCGGCTCCTCGATCGGCGGCGACAAGCAGCCGCCCGAGCCGACGCCCGCGCAGAGCAGCAGCCCGCAGCCGACGCTGCCGGTCGGCGGCGTCGACCCCGCGCCGCTCGTCGCCCGCATCGACCAGGCCGTCGCCGCGACGCCCGGCGCCGCGTTCAGCTACGGCCAGACCGGCTGCTGCGGCTTCCCGGTCACCGGCCAGGGGACGATCTGGCTGGTCCAGGGCGGGACGCCGTCCTACGCCCTGACGCTGGCGGGGACGGGCTCGGTCCGCAAGCCGGTCCGCGCCGTGATCGTCCAGGACCGGCTGTACGTCCGTGCCGGCAAGAAGTGGCGGCAGTCGCCGCTCGGAGGCCGCGGCTACCCGGCCGCCGGCGACCGCGTGCGCCAGGGCGGCTCGGTCGCGAACCTGACGACGCTGCTGCGGTCGGCGACGAAGCTGAGCAAATCTGGAGCGGTCTACGAAGGCGAGGCGCCCGCCGCGAAGCTGGCGCAGGCGCCCGGCGTCGGCCCCCTGTACGCGCAGATGGCGCAGGCGACCGGCGCGCAGCAGATCGCCTTCGCCGTCAAGCTCGACGCCGGCTTCCGCCCCGTGAAGTTCTGGGTGCGCGCCGGGCCCGAGGACGGCCGCAACCAGATGCAGCGCGGCTCCTACAGCGGCTGGAACCGCAAGGCCCCCATCAAGGCGCCCCGCTGACGGGCGCCTTGTGCGGCCGCCTCGTCGCCGGAGGCGGCCGCACGAGCGGCTAGGCGTCCTCGCAGGCGTCCGAGAGGACTTCCAGGAGGCGCAGCGGGTCGGGCAGCGGCCCGCGGGACGGCGGGCGCAGCCAGGCCGCCTCGCGCCCGTTCGGCAGGACGGACGGCGGCGCGACGACGTAGCTGTCGCGGCAGTGCCACCGCATCCCCGGCGTCTCGGCGACGTCCTCGGGCGAGCAGTCCAGTTGGCAGGACCACCACTCGTCCTCGTCGACGGGCGCGCCGCGCGTGGCGACGAAGAACAGGTGCCGCTCGCCCCCGAAAGAAGCGACCGGACCGACGGGGAGGTCGTCCCGTTCGATCCGGTCGAGGGCGATGGTCCCGGCCGCGGCCGGGACGTCGAACACGTCGAACACCCGGCCCGTCGGCAGGATGATGTTGGCCTGCGGCCGCTCGGCCCACCACCGTTTGATCACGGCCGCGTCGACGCTCGCCAGGTGCGCCCAGGCGGCCGACACCGGATGCGCGCCCGGGTCGGGACAGCCGAGCCGGTCGCACGAACACGCCCGGTCGCCGCCCGCCGGGGGGTGGGCGCCGGGATAGCAGGGCCACCCCATCTCGGCGTACTCCCGCGCCGTCGCGGCCATCCGGTCGCGCGCCGCCCGCTGCCGTCTGCTCCCCGAGACCGCCAGCATCTCCGCCCCCCAATACCCCAAGGTCGCACGTGGGTTCCTGGTTGACGATGATGCCCGCCGGAACGAATCCCGGGCACGGCAACCCCGAGAAAACGACCCTAAGTGACTAGAGGGCGAGGTGGTCCAGGGGTGGCTAGGCCAGCCGGCGGGCCACCTCGGTGGCCCAGTAGGTGAGGACGATGTCGGCGCCGGCGCGGCGCATCGACACCAGCGACTCCATGATCGTGCGCTCCCGGTCGATCCAGCCCTTCTCGGCGGCGGCCTCGATCATCGCGTACTCGCCGCTCACCTGGTAGGCGACCACGGGGACGTCCACCGCGTCGCGGACGCGGCGGACGATGTCGAGGTAGGCGCCGGCGGGCTTGACCATGACCATGTCGGCGCCCTCGTCGAGGTCGAGGAAGACCTCGCGGAGCGACTCGTCGGCGTTGGCCGGGTCCTGCTGGTGGGTGGACCGGTCGCCGAACTGCGGAGCGCACTCGGCGGCCTCGCGGAACGGGCCGTAGTAGGCGGAGGCGTACTTCACCGAGTACCCCATGACCGCGATGTCGGAGTGGCCGGCGCCGTCCAGGGCCTCGCGGATCGCGCCGACCTGGCCGTCCATCATCCCGGACGGGCCGAGGACCGCCGAGCCCGCCTCGGCCTGGGCCAGGGCGATGGAGGCGTACCGCTCCAGGGTGGCGTCGTTGTCGATCTCGCCGGACTCGGTGAGGATGCCGCAGTGCCCGTGGTCGGTGTACTCGTCCAGGCACAGGTCGGTCATGACGACGATCTCGTCGCCCAGGTCGGACCTCAGGTCGCGCAGCGCCTGCTGGACGATGCCGTCCGGGTCGTCGGCCGCGGAGCCCGTGCCGTCCTTCACGGCCGGGACGCCGAACAGGATGAGGCCGCCGACGCCGGCCTCGGCCGCCTCGTGCGCGGCCTTGCGCAGGCTGTCGCGGGTGTGCTGGAACACGCCCGGCATGGACGCGACCGGCTGCGCCTCGGAGATGCCCTCCTTGACGAACACGGGCAGGACCAGGTCCGCCGGGTGGAGCCGGGTCTCGGCTACGAGCCGGCGCATCGCGGGCGTGCGCCGCAACCGCCGCGGACGTGCGACGGGGAACTGTGCAGACATGATCCCTCTGTGTCTCCGCTCCGGGGTCTACTTCCGGCGCCGGGCGCCCCGGCGCATCTGGCTGGGCTTGCGAAGCGGGTCCCCCGCCTCGATCTGGGCCGCCCTCCGCCTGGCACCGTACTCCGCGAGGGCCTCCGCGAGGGCGGACACCGAGGGGGTCTCGGCCATGACGTCGACGCGCAGCCCGTACTCCTCCGCCGTCTTGGCCGTCTGGGGCCCGATCACGGCGATCACGGTCACGTTGTGGGGCTTGCCCGCGATCCCGATCAGGTTCTTCACCGTGGAGGACGAGGTGAACAGCACGGCGTCGAACCCGCCGCCCTTGATCGCCTCGCGGATCGGCGCGGGCGGCGGCGCGGCCCGGACCGTCCGGTAGGCGGTCACGTCCTCGCACTCCCAGCCGAGTTCGGTGAGCCGGGCGATGAGCACGTCGGTGGCGATGTCGGCGCGCGGCAGCAGGACCCGGTTGATGGGGTCGAGGTCCTCGTCGTAGGGCGGCCACTCCCGGGCCAGGCCCTCGCCGGACTGCTCCCCGGACGGGGTCAGGTCCGGGTGGACGCCGAACTCCACCAGGGCGGCGGCGGTCTGCTCGCCGACGGCGGCGACCTTCAGCCCGGCGAACGCGCGGGCGTCCAGGCCGTAGTCGGTGAACTTCTCCCGGATCGCCTTGACCGCGTTCGTGGAGGTGAACACCACCCACTCGTACCGGCCGGTGACCAGGCCCTTGACCGCCCGCTCCATCTGCTGGGGCGTGCGCGGCGGCTCGACGGAGATCGTCGGGACCTCGTCCGGGACGGCCCCGTACCCGCGGAGCTGGTCCGACAGGGAGGCGGCCTGCTCCTTGGTGCGCGGCACGAGGACCCGCCAGCCGAACAGCGGCTTGGTCTCGAACCAGGACAGCCTGTCGCGGTGGTTCACCACGTCCCCGACGATGATCAGGGCGGGCGCCTCCATGCCCTTGGTGTCGGCCGCCAGCCTGCTCAGCGTGGAGACGACGGTCTCCTGCTCGGTGGTCGTGCCGAGGCTCGTCATCGCGGCCGGGGTCGAGTCGGGCCGGCCCGCCGCGACCAGGCCCTTGGCCACTTCGGCGACCGTGCTCTCGGCGCCGAGGACGACCAGGGTGGTGTCCGGGGCGGCGAACCGCTCCCAGTCGACGCCGCCCTCGGAGGCGTCGACGACGCGGACCTCGCGGTTCGCGGCGTCGGTCAGCGGGATGCCCGCGTAACCGGGCACGGCCGTCACGGAGGACACGCCGGGCACCACCTCGAACGGAACGCCGGCCTTGGCCAGCGCGCCGCCCTCGGAGGCCCAGTTGCAGGCCAGCCCCGGGTCGCCGCGGAACAGCCGGACGACCCGGCGCCCCGCCTTGGCGGCCCGCGCGGCGAGCTTCACCGGATCACCGTCCGCCGTGTCGAGGATCTCGGCGTCCGGGCGGCAGTGGGTCAGGATCTCGACCGGGCAGTGCGCGCGGCTGACGACGACGGTGTCGGCGCGTTCCAGCTCGGCGGCGGCGCGCAGGGTCAGCAGGCCGGGATCGCCCGGCCCCATCCCGACGATCGCGACCGTCCCCGGGCCGGCGGTCCGGTGCGGCGCGGCGGCGGCCGCGGCGGGCCCGCCGGTCTTCGCGGCCTTCACGGGCCGGACGGTTCCGCCGGTGGCGGTCGGTCCGGCGGCGGTCGGTTCGGTGGTGGTCTCGTCGGCGGTCGGGTCGGTCTTGCTCGCGTCGGCGGTGCTCTTCGCTGTGGCGCTCTTCGCGGCGGGGCTCACTCGCGTTCCCCCATCAACTGGTCGGCCCCCTGCGCGAGCAGCCGGTCCGCGAGTTCGCGTCCGAGCTGCTCCGCCGCGTCCGGGTGGCCGCTTGCGGACAGCCGCACCTGCCTGCTGCCGTCGTACGCCGCGACGGTCGCCGTCAGATGCAGCCTTTCATCTACTTCGGCAGCGTATGTTCCCACGGGCGCGGAGCAGCCCGCCTCCAGCACCGCCAGGACCGTCCGCTCGGCGGTGACGGCGCGCCGGGTCGGGAGGTCGTCGATCACCCCGAGCAGGGCGCGCAGGTCGTCGCGGTCGGAGCGGCACTCCAGCGCGAGCGAGCCCTGCCCCGGTGCGGGCAGCATCTGGTCGGGGTCGAACACCTCGCTCACGGCGTCCAGCCGGCCGATCCTCTTCAGGCCCGCGTGCGCCAGCACCACGGCGTCCAGCTCGCCGTCGGTGACCTTGCGCAGCCTGGTGTCGGCGTTGCCGCGGATCGGGACGATCTCCAGGTCCGGCCGGAGCGCGCGCAGCTGCGCGACGCGGCGCGGCGAGCCGGTGCCGATCCGCGCGCCGCGTGGCAGGTCGGCGAGCTTCGCGGGGCCGCACAGGGCGTCGCGGGCATCGTCGCGGGCCGGGGTGGCCGCGAGGGCGATCCCGGGCGTCTCGGACGTCGGAAGGTCCTTCAGCGAGTGCACCGCGAAGTCCACCTCGCCGGACAGCACCTTGTCGCGGAGCGCGTTGACGAACACGCCCGTCCCGCCGATCTGGGCGAGCAAGGCCTTGGAGACATCACCCTGCGTCGTTACCCCGACAAGCTCCACCGCATGCCCCGTGAGCCGCGACAACGCGTCGGCCACGCCCTGCGACTGGGTCGTCGCCATCAGGCTCTTGCGGGTGCCCAGCCGGAGCGGGCCCCTGCTCCCGGTACTCACGCTTCGTCTCCTTCGTGCGCCGGGACGGCGTTGCGGGCGCTGACCGCCCGCACGCTCGCGGCCTGCGCGTTCACCGTCTCAACGTTCACACCGTCCGCCGGCGGCTCGGACATCGCCTCGGACACGGTGCCGGGCATCGCCTCCGACATCGCCTCCGACATCGCCTCGGAGACGACGTCCCGCCCCGGGGCGGACGCGGGGCTGACGCAGTCGGCCTCCGCGCATTCCGGATCCGGATCCCAGGCGGCGCCTTCGCGGACGTCGGCTTCTCCCATGTCCGCGCGGGCCACCGCCTCGGGGGCCTTCGGGTCCAGGTCGAACAACTCGCGCAGCGCGTCGGCGTAGGAGTCGCCGCCCGGCGCCGCCGCCAGCTCCTTGACCTTGACGGTCGGCGCGTGCAGCAGCTTGTCCACCACGCGCCGCACGGTCTGCTCGATCTCCCTGCGGGCACGGGCGTCCATCTCCGGCACCCGCCCGCTCAGCCGGTTCAGCTCGGCCTCCACCACCCCGGCCGCCTTGCTGCGCAGCGCGACGACGGTGGGCGCCACGGCGGCGGCGCGGGCCGCGCTGAGGAACGCCTCGACCTCCGTGCACACGATCCGCCGCACGGCCTCGACCGCCTCCGGGCCGATGGCCTGCGCGGCCTCCTGCGCGGTGCGCAGGTCGTCCAGGCCGGCCAGCTCGACGTCCGGCAGGTTCCGGACGTCGCGGTCGACGTCGTGCGGGAGCGCCAGGTCGAGCAGGAAGCGGCGCCGCCCGTCCGTCCCGGCCCCCCGGGCCGCGAGCTGCTCGGCGGTGATCACCAGGCCGGCGGCGCCGGTGCACGACACCACGAGGTCCGCCTCGGCGAGGGCCGCGTCCAGTCCGGCCAGCCCGACCGCGCGGGACGGGACGTCCAGCGACTCGGCGAGGCGCGCCGCCCGCGCGGGGGTCCGGTTGGCGATCGTGATCTCGCGCGCCCCGGCGCGGCTCAGCGTCGCGGCGGCGAGCGAGCTCATCGACCCGGCGCCGACCACCAGCGCGCGGACGTCCCGCAGAGGGCCGAGGTGCCGGACGGCCACGTCCAGGCCCACGCTGACCAGCGACGCGCCGGCCTTGTCGATGCCGGTCTCGTGGTGGGCGCGCTTGCCGACCCGCAGCGACTGCTGCAGCACGTCGTGCAGGTCGCGGCCGAGCGTCCCCTCGTCCTGGGCCAGCCGGAACGCCTGCCGGATCTGCCCGAGGATCTGTCCCTCGCCGACGACCATCGACTCCAGCCCGCACGCCACCGCGAACACGTGCTGGACGGCACGCTCCTCGTAGTGGACGTACAGGTGCCGCGACAGGTCGTCCATCGGGACGCCGGAGTGCAGGGCCAGCAGCTCCGAGATCGCCGAGACGCCGCCGTGGAACTTGCCGACGACCGCGTAGATCTCGACCCGGTTGCAGGTCGAGACGATCGCGGTCTCGGCGACGTTCGGGGAGGCGTGCACGGCGTGCAACAACTTGACGAGATCGTCACCGGCGACCGCGGCCCGCTCCAGCACCGCGACGGGCGCGCTTCGGTGGCTGAGGCCCACGACCAGAATGCTCATTCGCCGTCTCCAGCATCTTCCGAGTCTCCGCCCACCCGCGCCGTGCGAGCTCCTGCTGAGAGGGGGCCGTCCGCAGCCCCCCGGTCCGCTCCGCTCCTGGTCGGTCTTCCGGAGGGGGCGATCCTCCCCGCCCCCTGGCGTGTCCCCCTCATGCTTCCACCGTTTCCACGTAGTGCGCAGCACCGGCCGGCGTCTCGCCGGCCGCCAGCGGGGCGAAGCCGTCGGGCCCGCCCGCCTTGCGCTGCTCGTGGAACGCGAGGATCTGCAGCTCGATGGACAGGTCGACCTTGCGCACGTCCACCCCGTCGGGCACCGACAGCACCACGGGGGCGAAGTTCAGGACGCTCGTCACGCCGGCGGCGACCACGCGGTCGCACACCCCCTGCGCGGCGCCGGCCGGGGTCGCGATCACGGCGATCGACACGCCGTGCCCGGCGATGATGTCCTCCAGGCGGTCGATGTGCTGCACCGTCATGCCGGAGATCTCCTGCCCGACGATGGACTCGTCGGCGTCCAGCAGGCCCGCCACGCGGAAGCCGCGGGACGCGAAACCGCCGTAGCCGGCCAGGGCCCGGCCGAGGTTTCCGACGCCGATGATGGCGACGACCCAGTCCTGGGTGAGGCCGAGCTCGCGGGAGATCTGGTAGACGAGGTACTCCACCTCGTAGCCGACGCCGCGGGTCCCGTAGGAGCCGAGGTGGGACAGGTCCTTGCGGAGCTTGGCCGAGTTGACGCCGGCCGCGGCGGCGAGCTCCTCCGAGGAGACGGTGGCGACGCCGCGCTCCTGGAGCCCGGTGAGCGCGCGCAGGTAGACCGGGAGCCGCGCCACGGTGGCTTCGGGGATGCCGCGGCCCGCGCGGTCGCGGTGCCGGTTCTGTCGAGGTGTCACGGCCTGCTCTTCGGCTCGACGGTGTGTCCCCCAGGTTAAGCCCTTGTGAATACGCGCACAAAGTGGGCCCCCCGGTTCGGCGGACCGCGAGCGTTCTGGACAACGCCCCCGAAAGGACGTCAATCAGGGGCTTTTCAGCATACGGGCGAAGTGCCAGGAAGCGGCCGGGTGTGACCGACCAGACATGCCCCGGCGCGGCCGGCTAGCGCAGTTCCGCGATCGCCGCGCGCAGGCGGGCCTCGTCGACGCGCCAGAAGTCGTGCTGGACGCCGTTGATCAGCGTGACCGGGATCTGCTCCCAGTACCGCTCGGTGTCCTGCTCGGACAGCGTGATGTCGCGCTCCTCCCACGGCACGCCCAGCTCGCCGGCGACCCGCGCGATCACCGCGCGGGCGTCCTCGCACAGGTGGCAGCCGGGCTTGCCGAGCAGCGTGATCATGATGTCGCGCGCCATGTCACCTCCCGGGGAACTCCGGCGCCGGGAGCGGCACCTTGGCGGGGCCGAGCTTCAGCTCGATCACGTTCGTGGCGATCACGTGGGTGCGCGACTCGCCCAGGAAGCGCTGCAGGTGCGGCCGGCGGCGGTGCGCGGCGAACGCGGCCTCGTCCCGGAACAGCTGGTAGAAGATCCGCTGCGTGGGACCGCCGACCACCTCGTGGCAGGCGAAGATCAGCGTGTCCGGCTCGGCGGCCAGCGCGGCCTTCACCAGGTCGGCGGCGAGCCGGTCGAAGGCCTCCTCGCGCCCGTCCAGCAGCGTGTAGACGGTGATCTGGCCGCACGCGTTCGCCAGGTCGCCGCCGAGGGCTCCGGGCTTGGCCAGGCCGGCGAGCGGGGACCGGTCGAGCGGGCCGCTGAGGGGCCCGCCGAGCGGGCCGTCGACCGACGTGGCGCCCGCCGGGTCGCCGCCCGCCGGGAAGGCGGGACGCTCCGGGATGCTGGTGTTCTCGGGGTAGCGCAGCTCCTCGGAGGCCGGCTCCGGGAAGCGCAGCTCGCCGCGCCGGGAGTCGGCGGGCGGGGTCGGCGCCGGAACGGGCTCGGCCTTGGCGGCCTTCGCGTAGCCCTGCTCCTCGTACCCGGTCGCGGGCTCGTCCCCGTACTCGTCGTAGCCCTCGTCGTCCTCGTCGTAGACGGGGATCGTGCGCATCGAGCCGTACCAGACGAGGCCGGCGGCGGCGCCGAGCGCGATCACCGCGAGCGGCGCGGGCAGGAAGCCGCGGGTGCCGCTGACCACCAGCACGCCCGCGAGCGCGACCAGCGCCACCGGGATGAGCAGCTCGGCGGCCTCCTGGTCGCGCTTGCTGGCCAGCCAGGCGGTCACTCCGGTGCACCCCGCCAGCGCGAGCACCGCGACGACGTGCGCGCCGTCGATCAGCAGCAGCGGCAGGGCGTCGTAGGTGGCGCTCGGCTTCGGCAGGCTCTTGCCGAGGGAGCCCTTCAGCGGGTCCAGGATCAGGATCACGATCGACACGACCGTGTAGGAGATCGTGAAGAGCCAGGCGCCGAACCGGACCTGCACGTACCGCGCGATCAGTTCGATGATGCCGAGCGCGAGCCACACCGGCCCGATCAGCGCGGCGCCGAGTTCCATCACGCGGAAGAACGCGCCGTTGAACCCCATCATGAAGCCGAGGCTCATGGACAGCAGGGCGAGCGTGAGCCCGACCTGCGTGAACGACCAGGCGATCAGATAGAGCAGCCGGTCCTTGTAGGCGCGCTGAACCAGCAACCCGGTGGCCGCCAGGGCACCAAGGGTCGCCAGCAACGCGAGAAGAGCATCGACCATCGCGCACCCATGGTGCCCGATCCGGGGGGTTGACGGGTAACCGCGGCCAAGGAACGCACCATTGCCTCGCGTACCTTTCGTTCTTTAAGGTGGCACTTCACGCCGGAGGTCGCGTAAGCCCCGAGGAGAACTGCATGAGCAGCTTGACCCTCGATGCCGGGGTCATCCCACTTCCTCGCCATTCCCGAGGCCCTCTCGCGCGTCCGGCCGGCCGGGCCGGGGACCGTACCGCCGACCGCGCCGCCGACCAGGCCTCCGAGCGGGCCGAGATGCTCAAGGCGCTGGTCCTGCGGGCGCGGGACGGCGACGCCGAGGCGTTCGGCTCCCTCTACGACCACTACGTCGAGCTCGTCTACCGGTACGTCTACTACCGGGTCGGCACGCACCAGCTCACCGAGGACCTCACCAGCGAGACGTTCCTGCGCGCCCTCCGCCGCGTCTGCGACTTCCACTGGCAGGGCAAGGACTTCGGGGCCTGGCTGGTGACGATCGCCCGCAACCTCGTCGCCGACCACTTCAAGTCCGGCCGCTACCGGCTGGAGGTCTGCACCGCCGAGCTGGTCGAGCCGGACCGCCCGCAGGAGGGGCCGGAGCGGGCCGTCCTCGACGCGATGACCAACCGGACCCTGCTGCGGGCCGTCCAGCGGCTGAACTCCGAGCAGCAGGAGTGCGTGGTTCTGCGCTTCCTGCACGGCCTGTCGGTCGCCGAGACCGCGCTGATCATGGACAGGAAGCCGGGGGCGATCAAGGCGCTGCAGTACCGCGCGGTCCGCTCGCTGGCCCGCATGCTCCCCGACGACCTGCGCGGCTGAACGGTCTCGCCGCGCCCCCCTGCGGCACCGCGAGCCCCTCAGATAGTTTATTAATGAACTTTCGGGCCGTAACCCGGCCCACCTTCCGATCGTTCAAGCGGGCAGGAGCGCGCTCGCGCCACGAGTCCGCAAGGGAGCGGCCAGTGAGAACCCGGTGTTGACGAGGCGAGAGAAGATCGCGGAGCAGGGGAACGCGCTGGCCCGGCTGCGGGAGAGCGCCGCGGGGCCGGACCCGCTCTTCCGCGCCGTGCTGCGCGAGCGGCTGATGGCGGCCGCGAGCGACAGGAGTGAGGACTCTCGCAATCACGGCCGCGGGGAGGGCCGCGGGGAGGCGGTTGACTAGGCTTCGCCTCATGCGGCGATTCTGGCAGTCCGGATTCTGGGGACGCGGCAGGGACGAGGACCACAAGAGCGCGGGTCAGGTGGCCGCCGCCGCGGCGGCCGAGCCCGCCCCGCTCCCCGCCCCCGACCCCGCCGCGGCGGCGTTCTTCGACGTCGACAACACGATGATGCGCGGCGCGTCCATCTACTACTTCGCGCGCGGCCTCGCCGCCCGCAAGCTGTTCACCATGCGCGACCTCGCCATGTTCGCCTGGGGGCAGGCCGCGTTCCGGCTGCGCGGCAGCGAGAACTCCGAGCACATCGGCAGCGCCAAGGAGGCCGCGCTCACGTTCGTCGCGGGGCAGCGGGTCAACGCGATCGTCAAGCTCAGCGAGGAGATCTACGACGAGGTGATGGCCGACCGCATCTGGCACGGCACCCGCACCCTCGCCCTCCAGCACCTCGACTCGGGCCAGCAGGTGTGGCTCGTCACCGCCACGCCGGTCGAGGTCGCCCGGACGATCGCGCACCGGCTCGGCCTCACCGGCGCGCTCGGCACGGTCGCCGAGACCCGCGAGGGCGTCTACACCGGCCGGCTCGTCGGTAACCTGCTGCACGGGCCGGCGAAGGCGGAGGCCGTGCGGGCCCTGGCGCAGCGCGAGGGGCTCGACCTCGCGCGCTGCTCGGCCTACAGCGACTCGATCAACGACCTGCCGATGCTCACCGCCGTCGGCCACCCGCACGCCGTGAACCCGGACGCCGAGCTGCGCGCCCACGCCCGGGACCACGGCTGGCCGATCCACGACTTCCGCACGGGCCGCAAGGTCACGATGGTGGCGCTGCCCGCCGCCGCGGGCGCCGGGGCCATCGCGGGCAGCGTCGCGGCCGGCATCGCCCTCCGCCGCCACTACCGGGCGAACTGACCGGCCCCCCTCCCGCGGCCCTCTCCCGCCGCCCGGCGGACGCGACCTAACGCGTTCGTCCGACACGTCCTACCCTGTCCCCGTGACCGTGGAGCTGAGGGTGCTGTCCGGGGTCGCCTGCCGGGGCCGTGACGTGACGAGTCCGCGCCTGCGCGGCCTGCTCGCGCTCCTCGCGGGCGAGCCGCGGGCGGGCGTGTCCGTCGTCCGGCTGGTGGAGGGGCTCTGGCCGCGGGAGCGCCCGGAGAACCCGGCCAAGGCGCTCCAGGTCGTCGTGTCCCGGGCCAGGTCGCAGCTGGGCGCGGACGTCGTCGCGAGCACGCCGACCGGGTACCGCATCGGCCTGGACGAGTCCGCGGTGGACGCCTCCGCGGTGGTGCTCGCGGCCTCCGCGAGCGCGCGCCGCTCCCGCGAGGGCGACCACGCCGGCGCGCTCTCGCACGCCGAGGCGGGACTGGCGCTCTGGGACGGGCCGCCCGAACCGGACGACGCGGACGATCCGGTGTCCGTCCTGCGCACGACGCGGATCCCGACCTACTGGACGCTGGCGCGAGCCCGCGCCCTGGCCCTCGCGCGGCTCGGCCGGCACGCGGAGGGCTTCGAGGCGCTCACCCGCGCCGTCCGGGAGTACCCGCGCGACGAGGAGCTGCTCGCTGAGCTGCTGCGGTGCGAGGCCGCGACGGCCGGGCCGTCGGCGGCGCTGGCGCGGTACGAGTCCTACCGGCGCTCGCTGCGCGACGAGCTGGGCACCGATCCGGGCGACACGCTCCAGCGCGTCCAGCGGGAGCTGCTCCAGGAGGAGGCGCCCGCCGTCCGGCGCGGCGTGGCGCACGAGCCGAACCCGCTGGTCGGCCGGACCGGGGACCTCACCGCCGTCCTCGACCTCGTGCGCGCGTCCCGCGTGACCTCGATCGTCGGGGCGGGCGGGCTGGGCAAGACGCGGCTGGCGAACGCCGCCGCGCGCGAGGCGCGGCAGCGGGCGGTGCACTACGTCCCCCTCGCCGGCGTCGCGCGGGACGAGGACGTGGCGGGCGAGGTCGCGTCCGTCCTCGGGGTCGGCGAGTCGCCGCGGGCCCGCGGACGCGTCGGCGGGCCCGCCGACCTCGTCCAGGCGATCGCGGAGGTGCTCGGGACCGGCTCCGTCCTGCTCGTCCTGGACAACTGCGAGCACGTCGTCGAGGGCGCCGCCGCACTCGCCGGCGCGCTGGTGTCGATGACCCGGGACCTGCGGATCCTCACCACGAGCCGCGCGCCGCTCGGACTGTCGTCGGAGTCGGTGTACCCGCTGCCCGCGCTGGACGCGGCGACGTCGGCCGAGCTGTTCCGCCGGCGGGCGCACGCGGCGCGCCCGCGCGCCGATCTGCCCTCCGGCGCGGTGGAGGAGCTGTGCCGCCGCCTGGACGGCCTGCCGCTCGCGATCGAGCTGGCGGCGGCGCGCGTCCGCGTCATGTCCGTGCCCGAGATCGTCCGCGGCCTGGACGACCGCTTCGCGCTGCTGCGCGGGAACGCGCGCGACGCGCCGTCCCGGCACCGGACCATGCGCGCCGTCGTGGACTGGAGCTGGAACCTGCTCTCCCCGTCCGGCCGGGCGGCCATGCGGGCGCTGTCGGTCTTCCCGGCGGGTTTCACCGCGGACGCGGCACGGCACGTCCTGGAGGGCGGCGACGCGCTGGAGGTCCTGGAGGACCTCGTCGACCAGTCGCTCCTGGAACCGGCGGAGGGTTCTCCCGGGACCCGCTTCCGGATGCTGGAGAGCGTCCGGGAGTTCAGCGCCGCCCACCGGGAGGCCGAAGGGGAGACCGGCCGCGCGGTGAGCGGCCTGCTCGCCTGGGCGCGGGAGTTCGGCGCGGCGCACCACGACACGCTGTTCGGCGCGGACCCGTTCGCGGCCGTCGAGCGGGTGCGGGCCGAGCAGGACAACCTCCAGCAGGCGCTCCGCCACGGCCTCGCCCGCGGGGACGGCCCGGCCGTCGCGGCGGCGACCGCCGTCCTCGGCGGGCTGTGGACCCTGGAGGCGGCGTACAGCCGGCTGGCCGCCCTGGCGGCGGAGACCGCCGGGCTCCTGAGCCGCCTGCGCCCCGGTCCCGGGGACGTCGAGGTCCTGCGGACGGCGCTGGCGCTCAACGTGCTCGGTACGGGCCTGCTCCACGGCCCGCAGGCGACCCGCGCGCTCGTCGCGCTGCGCCGCCTCCCCCCCGCGCCGCCGGACGGTCTCGTCCCCGCGATGGCGACCGTGCTGGCCGCCCTGCCGGAGATCCTCGCGCCCGGCGGCTCCGTCCTGGAGGAGCTGTGCGGCCGGGACGAGCCGCTCGTCGCCGCCATCGCGAACTGCGCCGCCGGATACATCCGCGAACGGGACGGCGACGTGGCGGGCGCGCTCGCGGTGACCGAGACGATGATCGAGACCACCTGCGCAGCGGACATCCCCTGGTGCCGGCTGCTCGCCCACTCGCGCCTCAGCGAACTGCTGATGCAGCTCGACCGGGCCGACCGCGCCCTGCACCATCTGCGGATCTCGAGGGACCTGCTCGAGCGGTACAGATGGCCCGACATGTTCGGGCTCACGTGGGCGCTCGCGTCGGGCCACGCCGCGCTCGGCGAGTACGACGAGGCCGAGCGGTGGCTCGACCGGTCGCTGGTCCACGGGCCGGACGAGTCCTTCGGCACGGTCTCCTTCAACCTGGGGGCACGCGCGGAGATCGCCCTCGGCCGCGGCGACGCCGACACCGGTCTGCGCCTCTGGCGGGAGGCGGTGGACCGGCTCGCCGCCGAGGACGGCCCGATGGCGCCGACCGGCCTCGACCCGTGGACGCTGGAGGCCCACTGCGTCACCGTCGTCGCGCACGCCAGGCACGGGCGCGCCGAGCTGGTCGAGGACATCGTCGGCGGGCTCCCCGCCAAGCTGACGGCGCTGGTCGACGGCCCGCCGTTCCCGATGCCCGCCTTCTACATGGACCTGCCCGTCACCGGCGGTCTGCTGCTCGCGCTCGCCATGGTCGACCTGGCCCGTCCCGACGCCGCGCCGGACGTCCGCGCGCGGGCGGCCCGGGCGACCGCGCTGGCGCAGCGCCTCCACCACGTCCGGAACTTCCAGCCGACCATGTCCACGGCCGCGGCGGGCCGCGCCGCCGAGGACGCCGACGGGCCGGCGTACCGCGACGCTGTGTCGGAGTACGCCGGCCTGGGCCGTGCGGAGCTGCGGGCCGCCGCCCGCGAGCTCGCTCGCGAGTTCGGGCGGGGCCTGGGGGACTAGCGGGGCGCCTTCCGGTCGAACAGCACCTTGGAGGAGGCGTAGCCGACGACGGCGAGGCCGACGCACCAGGCGACGGACACCGCCGCGTCCTGCCCGCTCGGGGTGCCGGCCAGCAGCCCCCGCAGCGTCTCGATCATCGGCGTGAACGGCTGGTACTGCGCGAACCACCGGATCCCGGCCGGCATCGACTCCGGCGGGACGATCGTGCTGCCGACGAACGGCAGGAACTGAATGATCATCGGCGTGTTGCTCGCGCCCTCCGGGTTCTTGGCCAGCAGCCCGAGCATGACCGCGAGCCAGGTCAGCGCGAACGTGAGCAGCACCAGCAGGCCGCCCGCCGCGAGCCAGTCCAGCGCGCCGCCGCTCGTCCGGAAGCCCATCGCGACCGCGACGGCGACGACGGCGGCCGTGCTCAGCAGTGTCTGGATCATGCTGCCCGCGACATGCCCGGTGAGCAGCGACGACCGTGAGATCGCCATCGTCCGGAACCGGTCGACGATGCCCTCGGTCATGTCCACGCAGACCGACACCGACGTCGCCATGCAGCCGGACGCGACCGCCATGAGGATGATCCCCGGGGCGACGTACTGGATGTAGTCGCCCTTGGCCGCGCCGCCGACGCCGTCGCCGAGCGCGTTGCCGAACACGCCGACGAACAGCAGCATGATCATGATCGGCATCATCATCCCGGCCATCGTCAGGGACGGGTAGCGCAGCGCGTGCCGCAGGTTGCGGCGCAGCATCGTCGCGGAGTCCGCCGCCGCGTGCGTGAGAGTTGTCATCGCGAGATCACCTTCTCGTGGGTCGTGCCGGTGTCGTGGGGCTCGGCGGTGAGGGCGAGGAAGACGTCGTCCAGGTCGGGGGTGTGCACGGACAGCTCGTCGACCTCGACCGATGCGGCCTCCAGCCGTCCGAGCAGCGTCCGCAGGGAGGCGACGCCGCCGTCCCCGGGCACCTGGAGGGCGAGCGCGTCGTCGTCCCGCGTCACCGAGCCGAGCGTCCGCGCCGCCGCGTCGAGCGCCGCGAGGTCGGCGAACCGCAGCCGGACGTGCCCGCCCGGGACGAGCCGCTTCAGCTCGTCCGAGGTCCCCTCGGCGACCAGCCGTCCGCCGTCCAGCACCGCGATCCGGTCGGCGAGCTGGTCGGCCTCCTCCAGGTACTGCGTGGTCAGGAAGATCGTCACGCCGTCCCTGACGAGGCCGCGGATGATCTCCCACATGGTCCGGCGGCTGCGCGGGTCGAGCCCGGTCGTCGGCTCGTCCAGAAAGATGATCTGCGGGGCGCCGATCAGCGTCATCGCGATGTCGAGCCGCCGCCGCATCCCGCCCGAGTAGGTGCCGGCCTTCCTGCCGGCCGCCTCCACCAGGTCGAACCGCTCCAGCATCCCGTCGGCGGCCCTCCGCCCGGCGGCCTTGCCGAGCCGGTGCAGGTCCGCCATGAGGATCAGGTTCTCCCGTCCCGTCAGGAGCCCGTCCACCGCCGAGTACTGCCCGGTCACGCCGATCGCCCGGCGCACCCCGTCGGGGTCCCTGCGCGGGTCCCGCCCCGCGACGCTGATCTCGCCGCCGTCCGCGCGCAGCAGCGTGGACAGGATGCGCACCGCCGTCGTCTTCCCGGCCCCGTTCGGCCCGAGCAGCGAGAAGACCGTCCCGCGCGCCACCTCGAAGTCGATCCCGTCGAGGACGGTGGTGTCCCCGAACGCCTTGCGCAGCCCGGTCACCTGGATGGCCGTCTGCCGTGCCTCGATGTTCATGCCCCGAAGCTTGCGGGGCGCCGCCTTCAGCCCGCTTTCACGCCGGTTTCGACCAGTCCGGGCGGCTGAAAGTCACCAGCTCAGAGGCAGGGTGTCCAGGCCGAGGACGAGGCTCGCGTGCTCCACCGGCGCGGCGCCGGGGGCGATGCGGTAGTCCGGTATCCGGGCGTGCCACTCGCGCAGCGCGATCTGGAGTTCGAGCCGGGCCAGGTGCGCGCCGAGGCAGCGGTGCGGTCCCGCGCCGAAGGCCAGGTGGCGGGCCGGCGGGCGGTCGATGTCGACGGCGGAGGCGGCGGGCACGGCGCGGGGGTCGCGGGTCGCCATGGCGGTGGGGAGCATGACCATCTCCCCCGCCCTCATCGGGCAGCCGCGCAGCTCGACGTCGCGGGTGAGCCTGCGGGCGGGCAGGACGGGCGCGTAGACGCGGAGGAACTCCTCGATCGCGTCCGGGATGACGCCGGGGTCGGAGGCGATCCGGGCCCGGTCGGCGTCCTCCCTCGCCAGGTGCCAGAAGGTGTAGGACAGCTGGGCGGCGACGGTGTCCAGACCGGCGAGGAAGAGCAGGACGCACAACTGGAGCAGCTCGTCGTCGGTGACGGGCCGCCCGTCGACGGTGAACCGGGCCGCGGCGCTGACGAGGTCTTCGCGCGGGCGGGCGCGGCGGTCCTGGACGAGTTCGGTGAGGCAGCCTGTCAGCGCGGCCATGGCTTCGGCCCGTCCGCCGGTGGAGGGCGGCGAGTGCAGGATGGCGCGCTCCCACCTGAGGAACTCCTCCAGCCTCTCCGTGGGCAGGCCGACCAGCTCCAGGAAGATGGCGGTGGGAAAGAGGCGTGCGAAGTCGGTGACGAAGTCGCACGACCCCCGGGACGCGAGACCGTCGATCAGGGCGGCGCAGTGCCGGGTGATCCGGTCCTGGAGGACGGCGGCGGCGACGGGGGTGAAGAACGGCCGGAGTAACCGCCGCCACGTGGTGTGCAGGGGCGGGTCCAGCATGACCGGGATCCACTGGTGCGCCGGATCCGGGTCGGTGACGGCGATCGCGCGGCTGGAGAACGTCCCCGGGTCCTGGAAGGCGGCGAGGATGTCGTCGAACCGCGTCAGCACCCAGAAACCTCGCCCGGCGGTGCTGCGGAACGCCGGATGCGTCTCGCGCAGCTCGTCCATCCGCGCGTGGGCCGTCCCGGCGGGCAGCGGTCCGGCGAACGGATCGAAGTCCACCGGCGGGCCGCCTGCCCTGCCGCCCGCCTTGCCGCCTTCCGTTCCGTCCTGCATCACGGCCTCCCGCGGAGTGTGTCCCGTCGGCCAGGATGACACGAGTCATCCGGGACGGCCCGCCCGTCAGGCGGAGGGCAGAGGGCCTACTCGGCCGGTTCGGCGGTGCGGGGCCTCAGCGCCGGACGGGTGAGGGTGGTGGCGAGGAGCAGCGCCAGGAGCACGGCGATCAGGAGGAGGGTCCCGGGAATTCCCAGGGCGGGGGCCGCGACGGTGGTGAGGAGCACCAGGACGGCCGTGGCGACGAGGAGCCCCGGATACGTGTTCATGCGCCGCATCGGGGCGTGCAGCACCCACAGCATGACCAGGACGACGGCGACGGGGACGGCGACGGAGGCGGCCACCAGCCGTGTGCCCGCCTCGATGTGGTGACCGGAGGAGGCCACCGCCGTCTCCAGGCCGGCGCCGATGGCGGCGAGCGCGGCGAAGACGAAGTAGTGGCCGTACCCCCACAGGAAGGACCGGTCGCGGCGCCGTTCCAGGCCCTCGCCCGCGGGCTCGGAGAAGTAGATCCACCAGAGCGCGAACAGGATGGCGAGCCCGGCGAGGGCGATCGTGACGAGTTCGCCGCCGACGCCGTGCTCCACGGCGTCCTGCACCGCGTTCGTGGACGCGAGCACGCTCTCCCCCAGCAGGATGATGGTGAACAGCCCGTACCGCTCGGCGATGTGATGGGGGTGCCAGGTCGTCATGCCGGGCCGCTCCGCGATCGGCGGGACGGACAGGTCGAGCGCGGCGCAGACGAAGAACACCCACAGCGGGCCCTGGTCCGGCAGTGCGAGCCGCGCCACCCAGAACACCTGGACGACGGACAGGCCGATCGCGTACCGCAGGGCCGTGGCGCGGCCCTCGGGATGCGCGGCGGCCGCGCGCAGCCAGAGGGCGACGAGGCCGACGCGCATGACGAGGTACCCGATCGTCACGGTGGTGAAGTCGCCGTCGAACGCGTCGGGCACCCCGGCCGCGAGGACGAGGACGCCCGCCATCTGCACGAACGTCATGAGCCGGTACGGGACGTCGTCGGTGTCGTAGGCGGAGGCGAACCACGTGAAGTTCATCCACGCCCACCAGATCGCGAAGAACGTCATGAGGAACGGCGCGAGGGAGTCGCCCACGTGGCCGCCCTCGATGGCGTGGGCGAACCGTCCGGCGGCCTGGGAGACCGCGGCGACGAACGTCAGGTCGAACAGCAGTTCAAGGGGGCTGGAGACGCGGTGGGGTTCGCCCAGGTCGCGGGCGACCATGCGGCTTCGGAGCGGCATGGCGCTCACTCTAGGGCCGCGCGCGGGCGGTCAGAGGAAGGCGGGGCCCCGGCGCAGCAGCGTCTCGTAGAGCATGTGCTGGACCTTCTCGCGCACATGGTCGGTGATCTCGAAGACCGTCATGGGGTCGTCGGCGGCGTCCGCGTCGTAGTCGTCCAGCGTCATCGGCTCGCCGAACCGGATCACCCACTTGGACGGGAGCGGGACGAGCCCGGCGGGGCCGAGCAGCGGGAACGTCGGCGTCACCGGGAAGTACGGGAGGCCGAGGAGGCGGGCCAGCGGACGCAGGTCGGCGATCTTGGGGTAGATCTCCTCGGCGCCGACGATGGCGCAGGGCACGATCGGGACCCCGGCGCGCAGCGCGGTGCCGACGAACCCGCCGCGGCCGAAGCGCTGGAGCTTGTAGCGCTCGGAGAAGGGCTTGCCGACGCCCTTGAAGCCCTCGGGGAAGACGCCGACCAGCTCGCCCTTGCCGAGCAGGCGGGCGGCGTCGGCCTGGCAGGCGAGCGTGTGGCCGGCCTTGCGGGACAGATGCCCGAGCAGGGGGATCTGGTAGACGAGGTCGGCGCCGAGCAGGCGGACCTGCCGGTCTGCGTGGTCGTGCAGGGCGACCGACAGCATGAGCGCGTCGAGGGGGACCGTGCCGGAGTGGTTGGCGACCAGGAGGGCGCCGCCCTCGGGGATGTTGTCGAGCCCGTCGAGTTCGACGCGGAACCAGTGCTCGTAGAGGGCGCGGGCCAGCGGCAGCAGGACGGTGGAGTTGAACTCGGGGTCGAAGCCGAACTCGTCGACCTCGTACTCGCCCGTCAGCCGGCGCCGCAGGAACGCCAGCCCTGAGGCCAGGGTCTGTTCGAACTGGCCGCGCCCGGGCGGCCGCTCCTCGCCGGGCGGCGGTTCCGCGCCGGGGGCGTCCTCGCGGACCGCGGCGAGCCGGATGACCTGCGCGCCCTCGTCGTCCCCGGGGTGCGCGTCGTTCGTCATCTCGGCTCTCCTCTCAGGCGGGTCCAAGCGGGTCAGGTCCGTCCCAGCAGGGCCGCGAGGCCGCCGCGGACGAAGCCCCGGGAGGCGGCGAAGTCGGCGAAGGCGGCCTCGGAGCTGTACTTGGGGTGCCACGCCAGCTCGCGTTCCAGCGCGGTGGTGTCGAGGACCCGGCCGTAGGTCAGCCAGCGCAGCAGCTCCGGCGAGAACCCCGACAGGCCCGCGAAGCGGCGCCCCATGTCGCCGAGGACCGAGATGGACGGCGAGGGGACCGGCAGGTAGGGCCGCCCGGCGCGGCGCAGGGCCTGCGACAGCAGCAGCACGCCGTCCCCGGCCACGTTGTAGCAGCCGGGGTGGTCCTCGACGGTCATGCGCCGCAGCACCTCGACGCCGTCGTCCTCGTGGACGAACTGCAACCGCGGGTCGAACCCGAGCACGGTCGGGACGACCGGCAGGCGCAGGTACCGGGTGAGGGGCGAGTCGACGCCCGGGCCGAGGAAGTTCGCGAACCGCAGCACCGACACGGCCAGGTCGGAGCGCCGCCGCATCAGCCCGCGGACGTAGCCCTCGACCTCGACGGCGTCCTTGGCGTAGCCGGACCTGGGCGCCTCGACGGGCTCGTCGCGCTCGGTGAACACGGCGGGGTCCATCGGGGAGGAGCCGTACACGGCGGCCGACGACCGGACGACCAGCTTGCGCATGTCGGGCGAGCGCTGGCAGGCCGCGAGCAGCTGCATCGTCCCGATGACGTTCAGCTCCTTGACCTTCGCCCGCGGAACCGACGAGGACGTCACCAGGTTGAGATGCACCACCGTGTCCACCGCGGCCGACGAGATGATCTTCGCTATGCCGGGCGTGCGGATGTCCACCCGGACGAACTCGGTGCGGCCGAGCGACTCGGCCGGCGGCACCGTGTCCACCCCGATGACGCGCTCGATGCCCGGGTCGGCTTGCAGGGTGTTCGCGACCCGCGCCCCCAGGAAACGGGAGACGCCCGTGACGAGGACGACACGGGCCGCGGCGGCGGGCATGGACGACACTGGGCCCTACCCCTTCACGGCTGGACGGCCGGTGTGGTCGCTACTTCTTGTTGCGGCGCTGGATGCGCGTCTTCTTCAGAAGCTTGCGGTGCTTCTTCTTGGCCATCCTCTTGCGGCGCTTCTTGATGACAGAGCCCACGGAACCTCGCTCGGAGTCTCGGGTGATGTGCAGGAGACGGGCGTGCCGCTGGAGAGCGACTCTCGGTAAGCGCGCACGGTCCGAGGCCCCAGGGTACCGCTGCGGGGGTGGAGATCATGCCGCGGCCTGCCCCGCGGCCCCGGGACGACCGGCACGGACGGCGGCCGGCACCGCGCGTCGCACGGCGCCGGGCACCGTCCCTTCCGGGCGGGCGTGGCCGCGGGCCATCGCCCGTCCGCTCGGTGTCCGGACCGTTCTGCCGGTCCTCGTCCTGCTTCCCCAGCTTCGGGCCGGCCCCTCGGGGCCCGCCCGACGCCCCCTGCGCGGCCGGGTACTGAGTTCGCGGCGGGGTCATGCCCCGCCCCTACCCGTTATCCGGCTTCGATGTACGCGTCGCGCAGGTAATCGTGGACGGCCTGCTCGGGAACCCGGAACGAGCGGCCCACGCGGATCGCGGGCAGTTCGCCCGAGTGGACGAGACGGTAGACGGTCATCTTGGACACCCGCATCACCGCCGCCACTTCGGCGACGGTCAGGAACCTGACCTCGCTCAGAGGTCGCTCGCCTGAGGTCATCGGACGCCCTCTTCCACACGTGCCGCGCACCGGCCCTTCGGGTGACTTTGATCACGCACGTGTACTTCCTCCAGCGTAAATCGCGCACCGGCAGTCGCAAGAGGGGAGTTCCGCACATTTCCGTATCCGACCTGACCCCGGGGATACAGTGCTGATTCCTTACAGACAGTGGGCGCGATGGTACCGCCCGTGCTATGACGCAAGTTTGTTAACCAGAATCCCGAAACGACCTTCGGTTTCGAAGTGTCAGACGCCTCTCGACAAGCCCATGAGCCCCGTTACGGCAGCCCTGTCACAGGGCGTGACAGGCGAGAGGTCGCCACCCAGGCGTCCCCCCGGAGTAAGCCTCCGGGTCGGCGCGCCTCAGCCGGACGGCCGCAGGCCCGCGCGATCAAGGATGTACGCGGTCAGGGGGGTGTAGTGGTGCGCGGACACGCCGTCGTCGAGCGGGACGACCACGTCGATCTTGCCCTCGGCGGCCCCGGCGAACAGCGCGGGGTCGTTACAGTCCGCGAACCCCACGGTGTCGATGCCCGCCTGCCCGGCCGCTCCGGCCCAGCCATGGTCGGCGATGGCCAGATCCGGCCAAATATCTGGTTTAGCTTCCGCATTTCCTTCGGACCCGGTATCAGCGAGCTCCCTGAGCATGGCCTCCATCGGGCGGGAGTCGTGCGTGTGGTGCGTGCGGAGGTCCTCGCCCTCCAGCATCGCGACACCGGGGGCGCCGTAGACGATGCGGCGCAACTCCGAGCCGCCGTACCCGGCGTCGACCTCGTAGGTCCAGCCGGCGGCGGGCGTCAGCACGCGGCAGCCCGCCTCCCGCAGCGCCCGCGCGACCGCCTGGTAGAGCGGCGTCAGCGTGGACGGATGCCCGGTCGCGACGACCACGCGCTCCTTGCGCCGGGCCGCGAGGCCGATGCGCTCCCCCATCGCCTCCAGCGTGTCGAGGGTGATCTCGGGATCGATGGTGTCGTCCCCGTACAGATGCATCGGATCGGGGTGGACGCCGCACCGCTCGACCATCATCTCCAGCACGGACCGCTCCGACCACGACGGCTTCAGCTCCAGGCCGAACTGGTAGTACGGGTTGCCGTTGGCCATCCGCCGGTAGTGCAGCAGGTTGTTCTGCCGCGGCGTGGCCACGTCGCCGGCGATCATCGTCCGGACGAGGTGCGCGCGCAGCTCGTCCCTGGTCGGCACGGCGCCTCCGGACGCGGGAGTGGTCTGGTTCATGGACCGGGCGTCTCTGGAGGCGTCACTCGTCGGTCATCGGGTCGAGGCCGTGCTCGGGGAACACCGCGCGGCGCGTCGCCAGCACCGCCTGGTCCACGGGGCTGCCGGGGTCGTAGCCGTCCCCCCACCTGCTGATCTCCACCGTCTCCGTCCCGTCCGTCATGCGGCGCGGGGCGATCTCCTCGGTCCGCCGCCGCACGAACTCGCGCCAGTCGTCGGGGGTCGCGGCGCCAGGCGGGACGGGGGCGCCCGACGCCTCGGCCAGCAGGTGCGTCCACGCCCGCGGGACGACCTGGACCAGCTCGTAGCCGCCGCCCCCGGTCAGGACCCACCGGCCGCCGGCCGTCTCGTGCGCCAGCCGGTGCAGCATCGAGTACGCCGTCCGCTGCCCGTCCACGCTGAGGATCAAGTGGGCGAGCGGGTCGAGCGCGTGGCCGTCGGCGCCCTGCTGGGTGACGAGGACGTCCGGGCGGAACCGGCGCAGCAGCGGCGGGACGATCGCCTCGAACGCGCGCAGCCACGGCCGGTCGCCGGTGCCGGGCGGAAGCGAGACGTTGACCGAGGTGCCGTCCGCGCCGGTCTCGTCGGGGAAGCCGGTGCCGGGGAACAGCGTCCGCGGGGTCTCGTGGAGGCTGATCGTCAGCACGCGCGGGTCGTCGTAGAAGGCGGCCTGGACGCCGTCGCCGTGGTGGACGTCGATGTCGACGTACGCGACGCGCTCGGCGCCGTTCTCCAGCAGCCACGCGATCGCGACGGCCGGGTCGTTGTAGACGCAGAACCCGCTGGCGGCGTCGCTCAGCGCGTGGTGCAGGCCGCCGGAGATGTTCGCGGCGTGCTCGGCGCGGCCCGTCCACACCGCCTCGGCGGCGGCCACCGACGCGCCCGTGACCAGGGCGGACGCCTCGTGCATGCCGAGGAACACCGGGTTGTCGGGGGTACCGAGGCCGTGCCCGAGCTCCGGCAGCCCGGTGGCGCCGGAGTGCTTGACCGCCGCGATGTAGGACTCCTCGTGGACGAGCCGGAGCAGCTTGTCGTCCGCGGCCTCGAACTCCGAGACCCGCACGTTCGGGCGGTCCAGGACGCCGAGCCCGCGGGCGAGCGCCATCGTCAGCTCGACCCGCACGGGGTTCATGGGATGGCCGGGACCGAAGTCGTAGGAGGTGAGCCGCTCGTCCCAGAAGATCTCCAGCCCGCAGCTCTCGGGACCGGCGGACGGGGACGAATCGGAACTGCTCATGACCTCACGGTATCGCGCAGGGCATGTGACCTGGCCCACAACTCCCGGCCCGGTGGAGGCGGCACAGGCGCGGCGCGGGTCCGGAAACGGGGGCCGCCGCCCGCAACATATCTGTGACGTGAGTTACATACCGGAAACGGGCATACATCCGTCAGGCAGATATCTCCTCCGGGGGGTGTGCATGGACGACGGCCCCAGCGTTCGCAGCCGAGCGATCAGCAACGCGCTCCGTCTGGGCGTCCGTCCCTTCCTGCACTACCTCCCCGGCCACGCCACGAGCATCCGCACCGCGCGCTCGACGATGGACGCCGCGTCCCTGCTGCTGCGGCACAGCCCCCACGTGCGGGTCGAGTCGCTGAACGACCCGGCGCCGGGGGACGACGGCGGCCTCCCGGTCAGGGGCGAGTGGATCGTTCCGCGCGACGCCGTGGCGGAGAACCCGCCCGGCGCGGTCCTCTACCTGCACGGCGGCGGCTACGTCGTCTGCTCCCCGCGCACCCACCGCCCCATCACCTCGCGGCTCGCGGTCGACACGGGCCTGCCCATCCTCGCGCCCCGGTACCGGCTCGCGCCCGAGCACCCGTTCCCGGCGCCGCTGGAGGACGCCGTCGCCGCCTACCGCTGGCTGCTCGCGCGCGGCGTGCCGGCGTCCGGGATCGTCCTCGCGGGCGACTCGGCGGGCGGGCACCTGTCCGCCGCGCTGACCGGCGAACTGTGCCGCCAGGGCCTGCCGGGCCCCGCCGGGCTCATGCTGTTCTCCCCGTGGGTCGACCTGACCTGCGAGCTGTCGATGGGCGCGCAGAGCCGCGCCCGCGACCCCTACATCAGCGCGTCGTCGGCGCGCCGGGTCGCCCGCCTCGTCGTGGGCCCGACCGGGTTCGAGGACCCTCGGCTGGCGCTGCTCACCTGCGCGTGGAACGACATGCCGCCCGTCCTCATCCAGGTGGGCGGCGCCGAGGTGCTGCGCACCGAGGCCGAGGCGTTCGCCGACGCCCTGCGCCGCGCCGGCGCCCACTGCGACCTGCAGATCTGGAAGGGGCAGATGCACGTCTTCCAGATCCTGAACCGCGTCCTCCCGGAGGCGAGCGCCGCCATGCGGGACGCCGCCCACTTCGTCCGGACCGTCACGGGCGGGACGGGCAAGCACCCCCGGGCGAGGAAGCGCTCCACGGCGGCCTAACCCCGGCGGTCCGGCCGTTTCGCCAGGAGCCCGGCCAGCAGGGCGGCGGCGTGGTCGGCCATGAAGCGCGGCACCCGCGCCTTGAGCAGCGCCCTGTGCAGGGCGGACGCCGGGAGCGGCACCTCGTCAGGGCGTTCCCGCCGTTCTTCCATCCGGCCCCCCAGACTTCCAAGATCAAATCGATGGTAGCCGGGCGGGGCCGGACATGCCCCGGAATCGTGATCTTTTCCTACGCCCCGCACGGGCCCCGTCACGCTCGGTCCCCATCGCGCGGCGCCACTTCGCAGGCGCGTCGATTGGCGCGCCCCCGCTTCTCGCCCTCGGGGACCGCCGTCCGCGGCTCCGGGTCAGAAGCGCCCTACGGGTTCGGGGTCGAGGAGCCCGTCGGCGAAGCCGAACAAACCCGGCGCGCCTGCTCCGGGGGTCAGCCGCTCGCGAGCTCGCGTCCCCGGTTGCGGGCCGCCTCGATGGCCTCCAGGACGGCGGCCCGGACGCCGTGCCGCTCCAGCTCGCGGATCGCCGAGATCGTCGTCCCGCCCGGGGACGTCACGGCCTCGCGCAGCAGCACCGGGTGCTCCCCGGAGTCGCGGAGCATGACGGCGGCGCCCACCGCCGACTGGATGACCATCTCCAGCGCGGCGGCGCGCGGCATGCCGAGCAGGATGCCCGCGTCCACCATCGCCTCGACGAGGTAGTAGAAGTACGCCGGCCCGCTGCCGGACAGGGCCGTGGCGCCGTCCTGCAGCGACTCGGGGATGCGCAGCACCTTGCCGACCGGTGCCAGCAGTTCCTCGGCCAGCTTCAGGTGCTCCTCGCCCGCGTGCGACCCGGGCGAGATGACGCTCATCGCCTCGTCCACGTGGACGGGCGTGTTCGACATGACGCGGACGACGGGCACCCCCTCCGGCAGCCGCGCCTCGACGAACCCGGTCGTGATGCCCGCCGCCATCGAGATCACCAGCCGGCCGGGCGGCACGTGCGGGCCGACCTCGTCCAGCAGGGCCCCCATGTCCTGCGGCTTCACCGCGAGGACCAGCGTCTCGGCGGTCGCGGCGGCCTCCGCGTTCGGCACGATCCCGACGCCGTAGCGCTCCCGCAGCAGCGCGCCCCGCTCCTCCCGGCGCGCGGTGGCGATCAGCTCGGACGGGCGGCGGCCGGCCCGGAGCACTCCGGACAGCAGCGCCTCGCCCATCTTCCCGGCACCCAGAATCGCGATCATCGACATACCTTGACGTGGGGTTTCAAAGGACCCGTCCAGCCTATCGCCGGGCCGGCCGGCGCCGCCCGGCGACCGGCTCCCGGACCGCCCCCGCGACCGCCCTCAGGACCGCCCGACGAGGGAGCGCATGAAGAACCGCAGGTTGGCGGGCCGCTCGGCGAGCCGCCGCATGAAGTACTGGTACCACTCGCGGCCGTAGGCGACGTACACGCGGACCTGCGCGCCCTCCTCGGCGAGGCGCCGCTGCTCCTGCGGGCGGATCCCGTAGAGCATCTGGTACTCGAAGTCGTCGTCGTCGCGCTCGTTCAGCACCGACAGCGCGCCGGCGACTTCGATGAGCCGGGGGTCGTGCGTGGCGAGCATCGGGTAGCCCTTGCCTGCCATCAGCACCTTCATGCACCGCACGTACGACCTGTCGACCTCTTCCCTGTCGGTGAAGGCGACCGCCGCGGGCGCCGCATAGGCGCCCTTGCACAGCCTCACCCGCGAACCCTCGTAGGCCAGTTCCGCGCAGTGTTCCTCTGCACGACGCAGGTACGCCTGGACGACCGCGCCGACGTCCGGGTAGTCCCGCCGCAGTTCGTGGACCACTCCCAGCGTCGAGTCGACGGTCGTGTGCTCCTCCATGTCGAGGGTGACCGTCGTACCGGCCGAGTGGGCGGCGGCGCACACCCGCCGGGCGTTCTCCAGGGCGAGGTCTTCGTCGAAGGTCTGCCCGATGGCCGACAGCTTGAGCGACACCTCGGCTCGCCTGCCGAGCCCCGCGGCGCCCAGCCGCCCCAGCAGCTCGACATAGTGCGCGGCGTTCGCCTCGGCGCGGCCCTCGTCGTGCGTGTCCTCGCCCAGGACGTCCAGGCTGACGAGCAGGCCCTCGCCGGTCAGCCCGCCGGTGACGCGCAGGGCGTCGTCGATCGTCTCACCGGCGACGAAGCGGCGGACCACGTCGCCGGTGAACGGCGCGGTCTCCACCACCCTGCGCGCGCCGCCGCTGCGCGACGCGACCAGCAACGCCTGACGAAGCACTGTGCGAACCCCTCGTCCCCTGGGCCTACCGTCCCAGGTTATGCCGCCGGGGGCGGACGCTCACGACACGGTGCCGAGGCTGTTCCCGGCGCCGTACCGCTGGACGTACTCCTTCATCCGCGCGGTCCTGACCGCCTCGAAGAGGGCCTTCGCCTTCGCCCCGTCCAGGAACACGACGCTCTGCCTCTTGCGCATGCCGGTGCCCTTGTGCGGCAGCGTCATGAACATCACGTCGGACGCGCGGACGCCGCGCATGCTGAGCGCCAGCGACCGCAGGTCGCCCGCCGACACCCCCTCGTCCACGCTGATCGACTTGGTGAGCGCCGACAGGAACCGGTCGAGCTTCAGCGGGTTGGTGAGCGTCCCCCGGTCGGCGGCCTGCTTGGCGAGCGCGCCGAGGAACGCCTGCTGCCGCTTGATCCGGTCGAAGTCGCCGTTCGGCAGGTTGTAGCGCTGCCGGACGAACAGCAGCGCCTCCTCGCCGTTCAGCTTCTGCCGTCCCGCCTCCCAGCGCTTCTTGCGCGCCGGGTCGTACACGCCCTGCTTGATGTTGACGGTGACGCCGCCGAGCGCGTCCGTCATCGACTTGAAGCCCTCGAAGTCGATCGCGCCGTAGTGGTCGATGCGGACGCCGGTCACGCTCTCCATCGTCTCGATCAGCAGCTTGGGCCCGCCGAACGAGAACGCCGCGTTGATCTTCTGCTGCCCGTAGCCGGGGATCTCCACCCACGAGTCGCGCGGGAAGGAGACGATGTAGGCCTTCTTCCGGTCCGCCGGCAGGTGCAGCAGCATGATCGTGTCGGTGCGCTGCTGCCCCGGCTTCCAGACCTGGTTGCCCTCCCCGGTGGTCGCGGCGTCGGCCCGCGAGTCCGAGCCGACGAGCAGCCAGTTCTCCGTCCCCTCGACGTTCGCGCCCGGCCGGTTCGGGGAGTCGTCGGGCATCACGCCCTTGATCCGGTCGATGTTGCCGTTGTAGGACGACTGCCGCTGCCACGCCAGCCCGCCGAGACCGGCCACGACCAGCGCGACGAACACCCCGACCGCGATCAGGACGCGGGGCCACCGCCGCCTGCGCCGCGTCTCGCCGCCGCCGTCCGAGCCGCCCCAGAACGCCGCCTCGGCGTCCGGCTCCGGGGTCCGCGACGCCCCCGGAGCCTCGGGCCCCGCGGGCGCGGGCGCCCCCTCGTCGGGCCTCTGCGGCACCGGAGAGCCGTGAAGATCTGGGGAGGTCATGGCGCGAAGCTACCAGCCGCACCCGGCAGGGATGGCCGACTTCGGCCCACCTGTCCGGTTGCGGCGCAACGGGGCGTCCGTGTGAACCCGGTCCCCCGTTCGCGGGTCGCTCACCCGCTCCGGCGGCGGAGCGTCACCGCGCCCAGCAGCAGCGCGACCACCACGAAGGCGGCGATCACGGAGACGTCCAGGGCCAGGGTGCCGGTGAAGTCGGGACTGGCGCTGATCTCCTGCATGCCCTCGACCGCGTAGGACAGCGGCAGCACGTCCGCGATCGCCCGCAGCCAGGACGCCATCTCCCCGCGCGGGACGATCAGGCCGCAGAGCAGCAGCTGCGGCAGGACGAACGCGGGCATGAACTGGACGGCCTGGAACTCGGTCCGGGCGAAGGCGCTGGCGAACAGCCCGAGGGCCATGCCGAGCAGCGCGTCCAGCAGGGACACCAGGACCAGGGACGCCAGCGAGCCGCTCAGGTCGAGGCCGAGCCACGTCAGCGAGACGGCCAGCACGACCGCGACCTGGACGAGCGCGAGCAGGCCGAAGGCCAGCGCGTAGCCGAGCAGCAGGTCGAGCTTGCCGAGCGGCATGGTCATCAGCCGTTCGAGGGTGCCGCCGGTGCGTTCGCGGAGGGTGGCGACGCTGGCCACGACGAACATGACGGTGAAGGGGAACAGGCCGAGCAGCATGGGCCCGATCCGGTCGAACACCATCGGCTGGTCGAACACGTACCGCAGCAGGATCATCAGCAGCGTCGGCACGCCGATCAGCAGGGCGAGCGTGCGGTGGTCGTGCTTGAGCTGCGCCAGGATGCGCCGCATCGTGGCGAGAGTGGTCGCGGCGCTCATGACGGGCTCCCGGCCCTCTCGTGGATCAGGTGGAGGAACGCCTCTTCCAGGTCGGCGGCGCCGGTGCGCGAGCGCAGGCCGTCCGGCGTGCCGTCGGCGAGGACGTCGCCCTCGCGCATGAGCAGCAGCCGGTCGGTGCGTCCCGCCTCGTCCATGACGTGGCTGGACACGACCAGCGTGGCGCCCTGTTCGGCCAGCTCGCGGAACAGCTCCCACAGCTCCTGCCGCAGCACCGGGTCGAGCCCCACGGTCGGCTCGTCCAGGACGAGCAGCTCGGGGGCGCCGAGCAGCGCCACGGCGAGGTTGACGCGGCTGAGCTGCCCGCCCGACAGCGTCGCCGCCGTCTGGTCGCGGCTGCGGCCGAGGCCGACCTCGTCGATGACGCGGGCGACGTCCGAGCGCGGGGCGCGCAGCACGGACGCGAAGTAGCGCAGGTTCTCGGCGACGGTCAGGTCGGCGTAGACGGCCGGCTTCTGCGTCGCGTACCCGACGCGGCGCCGCAGGCCGGGCGACCCGGCCGGCTCGCCGAGCACGGTCACGGTGCCGCTCCGCACGGTTTGGACGCCGACGAGCGCCCGCATCAGGGTCGTCTTCCCGCAGCCGCTCGGGCCGAGCAGGCCCACGATCGAGCCGCGCGGGACGTCGAAGGCGAGCCCGTGCAGCACCTCCCGGCCGCCGCGGTCGACCCGCAGGTCGCGCACCTCCACCGCGGGCCCGGAGGCGCCCGCGGGACTGGAACTCATCATGTGTTGAATTTAGGGCGGCGCGTGATCCCGGTCAAGGGGCCGAAAGTCCCGTCGGGAAGGGAGCCCCCCGCCCGGAGACGAGGGGGAGGGCTCAGGAGGTGAGGTAGCGCTGGAGGGTCGGGGCCACCAGCTCGACCAGCTCGTCCTCGGAGGCGGAGGCCAGCGGCTCGACGCGCAGCACGTGGCGCAGGACCATCAGGCCGATCATCTGGCCCGCGGCCGCCTGGATGCCGAGCGGCGACGCCTCGGTGGCCTGCGAGGCCCGCCCGAGCAGCGCGGACGTGACGAACTCGCGCAGCAGCGCGGCCGCCCGCTCGTTCGTCATCGCCGAGCGGATCATCGCGAGCAGCGGGGCGCGGCGCTCGTCGTCCTCCCAGACGTGCAGGAAGGTGCGGATCAGACCCTCGCCGAGGCGGTCGGGAGGGAACGACATGATGCGCGGCAGCAGGACCGACGGATCCACCGGGAAGCGCATCGCCTCGACGAACACGCCCTCCTTGTTGCCGAAGAAGTGGTGCACCAGCGCGGGGTCGACCTCCGCGGCGCGGGCGATGGCGCGCAGCGACGCGCCGTCGTAGCCCTTCTCGGCGAACAGGTCCCGCGCCGCGGTCAGGATCTTCTCGCGCGTCTCGGTCGGGCCGGGCCTGCGGCCCGGCCCCCGCCCCCTGGTCCCGCCCCGTCGGGGGTCGCTCACCGGCGCACGCCCCGGCGGGTGATCTCCCCGGCCGAGGTGACCTCCCACGTGTGGGCGGCGGCGGCCAGGTGCAGGCGCGCGAACGCGAGGGCCTCGGCGAGGTCCTCCATCCGCTCGATCCGGCTGGACGCGCGACGCGTGTTGACCTCCAGGACGATGTGCCCCTTGAAGCCGCCCTCGGCGAGGCTCTCCAGCATCGCCCCGCACGGCTGGTTGCCCCGGCCGGGGACGAGGTGCTCGTCCTTGTTCGTGATCCCGACCCCGTCGGCCAGGTGGATGTGGCGCAGGCGGTCGCCCAGGCTCCCCGCCATGTCGATGGCGTCCGACCCCGAGACGGCGGTGTGCGACAGGTCGAGGGTCACGTGCGGGTAGTCCTGGTCGACCGGGTTCCAGTCGGGCAGGTACATGCCCGCCTCGGCGCCGCGCGCCTTGAGCGGGAACATGTTCTCGACCGCGAACAGCACGTCCGTCTCGTCCTGCATGCGGGCGAGGCCCTCGACGAACTCCTTCGCGTAGTCGCGCTGCCAGCGGAACGGCGGGTGCACGACGACGACCTCCGCGCCCAGTTCCTCGGCGACGTCCTTGGAGCGCACCAGCTTGCCCCAAGGGTCGCGCCCCCAGACCCGCTGCGTGAGCAGGAGGCACGGCGCGTGGATCGACTTGATGGGGACCTGGTGGTAGTCCGACAGGCGGCGCAGGACGTTGAGGTCCTGGGACGAGGCGTCCGTCGAGACCATGACCTCGATGCCGTCGTAGCCCAGCAGCGAGGCGATCTCGAAGGCGCTCGGGACCTTCTCCGGGTACACCGACGCAGTGGAGAGCGTGATCGGGGCGTCCGGTACGCGGAGCGCCGGTGTAGGGGCGCCGTTGTGCTGCGGGGCCAAGGCTTCCTCGCCATGAATGATCGCTCGGTGTGTCGTAGAAGAGAGCCTATGCCGCCGCGGCCGTGATGAAACACTCGCCGGGAGTGATCTCGCTTGCTCCGCCGATACCCTCTGTCCCCGTGGCCGAGATCGCGCGGGGCGCCGTGCCCAGCCCCAACATCTGGAACTCCCCCCAGGTCTACGAGCTGGAGAACCGCGCCGTCGACCCCGACGGCGTGCTGGCCGCCGCCATGCGCGCGATCCGTCCCTGGGACGGCGCCGACGTCCTCGACGTCGGCTGCGGCACCGGCTTCCACCTGCCGTTCTTCGCCGCGGACGCGCGCCGGGTGATCGGCGTGGAGCCGCACGCCGGCCTCGCCTCGGCCGCCGCGCGCCGGACGCGGGACCTCCCCAACGTCACCGTGCGCACGGGCACCGCGCAGGCACTGCCGCTCCCGGACGCCTCCGTCGACGTCGCCCACGCGCGGTGGGCGTACTTCTTCGGCCCGGGATGCGAGCCGGGCCTCGCCGAACTGGACCGGGTCGTCCGGCGGGGCGGCGCGATCCTCATCATCGACAACGACGCCACCCGCTCCACGTTCGGCCGCTGGTTCCAGCGCAGCCTGCCGAAATACGACCCCGGCGCCGTCGAGCGGTTCTGGACGCGGCGCGGCTTCCACCGGGAGCCGCTGACGATCCGGTGGGCGTTCCAGAACCGCGAGGACCTGGCCGCCGTCCTGCGGATCGAGTTCCCCGCCGATCTCGCGGACGCCTGCCTGCGCGAACTCCCCGGCCTGGAGGTGGACTATGCCGTGAATTTGTGGTGGCGTTGCCCCTGAGTTACCAGTCGGTTGGGAATTCGGGAGGAACGCACCATGGGTCGCGCCGCCGCCACGAGCCGAGTCACCGCCGGGAGAGCGCTCGGCGGTCTCCTCGCCGCCACCGCCCTCGGCGCGGCCGGCGCCGGCGCCGGGCTGGTCGCCCAGCGCCGCGCCATGCGCCGCCTGCAGCTGCGCCCCGACCCGTTCGCGGGCGAGCCGTTCGGGTCGCTGCGCGGCCGTCCCCTGCCCGTCCGCGCCGACGACGGCACCCGCCTGTACGCCGAGATCGACGGCGAGGACCGCACCGACCTCGCCGTCGTGTTCTGCCACGGCTGGACGCTCACCCAGGACTCCTGGCACTTCCAGCGCAAGGCCCTGCGCGGCCTCGGCCGCCTCGTCTTCTGGGACCACCGCGGCCACGGCCGCTCCGACGGCGGCGCCCGCGACGGCTACGCCGTCCCCCGCCTGGCCCGCGACCTCGGCGCCGTCATCGAGGCGACCGTCCCCGCCGGGACCCCCGTCGTCCTGGTCGGCCACTCCATGGGCGGCATGACCGTCATGCGGTACGCCGACGAGAACCCCGAGCTGGTCGGAGGCAAGATCCTCGCGACCGGGCTGCTGTGCACGTCGTCCGGCGGCCTCGGCGAGATCACGCTCGGCATGCCCGCGCTCATCGCGCGCACCACCCACCGCCTCATGCCCGCCGCCCTCGGCGCGCTCGGCGCCGGCTCGGGCGTCGTCGAGCGCGTCCGCCACCTCGGCCGCGACACCGCCGCCCTCGTCGAGGACCTGGTCGCCTTCGGCCCGGACGCCAGCCCCGCCGCGGTCGCCTTCGCCGAGCAGATGATGACCGACACCCGCATGGACGCCTTCGTCGACTTCTTCCGCTCCATGATCACCACCGATGTGATCAGCGAGTGCGCGTCCCTCGGCGGCGCCGACACCCTGGTCATCGGCGCGGAGAACGACATGCTCACCCCGGTCGAGCACAGCCTGAAGATCGCCTCCTGCGTGCCGTCCGGACGGCTGGAGGTCGTCCCCGGCGCCGGGCACATGGCCATGCTCGAACGCCCGAGCATCGTGTCCGACCACCTCGGCGACCTGATCGAACGGGCCCGCAAGGAGAGCTGACCCCCCGCCGCGTCCCGCGCGGGATGAATACTGTCGGTGCCCGGCCCTACGCTTCCGCGCATGGCGAAGGCGAAGACGGCCAAGGCCGCCTACCGGTGCTCGGAGTGCGGGTGGCAGACCTCCAAGTGGGTCGGACGCTGCGGCGAGTGCCAGACATGGGGAACGGTCACCGAGGCCGCGTCGGCGACCCCTGCCCGGGTCGTGTCGGCCGGGCCGGTCAGCTCCCCGGCCCGCCCGATCGGGCAGGTCGACGTGCGGTCCGCGAAGACGCGCCCCACCGGCCTCGACGAGCTCGACCGCGTCCTCGGCGGCGGCATCGTGCCCGGAGCCGTCCTGCTGCTGGCGGGCGAGCCGGGCATCGGCAAGTCGACGCTGCTGCTGGAGGTCGCCGCCCTGGCCTCGGCACCGTCCGGCGACGCGGCGGGCTCCGAAGGCGGCAACGTCCTGTACGTCACGGGCGAGGAGTCGGCCGAGCAGGTCCGGCTGCGCGCCGACCGCGTCGGCGCGATCACCGACCGGCTGTACCTGGCGGCCGAGACGGAGCTGTCCGCCATCCTCGGCCACATCGAGTCGGTCGATCCCGGGCTGCTCGTCGTCGACTCCATCCAGACGATCGGCACCTCCGAGGCCGACGGCGCGCCCGGCGGCGTCACCCAGGTCCGGGAGGTCGCCGCCAACCTGATCAGGGTCGCCAAGGAGCGCGGCATGACCGTCGTGCTGGTCGGCCACGTCACCAAGGAGGGCTCGATCGCCGGGCCGCGCCTGCTGGAGCACCTGGTCGACGTCGTCCTGTACTTCGAGGGCGACCGGCACTCCCGGCTCCGCATGATCCGCGCGATGAAGAACCGGTACGGCCCCACCGACGAGCTCGGCTGCTTCGACCTGTCCGAGGTCGGCATCGTCGGGCTGCCCGACCCGAGCGGCCTGTTCCTCACCCGCCGCGAGGAGGCCGTCCCCGGAACCTGCGTCACCGTCACCCTCGAAGGGCGCCGCCCCCTCGTCGCCGAGGTGCAGTCCCTCGTCGCCAAGTCGCACCTGCCCGCGCCGCGGCGCGCCACCTCCGGGCTCGACACCTCCCGCGTCGCGATGGTCCTCGCCGTCCTCGCGCAGCGCTGCAAGATCTCCATGCACGAGCAGGACGTGTACGTCTCGACCGTCGGCGGCGTCCGGCTCGCCGAGACCTCCGTCGACCTGGCCCTCGGCCTCGCCGTCGCGGGCTCCACCGTCGAGCAGGCCCTCTCCACCAGCCTCATCGCGCTCGGCGAGGTGGGCCTCGCCGGAGAGGTCCGCATCGTGCCCGGCGTCCAGCGGCGGCTGGCCGAGGCGGCCCGGCTCGGGTTCAAGTACGCCGTCATCCCCCGCGGCTCCCTCGAACTGGCCGACGGGCCCCTCAAACGCGCCGACCCGCAGCTCAGCAGCTACGAGGGCATGAAGGTCATGGAGGTCGACAGCCTCCAGCAGGCGCTGCAGGTCGCGTTTACCGCGCCCTGACAGGCGTCCCGCCAGAGTATTACTTCACACAACGCACGCTTGCGACCTGGGGAGGAACCAGCGCGCGGCCCGCCTCGGTAAACTGGCGCCGTCCAGCGACCTCCGGGGGCCAGGTGCCATCACACGACAAGGGTCATGACGAACGACGCCGCGCCACACTGGCCGCGGTGGCTCCCGGCACCCAGATCCGGGACGGACTGGAGCGCATCCTGCGGGGCCACACCGGCGGCCTGATCGTGCTCGGCTACGACGGGCCCGTCGCGGAGCTGTGCACGGGCGGCTTCGAGCTCGACGTCGAGTTCTCCGCCACGCGGCTGCGCGAGCTCGCCAAGATGGACGGCGCGATCGTCCTCGACGACAGCCACACCCGCATCGTCCGCGCCGCCGTCCACCTCGTACCGGACTCCACCCTCCCCACCGAGGAGTCGGGGACCCGCCACCGCACCGCGGAGCGCGTCGCCCGCCAGACCGGCCTGCCGGTCATCTCGGTGAGCCAGTCGATGCACATCATCGCGCTCTACCTCGACGGCATCCGCTACGTCCTGGAGGACTCGGCGGCCATCCTCTCCAAGGCCAACCAGGCCCTGGCGACGCTCGAACGCTACAAGCTGCGCCTCGACGAGGTGTCCGGCACCCTGTCGGCCCTGGAGATCGAGGACCTCGTCACCGTCCGCGACGTCAGCGCCGTCGTCCAGCGCCTGGAGATGGTGCGCCGCATCGCCGACGAGATCGAGGGCTACGTCGTCGAGCTCGGCACCGACGGCCGCCTGCTGTCCCTCCAGCTCGACGAGCTGGTCTCCGGCGTCGACGTCGACCGGCAGCTGATCGTCCGCGACTACCCGTCCGACGACACCCGCACCCGCGGTGTGGACGCCATCCTGTCGTCCCTGGACACCCTGTCGGCCAACGAGCTGCTCGACCTGTCCACGGTCGCCGAGGTGATGGGCTTCGCCGGCCCCGACGCCCTCGACCTGCCCGTCAGCCCCAAGGGCTTCCGGCTGCTCGCCAAGGTCCCGCGCCTGCCGAGCATGGTCGTCGAACGCCTCGTCGAGCACTTCGGCGGCCTGCAGAAACTCCTCGCCGCCAGCATCGACGACCTCCAGGCCGTCGGCGGCGTAGGCGAGTCCCGCGCCCGCAGCGTCCGCGAGGGCCTCTCCCGCCTCGCCGAATCGTCCATCCTCGAACGCTACGTCTGACCCCGACCCCAGCAACCGGATCCCACCCCACCCGCACGCCCCGACCAGGCGGCAGGGCTACCGCCGGCATGCGCAGGGCCGGCCCGCGGCCTCCTCGAACCGGGCTCCGGATGCAGCGCGTGGTCAGCGGAGGGCGAAGATCTCCTTCTTGGCCCTCGCGCCTTTCAGGGTGGCGACGTAGGTGCCGGGGCGGGCGCGGACGGTGCCCTTGCAGTCGCGTCGGCGGTCCCAGACGACGTCGTCGACGTAGGGGATGCCGCGGCGGAGCGTCGCCTTGGGCGCGGCGCCCTTGCGGCACTTGGCCGACGACCAGACGCGGTCCGCGCCGGAGGTGATGCGGACCTCCAGCGACCCGGTGTCGAACGCGCAGGAGCCCTCACCCGTGCTGACGACCGTGACCCGGAACTCCGGCCGCTCGGCCCCCGCGTAGACGTTCCTCGCGGCGGACATGTTGACGACCAGGTCATCGCGGTCGCAGGGGCCGCCGTCGGCCTGCTCCGGCGCGGGCGTGGTCGTCGTGGTGACGGTGACCGTCGGCATCGCGCTCGGCGGCGGGGCGCTCGTCCGCTCGGCCGCGCCCACGTCGCGGCCCGGCTCGTCCTCCCCGGCGCCCCCGGTGCCTCCCTGGCACGTCCAGGCCAGCAGGCCGACGGCCCCGAGGACGCCTGCCAGGGTCCACACGCGGCGCCGCCAGTATCGATCGAGCCCAGAACCGTCCTGGTCGCGCTCAGTGTTCGCCCCCATGCGGGCAGTATGCATTCACCGAACCGCTAAGAGCGGGCGACCCGCCGCGTGCCACAATGGCGGCGCGCCATGAACACCGAATCCGCCTTCACCGCACCGATCCTCGACTGGTACGACGCGAACGCACGGGACCTTCCGTGGCGAGCGCCGGACGCGACCCCCTGGGGCGTCCTCGTCAGCGAGATCATGCTCCAGCAGACACCGGTCTCCCGCGTCCTGCCCGTCTGGGACGCCTGGACGACCCGGTGGCCGACGCCCGCCGCGCTCGCCGCCGAACCGTCCGGCGAGGCCGTCCGCGCGTGGGGCCGGCTCGGCTACCCGCGCCGCGCGCTGCGCCTCCACGAGGCCGCCCGCACGATCACCGAGAGGCACGGCGGCGACGTCCCCTCCTCGCACGCCGACCTGCTGGCGCTCCCCGGCATCGGCGCCTACACCGCCGCCGCCGTCGCCAGCTTCGCGTTCCGGCAGCGGCACGCCGTCCTCGACACCAACGTCCGCCGCGTCCTGGCCCGGCTGCTCTCCGGCGTCGAGTACCCGCCGAAGACGCAGACCAAGGCCGAGGTCAAGCTCGCGGAGAGCCTCCTCCCGCTCGACCCGCCGACCGCCGCCCGCTGGGCCGTCGCCGTCATGGAACTGGGCGCCCTGGTCTGCACGGCCCGCTCGCCGCGCTGCGTCGACTGCCCCGTCATCGACAGGTGCGCGTGGCATCTGACCGGCCGTCCCGCCTACGACGGACCGCCGCGAAGGGGCCAGACGTACGCCGGTACCGACCGGCAATGCCGGGGCCGCCTCCTGGCCGTCCTACGGGACGCCGTGGAACCGGTCGAGAAACCAGCCCTGGACGTCGTCTGGTCGGACGCGACCCAACGCGAACGCGCCCTTGACACCCTCATCGCAGACGGGCTGGTCGACCCTCTGGAGGACGGCCGCTACGCCCTTCCGGGCTGAACTCCCGAGGCCTGCGCCGCCGGGCACACTTTCGCCTGCCCGGCCGTCGCCGCCACCGCCGTGTTGGGCGCGCCATACTTCCACTCGAACTCGGCGGCAGCCCCGCCGTCCGGGCTTTCCTAGCTTTAGGAAAATGGGAGGCCTGACCTCTGTGCGCGTATTTCCGAGCGGACGAGTTCCAGCAGCCGTCCCACCCAGTTGCGGCCTTTGTCTCCACGCGTGATCCAGTGGTCGGATTCCAATCCGCCATACCCGATGGGGGCGTCCCCCGTGCCGAGAAGGATCTCCGCCAACTCGGGATTCTGCGCGTACTTCGCGCGCAGGAGCCCGGCCATCACCGCCGTCCTGACGTGCGGCCACCCCTGGACGCGGGACGCCTCTTCCGCGATCTTCCGGGCGTCGAAGGGACGGTCGGCCGCGCGAATCCGCTCCCGGACCTCGGGATCCTCGACGGACAGGGCCCAGTAGGCGTGCGTGACCGACGGGTAGAGGACGCCGCCGACCTCGATCGGGGCCGGGCAGTCGTTCTGCAGGGCGTCGACCCCCGGATTCTCCGGCCACCCTCGCGGAAACACGCGCCCGCCGAGGTGAATCGTTCCGCCGGGGGGCTCCTGAGGGTCGTCCCCCCACCTCTTCGATTCGTATTCGGCGCGAGCGCGACCCTGCTCCGCGAAATAGTCCAGAGCCCATTCCCGCATGGCCTCGGTGACGACGTCGTCATCGAACCAGCCGCCGATCGGGAGCTCACCGACATCGGTGCACAAGAAGACCAGCGGGCGGTCCTTGTTGTCCATGTCACCGAGCGAGTAATGGCGCTTGTGGGCGGGAATCTCCAGGTAGGCCTCGCGCATCGCCAAGCGGTCGGCCTCGTCCCGCGACTCCAGGTACCGGTCCAGCAAGGCCAGGCAGCGGTCGGTGGAATCCGGCCGGTCGTTCAGCCGCTCGATGTCGTCGGCCACCTCTCCCAGCAGCATCTCGGCGGTGAGGCTGAACACCGGCTTGGAGGCCCTCCACCAGCCGAGCTCGAACGCGCTGATCTCACCGCCGTCGGGTACCTCCATCACCACCCATCCGCATTCGAGCTTCTCCCGGAGGCCTTCCAGATCGACCCATTCCCAGCAGTTGATGGCGCCGTCGGCGAACACCAGGAGGTTCGTGAGGTGGTAGGAGCCGTTGTGGATGAAGACGGGCCGTGCGATGCCATCGATGCGCCGCCCGTCCTCCATCCGGTGAATCCGTAGCACCAGGGAAACTCCTCAATCCTCGCCCAGGGAAGCGCGGCGCGGCCGCCCTGCGGGCGGTCGCCTCCGCGGATGGCCCGGCACCGCCCCGGCGCCGCGCATTCGTCGATCTTGGGCCGTTGTCCCTTCGCAGGTCAACGAAAAATCGTTCGTCGACTCAGGGCCCGGGCCCGTACCGTACGCCAGTGCGCGATCTGCTGACCCTGCCCAAGACCCACCTGCACGTCCACCTTGAGAGCACCATCCGCCGAGCCACTCTCCGCGAGATCGGCGCCGCCAACGGCGTGCGGGTGCCCGAGGACTTCGGCGGGTTCGGCGACTTCGCCTCCTTCTTCGCACAGAACGACCTGGTCCGCACCTGCCTGCGGCGGCCCGACGACTTCCGCCGCATCGCCTACGAGTTCTGCGAGGACGAGGCCGCCCAGGGCGTCCGGTACGCCGAGGTCTCGTTCACGGCCGCCGCCCACGGAGAGCGCCTCGGCGACCTCGGCATGCCCCTGACGGCCGTCCTGGAGGGCCTTGAGGCGGGCGAGGAGGCCTTCGGCATCGAGTGCCGCCTGATCCTCGACCACTCCCGCCGCCGCTCCGTCGAGCGCGCCTGGCGGACCCTCGACCTGGCCCGCCGCCACGACCGCGTGGTCGGCGTCGGCCTGGCCGGCGACGAGGCCCACCCCGGCGGCCCGTTCACCGGGGTCTTCGACGCCGCCCACGAAGCCGGGCTCCACATCGTCCACCACGCGGGCGAGGGCGAGGGCCCGGCCAGCATCCGGCAGGCGCTCGGCCCCGGCCGCACCGAACGGCTCGGCCACGGCATCCGGGTCCTGGACGATCCCGACCTGGTGACCGAGGTCCGCGAACGCGGGATCCCCCTGGAGGTCTGCCCGTCCTCCAACGTCGCCCTGGGCTTCGTCCCGTCACTGGAGGCGCACCCCCTCCCCCGCCTCCGCGAGGCCGGTCTGCTGGTCACCCTCAACACGGATATCCCCGCCCTGATCAACACCCCTCTCGCGACCGAGTACGCCCACGTCCGCGCCACCTTCGCCTATGACGACGCCGAACTGGCCGACCTGGCCCGAGCCGGGGTGACCGCCTCCTTCGCCCCTCCCCGCACCAAAGAGGCCCTCCGCGAAGCGATAACCGCCTGGCTCACGGCACCTGCCTCCCCCTGACCGGCCCACCGCGGCCGTGCGAGTCCCGCCCCGGACCCCACCCGCTCCGGGCGGGACCGGAGGGGGCCCGGAGGGGGCTGGCGTGGTCTTTGAACCAGTGTCCAGCACGGCGCCGCACACCGGAAGCCGAACGTCGTTCTGTGGATTACTCGACCGGAACCTCGGGCTCGGGGAGGAAGAGGCAGAACGGGCGCCCCACGGGGTCCAGGCAGACCCGGACGTCATCCTCCGGCTGGAAGTCGGCCAGGACGGCGCCCACGGCCTCCGCGTGCTTCAAGGCGGCTTCCAGATCGTCCACCTCGAAGTCCAGGTGGACCATCTGCAGTTGGGCGCCCTCGGCGGCGGGCCAGGTCGGGGCCTTGTAGAGGGGCTCCCTCTGGAACGACAGGCCGGTGCCGCCGCCGGGAGGGCGCAGCTTCACCCAGTCGGGCTCGTCCTGCACGACCGTCCAACCGAGGAGGCGCCGGTAGAAGTCCGCCAGCGCGTGCGGGTCGGGGGCGTCCAGGACCGGGGCGGACAGGGTCAGGCGGCTCATGGCGGCTCCCGGGAGCAGTCGATCATGTGAGGGGATAGCTGCCCGCGAGGAGCCCGGACATGCGAAAGGCCCGCGACCTAGTACACGGTCGCGGGCCTTTGCGCGCGGGACGTCAGTCCTTGTTGAAGTTGACCGCGCCCTCGATGGGCGGCGGGCTGTCCGGAACGGTCGACGGCTTCGGCACGCCCTTGAAGGTGAACTTGGCGTTCTCGGCCGAGTCGGTGTTGTCGGGGTCGAAGCCCTCGGTGCCGACGATGACGATCTGGCCGGGCTTGAGCTCGTTGTAGAGGATCTTCTCCGACAGGTTGTCCTCGATCTCGCGCTGGATGGTGCGGCGCAGCGGCCGGGCGCCCAGCACCGGGTCGTAGCCGCGGATCGCGAGCAGGTCCTTGGCCTCCTGCCGCAGCTCGATGCCCATGTCGCGGTCGTGGAGCCGCTGGTCGACCTTGGCGATCATCAGATCCACGATCTGGATGATCTCCTTGGGCGTGAGCTGGTGGAACACCACCGTGTCATCGACACGGTTGAGGAACTCGGGCCGGAAGTGCTGCTTGAGCTCCTCCGACACCTTGGCCTTCATCCGCTCGTAGGAGCCCTGCTCGTCGTTCTGCCGCGCGAACCCCATCGACACGCCCTTGGAGATGTCCTTGGACCCAAGGTTGGTCGTCATGATGATGACGGTGTTCTTGAAGTCCACCACCCGGCCCTGGGCGTCGGTGAGCCGGCCGTCCTCCAGGATCTGCAGCAGCGAGTTGAAGATGTCCTGGTGGGCCTTCTCGATCTCGTCGAACAGCACCACCGAGAACGGCTTGCGCCGCACCTTCTCGGTCAGCTGACCGCCCTCCTCATACCCGACATAGCCGGGCGGAGAACCGAACAGCCGCGACACCGTGTGCTTCTCCATGAACTCCGACATGTCCAGCTGGATCAGCGCGTCCTCGTCACCGAACAGGAACTCCGCCAGCGTCTTGGACAACTCGGTCTTGCCCACCCCCGACGGCCCCGCGAAGATGAACGACCCACCCGGCCGCTTGGGGTCCTTCAACCCCGCACGCGTCCGCCGGATCGACTGCGACAGCGCCCGGATCGCGTCCTCCTGCCCGATCACCCGCTTGTGGAGCTCGTCCTCCATCCGCAGCAGCCGGGTCGACTCCTCCTCGGTCAGCTTGAACACCGGGATCCCCGTCGCGGTGGCCAGCACCTCGGCGATCAGCTCGTCGGTGACCTCGGCCACCACGTCCATGTCGCCGGCCTTCCACTCCTTCTCCCGCTGCGCCTTCTGCCCCAGCAGCTGCTTCTCCGAATCACGCAGCGCCGCCGCCTTCTCGAAGTCCTGCGCGTCGATCGCCGACTCCTTGTCACGACGCACATCAGCGATCTTCTCGTCGTACTCGCGCAGGTCCGGCGGCGCCGTCATCCGCCGGATCCGCATCCGCGACCCCGCCTCATCGATCAGATCGATCGCCTTGTCCGGCAGGAACCGATCGGAGATGTAGCGGTCGGCCAACTGCGCCGCGGCCACCAGCGCACTGTCGGTGATCGACACCCGGTGATGCGCCTCGTACCGGTCCCGCAACCCCTTCAAGATCTCGATCGTGTGCGACAACGACGGCTCGGCCACCTGAATCGGCTGGAACCGCCGCTCCAGCGCCGCGTCCTTCTCCAGATGCTTGCGGTACTCATCCAGCGTCGTCGCGCCGATCGTCTGCAGCTCACCACGCGCCAGCATCGGCTTCAGGATCGACGCCGCGTCGATCGCGCCCTCCGCCGCACCCGCACCCACCAACGTGTGCAGCTCATCGATGAACAAGATGATGTCACCGCGGGTCCGGATCTCCTTGAGCACCTTCTTCAGACGCTCCTCGAAATCACCCCGATACCGCGAACCCGCCACCAAAGCACCCAGATCCAGGGTGTAGAGCTGCTTGTCCTTGAGCGTCTCGGGCACCTCACCCTTGACGATCTTCTGCGCCAGCCCCTCCACCACCGCGGTCTTACCCACACCCGGCTCACCCACCAGCACCGGATTGTTCTTGGTACGCCGCGACAGCACCTGCATGACCCGCTCGATCTCCTTGTCCCGGCCGATCACCGGGTCGAGCTTGCCCTCACGCGCCGCCTGCGTCAGATTCCGACCGAACTGATCCAGCACCAACGACGTCGACGGAGCCGCCTCCGACGGACCACCCGAAGCCGCCGGCTCCTTGCCCTGGTACCCGTGCAGCAACTGGATCACCTGCTGCCGCACCCGGTTCAGATCCGCACCCAACTTCACCAGCACCTGCGCCGCGACACCCTCACCCTCCCGGATCAACCCCAGAAGAATGTGCTCGGTACCGATGTAGTTGTGACCCAGCTGCAACGCCTCACGCAGCGACAGCTCCAAAACCTTCTTCGCCCGCGGAGTGAACGGGATATGACCAGAGGGAGCCTGCTGCCCCTGACCAATGATCTCCTCGACCTGCTGACGCACGGCCTCAAGACTGATCCCCAGACTCTCCAGAGCCTTGGCCGCAACACCCTCACCCTCGTGGATCAGACCCAGGAGGATGTGCTCGGTGCCGATGTAGTTGTGGTTGAGCATCCTGGCCTCTTCCTGAGCCAGAACGACAACCCGCCGCGCGCGGTCGGTGAACCTCTCGAACATCTCGTCGCTCCTCACAGAGCGGTTGGGCAGAGTCCGGAACGTCCGGAACTGTCCTTCCGCATGCTAGCCCGCCCCGAGGAGGCCGCCCGGTGCACTCCCACCAGGAGACGTTCCCCAGCTATGCGCTGTTCAGTCTCATCCAACTACCGCATCGGTGCGTCATGTTCCCGCTACGCCCCAAGCGAACGAGGGGCTTTCCGCAGGTCGGTCAAGGCGCGGGCCGAGAGTGCCGAATGAGGGTGGAGTTTCCACCCGCGGGGCCTGTGTACCTCACGCCGGACGCACCGAACCGCACAGGCGCTACGCCACAAGCGAACGACTCGCCCCGCTGACGGCGGACGACTCACGGCGCGAACGGCGAACGGCCCGCCTCGCGAACGAAGACGGGCCGCCGGCGGTCCGTGCGGATCAGTTGGCCGCCTCGTACTGCTCGATCACGTGAGCCGGGATGCGCCCGCGCTCATTGACCTTGATGCCGTTGTTCTTGGCCCAGGCGCGGATCTCGGCGCTGCGTTCACGGCTGGAAGCGCCGCGCTGCCGGCGGCGGCGGTTGACCGTGCCCGCCTTACGGGACTTCTCGACGAACGGCTGCAGCGATTCCCGCAGCTTCGTCGCGTTGGCGCCACTGAGGTCGATCTCGTAGGAGGCGCCGTCGATCGAGAACGCTACGGTCTCGTCCGCCTCGCCACCGTCGAGGTCGTCGACGAGAAGCACTTGAACCTTCTGTGCCATGGGGACAGACCTTTCAGCTTGAGCAAACTCCAATCGAGTGCCAAAGATATACCTAGAACTTCGCGGATGACAATTCCAGCATCCGCCGTGAACCGGCACTCGCACGAAGTCGCCTTGCCGCTCGTGACCGGCTGTAATCGGCCTCATCGTTTCGGGTGCGCACGCTCCTCGGGCGACGGGCGGATCCGGCCCGGTGTCCATGAATTTCCAAGCGCCGGCGCCGCGTCCGGGTTTTCAGGCGTGACCGGTGTCACGGCCCGCCGCGCTGACCTGCACCGCCGCCCGCGCATTGCCCAGGGTTTGCGGGCGGCACCGGCGGCACGGCGATTAACCTCACGTATCGCCACTAACCGCGCACCCGCACTCTAAAACGCAGCAGACCACGGCACCTGATCAACGTCCGGACCGGCGGATGTGGACGAATAACGACCTGACGCCCCGCACCGAAATCTGTTGCCGCGGCCGGACCCGCGAAGTCCGCGCCCTGCTCAGGACGCGGATCTGGCGCATCGGCCCTCGTCCCCGCGAAATCAGGAGATTTGGACACAATCCCACCGTCCGCCCCCGTTCTTCGGCCCGGTGCCGCGGCCCTGAGGCAAGCCCGCCTCCGGCCACACCCCCGCCACCGGCATGTCGCACGAAAGGTCCGTTCCAAGGGCGAGAGCCCGCCATCCGAAGCAAGTCCACGGCCGCCGACAAGCGGTGTCGTTCTGGCCACCGCAACAGCATCGGAGGGAACTGTCAAAGCGGAGGCGACATCCGGGACGAGACACATCCCGCCGGTTTCAGGACCGTAACCGGAACGAGCGGGCATATGGCGCCGGCCTCTCGGGCGTCCGGAAACAGCGGCCATCTCGGCGAAACATGTATGGCGCATGCGAGTGGACCAGGGCACGCGCCCGGCCGCGCACGCGAGTACGCGGTATCGGACGGGTGTTATCGGGCCCCGCGCGCACCTCCCGGTGCGGCGGAGAGGGCCTCAGAAGGCCGAGGATTCGGGCCGCGGGCGCTTTACCACGAGCGTCCCCGCGAGCCTGTCGTGAACAGCCTGCCGGCGATCGCCCTCGAACACGGCCCCCGCGTTCACGACCCAGAAGATGCTCGCGAGCAGACCGAGTACCGGAATCGGACGCAGCCCGATCGGCACCGAATAGGCGGCGGCCCGCAGAACGCACCGCAGAACGTCCGGACGCGTGGACGCGTCCACGACATTCGCGCCCGGCGGAGCGGCGGCCTCCGCGGGCTCGGGGGCCGCCAGGGGCACGAAACCCGGTACGGACACGGGGAGGGCCGACACGTCGCCGCGCCCGGCGCTCCCACCCGCTCCGCCGGCCCCCTCTGGCGCCGCTTCAGGCGCCTCCTGAGGCGTCGCCGCGACCACCTCGATGCCCGCGACGCGCTTGCCGAGCGTCCGGCCCCAGAGGGCGAGCTGGATCGCCTCGTACAGCAGCATGCATCCGGCCACGGCGGACGGAGCGACAACGTCCGCCGTGTGCCCGGACACCAGTTCGCGGACGACGAGAACGACGGGGACGCCGACGACGAGCGTGTCGACTACGCGTGCCAGGAGCCTCTGCCCCGGCTCGGCGAGCGGTGCCGCCATCGTGGCCTTAGCCCGCGTACTCGGAGTACTCGGACTCGTCATATCCGACCCGCTCGTCAATGACGAGAGTGCCGGCGAAGCGATCGTGCAGCGACTGATGCAGAGGCTGGTCCCAGATCGCCCACAGGTAGGCCATCAGCGCGCCCGCCCAGACCAGCACCATCCCGTACGCGGCGTAGTCCCAGACCATCACCGCCAAGACGAGGAAGAAGAAAACGCCTAGCTGGTAGCCGACGTGAGTGATCCCGGCGCGCCAGACAGCCTGCGTCGTGGTGATCGGGGTGCCCGCGGGCCTCGCCTGCACGACCCCGAGGCCCAGAACGCGCTTCCCCAGCGTGCGCCCCCACATGGACAACTGCACGGCCTCATAGATGAACGGAAGCACAGACAGGACGCAGAAGAGGGTGAAGATGATGGGCCAGTTCCACACGCCCCCCTCGTCCTCGGTCTTGCTGCCCGGCTTGCCCAGACCGAATGCGCCGATCGTCACCGGCAGGACGAGGGCGAACCCGAAGACCGCGACGAGCGCGTTGTCAATGATTCGCGCGCCCGCCCTACGGTGGATCGGCGCCAGCGACACATCACCGCCGTCGTCGTACGAGCCGTAGTCGTCATAGCCGGGCTGCTGGTTCCACTGCTGCTGTTGCGTCTGCCATTGCTCCTGTGGCTGTTGCTGCCACTGCTGCTGGGACGACTGCTGCTGTGGTTGCTGCCACTGAGAACCTTGGTACGGAGGGGGCGGGCCGTAGGAACCCTGCCCCTGCTGTGGCTGGTAAGGCCCCCCGCGGTGGTGGGAATCGCTCATTAGGGTCAGTCCTCCAGGCGAAGCAGCATCCGGGTGTTGCCCAACGTATTCGGCTTGACCCGGTCGAGGTCCAAGAACTCTGCCACGCCTTCGTCGTAGGAGCGGAGAAGTTCCTCATACACCTCTGGCGACACCGGAGTCCCCAGGATCTGCTGGAAGCCGTGGCGAGCGAAGAACTCCACCTCGAAGGTAAGGCAGAACACCCTTCGCACGCCGAGTTCACGGGCGTTCTCCAAGAGGCGGGTCACGATCCGGTGCCCGATTCCCCGTCCCTCGCATCCCTTGTCCACGGCGACCGAGCGGACCTCCGCGAGGTCCTCCCACATGATGTGGAGGGCGCCGCAGCCGATGACCGGCCCGGGCGTCCCGTGCTGGATGTCCTCGGCGACCCAGAACTCCTGGACGTCCTCGTACAGCTTGACGGTCGTCTTCTTCAGCAGGCGACGCCCCGACCCGGCGTACAGGTCGACGAGCCTGCGGATCTCCTGGACGTCGGCGGTGCGGGCACGCCGGATCACGACTTCCACAAACAGGCGAGATTATCGAACGTCTCGGCCCGCCAGGGAACGCCCTCCCGCCCACCAGCGCCGAGCACCGCGCGCGAGTGACTAGATAAAAGGGACTAGACACTCCCCGGGTCCACCCGAGAAGCGGCCCGGGACGGGGCGCGGGGCGCGGCCCATCCGGCGCCTCCCTCGTTCACCGCGCCGCGTGACCTGCGAATTCGCATGTTCTGGTTGGCATCCAATGCGGGGTCCGTTAGTGTCCTGCGCTGACATCGGCCCACCGCAGGACGGAGGCCGATCCGCCGAGTCCCACGGGTCGCAGCCAGCCGCCCGAGGAGCCGGGGACCCACTTTCGGGAGCGTTCGGGGATTCGCCCCTGAGCGACCGACCGTGAGGGGTGAATCCGCTTTCGCGGGGCGATCGGTTCGCTCGCGGACGCGGACGGGCCGCTCCGGCCCCAACCCGTCAGCTCACCCGGTAGGCGGCTGAGGAGAGGAGTATTCGTGAAGCGATCGCGGCATGCTTCCCTTTCACACTTCCGTGGGCGCGCGGTCATCGTGGTCGGCGCGCTCGCCGTCGTCTCGACCGCCCCGCACGCGATCGCCCCGCACGCGATCGCCGTCGCGCACGCCGACCCCGAGCCCTCCGCCAAGGAGCTGCGCACCAAGGCGCTCAAGCTCGCCGACCAGCTGGAGCAGCTCACCGAGCAGTACAACGGGCTCAAGGTCCGGCTCGCCCAGTCGCAGCGCGCCGCCAAGGTCGCCACGGAGAACGCCAAGCGGCAGGAGAAGGCGCTGGAGGTGCTCCGCCAGAAGGTCGGATCCCTCGCCGCGACGAGCTACATGCAGGGCGGCTCCGACCCCGCGGTGTCGTTCGTCGCCTCCCAGGACCCGCAGTCCGTCCTCGACCAGGCCGCGACCCTCCACTACTTCGCCAAGCAGGACAGCACCCAGGTGCTCGGGCTGATGCAGGCCATGCAGTCCGCCCAGCGGGCCCGCAAGTCGGCCGAGGCCCGCGCCAAGCAGGTGAAGGACCTGAAGACGCAGCTCGACTCGCAGCGCACGAAGATCACGGACGCCTACGAGAAGATCCGCGGCAAGCTCGTCGACAAGGACCCGACCCAGCTGGCCAAGCTGCCCGTCATCGGCACCGGCAAGGCCGCGCAGGCGCTCCGGTACGCGATGAGCAAGATCGGCCGCCCGTACGTGTGGGGCGCCGCCGGCCCGAGCACCTTCGACTGCTCCGGCCTGACGATGTGGGCCTACAAGCAGGTCGGCATCAACCTGCCGCACTACACCGGCAGCCAGTGGAACGCCGGGACGCACGTGTCGCGCGGCGAGCTTCAGCCGGGCGACCTCGTCTTCTTCCACGCCGACCTGCACCACATGGGGATCTACATCGGCGGCGACAAGATGCTGCACGCCCCGCACACCGGAGACGTCGTGAAGATCGCCTCCATGAACGGGCGCCCCTTCGCCGGCGGCGTCCGGGTCGCCTAGGCTGCGTTTCACAGTCCCGGCCCGCTTCGCTCGCCTGGCGGCCCGCTACGTGACCGGGCCTGGACGAACGCGGCATCACTTCGCGATCTGCTCGGCTCCGCTCGCCTCCGGCTTCGCTCCACCGGCCAGGTCACGCGTTCGCGCGCGTGTCGGAGACTACTTCGAGACAGGCTCTAGGACTCCGCCGCCCCACTGACCGCCGGCACCGGCCGGCTCGGCCGAGCCGGGGGTGCGCCGGCCGAGAGTCTCGTGGGGTCGTGCTCGCCGGAGGCCGGGGCGGATCCGTGGACCTGCGGGCCTGTGGCCGTCAGGCCCGAACGCCGTCCGCGGCGACGCCTTCTGCAGGGACCTACCTGCCAGGGCGCGGGCGCCGCCGCTGCGGGGTCGGACGGAATTCGGATGAGCCGCCGTTCTCTCCGGATGACGCTCGCCGTCCCCTGGCGAGCGTCGGGGGTGCTTAGCTAGATGAGCTGCCTCCGGGCCGCCCACACCACGGCCTCGATAGGGGTGTTGACCTCCAGCCGGTCGCAGATCGTCCGCAGCCGGCGCCGCAAGGTCCGAGCGCTCAGTTCCAGCTTGCGTGCCGCCACATCGGCGGTGACACCGCTGGCGATCTGGGCGAGCAGCCGGATCTCTTCCTCGCTCAGCCCGAAATCGTCGGTGCCACGACGTGCGAGTGTGGCTGTTTCCACTCCGTCCTCCCTCGTCCGTGGTGATGACCGCGGGGATGCAGCCGTCCGCTGCACAGGCACGGGTTGGGCCTCGATCTGTACGCGCGTTGGGTTGCCGGGTCCGGACCGTTCCGGACTTAGATCATCGGATTCCTTTTCTGTCTCGCGCGCTTGGCCGGAGGTGGCCGCATGGCCGATTGCGGGGATGCACGGGGGAACTCCGGGTGACGATTCACTCGTTGGCCTGCCGAGGGAGACGGGATGTGATCGCCAGCCATCCGCCCGCCCCTTCTCGCCGAACCCACCGGTCCTCGCAGTGAACGAAGATCGTGAATCGTTTCAAGCTACGCTTCGGCTCGGAACGCTAGGCGGCCGGATCCGGCCCGTCAAGCGCCGGTCAAGAACGCTGCGTGCCCGATCATTCACCATGTGTGACCGTGCATTCGGCGCCCCGCCATGCCAAACTCCACTACCTGGGAAAACGCCCATGGAGCGGGACGAGGAGCGAGTTGCCACAGACCAGTATCCGTGAGGTCGCGAGGCGTGCTGGAGTCTCAGTTGGGACCGTTTCGAATGTCCTAAACCGGCCAGATCTCGTGGCCGAAGCTACCCGTGACCGTGTTCGCGCGGCGATCGAGGAGCTCGGATTCGTCCGCAACGAGTCCGCGCGCCGGCTCCGCACGGGCCCCGAGCGGACCGCCGGTGAGTTCGGCGACCAGCCGCGCCGGGCGTTCGGCGTCCTCGTCGAGGACCTCGCCAACCCCTACGCGACCGACGTGGCGCGCGGCGCCGAGGCGGCGCTCAACGCGGCGGGCCACGACGCCCTGTGGCTGTCCAGCGACCACTCCGCCCGCAAGGAGCGCCGCCTGCTGGAGCTGCTCGCCGACCAGCAGGCCGCCGGGGTCCTGGTCATCCCGGTCGGGATCGGCCCCCGCGACATCTCCCGGCTGCGCGCCGCGGGCATGAGCGTCGTGCTGATCGACCGGGACGCCTCCGACGTGTGCTCCGCCCGGGTCGACCACGTGGCGGGCGGCGAGGCGGCCGCCGCGTACCTGCTCGGCATCGGACGCGACCGCATCGCGTTCGTGACCGGCATCCCCGAGCCGCAGCCCTGCGTGGAACGCCGCGACGGGGCCGCCCGCACGATCGTCGAGGCGGGCCTCGGCAAGCCCCCGGTCCTGGTCAAGGACGCCCTGAGCCCCACGGAGGGGCAGGCCGCGGCGCGCCAGATCATGGCCATGTCCCCGGTGCCCGACGGCGTCTTCTGCGCCAACGACCTGCTCGCGATCGGCCTGATCAACGAGCTGACCCGGCTCGGCGTCCGCGTCCCCGAGGACATCGCCGTGATCGGCTACGACGACATCGAGCTCGCGGCGAGCGCCGCCGTGCCGCTCACCACCGTCCGCCAGCCGCGCCGCGAGCTCGGCTGGGAGGCCGCCGAGCTGGCGATGGCCGAGATCGGCGAGGGCAAGTCCCACCAGCACCGCCAGGTCGTCCAGCGGCCCGACCTGGTGGTACGGGAAAGCGCCTAGCGCCGCCCGGTCGGCGCTGTTGACATTCCGTCTCAGATTCGGGTCCGCTGGAGGCATGGAGGACAGGACGGGCCAGACGGTACAGGCCGGGTCGACCGCCGTGCTCGGCTTCGATCCGGGCGACCCGGCGTTCCGCGCCGACCCCTACGCCCACTACCGGACGCTCGGCGCCAGTGGGCAGAATCTACATCGAACGGACGTCGGTCTGCGCGTCACCGCGTCCTACGAGCTGTGCGAGCGGATCCTCCGCGATCCGCGGTTCGGGCACCGCCCGTCGGACGGCGGCGTGTGGCGCGAGGCGCAGGCGCGGCACCGGTCGTTCCTGACCATGGACCCGCCCGACCACACGCGGCTGCGCCGGCTCGTCAGCAAGGCGTTCACGCCGCGTCTCGTGGAGCGGCTGCGGCCCCGGGTCGAGGAGCTCGTCGACGCGCTGCTGAGCCCCCTCTCCGGCGAGGTCGACCTGATCGCGGCGCTGGCCTACCCGCTGCCCGTCATCGTGATCAGCGAGATGCTCGGCGTCCCCGCCGAGGACCGCGACCTGTTCAAGGGCTGGTCGGACAGCCTCGCGCGCGGTCTGGACCCGGACTTCCTGCTGCCGGAGACGGAGATCGCCCAGCGGGACGCGGCGCGCGAGGAGTTCGCGGAGTACTTCCGGGAGCTGGCCGCCGAGCGCCGGGCCGAGCCGCGCGACGACCTGCTGAGCGCCCTCGTGGGTGTCTCCGACGGCGGAGACGTCCTGTCGGAGCAGGAACTGCTGGCGACGTGCATCCTGCTGCTCGTCGCGGGTCACGAGACGACCGTGAACCTCATCGGGAACGGCGCGCTGGCACTGCTCCGCGACCCCGCGCAGGCGCGGCTGTTCCGGGAACGGCCGGGGAACGCCGCGGCGGCGGTGGAGGAGCTGCTGCGCTTCGACCCGCCGGTGCAGCTGACCCTGCGGTCGGCGCTGGAGGACGTCGAGCTGAACGGCACGCTCGTCGAGCGCGGAAAGCTCGTGCTGCTGCTGACGGGCGCCGCCAACCGGGACCCGGCGGTCTTCGACGACCCCGACCGGCTGGACCTGCTCCGCTACGCCCAGGGCCGCGAAACGCCGAAGCACCTGTCGTTCGGGCACGGCGCCCATTTCTGCCTCGGTGCGCCGCTGGCCCGGCTGGAGGGCCGCGTCGCGCTCGGCAGGCTGTTCGAGCGCGACGTGGCCCTCGCCTCAGACGACCTCGTCTACCGCGACAACCTCGTGCTGCGCGGGCTGCGCGACCTTCCGGTCATCATTCGGGCTTGACCAGCGGGAACAGGATGGTGTCGCGGATCCCCTTGCCGGTGAACGCCATGATCATGCGGTCGATCCCGGCGCCCATCCCGCCCGTGGGGGGCATCGCGTACTCCAGGGCGCGCAGGAAGTCCTCGTCCAGCTGCATGGCCTCGAGGTCGCCGCCCGCGGCGAGCAGCGACTGCTCGGTGAGGCGGCGGCGCTGCTCGATCGGGTCGACCAGCTCGGAGTAGGCGGTGCCGAGCTCCGTGCCGAACCCGATGAGGTCCCACTTCTCGGTGAGCAGCGGCTCCTCGCGGTGCTGGCGGGTCAGCGGGGACGTCTCGACCGGGTAGTCCATGACGAACGTGGGCTGGACGAGGGTGTGCTCGACCAGTTCCTCGAAGAGCTCCTGGACGAGCTTGCCCTGCCCCCACTTGGGGTCCCAGGAGATGTCGCGGGCGTCCGCGAGCTTGCGCACGGACTCGATCGGCGTGTGCGGCGTGATCTCCTCGCCGAGCGCCTCCGACACCGCCCCGTACAGGGTGACCCGCGGCCACTCCGCGAGACCGAGGTCGGTCTCGACGCCGTCGTGGACGACCACCGTGGTGCCGAGGGCGGCGACGACCGCCTTCTGGTACATCCGCTGGGTCAGGTCGGCCATGTCGTTGTAGTCGAGGTAGGTCCCGTAGGCCTCGATCATCGTGAACTCGGGGTTGTGCGTGGAGTCCGCGCCCTCGTTGCGGAAGTTGCGGTTGATCTCGAAGACCTTCTCGATGCCGCCGACGACGAGCCGCTTGAGGTACAGCTCGATCGCGATGCGCAGGTAGAGGTCCATGTCGTAGGCGTTGATGTGCGTCCGGAACGGGCGCGCCGCGGCTCCGCCGTGGATCGGCTGGAGCATGGGCGTCTCGACCTCGAGGTAGCCCTCCTCGTGCCAGAAGTCGCGGACCGCGCGGACGGTCGCGCTGCGCAGCCGCGCCATCCGCCGCGCCTCGTCGTTGACGATCAGGTCGACGTAGCGCTGCCGGACCCGCGCCTCCGGGTCGGTGAGGCCGGCGTGCTTCTCCGGCAGCGGCCGCAGGCACTTGGACGTGATCGCGAACCGGTCCGCCATGATCGACAGCTCGCCGCGGCGGGAGGTGATGATCTCGCCCTCCACGCCGACGTGGTCGCCGAGGTCCACCTCGCGCTTCCAGAAGTCGAGCTGCTCCTGCCCGACCTTGGCCAGCGACAGCATGATCTGGATGTCGCCGCCGGCGTCCCGGATGGTGGCGAAGCACAGCTTGCCGGTGTTGCGGATCAGCATCACGCGACCGGTGACGCCGGCCTTCTCGCCCGTCTCGGTGCCCGGCTCCAGGCCGGTGTGTTTCGCGCGGATCTCGGCGGTCGTCGCCGTCCGCGGGAAGGTCACCGGGTAGGGGTCGATCCCGCTCTCGCGGAGCCGGTCGAGCTTCTCCCGGCGCACGCGCATCTGCTCCGGGAGCTCGTCGAAGGTCTCGTCACTCACATCGCAAGGCTATCCAGCCCGTCCGGTGCGGGCGAACGGGTTCCGGGCGCGTGGCGTCAGGGAGTGTTGCGCTCGTAGATGAGCCGGAGGCCGATGAGGGTGAGCCACGGCTCGAACTCGTCGATGCTGCGGGACTCCTCCAGGACGAGCGGGGCGAGGCCGCCGGTGGCGATGACCGTGACCTTCTCCGGGTCCTCGGCGAGCTCCTCCGACATGCGCTCGACGATGCCGTCCACCTGGCCGGCGAAGCCGAAGATGATCCCGGACTGGAGCGCCTCGACGGTGTTCTTGGCGATCACGTTGCGCGGCCGGACCAGCTCGATCTTGTGGAGCTGCGCGCCGCGCGAGGACAGCGCGTCGATCGAGATCTCGATGCCGGGCGCGATCGCGCCGCCCACGTACTCGCCCTTGGCGGAGACCGCGTCGAAGGTGGTGGCGGTGCCGAAGTCGACCACGATCGCCGGCCCGCCGTGGGTGTGGACGGCGGCGAGCGCGTTCACGATGCGGTCGGCGCCGACCTCCTTCGGGTTGTCCATCCGGACGGGGACACCGGTCTTGACGCCCGGCTCCACGATCACCGCGGACACGTCGCCGTAGTAGCGGCGGCACATCTCCCGCATCTCGTGCAGGACGGAGGGGACCGTGGAGCACAGCGCGATGCCGCTGATGTCGGTCTCGGCCAGCAGCGGGCTCTGCTGGACGAGTCCCTGAAGGACCACCGCGATCTCGTCGGCGGTGCGCCGGGGATCGGTGTTGATCCTCCAGTGCTCGATCACCTCGTCGCCTTCGAAGAGACCGAGCACGGTCTGGGTGTTACCGACGTCGATGGTCAGCAGCATCAGGTCCCCGCTGTTCAGGTGAAGTCAAGGCCGATGTCGAACACGTGCGCCGAGTGCGTCAGCGCGCCGACCGCAAGGTAGTCCACCCCGGTCACGGCGACGTCTCGGGCCCGCTCCAGGGTAAGGCCACCGCTGGCTTCGAGCTCCGCCCGCCCTGCCACGAGCCTGACCGCCTCGGTCATCTCGGCGTCGGTCATGTTATCGAGCAGGATGCTGGTGGCGCCCACCGCCAGAGCCTCCTCGACCTGCGCGAGGGTGTCGCACTCCACCTGGACGTGCAGGGACGGGTACACGGCGCGGATCGCCTCGTACGCCTTGGTGACGCCACCGGCCGCCGCGATGTGGTTGTCCTTGATGAGCGCGGCGTCGTGCAGGCCCATCCGGTGGTTGACGCCGCCTCCGCAGTGCACCGCGTACTTCTGCAGGGCCCGCAGGCCGGGGAGGGTCTTGCGGGTGTCGCGGACCTTCGCCTTGGTGCCCGCCATGGCGTCCATCCATCCGCGGGTGGCGGTCGCGATTCCGGACAGGTGCGTGAGGAGGTTCAGTGCCGTCCTCTCCGCCCGCAGGATCGCCCGGGTGGAGCCGCTGACCGCGATGAGGACCTGCCCGGGGGCGACCCGGTCGCCGTCCTCGACCTTCGCCTCGTAGGCGACGTCCAGAAGCTCGAAGACGACGCACGCGACCGGGACGCCCGCGACGACCCCCTCCTCGCGCGCCTTCAGCTCCCCGCTCGCGGTGTCCTGCGGCGCGAAGACCGGGGTGCTGGTGACGTCGACCTCGCCGTCCTCGGCCAGCGCCGTCCGGACGAGGTTTTCCACAGCCTGTGGATCCAGTCCGGCGGCGGTCAGCCTCTGCGAGAGTTCCGGTGTCATGAGCGCTTCCCTTCCAGAGATTCGTAGGTCGTCGTCAGGACGTTCCCCGCCAGCCGGGTGACGAGGTGGCCGCGCCACGTCCCGTCCGCGCGCTCGGGGAAGTCCTCCCGCCAGTGGCTCCCGCGCGTCTCCTCCCGCCGCCGCGCCGCCGCCACGATCGCGGACGCGACGGTGTGCAGGTTGGTGGCCTCCCAGGCCTCCACCCCGGGCTCGGCGCTCCCGCGCCCGAGCCCCTCCAGTTCCCGCACCGCGGCCTCCAGCCCGGTGGCCTGCCGCAGGACCCCCGCGCCGGTGGTCATGATCCGCTGGATCTCTCCCCGCAACGCCGGCTCCAGCAACCCGGCACCTGCGGCATCCGGCGGGACGGGCGCGGTCTTCGGCGCGGCGTCTCCCGGTTCGGCCGAGGCGAGGAGGTCTCCGGGGAGCGCCTCGGCGATTCTGGCGGCGAAGACGAGGCCCTCCAGGAGGGAGTTGGAGGCGAGGCGGTTCGCGCCGTGGACGCCTGTGCAGGCGACCTCGCCGCAGGCGTACAGGCCGGGGACGGACGTGCGGCCGTGCAGGTCCGTGCGGACGCCTCCGCTGGCGTAGTGCGCGGCGGGCACGACCGGGATCGGCTCGGTCACCGGGTCGATGCCGTGGTGGCGGCACGCGGCCAGGATGGTCGGGAACCGGGTCTCCCACACCGCCGCGCCGAGGTGCCGGCCGTCGAGGAGCATGTGGGACGCGCCCGTCTCGCGCATCCGGTTCATGATCCCCTTGGCGACGACGTCGCGGGGGGCCAGCTCGGCGAGCTCGTGGCGCCCGGTCATGAAGCGCACGCCGGCGTGGTCGACCAGGTGCGCGCCCTCGCCGCGGACGGCCTCGGAGATCAGCGGCTGCTGCCCCGTCGCGCCCTCGCCGAGCCACAGCACGGTGGGGTGGAACTGGACGAACTCCAGGTCGGTGACCTCGGCTCCGGCGCGCAGCGCGAGCGCGACGCCGTCGCCCGTCGAGACCTCGGGGTTGGTCGTGGCGGAGAACACCTGGCCGAGCCCGCCGGTGGCGAGCACGACGGCGCGGGCGCGGACGGCGCCGACGCCGCCCGGCTGCCCCTCGCCCATGACGTGCAGGGTGACGCCCGCGGCGCGTCCCGCGGCGTCCTTCAGCAGGTCCAGGACCAGCGCGTGCTCGATCACCTCGACGCCCGAGTCCTTGAGCTCGGCGAGCAGGGCGCGGCTGATCTCGGCGCCGGTGGCGTCGCCGCCCGCGTGCGCGATGCGGCGCCGGTGGTGGCCGCCCTCGCGGGTGAGCGCGATGTCGCCGCCGGAGCGGTCGAAGGCCGTGCCGAGGGCGATCAGGCCGCGGACGGCGTCCGGGCCCTCGGTGACGAGCGCCCGGACGGCGTTTTCGTCGCAGATGCCGACGCCCGCGGTGAGGGTGTCGGCCAGGTGCTCCTCGGGAGTGTCGTCGGGCGCGAGCGCGGCGGCGATGCCGCCCTGGGCCCACCGGGTCGACCCGGCGTCCAGGAGGGCCTTGGTGACGAGCAGCACCCGGCCGTGGGGGCGGCAGCGCAGCGCGGCGACCAGGCCGGCGATGCCGGACCCGATGACGACGACGTCGGCGTCGGCGGTCCAGCCGGGCGCGGGGGCGTGCAGAACGGAAGGGATCACGAGCCCTCCTCCGGGGTCGGTTCTCGTCATTATGACCCTAACCCCGGAGCGGCCGTACCCCCGGCCCCCGCCGAAGGTCAGTCGCGGACCAGATCGCCCCGGGTCGTGCTGGTGCCCGGCACCGGCTCGGCGGGGTCGGAGCCCAGCGAAATGATCTTGTTGGACCGGTCGACGTGCACGACGGAGGGGACGAACTCGCGGGCCTCGGCGTCGGTCATCTGCGCGTAGCTGATGATGATGACCAGGTCGCCGGGCTGCACGAGGCGGGCGGCGGCGCCGTTGATCCCGATCACGCCGGAGCCGCGCTCGCCGGCGATCAGGTAGGTCTCCAGGCGGGCGCCGTTGTCGATGTCGACGATCGAGACCTGCTCGCCGGGCAGCAGGTCGGCGGCGTCCATCAGGTCCTGGTCGATGGTCAGCGAGCCGACGTAGTGCAGGTCCGCCTGGGTCACCGTGGCGCGGTGGATCTTCGACTTGAACATCGTCCGGAACATCAGTGCTCCTTGCCGAGCTGGAGGGGAACGTTGTCGATCAGGTGGGTGGCGCCGACGCGGCCGGCGACGGCGAGGACGGCCCGGCCGGGGCCCGGTCCGGTGATCTCGGTGAAGGTCGACGGGTCGACCAGGACCAGGTAGTCCAGGACGAGGGGCGGGTCGGCCGTCTCGGCCTCGGACAGGACGCCGCGGGCGGCCGCCAGGACGGCGTCCGCGCCGGAGGCGGCGGCGCCCGCCCCCGCCCGCAGGGCGCGCGAGAGGGCGAGCGCGGTCCGGCGTTCGGGCGCGGACAGGTAGCGGTTGCGGCTCGACAGCGCCAGCCCGTCCGGCTCGCGGACGGTCGGCGCGCCGACCACCTCCACGGGGACGTTCAGGTCGGCGACCATCCGCCGGATCATCGCGAGCTGCTGCGCGTCCTTCTCCCCGAAGACCGCCACGTCGGGGCGGACGAGGTTGAGCAGCTTCAGCACGACGGTGAGCATCCCGTCGAAGTGGCCGGGACGCGCGGCACCCTCGACGACCTCGCCCATGGGCCCCGACTTGACCGTGACCTGCGGCTCGTCCGGGTACATGACCTCGCGCGCCGGCGCGAACACGAAGTCAACCCCCTCGGCGGCGCAGGCTTCCAGGTCGGCGGCGAAGGTGCGGGGGTAGCGGTCGAAATCCTCGCCCGGCCCGAACTGGAGCGGGTTCACGAAGACGCTGACCGCGACCGCGTCCGCCCTGCCGCGGGCCTGCCGCATCAGCGACAGGTGTCCCTCGTGCAGGGCTCCCATGGTCGGGACGAGCGCCAGGGTCCCCCCGGTCTTCGACCGGGCCCGCGCCAGTTCCGCGCGCGTGCGCGCGACGATCGGTGTCACGACGCGTCCGTCCTCTCACGCGACGGCGGGCGCCGGCCGGGGCCGTGCTCGCCGGAAACGCCAGGAGCCAATGCCGTTCCCTTCCTGTTCGGTCGGCCGGTGCCGTCGGTCAGGCCGTCTGCCGGCCGGGGCGCCCTGCCGGCGACGTCCGCGGGCCGCGGCCGTCAGTCGGCCAGCGCTTCGAGGAGCCGTTCGGCGTCCTCGGGTCTGAGCAGCCCGGCGCCGAGCGCGCGGTCGGCGGTGAGGCGGGCCAGCGCGATGTAGGCGCGGCGGCTCTCGGCCGACACCCTGCCCAGCTCCGCGACGTGGCCGGCCACCGTTCCGGCGTCCCCGCGCGCGACGGGCCCGGTGAGCCCGTCGATGCCGAGCCGCAGCCCGTTGTCGAGGGCGGCGCCGAGGAGCGGGCCGAGCATCCGGCCGGGTTCGGCCACGCCCGCGGCGCGCAGCAGGTCCATGGCCTCCACGACCAGCGTGACCAGGTGGTTCGCGCCTCCGGCGAGCGCCGCGTGGTAGAGCGGGCGCGCCTCCTCGGCGATCCAGACGGGTTCGCCGCCCATCTCCAGGACGAGGGCCTCGGCGACCGGGCGCAGCGGCTCGGGCGAGGTGACGCCGAACGAGATGCCGGTGAGCCGGTTGACGTCGTCCGGGCGCCCGGTGAAGGTCATCACGGGGTGCAGGGCCAGCGGCAGCGCGCCCGCGCGGGTGAGCGGGTCAAGCACGGCGGTGCCGTAGCGGCCGCTGGTGTGCAGGACGAGCTTGCCGGTGACCGGGACGCCCGCGCCGACGAGCCCTGCCGCGAGCTCGGGCAGCTCGTCGTCCGGGACGGTGAGCAGCACGAGGTCGGCAGCGGCGACCACGTCCTGCGGGGCGGCGACGACGGCGCCGGGGAGGCGTTCCTCGACGCGGGCCCGCGACCGCTCCGACACGGCGGCCGCGGCGACGAGGCGGTGGCCCGCGCGGGCGAGCGCGGCGCCGAGCGCCGTGCCGACCCGGCCGGCGCCGACGACGCCGACCGCGAGCCGCGCGGGCCGGTCCTCCGGGGTCTCCACGGGGGTGGTCCCCCCGTCGGGGCCGGTCCCGTTTCCGGGCGTGCCGGAAGGAGGGGTGACCTGTGGGTCCATCGGTTCGTTCCAGTCCTCAGGTAGGTACCGGACGTGCGCGCACCAGGCTACCCGCGGGACCCGCCCGCGCGGTCCGGTGGGTGACGATCGTCACCCCGCCCCCATTCAGTCATGCGCGAGGGACTCCACGATGGACGTCTTCGCGGCGCGCCGCGCGGGCAGCACGGCCGCGGCCGTCCCTGCGGCGCCCGCGAGGACGACGAACCCGATGACCTGCAGGTAGGGCAGCGAGAAGACCGAGTCGTTCGCCATCGCGTTCGTCGCGGCCCAGCCGAAGCCCACCCCGAGCACGACCCCGGTGGCCGCGCCGATGACGGCCATGACCAGCGCCTCCACCGACAGCATCCGGCGCAGCTGGCGCTTGGTGAGGCCGAGGGCGCGCAGCAGCGCCGACTCGCGGGTGCGCTCCACGACCGACAGCGTCAGCGTGTTGGCGATGCCGAACAGCGCGATGACGATCGCCAGCCCGAGCAGCCCGCCGAAGATCATCAAGATCGTGTCGATGGCCTTGGTCATCGTCTCCTTGAACTCGGCGGACGAGGCGACCTTCGCCGCCGGGTAGGGCCGCGCGGCGTCGTCCACGGCCCGGCGCGCCTGGGACGCGGGCACGTCGTCCCGGGTCCTGACGTAGATGCCCACCGGGTCCAGTGCGCCGAAGTACCGGGTGAAGTCCGCCTCCGGGACGATGATCCCGTCGAGGTTCGAGCCCACCGCGAAGACGGCGGTGATCTTCACCAGGACGACGCCGTGCGCCGTCCGGACCCGCAGGGTGTCCCCGAGGGCCCGGCCGGACGTCTTGGCCGTCTCCGCGTCCACCATCGCGGTGCCCGGCTTCAGCGCGGCCTCCAGCGACCCCTGCTCGAAGTCGGGCTTGAGCAGCCTGCCGAGCGCCGACGTGGTGATCGTCGAGACGTCGGCGTCGTCGCCGCCGACCCGGGTCTCCTTGCGCCGGGTCTCGACCGCGTCGGTGACCTCGGGCCGGGTGCGCAGGTTCTCGGTCAGCGCGTGCGGGAGCGTTCCGTCGTAGTTCTGCGCCCGGATCTGGAACTGGACGGGGAACTGCTCCTCCAGCTTCTGCGCCGCCGTCGCCTTGCCGCTCGCCGCGACCACGGCGAACAGGCTCATCAGCCCGACGCCGACGGTCAGCGCGATCGTCGTGGTCGCGGTGCGGCGCGGCGCGCGCTGCGCGTTCGCCACGGCCAGCCTTCCCGGGACGCCGCCGAGCCGTGCCGGGACCGCCCCCGCGACCCGTCCGAGCGGACGGACGAGCGCCGGCATCGCCGCGATCACGCCGAGGAAGAACACGCCGCCGGCGAGCGCGACCGCGTACATCGCGGCCTCGCCCTTCTCCATGCCGAGCGAGCCCAGACCGCCGACGGCCAGGCCCGCGGCGCCCAGCAGGACGGCGAGGACGGTGCGCACGGGGCCGAGCCTGAACCGTCCGGTACCCGGCTCCTGGTCGGCGCGCAGCGCGGCGACCGGCGAGACCCGGGCGGCCGCGCGGGCGGGCAGCAGCGCGGACAGGACCGTGACCACGACCCCGACCGCCAGGCCGACCACGACCGTCCGGACCGCCAGGGACGGCCCGGCGACGGCCACGCGCTCGTTCAGCCTGCTGACCACGACCAGCGCGCCCTCGCCGAGGCCGATCCCGGCGACGATGCCGAGCAGGGAGCCGATCAGGCCCACGACCGCGGACTCCGCCACCACGCCCGCGAACACCTGCCGGCGGGTCGCGCCGACGCAGCGCAGCAGCGCCATCTCCCGCATCCGCTGGGCGATCAGGATCGAGAACGTGTTGTAGATGACGAGGGCGGACACCAGCATCGCGACCAGCCCGAAGATCAGCAGACCGGTCCTGATGATCTTGGTGTCGGCGCCGGCGGACTTGGCCAGCCGCGCGCCGAGCTCCTCGCCCGTGTACACGTCGAAGGCGCCTCCCGCGGCGGCCCTGACGGCCGCCCCGGACCCGCCCGCGATGTCGAGCTCGCGGTAGGTCCTCTCGCCGGTCATCCGCATCGCGGTCGCCGGGTCGAAGCCGACGGCTCCCCGGAAGCTCGCATCCTGGTCGATGCCGAAGTCGACCAGTCCGACGACCGTGAACCGGTGGGGCCGGTTCCCGTGGTCCAGGACCGTCACCGCGTTCCCGGCGGAATAGCCCTCCCGCTTGGCGAGCTGGGTGTCGAGCACGGTCTCCCCCACGCCGGACGGGGTGCGCCCCTTCTCGACGTCGTAGCGCAGGAGACGTCCAGACGGCACGGACATCCCGACCGTCGGGAAGTCGCCGACGGCCTTGCCGTCCTTGCCCACGAGGGCGGCGTCCCCCTTCACGGCGCCCTGGACGTCCGTGACGCCGGGGAGCGCCTTGACCTTGCCGAGCAGAGCCGGGGGGACGCCCTTGTCGGGGTCGTCGCTCTTGGGCAGCACCGCGTAGTCGACCTTGTCGGCCGACCTGGCGAACGTCTTGGAGACGCCCTTGTCCAGGGTGTCCGTCAGGACGAACGTCCCCGAGATGAACCCGACGCCGAGGGTGATGGCCACCGCCGTGAGGAGCAGCCGCAGCTTGTGGGCGCGCAGGCCCGCCAGAGTCGTCCGCAGCATCACGCCCCCAGGCCCTTCAGGCGGTCCAGGACGGTGTCCGGGGTCGGCTGGAAGATCTCCGACACGATCTCCCCGTCCCGGAGGAACACCACCCGGTCGGCGTACGAGGCGGCCACCGGGTCGTGGGTGACCATCACGATCGTCTGCCCCATCTCGCGGACCGAGGAGCGCAGGAAACCCAGGACCTCGGCGCCCGCGCGGGAGTCGAGGTTGCCGGTCGGCTCGTCCGCGAAGATCACCTCGGGCCGGGCGACGATCGCGCGGGCGCACGCCACCCGCTGCTGCTGGCCGCCCGACAGCTCGCTCGGCCGGTGCCCGAGCCGGTCCCGCAGGCCGAGGGTGTCGACGACCCGCTCGAACCACCCCCGGTCGGGCCTGCGGCCGGCCAGCTCCATGGGCAGCAGGATGTTCTGCTCGGCGGTGAGCGTCGGCAGCAGGTTGAACGCCTGGAACACGAACCCGACGCGGTCGCGGCGCAGCATGGTCAGCTGCCGGTCGCCCATCCCGGTGATCTCGGCGTCGCCGAGGACGATGCGCCCGCCGGTGACGGTGTCCAGCCCTGCCAGGCAGTGCATCAGCGTCGACTTCCCCGACCCGGACGGCCCCATGATCGCCGTGAACGCGCCCCTGGCGAAGCCGACGTCCACCCCGCGGAGCGCGTGGACGGCCGCGTCGCCGGACCCGTACACCTTGGACACGCCCTCGGCGGTGACGGCCTGCGGTGCCCCGGCGGCGGGGGATCCCCCGGGCGGCTCGGCGAACGTGCTGGTCACGGTGGCTCCTTCGGATCGTGGACGGACGTGCTCCACGCTAGGAACCGGCGCCGTCCCTGCCATCGACCCGGCGGCCACGCTCCGCCTCACTCTCACGGCCATCCGGCTCGTCCGCGTACGACCTGAGTCGTACGCGTCCGTCCCCCCACCCGCCGACGCCGCCCAGGGCCCTTCCGGGCTCTGGGCGGGCCGCGCCCGGACGTGCGAAGGCGCCGGAGACATCGTCGGTCTCCGGCGCCTCGGCGACGGGCGGCAGGCCCGTCGCGTGCCGTGTCAGTCCCCGTAGTTGACGGACGCGCCGCCCTTGCAGTGGGCGCTCGCACCGCCGAGGACGGCGATGGCGTTGCCGCAGACGTCCACCGGCACCGAGATCGGCGCGATCACCTGGGTCCCGTTCAGAATCCCGAAGTTCCCGCTGGTGCTGTTGTGGCTGAACCAGTTCTCGTCGTGGCCCTTGCCATGATGGCCCTTGCCGTGGTGGTCCTTGCCGTGGTGGTCCTTGCCATGATGGCCCTTGCCATGGTGCTCCTGGCCGTGGTGGCCCTTGCCGTGGTCGTCCCACCCGTCGCCGTAGGTGGCGGCGTAGGCGGGCGTCGCTGCGAGGGCGGAGCCGGCGACGGCGAAGCCGAGGATGCCGGTGGCGGCAAGCTTCTTGAACACGAGAGTCCTCCCGTACGTGGGCTGGCAGAGCCCGAGGTGACATTGCCGACGCCGCCGGTGAGACGACGTCGCGTACGGTAGTTACCCGGCTACGTTAAGGAAGATCGAATGCGCGTCCCAGGACGGCGCCAAATGATGATCACGGAAGAATCAAGGCGTTACGCAGATGGGCCGGTTTGACCGCTTTTCACCAGACCTGTCTCGTAAGCGAAGACGACCGCCTGCACCCGGTCGCGCAGGCCGAGCTTCATCAGGATCCGCCCCATGTGGGTCTTCACCGTGGCCTCCGAGACATAGAGCCGCCCGGCTATCTCCGCGTTCGACATCCCGCGGGCGACGAGCCGAAGCACCTCGTTCTCCCGGTCCGTCAGGCTCTCCAGCGCCCCGACCGCCTTCTCCTCGGCGTCCGGAAGGTGCACCGCGAACCGGTCCAGCAGCCGCCTGGTCGTGCTCGGCGCCACCACCGCGTCCCCCGAGTGCACCGCCTTGATCGCCTCGATGAGCTGCGCCGGCCCCGCGTCCTTCAGCATGAACCCGCCCGCGCCCGCCTTGATCGCGGCGAACGCGTACTCGTCCAGGTCGAACGTCGTCAGGATGACGACCTTCGGCCCGGACCGCGCCACCACCTGCCGCGTCGCCTCGATCCCGTCCATCCGCGGCATCCGGACGTCCATCAGCACCACGTCCGCCCGGGTGCCCCGCAGCAGTTCCAGCGCCTGCAAACCGTCCCCGGCCTCCCCGGCGACCTCGATGTCGGGCTGCGCGTCCAGCACCATCCTGAACCCGGCCCGCACCAACTCCTGATCGTCCACGAGCACCACCCGGATGGGCGCCGCAACGTCCGTCATGCCACCTCCCTGTCCGCGACTCCCCGCACGCACGGCGAGGAGCGCCGCCAGCCCTGGTCCCGCCCGCCGCGGCCGGTCACGCGGCGACCTCCTCGCGCACCGGGAGGACCGCGGCCACTTCGAAACCGCCACCGGCGCGCGGGACCGCGGTGACCGTGCCGCCGTAGACGGCGACGCGTTCGCGCATCCCCGCCAGCCCGTGGCCGCGGCCGTCGTCGGGCGCGGCCGCCCCGCGCCCGTCGTCGACCACCCGGATCTCCAGCGCGTCGCCGGAGTAGCGCAGCCGCACCGACACGCTCACCCGCGGGCCACCGTGCTTGAGCGTGTTGGTCAGCGCCTCCTGGACGATCCGGTAGACGGTGAGCTGGCGCCCCTCCGACATGGCCTCGGGGTCCCCGTCGACCTCGAACTCCACCGCCAGCCCGGCCGCGCGGACCTGCTCGACCAGCTCGTCCAGTTGCGCCACGCCCGGCTGCGGCGCGTACGCCCCCGCGTCGTCGTTCTCGCGCAGCACGCCGAGGAGCCGCCGCATCTCCGCGAGCGCCAGCCGCCCCGTCGAGGAGATCGTGTCGAGCGCCTGCCGAGCCCGTCCCACGTCGGTGTCGATCGCGTAGGACGCCCCGTCCGCCTGCACCACGATCACGCTGACGTTGTGGGCCACCACGTCGTGCAGCTCCCGGGCGATGCGGGCGCGCTCGGCCGCCATCGCCACCTTGACCTCGTTGTCGCGCTCGCGCTCGAGCCGCTCGGCCCGCTCCTCCACCGAACGCAGGTACGCCCGGCGCGTGCGCATGTGCAGGCCGAGGACGTACACGCCCGCCACCAGCACCGTCATCATGACGAACGTGAACTTCCGGTCGCTGGCGCCGCTCGGGTAGCGGTAGGTCACCATGACCGCGCCCACCTCCCCGACCAGCGCCGCCGCGAGCCCCCAGCGGAACGCGCACCCGGCCGCGACCGTGTAGAGCCCCATCAGGACGGACACGTTCGCCGGCACCGGGATCTGCCCCAGCACGCACTGGACGAAGGAGACCAGCGCGACGACGGCGAAGACCGTCCGGGGGAACGTCCGGCGCAGCACCAGCGGCCCGGCCAGCGCGACGGTCAGCAGCACGTAGGACCCCGCGCCGATCCCGCTCGGCCCCACCAGCAGCGACGGCACCGAGAAGAACACGACCGGCAGGGCGAAGAAGGCGTCGACGAGCGGCTTCTTGTCCCGAAGCCACTCCCATGCGCTCGCCACCATGCCGACAGCGTACGTACCCGCAGGTCACCTCGGGATCAGCCGCAGGTCGGACCCGCGTCCGCCGCAGGGATGGCCCATCCGGGCCCGCCACTCACGGTAACGTCGCAGTCGTGGAGTCGCTGGTTTCCGGATGGCTGACGTGGCGCACCGCGATGGAGCGGGCCCTCTACGGGGAGGACGGTTTCTACCGGCGCGAACGCCCCGCCGAGCACTTCCGCACCTCGGTGCACGCCTCGCCGCGCTTCGCCGCCGCCATCGCCCGCCTGCTGGTCGAGGTCGACGCCCTGCTCGGCCGCCCCGACCGGCTGGACATCGTCGACATCGGAGCGGGATCCGGCCGCCTGCTCGGCAACATCCTGGCCTGCGTGCCGCCGGACCTGGACGCCCGGCTCGTCCCGACGGCGGTGGAGCTCGCGCCGCGTCCGGCGGACGTCCCCTCCCGGATCGCCTGGCGCTCCGACCTTCCCGCCCGCATCACCGGCCTCGCCGTCGCGAACGAGTGGCTCGACAACGTGCCGCTGGACGTGGTGGAACGCACCCCCGAGGGCGTCCGGACCGTGCTCGTCGAACCGGTCAGCGGAACCGAGCGGCCGGGGCCGCCGCCGTCCGCCGAGGACACCGGCTGGCTGGAGCAGTGGTGGCCGCTGTCCGAACCGGGCGACCGCGCCGAGATCGGGCATCCGCGCTGCGCCGCCTGGGCGTCCGTGATCGGCCGCCTGTCCGCCGGCCTCGCGCTCGCCGTCGACTACTCGCACTCCCGCGAGGCCCGCCCCGTCTACGGGACGCTGACCGGCTACCGCGACGGCGCGACCGTCCCCGCCGTCCCCGACGGATCGTGCGACGTCACCGCCCATGTCGCGCTCGACGCCTGCCTGGTCGCCGGACGGCGCGCCGGCGCGACCTCCAGCCTCCTGACGACCCAGCGCGAGGCCCTGCGCGCCCTGGGCCTCTCAGGAACCCGCCCGCCGCTCGACCTGGCCCACCAGGACCCCCGCGCCTACGTGGCCGCCCTGTGCCACGCAGGCGAGGACGCCGAACTGACCGACCCCTCAGGCCTGGGCGGCTTCGGCTGGCTCACCCAGTCCATCGAGATCCCCATCCCCGCCCTCCTGACGCGTACCGGCTAACGCCCCTTGCGCGCCCCTTCGGTCCAGCAGAAAGGCAGACAAGGGGCCGAATCGTGACATGTCGATGCCGAGACCACTCGCCTAGAGCGGTTAGCGCTCTACATGGAGGGCGGTTAGGCCGCGTAGGACGTAGCCGGGCTTCCACTCTGGTTCGGTGGTGAGGCGCAGAGCGGGGGCTGCGCGCAGGAGGGCGCCGAATGACTCGGTGAGCTCGATGCGGGCCAGAGGGGCGCCCAGGCAGTAGTGGATGCCGAGGCCGAAGGTGATGTGCGGGTTCGGGTCACGGCCCAGATCGAGCCGGTTCGGGTCGGCGAACACCTCCGGATCGCGGTTGGCGGACGCGAACTGGAGGGCGACCTCGGCACCACGCGGAATGTCGACGCCGGCGACCCTGATGTCCTCCAGCACCCAGCGTTCGAACATGGGCGCCGGGGTGTCGTAGCGCAGCAGTTCCTCGACCGCGGTGGGCACGAGAGACGGGTCGGACCGGAGGCGTTCGAGCTCGCCGGGGTTGCGGAACAGCGTCCACCAGCCGTTGCCCGTCGCGTTCACCGTGGCCTCGTGGCCCGCGTTGAGGAGCAGGACGCAGGTGCCGACCAGCTCGTCCTCGGTGAGGCGGTCGCCCTCGTCCACGACGTGGGCCAGCGCGGTGATGAGGTCGTCACCCGGCTCGGCGCGCCGGGCGCGGGCCAGGTGGCGCAGGTAGTCGGAGAACTCCACGGCCGCGCGGACGGCGGTCCGCTGGACCTCCTCGGGCGGGTTCAGCTCGTACATGCCGCAGATGTCGGCCGACCAGGGACGCAGGAGGTGCCGGTCCCCGGCGGGGACGCCCAGCATCTCGGCGATCACGTTCACCGGCAGCGGCTCGGCGATCTCGGCGAGCAGGTCGCCGCCGCCCCTGTCCGCGAGCCCCGACGCCAGCTCCTCGGCGAGGCGGCGGATCATCGGACGCAGGCCCTCCACCATGCGCGCCGTGAACGCCTTGGACACCAGGCGCCGCAACCGCGTGTGGGTGGGGGGCTCCACGTCCAGCATCCCGGCGCGGACCATGTCCCAGAAGGGTTCGAGGAAGTCGGGCTCCGGCTCCTGCCCGAACTCCTCGTGGCTCGCGATGTGGAGGTAGGACCGCCCGAGGCGCCGGTCGCGCAGCAGCGCGTCGACGTCCTCGTAGCGGCTGATCACCCACTGGCCGGTGGGCTCGTGGAAGAACACCGGACGCTCGGCGCGGAGCCGCTCGAACACCGGGTACGGGTCCGCCACGAACGCGGTGGACCAGGGGTCGTAGGCCAGGTCGCTCATGCCCGAACGATATGTCCCCTTCGCGGTCGAATGGTGCCCGAGTGACCGAACCCGCGCGGCACACCGCGACCGCCGGCGGGGTCGGCCCGCCCTCCCCCCTCGGGCGGGCCGACGCGTTCCATCGTCGAGGGACACCGAGGGCCGTGGAAGTGGAACGCGTTTCTGTGGATAAGTCGTCAGCGGGCCCAGTGGGTGGGGTCGCCGCCACCGGCCCGGCGGGCGGCGAGGGCCCGGCTCGCCGTGGACTCGACGATCGCGCGTGCCTCGCCCAGCTCGCGGTCCGCCGCGGCCACCTGGACCGGCCCCGGAGGCGCGTCCACGTGGACGGTCGCCAGGCCCAGCAGACGCTGGAAGGGGTTCGCGGTCAGCCTGACGCTCTGCGCGCGCGCGTGGGCGATCACGTCCGTGCGGCGGCAGGGCCATCCGTGCCGGGTCACGAAGACCACGTCGTCGGTGCCGGCGCCTTCCGCGTGCTCGATCGACACGGTCTTGGACGACGCCGGCACGAGGGCGACGGCGTCCACCTGCGTGCCCGGGAAGACCTGCGAGACGAGGTGCAAGGCGACATGGCGGGGCGCGACGGGCAGAAGGGTCGACGAGAGCGCCTGGCGCTCGCCCGCGTATCCGGCGACGGTGACATCGACGCGGGCCCAGCCCAGGCTGCGCCAGATCACCGGTTCGACGATGCTGACGGCCTGGACGCGGCCCGGCGGAAGCGTCTGCATCCGGGTCTCCAGCAGGCCGTAGCGCAGGCGGATCCCGTCCGGTGACATCGCGACCGTGAAGTTGGCGTACATGACCAGCGGTGCGATCACGGCTCGGATGAGGCCGAGCAGGACCGGGATGGTGACGGCCAGGATGCCGCCCTCCGCGTACATCACGAGGAAGATGAGGGACGCGAGGAAGAGCAGCACCGTCCCGAGGACGGGCAGCCGCACGACGAGCGACCCGAGCAGAGAGCCGAACGGGACACGCCACAGGTGCCGTTCTGGCGCTTCCGGGGTGTGGCCCGGGAGCCCGGCCGCACGGGCGAGGAGTTCGGCACGCAACTGCTGCGCCGACTGCCGTCCCAGGTAGCGGAGGGCGATCTCGCTCTGCTCGCCCCCTGCCAGCTCCACGCGCACCTCAGAAAGCGCGAACACCCGCGTCACCAGCGGACGCACCACGTCAATTGCCTGGATGCGCGATAGCGGGATGCGGCGCGCGTTCTTACGGAGGATGCCGGTTTCGACGACGAGGTCGTCGTTGTCGACACGGAAACGCAGTGCGAGCCAGGTCCACAGGCCGGTTCCTACTGCGACCAGTCCCATGGGGATGGTCACGAGGATGAACCGCAGGATCACCTCGGGCGTGAGCGCCAAGGTGATGCCACTGCTGGTCTGCGTCAGCAGCAGGGGGAAGCCGAGTAGGACGAAGTAGATGATGAGGAAGACGAACGCGCGCAGTGGGGCCGTCGCCCAGTGGAGCCTGTGCGTGCCCTCCGAGAAGCGGATCGGTGGGCGTTGCGGCTGCGGCGGTCCGTACGCATACGGCGGACGGGGCGGACCAAACCCGGGACGGGGCGGCGGGTACGGCGGCCCCGCAGGGCGACCGTAGGGGCCGGGCGGCCCGGGTGGGCCTGGTGGCCCAGGCGGTCCGGGCGGCGGTCCGGATCGCCCGGGCGGGCCATACGGGCCATAGGGGCCGCTCATAGGCCCATGCTCCGTTCCTCGCCCTTCTGCGCGAGGCGGTCACGCAGGAGCGCGGCCTCCGCAGTGGGCAGTCCCGGAATCGTCGCGTCCGTCGCCGCGGCGGCGGTGTGCATCCGGATGGTCGCGACACCCATCCACCGCTCCAGAAGCCCCGCGGTGACGTCGACGAACTGCATCCGCCCGTAGGGGACCACGATGAGCCGCCGGACGAGGACGCCATGGGTCACGATGAGGTCGTCGCCGCGCTCCACGTAGCCGTAGGCCCTGCGGTCCAGTTCCGCGACCACCCAGGTGAGGACGACCCCGAGCACGACGGCGGCGACCCACATGGACGCCGCGACCACGGTCCCGTTCCTCCACACGATGAAAGCGCCTACGCCGCCTACGGGGATCGCCCACAGGACCGCGGTGAGAAGCCTGTGCAAGGCATGGCGTTTGGATATGGGCGACCAGTGGAGGCCGGCCCCAGGCGCGAAGGCCTGATCCGCCTGGTAGACGGGCGGCCCCTGCTGCGGCGGGTAGGGTGCCCCTACCTGTCCCTGACCAGGGGGCTGACCGCCGTGGCCCGGAGCGGACGGCGCGGTCGGACGCACCGCGCCCTGCTGTCCGGGATGCGCGGCGGGATCGAACGGCGGTTCGCCGTGGCTCGCGTTCATTGCCCCCTAGTCAACCGGATAACGACTACCGCTCGCCATGGGACCATGAAGCGGTGATCGGAGTGGCGGAGGCGCGACCATGACCACCGAACGGATCGTCGGGATCGGTGCGGGCGCCAAGGAGCTCGCCACCGAGGACATGACCCTCAACATCGGCCCCCAGCACCCGTCCACCCACGGCGTGCTCCGGCTGAAGCTCACCTTGGACGGCGAACGCATCTCGGCCGCCGAGCCCATCGTGGGCTACATGCACCGCGGAGCGGAGAAGCTGTTCGAGGTCCGCGACTTCCGGCAGATCATCGTCCTGGCGAACCGGCACGACTGGCTGTCGGCGTTCTCCAGTGAACTCGGCGTGGTTCTCGCCGTCGAACGCATGCTCGGCATGGAGGTCCCCCTACGCGCGGTATGGGCGAGGACGCTGCTGGCAGAGCTGAACCGGATCCTCAACCACCTGATGTTCCTGGGCTCCTACCCGCTGGAAGTGGGGGCCATCACCCCGATCTTCTACGCGTTCCGCGAGCGCGAGGTCCTGCAACGCGTCATGGAGGAGATCTCCGGTGGGCGCATGCACTACATGTTCAACCGCGTCGGCGGGCTGAAGGACGAACTCCCCGTCGGTTGGGCGGCGCGCGCGCGGGCGGCGGTCGCCGAAGTGCGCGCCCGCATGGGCGACATCGACGACCTCATCATGGGCAACGAGATCTTCCGAGCCCGCACCAGGGGGGTCGGCGTCCTCACTCCGGAACAGATTTTGCAGTACGGGGTGTCCGGCCCCATCGCGCGCGCGTCCGGCGTCGACTTCGACCTGCGCCGTGACGAGCCCTACCTCGGCTACGGGGAACTGGACGTCCGCGTGGTCACCCGGTCGGAGGGCGACTGCCTGGCCCGCTTCGAGTGCCTGCTCGACCAGGTGCACGCGTCCCTCGACCTCGCGGACGCCTGCCTGGACCGCCTCGCCGACCTTCCGCCCGGCCCCATCAACCAACGGCTGCCGAAGGTTCTGAAGGTCCCCGAGGGGCACACCTACGCCTGGACGGAGAACCCGCTGGGCATCAACGGCTACTACCTGGTGTCGCGGGGCGAGAAGACACCGTGGCGGATGAAGCTGCGGTCCGCCTCGTTCAACAACATCCAGGTGCTCGCGGAGCTGCTGCCCGGCAACCTCGTCGCCGACATGATCGCCATTCTCGGCTCGATGTTCTTCGTCGTCGGCGACATCGACAAGTAGCGCAGCCGCAAGCCGTCCCGCGCTGCGACCACGCCCGGCGCCCGTCCGGGCCGCCCTCAGGCTCGGGACGCGCCAGGCCGGTCGCCGTGCTCGTCGTCCGGTCCCTTGGGAACCCGGCACGCGTACTCCAGGAAGAACGCCGCCGCCACCAGCACGACGGCCGCGAGGAAGGTGCCGCCGCTCACGAAGAAGTCGTGCCGGGGGGTCGACTTCTCAAGCGAGGCGGACAGGCTGACCGCGAACCCGCCGAACACGCCCGCGATGACCGCCGCGGAATGCGCGCTGGCCTTCCCCAGGGCGGCCAGCCGCGCCACCGCCAGGGGATCCAGCGGCTTCGGCATCGGCTTGCGGGCGGAGTCGGCCGCGCGACCGCTGGACGGCCTGCGGCGGATGCGGCGCAGCACGTTCAGCCCGGTGAACGCCTCGCCCAGGGCGAGCAGCAGCAGCGTCGGCACCGCCGTCCACGGAAGCGGGGGCAGCGACAGGTAGGCAGAACGCAGCACCGCCCAGGTGATCACCCCTATGACGACCACCAGGGCGGCGAGGAACAGGGGGCGGGACGGCTTCATGCAGGCTGCTGCAGAGCCAGGTCGTCACGCCGGCGGCAGACCGACGGGCCGCCCTCCGCCTGCCTGGCCTCGGCCAGGTCTCCGACACGGCCGTGCCCGTGCAGGAGCACGTCGGGCTCGATGTCGGCCCACGGGACGAGGACGAACGCGCGCTCGTGCGCGCGGGGGTGCGGGAGCGTCAGATCGGGGTCGTCGGACGTGATGTCCCCGAACGTCACGATGTCGATGTCGAGGGTGCGGGGTCCCCAGCGGACCAGGCGTTCGCGGCGCATCGAGTTCTCGATGTTCAGGACCCGCTCCAGCAGGTTCTCCGGGGGCAGGCGCGTGTCGGCGATGAGCACGATGTTCAGGAAGTCGCCCTGCTCGGGGATGCTCTCCCCGGGCGGCGCGAAGGGGGAGGTCTCGTAGACCGGGGAGAACGCCACGAAGTGGAGCCCCGGCGCGTCGAACAGTGCGTCGACGGCCTCCTGGATGTTGTCCAGCCGGTCCCCGAGGTTGCTGCCGATCGAGAACACGACACGGTGCTGGACCAGCATGTGCCCCCCGGTGGCGGTGCGGTCGGGCATGCGGTCGGACGCTGTCATGGGCGACTCCTCGTGATCTTCACGGCGACGTCGGCGAAGGGGTGCGGGATCGGGGCGCTCGGCTTGTGGACGGTGATCTCGACCTCGGACACCAGTCGGTCTTCCAGGCATATCTTCGCCAGCCGGTCGGCGAGCGTTTCGAGGAGGTTCAGAGGCTCCCCCTCCACGGCGGCGACCAGCCGGCCGGCGAGCGTTCCGTAGTCGACGGTACGCGAGAGGTCGTCGCCCTCAGCGGCGGGGCGCGTGTCGAGGCCGAGGACGGCGTCGACGACGAACTCCTGGCCCAGGTCGCGCTCGGCCGGCAGGCATCCGTGGCGCCCCCGTGCCCGAAGCCCGCGCAACTCGATGCGGTCGAGAGTCATTCTTCCTCTGCATCCACGACGTTGAGGACGGGGGAGCCGTGGTGGAGCAGAAGCCGCCACTCCCCGCCCGCCCGTACGAACACGTTCGTCGCCACGATGCTTCCACCGGCGAGGAACCCCGCTTCGGTGTCCTCGTCGGCGGTCAGGATGTTCTCCTTGCACGTCACCACGGCGTGGTCGCCGTACACGTCCGTCTCCACGTCGGTGAGCACGAACTGGATGTAGGACGTGTTGGCCATGATGAGCGCCCACGAGCGCAGGACCGCCTCGCGTCCCCGCAGCATCGTCCAGCCGGGGTGGACGCAGGAGACGCCGTCGGCATACGGGCCGTCCGCCCAGACCGCCGACATGCGGTCGAAGTCACCGGCCTCGAACGCGGCATAGAACTCGGCATGGACCTCGTCCACGTCGGCGCGGTTCACCGCACGGCTCATAGGCGCGGACTCCCGTCGTCGTTACTGTCGCTGATAGCGCTGCCCTTGGTATTGCTGCCTTTGCCTGCGTTCTCCTGGCCGCCGCTGTCATGGACGACCAGACCCGCCGCGCGCATCGCGGCCGCCACTCGTACCGCGTCCGCGTTGGGCCGGACCCTGTGCACCCTTACGCACCATGCCCCGGCGGCCGCAACGAGAGACGTGATGGCCACGGTCGCGTCGTCGCATTCGCCGAACGGACGGCGCGTCCCGTCCGGTTCCGCAAGAAGCCGCGTGAGGAACCCCTTGCGGGACGCGCCCACCAGGACGGGGTAGCCGAGACCAGTGAACGCGTCCAGATGGGCGAGCAGGGACCAGTTGTGCCCTGTCTCCGGGTTCTTGGCGAAGCCCAGCCCAGGGTCGAGGACGACCATCGACGGGTCGACGCCCTCCCCCAGCACGGCGTCGACCCTGTGCAGTAGTTCGTCGCGCACCTCGCGCACCACGTCCGTGTAGACGGCGCGGTTGTACATGTCATGGCTGTGGCCGCGCCAGTGCATGACCACGTAGGGCACGCCTGCGGCGGCCACCACCCGCGGCATGTCCGGGTCGGCCAGGCCGCCGCTCACGTCGTTCACCAGCCGCGCGCCCGCACCGACCGCGGCCTCCGCGACCTCGGCGCGCATGGTGTCGACGCTCACGGGGACGTTCTCGGCCACGAGGGCCTCAATGACCGGAACCACACGGCGCAGTTCCTCTTCCTGGGTCACGCGCTGCGCGCCAGGCCGCGTCGACTCGCCGCCCACGTCCACGATGTCGGCGCCCTCGCCAACGAGATCGAGCCCGTGGCGGACCGCCTTCTCCGGGTCGAACCAGGCACCGCCGTCGGAGAAGGAGTCGGGGGTCACGTTGACCACGCCCATGACGAGGCAGCGCCCTGGCTCGGGCAGCCCCGGAACGGCGGCACTGGTCATGTCACCCAACCCTATGCCTTGCGATCGACCCGCCGGAGCGGCGCTTCACCGCCCCATCAGTCCGGCATACCCTCTCCGAAAGCAGCAGAACGGGCCTCAGCTTTACGCTGAGGCCCGTTCGGACGCTCGGACGGGCTCGGAGAGCCCGAGCCCTCGTCAGCGGCCGAGAATCAGGCTCATCGCCTCGGACCGCGTCTCGGCGTGATCCCGGAAGTCGCCGCGCACCGCCGACGTCACCGTCTTGGCCCCCGGCTTCCGCACCCCGCGCATCGTCATGCACAGATGCTCGGCCTCGATCACCACGATGGCCCCGCGGGGCTCCAGCACCGTCATCATCGCGTCGGCCACCTGACTGGTGAGACGCTCCTGCACCTGCGGCCGCCGGGCGTACACGTCCACCAGCCGGGCCAGCTTCGACAGCCCGGTGATCTGGCCCTTCTTGTTGGGCGTGTAACCCACGTGCGCGACCCCGTGGAAAGGCACCAGGTGGTGCTCGCACACGGAGTACACCTCGATGTCCTTCACCAGGACCATTTCCTCATGGTCGGCGTCGAACACCGTGGTGAGCGCGTCCTCGGGCGTCTGGCGCAGGCCCGCGAACTGCTCAGCGTACGCGCGCGCCACCCTGGCGGGGGTGTCGCGCAACCCGTCACGGTCGGGGTCCTCCCCGATGCCGATCAGGATCTCGCGGACGGCCTTCTCGATGCGCGCGTGGTCGAAACGCCCGCCGTGCACTGTCTCGCCCGGCGGATCGTTCTCGAGCGGCGCCTCGTCGTACGGGATCGCCAAGGCCGTCAGCTCTCGCCCGGGGCCGGGTCGACGGCCTCAGAGGCGACGCCGCTCTGGCCGTTGTTCTTGGTCAGGTCGGCGACGTCCTGCGGGCCGAGCAGGGCCAGTTCCTTGGGTGTGAGCACCGGCGGACGGTCGGACGGGAGGCGCTTGCCGTAGCCGGTGTAGGAGTTCTGGTGCGGCCGCTTCTGGATCGGCGCGAAGATCTCCAGCACCTGGTTCTTGGACAGCGTCTCCTTCTCCATCAGGTTGACGACGAGCTCGTCCAGGACGTCCCGGTACTCGACGAGGATCTCCCACGCGGTGTCGTGCGCGCCCTCGATGTAGCGCCGGACCTCGTCGTCGATCGCGGAGGCGATGTCCTCGGAGTAGTCGCGCTCGTGGCCCATGTCGCGGCCGAGGAAGACCTCGCCCTGCCCGGTGCCGAACTTGCGCGCGCCGAGGCGCTCGCTCATGCCGTACTCGGTCACCATGTTGCGGGCGATGGAGCTGGCCTTCTCGATGTCGTTGGCCGCGCCGGTGGTCGGCTCGTGGAAGACCAGTTCCTCCGCGGTGCGCCCGCCCAGCAGCATGGCGAGCTGGTCGGTCATCTCCGAACGGGTCGTGAGGAACTTGTCCTCCATCGGGAGGGTCATGGTGTAACCCAGGGCCCGTCCGCGCGGAAGGATCGTCACCTTGTGCACGGGGTCGGAGTTCGGCAGCGCGTGCGCCACCAGGGCGTGCCCGCCCTCGTGGTAGGCGATGATCTTCTTTTCCTTCTCCGACATCACCCGGGTCTTGCGCTCTGGCCCGGCCATGACGCGGTCGATGGACTCCTCGAGGGTGTCCATGTCGATCAGCTTGCGGTCGAACCGCGCGGTGAGCAGCGCCGCCTCGTTGATCACGTTGGCCAGGTCCGCGCCGGTGAAGCCGGGCGTGCGGCGCGCGATCACGTCGAGGTCGACGTCCTGCGCGAACGGCTTGCCCCGGCCGTGCACGCGCAGGATGCCCTTGCGGCCCTCCAGGTCGGGGCGGTCCACGGTGACCTGGCGGTCGAAGCGGCCGGGACGCAGCAGCGCCGGGTCGAGGATGTCGGGGCGGTTCGTCGCGGCGATCAGGATCACGCCGCCCTTGACGTCGAAGCCGTCCATCTCGACCAGCAGCTGGTTGAGGGTCTGCTCGCGCTCGTCGTGGCCGCCGCCGAGGCCCGCGCCGCGGTGCCGGCCGACGGCGTCGATCTCGTCGATGAAGATGATCGAGGGGGCGTTGGTCTTGGCCTGCTCGAACAGGTCGCGGACCCGGGACGCGCCCACGCCGACGAACATCTCGACGAAGTCCGAACCAGAGATCGAGTAGAAGGGCACGCCCGCCTCGCCGGCGACGGCGCGCGCCAGCAGCGTCTTGCCGGTGCCGGGCGGGCCGTACAGCAGCACGCCCTTGGGGATCTTGGCGCCGATCGACTGGAACTTCGCCGGGTTCTGCAGGAAGTCCTTGATCTCTTCGAGTTCCTCCAGGGCCTCGTCGGCCCCGGCCACGTCGGCGAAGGTGGTCTTCGGGGTGTCCTTGGTGATGAGCTTGGCCTTGGACTTGCCGAAGTTCATCACCCGCGAGCCGCCGCCCTGCATCTGGTTCATGATGAACAGGAAGATCAGCACGATGACCACGATGGGCAGCAGACTGAACAGCAGGTTCAGGAAGAAGCTCTGCTTCGGGACATCAACGTTGTAGCCGCCGGACAGCTTGCCGGCGTTGGCCTGGTTCTGGAGCTGCTGCTGCAGTTGCAGGCCCTGGCCCTCGACCCAGGAGGCCTGCTGCTGCTTGCCGTTGGTGAGCGTCAGCTCGATCCGCTGGTCCTTGTCAATGATCTTGGCGGACTTCACCTGGCCCGCGTTGATCTCCTGGACGACCTTGGATGTGTCGACCTTCTCGAACGAACGGCCGGGGTTGACGCCCCACATGACGAGGGCGACCAAGAGGCCGAACAGCAGGATCCACAGCAGCGGCCCGCGAAAATAGCGCTTCACGTCCATTTATCCGGTTACCCCGTAGGGGCCCGTCCCTCCTGACCAACTCTGTGTGCGATCCTCGCCCGTCCCAGGGGACGGACGCCACTGCGACCAACCAATGCGACCAACGGGAAGGCCCGTCGCCCGGGGCTCCGGTCCCTCCGTGGCGGCTTCCCTCATATGGCTTCCCGAACCCAGGGTCCGGGACACCGACGGTACACCGCAGGCGCAGGAGACGCAGCCGACGCTGTTCCCCCGCATCCCTTGCCTATACCCCTCAACGACCTTTGCAACGAATCGTCACGGTCCCTTGTTCCCTGGGGGCCTTGGCGCGTCTCCGGGCAGTGCGGGCATGTCCGGGGCGATCAGGCCCCCTCCCGCCGCCCTCCGGGCCCCTCCAGGACGCTCAGGCTCCGTCCCCGCCGTACACGTGCGGGGCGAGGGTCCCGACGAAGGGCAGGTTCCGGTACCGCTCCGCATAGTCGAGCCCGTAGCCGATGACGAACTCGTTGGGGATGTCGAAGCCGATGTACTTCACGTCGATGTCGGTCGTGACGGCCTCCGGCTTGCGCAGCAGCGCGCAGATCTCCAGGGAGGCCGGGTTGCGCGAGCGCAGGTTGCTCACCAGCCATGACAGCGTCAGGCCCGAGTCGACGATGTCCTCCACGATCAGGACGTGCCGGTCGAGGATGTCGGTGTCGAGGTCCTTGAGGATGCGGACGACGCCGGAGGACTTGGTGCCCGAGCCGTAGGACGACACGGCCATCCAGTCCATGGAGGCGGGCGAGTGCAGCGCCCGTGCCAGGTCGGCCATGATCATGACGGCGCCCTTGAGGACCCCGACGAGCAGCAGGTCCCGGCCCGCGTAGTCGGCGTCGATCTGCGCGGCGAGCTCGCGCACCTTGGCCTGCAGGTCGTCCTCGGAAATCAGCACTTTCGCCAGGTCGCTGCCCAGGTCCTTCTCGTCCACAACCCCACCTCATAGCTCAGACCTCGCCCGTCCGGTGGGACGGACGTCGGACGGACACCGCCGCGCGCCGTTCGGGCGGTGCGCGGCGGACACGGCACGCGACGATCCGCACACGCCGCGACGTCAAACCGGGCCGAACAGCAGCTTCCCAGACCTCCTGAAGGCGCGCAGCCCCCCGGGCAGATCCACGTGCCGCTGGCCGTGCCAGGCCGTGACCAGCCGATCCACTGCATCGATATGGACCGCCGCGAGCGTACCCGGTGGACTGCCGGCCCTGACCGCCGCCATACGCAGCACCCTTGTGCGGACGGCCCTGGGCAGCCCTTCGAGCCCTTCCAGGCGGACCGCCACCTCGCAGCCGTCTTCGGAGGTCTCCAAGCCGGAGTAGGCGCGAGCGGCCATCTCGTCGAGGGCGTCGGCGTCGTCGCGCAGCATCCTCGCCGTCCGTGCCAGTGCTTCGGCCACTCCCGGGCCGAGCGCCTTCTCCAGAGCAGGAAGGGCCTCGTGACGGACACGCACGCGCGCGTAGGCGGGGTCGATGTTGTGGGGGTCGTCCCAAGGGTCCAGCCCCATGGCCTTACAGGCGCGACGCGTGGTGGCGCGATCCAGCTCCAGCAAAGGCCTCAGGTACAGGGCACCGCTGGTGCGCCTGAAAGTGGCGGGCATGCCGGCCAGCGAGCGGGCCCCGGAACCACGTGCCAGACCTAGCAGGACGGTTTCCGCTTGGTCGTCTTGCGTGTGACCCAGCAGGACGGCTGTAGCGCCCAATCGATCGGCGGCATCGTCGAGGGCCCCGTATCGGGCGTCGCGGGCGGCATTCTCCGGACCGCCCGGGCCATCGACGGTCACCGCGATGGATCCCGCTGGGTCGAGACCAAGGCCGACCATGGTCCGGACCACCGCCTCGGCCCGCCTGTCCGAGCCGTCCTGCAGGCCATGGTCGATGGTGACGGCTCCGGCTCGACGCCCCGCCCTGGGTGCTTCGAAGGCCAATGCCCCAGCGAGCGCGAGCGAATCTGCGCCCCCGCTGCACGCGGCCAGCACCGTCGCCCCCTCAGGCAGGTCGGCGAGCACCCTGCGCACGGCAAGACGTACCGCTGCCACAGCGGGATCAGGGCCCATGGCAAACGTCTACCATCACACGGCGGCGCACGCCCAAGGCGGGCTCGGCCTCGCGGTGGCCGTGGGTCAGGCCTCGTTGGCCTCCGGCGGAGCGTCGATGGCGCGTGTGCCGACGACCCTGCTCATCCACAGGGCGGGTTCCTTGATCTCGTCGTGGGTCGGGAGCGTCTCCGGAGAGTGCCAGACCTGGTTGAAGCCGCTCATGCCGACTTCGGTGACGACCCTCCGCACGAATCGCGACCCCTCCGCGTACTGCTTCATCTTCAGGTCGATGCCGAGCAGGCGCCGGATCGTCTTGTCGAGCTTGGAACCGCCCGACCGCCTCCCCTGGAAACGCGAGCGGATCTGCTGGACGGACGGCACGACCTCGGGGCCCACCGCGTCCATGACGTAGTCGCCGTGCCCTTCGACGAGCGTCATCACGGCGGTGAGGCGGTCGAGGATCTCCCGCTGCTCGGGCGTCTGGATCGCGTCGATGAGGTTCGAGTCACCCCCGCGCACGGCATCGGCGACGGCCTCGGCCGCGTCCCGGATGCGGTCCAGCATCATGCCGGGGTCCAGGTCGGACGCGAGGAGGAACTTGGTCATCTGGTCTTGGACGTACTCGCGCAGCCATGGGACGCCGGTGAACTGGGCGCGGTGCGTCTCCTCGTGCAGGCAGACCCAGAGGCGGAAGTCACGCGACTCCACACCGAGCTCCTGCTCCACATGCACGATGTTGGGCGCGACCAGAGTCAGCCGCCCTGTCGGCGCACGCCCGGACGGGTCCGGCGGCAGGAACAGCTCGTACTGCCCCAGAACACGGCTCGCCATGTACGCCAGGATCGCGCCCACCTGCATGCCCGTGACGCGGGAACCGACCGCCTGGACGACGACATTGCCCGCCCCGCCGAGGGGGCCGCCGTTCCCCTTCGCGGACATCTGCTCCATGAGCGGCTCCAGCACGACGCGGAAACCGTCCACGTTGGCACGGATCCAGCCGGGCCTGTCCACGATCGTCGCGGGGTCCGGGTCGAGCTCGGACGCCATCCCGGTGAAGTCCCGGACGTGCCCATGGGCGATCTTCGACAGGGCGCGCAGCTCCTTGACGACCTCACGGGCCTCGGCATGGGTGACCTGCGGCCCGGGCCTGACGAGCCGGGTGCCGGCCTGGACCGCCAGGTTCCAGTCGATCATTGAGGCGCTCATGTAACCACCGTACGTTCGGAACGCGGCGCCGGAGCGCCCTGCATGGTCGTTCAACGCACAACCGTTCTGGTTATCTCCCGTACGGGCGCCGCCACACCCGCGCCGCGGCCCGGGTGTGGGCCTCGGATCAACCGCATCCGCAGGTGGCCACCGCCGCGGCGAGCTGGTCGAGCTTGCCGGGGTCGACCGGCCCCTTGCCGTCCCCCGCCATGAAGGCGAAGGCGAGCAGACGCCCGTCCGCGTCGTAGGCGAGACCGGCCAGGGTGCTGACTCCCGCCAAGGTGCCGGTCTTGGCGCGCACCATCCCCGCGCCCCCCTGGCTGGCCGCGACGGTGTAGCGGGGCGGGCTCAACGTCCCGGAGAAACCCGCGATCGGCAGGCCGGTGATGACCGGGCGCAGCTCCGGATGGTCTCCGCCCGCGGCCAGAGAGACGATCCGGGCCAGCGCGATAGGCGAGATGCGGTTGAGCGGTGACAACCCACTGCCGTCGTTGACCGAGACCCCCTCGGCCACGCCGAGCCCTGCGAGAACCTGCCGGACGGCCTGTGCGGCGTCGGCGAATGTCGCGGGACGCCCCAGCTTGATGGCCACCTGGCGCGCCACCGCCTCGGCCACGTCGTTGTCGCTGTCGGTCAGCAGATGCTCCACGAGCGCGGACATCGGCGGCGACTGGACGGCGCCGAGTTGCACAGCCTCCTTCTGCGCGACCGTCGAACGTCCAGCCCTGGCGCCGACCCCGTTCTTGGACAGCAGACGCGCGAACTCCCTCGCCGCAGCGGCAGGCGGGTCCGAAACCCGTGTCTTCCTGGACGGGTCCGACGGCGCCACCCGCCCCTCATCGACGGTCAAGGCGCTGACAGGCGCCACCTCGCCATCGGGCAGATAGTTGGGTTTCCAGCCTGCGGCCGTACGGGGCCCCTGGTAGGCGGACGCGTCGTAGTCGACGCGTACCTGGCCCGCACCGGCCTGGCCCGCGCCAGACGCCTTCAGGGCCATGGCCGTCTGGCGGGCCAGGTCCGCAAGCGAGGCGTAGGGCGGGTGACCGGCCCCGGCGCGCGGCGGCAACGCCGTCAAGGTAGGATCCCCGCCTCCGACCAGAATGATCCCGTCGCCGGCACCGCGCACGACCCGGGTGGTGATGCGGTGGGCCGGCCCGGCCGAGGCCAGCGCCGCCACCGATGTCGCCAGCTTCGTCGTCGAGGCCGGGGTGGCGGGCTGCCCGGCGCGCAGCTCGTACAGCGGCCGCCGGGTCTCCGCGTCGACGACCACCGCGTTGATCTTCGCCTGCGGTCCCCCGATCAGCGCGGAGAGCCGTCCCGCCAGGGCGGACGGGTCGGGCGGACGGCCCGACCCGGGCTCCGCGGCGGGGATCGCGGCGGACGACGGCGCGATCCGCACCAGGTCGCGCGCCGCCACGCTGGGCGGTTGCGGCGACAGGCGGCGGTCGGGTGTGAGTTTCACCACTGCCAGACCTGCGGCGACGGCGAAAACGTTAAGGAGGGACAGCGACAGGACTGCGAGGGCCCGGCCCCGTCCAGGCACGTGACCGCCCCTCTCCCACTCAGCACTCACCAACGTGCGACATCCTTATACCGGGGAACACTGACCTGTGGTGCCGGCCTCGCCCACAGGCTCCCGAAAGACTATTCACTGCGAGCGCGCAGGGAGCGGAGGACATCTTGGATTTCGACGTCACGATTGAGATCCCGAAGGGCCAGCGGAACAAGTACGAGGTGGACCACGAGAGCGGCCGCATCCGGCTCGACCGCATGCTCTTCACCTCCACGCAGTACCCGGCCGACTACGGCTTCGTCGAGGACACCCTCGGCGAGGACGGCGACCCCCTGGACGCCCTGGTCCTGCTCCAGGAACCGACGTTCCCCGGCTGCCTCATCCGCTGCCGCGCCGTGGGCATGTTCCGCATGACCGACGAGGCCGGCGGCGACGACAAGGTCCTGTGCGTCCCCGCCACCGACCCCCGCATGGAGCACCTGCGCGACATCCACCACGTCGCCGAGTTCGACCGGCTGGAGATCCAGCACTTCTTCGAGGTCTACAAGGACCTGGAGCCCGGCAAGTCCGTCGAAGGCGCCAGCTGGGTGGGACGCGTGGAGGCCGAGCAGGAGATCGAGCGCTCCTTCAAGCGCGCCTCCGACCAGGGCGGCCACTGAACCTTCCCCGGCCCGTGCGGCCGGCCGGGCCGTGCGGAGTCGCGGACGGCGCCGACCCGCTCCCTGCCGCCCACGCGACGCTCGCGAGGAACCCTTCTGTAGGACTCCTACAGAAGGGTTCTCGCTTTCTACGGGGACTGAGTTCCTTCAGCCTGCGGACGTGTGGCACCGATCAGGTCGTGCCGGTGGATGCTCGCTATGCGCACCTGTGCACCGGTGTAGGGCGCTTCCACCATGCGGCCGTCGCTGAGGTAGAGGCCGACGTGGTGGATCGTGGCGGGATCGGACCGGTTGGTCGCGAAGAAGACCAGGTCACCTGGGCGCAGTTTGCTGATGGGGATGTGCGGTCCGGACGTCCACTGAGTGCCCGTCCAGTGGTCGAGCCGCACACCCGCCTTGTTCCACGCGTACATGGTCAGGCCTGAGCAGTCGAAGCCCACCGTCCCGGCGCCCTGATCGATGCCGTAGGTCGGCCCCTCCAGGTCGCCCCCGCCCCAGGAGTAGGGCGTGCCGAGCCACTTGAGCGCCGCCTCGACCGCGATGGCGCCGCGCGCCTCGGGCGGCGCCCCCTTCGGAACCGGGAAATTTGAACGGAACTTGCGCGTCTGCGCCTTCTCCAGCGCGCGCTCCCGTGCCCGCTTGACTTCCGTAGCGTTCGCCTCGGCCTTGCCAAGCTTGCGTTCCAGACGGCGCTTGTCCGTCTCGATGCGCTGGACGGCCTCCTTCTGGGCGGCCACAGCGTCCTGCGCGAGCCGTTTGGCCTCGTCGGCGCGCCTTGTCGCCGCACCTTGCTCGTCCAGCGCGGTCTTCGCCTGCCGGCGGAAGACGTCCGCGACCGTCTTGGAGGCTTCGACCCGGCGGAACATGGCGGTTCGCCGTTCGGCGAGCATCTTGACCATGCCCGCGCGGTCCATGAAGCCCTGGGGCCCGCCTTCGCCCGCGACAGCCGAGGACATCGGGTCGTAGCCGGTGTTGTCCCGGTAGACCTGCGCGGCGAACGACGCCAGCTCGGCTCTGGCCAGTTCCACTCTCCGGTCCGCCTCGGCGAGCCTCCCTTGGATGTCCTTGTACGCCTCTTGCGCGCCCCGGAGTTGGACGAGTTCGCCGTTGTAGCGCTCCACGGCGGCCTCTGCGGTGACGGCGAGCCTGTCGAGCTCTCCGTCCGCCTGGGCGAGCATGGCCTTCGTCCGCCCGACCTCGGCCGCCCGCTCCCTGACGTCGCGCTCGCTCCGCTCGACGTCCTTCGCGCTGGGGCCTGGCGGATCGGACGGGCGGGCGGACGCGCCCGGCACCAGCACGCTCATGCCGATCGCGACGCCGGAGGTGAGCGTGACCAACCGCAGTGCCCTGCTGCCGGCGGGAGGCAGCGCCACGCGACGGCGGCGTAGCTCGGATGCGCCAGGTGCCATGATCACGTCCTCCCCGCCCGCGGTGCCGCCTAGCGCAAATGATCAGTTACGAAGCGTAGTTGACTCGGGAAAGGGCAGGTAGAAACGCCACGCAGGGGAGGTCCGCAACGGACGAAGGTCAAACTCCGGGCGTCAGGCGCTGAGCGCAGGGCGCCATGTGACGTGAGCCAGGCCCCACCGGGCCGGAACACCACAGTGCTTTCTCCACGGGACTTCCGCCCCCCGTGAGACGTGTACATGGACGGTCATGGTCTGCCCGGCCTCAAGGTGTCCAAAGGCCGGCAGACGCGGACGAGGTTCGTGAGCCCGATGGAAACGTGGCCGAGGGGATGGCGTCGTAGGCGTCGGAAGCTGGTGGAGGCGCAGGCGGCTGCCAACCGGGGCCGGGCCTCTGGGAGATGCCGGGCGTCGCCGTCGGACGCGGGCCGGCGTGTTCGTCCCTGTCTTCACGCTGGGCACTGACGAGGTACATGGAAGCGACCCCCGACGCGGACAGAAGCGCCACAGTCACGAGGACAGCGGAGGCTCGACCGACCTGTGCGTAGAGCCTGGCCGCCCCCTCCTCCTTGGACGTCTTGCGGCTACGGCCGAACCACCAGCGCTGACCCTGGCGAGCCGCCCGGTCGGGGCGCCCGAAGGCGGTCTGGACTGGAAATCCATCCGACCTGAACTCCGTGACGCGAGTGGCCACGAAGAGCCTGTAGCCGACAAGCTCCGGGTCCAGGAAGCAACTCATCACCCGGAGCCGCATCTCCGGTGCGGGTACCGCGTCCGGGAGCAGCCCGTAGACCTTGGCGGCCGACACGTTGCGGGGACGGAGAGCTTCACAGGCGGAACACTCTCGCGCATGCTCCATCAGCCGCTTGCTGATGTCGTAGGTGAGCTCACCACGCCGCTCACGCAGGAGGAGAGCCCGCTCAGCGCAGTCGTAGGGTCCCTTGTTCGCGAGTATCTCCGCGGTCACCGCCGCTTCGAGTTCGCCATGCGCGCCGTCGAGTGCCAACTCCACGTCCCTCGGCGACAACCCGAACACAGCGGCGAGGTCGGGGACCGACAACTGGTGCCTGACATGCAGTTCCAGGATCTCTCGGGAGAGAGGCGGCAGCGCCAGCACCGCATGCCACGCTGTGATCCGCTGGTCGACGTCCTCTTGGTCGTGGCTGGCGACCGGCACGTCCGGCACCTGGTGCCTGGACGGCATGCGGCGGGCGCACTCCAACCGGGCGATGGCGTAGAGCCATGGCCCCAACCGGCCGGGTTCGCGCAACTCGCCGATGTGCGCCTCGGCCACGATGAAGGTGTCGCGCAGGGCGACCTGCGCCGCGTCGCGTCCCCGCAGCTGGAACCAGCAGTACGCGTAGAGCCTCTCGGCATAGGCGTCGTAGACCGCGGCCGGGGCGCCGAGGTCGCGCTCGCGCAGCGTCCCGACCAGGAGATGGTCGCTCATGCCAGAAAAGGTAAAGCGTCCAGACGCTCTTTACCAGCAAATTCAGAGGATCGCACTCCGATACCGAACATCATTCTTACCCCATAATTAGGTCTATTTACAAGCGTGCCCTAGTTAATAGACTTTGGGCACTTTGTCCGAGATACTGCAAGGTTCACCAGGTTCACATGACCAGGACGTCGCCCCGAGGGGCGATCGAGACGACACTCAGAGTGACAGCGGGAATTTCGGACCCTCAATCTAGAACGATCATTTTTCCGACCGGCGAGATCACACTTCCGGCGACGGACATAAGCACCTAACCCAACGGTGAGCCGACAGACGATCACCGCCACTATGACGCTCCCAATGGCAATTCGACCACGGGTTCGTCCCTGGACGCGCCCGCGCCACGTCCAATACGGCATTCGGTGATGGCGCCCGCCGCGAGGCCGACCCCGAATCCCCCACCACCCGGCATGTCCACGCGGCCACCAGAAGGCTCGCGGCGAGTTGACACTGTCATCATTACAGTGTCATCATCGGCGCATGGACGATGACACCTGGACGATCGCCGAACTGGCGGACCGTGCCGCCGCGGCTCTCGCGGCGGACGCGTCCGCGCAGGTCAGCGGCCGGGTGCGCGACCTGCCCAACGAGCGGCTCATCCGCTGGTACACCACGATCGGCCTGGTCGACCCGCCCCTCGGCCGCCGCGGCCGCACCGCCCTGTACGGGCCACGCCATCTCCTTCAGCTCGTCGCGGTGAAGCGGCGCCAGGCCTCGGGCCGCTCCATCGCCGAGATCCAGATCGAGCTCGCCGCCGCGACCGACGCGGACCTCACCCGCATCGCCGCCCTCCCGGACTCGCCGAGGGCCCGATCGAACGGCCTGCCGCCCTCCGAAGGTCCACCCGGCCGAACGGCGGGACACCCCGGCTCGAACATCCAGCCCCCTCGCGACGCCGCCCCGACTCCCCGCAGCGACTCCCCGGCACGAACAGCGAGCCGACGCACGTCAGCACCGCCCCCCGAAGGCCCGAAAAGCCCGGAAGGCACGGCGGGCGGCGGCGAGCGGGGAAACTTCTGGAGCACGCGACCCGACGTGTCATTCCGCCCGGACGTCGACGTCACGGGTTATGGCGAGCCCCGTCCCGCGATCGTCCAGGGCGTCCGGCTCGCGCCCGGCCTCACCGTGCTCCTCGAGGTCCCTGACCTCAACGGCGACGACCTCGCCGCCATCGAGGCGGCCGCGCGTCCCCTTCTCGACGAACTCCGCCGCCGCGGCCTGCTCGCCCCGGCGCCGACCCCCGCCGCAAGCCCCGACTTCCAGCCCGCCGACCCACCCCGGAGGATCCAGTGACCGTGCGCATCCTGCCGCTACCCGAGACCGTGCCACCGGCACCCGACCACGGGCTCGGCGCGCTCAGCACCGACAAGGGAAACCTGCCGCTCGACTCCGTGGACGTCCACGCGTCCATCACCGGCCTGGCCGCCGGCATCGAGGTCGTCCAAGGCTTCCGCAACCCGTTCGACGTACCGCTGGAGGCCACCTACGTCTTCCCGCTGCCCGACCGCGCCGCCGTCACAGCACTGCGCATGGAGGCCGCGGACAGGGTCATCGAAGGGAAGCTGAAAGAGCGGGGGCAGGCGCGGCAGGACTACGACACCGCCATCGCCGCGGGTCAACGCGCGGCCATCGCGGAAGAAGACCGCCCGGACGTGTTCACCATGCGGGTCGGCAACATCCTGCCGGGCGAGCGGGTCACGATCAGGCTCTCCCTGGACCAGCCGCTGCCGCACGAGTCGGCGTCCAGTGCGACCTTCCGCTTCCCCCTCGTCGTCGCCCCCCGCTACATCCCCGGCGCCCCGCTCGACGGCGAGCGCGCGGGCTCCGGGGCGGCCGACGACACCGACGCCGTGCCGGACGCGTCCCGGATCAGCCCGCCCGTCCTGCTGCCCGGCTTCCCCAACCCGGTTCGACTGAGCCTCACCGTCGACATCGATCCGGCCGGGCTTCCGCTCACCCAGATCCGGTCGGCGCTGCACGTGGTCCTCGAAGGAATCGACGGCGAGCGGACGACCCTGCGCCTGCAACCGGGCGAGCGGCTCGACCGCGACTTCGTGCTCCGCCTCGACTTCGCCCCTCACGAGAGCGCGGCCCTCTCCCTGATCCCCGACGAGTCCGGCGAGGAGGGGACGTTCAGCCTCACCGTCCTGCCCTCCGGCGAGGCGAAGCCCCGTCCCCGCGACGTGGTCCTCGTCCTCGACCGCTCCGGCAGCATGCACGGCTGGAAGATGGTCGCCGCCCGCCGCGCCGCCGCCCGCATCGTCGACACCTTCCGCGCCGAAGACCGGTTCGCCGTCCTGTCCTTCGACAGCGTCATCGAACGCCCGCGCGACCTCGGCTCCAGACTGGTCGACGGCACCGACCGCAACCGGTTCCGCGCCGTCGAGCACCTCTCGGCGCTGACCGCGCGAGGCGGCACCGAGATGCTCGCCCCGCTCGACGAGGGCTGCCGCCTCCTCGCCGACCCCGCGCGCGACCGGGTCCTCGTCCTGATCACCGACGGCCAGGTCGGCAACGAGGACCAACTCCTCGCCCACCTCGAACCCAAGCTGCGCGGCGTCCGCGTGCACACGGTCGGCATCGACCAGGCCGTCAACGCCGGCTTCCTGAACCGCCTCGCCGCGATCGGCCGGGGTCGCTGCGAACTGGTGGAGTCCGAAGACCGCCTCGACGAGGCGATGGAGCACATCCACCACCGGATCGCCGCCCCGCTGGCCACCGACCTCGAACTGCACGCCGACGGGCTGGAGATCGTCCCCGGCACCGTCGCCCCCACCCGGCTGAGCGCCCTGTTCCCCGGCGTACCGCTCCAGATCGCGGGCCGGTTCCGCGGCGCACCCTCCGGCGCCTTGTCCGTGCGGGGGACGGCATCCGACGGCACGCCCTGGGAGCAGCACACCACCGGCACCGTCACCCAGAACCCGGCCGCCCGATCCATCTGGGCCCGCGCCCACCTGCGCGACCTGGAGGACCGCTACACGGTCGGCGACCCCGGCGACCTGGAAGAGCGCATCATCTCGACCTCCCTTCAATTCGGCGTCCTGTGCCGCTTCACCGCGTTCGTCGCCGTGGACAGCCGGGTCGCGACCGAAGGCGAGGCGCCGCACCAGGTCGTCCAGCCCGTGGAGATGCCCCGAGGCTGGGCGGGAGCCGCACCGACGGCCGCTCCGCAAAGGGCCCCTGCCGCCTTCGCCGCCATGGATATGGACATGGAAATGGAGAGGTCGGCCCCGCCGGTAGGCGCCGCTCCCAGGCCCCCGGCGCCGATGCCGGCCGCCCCCTCCGGCCCACCTCCGATGCCGCAAGCCGCCCCGCCCGGCTACGGCGCCCCGCCCCCGGCACCGGGCCGCTCCTTCGGCCGCCCCGCCGGCCCCGCCCGACGAGCGGCAGGTTCTCCGCCCTCGCACCTCGCCGGGTTCCAGCAGGAACTGGCCAACGTCCTGGGCCGCCTCCGCCAGGTCCCCGACACTCGGGAAGAGCGCGTCCAGCACCTGCTGGGCGAACTTCTCCCCATCCTGGAGTCGATCGTCCAGCGCATGCAGACCCTCTCCCTGGACACCAAGCCCCTCGCCGACCTCCGCGACGACCTGCACCGCCTCCGGCCCACCGCCGACCAGCCCACCGTCAACGACCAGTGGACCCGCGCCCTCCAGGTCCTCGCCGACTTCACCGGCGAATCCTCGCCCCGCCGCCCCTTCTGGAAACGACCTGGCTAACCCAATAGCGGGGGCGCCTCCACCAAGAAGCCGCCCCCGCCACACCCTCACGGCCCCGCCACACCTCACGGAACCGCCACACCTCACGCGTTGCGGCGCCTCACGACACCGCGGCGCCACACGGAATCGCCACACCTCACGACACCGCGGCGCCTCACGGAACCGCGGCGCCTCACGGCTCTGCGGCGCACCGCAGAGCCCCAGCGCGATCGCGACACACCGCGACTTCGCAGATCCCGCTGCACCTCTTCTTCCCATATGGACGGGTGCGGCCGGGGGCGACAGCGTCCTGGAAGACGTCGGAGCGGACGCGCGGGAAAGCGCGTGGGCCGGGCCGCGCGATGGGTGGCGCGGCCCGGCCCGCATTGGCGGAGGGCGGTCAGGTGTGCGGGAGGTGTCAGGTGTGCTTCGGGCGGTAGCGGCGGAGAAGCGGGATCAGGTTCAGGGCCAGTCCGACCACGGCGACGGCGCTGACCAGGTTGACTCCGGGGTGGAACTCGGCGAAGCCATTGCCGCCGTCGGCCGTCCCGCCCGCGACCAGGGCGGTGACCAGCGCCAGGACCAGGGCGGCGCCGACCTGGCCCGAGGTCTGGACGAGGCCGGAGGCCAGCCCCTGCTCGGAGTCGTCGATCCCGTCCGTGGCCTGCGCCATGATCGAACTGAAGCCGAACGCGAACCCGCCGCCCAGCAGCAGCATCGTGGGCAGGATGGTGAACGCGTAGTGCGGAGCGTTGCCCGCGGTGGCGAGGAACCAGGCGTAGCCGAGGCTCAGGGAGGTCATCGAGCTGATGATCAGACGCGGCGTGCCGTACCGGTCGATCAGGCGCCCGACGAACGGCGAGCCGAACGCCACGAGGAGCCCGGCCGGCAGCAGCGCCATGGCCATCTTCAGCGGCGACCAGCGCAGCACGTCCTGCAGATAGAGCGTCATCATGAACTGGAAGCTCAGGTAGGAGCCGAACAGCGCGACGATGCTCAGGTTGGCCCGGACGATCGAGCCGATCCTCAGGATGCCGAGGCGGATCAGGGGGTGGCGCACCTTGTTCTCGGTGATGAAGAACGCGATCAGCAGGGCCGCCGCCACGACGACGGAACCCAGGGTGACCGGGTCCAGCCAGCCGCGATCGGGCGCCGAGACCACGGTGTAGACCGCGAGCAGCATGCCCCCGGTGAGCGTCACGGCGCCGAGGATGTCGTGCCCGCCCTCGGCCGCCGACTTGTCCCGCGGGATCAGCGCGATGCCGGCGACAAGGGCGAGGATGGCGAGCGGCACAGGCGTCAGGAACGTCCAGCGCCACCCGAAGCTGGTCAGCAGCCCGCCGAGGATCAAACCGGACGAGTAGCCGCTCGCCCCGAAGACGGAGAACACCGACAACGCCCGGTTGCGCGCCGGCCCCTCGTGAAAGGTGGTGGTCAAGATCGACAATGCGGTCGGCGCGGTGAACGCGGCCGCCAGCCCCTTCACGAAACGCGTGGCGATGAGCAGCGTGCCGTCGTCGACGAGACCGCCCACCAGCGACGCGACGGCGAACACCGCGAGAGCGGCGAGGAACACCCGGCGGCGGCCGAGGAGGTCGGCGGTGCGCCCGCCGAGCAGGAGCAGTCCGCCGTAGCCGAGGACGTAGCCGTTGACGATCCACTGCAGTGACGTGGTCGAAAGGCCCAGTTCAGCGCCGATCGACGGCAGCGCGACGCCCACCATAGAGACGTCGAGTCCGTCGAGGAACAACACGGCGCACAGGACGGCGAGGACTCCCCACAGCCGGGGGGTCCAGGTCTGTTCGGCCGGCGCGCCCACGGCGCCCGGCGCCCGGAGAGCGGAGTCGGGTGAGGTGTCGGTGATAGTCACGTCGAGGGACAGTACATGCACATGCATTCAATGTCCACGCACAAAATTCCTGCGAACTTAATGCATGTGCATATGATGCGTCTGCATGGTAAGATGCGCGGCATGGAGGCGGATACTGCCCTGGTCGACCGCTGGCGCAAGCTGGCGACCTGCTACAACACGGTCGCCTGCGCCCTGGACCGCGCCCTGCAGGACGTCCACGGCCTGACCATGAGCGAGTACGAGACGCTCGACCGCCTCGTGGATCAAGACTGTGAGAAGCGTCGCATGCAGGACATCGCCGCAGCCATGTACCTCAGCCAGAGCGCCCTGTCCCGGACGGTCGCCCGCCTGGAGAAGCACGGCTACGTCCAGCGCGGGCTCTGCGAGGCCGACCGCCGCGGCGTCTTCGTGGAGATCACCGACGCCGGCCGCCGCTGCCACTCCGACGCCCGCGACACCCACCTGAAGATCCTCGCCGAGCACCTGAGCGACTGATCCGGCGCCACCCGTAGCCCCGCGAAGGCACCTTCCGCAGCTCCCCACTCTCCAGAGACGGGTACGGCCCCCAAGGCTCGTGACCCGCGTCAGCACCGAGCTGTCATTCCGCCGTGGTGACCGTCGGGCGTCCATCAGCAGCTACTCGCCGGTCGTCCCGTCCAGCAGCTCACGGGCGACGTCGAGGTGACCGACATGGCGCGCGTACTCCTGCAGCAGGTGGAAGAGGAATCTGCCGAGGGAAGGAGCTTGGTCGGACGTTCCGAACCGACCCCCCAGACGAGCCCGGTCGTCCAGCGAGGCACCCTCCACCGGGGCGCGCGCACGCGCGACCTCCAACCGATAAGCGGCCATGACCTGTGCTGTGGACCGGTCAGCAGGAACCGTCCATTCGGCCTCGTCGCCGCCGGGTGGGTAGGCGATGACGCGCTCAGCGGCGAATCCCCAGCGCATCCACCGGCGTTCGACCCACCCCAGATGCTGCACCAGCCCGAGCGGTGACCACCCCAGCGGTTCGACCGGTTCGCGGAGCTGGGCGTCGGACAGCCCGGAGAGCTTGCGCATCAGCGCCTCGCGATACCACTCCAAGTATCCGAGCAGAAGCTCACGAGCGTCCGTCACCTCCACCCCAGGGCCATCGAGGGGCGCGGGAACCTGGTCGGGAGGGTTCTGCATCCGCGAAGAATAGTGCGGTCTCACATCCGTCAGGCGAGCAAGGGTCAGACCCTCGGCTCCCAGTGGGGCGTCCCGTCAGACGAAATCCGCCTCCGTCATGCCTGCCGGATGGCCGGGCGGCCACTGCACAAGCTCGATCCGGTAACCGTCGGGATCGGTCAGCCATGACGTCCGAAGCCCCGACCCCAGGTCAGCCGGCGGCTCGGCCACGACGCCCTTGACCGCCAGATCGGCGATCGCGGCATCCAGATCGTCCACCTGGACGACGAGGTGGTTGACGGCGCCGGTGTCCTCGACCGGTCGCGCGGGATCGTGCACGAGTTCAAGGCTGACGAACGGATCGTCGGGGAGTCGGAGCATGGTGAGGCTGCCGAAATCCGTGTCGGGGACGCCGCCGATCTCGATGTACCCGAGCGCGGTGTAGAAGGCGAGCGAGCGTTCCAGGTCGGTGACCCGCAGCCCGAGGTGGAGCATGCGCATGCTCGGCAGACTAATGCGATCCGTACACGCGCTCTCGTGGCCGGCTGAAGCCATGCGGACCACCGGCCCATTGACTCGATCCGAAGGTGAACGTGCTTGTCGTCGCGCACAGGGAGAGGTTCCACGACACGGCTTCAGTGCCCTCGGGCTCGAAGCAGAACCCGCACGGTTCCAGCCTCGACGAGCTTGACCGCGCACTTTCGATCGCCGCCGTGGAGGCGGACGACCAGCACCTGCGTGACGCGTGGTTCGCGGTGGGGAAGTTTGTCCTCCCTGGTTCCGCTTCCCTGAACCTGCTGGCTCTTTCGCACGCCCGGCGGGCACGTCTTGAAGGGGCCAGGCTGTCCGGGAGCGCGAGGCGCGGGGGCTTTGCACGGTGGAGAACCGTGCGCGGGTGCGCGCGGCTTGGACGGCGGTGGCGGGCGGCCTGTCGCGGTGGGCGGCACGCCCTCGTTGATCCGCACCGCGTCCGCGGCGCACACGTCGATGATCCGGGTGACGCCCCCTCAGGGGTCCAGGTGACCCGGTCGACAGACGTGCCGTGGCGCGGGTCGAAGAAGCACAGGGGACGGCGCGGTGGCACAGGACGACCGGCAAGGCGGGCATCGACGCGGGCAAGCGCGTGGCGCCCCTCGTCCAGTGCGACCATCACGTCCACACGGGACCTGAACAAACCGGCGTGAACGCCGCTGTTAGCAGGCCGTTAGCACAGAGGCCCCTCCCGGGATCGGGAGGGGCCTCTGAGGTGGAGCCGCCTATCGGAATCGAACCGATGACCTATTCATTACGAGTGAATCGCTCTGCCGACTGAGCTAAGGCGGCGTGCCGTGCGGGGCACAGCGGGAAGCAGTCTACCGGGTCTTGGGGGGTGGGTGTGCACCGGTTATTCAGCGGCAGGTGGTCCCGTTCTTGGGCGGGTCGGCGCTGATCAGGTACTCGTCGGTGGCCTTGGTGATGCAGGAGTTGCCTTGGAGGTAGGCGGTGTGGCCGTCGCCGTCGAAGGTGAGGAGGACGCCGCTGGAGAGCTGGCCGGCCAGGCTCTGGGCCCACTTGTAGGGCGTCGCGGGGTCGCGGATGGTTCCGATGACGACGATGGGAGCGGCGCCCTTGGCGGTGATGGGGTGGGGTGCTTGTTCCGTCTGGGCGGGCCAGTAGACGCACGGGAGGCCGCCCCAGACGACGAACGGTCCGAAGCGGGGAGCGACCTTCTTGGCTTGCGCGGCTGCCTTGCCGTAGGTGGCGAGGTTCGCCGGGTTGGGCTTGTCGACACAGTTGACGGCCATGTTGGCGTCGGTCTGGTTGCTGTAGGTGCCGTTGGCCTTGCGTTCGACCATCTCGTCCGCGAGAGCCAGGAGAAGGGTGCCGTCGCCCTTCTGCATCGCCTGGGTGAGCGCCTGGCGCAGAACCGGCCAGTACTCCTTGACGTAGAGGGCCCGCGCGATGCCCATCACGGCCAGGGACTCGGTGACCTTGCGGGAGTCGCGTGTGTTGTTGAGGGGCTTCTTGTCGGTGGACGTGAGGAAGGAGGAGACCTTGTCGATGACCGCGTCCGGGGTGTTGCCGAAGGCGCAGCCACCCGACTTCACGCAGTTGTCCGCGAAGGCACGCAGGGCAGTCTCGAAGCCCTTGGCCTGCTCGATCAGAAGGTCGGTGGACGACAGCTTCGGGTCGACGGCGCCGTCCAGGACGAGGGCTCGGACGTTCTTGGGGAACTGCTCGGCGTAGAAGGCGCCTAGGTAAGTCCCGTAGGACGCGCCGTAGTAGGTGAGCTTCTGGTCGCCCAAGGCGCCGCGCAGGACGTCCATGTCACGGGCCGCGTTCAGCGTGCCGACATAGGGGAGCTCCGCGTCGGCCTTGGCCTTGCAACGCTGCGCGAAGGCCTTGCTTTCGCTGCCCAGCCTGTTCGTCTCGTTCGGGTCGTCTGGGGACGCATCGGTGGCGAAGAACTCGTCCAACTGGGGCCCGGTGTTGCAGCGGACAGGCGCGCTGGACGCCACCCCACGCGGGTCGAAGCCGACGATGTCGAAACGGCGCCGCAGGTCGGTTCCGAAGCTGCGGGCGGCCTGGCGGACGAAGTCGACCCCGGAGCCGCCGGGGCCTCCAGGGTTGGTGAGCAGTGAACCGATCCGTTCGGACTTGTCTTCGGCCGGCAGCCTGATGAGCGAGATGCCGACCTTCTCGCCGGACGGCTTGGTGTAGTCCAAGGGGACCTGTACGGTCGCGCACTCGAACCCGTTGCGACAGCTCTTCCAGGCCGGTTTCTGGCCGTAGAACTGCCCGAGGCCCGTGGGGACGCTTGCGGCCCGGCTCGTGTTCTTGTCACCACTGTCGCAGCCGGTGGCCGTCGCCAGGACCAGCACAGTAGCCACGCTGATGAGTCTCGCTGCCCGCACCCGGTCCCCGTCTCGTCATAGCTGCACGTACGCCGCCGCCTACGCTACGTCGGCATGGTGGTCGAGGGCTACTTCCCTCGGTATTCGTGTTCGATGCCGTCGAGCAGCCACTCGATCGCCTTGACGACGGCCAGCATGCTTTCGGGGTCGTCGGTGAGGCGGGCGGCGGCGGCCATGGACTGCTCGATGTGGCGCAGGCCGTTGGGACCGATACGCGGGGAACGTCCCGCGAGTTGCAGCATCCACGGGTGCCGCAGCCCGACCTCGCGCTCCCTTCGGGCGATCTCCATCATCGCCTCACGCCAGCCGTCCGGCAGCTCTCCCTGGACCAGTACCTCTTCGGCGACCTCGTCGTACACCATGTCGAGAAGGTCCTCTTTCGCGTCGATGTGCGTGTACAAGCTCATCGCGCGGACGCCCAGCTCGCTCGCCATCCGGCGGGTGAGGCTCGTGAGAGCTCATGTGGCGTTCGTGAGGCAAGGGTGAGAATTAGATGAAATAGGCCCCGAACAGGCGAGGTTGCCCTGGCATGGGCACATCGCGGAAGACCGGCCTCCGGGTCGAGGAGAGCGGCAAGCGCGTCAGGGCTTACCTCGGCGGCCATCTGGTGGCCGACTCGATACGGCCTTCTCTCGTCTGGGAGATCCCCTACTACCCCACCTACTACTTTCCCGAGGGGGACGTGCGGGCCGAGCTCGTCGAGGACGGCCCCGGCACCCGCTCGCCGAGCAGGGGCGACGCGACCGTCTACACGGTGAAGGTGGACGGCGCGCAGGCTCCGGGCGCCGCGCTCCGCCATACCGAGCTGCCCGGCTTGGTCCGGCTCGACTGGAACGCGATGGACGCCTGGTTCGAGGAGGACGAGGAGGTCTTCGTCCACCCCCGCGACCCGTACACGCGCGTGGACGTGCTGGCGGCGTCGCGGCATGTCCGCGTGGAGGTGGACGGGGTGACGGTCGCGGAGTCGTCCAGCCCGCGGCTGCTGTTCGAGACGGGTCTGCCGGTGCGCTACTACCTGCCGAAGCCGCATGTCCGGATGGACCTGCTCGAACACACCGACACCGTGTCGCACTGCCCGTACAAGGGCACCGCGGAGTACTGGTCGGCACGGGTGGACGGGACGCTGCACGAAGATCTGGCCTGGTCGTACCGGACGCCGCTGGAGGAAAGCCTCAAGGTCGCCGGGTTGGTCTGCTTCTTCAACGAGAAGGTCGACATCTTCGTGGACGGGGTGCTGCAGGAGCGGCCGAAGACCAAGTTCTGAGCACGACCCCTCGTCGGCCGCGAACGGCCGCATGAGTCAGTTGGGCACGGATCGGCCGGGCACGGGAAATCGTGCCCGGCCGACAATTTCCGCGCCGACTTTTGTCAGCGGGCATTACATCTGTCGATGGAACATCGCGCGATGGTGTGATGCCTGTCGCTTTGATGGCCCAAGCCTTGAATCCTCCGCGATTCCTACGCGAGCGTAAGTTAGCGCGCCCTCGGGAGGAAACCTTGGCCATCGCACCGCGGACCATCGCACCGCGCCGCCCGCGCCGGCCCATAGCGGGGCGGCGGATCGCGGCGGCCGCCCGGCTCCTCACGACTCCGCTCCTGCCGGAGGACTACCTCGGGCTGATCGACCCGCTGTGGTCCACGGCCGATCCGCGCGGGCGGATCGAGGCCGTCCGGCACGAGGCCCCGTCCGCCGCGACCCTGGTGATCAGACCGGGGCGGGCGTGGAGAGGCCACCGGCCCGGCCAGTGGATCAAGATCGGCGTGGACGTCGGCGGCGTCCGGCACTGGCGGACGTTCTCGCTGTCGTCGCCGCCCCGCCGCGACGGCCGCATCACGGTCACCGTCAAGGCCGCGCGCGACGGGTTCGTCTCGGCGTACCTGGTCAACGAGATCCGGCCCGGGGCGGTCGTCCGCCTGTCGCCGCCCGACGGCGCGTTCACGCTGCCCGCGCCCGTCCCCCGGAAGCTGCTGTTCGTGACGGCCGGCAGCGGCATCACCCCGGTCATGGCGATGCTGCGGCATCTCGGCGGCGCGTCCGACGCCGTGCTCGTCCACTCGGACCGGACGGCCCGGGACGTGATCTTCGGCGACGAGCTCCGCCGGATGCCGGGGGTGCGGCTGCACGAGCGGCACACGACCCCGGACGGGCGGCTGAAGCCGTCCGACATACCCGGCATCTGCCCCGACTGGGCCGAGCGCGAGGCGTGGGCGTGCGGACCGGGCGGCATGCTCGACGACCTCGCGGCGCACTGGAAGGCCGCGGGAATCGGGGAGAGGCTGCGCGTCGAGCGCTTCCGCACCGTCCTGTCCGGCGGCGGGGGCCAGGGCGGGCGCGTCACGTTCACCAGGAGCGGCGTCACGGCCGACGCGGACGGGAGCACGCCCCTGCTGACGGCGGGCGAGGACGCCGGCGCGCTGCTGCCGAGCGGGTGCCGGATGGGCATCTGCCGCGGCTGCGTCGGGCGGCTGGCGTCCGGCAAGGTCCGCGACCTGCGCACCGGCGAGGTGCACGGCGACGAGGGCGAGATCGTCCAGACCTGCGTCTCGGCGGCCGCCGGGCCCGTGGAGATCGAACTGTGAGAGGAGCGGCATGACCGACCATCTGACGGCCGAGGACTACGAGACCATCGCCGCCGAGCTGGACGCGCTGCGCGAGGAGATCATGTCCGGTCTCGGCGAGCGCGACGCGTCCTACATCCGGCGGGTGATCCGCTGGCAGCGCGGACTGGAGATCGGCGGCCGGGCGCTGCTGCTCGCGTCCGCGCTGCCGCCCGCCTGGGTCGCCGGGACCGCGGCGCTGTCCGTCGCGAAGATCCTGGAGAACATGGAGATCGGGCACAACGTCATGCACGGCCAGTGGGACTGGATGCGCGACCCGAAGATCCATTCCACGACCTGGGAGTGGGACAACGTCTCCCCGGCCGAGCAGTGGAAACACTCGCACAACTTCGTCCACCACACGTTCACGAACGTGCTCGGCAAGGACAACGACGTCGGCTACGGCATCCTGCGCGTCGCCCCGGAGCAGGAGTGGTCCCCGGCGCACCTCGCGCAGCCGCTCTACAACCTGCTGCTGGCGATGTTCTTCGAGTACGGGGTGGCGCTGCACGACCTGGAGATCGACAAGATCCGGGACGGGACGGCCGACGAGGCGGTGACGGGGGAGAAGCTGCGCGCGATCGGCCGCAAGATCCGCCGCCAGTGGGGCAAGGACTACCTGGCGTTCCCGCTGCTCAGCGGCCCGCAGTTCCTGTCCACGCTGGCCGCGAACGCCACCGCGAACGTGGTCCGCAACGTCTGGGCGCACATGATCATCTTCTGCGGGCACTTCCCCGGCGACGTGGAGGTGTTCGAGGAGGAGCGGCTGGACGGCGAGACAAGGGGCGAGTGGTACGTCCGGCAGCTGTGCGGCTCGGCGAACATCGACGGGGGCGGGCTGTTCCATCTGATGACCGGCAACCTCAGCCACCAGATCGAGCACCACCTGTTTCCGGACATGCCGAGCAACCGGTACGGCGAGATCGCCCCGCGCGTCCGCGCCCTGTGCGGCAAGTACGACATCCCGTACCACACGGGCTCGCTGTCGCGCCAGGTCACGGGCACCTGGAAGAAGATCGTCCGGTATGCGCTGCCCGGCGGGCGCCCGTCCCCGGCACGGCCTGAGACGGCCTGAGGTCAGCCGAGGGCCTGCGCCACGGGGAGGTGGAGGCGGGACACGTCGTTGACGATGGGCGCACCGTACTCCATGACCGTGGTGGTGAACGCGGGTCGCAGGCCGTGCCGCCGCGCCCAGTCGACCATCTCCGGATGCCGGTGGTCGATGTCCAGGCGGACCGGCCCCGCCGGAACGATCTCTTCGACGAGGGCGAGGGCCGTCTCGGTGTCCTGTGCGGTGACGGGGCCGACGACCGCCATGTCGTCGTTCCACCACACGCCCCCGAACCCCTTCAGGCCGGACTCGTCCCGGACGACGTGGAACGTCTCGCAGAACGACGGCAGCCCGTCGACCAGCCGTGCACGGTCGGCGCCGAAGACCTCGGTGTCGAGCGCATGGACGGCGGGCATGTCCGCCGCCTCGGCAGGGACGGAGACGCCCCGCTTGGCGGGCCCCTTGCCCGTACCCGTGTACGTCGTGCAGAGCCCGACGGAGCGATATCCCAGACGCTCGTACAGCGGGCGTCCGTATTCGGTGGCCGTCAGGCAGAAGCTCTTCGTCTCGGTGTTGTCCATGGCGTGGAGCATGATGCGGCCGCCCAGACCACGCCGTTCGTAGCGTTTCGCCACCAGCACCATGCTGATGGCCGCGACGTCCGCGCCGTAGGGGGTCGACACCGTCGCCGCGGCGAGCCCGCCCTCCCCGTCGTCGATGCCGTAGACGTCGCCGACCGAGAACAGGAACCGCCACTTCCGGTCTTCGCGCCCCCAGCCGCGGTCCTCGGCGAGCCGCTGGCAGGCGGCGAGGTCGTCGATACCGAGTCGCCGCGCGGGCCTGTCCCCATCCATGGGACGGGACGCTAGATCGGCCGCCGCCGGCCGCACAACCCAATTACGCCGCGGCATTACCCCACAGGTCATCGCCTTCACGACCTCCCGGGCGAGATCGTCTAGGCGCGGATAACGGTCGATCTGAGGAGAGAACATGTCGCACACGGCGACTCCGGTGGCGGGCCGGCGCCCGCACGGGGCCGCGGCCTCGCCCACCGCGTCCATCGGCACCCTGCTGGTCCTGCTCACCGGCATCTTCATCACCACGCTCGACTTCTTCATCGTGAACGTGGCGATCCCCGACATCCAGACCGATCTGCGCGCCGGCGCGACGGCGATCCAGTGGGTCGTCGCCGGGTTCGGGCTGGCGCTCGGCAGCGGGCTGATCACCAGTGGCCGCCTCGGCGACCTGGCCGGACGCCGCCGGATGTACGCGCTCGGCCTCGCGGTGTTCACGGCGGCCTCACTGGCGTGCGGGCTGGCCCCCTCCCCCGGCACGCTGATCGCCGCCAGGGTGGTGCAGGGGCTCGCGGCCGCGCTGCTGATGCCGCAGGTTCTCGGGATCATCAACGGCGTGTTCACCGGGGAGGCGCGCGCCAAGGCGTTCACCGCCTACGGCCTCGCGATGGGCTTGGGCGGCGTGTTCGGGCAGCTTATCGGGGGTGTGCTGATCCAGGCGGACCTGTTCGGCACCGGATGGCGCAGCATCTTCCTGATCAACGTCCCGGTCGGGGTCGTCACGCTGGCGCTGGTCCGCCGGACCGTCCCGCCCCAGCCGCGCACCACGGGAACCCGGCTCGACGTCACGGGAACCGTCCTCGTCACCCTCGGCCTCGTCGCGCTCGTCCTGCCCCTGATCGAGGGTCGCCGCCTGGGCTGGCCCGCCTGGACGTGGGCGTCGCTCGCCGCGTCGGCCGTCCTGCTGGCCGCCTTCGTCGTCTCCCAGCGCCGCAGCAGCGCCCCGCTGGTCTCGCCCACCCTCTTCCGTGAGCCCGCTTTCCGCGCCGGCAGCGGCCTGGCGCTCGTCTACACCCTGGCGATGGCGTCCTTCTTCCTGTACCTCGCCCTGTACCTCCAGCAGGGACGCGGTCTCAGCGCCCTGGAGTCCGGCCTGCTCTTCGTCGCCCTGGGCGCGGGCTACTTCGCCGCGTCCACCCGCGCCACGGCCATCGCCGCCCGCCTGGGACGGCAGGTCCTCGCGCTGGGCGCCGCGGTGCAGGCGGCCGGCTGCCTCCTCCTGCTCGCCGCGACCGGGCACGCCATCGGCTGGCTCATCCCGGGCCTGGCCCTCGTGGGGGCGGGCATGGGATTCGTCCTGGCGCCCCTGTCGGCACTGGTCCTGGCCGGTGTCACCGATCGGCACGCCGCCTCAGCCGCCGGCGTCCTGTCCACCGCGCAGCAGGTCGGCAACGCCCTCGGCGTGGCGCTCGTCGGGATCGTCTTCTACGGCGCGCTGGGCGAGGTCGCCGACGCCTTCCGGGCGTCGCTCTTCCCGGTCATGGCCTTCTGCGGCGTCACCGCGGCCCTCGCCCAGCTCCTCCCCAGGCGCTAGTACACGCTGACGCCGAAGGCGCTGAGCACCGGAGAGATCGGCTGGAAGAAGGAGGACCCGCCACTGGCGCAGTCCCCGACCCCGCCGATCCCCAGCCCCACCGCGGTACTGCCAGAGAAATACGGAGCCCCGGGACTGTCCCCGGGCTCCGTGCATATGGTCGTCCTCGCGAGCCCGGTGATCGTCCCGTCAGGGAAGTTCACGGTCACGTTGACGGCCGTGACGCTGCCGCAGCGCAGGCCCGTGACGGGCCCGCTGCGGCAGACGCGCTGACCGACGACCGGCCGGCCCGCCGTCGTGATGTCCTGGGAGCCGGGGTAGAGGTGGACGCTGCCGGGCCGCTCCACGGAAGGCTCCACGTACCGGACGAGCGCGACGGCGGCGTTCGTCACCGAGACGACCGTCCCGAGCTGGACGGTCATCCCCGGATCGGCGTAGATCGCCATGCCCACCTGGGCGCAGCCGCCCGCGGTGAGGAAGTAGTAGGTGCCGTTCTGCCGCACGTTGAACCCGAGGGTGCAGCGCACGCCCCCGGCCCCGTAGATCGCCCGTCCCCCTTCCGCGCCCGGCGCCGCGGCGGGACGCGCGCCCGCCGGCGAAGCGGACGCGCCGGGGGCGGCGGTGGCCAGGACGGCGACGATGCCCGCGAGCAAGGTCGCGACGCGCAGTCTCACGGAGTACCTCCTGCGGGAAATGGCGGCTTGCCGGAATGGTGCGAAAACCCGGGGGCCCCGGCAAGGGGAGGAAGGTGCCAAGGTTGCCCGCGGCCGTATAGCAACATCACAACGAGCCCCCGCGAATGCCCTGGTCAACGGTGAGTACGGGAGGCCGCGCGTTCTAGGTACGGGTGCTCATTCGCCGGGCTCTCCACGGGCGGAGGATGAGGCGACCGTTTCGGGATGGAGAGCGTATGAGATTTCGTTTGCCGAAAACCGGCGTTGTGGCCCTGCTCGCCCTCGGGGGGTGCGGAGCCCCGGCCGTCGAGTCGACGCCGTTGGGGGCGGAAGCCGGGGGCGCCCCGTGGCGGGTGGAGGTCGAGGACGCGTCGCTGCGAGTCGATCCCCAGATCGTCGCGACGGGGCCGAAGGACGTGTGGGCGTTCGGCGGGCGCGGCTCCGAGGACACGGTGTGGCGGCCGACGGCCCGGCACTGGAACGGCCGCGACTGGAGCAAGGTCGACCTCCCGGGCGGACGGATCGGCGCGGTCAAGGCGGCGGGGGCGTCCGCGGCGTCCGATGTCTGGGCGGTCACCCTCGGCGGGTCGGGCTCGACCGTCCTCCACTGGAACGGCGAACGCTGGAAGATCGACCGCCGCCTCCCCGGATTCACCGTGACGGCGCTGGAGGTGTTCTCCCCGCGGGACGTGCGGGTCTACGGCACGGGCTCGCGCGCCGCCGCGGCGGCCTGGACCCGTTCGGCGGACGGATGGTCGGAGACGAGGCCACCGTTCCGGATCGCCCGCACGAGCGCCCGCTCCGCACGGGACATCTGGGCGCTGACCTTCGAGAACAAGCTGTACCACCAGGACGGCTCCGGCTGGAGGCCCGTCCCGCTGGACGGCGTCCTGCCGGCCGGGAAGAGGAACGGCTTCGAGAAGACGACGTACAAGCTCGACACGATCACCGCCACGGACGCCGGCATCTGGATCACCGCCGAGGGCGCCGGGGGCATCCCGTCCAGCGAGATGGACGGCACCCGCACCGAGCCGCTGGGCCCGGGCGACCTCCACCTGTCGTCCCTTCTCCTGCACGGCGACGCCGACGGACGCCGCTGGACGGCCGAAAGCACCACGGAGAAGACAGGACGGCTCAGCCCGTTCGGCGCCCCGATCACCGACGCGGACGGCGGCGTCTGGCTCATCGGCTCCACCGACGCCAACGCCACCGAGTCGGCCCTCGCCCACCGAACCGCTACGGGCACTTGGACGAGCACCAGGATCGGGGCTTCCGGCTTCAGCCCCTTCGAGGTTCGCGCCATCACCCGCATACCGGGCACCACTCGATTTCTCGCCGCAGGCATGAACGACGAAAAGGGCGCGCTTCTCTCCATCCCGTAGGGCGCACCGAAACACGCGCGCTGGTACCGCGGAGACCACGAGCCTTGTCAATACCGTGGCCGAGCGGGCAGCTCTCGCCCGGCCCGGGTACGGCCGTGCGGTTCTTAGCCGGGCTCGCCGTTGTCTGAGGGGGCGTAGCGGGCGTCGTGCTGCTTGCGGGGGGAGCAGACGGAGGCTGACGGGCAGGAGCAGCGGCCCCCGCTGTTCAGGCGGACTGTGACCTTGTCGGAGGGGACGTTGCGGCCCACGACCTGGCCCGGGCCGTTCGGGGTGTCCACGCGCGATCCCAGGGCCGGCATGCTGTCGTGCGCCTTGACGTACAACGGGTGCTCGTACTTGAGGCAGCACATCAGGCGGCCGCAGGCGCCGGCGATGCGCAGGGGGTTGACCGGGAGGTCCTGCTCCTTCGCCATGCGCACGGAGACGGGTTCGAAGTCCTTGAGGAAGGTGGCGCAGCACAGGTCGCGGCCGCAGGGGCCGATGCCGCCCTGGAGGCGGGCCTCGTCGCGGGGGCCGACCTGGCGGAGCTCGACGCGGGCCCTGATGCCGCGGGCCAGGTCGCGGACGAGGGCGCGGAAGTCGACGCGGTGCGGGGCGGTGAAGTAGATCTTGAAGATGTTGTCGGCGTCGAGGTAGTCGACGCCGATGACCTTCATCGGGAGGTCGTGCCTGCGGATGAGGCGCTTGGCGGTGAGGCGGCCCTCGGCGCGGCGGCGGCGGTTGGCCTCGTCGCGGGCGAGGTGCTCGTCGGTGGCGGGGCCGGCGCACTCGGGGAGGCCGTCGACGTCCTCGGAGACCCACTGCGGGGCCCACACGCACTCGGCGACCTCGGGACCGGAGTCGGTGGGCACGAGGACCTTGTCGCCGACCTTGGGGCTGTGGGGCCCCGGATCGAGGTAGAACAGGCGGCCGTAACGAGTGAAGCTGACGGCCATCATCATGCCCACGTTTCGCTCCGTTCGCCCGGTTATGCGACCACTCTAGGTCTCACCAGGCGGCGTCGGCGAGATCCCCTGCCGGAACGGCCGGGACGCCCTCCGCGTACAGGTCGCCCGCGGTCGCGATGACGCCGTGGCCGGTGTGGGCTATGTCGAGGCCGGTGGGGACGCCCTTGACCTTCTGGGTCCACAGGGTCTTGGTGGGACTTCCCTGGAGCGTGAAGGTCTGGAGGGTCAGTTCGGAGTTCTTCGCTATGGCCGCGATAAGGGAAGTGCCGTCCCGGCTCATGATGGCGTTGGAGCTGCCCTTGGGCAGGGGCATGACGGCCTTGCTGGACTTGAGGTCGCCGGCGGGGCCGTTGGTGTCGATCGTGCGGACCTGGTGCTTCGCCATGCCGACCGGGCTCCAGACGAAGGACAGCGTGGTCCCGGACCAGGAAAGGCTTCCGACGCGTGCGCGCAGCCTGGTCGTCCACACCTTGTGGACGCCGGTCTCCGGCGTTACCACGTCCACACGGGCGCTCGCGCCCTTGTAGGTGACGTAGGCGAGTTGGGCGCCGTCCGGGGTCACGGCGAGATCCGACCATACGGTGGAGACGCCGGGGACGATGGCCTTCGGGATGGGCTTGAGGTCCTTGGGACGTCCGTCGTCCAGGCGCAGGCGCTGGAAGGTGACGTCGCGGGCGCCGGGGGTGGCGACGATGTAGGAACCGTCCTTGAGTGCGGCGACGCGGTGGAAGCGGCGGTCCTGCGGGGCGGCGACAGGCAGCCCCACGTTCGTGCCGGTCCGCACGTTGCGGACGAGGAGGGAGGCGCCCTTCTGGGTGACTCCGACGACGAACGACGGTTCGGTCTTCTCGGCCTTGGCGGCGGGCTTGGCCTCGTGCTCCTTGTCGGCGGCGCGCTGGTGGCGGTGCACCATGTCCACACCCCCTCCGATGAGCAGCGCGACGGTGGCGGCCACGCCGAGGGGGACGAGACCCTTCCACGAGCCGAGACGGTTACCCGGGTCCTCGCGCCTGCCGTCGTCCATGGGGTTGCCTACCTACCCTTCCTGCCGGATCGCCCGTCGTTTCTACCGCATATGGATCGCGACAAAAACCCATGAACGCGGAGTTACCAAGTCGTGAGCCGCCTCAGCCGAGGGACGCGCGGGCCGCCTCGACCAGGGACGCCCGGTACGACCCCCCGAACAGCGCCACATGGACCAGCAGCGGGTGCAACTGGTGCAGCGGGACGCGGGAACGCCATCCGTCCGCAAGGGGCGCGGCCTCATCGTAGGCGCCGAGCACGGTGTCGAGGTGCGGCGTACCGAACAGCGCCATCATGGCGAGGTCGGTCTCGCGGTGCCCGCCGTGCGCGGCGGGGTCGATGAGCAGCGCCCGGTCGCCCGTCCACAGGACGTTTCCCGACCACAGGTCGCCGTGGATGCGGGACGGCGGCTCCGGCTGTCCCGCGAGCGTCTCGATGTCCGCCATGACGCGCTCCACAAGGCGGACGTCGCCGGTCGAGAGGTGCCTGGCCCCGAGACGCAGGAACGGTTCCAGGCGGCGTTCGGCGTACCAGGCGGGCCAGGGACGGCCGTCCGGCGTGTTGTCCAGGGGGAGGTCGGCGATGAAGCCGTCCCAGGGCGCGCCGTAGACGTCAGGACGGTTCCCGATGTGCAGGGCCGCCAGTTCCCGTCCGAGGCGTTCGGCCGCTTCGCGGGACGGTGGAGCCGAGTGCAGCCACGGCAGGACGAGCATGTGCTCGTCCGCCGCCACGACGTCGGGGACGGGGGTCCCGGGGCCGGCCTCCCCCAGCCAGCGCAGCCCGGCCGCCTCCGCGGCGAACACGCCCGCCTGGTCCCGCGCCGCCTTCACGAAGACCTCGCGGCCGTCGGCCAGGGAGGCCCTGCGCAACGTCCAGGAATGGCTGGAGCCGAGGTCGTGGACGTCCTCGACCCCGGTTCCGAGCAGCCTCTCCAGCCGCACGCGCTCAGCGGTCTTCGAGCGCCGAGCGGATCTCCTTGAGCAGGCCCGGCATCGCCGCCTCCACCTGCTCCAGGACGAGGTCGAAGTCGTCGCGCCCCCCGTAGTAGGGGTCGGGGACGTCGAGGTCGTCGCCCGCGCCCGGGTCGAACTGCCGCAGCAGCCGGATGCTTCCGCGCGCCTGCCAGTTCGGCGCCATCGAGCGCAGGGCCTTCTCGTGGCTCGCGTCCATCGCGATGATCATGTCGTAGCCGTCGAACCAGGCGGCGTCGAACTGCCGCGCGATGTGCGCCGACCGGTAGCCGGCGCGCTCCAGCGCCGCGACCGTCCGCTGGTCGGCCCCGTCGCCGACGTGCCAGCCGCCCGTGCCCGAACTGTCCACCTCGACGTCCAGGCCCTCCTCCTCGACGTGGTGGCGCAGCACCCACTCGGCCATCGGGGAGCGGCAGATGTTGCCCGTGCAGACGAAGGTGACTCGGTACGGCATCCCCCCATCATGCACGAGGAGTCCGGGACCGCACGACGCGGGAAAGAACGCGACCCCCGGCCGGAGCCGGGGGTCGCGTCCTGGGGTGGTTCCAGAGGGTCAGCGCGAGACGGCGTTCAGCGCGTCCACGATGCCGCTGCCGAAGAACCCGTTCTGGCCCTTCGAGCCTTCACAGGTCTGGGTGGAGGTGTGCTTCACCCACTGGCCGTTCGACTGGGTGTACCAGACGTACTCGACCGTCGCCGGGCTCGGGCATTCCTTGGGGGTCGCGGTGCCGCGCAGCACCCGCTCGACGAGACCCGGGTCCATGGTCAGGCCGCCGCTGCGGTCCTTGTGCCCGTACTTGCTGACGATGAGCGCCGCGACGCCGACCGCGTGCGGGGACGCCATCGAGGTGCCCTGGATCGACTGGTAGTAGGCGCACTTGTCACCCTTGCAGCTGCGGATGAGGTACCCCACCTTCGGCGTGCCGTCGGCGTTCAGCTCGCCGCGCTCCTTCGCGAGCCGCTCGGGGTAGGCGGCCCAGATGCCGCCCTTGTCGTCCGGACGCTGGGCGGCGTTGTCGACCTTGTCGCCGCCGGGCGCCGCCACCGCGACGTAGCCGTTGCCGAAGCTGCTGTAGTACGACTTGCGGCCGCTCGGGCCGGTCGCCGAGACGGGGATGACGTTCTCGCCCTCGGACGGCATCGACACGCAGCTCGCCGGGACGGTGCGGTCGTGCGGCTCCTCGCCCGGCGTGGACGGGAAGTCGGGGCTGCTGTCGTCGGTGTTCGTCTTGGTGTAGTCGACGAGGTCGTTGCCGGCCGCGGAGATCAGCGTGACGCCGCGGTCGTGCGCGAAGTCGAGGGCGCGCTGGGCCGCCTTGATGATGGTCCGCTGCTCCAACTGGTCCTCGGGGCTGTCGGCGGGGTTGTTGCCGCAGTTCCACAGCCACGGGTCGATGTAGTACGACATGTTGACGACGTCGATGCCGTGCTTGGCCGCGTAGGTGAGGCCGTCGACGGTCGGCTGGAGGAAGAAGTAGCCGGAGTCCTGGCCGACGCGCAGGTTCACGATCGACACGTTCGGCGCGACGCCGGCCATGCCGAGGCCGTTGCGGGGCGAGGCGATCGTGGACGCGACGTGCGTGCCGTGGTCGTTGTCGTCCCAGTCGTTGGGGTCGACGCACGACGTGAACTCGCAGGGCCCGTCGACCTCGTCGCCGTTGGCGTCCTCCGGGATGTCGCGGGTGAAGTTGCGGCTGAGCTTGCGGTTGAAGTTCGGCGCGATGTCCGGGTGGTCGCCGTCCACGCCGGTGTCGAGGACGCCGACCAGCACGCGCCGGTCACCCGGCTCCTTCTTGTAGGAGCCGTCCGCGGTGGCGTGCATCTGCTTCATGTCCCACTGCAGGTCCGCCATGGGCTCGGTGTCCTTGGACGGCTTGCCCGCGGGGGCGGCCTGCGTCTTGGCGCCGTGGAGGGCCCCGGTCAGCTTCTCGACCTTCGGGGCCTTCTTCGCGGTCTTGGGCGCCTCACCGATGACCCGGTTGTGCGCGACGCCGTCCAGCGCCCGCTGGTTCATCACGGCGTGGATGAACTCGGGGTTCTGGGACGTGACGGTCGCGACGCCCACGTCGCGGTTCTCGTGCACGACCTTGCCGCCGGCGGCCGAGACGGCCCGGTGGGCCTGCCCGAGGGACGCACCCTCCTTGTAGAGGACGACGTACTCCGAGACCTCGCCCTTCGCCTGTGGTTGGCCCGGAGCTGCGGATGCTGGGAACGCGAGGGCCGTCACGGTGGTGACGGCGCACGCGGCGGAAATCAAGGCTCGCCGCAAGGCAGACCTCCTGGCTGTGGGGGGTAACCAACCGGATTTCGGTCGATCAGCCAGCGAACGTTACGGGGGCGCTCATTGAGAGTCGCGTACGGAAATGTAACGAATGGGGACAAGTTGTGTAAGCCCCGCCCGTATCACCCTTGACGCAACGCCAAGGTCAGCGCCTCGAACGCCAGCTGCGGATTGACGTTGGCCGCCAACCGCTCCCTGCAGTCCATGATCGCATCGAGGCGCCGGAGGGTGTCCTCCGGGCGTCCGTCCGCCGCGGCGGACCGGAGCTCGGGGCCGAGCTCGATGTTGACCAGTTCGCTCCCCGCCCCCAGCTGGAGCGTCAGCACGTCGCGGTAGTAGGACGCGAGGTCGAGCAGCGTACGGTCCAGGGCGTCGCGCAGGATCCGCGTCGCCCGCGACTTCTGCCGGTCCTCCAGCTCCTTGAGGGCGCCGGCCGTCCCGCGCGGCATCCGCCCCTTCTCGCTCTCGCCGAGCGCCTTGCGCAGGGCGGAGGTCTCCGCGTCGTTCAGCTCGGCCGTCTGCGCGTCCCGCTCCGCCTTCGCCGCGCCGACCAGCGTCTCCGCCGCCGCGACCGCCGCGCTCACCCCGGTCAGCCGGCGCGGCACCGCCACCACCTGCTCGCGCACCCGCCGCATCCGCGGATCCGAGGCGAGCCGGCGCGCCCGGCTGATGTGCCCCTGCGCCGCCCGCGCCACCACCTCGGCGGTCTCGCGCTCGACGCCGTCGCGCTGGACGAGGAAGTCGGCGATCGCCGGGATCGGGGGCGTCTGCAGGGTCACCAGCCGGCAGCGCGACCTGATCGTGACGAGCAGGTCCTCCGGCGACGGCGTGCACAGCAGCCACACCGTCCGCGGCGGCGGCTCCTCGATCGCCTTCAGCAGCGCGTTCGCGGCGCCCTCGGTGGCCCGGTCGGCGTCCTCGAACAGCACGATCTGGCGACCGCTCCCGCTCGGCGAGGACGAGGCCCGCAGCACCAGCGCGCGGGCGTCCCTGATGCCGAACGACAGCCCCTGCGGCCGGACGACCTCGACGTCCGCGTGCGTCCCCTGGAGCACCTGGTGGCAGGACGCGCAGTGCCCGCACCCGCGCGGCGTCTCCGTGCACTGCAGCGCGGCGGCGAACGCCCGCGCGGCCGTCACGCGCCCGGACCCGGGCGGCCCGGTGAACAGCCACGCGTGCGCGAGCCCGCCCGCCCCCCCGGCCGCCGAGGACAGCTGCGCGATGACGGGCTCCTGCCCCACCAGGTCGTCCCACACGCTCATGGAACAGAGGCTAGCGGGCTCAGAAGTCGGTGATGACCGGGAACGTGCTCGTGGCGTCCTCGGTGCCGAGCGGGACGGGGTCGGGCAGGATCTCCCGGATGCGGTACTGGATCTCCCGGCTCAGCTCGCCCTGCGGCCGGCTCGCGTCCAGGACCAGGTAGCGGTCCGGGTCGGCCTCGGCGAGGGCGCGGAAGCCCTCGCGGACCCGCTCGTGGAACTCCCGCGACTCCGACTCGATGCGGTCGGCGGGCGCCGGCAGCCGCCCGAGGCCCGCCTCCGGCGGAATCTCCAGCAGGACGGTCAGGTCGGGGGCGAGGCCACCGGTCGCCCAGGCGTTCACGCGGGCGATGTCCTCCACCGGGAGGCCCCGCCCGAAGCCCTGGTAGGCCAGGGACGAGTCGACGTAGCGGTCGCTCACCACGATCACGCCGCGGTCCACCGCCGGCTTGATCACGTTGGCGACGTGGTCGGCGCGGTCGGCGGCGTACAGCAGGGTCTCGGCACGGTCGGACAGGCCGGTGGTGTCGCGGTCCAGCAGCATCGCACGCAGCCGCATCCCGATCTTGGTGGCGCCCGGCTCGTGCGTGGTCACCACGTCGTAGCCGTGGTCGCGGAGCCAGATCGCGGCGAGCCGCGCCTGCGTCGTCTTGCCCGCGCCCTCGCCGCCCTCGAAGGCGATGAACACGCCGCGGTTGCGGTGGACGGGCTGCGGGGCGGCGGCGGCCTCCTCCGGCGGCGTGTAGATCTCACCGTGCAGGGCGGCGCGCAGGTCGGGGACGAGCGGGACGCCGCGCCGGTCGTCCAGCCGCCGGTACGCCAGCAGCCCCGCCGCCAGGGCGAGGAAGGCCGCGACCAGCAGGGCGACGCCCGTTCCGTAGGCGTCGTAGACGCCGCCGCCGAGGTCGAGGCGGTGCGACCCGGCCGCCGCCGCGATCAGCGGGACGACGGCGAACGAGAGCAGCGCGGTGACGAGCGCGACCGACCGCAGGTACGCCGCCGGGCGCGCGTCCTCCGGCGCCTCGGGGTCGTGCGCCGCCGCCTTCGCGGTCGACCACGCGGCCCCGGCGAAGACGCCGAGGAACGCCGTCGCGAACACCACGACGACGAGGTTCTGGACGAGGGCGAGCACGACCAGCGCCAGCGCGGCGGCGACCACCGCGAGGCCGAGGAGCCGGCGGCGGCTGAACGGGACGAGCACGCGCGGTCCGAGGAACAGCCCGAAACCGAGCCCCACCGTGAGCGCGGTCAGGACGGAGCCGTACCCGGCGTCCCCGCCGCCGAGCTCGCCCGCGTGGACGCGGGCCACCGCCACGACCGCGCCCGCCGTGACCGACGCCGCCGCGATCGCCAGGCCGACGCCGCGCGCGGCGGCCGACCCCGGGCCCTGGAAGATCAGTTTCAGCGGCGACTCCGCCGCGACCGGCTCGATCGCCGGAATCTCGCCGGCCATCGCCACGACGGCGGCCGACACGAGGAACAGGCCCGCCGTCACGTACACCGCGAGATCGGCGCGGGAACCGGCGCCGAGCGTCCCGTTCGCGACCAGCGCCAGGACGGCGAACAGCAGCGCGGCGGCGGGCGCCGGGCCGTAGAGCACGCGGGTCGCGGCGCGGCGCGCGGCGGGCCGCGACTCCTCGGCCGGGACGAGGGCCGGCAGGGACGCGCGCGCCGCCGGAACCCACAGCAGGCTCAGGCACGAGACGAGGAACGCGGCGGCGAGCGTCCACGGCAGCGCGTGCACGAGCGGGACCGTCACGACCACCGCCAGCCGCAGCACGTCCGCGATGATCAGCATCAGCCGGCGGTCGACGCGGGCCGCGAGCAGCCCGGCGACCGGCGGGAGCACCACCGCGGGCAGCAGCATCAGCGCCAGCGTGCCGCCGATCGCCTGCGCCTGCGCGGCGGCGCCGTCGCCGCGCGTCAGCATCGCCGCCATGGCGGTCAGCGCGGGCACGCCGATCCACTGGGCGGCGCTGGACAGCGCCAGCGCGATCCGGAGCCGCCGGAACGGCCCGATCGACGAAAGCGACGAAACGCCCGACGGCGGTGACGCTGCGGGGTGCGGCCGGGGTGCGCCCGTTCTGGTCATGTCGGTCAGGGTATCGGCGTAGATGTCCCTATGAACCGGACTTTGCGGAGGTTCGACGGCGCGGCGCCGCCTTCTTCTTCCCGCCGCCCGCGGCGACCTTCTCCCGGCGCTCCGCGAGCAGCTCCGCGGCGCGCTGGATCGTGATCGACTCGACCTCGTCGCCCTTGCGCAGGCTGGCGTTCGTCTCGCCGTCGGTGACGTACGGGCCGAACCGGCCCTCCTTCACCACGACCGGCTCCCCGCTCGCCGGGTCCTTGCCCAGCTCGCGGAGCGGCGCCGCGGCCGCGGCGCGGCGCCCGCGCTGCTTGGGCTGCGCCAGCAGCTCCTTCGCCCGCTCCAGCGTGACCGTGAACAGCTCGTCCTCCGAGCCGAGCGACCGGCTGTCGGAGCCCCTCTTGATGTACGGGCCGAACCGGCCGTTCTGCGCGGTCACCGGCTCGCCGTCCAGCTCGCCCAGCGTGCGCGGCAGCGACAGCAGCTTCAGCGCGTCGTCGAGCGTGATCGTGTCGAGCGACATCGACTTGAACAGCGACGACGTGCGCGGCTTGGGGGTGTCGGCCTTCTTCGTCCGCTTCTTGCCGTCGGCCGGCGGCGCCGGCTCGGGCAGGATCTCGGTGACGTAGGGACCGAACCGCCCCGACTTGGCGACGATCGTGTGGCCGGTCTCGGGATCGGCGCCGAGCTCCCGGTCGCCCGACGGCTGCGCGAACAGCTCCTCGGCCTTCTCGGCGGTCAGCTCGTCCGGCGCGATGTCCTCGGGGATGTTGACGCGCTCGCCGTCCCGGTCGAGGTACGGCCCGTACCGGCCGACCCGCACCATGATGTCGGTGCCCTTGATCGGGAACGAGCTGATCCCCTTGGCGTCGATGTCGCCGATGTCGCCGACCAGCTCCTTCAGGCCCTCCTCACCGGAGTCGCCGAAGTAGAACCGGGTCAGCCAGCGGACCCGCTCGGCCTCGCCGCGTGCGATCTCGTCGAGACCGTCCTCCATGTGGGCGGTGAAGTCGTAGTCGACCAGGTTGCCGAAGTGCTGCTCCAGCAGGTTCACCACGGCGAACGCCAGGAACGACGGGACGAGCGCCGTGCCCTTCTTGAACACGTACTCGCGCGCCAGGATCGTTCCGATGATCGAGGCGTAGGTCGACGGCCGCCCGATCTCCCGCTCCTCCAGCTCCTTGACCAGGCTGGCCTCGGTGTAGCGGGCCGGCGGGCGGGTCGAGTGGCCCTCCGCGTCGACCGCGGTCGCGGTCAGCGGGTCGCCCTCGGCCAGGTTCGGCAGCCGCCGCTCCTGGTCGTCCCGGTCCGTGGACGGGTCGTCGGCGCTCTCCACGTAGGCCTTGAGGAACCCGTGGAACGTGATCGTCTTGCCGGTCGCGCCGAACTCCGCGCGCTCGTTCCGCGTCGACGTCCCGGTGACCCGGATCGACACCGACTGGCCGACGGCGTCCTTCATCTGCGACGCGATCGTCCGCTTCCAGATCAGCTCGTACAGGCGGAACTGGTCGCCGGACAGGCCCGTCTCCGCGGGCGTGCGGAACGTCTCGCCCGCCGGGCGGATCGCCTCGTGCGCCTCCTGCGCGTTCTTCACCTTGGACGTGTAGACGCGCGGCTTGTCCGGCACGTACTCGGCGCCGAACAGCGACGCCGCCTGCCGTCGCGCCGCCGTGATCGCCGTCTCCGACAGGGTGATCGAGTCGGTTCGCATGTAGGTGATGAAGCCGTTCTCGTACAGCTTCTGCGCGACCGACATCGTGTACTTCGCCGAGTAGCTCAGCTTGCGGCTGGCCTCCTGCTGGAGGGTCGTCGTCCGGAACGGGGGGTACGGGCGGCGCGTGTACGGCTTGCGCTCGACCGACTTCACCTCGTACGGGCGGCCGCGGAGGCGCTCGGCCAGGGCCGTCGCCGCGGCCTCGTCCAGGTGCAGGGCGTCCCGCGTCTTCAGGGCGCCGTCGGAGCCGAAGTCGCGGCCCTGCGCGACGCGCCTGCCGTCGACCGAGACGAGCCCGGCCTTGAACGCCGTCGGCTCCTCGTCGCCGCCGGTGTCGAGCTGGGCCGCGATGTCCCAGTAGTGGGCGGGGACGAAGGCGATCCGCTCCCGCTCCCGCTCGACGACCAGCCGCGTCGCCACCGACTGCACGCGGCCCGCCGACAGCTTCGGCATGACCTTCTTCCACAGGACGGGGCTGACCTCGTACCCGTAGAGGCGGTCCAGGATGCGGCGCGTCTCCTGCGCGTCCACCAGGCGCATGTTCAGCTGGCGCGGGTTCGCGGCGGCGCGCTGGATCGCGTCCTTGGTGATCTCGTTGAAGACCATCCGGTGCACGGGGACCTTCGGCTTGAGGACGTCCTGGAGGTGCCAGGCGATCGCCTCGCCCTCCCGGTCCTCGTCCGTCGCGAGGAAGAGCTCGTCGGCCTCGGCCAGCAGCTTCTTGAGCTTCTGCACCTGCTGGCGCTTGTCGGAGTTGACCACGTACAGCGGCTCGAACTCGTGCTCGACGTTCACGCCGAGCTTCGCCCACGGCTCGCCCTTGTACTTGGCCGGCACCTCCGAGGCGCTTCCGGGCAGGTCCCGGATATGGCCGATACTGGACTCCACGATGTATCCGCGGCCCAGGTAACCGGCGATCGTCTTCGCCTTCGCGGGCGACTCGACGATCACCAGGCGCGTTCCCGCCCCGTTGCCCCGGCCACTGCTCGCGGTGCCGTTCTTGGCTGGCACAGTCGCTCCAACCTCGCTGTCTCGGGTTCTCTGAATCAGGCTCTTCCTACCGGCTTCGTACAACGTCGCACGGCGGCGTGTTTGTGCCCGCGCCTTCCCGCCACCGCCCCGCGATCATCGTGCCGCCCCCGCCGGGGGGCGGGATTCTCACCGCCGCACGCCCCCGACAGGATGACACGCCGCCGCGCACCGCGCGGACCGGGAGGCCACGGTACGGTGCCGCACGGCCGGTAGACCAAGTAATAATGGTCGCGATGGCGGAGTACACCTACCTCGTCCTGTCACTGCCGCGCGGCACCACCCGTGACACCGCCCGGCGGATCATGACCGAGCACGCGGAGCACGGCGGCTGGGAACTCGATCGCTTGCGCCTCTACCCGGACGGCCGCCGTCGTATTCAACTGCGCCGCAAGGTCATCCGCGCCGTCCGTACTTTCTGACCGTTCGCAGCGGCCTGTCCGGAGCGTAGCACTGCGTACGGATTCCTTGACGTGACGTTACCGTGTCCGCGGCGGCCACGGCCCGCCCGCCCGGGGAGACCGCGCCGGCCCGCCTGCGGCCGGGGACTCACCCGTTCGTGAGCACGGCTTCGCCCGCCCCGGTCCGCGCCTCCGGGACGGGCGAAGGTCCTCCGCATGCCGGCCCGAGGCCGGCTCACCCGCGGTCTGGTGGATCTAGCGGCGGCCCACCCGGATCCGCCGGCCCAGCACCAGGGCCCCGGCCGCGGCGGCCAGCACCCCCGCGACCGCCGCCAGCAGCGTCGCGCCCGTCCCGGTACCCGGCGTGATCGTCTGCGTGGACGCGACCGGGCTGATCCGGCCGATCCCGCCCGGCGCGTCCGCGATCTGGGCGGTCGCCACGCCGTGCACGCCGACCGGGAGGACCGGCTTCGCGGGCAGCGAGACCGCGCCCGGCGCCCCCTCGGCCGGCCGGACGCGCTCGGCGCCGACGCGCACCGGCGCGCTCTTCCCGGCCAGGCCCGGGGCCTGGGGGAGCACCTTCGCCGCGGGAAGCACCCGCGACACACCGGTCACGTTCGGAAGGACGCCCACCTTGGGCAGGCCCGCGCCGAGGTTCGAGGCGGCGGTGCCGAGCCCCTGCGGGCTCCCCGGCTCGGGAAGAGCGTTCGCGACCGGCGCACCGCCCGCCGCGCCGCGGCCGTCCGCCTTCGGAAGGTCGACGCCGCCCGGCAGGGCCGGGGCGTCCAGCAGCGAGACGGCCGCCGGAGCGCCGTCACCGCCGAGCGCGGTGCGCTGGTTGCGCCCCGCGGGCACGCCCTGCGCCGGCAGGCCGTCGACCAGGCCGGCCCCGCTCTTCAGGACGGGAGCGCCGTCGAGGCCGCCGACCGCGGGCGGGTCGATCTTCGAGCCGGGACGGGGCGCGGTGCCGGTCGTCCGGGAGTAGGGCTCGTACCCGCCGTTGCCGGGCTCGTCGCACGCCGCGGAGGCCGGCCCGACCGCGGCGGCGGCGTTGCCGCACACCTCCGCGGGGGCCTGGACCGGCGCGTTCGCCTGGTTCCCCGAGCCGGTGCCCTGCTCGCCGGACGTCTTCCCGCCGGAGCCGTGCGAGCCCTTGACGAGGGTCTGGCCGTCGCACTTCGCCGCCGCACGGCCGACGACGGCCGCCGCGTTGCCGCAGACCTCGGCGGGAACGGAGACCGGGGCGTTGCCCTGGTTTCCGGACAGGATCCCGCGCGCCCCGGAGGTCTTCTGGTCGCCTCCGGAGCCGCTGCGCACGTGCGCGCCGCCCTCGCAGAGCGCGCCGGCCTCCCCGACGAGCGCCGCGGCGTTGCCGCAGGCCGTCACCGGGATGCTGATCGGGGCGTTGCCCTGGTTTCCGGAGAGGATCCCGCGCGCCCCGGTGGTGGTCTGCCCGCCCGTCCGGTGGCCGCCGTTGCGGACGGAGGCGCCGCCGTCGCACGCCGCCACCGCGTTGCCGACCGCGTTGCCGCAGGCGTCCACGGGCACGCTGATCGGAACGTCGGCCTGGTTGCCGCTGCCGACGCCGCGGACGCCGGACGTCTGCTGCTTCGCCCCGGTGTTCCCGCCGCTCTTGACCTTCGAGCCGCCCTCGCAGCCCGCGAGCGCCCCGCCGACGACGGCGACGCCGTTGCCGCACGCGTTGACGGGCGCGGAGATCGGGGCCTTGACCTGGTTGCCCGCGAGGACGCCGTCCGTCCCGTCGGTGGTCTGGCCGCCCTTGCCGCTGCCCTTGACCTTGGCGCCGCCCTCGCAGCCCGCCTGCGATCCGCCGACGACGGCGACGGCGTTGCCGCAGGCGTTCACCGGCAGGGAGATCGGTGCGTTGACCTGGTTGCCGGACGCGACGCCGCGCTTGCCGGACGTCCGCTGGCCGCCGCCGCTGCCGCCCTGCTCGACCTTGGCGCCGCCGCGGGACGTCGCCTGGCTGCCGCCCACCAGCGAGGCGGCGTTGCCGCTGACGTCGACGGGCGCGGAGATCGGCGCGTTCACCTGGTTGCCGCTGAGGACGCCGCCGTTGCCGGCGGTGACGTCGGCGAAGGCGTTCACGGGGATGGCGCTGACGCCGAGGGCGACGAATCCGGCGGTCAGCATGGCACGGGAGGTGCCCTTTGCCCACGTTCGCATGATGCTCCTTGGGGAGAGTTGGTGGAGAAGAGACAGGTGTGTCTCGGGGGAAGGCCGCGCATGAGGGCACGGCAGGAGACCGGATGGCGCGCCCGAGCCGCACGGGCACGCGTCCGGAGACTGTGGTCAGGAACTAGTCGGGCGCGAAGGAGGGCTCGTCCGCGGCGGTGCGGACGGCCGGAGGCACCGCGCCGAAGACAGGGCGCGGCGATGCCCGATGAGGTGCGGGGACGAACGTCCCGGCCGCCGGGATCCCGGCGGCGACGCCGGAGGCGATGAGCCCGCCGGTCGCCGAATGCGTGCCCGGCTTCTCGGGCACCGGGCTCGGCGCCGGATGGTGCCGGACCACGACATGGCGTGCCCCGTGGCCGATGCCGGGCCGCGTCCGGGAAATGCTGGAGACAGCGGGCGCGGACGCCCGACGATGCGTCTCAGGAGCGGCGGCGACCTCGGTCACGGCCGGCCTGGGCTTCCGCTTGGCCGACGGCTCGACCCGGACTTCAGGCGGAGGCGGCGGCACGTCGCGCGCGACCTTCTCTTCACGCGGTTTCGGCGCCACGACGTCCACGACCTCGACCGGGTCGGCGACGCCGGGCGCCCCCGGCACCGGCCGGTGCTCGCGGACGGTCTGGACCGCGTCCCCCAGCAGGGGCGTCTTCTCGACGACCCCCGTCACGGGGGCGGGCGGCGGCTCGTCGGCGTGCGCGGACTGCGCCGCGCACCCGAGGAACCAGCCGGCGATCAGCAGCCCGCCGAGGACCAGCAGGCGCCGCAGGGAACGTCCGAAGGCGGCGCGGCGCAGCAGGACGGATACCGCCCCGACTCGCACCGCGCCACCTGCCACCGGACACCCTCCGCCACAACCGATCCGTCCTCAACGGATAGTGACGATAGCACCACGGAAAGCTCTGGTGATGGCAAATTCAAGAGCGATCAAGGAATTTGTCGAGAACCCTGACGCCGAAGCGCAGACCCTCCACGGGAACGCGCTCGTCCACCCCATGGAACATTCCGGAAAAGTCCAACTCTGGAGGCAATCTCAGCGGCGCGAAACCGAAACAGCGCATGCCCAGCGTGGAGAACGCCTTGGCGTCCGTCCCACCGCTCAGGCAGTACGGAACCGGCAGCGCGCCCCCGTCCTCCGAGGTCAGAGCCGCCTCCATCGCCGCGACGAGCGCACCCTCGTAGTCCGTCTCGACCGCGTGGTCATGGTGCACGAAATCCCGCTGGACGTCCGGACCGAGAAGTTCGTCCACTACGGCGAAGAATTCCGTTTCATGCCCGGGAAGGAAGCGTCCGTCCACCTGGGCCGTGGCGGTCTGCGGAATCACATTCGCCTTGTAACCGGCGTCCAGCCGCGTCGGATTGAGCGTGTTCCGCAGCGTCGCGCCGATCATTCGCGCGAGCGGCCCGATCTCCTCAAGGCACTTCTCGGGATGTTCCGGATCGAACTCGACGCCGTACGCCATGCAGGCCCGCTCCAGGAACGCCCGCACCGACTTCGTCAGCCGCACCGGGAACTCGTGCGCCCCCAGCCGCGCGACCGCCGCCGCCACCGCCGTGACCGCGTTGTCCGGATGCACCATCGACCCGTGCCCGGCCGTCCCCGTGGCGGTCAGGTTCATCCACGCGATGCCCTTCTCCGCCGTCTCGATGAGGTACATCCGCCGGTCCCCGGGCACCGTCAGGCTGAACCCGCCGACCTCCCCCACGGCCTCGGTGCACCCCTCGAACAGCTCGGGATGCTCGCGCACCAGCCAGTGCGCGCCCCACTTCCCCCCGGCCTCCTCATCGGCCAGGAAGGCGAGCACCACGTCCCGCGGCGGCCTGCGCCCCTCCCGCAGGCGCTGCCGCACCACCGCGAGCATCATCGCGTCCATGTCCTTCATGTCCACGGCCCCGCGCCCCCAGACGCACCCGTCGGCGATCTCCCCGCCGAACGGGTCGCGCGTCCAGTCCTCCTTGCGCGCCGGCACCACGTCGAGATGCCCGTGCAGGAGCAGGGCGTCCCGCCCCGGATCCTCCCCCTCGATCCGCGCGACCAGGCTGGCCCGCCCCGGGTGCGACTCGAAGATCCGGGTCTCCAGCCCGACCTCCTCGAGCTTCTCCGCGACGTACTCCGCCGCCACCCGCTCCCCCGGCCCCGAATGATCGCCCGGGTTGCTGGTGTCGATCCGGATCAGCTCCTGGCAGAGCCGGACGACCTCGTCCTCGGCGGTCGGCTGCCGAACCACATTGATCACCTCGTGTCCTCGAGTACCGTCCCATGGTGCCCCGCCGATCGACTTCGCCGCGACTCGCCACCTTTGGTATGGTGAACTCCGCCGCCGCAGCCGCGCTGCGGCCTGCGACCGGTCCGGGTGGCGGAATAGGCAGACGCGCTAGCTTGAGGTGCTAGTGCCCTTTACGGGGCATGGGGGTTCAAGTCCCCCCTCGGACACTTCACGACAAAGTGGGACAGATGCTCATCTGTCCCACTTTGCGCTTCCGGGGTTCTTCCGGCGAGCGACGTCGGCGTCCATCGCGGTGCCGGGCAGCAGGTGGCGCCCGCTCGGGTCGGGAGGGGGAGGCCGTGGCCCGCGGCTCATACGCCAAGGAGTGGACGGGCCGCCGGTCAACTGATCGTCAGCCGGTACGAGCCGCGGGCGCAGCCGGTGACCCGCCACCCGCCCTCGGTCTTTCTCGCTTCGATCCTCTCGATGCCGGTGACCGCGGGAGCGGGACGGTCTTCTCCCGGCACCCAGATGTCCAGTTCACAGCCGCCACCCGTTGTCTTTCCGGTGAGCGCGAGTTCCTGCGGCCCGGCGGCCTTTCCGCCCGGCCGCCCGCCGGGAAGGGACCGCAGCGAGGTGAGGACGCCCGGGGCCGCGCGCGGGTAGGCGCGCGAGATCTCCTGTTCGGCCACCGCGTCGCGGCGCAGGAAGCGTCCCGTCGCGCAGTCGAGGTTGTTGAGCCCGTTCCCGGTCGGCTCGACGCCGTTCTGCGGATCGCCGCACGCCTGTTTCCACACCCAGAATGCTCCGCCGATCCTGCTGTCGTCCTCTTGGCGGGCGTAGCGGCGCAGCCTGCCGGCCACCGAGCCGGCATCGCCCCAGAACCCCCACTCGCCGCTCCAGACCGGCATGTCGCCGGCGGCCCGCCGCGCGAGGGCGAAGCCGTGCTCAACGGAGGTCATGACGGGCAGCCCGAGCGAGGCGTCCATGGTGATCGACTCGGCGTACAGATGGGGCGCGAAGACGACGTCGGGATCGGACCGGAAGGAGCCGCGCGGGATCGCGTCGAACCCGGTGCCGGACCAGAAGATGCTCGGCTCGGCGAACAGCAGATGGGGACGGGACTCGGCGGAGCGGATCGCCCGCAGGACACGGTCGTAGAAACGGCCGAGCAGCAGCGTCGACGTCAGCGGCGCCTGCTCACCGAAGCCCGGTTCGTTGAGCGGGTCGAACCCGGCCACCGCGGGGTCGTCGCCGAAGCGGGCGGCGAGCATGCCCCACGCCTTCACCAGGCGGCCCTGGACACCGTCGCGGTCATAGTAGAAGTTCGTGAACGCGCGGTTCCCCGCGGGTGAGATGTCGCGTCCGGTGAACTGGCAGCGCGGCGCGCCGTCGGCCTTGGTCGCCCACGCGGGTGCGCCGTCGTAGCCGTCCATCGGGGACGTGCCGAAGGGGCACGAGGTTCCGGCCGGGGTGGGCAGGTCACTCCAGCCGTCCTGATGCATGTCGATCACCGTGTACAGCCCGTGCCGCTTCGCCCAGGCCACGGCCCGGTCGATCTGCCGCAGGTAGCCCTCGTCGTACCGGCCGGGGCCCGGTTCGACCCGTGACCACGACACCCCCAGCCGCACCACGTCCAGGCCGAGCGCCGCCATCTGCGCGAAATCGTCCTCGCCGAGCGGCAGTGTCGCCGGCACTCCCGGGCGCGGCGCATAGAAGTCCACCAACTGGTTGACGTTCACTCCGCGCAGGAGGACCTGCCGGCCTTCACTGTCGACGATGCGAGGCCGCTTCCCCCGGACGGCCCGCAACGGTGACAGCTCCGTCTCCTGCACGGCTGCGGGTCTGCGGGCGACGGGCGCGGGCTCCGGTCCGGCGAGGGCCACGGCTCCGGCCATCGCCGCCACCGCGACCGCGAGGGTCAGGGCCGTCGCGGCGGAGGCGCCACCGGCCGCCCGCCTGAACGCGCGGCCGGTGGCGGGCAAGGCCAGCAGTGCGGGCAGCCAGCCGAAGGCGACGCCGAGGGACGCGCCCTCGCCGAGCCTGATCCACAGGGCCGCGGGCGTCTGCAGGGGAGCGCCCGGCCCGTCCAGGATCAGGAGACCGGCGGTTTGGACGGCGCCGAGGACGATGCCCGCCCAGAGCGCGGCCAGCCATCCGCCGAGGAAGGCCCCCGAGGGCGTGCGGGATCGCCGTGCGAAGGTTCGCTGGGTGCGGACGAGCGCTAGGAAGAGCGTCACCAGCCCGGCGAGGAGCCCGGCCGCCCCACCCTGCGGGGACGCCGACGGCAGTCCGTCCGGCAGGTCCCGCGACCAGTGCGACGCCACCCACATCCCGGTCACCGCCACCGCCGAGACGCTGATGGCCGCGACCGGCCAGTGCGCCCGGCGGGCGGGCTCGACGTCCTCACGCTCTCCCGTACGCGCAAGGAGGGTGACCGCCGCCGGGACCAGTGCGTACAGGGCCGCTTTCGGCACGGTGAAACTCGTCGACCACAGCAGGTCGGCGACGTCCAGCTCAGGTGCCGTCGCCGCGACCGACATGGCGGCCTTCGCGACCACGGCGGTCAGCACGAACCCCGCCCAGACCGTCGCGAAGCGCGCCCGCCGTCCCAGATGCCCGAAGGCGGCCACGACCCACGCCGTGCCCGTCAGCAGCAACGGAACGTAGACCACCAGGGGGACGATCTGCCAGCGCGCCGCCGGTACCACCCGTCCGGGCATTCCCAGCAACGCGAAGTACCCGACCGGATCGATCAGAGCCCCCGCCGCGACCAGTACCAGAACGGCACCCACGGCCGTTGACACGAGACGTCGCGAACCCAATGTGGCCTCCAGGCGCCGGGGAGCGCCAAAATACATGAGATTTCCTCATGTTTGCTAGCCTTCCGGGAACCGACGAGTCGCCGTTCGGTCAAGGCGGCGCCGGATGGACCCGCTCGCCCTCGGCGAAGGCGACCTTCTCGCCGGGCGCCACCCAGTTGACCGCGACGTGCACGCGCGGGTGGAGTTGGGGTGTGCTTGCATGTACGCCCGTGACGGCCCCCCTGTATGTCCCGGCAGGGACGCCCCCAGAGCGGGTACCGGGCGATGACGGCCGTGTCGTGCGGGTGTTGGCGAGCACACGGCAGCGGGTCGCGGCCCGCGTGCTCGACCTGCTGGCTGCCTTCCTCATGGTCTTGGCGGCTGTGTCGCCGGTCTACGCGGTCGCCTTGCTGTCCGATGGCTCCTCCACCGCGTTCCTCTGGGCGACCGCTCCACTTGTGGTCCTCGGCATGGCCGGCCCGCTGCTGCTGCGCGTCGGGGGGATCGTGCGGTGGGGCTGCACCCTGGGCCAACGAGTCGCCGGGATCCGGGTGGTGTGCGAGGAGGACGGAACACGGCCCCCGAACTGGCGGCGGTCCTTCCGCCGGTATGCCCTCCCGAGGAACTCCGCGTCCCTACCGCTGATCAGCGACCCCTGGGTGTGCAGGAAAGACGAGCGGCTGAGACAGTGCCTGCACGACCGGCGCGCCGGGACGGTGGTCGTCCGGGCCCAGGCTCCCCCGGCGCCCGCGGAGACCGGCGGGCCGGCGGCGCTCGGGTCTCCAAGCCCAACCGGGCTTCCCGACCGTGTGCGCCGCTGGGAGGCGCGCGAACGCAAGCAGCGCATCGCGCTCGGCTCCACTTTAGGTGTTCTGGGGGCGACCGTTCTGTCCGCACCGTTCGCCGTCGTGCTCGTGACCGCCGGGCCATCCGCCATCGGCGGCCCGGCGTTCGAGGTCGACACCTTCTACGACGACGCCACCCGGTTCGAGAACCGCTTCGAGGGGCGGTCCGAGACCTACGAGCGCACGGCCGCCAAGGTCCTGGACGATGAGAAGGGCTGTCTGTCGGGAGCGACCAGCGGGCAAGCCCGCGCCGTCCTGCGCCGGACCGGGTGCGAGGGACGGATCGAGATCGCGTTCAGAACCACGGACGGCGTGCTGGTCAGCAGCCACGTTCTCAAGTTCCCCGACCGGGCCTCCGCTGCCGGCGCCCGGCCTCGTCTGCGGCATACCGACCTGCGCTTCGTTCCGGACGGCGACGTCGACCCGCCGGGAGGCGCCCGCATCGGCGATGTCGGAACCCAGGACCGCTACGTGGTCGTCACGACCGCCGTCTCCCCACGCCAGCCGGAGGCGACGGCGAAGGCGAAGAACGCCTTCCTCCTCATCCACGTCCCCACCCTCAACGTCATCCTCTTCCTCTAACAGAAGGGCGCGCCGAGCGGGAGTCCGGCGGGCCATGCGCTGTCCGGGCGTGTCGGCCTGCCGGTGACCGCGGGGCGGTGCGCGGCCCGGTGAGGGGGTGGACGGCGCCAGAGCGCACTCTGGTCCAGGCCAGCGCCACCTGCGCGGGACTGACTCCCAACTCGCCGGCGACATCGCGAACGACTGCCACCACGGCCGCCTCCCGGGCAGGCGGCGCGCCGCCGGATCTGGTGAGTGCGCCGGGCGTCCGCTTCGGGCAGACGGCGATGTGGTGACGCTGTGCGGCGGCTACCGGCTCGACCCGGACCGCACCCACCCGCTGCTGCGCGACGTTCCCGCGGTGCTGCACCTGCCCGCGCAGGTCGGACGGCACGACGACCTGCGCACGACACTCGACGGTCTCGGCCGGGAGCTCGGGACGTCTCGTCCCGGCGGCGCGGCACTCGTCCCGCTCCTGCTCGACATGCTGCTGCTGCACGTGCTGCGCGCCTGGTTCGAGGACCGGCCGCGCGATCCCGGTGGCGGGGGCTGGGCCGCGGCACTGGCCGACCCGCCGATCAGCTCGGCGCTGCACGCCATCCATCAGGATCCCGCGCACGCCTGGACCGTCCAGTCGCTCGCGGATCAGGCGGGGCTGTCGCGGGCGGCGTTCGGCCGCCGGTTCACCGCCGCGACCCGCCAGCCGCCGCTGGCCTACCTGACCTGGTGGCGGCTGACCGCCGCGGCCGGCATCCTCCGCGAGACCGACGTCCCGCTGGAGCAGATCGCCGCCCAGGTGGGGTATTCGTCGCAGTTCGCTCTCGCCAACGCGTTCAAGCGGCAGTACGGCGTCCCACCCGGACGGTTCCGCCGCACGGCACGGACGTGACGCACCCCTGCCTCGGCGCGGACCGGCCGAGGAGCCTGCACGGGGCCAGGACGGCCGGTTTCCCACCGGTATCTGGCCGAGAAGTACGGCATCGACCGCCGCAAGGTCAAACAGATCATCACCGGTGCCGAAACTGTGAGCTTTCAATCTCTGTAGTGGTCGTTTGTCCCCTTGCCGGCGCTCAGAACCCAGCGGCTGCCGTACCTGTCGGTCTGCTTGTAGATCTTCTGCGGCCTCGGTGGCGCCGGCCAGGTTTGTATCAGGTAGTCCTCCACCGGCTCGTCAACCGCTAGATCGATTGCGGTGTCCCTGCCACGTGCGTGAACGCGGACTCTGTAATACCCGGGGCCATTGGGGGTGAGAACCGGGAAAGGAGGCGTCGGATCGCTATCGTCCACAGCCGCAACTTTTATCCGGCCTGCGGTGGCCTCCAGCGTCACTTCCACCGCCTCCTCCCATTCGTCGATGTCCAGGGTTGGTGGCTGCTGATGCACCTCGACGGTCAAACGTACGTCGCCCATGGCGATACCTGTGTTGACGGCTGCGAATCCTGGGGCCAACGCGAGTATCGCGTTGGCGTACTCAGGTATCTGCGGACGCTCTCCGTCCTCGGTGAGGGAGAAGACGTGGTGGTCGACCGGCATGTTGAAGTGTGCCGTCACCGGGTATTCAGGCATGCCCGTCAAGGTACCAGCTCTTCTAGGAAACTATCTCTACATAGAATGGGTCCTTGTCGATGAGACGCTGCTGTGCGCAGAAGGCGTTGAGGCGGCTTCCGCCTGTGCTGTTCTGCCAGCCATCGATCCCCTTGGGTATTGTCGCAAGTATTGCCGTCGGGCCTGTTGAAGCCGCTATCGCACGCCCGCTGGCGGTTCTTTCGCTTGAGTGTCGGCTTGCTTGCCATCCGGTGCAGGAATCGCCCCGTTTCAGGCACTCCCGGTATGCCAGACTCCTGCGCCAAAGCAATATGCCTAGCTAGCTGCGGAAATTCGCCACTCAGGCTGTACTGCATCTTCGGGGGAGTTGTGCGAATACACAGCCGGTGGGATCTTCAGCACCAGCTTCGCGTACAGGTCGGCCTGTCGTCCGGGCAGGCGTGCACTCATCCGCGTCGACCGCGATCACGAGCACACCGCGCCATGCGTGAGGGGTCCGGGTAGGCGGAACGCCACCTGGACCCTGTGCGTGCGGTGGCGGGGGCGGCCCCGTGCGGTTCGACGATCAGGCGCCACGGTACTCAGCGAATGATGCCGACAGCCGCCTGTGCCGCGCTCACAACGGCACTCCATTCGGGTCGGGAGATCACTTGAGCGTCTTCGAGTTTGGTGGGCAAGGAGTCCAAGAGAGGATCTAGGACAGCGGTCAGACGTTCGATCGCCGCAGCCTCTGCCTCACTCTCAAGCGTCACACCGATCTGAGCTCGCGGGTCCTCCGCGACCGAGGTGTCGTCGTAGAGGACGTTGACATTGTGGGTCAGGTCATCATAAAAGCCTGGCCGGGGGTAGGTGCGCTCCACCCAGACGCGACGCTGATACTCCGGATCCGAAAGCGCCTGTAGAGCTTCGATGACGGAACGACGCATGTCAGGGAACTGTACGACCACGAGATTGACCCTAGCAGCCATCACGGAGATTTCCAACTATCCCATTTCAGCCACTCAGACAAGGGAACATGGGCTTGATCCCAGTTCTCCTTGATGGACCCTTCCAATGGCTGCCCATTTCGGCCGATTACCTTTCCGTTGGCGCGAACAACGACATGATCGACCTGTTGAGCAGGCTGGGGGTTGTTCGGGTCGCCCTCGTCTATCCTGATTCCGTTCCCGCGGTTCTCCGGGTCGGTCCAGCGGCGGCCGACACCCTTCTTGTTCGGACTGCCGTCCCCCCACTTATCCGGGACCTTCTCGACTGCCTCTGCGGGCGGCTTTCACGGTGCCGAGACCGTAACACTCGCATGCGTTTTCTCGGCACAGTCTCGCCCATCAGAGCCTGGAGTGTGGAGAGGTGGTGGTGTGCGGGGCCCGCCTGAGGTCGGGTCACTCGTCGGCTTTGGAAAAAGCGGCGGTGAAGTTGAAAGACGGCGAACTGGGTTGAGGGCCTGCGGTCGCCGATGGGGGTGGCGGTGGGCATGTGCAAATGGTTGTGGTCGCCCCTCGGACACAGATCATCGGCATGTGGAAGCCGGGGCCGTCCCGGCTTCCGCGGGGTTTCCGGCCACGGCCTCGCGTCCCCGGCGGCCCCTGCGTCCAGCGATACCTCAGGCCACCGCCTGCTTCACCAGCGCGGCGATCCGCGCTTCGACCTCGGCCGTCACTTCGGTCAGGGCGAACGCGGCCGCCCACATCGCGCCCTCGTCCAGCTTCGCCTGGTCGCTGAACCCGAGCGTCGCGTAGCGCGCCTTGAACTTCGCCGCGCTCTGGAAGAAGCAGATGATCTTCCCGTCCAGCGCGTAGGCGGGCATCCCGTACCAGAGCTTCGGCGCCAGTTCCGGGACCCCGGCCGTGATGACGGCATGGACGCGCTCGGCCATGACCCGGTCCGAGTCCCCCATCTCCGCGATCTTCGCGAGCACGTCCCGCCGCGCCTCCGCCGCCTTGTCCGCACGTGAGCCGAGGCGCGCCGCCTTCTTCCGCGCCTGGGCGTGCTCCTTCATCGCGGACCGCTCCTCGGCCGAGAAGCCCTCGTACGTGCTGCTGCCTGCCATCGCCGCATCCCCTCTGGTCGTGGACGACGATCGGCCCGCTGGGTCCTGCCGGGCTGATCGCTGTGGTCACAACCTCTCGCATCAGGAGTGCGGCCCGCCTCCGTGCCCACCACGGAGAGCACCACGGACAGGAGTGCGCATCCGCAATGCGGGAGGCCGGCGTCGGCGCCACCGGCGCCGGGTTTCCCGCTGCGGCAGCGGGCGGACTCGTGTCCCTTCCGGGGGCTTCGTCCGCCTGCGACCGGCTCACGCGGACGGGGTGGGGCTGCCCGCCCGATAGAAGTGGAGGAACATCGCCACGCCGTCGGTGATGAGCTGGTCCGTGGTGGCCTGGTCGATGGTGTCGCCGTAGGTGCTGTGCGCGAAGTGCGGATACAGCACCAGTGAATACAGCTGAGTGATCGCCAGTTCGATGTTCGCGATGGCCAGGACGCCGCGGTCGACCTCGCGTTGCAGGACCACCGCCATGATCGAGCGGAAGCGTCCCGGGCCGTTGACCTTCCATGCCCGGCCCAGTTCGGGGAAGCGGCGGAGCTCGGCGCCGACCAGGGTGCGGAGCGCCAGGAATTCGGGCGTGGCCATGCCGCGGATCCACGCCCGGGCCGTCTCGACCAGGACCTCTTCCAGGTCGTCGCCGCTGCGCAGACATTCCTCGGTGCGGGACTGCGCGTCGGCGAGCGCGTCCTCCAGCGCGTCGCCGATCACCGCGGTGAACAGGTCCTCCTTGCGGCCGTAGTGGTTGTAGACGGTGACCTTGGAGACGCCGGCCTCGGCCGCGATCTGCTCCATGCCCACGCCGAAGCCCTCGCGCAGGAAGACACGGCGGGCCGTCTGCACGATCGCGGCCCGTTTGCGTTCTGCCCGCTCGCCGCTGGGTGGTCTGCGTTCTGTGCTCACGGCGGACATCCTACCTGAACTGAACAGTTGAGTTCATGTGAACTGATCTGTACAGTTCATTTCGCCGCCCGGTCGATCCGGGAGGAAGGCGGTGACGACCCGTGCCCGGCGTCCGCCGAAGCCCCCGACATGCCGATTCGTTCGCCTCTGGTCCACCTCGTGGGCCGACTCCCCCTAGGGACACACCATGAACGGAAACTCGACTCCCCCATCCCAGGACGTCGTGCGGTTCGATGCCGTGCGCAAGGTCTACGGCCGATCGACGACCACCGTGACCGCTCTCGACGAGGTGAGCATCGGCTTGCGGCGGGCCACCTTCACAGCGGTGATGGGCCCTTCCGGCTCGGGGAAGAGCACCTTCCTGCAGTGCGCGGCCGGGCTCGACAGGCCGACCTCGGGGACCGTCCGGCTGGACGGTGTGGATCTGTCGACGCTCGGAGAGCGGGCGTTGACCCGGCTCCACCGCCGGCGGGTCGGCTTCGTCTTCCAGTCGTTCAACCTGCTGCCCGCGTTGAGCGTGGTGGACAACGTCACGCTGCCGCTCCGGCTGGCAGGGCGCAGACCCGAGAAAGCCGAGGTGGACGACGTGATCGAGCGGGTCGGCCTGGCCGCTCGCCGCGGGAGCAGACCCGGGGAGCTGTCGGGCGGGCAGCAGCAGCGCGTCGCCATCGCGCGGGCCCTGATCACCCGGCCGGCCGTGGTCTTCGGTGACGAGCCGACCGGCGCGTTGGACACCCGTACGGCGCGTGAGGTGCTGTCGCTGCTGCGGGAGGCCGTCCAAAAGGCGGAACAGACGGTGGTGATGGTCACCCACGACCCGGTGGCCGCCGCGCACGCCGACCGTGTGCTGTTCCTGTCCGACGGCCGGATCGCGGGCTCGCTGGACCGGCCCACGGTCGAGGAGGTCGCCGCGCGCATGACCCGCCTCGGCGCGCGGGCCGGCGAGCTGGTCGCGCAGGGCGGTGCCCGGTGATCCGGATCGCGCTGCGCACCCTGCGCTTCCACAAGGCCGGTCTCCTCGCGTCGTTCGTCGCGATGTTCCTGGGCGCGGCGATCGTGATGGGCTGCGGCGGGTTGCTGGAGACCGGCGTGCACAGCGCGGCGCCGCCTCAGCGGCTGACCGCCGCGCCGATCGTGGTCACCGGCGATCAGCGGTACCACGGCACGGCGTCCGACGAGGTCTTCCCCGAGCGGGTCCCCCTGGACGCGCGGCTGGCCGGGGAGCTCGCGGCGGTCCCGGGCGTCGCCGCCGTCGCGCCGGACGTGTCGTTCCAGAGCTCGTTGGCGCGGGGGCCCCGGGCCGGTGTGCCGGTGACCGGCCACGGCTGGTCGTCGGCCCGGCTCGCGCAGTACAAGATCGAGACGGGGGCGCCGCCCTCCGGACCCGGCCAGGTCGTGGTGGACGCACGCCTGGCCGAACGGGCCGGGCTGCGGCCCGGCGGGCAGGTCGAACTGGTCGTGCGCGGGGCCGCCCAGCGGTACGAGATCTCGGGGCTGGTCACCGGCGACGGGAGCGTGTTCGTCTCCGATGCCGAGGCCGCCGCGGCGGCGGGCCGTCCGGGCATGGTCGGCGCCATCGGGGTGTTCGTCGCCGCGGGAGCCGACGTCGGGCACGTCCGGAAAGCCGTGGAGAAGTCCGTCGCGGGCCGGCAGATCTCGGTGCTGACCGGTGACGAGCGCGGCCGGGCCGAGGACCCGGATGTCGTCTCCGACGGTGACGACCTGGTGGCGCTCGCGGCCGCGTTCGGCGGCCTGTCGGCCATGGTCACCGTGTTCGTCATCGCCGCCACCCTGGGCCTGTCGATCCAGCAGCGGCAGCGGGAGATGGCCCTGCTCCGCGCGATCGGCACCACCCCGGGGCAGCTGCGCCGGCTGGTCGTCGGCGAAACGATGCTCCTGGCCGTGGCCGCCACCGCGCTGGCCTGGCCGGCCGGCCCGTACGCGGGCAGGTGGCTGCTCGGTGCCTTCGCCGGCGCCGGCGTGGTGCCGGACACGATCGTGTACCGCGCCGGCAGCGGCCCGCTGATCGTCGGGGTGGCGTCCGCGCTGCTCGTCGCGCTCGGTGCCGCGTTCATCGCGGCCCACGGCGCGGCGCGCACCCGGCCGACCGAGGCGCTGGCCGAGGCCTCCCTGGGGCGGCGCCGGTTCAGCCGTGTCCGCCTCGTGCTCGCCGTCCTCTTCCTCGGCGGCGGCGCCGCACTCGCGGTGGGCACCGCGGGCGCGGACGGACCGGATGCGGCGGGGGTCGCGACCCCGGCGGCGATGGTGTGGACGGCCGGGTTCGGGCTGCTCGGCCCCGTTCTCGCCAGGGCCGTCACAGCGATGATGCACCGGCCGGTGCGCGCCGTGTCCGGGAACGCCGGCCGTCTCGCCACCGCCAACGCCAGGGCGCGCATCACCCGGCTCACCGGTGCGGTGCTGCCGGTCATGCTCGCCACCGGGTTGGCGCTTGCCCTCACCTACATGCAGACCACTCAGTCCAGCGGATCGGACAAGGCGTTCGAGGAGAACCTACGGGCCGACCTCGCGGTCACCTCAGAGCCCGGCCTGCCGCTGGACCTGGTCGACACGGTCAGGGCGCAGCCGGGAGTCGCGGCCGCCACCGCCCAGATCACCAGCCTCGGCTTCATCGAGCCCGAAGAACTGGCAGATCCCGTCGTGGCCGAGGGGGATGGGGGCGAGGGGGCGCCAGACGTCCCCGCCATGTCGCTGCTGGGAATCACCCCCGAAGGGATCACCCAGACGACCGCGTACCGCGCGGCCAGCGGCGCCCTGGACGCGCTGCACGGCGACACCGTCGCCCTGCCGACCCGGTACGCCAGCGGCCGCGAGCTCGGCGACCTCGTCCCGATGCGGCTCGGCGACGGCACGCGGGTCAAGCTGAAACTGGTCGCCACCGTGAACGGCAGGCGGGGCTACGAGACCGCGTTGCTGCCCGCGTCGGTCCTCATCGGGCACACCGACTCCGGCCCCGTCCCGCAGATCATGGTGAGCGCCCGGCTCGGAACGGACCGGGCCGAACTGGCGGCGACGCTGTCCGCGCTGGCCGGACAGCACCCCGGACTCCACGTCGCGGACCGCGAGACGCTCTCCCTCGCCCGGCAGGACCAGGACGACACCCAGGCGTGGATGGCGTATCTGGTGCTCGCCGTCGTCGTCGGCTACGCGGCCATCGCCCTCGTCAACTCCCAGGTCCTCGCCGCCGTCGAGAGACGGCGCGACTTCTCGCTGCTCCGGCTCGTCGGCGCCACCCGCCGGCAGGTCATGCAGATGATGGCGATCGAGGCCGTCCTGGTCTCCGCCGCGGGCGTCCTCCTCGGCGCGCTGATCGCGGCGACGACGCTGATGCCGCTCAGCCTGAGCGTGCTGGGATCGGTGACCCCGGCGGGACCCTGGTGGAGCGCCGCGGCGGTCGTCGGGGGCGCCCTCGCGCTCGTCCTGGCCGCCACGCTCCTGCCCACCTTGGCCCTGCTGCGCCACCGACCCGGCGACGCGGTGGTCGGCACCCACGAGTAGAGCCCGTGAAGATCCCTCGCGCGAGCGAGGTGGGCATGCCGCGCACCAGCCGATACTGGGGGGATGTCAGATCGGTTGTGCGGTCTCGGTCCCCCCGGGTGGCTGCGGCGGCGCGGGGGTGGCGTCCGCCCCGGGGACGTGCTGGTCGCCGCGGCGGTCGCCGTCCCGGTGTTCGTGCCGTTCGCCACGGCGCCCGAGGTGACGCCGCTCGGCGTGGTGTTCAACCTCGGCACGGTCGTCCCGCTCGTGTGGCGGCGCCGGGCGCCGTTCGCGGTCGCGCTGGTGGTCGCGTGCTTCGCCATGGGGGTGTCGCTGCACCACCGGCCGGGCCAGATGCTGCAGTACGGCGCGCTGGTGGCCATCTACACCCTCGCCGACCTGGGGCGGCACCGCTGGCAGCGGTGGGGTTTCATCGGCGTGATCGTGGCGTCGATCCCGCCCGGCGCGCTGCTCGTCAAGAACAACGACGCGGGCGAGTTCATGTTCACGCTGCTGCTGCCCATGACGGCGTTCCTGCTCGGCACGTTGGCGCGGACCGCGCGGGAGCGGTCGAACGCGCTGGTCGAGCGTTCCTCGCAGCTCGAACGCGAACGCGAGGCGCTCGAACGCGAACGCCAGGCCGAGGCGGCGCGCGCGGCGGCGGAGGAACGGGCCCGCATCGCCCGCGACATGCACGACGTGCTCGCGCACGCCGTCAGCCTCATGGTCGTCCAGGCGGAGGCGGGTCCGGTGGTCGTCCACACCGATCCCGCCCAGGCCGAACGGGTCTTCGACGCGATCGCCGACGCCGGCCGGGACGCGATGGCCCAGCTGCGCCGCACGCTGGGCGTGCTGAAGAAGGAGCAGGACCACGGCGTACGCGCGCCTCAGCCGACCATCGGCGCGTTGCCCGGCCTGGTCGAGCACGTCAACCGCACCCAGGTGAACGTGCGGCTCACGGTCGAGGGCGTGCGCCGCGAGCTGGCCGCCGACGCCGACCTGGCGGCGTACCGCATCGTGCAGGAGGCGCTCACCAACACGGTGAAGCACGCCGGCGCGCGGGCGGCCGAGGTCCTGCTCCGCTGGACCGACCACGAACTGGAGATCACGGTGACCGACGACGGGCGGGGCCGGGACGGAGCCGACGGCTGGCGGCGGGGCGGCGACGGCCTCATCGGCATCGGTGAACGCGCCGCCGCCTGCGGCGGCGCGGCCGAGGCCGGTCCCCTGCCGGGCGGCGGGTTCCGGGTCTCGGCGACCCTGCCCTGCGCCGCGACGGTGGCCGCGTGATCCGGGTGGTGCTGGCCGACGACCAGGAGCTCGTCCGCACCGGCTTCGCGATGATCCTGGACGCGCAGCCCGACATCGAGGTGGTGGGCGAGGCGGACCACGGCGCCGCCGCGATCGCCGCCGTGGGCGAGCACGACCCCGACGTCGCGCTGCTCGACATCCGCATGCCGGGCATGGACGGCATCGAGGCCGCGAAGGTCGTGTGCGCCGAGACCCGGACCCGCGTGGTCATGCTCACCACGTTCGACCAGGACGACTACGTGTACGACGCGCTCTACGCCGGGGCGAGCGGGTTCCTGCTCAAGGACGTGCGCCGCGACGACCTCGTGCACGCGGTCCGGGTGGTGGCGATGGGGGAGTCGCTGCTCGCGCCCACCGTCACCCGCCGCCTGATCGCCGACATCACGCGCAACCGCCCGCGCGCCGGGGCGGCGGTCTCCGACCGCCTGTCGGTCCTGACCGAACGGGAGCGCGAGACCCTGCGCCTGCTGGGCCGGGGCCTGTCGAACGCGGAGATCGCCGCGGCCATGGTCGTCAGCGAGCACACCGTGAAGACCCACGTGAGCAACGTCCTGGCCAAGCTCGGCATCCGCGACCGCACCCAGGCGGTGATCGCCGCGTACGAGACCCGGCTGATCGAGCCCTCCTGAGGGGCGGCTCCCTCGCACGAGGGAGCCGCGCCCCGGTTCTCCCCCGCGCCACCGATGCCCGAAGACCCCCCGCGGCGGCGATCCCCCGGACCACCGCTCTCCCTGAAGATCGATAAGGCAGGGACGCAAGCCTCGACCTCCGGGAGAACCGCTCATGACCAGGATCGCCTTCCATCTCGCCCCCGCCCTCATGCTCGCCTACGGCGTCGTCCGGCTGATCGACGGCCGCGACGGGCAGCACGGGCCCGGACCCGCCTGGACGGTGGGCCACCTGCTCTTCCTGGGGTCGCTGCTGCTGTACGGATCGGTGATCGCGGGCCTGTGGGGGCGCATGCCGGCCGCGGAGCGCGGCAGGGCACGCCGGATCACCGCCGGCGCCCTCACCGCGGTGGCCGCCGTCGGGCTCGTCACCTTCGTCCGTGTCGCGATCATCGACATCGTCGTCGGCCTGCGGGCGGCGGACGCCGCCGAGAAGAGCGCGCTCTCCGACCGGTACGCGGACGTCCCGGCCGTCCTCCCCCAGGCGCTCTACGAGATCGGGCCGGTGCTGTTCATGCTGGGCCTGACCGCGCTGCTCGTCCAGCACGCGGTCGTCGGCCCCCGGCGCTGGGCGGTCGCCGCCAGTCCCGTCCTGCTCGTCCTGGCCTTCGTGGGCATCGCGGCCGACCTGGACCTCCTGCCGGCGGGTGCGGCGCTGATCTGGCTCGCCCTCTTCCCGCACACCCGCGAGCAGAGCCGGCCCGCCCCCGCGCACCGCAGGGCCGAGGCTCCCGCGACGGCCTAGCCCGACCCAGGTAGCGCACGGCGCAACGGCCGGATGGGGGTTGGTCCCCATCCGGCCGTTCGTGCCGGTCAGGCGGCGTGGTGGGTTCGAGTCGGGACGTTGAAGCCGTTGACGCGAACGTCGGGCTTGGCGAACGTGGCGGAGTAACGGGCGGTGATGGTCTGCTGCTCGCCGGGCCAGAGCGTCACGTCGTTGTCGCTCCAGCGGATCGGCAGCACCTGCCTGCCGCCGGCGAACAGGTCGGCCCGGGTGAACAGGGCCGGAGCGCCGCCGTGCCCGACGTTGCGGACGGTCACGCTCGTCACCATCTCGCGGCCCTCGCGGTGGGTGGCGGCCTGGACCTCGATGTCGGCGGGCTTGAGGGCGCGCAGGCCGGTCAGGTCGGCGTAGCCGTCCTTCTGGAAGACCGCGAACCCGTTGGACGGGGTGTACTGGCCGGGCGCGTGCGTCTTCGGCCAGTCGACCTTGTCGGCCTTCGTCGAGAGCCAGTACACGTTGCGGCTGACGACCTCGGAGCCGCGGGTGAGGGTGAGCTTCTCGAAGTAGGTTCCGGAGATGCCGGCCGGGACCTTCGGGCGCAGGACGGTCCGTACGTCCTGGCTGCCCAGCGACCCGACGGGCGCGGTGGCGGTGGCGCGGACCCTGCCGTCCAGGTCGATGATCTGCGCGGTGGCGCGCAGGCCGTCCTGGCGGGCGCCGGTCAGGTTGGCGACCTTGATGGAGCCGTCGTCGTAGGAGTACATGACGTGCACCGGCTCGTTGGCCTTCTTCGCGCCGAAGTAGACGCCCGGCTGGTCGAAGTCGGAGCCGTACATGCTCCACTGGAGCGACGGCCACGCCTTGTTCAGCATCCAGTAGATGATTCCGGTGCTCGGGTTCGCCTTGTCGGTGGAGTTGCCGATGTACGACTCGAACTGCGCGCGGGTGACCTCGTACTGACCGAGCTGGACGGTCTTCTGGTACGAAGAGGCGTCCTTCCAGGGGCCGTACCGGTGCCAGAGCGGGGTGTTGTAGACGCCCATCCGTGACAGGCGCGTGTAGTCGGCGTAGAAGAACGTGTGGTACATGTCCTGGCCGGCGGTCTGGCCCTTCGCGGTCGCCGGGTCCCAGATCTTCTTCTGCTCGCCCGGGGGGAGGAAGCGGTTCAGGGAGTCCTGCGTCGGGATGGTGTTGCCGGTGCTGACCTCGGTGTCGAATCCCCAGGCGCTGCCGGTCATGCTGAGCGTCGGGTCGTCGGTGTTGACGGTCTCCCGCCTGTTGTTCCACAGGGCGTTGGGCGGGAAGTAGTTGTAGCCGCCCTCCTTGGTGCCGGCCGGTCCGAGCTTGGGCGACGACTTGTACTCCGCCGCGGCGACCTGCGGGAGCCGGAAGTCGGCCTGCTCGAACGCCTTCAGGTAGAGGGCCTCCTTCTCCGGGTCGGGCGCGTCGTCGCTGCCCTGGAAGAAGGTGAAGACGCTCGGGTGGTCGCGGAGCCGCTCCGCCATCGTGCCCGCCTGGTTGGACGCGTTGGCCTTGACGGCGTCCGGCCAGGTCGACGACTTGCCCTCCCAGAGGGCGCAGCACTGCCAGCCCGGCATGGCGAGGACGCCCGCCCGGTCCAGCTGGGCGAACATGTCGTCGGGTGGGAAGTTGCCCTCGAACCGGACGGCGTTGAGGCCCATGTTCCGGATGTAGGAGATCTGGTCGGAGACGTTGGACGGGGAGTAGCGCAGGAAGAGGTCCGGTGACCATCCGGCGCCGCGGACGACCAGCGGCTTGCCGTTGATGGCGAACTGCCGGTAGCCGTCCTTGCCGTGGGTCTTGCCGGGGACGGGCCTGGTGAGCCGCGACGTCACCGTCCGGATGCCGAAGTCCTCGGCGGCGGCGCTGGACACCGCCCCGCCCACGGACGCGTCCAGCGCGAGGTGGTACATCGGCTGATCGCCCATCTGGTAGGGCCACCACACGGCCGGATGGTCCAGGTGCAGGCCGGGGCAGTCCGCCTTGGTGAGCGCGACCGTGCGGGTCGCGTGCGCGGGGACCGTGACCGTGACCTTGCAGGCGACGCGGGTGGAGCCGTGCGTGACCGTGCCGGACACGAGGACCCGCTGCGCCGAGGCGGTGTTGTTGCGCACGTCGGCCTTGACGGTCAGGTCGGCGGTGGAGAGGTCACGGGCGTCGTCCTGGAGGACGTGGGTGTCGCGGACCGAGACCGGGCCCTCCTGGACGATCTGCGGCGCGTACTGGAGGCCCGTGTTCTGGTCGGGCGCCATGGGGTTCCAGTCGACCTGGTTCTGGGTCAGGTACCGCATGGGCGTGTCGAACTTGGTGATGTCGGCGTCGTTGCGGGAGACGTCGAGCGCGATGGCGTTCGCCCCGTCCCGGACGTAGGGCGTGATGTCGTATTCCAGCCGGGCGTACGAGCCCTGGAGCTGCACGCCTCCGGCGATCTTCTTCCCGTTGATCCAGAGGTCGGCCTTCCCGGAGACGCCGTTCATCACGAGGGACGTGCGGCCGCCCTTCCGGGGGTGGACGGTGAGTTGCTCGCGGTACCACCAGTTCACGTCGAACTGGCCGGCCGGGACCTTCGCCATGTTGTCGTTGTGGAAGATGTTCGGGTACCGGCCGTTCTCCAGCAGGCCCGCCATCAGCGTCTGGGGCCGGGACAGCGGCAGCCAGCCCTTCGTCGAGTAGTCCGGCTTGGAGATCTCGGCACCGGTGTCGCTCGTGTCGGCGGACGACCGGATCGCCCAGCCGGAGGTCAGTTCCGTGGTGCCGGAAGACCGGATCCTCTGCACGGCGGGCCGGTGCCCGGCGAAAGCGTGGGCCGGCATCGCCGGGGCCCACGTACCGGCGAGGGCGAGCGCGGCGCCCAGTGCCGTGGTTCGAGTCCTGGACCCGCTCATGTGTCCATCACCCCTTCGTGCGGCCGGAACCGGGCGCTTCCCGGGGGCCGATGACACCCATGCTCGGCCCGGGGGACCCGCCGGGCCGTAGGGGCAGGACGTCAATGGGGGTAGTGCTAGGCCCACTCCGCGGTGAGCGTCGCGGGGTTCCGGCCTCAGCGGCTCAGGGTGGTCTCCTGTTCCACACGGGACAGCTTCTCGGGGTCGCGGACGTGGTAGGCGCCGGTGACGTAGCCGCCCTCGAACCATCGCCGCGCTGCTGGTGTGGCGGGCATCGTTTCTGCGCATCGGACGGCTCTCCAGACAGTCCCTCTTATGCATCTGTCATCGAGGCCTCCTTCACCGACGCGCGGAGTGGGGAGCCCTGCGGAGTCATCAGGCCTTCCGGCGGGCGATACGCGCTGGTGGCGTGACGCGGTCATCTACCAGATCTATGTCCGCAGCTTCGCCGATGCCGACGGGGACGGCGTCGGCGACCTGAACGGAATCCGCAGCCGGCTCCCCTATCTGGCCGCGCTCGGCGTGGACGCGTTGTGGATCACGCCGTTCTACGCCTCGCCGATGGTCGACGGCGGCTACGACGTCGCGGACTACCGCTCGGTGGATCCGACGTTCGGCACGCTCGCCGACGCCGCCGGCCTGATCGAGGACGCGCACGGACTGGGGCTGCGCGTCATCGTCGACATCGTGCCCAACCACACCTCCGACCAGCATGTCTGGTTTCAAGAGGCGCTGGCCGCCGGGATCCGCGGTCCGGCGCGGGAGCGCTACGTCTTCCGGCCGGGGCGAGGAGCCGCCGGTGAGCTGCCGCCCAACGACTGGGAGTCGGTCTTCGGAGGCCCCGCCTGGACCCGGCTGCCCGACGGGCAGTGGTACCTGCACCTGTTCGCTCCGCAGCAGCCCGACCTGAACTGGGAGCACCCGGAGGTGCGCGCCGAGTTCGAGGACGTCCTGCGGTTCTGGCTGGACATGGGGGCCGACGGATTCCGCGTCGATGTGGCACACGGCATGGTCAAGGCGGCGGGCCTGCCCGACGTCGGCGACGCGCCCCAGTCGCGGCTGCTGGGACGCGGCAAGGTGCCGTACTTCGACCAGGACGGGGTGCACGACATCCATCGGGGCTGGCGGCGGCTGCTCGACTCCTACCCCGGAGAGCGGATCGGGGTCGCGGAGGCGTGGGCGCCCTCGCTCGACCGTCTGGCCAACTACGTGCGGCCGGACGAGCTCCACCAGGTGTTCAACTTCGACTACATGAGGACCGGCTGGGACGCCGGCGCGCTGCGCTCGGTGATCGAGAACTCCCTGGCCTCGACGGGCTCGGTCGGCGCGCCCACCACCTGGGTGCTGTCCAACCACGACGTCCAGCGGCACGTCACCCGCTACGGCGACGGCGAACCCGGCAGGCGGCGGGCCCGGGCGGCGGCGCTGCTCACCCTGGCGCTGCCCGGCTCGGCGTACGTGTACCAGGGAGAGGAGCTCGGTCTGCCCGAGGTGCTCGACATCCCGGCCGAGCTGCTGACCGACCCGCAGCTGGAAAGCCTCAAGGGAGGCCGGGACGGCTGCCGCGTGCCGATGCCCTGGTCGGGCACCGAGCCCCCGTTCGGGTTCGGGCCGGGCGGCGGCTGGCTGCCGTCCCCGCCCGAATGGAAGTCGATCACCGTGGAGGCGCAGCGGGACGACGACCTGTCCATGCTGAGCCTCTACCGCCGGGCCCTCCGGATCCGGCGCGGCCATCCGGCGCTGGGCGACGGGGAGCTGCGCTGGCTGGACGCGCCGCCGGGCTGCCTGGCGTTCGAGCGCGGCGGCCCGTCCGGCGGCCCTCGGATGCTGTGCGCGGTGAACACCGGAGACCGGAGCGTCCAGATCCCGGCCCGCCGCTCGCTCCTGCTGAGCAGCGAGCCGATCCGTACGGAAGGCGGGGAAGCGGTCCTCCCGCCCGACACGGCCGCCTGGTGGAGCGACCCGCTCGGCTGACGCCGTTGCCGCTACTTGCGGCGTGCCACGTCGTAGAGGGCGCAGCCGATCAGTTCGAGGGACACCTGCAACCGCTCCAGGCTGACGTTCTGGGAGATCGTGTCCTCGGGGGTGTGGTAGAGGGGCTCCAGCTGGCTGGGCGCCTCACCGCCGCGCCAGCTGAAGTTGCCCGCCGGGATGCCGCGCTCGTAGAAGGCCTCGTGGTCGCTGGAGCCCCGGGCGGTGGGGCCCTTGGCCTGGTCGGAGTAGCCGAGCCGCTTCGCGGCGGCGTTCACCGCGGCCGTGGTGGTGTTGTCCGCGCCGTCCACGGACAGCAGCCAGTACGTTCCCGCGGGCGGATGGCTGGTGGCGACCATGTCGTTCTGGAAGCAGCCGGTGATCCGCGCGACGCCCTCCTCGTCGAGTTGCTTGACGTAGTGCCGGGCACCGACCAGGCCGTTCTCCTCCGAACCCCACAGGCAGACGCGGATCGCCTGCTGGGTCGGCAGCCGCTTCAGCGCGCGCGCCAGTTCCAGGCACAGCACGGTTCCACTGCCGTCGTCGTTGGCGCCGGGGGACCCGGGGACGCTGTCGTAGTGGGCGCTGACGATGACGGCCTTGCCCGCGGGGTTGGGGAACGACGCCTTCCGCTCGGCCAGGACGTTGTACGAGGTCAGGCCCGAGTGGTGGGTGACCTCGAAGGACAGGCGGCGGGCACCGGCGCGGACCCGCTCGCCGTGGTACTCGGCCAGGCCCAGCACCGGGATCGCGACCGTCTCCTTCAGCACCGGGACGAAGCAGCCGGCCTTGCGCTCGGGGTAGGTGACCGACCGCGCGTTGACGATGAGCGCCGCCGCGGCACCCGCGCCCGCGGCGGCCTTGGCCTGCTCGGTCTCCATGCCGGGTATCCGGTCGAACAGGACCAGCCGGCCGCGCGCGTCACCGGTGACCTCGGTGACCCGGCCGGCGTCCACCACCGTGCCGTCCACCGAGGCGACGGCCCCTTGCGGGGAGGCGCTGCACTGCCAGGCCCGCTCGCCCCGGGACCGGATCTCCGCCAGATACTTGTCGGCGACCGGGAAGGGCTGGAGTTCGACCGTGTAGCCGAGATCGCGCAGGCTGCCGGCGACGTAGCGGGCGGCCCGGTGCTCCGACGGCGTGCCGGCGATGCGCCAGCCGATCTCGTCGCTGAGCACTCTGAGGTGCCGCATCGCCCGCCGGGCGTCGACGCGGGCGACCACCGCCCTGTCGCCGGGGGTGAGGGACGGCGGCAGGAGGGCGCCGGGGCGCCGCCGGGTCGCGGCGGAGGCGGTCCCCGGAAGCAGGCCGACGGTCGCGAACCCGGTGAGGGCCGCGACACCGGCGAGCAGATCGCGGCGTTTGACGTCGGACATGGCGTCTCCTCGGAAGATCGGCGGCCGGCGCCGCGGGCCCGGGACCCGAGTCGGCGGCGGACGGCGGGACAACGAACTTCCCCCGGTTTCAGTGAACATACAAAAACGCCATAAAACCGACAAGACTCTGACGCTCCGCAGACCGGATCCTGATCAGAATCGCGAGCCGGTCCAGGCCGTTGGACCACCGCTTTCCGCTGGGTGACCCGGCCCTAGGAATGCCAATAGAGGAAACGGCCGGGTCTGTCGGCATTTCGGCGTCCAGCGGAAACCGACCGGGCCTTCGGGCGGATTCCGGTTCCGGATGCGGGCCGCCCCCCGACCGTCTACCGCGTGAACCTCTGACGGCGGCCCGGCGGTCCGCGGTCACCGTGCCGGCCCTGCTCCGGCGGTCGCGCCCGGCTCCGCCCCTCAGCCGTTCGGATCGATCGCCATGACCACGGCCTTGGGCTCGGTGAAGAACTCGCGGCTGTAGGTGCCGCCTTCGCGGCCGAGGCCGGAGTCGCCGACCCCTCCGAACGGCGCGCGCAGGTCGCGGACGAAGAAGCAGTTCGTCCACACCGTGCCGGCCTTCAGGGCCGCCGACACGCGGTGGGCCCGGGAGAGGTTCTCCGTGAACACCATCGCGTTCAGGCCGTACGGCGTGTCGTTGGCGGCGGCCACGGCCTCGTTCTCGGTGTCGAAGGGCGTGACCACGGCGACCGGACCGAAGATCTCCTCCCGGCGCACGCGCGCGGTCGCGGGGGCGTCGACGACCACGGTCGGCCGGACGAACAGCCCCTCGGCGCCCGCGCCACCGGTGGCGATCTTGCCGCCCTCGCCGGGCACGCCGTCGAGGTAGGCCATCACCTTCGCGTAGTGCTCCTCGGAGGCGAGGGGGCCGAGCTGCGTCGCGGGGTCCCTGGGGTCCCCGGGCACGAGGGCCTCGGCCGCGGCGACGAAGCGGTCCAGGAACTCCTGGTACACCTCGCGCTGGACGAACAGGCGGCTGCCGGCCAGGCAGACCTGCCCGGCGTTGCTGAAGATCGCCTTGATGGACCAGGAGACGGCGAGGTCGAGGTCGGCGTCGGCGAACACGAGGTTGGCGCCCTTGCCCCCGAGCTCGAAGCTGACCGGGGTGAGGTTCGCCGCCGCGGCGGAGGCGATGGCGCGGCCGGTGGCGGACTCCCCGGTGAAGGTGATGCGGTCGACGCGCGGGTCCCTGGTCAGCGCCTCGCCGACGGAGCCGGGCCCGTAGCCGTGGACGACGTTCAGCACGCCGGGCGGCATCCCGGCCTCCAGCGCCAGCCTCGCCAGCAGGGCCGCGGAGGCGGGGGTCTGCTCGGCCGGCTTCAGCACCACCGTGTTGCCCCACGCCAGCGCCGGGGCGATCTTCCAGGTCTCCAGCATGAGGGGGAAGTTCCACGGCGCGATGGCGGCGACGACACCGGCCGGTTCGAAGCGGGTGTAGGCGTGGTGGCCGCTGTCCATGGGCAGGGCCTCGGCGGCCGACAGGCGCGCGTGGTCGGCGAAGAACCGGAAGTTGTAGGCCGACCGGGGCACGTCCTTGCCGCGGGTGTCGGAGATGGGCTTGCCCATGTCGGTGGTGTCGGCCAGGGCCAGTTCGTCGAGGTTGGCCTCGACCAGGTCGGCCAGCCTGTGCAGGATCGCGCCCCGTTCGGCGTACCCCATGCGCGGCCAGGGCCCCTCGTCGAAGGCGCGGCGCGCGGCCGTGACGGCGAGCCCGGCCTCCTCCATGCCGCCGAGCGCCACCTCCGCCCAGGGCTTCCGGGTGTAGGGGTCGACGGTGGCGAAGCGGTCGTCCCGGGGGGACGCGGTCTCCCGGCCGTCGATGACGTGGGGGATCAGTTTCATGGCTGTTCCTCGTTGCGTTCCTCGATGGTCACGTCTCCGGCGGCCCAGTGAGCGGCGGGCACCTCGCGGAGGATGACGCGGATGTTGGCTCGGGGTGCCCCGGTGGCCGCCTCGGCGGCCGCCGTCAGGCGGGTGATGAGTTCGCGCAGCTGCTCCGGCGGCCGTCCGGCGACCAGGGTCACCTCGATCAGGGGCACCGGGGGCCTCCCGGCGTCCGGGCGGCCCCGGCCAGCGCGCCGGCCGCCTCGTCCACGGAGACGACCTCGGCGAAGACGGTGCCCATCAGCCGGAGGCTGCCGAGGTGCAGGTCCTCGAAGTACCCGGCGACCGCCTCCCTCGCCACGACCGCGCGCAGGTCGCGGAAGAAGGCGGCGCGGACGGTGGACTCGACGCAGAAGTCGGTGCGCACACCGGCCACCACGATCGTGCCGACGCCGAGATCCTGCAGCAGCCCGTCCAGCCCGGTGCGGTGGAAGGCGTCGAAGCGCGGCTTGGTGATCTCGTGGTCGCCCGGCGCCCGGTCGAGTCCGGCGACCAGTTCGCCGCCCCACGTTCCACGCCTCAGCCCGCTCGCGCGCAGGAACGGGCTCCGCTCGGCCAGCAACCCCACGTCGGCGTCCTCCGCCCACTCCATCCGCACCCAGATGACGGGACGGCCCGCGGAGCGGGCGGCGGCGGCGAGGGTGTTGACGTGCCCGACGAGACCGTCCAGTCCGGTGACGCGAAGCCCGGCCTGGGCGAACACGCCGTCGGGATGGCAGTAGTCGTTCTGCATGTCGATGACGAGCAGGGCCGTCTGCGGGGCGCTCATGTGACGCCTCGGCGGGTGGCGGTGAGCGCGGCGTGCGCCGCGACGGCGGCGTCCAGGCGGTCGGGGTCGTCGGCCGCGATGGCCTCCACCAGCTCCTTGTGGACGGCCGGTCCGTCCACGTACTTCGTGGACGGCTCGTTGGAGGTGACCCCGCGCAACCTGTTCTCCACGAACTCCAGCAGCGAGATGTAGGTGTGCTGAAGGACCTTGTTCGGCGTTATCTCGGCGATCCGGCGGTGCAGGGCCCAGTTGGCGGCGAGATACCCGACACCGTCCTCGGAGTCGCTCTCCACGGCCGCGGCCATCGCCTCGGCCAGCCGGCGCAGGTCCGCGACGTCGCCTTCGGTGCGGTGCCGCATGGCCTCCCGCGCGAGCAGCGGTTCCAGCGCCTCGCGCATGACGAGGCAGTCGGAGACCGAGACCGAGTCCCCGCTGAGTTCGAGCATCTTGCGGCCCAGGCGCACCAGCGGCGGCGGGGACGCGACGAAGATCCCGCCCTTGGGGCCGGGGCGGACGGAGATCGTGCCGCGCGCCGTCAGCAGCCGGACCGCCTCGTTGAGCGTCCCGGCGGCCACGTCGAACTCGCGGCGCAGGCTGTCCCGGGTGCCGAGGCGGTGGCCGAGGGCGAGGGCGTCCTCGGCGATCCGCGCCTCGATCCGCCTGGCGACGGTCTCGGCGAGGGAGAGCCGGGGCAGCTCGGTCGCGGCCTTGTCGGTGCTCATGTGGGGTGTCCTTCAAGTGGGATGGGGGGAGCGGAGGGTCCTTCGCCCCGGCCGTCCGGGTCCGGCCGGGCGACGCGCAGTCCGAGCAGACGCGCGGCGTTGCCTCCCAGGATGGCGGTCTCCTGCCCGGCGTCCACTCCCAACGCGCGCACGGTCCGCAAGGGGTCGTGGTCGACGAGGTCGAACGGGGTGTCGGTGCCCAGGAGCACGTGGCCGGCCGTCATGTCCTTGACCAGCCGGCCGAGCGCCCCGGTGTCGAAGACCGCCGTGTCGTACAGGAGCCGGCGCAGGTAGTCGCTCGGCGTGCGGCTCGTCACCCGCGCGACCGGCTTGCGCCGCCAGCCCAGGTCGAGGCGTCCGCTGACGGCGGGGACGCACCCGCCGCCGTGCGCGAGGCAGAGGACCAGGTCGTGCCGGTCCAGCACACCGCCGAAGACGAGCCTGGACGTCGCCAGCGCGGTCTCCATGGGATAGCCGAGCAGCTGGACCAGGTGGTAGTCGGCCAGCCGGTCGCGGGAGGAGACGCGGCTCGGGTGCAGCAGCGTGAAGCAGCGCCGTGCGGCGAGGGCCCGCCACAGTTCCTCGTTGACCGGGTCGTCGAGTTCCCGCCCGCCGCCGAAGGTGCCCATGGTGGCACCCGCCATGCCGAGCTCGTCCAGGCAGCGGGCCAGCTCGTCCGCCGCGCCCGGGTGCCCGACCGGGACGGTCGCCAGGCCGGACAGCCGGCCCCCGGAACCGGCGACGAACTCGGCGAGCGCGTCGTTGGCCAGGCGGGTGACCTCCAGCGTGAGCCGGTCGTCGTCGGACTCGGAGGCGAACAGGAACGGGGGCGCGGCGACGACCTGGTGGTCCACCCCCATCGTGGTGAGGGAGGCCAGGCGGCGCTCCATGTCGTGCTGTTCGGGAGCGAGCGGAATGGGTGATCCCGGCGCGAGCCCGCAGATCGCCGGGTCGAGGTTCAGCACGCGCTCCGCGGCGCGGGACAGGTCGGCCAGCCCCCGGCGCTCCAGGTGCCGCAGCAGCGGCATCGGCATCGCGTGCGTGTGAACGTCGATGACCGGCGTCCGCGGGCCGGGCCCGCGCCCGGTCACGTCTCCGAGGGGCACGGCCTTACTCACCACGCTCGGCCATGTAGGAGTCGTACCGGTCTCCCAGCAGGGACCTGAGCAGCGCGGTCGCGGCGCCGGAGGTGCCCGCCGTCTCGCCCGTCCCGTAGATCAGCCGTGCGAGCTGGGAGAGCAGGTAGGGGTGCAGGCCGAGTTCGAACAGCTTCCGGAAGTCCCGGTCCAGGATCGCCGTGCGTTCCTCGGCGGTGAGCGGATAGGCGTCCAGCACCTCCTTCTCGGACGACTCGAACCGGGCCCGCAGCTCGCGGTCCCATTTCAGTTCCTGCACCAGGTCGTTGGTCCGCAGCAGCGGGTCGAAGTATTCGAGTGCCATTTCCGGGTCGTCCATTCGTGTAGGCGGCGAGGTCATGAAAGGTCCCAGCGGACCGCTCCGAATCCGCAGCGCCACTGCTCGACGGCCGCGTAGCCCAGCGCCTTGCACGGGCGCGGGCCGACGGCGCCCATGACGACCATCCAGGACAGCAGTTCCGCGGTGCCGCCGGAGCCCGCCTCCTCCATCCGCTCGAACGTCGCGTCGGTGAGGACCTTCTCGTGGTCGCCCTCGACCAGCAGGTCCATCCACCAGCGGTCGAACTTCTCGTCGATCTCCATGTAGCGGGGCCCGCCCGGCTCGTGGGAGAGGCCGCCCGAGCCGAGCAGCCCGACCCGCAGCCCCGCGGGCAGCCGGGTGCGGATGGCCTCGCCGAGCGTCTCGCCGAGCGCGTAGCAGACGCGCTCGTCCGGGACGGGGGGCACCGTGCAGTTCTGGAGCACGGGGACGACCGCCACGCCCGTCGAGACGAGATCCGCCATGGTCACCGGGACGGAGAGGTTGTCGTCGTAGCGGAGGTTCTCGCGGACCGCGCGCACGCGCGGAGCGCTGTCCTTGACGCTCTCGTACAGGGCCTCGGCGACGTCCGGGCGCCCGGGCAGGTCGTAGTCCGCGACGCGCAGCCAGGGCTTGAACCACTCGTCGGGACCGGTGTGCCGGTCGGCCAGGCCGAAGGTGAAGTTCGCGTAGTCGCTGACCAGCCCGTTCGCGATGTGATCGTTCGCGATGACGAGGAGCACGTCGGTGCGGGACTCCACGATGGCGGCGTGGATCTCGGCGTAGGCCGCGAGCACGGTCCTGCGGTCGGCCTCGGGGGCCTTGTCGAACCAGCCGGTGAGGCCGGGAGCGTGGCTCGCGGCCATGGCGACGCTGATCTCAGCCATGGTTCCTCCGTCCTGTCTGGGGGTGGGCCTGGGCGCTCCGCCGGACGCGCCGCGCGATCGCGTCGGCGGCCTGCTCGGCGGCGGCGGTCTGGGTGCGGTGTCCTTCGCCGGCGCTGGCCGCGGCCGGGTCGCCGAGGTAGCCGTCCGGGGTGACGCGGCGCGCGTGCTCGTGGCCCCGGCGCCAGACGGCCAGTTCGTCGGGGCCGAGGCCGCTGGGCTCCAGCAGCGCGCGGACCTCCTCGCGCACCAGCCGCGGGTGGGTGTGCATCATCAGGGACGTCTCCCAGCGCCCCGCGTGGACGTCGACCGGTCCCTCGGGCGGGCCCTCGTCCGGGCCGTAGAGGGTCAGGTACGGATCGTCCGGGTCGAGGCCGATGCGCCGGGCCAGCGCCGGCTCGGTCACGAAACTCGCGTCCGCCGCCGTGCGTTCGCAGGCGGCCTTGACACCGTCGTGGACGGTGCGGTTGTGCAGCGCGTCGCCGTGCCCGGAGAAGCAGAACACGTGCCCGAAGCCGTCGCGGGCCATCCCGGCGAGCAGGTCGACCATGACCTCCCGCATCAGCTCGGGCCGCACGCCGTAGGACGCGGGGAACGCCCCCGACACCACGTTGACGCCCCAGTAGTAGGGCGGCACGATCAGCGCCTGGACGCCGCGCTCGGCCAGCAGCGCCCGGACGGCGTGCAGCCGGGCCATGGGCAGGTAGACGTCCGTCCCCGTCGGCAGGTGCGGGCCGTGCTGCTCGATCACGCCGAACGCCCAGAGCAGCACGGCGCCCGACCGGGCGGCCGTCTCGACCTCGTGCCAGGTCAGCTCCGCCAGCGTTCCGGCGAGGACGTCGCGGTCGGCGTCATCCATCGCCGCCCTCCCCCGGTCCGGCGGCGGGGCGGGCGCGGTCGGCGCGGTGGTAGGTCTTGGCCCGCTGCACCTGCGAGTAGACGTGCGCGCGGAGCTCCGCGAAGCGCGGATCGGAGCGCGTCGCGAGCTGCTCGCGCTCCGCGGGCAGGTCGATCACGGTGTCGTCCATGACCACCGTGGGGGCCGCGGAGAGCACCAGCACCCGCTGGCCCAGGTAGACCGCCTCCTCGATGTCATGGGTGACGAACAGCACCGTCATGCGGAGTCGCCGCCACAGCTCGCGGGTGAGGTCCTCCAGCTCCGCGCGGGTCTGGGCGTCCACGGCGGCGAACGGCTCGTCCATGATCAACACGGCCGGCTCGTAGGCGATGGCGCGGGCGATCGCCACCCGCTGCTGCATCCCGCCGGAGAGCTGCCAGGGGTAGGCGCCCGCCGCGTCCGCCAGGCCGACCGATTCCAGCGCCTCGGCCACCAGCTCGCCGCGCCGCCGCTTGGGCACCTTCTTCTGCTTCAGCGGCAGCTCGATGTTCTGCGCGACGGACAGCCAGGGGAACAGGCTCCGCCCGTACTCCTGGAAGACCACCGCCATGTTCTCCGGCGGCCGCAGCACCGGACGGCCCTCCAGCACCACCTCTCCGCCGCTCGGGGTCAGGAGGCCGGCGACGCACTTCAGCAGGGTCGTCTTGCCGGCCCCCGACGGCCCCACGATGCAGGCCAGTTCGCCCGCGGCGATCCCGAACGTGAGGTCGCGCACCGCCTCCACGGTGCGGCCGGACGTCTGGTAGGTCTTCCTCAGCCCCCGCACGTCGAGCAGAGCCGAGCCGCTTCCTGTGCCCACCGCGGTGGGGGACGCGATATCCGTGCCGGTCATGACTTTCCCTTCTGGGCTTGGCGCCACCCCCGGTACCAGCGCAGCGCCCGGGCCTCGAAGCGCCCGAACAGCAGCGACAGCAGGAACCCCAGGAGGCCGAGCAGCAGGATCCCGCTCCACATCTCGGGGATCTCGAACCCGCGCTGGAACTGCACGATCGTGTAGCCGAGGCCGCTGGAACTGGCGAACATCTCGCTGATCACCATGAGGATGATCGAGATCGACAGCGCCTGCCGCATGCCGGTGACGATCTGCGGGGAGGCGGCCGGCAGCACCAGGCGGCGCAGCCGGGCGGCTCCGGTCAGGCCGTAGGAGCGGGCCGTGTCGGCCAGCACCTCGTCGATCGCGCGCACGCCCTCGGCGGTGTTGAGCAGCACCGGCCACATCGACCCGATGACGATGACGGTGATCTTCATGGTGTCGCCGATGCCGACGAACAGCATCAGCACCGGGATCAGGACGGGCGGCGGGACGGCGCGGAAGAACTCCAGCACCGGCTCGGCCAGCAGCCTCACCCGGCGGCTGGATCCCAGCAGGACGCCGATCGTCACGCCCAGCGCCACCGCGCCGAGGTACCCGGCCGCCAGGCGGGCGACGCTGGGGAGCACGTCGTCCACGATGCGAGCGGAGAACCACGTCTCGCCGAACGCGCTCAGGATCGTGCGCAGCGGCGGGAAGTAGAAGTCGGTGCTCGAAGCGGTCGACACCCACCAGAGGGTCAGCAGCACGGCGGGCAGGCCCAGCAGGTAGCCGAGCCGTCCGGCGCCGCGGAGCACGGTCCTCATGCCGGCACCTCCGTCCGCATCGACGCGTGCCAGGCCAGCACGCGCCGCTCCAGCGCCCGGGTCAGCAGGTTCACGCAGACTCCGAGCGCGCCGGTGACGAAGATCAGCGCGTACATCTCGGCGACGGCGTTGCTCGCCTGGGCCAGCCCGATCGCGCTGCCGAGCCCCGGGGACCCGATGATCAGCTCGCCCGCGACGGCCAGGACCAGGGCCACCGAGGCGGCGAGCCGCACACCTGTCAGCAGGTACGGCAGGGCGGTCGGCCAGACCAGGTACCGCAGCCGGCCCCACCGGGTGAACCGGTAGGCGGCCGCGGTCTCCCGGGCGACGGGGTCGACGTCCTGCACCCCGTGGATCGCCTGCACCAGGACGGGCCAGCTCGCGGCGTACACCACCAGCAGGAGCGTGGAGCCGAGCCGCGTGCCGTAGAGCAGCACGGCCAGCGGGACGAGGGCGACCGAGGGGATCGGGCGCAGGAACTCGATCGTCGAGGCGGTCGCCTCCCGCAGGACCGGGACGCTGCCGATCAGCAGACCCAGGCTCAGGCCGGCCGCGACCGCGATGGCGAGCCCGTATCCCCAGCCCCTGAGCGTGTCGAGCAGCGCGCCCCAGAACCCGGAGCTGCCGGCCTCGGCGGCCAGCGCCCGGACGATGGCGCTGAACGGGGGCAGCTCGTCCGGCGAGACCGCGCCCGTCCTCGGCAGCACCTCGAGGAGGGCGGCGAAGGCGGCGGCTCCGAGCAGGCCGAGGAGCGGGTCGGGCACGGCTCCCGCCCACCGCCGGCTCCTGGTCAGCATGATGTCCTCGTCATGTCACTCGCCCCGTCACCGGGCGAACAGCTCGTCCAGCGGACGGGTGCTGCCGATCAGGCCGGTGTCGACGGTGAGCTGGGCGAGCGGCGCGATCTCGGCCTGCCCCGCCTCCGGGTTCCAGCCGGGCAGGGTGACCTTGTCGCTGAGCCCCGGGTCAAGCTTCAGGTAGCCGTTCAGCGCGGCCCGCGCCTCGTCCGGGTGCTGCTCGGCGTACTGGAGGGACTCCTTCAGCGCGGCGGAGAACCGCTTCACGACGTCGGGGTTCTTGGCCGCGTACTGCTTGGAGGTGAACCAGCCGGCGAACGGCAGGTTCGCGCCCATCGCGGCGTAGCTGACCGGCAGCGGCTTCGCGCCCTGCCGCTGGGCGACCGTGATGAACGGCTCGCTGAGCATCGCGGCGTCCACCTGGCCGGCCTTCAGGGCGGCCGGCATGTTGGGGATGGGCACCTCCACCAGCGTGACGTCGCCGGCCGCCAGCCCGTTCTTCTTGAGGACCGACGCGACGGCGACCTCGTTGATGCCCTTCAGGGTGTTGATCGCGATCTTCTTGCCCTTCAGGTCGCCCACCTCGGCGATCCCGGAGTTCGCGGTCATCAGCTGCCCGGATCCGTCCTTCACCGGGTCCGCGGAGGCGCGGGCGCCGACGGAGACCATCGTCACCGGGACGCCCTTCTCGCGGGCGACGAGCAGGCTGACGAGGTTGGAGTACCCGAACTGGAAGTCGCCGCTGACCACGGCGGGGACGATGGCGGCGCCGCCCTGGGCGTCCTGCGTGGTGACGTTCAGCCTGTGCCGGGCGAAGACGCCCTTGCTGATCCCGAGCTTCACCGGGGCGATGTCGATGATGGGGATGACCCCGAGCTTCACCTCCGCCGTGCCGGAGGCGGAGGCCTCCCCGCCGGAGTCGGAGCCGCAGCCGGTGAGGGCCGTCAGCCCCAGCACGGCGGTGGCCGCGCCCGCGACGAGCGGTGTGAGGCGCCTGCGGCGGCCGCGTGGGATGCCGCGTTGGAAGAAGGACATGTCGGTACTCCTGGGCGAAGGCGCGCTGGGCGCGGAGGGGCGTTAGCGGGTTCCGGTGAGTGACAGGGCTCCGAGTGAGTCGAACGCCACGGAGACGGTGCTGCCGGGGTGCAGGGGGACGGCGTCGGTGAGTCCGCCGGTGAGGATGATCCAGCCGGGTTCGATGGCCAGGCCCCGCTCGGCCAGCCCGTTGGCGGCGAGCGCGAGGGCGTTGGCCGGGTGGCCCAGGACGGCGGCACCGGTCGCGGTGTCGACGGTCTCGCCGTCGACGCTCAGCCGGCAGGACTCCTCCGCCAGGTCCAGGCCGTCGGGCGGGACGGCGCTGCCGGAGACGGCGAACCGGCAGGCGGAGGCGTTGTCGGCGACCACGTCCGGCAGGGCGAAGTCGAAGTCGCGGTAGCGGCTGTCGATGACCTCGAACCCGGCGTGCACGCTCCGGACCGCGCTCATCGCCCGCTCCGCCGTCACGCCGGGGCCGCTCAGCCGCGCGCCCATGACGAAGGCGATCTCGGGTTCGACGCGCGGGTGGATGAACTGCCCCACGGCGACCGGCTCGCCGGGCGCCAGGGTCATCGCGTCGGTGAGCCAGCCGGTCAGCGGGACGTCGACGCCCATCCGCCGCTGCTTCGCACGCGAGGTCAGGCCGAGCTTCACCCCGACGACGGTCTGCCCGGCGCCCGTCTTGCGGTCGAGCAGGGCGTCCTGGATCCGGTAGGCGGTGCCGAGGTCGAGATCCGGCCACCCCTCGGTGATCCTGGCGCCGTCCTCGCGGCCGTGCTCGCGGCGCAGCAGCTCGCCGGCGGTGGTGTCGATCGTCCACTCGGGCATGGCGTGGTCCTTCTCTCGTGCAGAGCAGGGCGGGCGCCACCGGGCGGACGGCTCAGCCGGTCCCGGCCCCCGCAGGTGGGGTGACCTGCGGAGTCGACGCGTCTCCGTGACGCATCAACCTAAAACACCTAATGGATATATTCAATAGGTCCATACGATCTGTTTCAGATCAGGTGAGGCGGGGCGTGAAAACAGCGGCGCCCGCCCCGCGGCTCGATGCCGCGGGACGGGCGCCCTGGTGTCCGTGCCGGTCAGAGGGTGTGGGCGGGGGGCCTCGTCGTCGAGTTGGTCCAGCGCTTGTTGGTGTCGTTGACCTCTCGTTCGACCGAGGTGAGCTCCACCTTGAACGGGATGCCCGGGCGGCCGCCGACCTTGACCAGGAACCTGCCGCGCCCCGGGGGCTCGCTGTCCCGCTTGAGCTCGGGGTTCCAGGACGGCGGCGTCGACCAGTCGACGATCATGCGCTCCTCGATGGAGGACATCCGCACGACCTCGTTCACCATCGCCATCTCCGCCTGCGGCAGCCCGCCGCAGATCACCATGCCCGCGCGCTCGGCGAAGCCCTTGGCCTTGAGCCGGTCGGCCCGGTCGCTCAGCGACAGCAGGTCGGCCATGGTGTGCGTGATCATCACCTGCCCGGTGCCGCGCTGCCGGTTGAGGCGGGTGAGGGCGTCGACCCGGTCCACCAGGCCGCGCCCGGACCGCAGCACCCGCCACAGCTCGTCGAGGACGACGAAGAAGTGCCGCTGCGGTTCGAGCCCCTCGTCGGCCAGCGCGTGCGCGACCTCGATCGAGCCGAACCCGTCCGACCAGCACGCCAGCAGGACGGCGGCCTGGAGCTCGGCGTCGGAGTCGTCGATCCCGCTGATGTCGATGCAGACGCCGCCCGGGTTGTCCAACTCGATCGCGGTGGTGGTCTGGTGCGCGAACGTCTCGCCCATCGGACCGTCCAGGATCCCGAGAAGCGAGGCGTGCAGCGGGTCGACGGCCGCGCGGTACCGCGCCTCGTCCCCGCGCGCGAGGGTCACCGCGCGCAGCCGTTCCGGCCCTTCGTCGATCACCTTGATGAGGTCGGGCAGGACGGGCACGCCGCGGTGGCGCTCGTCCAGCACCCGCAGGGCGGCGTTCAGGACGGTGCGCTCGGTGTCGGCGATCGGCCCCCCGCGCAGCAGCGTGACGAGCGCGCTGACCATGTTCAGCCGGCGGCCGTGCGCGTCGGCGATCAACTTGGACCGCGCCGGCTCGGGGAGCCTGGCCGCCGCGTCCGCCGTCGCCCCGGGGTCGAGCACGTTCAGCGAGCCGAGCCCGCGGCCGAGCTTGATGATCTGCCCGCCCATCGCCCGGACCAGGTCGACGTAGTCGGGCTTCAGGTCGCCGAGCACCATGGGGAACACCCCCTGCCCGACCAGCCCCACCACCATCCTGCGGATCAGCGTCGACTTGCCCAGCCCCGGCTTGCCCAGCACCAGGGCCGACGGGTTGTGGATCAGGTTCGCCCGCTGGAACCACGAGATCGGATCGCAGCACAGCGCGGCGCCGGTGGTCAGCTCCCGGCCGAGCGGCACCCCCACCATCGGCGTCCCCGACCCGGCCCCGAACGGCCACAGCCCGCACACCTGGACCGTGGTGCCGCGCCATTCCGACGGCATCTCCACGTAGGAGGCGCGACCCCCGCCACGGCGGCTGAACCCCCTGAAACCGGGCTTGAGCTCGGGCTTGGGCTTCTTGTCCTTCTGCTTCTTGCCTTTTCTGCCGTCCTGTTCGGCGGGCAGCTCTCCGGCCGCGTCGGCGGGGACCGGTGCCGCGGAGCGCTTCACAGGGCCTCCCTCACCAGCGCCGGCACCTGGAGGTGGTCGGGGATGACGATGCCCAGCGGGAGGGCGGCCGCGAACGCCGACGCCTGCGACCCGTACATCTGCCGCAGCCGCAGCCGCGCGGGGCCCGTGAGCGTGTCGACGGCGGCCGCCGCGACCGGAAGCTCCTCGGCCGAGCGGACGGTGGCCGTGACGAGGACGGTGAACCGGATGACGCCCGCTCCCCGGGCCTCCTCCAGGGCCGACTGGTCGCTCTTGATGACGTCGATCTCGTTCCGGGCGGCGCTGGAGGCGCCGTCGAGGCGGAACCGCGAGTCCCGGCGGTCCCGTTCCACGATCCGGGCCGCGGAGGCGGGATCGTGCGGCCGGTAGAGGAAGGTGACGCGCTTGCGGGCGATGTCGTGGTGCGGGGCCACCAGCCCCGTCATCACGTTCGACAGCACCTCGCCCCGCGGCGCCTCCGACATGCCCCAGGTGATGGAGCAGCCGCTGTCGTGGACGTAGTGGTCCCACGACTCCTGCGCCGCGACCGGCCCGGCGTCCTCCCAGCTGATCTCCTGGTCCTCGGCCGCCTCCAGGGTCGTCTGCGCGTCCGGGTCGTAGGCGATCCGGACGGCGCGGGCGAGTTCCTTCGCGGTCAGCGCACGGGCGGATCCGGCGCCGGTCATCGCCAGGCCGGAGACCAGTCCGGGGATGCGCATCCCGATCTCCCGCACCATCGCGTCCTGGTCACGGCGCTTGCCCCCGAGCTGCGGCAGGGCCGCGTAGGTGACCGCGATGCGGGTGGAGACCCGGGCGCTGCCCACCGGGTAGTTCCAGACGATCTCGTCCAGCGCCTGCCGGGCCAGTTCGGGCGCGTTCGGGTCGGTGTTGGCGTAGATCTCCTCCCGGAGGCGGGTCCCGGTGTCGGGGGCCGTCTCGATGGTCACGCTCGCGGAGGCCAGCCCCGGCTCGTAGCTCAGCGAGGCCAGCCACTGCCCCCAGTGGGAGACCCACGTGTCGACCTGGCTCTGGTCGACCAGCGCCGCACCCTCGGCGTTGCACTCGAACACCACGGTGTAGTGCTTCGTGGACGGGATCACGACCAGGGCGAACGGGCGCCCGTAGGAGTCGCGGCCCTCCACCAGACGGGACTGGGCGAGCAGCCCCGGAAGCCGGCACGAGCCGTGCGGGACCACGCTCAGCGGGCCCGAACGGTAGAGGTGCCAGCCCTGGGAGCGGCCCGACCACCAGGTCAGCCGGGCCGTGATCGACTGGAGGGCGGTCCGCCCGTGCGCGTCCTGGATGACGAGCGGCAGCATGACCACCCCCAGCACGACGGCGCCGAACAGGGCCAGCATCAGCGACAGTGTCGCGATCAGGGTGATGACGATCAGCCCGACCATGAGGATCAGCGTGCCCGCCAGTCCCAGCCGCCCGAGGCCGGGGGACACCGGCTTCCGCCAGTTCCCGTACGTGGGTTCGCGATAGTCGGACGTCACGCCGCCTCCACCTCGTTCCTTCGGCTACGAACTGCCACTTGGACCGCCTGAACTCCCGCTGCTGCCGGTCGGGCCACCGCCTCCGGGGGGCCCGCTGCCTCCGCTTGAGGAACCGGGAGGCGGGGGCTGGTAACTCGGCATCTGGCTGCCGTTGCCTCCGATGGAGGAGAAGTCGGGAGGGGGAGGCGTGTACGGGGGAACGCTGGAACCGGAAGAGGGGTCGGCCCCCGAGGGACCCTGCGGTCCTCCGTTGCCCGAGCCGCTCCCCGAGCCGCCGCCGGAACCGCCGCCCGGCCCACCGTTCGGTCCGCCGTTCGGTCCGCCGTTCGGTCCGCCGGTCGGTCCACCGGTCGGTCCGCCAGTCGGTCCACCGCCTGGGCCGCCACCCGGTCCGCCACCCGGTCCGTTGGGCGGCCTGGGGGTCGCTCCACCGCCGCCCGATCCACCGCCCGAACCGCCGCCTCTGTTACCCCAACCCCAACTCCAGCCGCCGCCGGAGCGGTTGCGCGGCGCGGGGGCCGCCCCGCCATTACCGCCGCCGCCGCTCGCCAGCAGGCCTGTGAAGAGACCCGTCGCCGACTTGCGCATGGTGACCGCGGTACCGCCGTAGGTGAAGTGGCCGACCTGGCGGAGGCCGAAGAAGCCCATGCCCTCCGTGGCCACGGGCATCACGGCGCGGATGGTCGCCGGCATCGCGAACACCGACCCGCCGACGAGGGCCAGGCCGGCGAGGCGGTCGGCCTCGTACTTGGACGCCATCAGGGCCAGGGCACTCGCGTCGATCGTCGCGATGACCGGCTGGACCACGACGAAGGCGACCAGCAGGGCGACACATCGCTTGTAGGCGGCATCTCCATACGCGGTGAACCTGGCCGAGGCGACTGTCGGGAGAATGGCCACCAGGACGATGAGGGCGCCGTTGCGGAAAAGCATCAGAACGAACTGGATCGCCGACGAGAGCGCCGCGGCGAGGGCGAAGAAGGCCAGAATGAACGACGTGTCGTCCTGGTGCCCGCCGAGGAGGTCGATCCCGCTCTTCCAGTTGTCGATCCAGGCATCGCCCTTCGGGCCCATGCCCTCGACGATCCAGTGCGAGTACCTCTGCCCGGCGATGTTCAGCAGGTTGACCAGCGTGGCCAGCGTCAGGACGATGACGGCCAGTTCGAAGAAGTGGGACATCGCCTGCCTGAACGGCTCGCCCTTGCGTCTGACCGCGAGACGGACGGCCGCGACGAGGAAACCGACGAACGCTCCCCCGGCCGTCATCCAGTTGCTGTACTCGCGGACCCCGTAGAGGACTCCGCCCTTTTCTCCGGTGATCTGCAGGCTGTAGGCGTCGCTCATCCACCAGGTGAGGAACGTCTGAAAACTCGACAGCGCCCAATCCAGCAGTCTTTCGACGAGCCACGCCCACGCCTGATTGAGGAGATCATCCATCAGGAACCACCTGAACGGCGTGGAGGGGAGGTTGCGAAATCGCTCGACCTGAACACGACGGGCCTTTTCTCAGAAGTTATCGATGAGAAGGGTGACGAACGCGAGGGCGAGCCCTGAGCCCGCCATCACGCACGCGAGCAGCACCCACTTCAGGTCGGTGGCATGCGCTCCGAACTCCCCCCTCTTGTGTTTGAGCCCCATATTGCCCCCTACCAGGATGAAGCCCAGGACGCACGCCGTCAGGGCGGTCCATACCATCCATTGGAGGAGGGGTTGTATCGGCTCGGTGACCGCTCCGACGCCCTTGGCGTGGCCGCGCGGCAGCGACGCGTCGGGCCTGGCGTTGACGTCCGGCTTCCTGTTGGTGGGGGGCCTGAGTACGGACGACTTCTTGTCAGCATGGTCTTTCTCGCACTGCTTGGGGAACATTCCGCTGGTGTGCTGCCACTGATTGCAGAACTCCTTCACTCCCCCCACGCAGTCGATCTTCTCCTGATCGGTCTTCAGATCCCAGCAGGAGTCGTTCTTCTTGTCTTCCTTCGGCCACTGGGTGGTGTTGCTGGTGTTGCAGTACCCGTCCGGGTCCGAATTGCTTCTGGCGATGCAGACCTTGAACTGGTAATTCGTAGTGCGCTTGTAGTCGGGAATCTCGGCCTCTTTGCAGTGGCCCTTGGAACCGATGTGCGCGAAGGCCACCTCTTTCCCGTCGAGGATGGCGTAGCCGCGCGCGACGTGGTCGTCGGAGTTGGCGTCGCAGATCCTGATCCGGCCCGACTCGGGGTCGAACTGGAGCTTGCCGCCGGGATCGGTGTCGATCGACTCGATGTCCTCCGTCTTGTCCCAGTCGATCTCCGCCCTCAGCGCCGCGAAGCCGGCGGTCCGCACCCGGACCGGTCCCTGGACGGCCGGGAAGGCCTCGACCGCGAGTCGCGCCGGGCCCGCGGCGAGCGGATCGGCCGGTTGAGAGCGTTCCAAGGAGGCCTCCCCGCGCTGCCCGTTCAGGACGACCTCGGGTGCGGGTGCGGGGAGAAGGCTGATCGTGAGCAGGGCGGCGCCCAGCGCGAGGAGCGCGGCGGCCAGGACCGACACGCGCCGGTGCGCGGGCGCCCGGCTCGTGCGACCCCCACCGCGCGCGCGCAGCCGCCGGGGAACCGGCATCAAGCCGCGAGGTTTCTGACGATCAGTCCCGCGCTCACGATGAGCAGGCAGCCGAAGCCCACGATGAACATGCTTCCGAGGTGACTGCCCCCCTCACCCTTCTTGTGCTGGATCCCCATCCGGGCGCCGATGATGACGAAACCCGCCACGCAGGCGAGCAGGCCGCCCCACGCCGCCCAGCCCAGCAGCTTCTCGATCTTCTTCGCGAATGGCGGCGCCTCACCCTGCCCGGGGTTCGGGATGTCCCTGGCGAGAGCTGCCGCATGGTCGAGCAGGTGGGCCGTCCACGTGATCGTCGCGTCGAGCATGCGCGTCCTCCGAGATGATGCGATGGGGTTGTGTCCGGCCGAAGTCGGCGGACGGCGACTTGGCCAGGCTCACCGGCGCACGTCGCGGCGCACCCGCCGTCCGCGCGATCGATAGGCCTCTTCCCGGAAGGGGTCGCCGCCTGTCAGCGCTGGACCGGCGGGGCTCCTTCCGAGCACGGTTCTGTTACTTGTACTGGACGGTCCGGGCGCCGCACTGATCGTCAAGCGCCGCCGGGCGGCGACTGTGTTGCGATCAGGCGGGGGCCGGACCGCCCACATCGCGGACCAGACGCGCGTAGGCGGGGGGAAGCCTCACCTTGTCCGGAGGGTCGCCGAGACGGAAGGCCTCGACCCACGGCAGGTCCCAGAGTCGCGGAACGCCGCCGGCGATCAAACGCATGAGGTCCGCCAGCGGTTTCGGACGCTTTCCGGGAGCGTCGGCCACCACGGCCAGACCGATCAGTTGGACGCCCGGGAGGACTCCCGCGGCCCACTGCGCCACGGCCGCCTGGGCGGCGCACAGCCCCGCGGCGTGGCTCCTGGCGACCAGGAGCACCTGGGACTGCCCAGGGGGTGCAGGCGTCGGCCAGTAGCGTCCCGCGCTCACACTGTTGGGGATGAGCGCGGCGAGTGTGGAGGAGCCGGCTCCCCCGTGACAGGAGGAGAGCCAGATCCCTGGAGCTCGTCCGTTGTAGCTGACCAGTCCGAGCGCACTCCTCGGCACCGGTCCTTGTTCTGCTGGTATGACCGCCTGCGCAGCATACCCCTCATGCTGAGGTCGGCTCTGCTGAACTTGATACGCCGACGCGCCCGGCGTGCTCGGCAGAGCCACGGGGCCGGTCCCCCCGCGCTGCGGGGCATGGCTCTCTGTCGCCCGCACCACGGGTGCCCACCTCCGGGAAAGTCACGAGCGGCTCTGCTCTGGCCTGCTGGCTCCGCACCGACGGAGATCAACCTACTGGGACCGACCGTCCGCGAGCCGCCGCTCCCGTCAACCCGTCGGCCCCGAGGTCTCCTGACACCCGCTCCGCGCGATGACCGCGGGACGCACCTTGCATCACCGCGCGTTGACCGCACTGTCTTGGTCGGCGGGTCCTTGCAGGCGGGGCACGCCCGAAGAGGACGCCGACGGTGGCGGCCCGGCCTTCCGGCCAAGGCGGAAGGAGCGGCGACGCCACCGCCGATCTGGGAGGGCCACATCATCAACCGTTCCGGGAACGATCCCCGATGGTGACCTTCAGCCTGGGCAAGTTGATCTTCAGGACGGGCTGCCTCGGGTCGCTCGCGATCTCAGCGCTCCTGGTCGCGGCGATGTTCGTGGCCGTCCAGAACGTCCTCGCGCCCGGCGTCACCTTCGCGTGCGGGCCGGCGAATCCGAACGGTCCCGAACTGCTGAGCCCGGCGCCGAAGCCGAGCCGGACCGGCGGCCCGACCGTGGCGCCGGTGGTCTACCGCCGTGCTCAGGCCGGAGGATCCCCCGACTCCGGAGCCGTGCAGAACGTGCAGAACGTGCAGAACGTGCAGAACGTGCGGAACGTCGCCGCGGCGGCCAAGGCCCCCACGGACAGCATTCCCGCCAACTACGTCCAGCTGTACAAGGCCGCGGGACCGAAGTACGGCATTCCGTGGTACGTGCTCGCCGGGATCGGAAAGGTGGAGACCGACCATGGACGGTCCAGACTTCCGGGCGTTTCCTCAGGGGAGAACTTCGCCGGTGCGGGCGGCCCCATGCAGTTCCTGCAAAGCACCTTCAACGCTTATGCGGTCGACGGCAACAACGACGGGCGAAAGAGCCGCTACGACCCGGCGGATGCGATTTTCAGCGCCGCGAACTACCTGCACGCAAGCGGCGCGCCCGGCGACACCAGAAAGGCGATCTTCGCCTACAACCATTCCACGGACTATGTGAACCTGGTGCTGTCCTGGGCCCAGCGCTACGCGGGCGGCAAGTTCTCCCTCGGCGGCCAGAACAATGCCGGAGCGTCATGCACCTCGTTCGGCAACGGCGGCAACTGGAAGCCGGGATCGACCTGCCCCGCCGGCACGGGCTTCGTCGAAGGCCACATCACGAGGCGGACGGCCTGCGTCCGCGACCAGATCAAGACCCTGTTCGGCGTCCCCCGCGGGATCGGCTGCTACCGCGCCAACGGCGGGATCCCCGGCGGCGGCGAACACCCTCTCGGCCGCGCCTGCGACTTCATGATCAGCTCAGGCGCGCCGAACGCCCGCGAAGTCCAGCTCGGCTACGACATCGCCAACTGGAGCAAGGCCAACGCCGGGCGCCTCGGCATCCAGTACATCATCTACCGCCAGCACATCTGGAGCCCCGCCAGGGCCGGCGAGGGCTGGCGGCAGATGGGGGACCGCGGCAGCCTGACGGCGAACCACTACGACCACGTCCACATCTCCGTGCTGGGCGACACACGTGCCGCCTGACCACCGGGCCGCCCGGCCACGCCGCGGCACGGACTCGCCCGCCACCCTTCAGAAGGAGCCCATGGCCGCCCCCGGACGCCCGCCGCGCGTCGTGTTCCTCGCGGCGCTCACCTGCGCCATCGCCTCCTGCGGGATGCCCCGGGCCACGCCGGCCGCCAGCACCACCCCCACGCCCGCCCCTGCGATCTCCTCTCCGGCACCTGCGACCGCGTCCCCGAAAGTGCCCGGCGGCCTGCCCGACCTCACGCGGCTCGACCAGGACGACGCCACGGCGGTGTCCAGGGCCGCGCTCACCTTGATGTGGATCGTCGACTCCACCACCGATCGCAGCCAGCGCGACGCCTACCAGCGGGCGATCCCCCTTCTGGACGAGTTCTACAAGGTGTCCGTCGCCGACCAGCCCGGCGGCGTTGTCCCCGGGCAGTGGATCGAGCACCACGCCTACGCCAGAGTTCGCCTCACCCGGCGAACCCCCGAAGGCGACGTCCCCGCCGACACGCCCACACTGGCTCACCGGGGATGGGAGATCACCGTCACGCCCACCGGCCGGGACGGGTGGAAGGGCGCCCCCGTCCACGTCAACGCGTTCGTCACTCTCCGGCGCAAGGATCCGAGCGCCCCGTGGCGCGTCTCGGCGGTCGGAACCGCTTGAACCGCACATCGGGACATCACGATTGAGGAGGCTCTATGGCCGGTAACAGCGATGACGACGTTTACGTGGTCTTCATCGGTATTGGCTTTGTGAGTGCGCTGCTGGGCGGGGCCAGCAGTTTCCTGACGTGGCTGGCGGGCCAGTTGTCCGGGGTCCTCTCGGGCGGTGGATGGCCGGATTCCAGCCCGTCGGACTGCTTGCGCATCACCTATAACCTCCTGCGCCATCCGAACGATCCGCGCGGTGCGTGGCCGCCCGCGGCCGCGGCCGCCCTGGGGTCGGCCCCCGTCTTCTTCGGCCTGCTCGCCGTGCTGCTCCTGGCGATGGCCCTGGGCGCCTACATCCTGATCCGACTCCTGCTGAACTGGCGGCGCCACCGGACGTGGCGCCGGCTGCGGCTGGGGTTCGCCTCCGGCTGGGAGGTCCGCAAGCTGCTGAGCGCCCGGACCGTCCAGAGCAAGGCCGCCCAGGTCCGGCCGTCCACGCAGAACGTTCCCGCGCGCTCGGTGAAGCCCGAGGATGTCGGGTTCTACATCGGGAGGGACATCAGGTCCCGCCGGAAGCTGTACGCGTCCCTGGAGGACACCGCGATCATCCTCGCGGCGCCGCGGCAGGGGAAGGACGTGCACTTCGTCACGCCGTTCACCATCGACGCGCCCGGCCCCTGCATCGTCACGTCCAGCCGCCGGGAGACGTTCATCAACACGGCCATGGTGCGGTCGCAGTTCGGCGAGGTGTACGTCTTCGACCCGTACAACTGGACCGGCTGGCCGAACCGGATGCGCTGGTCGCCGCTGCAGGGCTGCGAGGACCCGAACGTGTGCGCGGTCCGGTCGGGGACGCTCGTCCAGTCGAGCGGTTTCGACCTCGGGCATGAAGGCGGCAAGCTGCTCAGCGGCATTGTCACCATCATCCGCTGCCTGCTGCACGCCGGTGCGATCGGCAGGCTCAACTTCCGCGAGGTGATGCGCTGGGTCTACGAGGCCAACGGGGAGGAGGCGCTGGAGATCCTGCGCCAGGGCGAGCGCGAGGGGCGGGTCGCCCCCGGCTACCCGGGGCAGCTCGAGTTCAACATGCGGAACCAGGACCTGTGGGCCGGAGTGATCCAGGTCATGTCGTGCTTCTCGCAGCCCGAGGTGCTGGAGGACTGCACGCCGGACCCCGGGGAGGAGTTCGACTTCAGGAAGTTCCTCCAGGGCCGGAACACCCTGTACTTCGTCGCCAAGAAGCAGAGCGACTGGGGAGGCATCGCCCCCATCGTCACGACCATCATCGAGCAGTACTTCCGCAGCGCGCGGGGCACGGCGATGAAGAATCCGAGCGGACGCCTCGACCCGCCGCTGACGTTCGAACTGAACCAGGTGGCCGACATCTGCCCCCTCGGCGGCCTGGCCACCTACATGGGCGAGTCCGGCGGCTACTCGATCAGCGTGCACGTCTACCTGACGTCGCTGGCGGAGGCCCGCAAGGTGTGGGGCACGGACGGTGCCGCGTCCCTGTGGGACAACGCCACAGTCAAGATCATTTCGGGCGGCTCCGGCACGGTCAAGGACCTCTCCGACCTCGCCGACCTCGTGGGCAAGCACGAGGGGAAGCACATCCTCAGCCCCGAGGAGCTGCGGACCATGCCCTTCGGCCGCGCCGCCGTCGTCGCCGGCACCGCCCGTCCCGTCGAGATGTGGCTCACTCCCTGGTGGAAGCGCGGCGACCGGGACGCCATCGCCAGGGGCAAGGCGGCGGCCGAGGCGATGATCCAGAAAATGCACGCCGGTCAGCCGACCGTGACCGCCACGGCCCACGAGGCGGCCGCGCCGGGCGACGAGGGAGGGGACGGATCGGTCGTCGTCTGGTGAGACCGGGTGGCGGATCGGATGCCCGACGGGGTTGCGCAATGACGGCGCGCACGGACGTCTAGAAGGGATGGGCAATACATCCGACAGGTCAGCGAGGAGGGTCTCTGTGCCGACGTCCGACCTTCTCGACCGGGGCCTGAGGTAATGGTCACCGCACCGAACCTCATCGTGGCAGGGAATCCGGACCTCGCCCGGAGGCTGCGCGGCACGGGGCGCTTCCCGACCGTGTTCGACGCCGCCTCCGCCAGCGGGCTCCGCGACCTGTCCAAGAGCGGCAGGGTCCGTGCCCCGGCGGCGTTCCTGTTCGCGCCGGACTTCGAGGAGGACCTCCCCGGAGCCGGAGTCCCCTTCCTGGCCGACGGGCTGGCGGCGAGCGGCCACACCGTGATCGTCCACGGCTTCTACACCGAACGCGGCGACGTCTTCGCCCCGGAAGTGATCGCGACGGCCAGGCCGCTGACCCTGGCGGAGCTGCTGGAGCTGCTCGGCGCCCCCCGGTCCGAACCGGCACCGGGCCACGCGGGCGGGACGTTCACCTGGCCGTCGGAAGATCCGCCGCCCGAGCTGAGGGTCACCGCCGCTCCCCGCTCCGCCGACTCGTCGAGCCTGCTCCCCGGGTACGGCGGGCTGTCGATCGTCCATCGCGGCGCCGGCTCGGTGACCTACCGCGCCGTGCACGAGGAGTCCGGCACCGCCGTCGCCGTCAGGGTGCGGCTCGACGGTTCGGAGACCCCGGCGGAGGAACTGGCCGCCCTCGAACGCGCCTCCCGCGGCGAGCACCTGGTGAGCATGCTGGAGAGCGGCCGCGCCACCAGCGGGCAGAGGTACACGGCGTCGGTGTTCTGCCCCGGCGGCGCTGTCACGCCGGAGCCCCTGCCGGTCGCGGACGCGGTCGGCACCGCCGTCTCGACGGCCTGGGCCCTTCAGGCGCTGCACGACGAGGGACTGGTCCACGGCGACGTCCGTCCGGGCCGGATCATGCGCGGCGAGGCGGGACCGCTGCTCACCGGTCCGGCGACCGCGCGCGGACTAGCGGCGCACGCCGCGCCGGGTGTCCTGGAGCCGGTCGCCCGGGAACGCGTCGACCCGGGTTTCGCCGCTCCGGAGGCGCTGCTGGGGCGGCCGCAGACCGTGCAGGCCGACGTGTACGGGCTCGGCGCCACCCTGTGGAGCCTGCTGGCCGGGCACGCGCCCTTCACCGGCAGGGAACGCGCCCCGGGGGAAGCGGCTCCCCGGGTGCAGCGCGACGACGTCCCGGAGTGGCTCGGGAACGCCCTCGAAAGGGCGCTGGCGAGCGAACCCGCCGACCGGTACCCGACGGCGCGGGCGTTCGCCGAGGCGCTGGAGGAAGGGCTCCGCGCCGTTCCCCAGCAAGACGTTCCCTCGGAGAACGCGCAGTGGTCGCCGTGGGACAAGGCGCCGGCACCCGATCCATCCCCGGCCGCCGTCCCGGAACCGCAGGCGCCCTTCGCGGACGAGCAGGTGCCCATCGCGGACCAGCCGGTGCACTTCGCGGACCAGCCGGTGCATTTCGCGGGATCGCAGGCGACCGTCGCGGACCAGCCGGTGCATTTCGCGGAGCCGCAGGCGACCCTCGCGGACCAGCCGGTGCACTTCGCGGAGCCGCAGGCGCCGTCGCCGGAACCGCAGGAGTCTCCGGCGAACGGGCAGGCGCCTCTCTCGGAGTGGCAGGCGGCCTTCGCGACACAGCCGGCACCCGACCTGAACCAGCAGGTGCAGTTCGGGGAGCCCCCGGCGCCGTTCGGGGAGCCCCAGGCGCCTCCCGCGCACCAGTACGCGCAGCCCTCGTACCGGCACGTGCCCTTCGAGGAACCGCAGGCACCGCTCACGGAGTTCGCGGACCAGCCCCTGCACTTCGCCGAGCCGCAGGGGCCGTTCACGCAGTACGCGGCGCCCCCGACGTCGCGGCGCCCCAGGATCGTGCTGCTGGCACTGGTGGGGCTCGTCCTCGCAGCGGTCGTGTTCAGCGCGATCGCCCTCCTGACGGGCTCAGGCTCGGCCGACCGGCGCAGCGCGGACCCGCCTCCGGCGTCGCCGCCCGCTTCGCGGGATCCCGCGCCGCAGGCTCCCGCCTCCCCGGCGCCCGGCTCGGGCTCGGGCTCGCCCACGTCCACACCGACGACGGTGCGGCCGGAGAGCAAGTTCAGCCCGAGCCAGGTGCGGATCGTCGACAGCCGGGTCTCGATCGAGATCAGCTGGAAGGACGCCACCGGCGGCAAGGCCGCGTACTACGTGGTCGGCGGCCCGGCGGGCCGCACGCCGTCCACCATGGCCAACGTCCCGGCGGGGACGGCGAAGGCCCAGATCCTGGCCCTGAACCCGAGCGTGGAGTACTGCCTGACGGTCGTCGCCGTGCTGGACGTCGACAGGGTCGCCTACGCCAAGCCCGTCTGCACTCACCGCGGCAAGCGGGAGGGCTGAGCGGCCCACAGCGGCGCGCGCGGGTCCCACCACCAGGTCAGGCGGCGCGGAAGCGGCCGTGAGCGGCGCAGCGCGGCGGTCACGGACCGGACCTCCGCGACCGCGAACGCGGCGTCCTCCGGGGTGACCGAGCCGCCGTAGCGGACGGCGTTCATCAGCCCGCCCACCCGGCGCAGCCGCGCGGGATCGATGCGCGGCAGCTCCCGCGCGATCCGCTCCGCCATCTCGACGGGGGTCGCGGACGCGGGAACGGGCAGGCCCGCGACGCGCGTCGCCACCAGCAGCTCCGTCCAGGCCGCCCTGATCCGGTCGGGCGCGGGGCCCCGGCGCAGCCGGCGGAACCGGAGCGCGCCCAGCAGCGGGACACCGAGCAGGAAGACCGGCAGGACCAGCGCCGGGAGGACGAGCAGGCTGCGCGGCCCCGAGTCCGAACCCGAACGCCCGGCGCCGCCCGCACCGCCCCGGTCGCCGAGTTCCTGGGCGTCGGGGCCGTCGGACTGCGGACCGTCCTCTTCGATCCGCTTCCCGGAGCCGGCTTGGGAGGACGCCGGCGTACGCTCGCGCGGGTTCGGGTCGTAGGGCACCCAGCCCAGGCCCTGGAAGTAGATCTCGCCCCAGGCCACCGCGTCGCCGGTGCGGACCACGCGTTCGCGGTCGCCGGTTCCCGGCCCGAACCCGACCGCCACCCGGCTCGGCAGGCCGGCGGCCCTCGCCAGCACCGCGAACGCGCTGGCGAACTGCTCCGACGTCGCGCCTCCGCCCCTGCGGCCCGGGGCGACCAGCAGCTTCGCGAGTTCGGCGTAGCCGTGTCCGCCCGGGGCGCCCGCCTTGAAGGTGTAGGAGCCGCGCAGGTACGCGGCGATGCGGGAGGCGCGCTGGTGCGCGGTGCCGTCCCCGGCGGCGCTGAGGGCGATCTCCTCCAGCTTCGGCGGCGCCCCGGGCGGCAGCCGCAGGTACCGCTGGTACTGCTCGCCGGAGTCGATCGCGGCTCCGGCCGTCTGCGCGCCGCTCCACTCCGGGACGTCGCCCGTCGCGGAGTACCTCCGGCCCGCCACCGGGCCGGCCGAGGACAGGAGCGTGCCGGATTCCTGGTCCTGCTCGACCGCGAGGCCGTCCACCCGGGCCGGGATGCCGGGGACCGGCACCCAGCCGCCGGGCAGCCTGCCGACCGAGACGCGAACCCTGGTCCGCACCGTCTTCGGGGGCACGTCGGCGGGAGGCAGCAGGCTCGCCCCGCTGGGGAGGTAGGTGCTGTCGGGCAGCCAGGTCGGCCCGGTGAACTCGGAGAGCACGGCCCACCGCAGTTCCGTCTTCGGCCCGGACACGTTCATCAGCGGCACGTCGGGATCGGCCGACCATGCCGACAGGTAGGACAGGGGGTTGCGCTGCTCGGACGGCGCCGCGGGGGGCCCGGCGGCCCTTCGGGGATCGGCCGCCTTGACCGGCCAGTCGTCCAGCACGCCGGACCCGCCGACCACGGCGACCGCGCCGGGCAGGGCCACCGCGCAGACCACCGCCGCGACCACCGCGCCGACGCGCGGGCGAGGGCGGCGGGCGGGCGCGGGCCCCGCGTCCGCCAGGTCCGGAACGCGCACGGTGAACCCGGCGCTCGCGGTGTCCGGACGGGCCCGCGGCGCGGCGGCGAGCAGCACGGCGGCGCCGCCGGCGACCAGGGCGGCCGACCAGTAGCCGGGCCCGGCCGCCTGCGGGTTGAGCGCCGTGGCCCCGCACAGGAGCAGCGCACCGGGCAGCAGCGCGGGCAGGACGCGGCCGTCGCGGCGCAGCACCGTCGCGACGGCCGCTGCCAGCCAGACCGCCACCACCGGGAACGCCAGCAGGTCCACGGTCACCGGAGCCCGCGGCGAGGTCGTCAGGATGCGGGCGCCGGAGTGCAGCACGGCGTCCACGACGGCCGGCACCGGGCCCTTGACCGGTCCGGGCGCCCAGGAGGCCAGGGCGACCAGCCAGACCGCGGTCGCGGGCAGGCCCGCCAGGATCGCCGCGGGTCCGAGCCCGCGCAGCAACCGGTACGCCGCCGACGTCACCGCGACGGCGAGCACGGCGGTGACCGCCAGCACGGTGAACACGGGAAGGGGCCGGTCGTACCCGGCCGCCAGCAGCGGCGCCGACGCGGCGGAGGCCAGCGCGACGGCGGCCGACGACAGCGCGGTCCGGATCCGGGTCACCGCGTCCACCACCGGGTGTCGTTCCACCGCTGGGCGAAGCCGGCCGGGTCGGCCGCGCGCAGGAGCCGCACCCCGGCGGGCGGAGCGAGGCCCCCGCCGTCGTCGCCGGGGCCGATCAGGCCGACCAGGGAGACGGTGTGCCGCGCCGCGAGCGGCCGCATGGCCGCGGCGGCGTCCTCGTCCGCCGCCGTCGTGGACAGCAGCACGATCGCGCGTCCCGCCGGGGCCGAGCGCAGCCCCGCGCAGGCGCCCGGGAAGTCCGCGCCGGGCCGGGCCACGGCCTCGGCGAGCACGTCCAGGTGCGCGGTGACGCCCGCGGCCGCGGCGGAACGCGCGCCGCCGGCGAGCCGCAGCTCCACCGGGACGTCGGGGGCGGACCGCACGATCGACGCCGCGGCCTCCACGAGGGCGTCCAGTTCGTCCGGCCCGTACCGGTCGTCGACCAGCACGGTCATGCCCGTGCCGGCGGAGTCCGCGTGCTCGCGGACCATCAGGCGCCCGCGGCGCGCCGACGTCCGCCAGTGGATCTGCCGGACGTCGTCGCCGGGCGCGTGCTCGCGCAGGCCCGCGAAGGCCCCCTCGGAGGCCCGGACCGACGCCGACGAGGTGTCCCGGCCCCCGCCGCCGGCGGCGGGCACGGGGGCGAGGTGGTGGTGGCGCGGATGCACCAGCAGCCGCACCGGCACGTCGTCGGCCGCCCGGAACGCGCGGGCGAGCCCCAGCGGGTCGGTGCGGACGAGGCTGAGCGGCCCGGCCTCCACCACTCCGCGCCGCTGCGGGGTCAACTCGTACCGGATCCTCGGGCGGGCGAGGCCCAGGGGCAGGACGACGGGCTCTCCGATCCCGGTGACGCGCTCGGCGACGGTGGCGCTCCCGGCGCCCTTTCCGGCCGTGACGTCGAGGACGACGGTCACGGACTCTCCGGCGCGGACCCGCGACGCCGTCATCCGGCGGGCGACCCGGACGGACGGGAGCCGGCCGGCGAGCACCATGGCCAGCGCGACGGCCGGGAAGGCGAGCGCCCCCAGCGCGCCCGGCGCCAGGTAGCCGAGGCCGAGGCCGCAGCCGCTCAGGACGGCTCCGGCCACGAGCAGCGCCCAGCCGCGGGCGGTGGGGCGGGGGGTGCCGCCGGCCACGGCCTAGCCGATCCCCTGCGCCGCCGGGACGGGGACTTCGGCGAGGACGCCGTCGAGCAGCTCCGCGGTCTCGGCCGCGCCCGCCGCACCCGAGAGCGGCACCAGCCGGTGCGCCCAGACGGGCCGCGCCAGGGCCTTGACGTCGTCCGGGGTGACATAGCCGCGGCCGTCGGCCAGCGCGTAGATCCGCGCCGTCCGGCACAGCGCGATGGAGCCCCTGAGGGAGACGCCGGCCCGCAGCTGCGGATGCCGCCGGGTGCGCTGGGCCAGTTGCAGGACGTACCGGTTGACGGATTCGGCGACCGCGACGCGGTCGGCGGCCGCGCCGAGCCGCGCCATCTCCTCGCCGATCAGCACCGGCGCGAGGTCCTCGGGCTCGGTCAGGGACGACCCGCGCAGCAGCGACAGCTCCGCCTCCTCGCCCGGGTAGCCGAGCGACAGCCGCATCAGGAAGCGGTCGAGCTGCGCCTCGGGGAGCGGGAACGTCCCCTCCAGGTCGACGGGGTTCTGCGTGGCCACCACCAGGAACGGCCGCGGCACCGGATGCGCCCTCCCGTCCACGGTGATCTGCCCTTCCTGCATCACTTCCAGCAGCGCCGACTGCGTCTTCGGGGAGGTCCGGTTGATCTCGTCGACGATGACGACGTTGGCGAACACCGGGCCCGGATGGAACTCGAACTCGCGGTTGCCCTCATTGAAGATCGTCACGCCGGTGACGTCGGACGGCAGCAGGTCGGGGGTGCACTGCACCCGTCCGATCTTCCCGCCGGTCACCGCCGCCAGCGCGCGCGCCAGGGTCGTCTTGCCCATGCCGGGCAGGTCCTCCAGCAGGACGTGCCCGCCCGCGGCGAACGCGGTGAGGATCAGCCGCACCGTGGCGGGATCGCAGCGTGCCGCCGACTGGATGCCGGAGGCCATCCGCTCGAAGGCGGCTGCGGCCAGCAGCGCCTCCTCGTCGGGCAGCGCCGGCGTCGCGGTCGTGGTGCTCACTCATTGCCCTTCATTAGCCGCAGTTGCCCCAGCCGGCCGAGGCGCTGGCGCCGGAGGCGCCGCCCGAGTACCGGACGCAGTCGCCCGGCGCCAGCACGAACACCGGTCCGGCGTAGTACTTGAACGAGCCGCTGTCGGAGGCGACCTTGGCGCCCTTCTGGCTCTGGAGGCGGACCCAGACGTTGGTCGCCTTGCCGATGTCCCGGGTCTTCATCGTGACCGCGCAGTTCTTCTTGGTGCTGGCGCTGTAGAGCTGGTAGATCCGTCCGCCCGCGAAAGACGCCGACCGCTGGACCTGGTAGTTGCCGCCCGCGGTCGCGTTGCACACCTGGGCCGGCGTGTACGGATTGCGGGTCTGGGTGGGCGTCGGCTTCGGCTTGGTCGGCGTCGGCTTGGGCTTGGTCGGCGTCGGCTTGGGCGCGGTCGGGGTCGGCCTGGGCGTCGTCGGCCTGGGCGTCGTCGGCCTGGGCGTGGTCGGCCTGGGCGTCGTCGGAATCGTCGTCGGCCTGCTCGTGGTCGGCCTGCTCGTGGGCGTCGTGGGAGCGGGCGACTTCGTCGTGGGCGTCGTCGTGGGCGTCCGCGAGGGCTGCCGGGGCGACGCAGTACGCGGGTCGGACGTCACCGGAGGCCGAGGCGCTTGCGTGCGGGGGTCCGCGGGGGGCGTTCCAGGGGTGGACGGCGGCGTCTCGGGCTCCTCGGGAGGAGGCATCGGGTCGAACGGGTCCGGGAAGACCGGATCGGCGGGCGGCGCCGGCACCGGGGGCGGGCTGCTCGCCCCGCCGTCCGGCTTGTTCGGGCGCCCTCCGCCCCGTCCCGGCCCGCCCGGGAACTTGCCGACCTTGCGCGCCACACCGTCCCCGCCGACGACCAGGGCGTCCGTGCTGCCCGGCGCGTTGACGAACAGGTTGCCCTCGCGGACCTGCAGCTCCATGTCGCCGCGCCCGGCCGGCATCGACAGCATGCCGGTCTGGCGGCCCGCCGGCTCGAAGACCCGCACCTGACCGGTCTCCCGCACGGGCAGGTACACCTTGCCGGCGAACGGCACGGCGGGCTCCTGGACGGGATCGGTCAGGGGGAACGACCGGATCGGACCGCCCTTGCGCACGTCGCCCAGCGTGACCACCGCGCCGGCCGCGGGCACGGTGACCGCGGCGAGCGCGCCATGGGTGCGCGCCGGGACCATGGCGCCGACGAGCGACACCGGCGTCGTGACCCGGCGGGTGCCGCCGCTCGTCGCGACCACCAGTCCGCGCCCGCCTCGGTCGACCACGAGGGCGCCCTCGTCCAGCACGGTCATCGCCAGGTCGTGGTCGGGCGGGGCGGCCTCGGCCGTACGGACGACGCCGGGGCCCTGGGCGGTGACCTTCACGGCGAGGACGGTGCCCTGCCGGGGCGCGGCCACCCACAGCAGGCCGGCGTCGTCGAACTCGCCGCCGACCAGCGGGCCGGGCAGTTGCAGGACCGGGCCGACGGGACGCAGCGTGGCCGGGTCCAGCGCGCGCACCGCGCCGGACGTGCGCTCGACCAGCGCGGCCCCGTCTGCGCCCATCGCCAGGTGCGGATCGCCGCGGGTGCCGAGGTCCAGCCGTCCCGAGAAGCCCAGGCCGTTGAGGTCGAGCGACGACACGCGGCCGGTGTCCAGGTCGTGGATGAGCAGGAACCTGTCGTTCTGGGTCACCTGCACCCGGTGGCCGCGGGAGTCGGTCACCTGGCGGCGCTGCTCCACCCGGCCGCTGTCGGGGTTGACCCGGTCGACCTCGCCCGCCGTCCGGCTCCACAGCCAGGCGCTGCCGTCGGTGGCCGCGACGGCGAGGCCGACCCGTCCCCCGCCCAGCAGCGTGGCCAGCAGCAGGACGGTGACCAGGGCGGCCGCGGTCCACCAGCCGACCCGCGAGCGTGCCATCTCGGCGCCCTTGTTCTGCGGCTTCACGGCCACTCCTTCGTCCCGTGGGCCTCGCTGCGCGGGCTCGGCCCTCTCATGTCATGCGGGTACTGGCCCTCGAACCTGGCCGAGCCGGGCGACAGGTCTTCTCCACAGGTCAGAGATGTTCTCCGGCCCGGTCGGCGGACGGCCGGGCCTCGCGGGCGCCGGTGAGGCCGTGGAACCGCCACCGCAGCACCGACACCGCTTACAGAACACCGTCCGGAGCCCGGTCGATCTTGCAACCGCGAAAACCGCTGGAATCGCCGCACCGGTTCGGGGGCTGGAGGGCGGCGCGCGGACCGGGCTACACTTCAAATCGACTACAGAGAGTAGTTAAATGGATACAAAGAGAACACGAGAGGCAGATCGCCGATGCCGCCGATTCGCATGACCCCGGCCGTCCTGGTCCTGGCCGCCGGGACCGCGCTCGTCCAGGCCCCGTCCATCGCCTCGGCGAGCACGCCGAGCGCCTCGCCCGTCTCCACCTCCGCCGCCTCGGCCTCCGGCGCCTCGTCGGCCGCGCCGGTCGTCCTCCGCTCCTGGACCGACTGCCCGCAGGGCCGGATGTGCATCTGGCGCCTCCCCAACGCCCGCGGATCGCGAGGCTCCTACGCGAAGGTCGCGCGCGACCTCAGCGAACTCGGCGGCGGTCTCAACGACCACGCCATGTCCTTCTGGAACCGCACCGGCAAGACCTGGTGCATGTACACCGAGGCCCGCTTCAAGGGCGACAGCCGCAAGTACCCCCGCGAGCCGCTCGTGGGCGCCAAGGGCAACACGGGCCGGTTCGGCTACAAGGTCAGCTCGCTGCGGCCCGCCTTCCTCGGCCGCTGCTGACCCGTCGGGCCGCACCTCGGCCGGCCCGGTGACGCGCGGCGGACGGGGCGTTCGCCGCGGACGCTCAGCCGGCCCTGGCGGGCACGCGGACGCCCTTGCTCAGGGCGGCGTCGTGGAGGACCACGGAGACCGGGTGCGCCGTGGCGGCGATCTCGAAGACCAGCATGCCGGTGAACTTCGCGCCGGGGGGCAGCACCTTGGCGGGCGAGGCGTTGCGCGCGTCCGCGGAGCCGCCCTGCAGCATCGCCCGCGCCTCGTGTGACGTCCCGCCGTCGTCGATCAGCTTCTGCCGGTCTCCGGAGAGCGTGCGGGTCCTGGTCCCGCTGTTGGTCACAGTGATCTTGACGCGGCACAGCTTGTCGCCGGTGTAGGGCCTGAGGCCCCGCACGGTGACGCCGCAGGACGTGGGCGACGCCACGAAGGTGAACTGGCCGTCCCGGGCCGGCGTGTTCTGCCGTCCGTCCACGGGCGTGAAGTAGCGGTATCCCACGACTCCCACGACGGCGATCAAGGCGACGACCACGACGGCGGCGGTCAGGCAGCCGGTGCAGCCCCGGCCGCGCCGCCGCCTCGGGGGCGCCGGGGCCGCCGCCGGAGGCTGCGTCCACGGCGCCGCGGGGGGAGGCTGCATCGGCCCCGGCTGCATCGGGGCGGGCTGCATCGGGGCGGGCGGCGCCGGGGCCGGCGGTGCCGGGGTGGGCTCGTACACCCGGGTCCGAGGCCGCACGCCCTGCGGCGGGGACGGCGGGATCCAGGGCGGGGGCAGCGCGTCGGCCTGCCAGTTGCGGGTCAGCTCGGCGTCGACGGCGGCCTGTGCCGCGCTGGGCGAGGCCGCCGCGGGCGCCGCGCCGGAGACCAGTTGCAGCAGCAGCTCCTGCGCCTCCGGACGTCGCGCCGGGTCGGGGTTCAGGGCCCGCTCGACGAGGGTCCGCAGCGGCTCGGCCAGGCCCGTCAGGTCGTGCTCGCCGTTCTCGGCGCGCGCCGCCATCGTCATGACCGTGCCCGTGCCGTGCGGGTGGCGTCCCGTCCCGGCCATGGCCACCAGGCAGCCCCACGCGAAGACGTCGGCCGCCGTGGACACCTCGCCGAGCAGCACCTGCTCGGGCGCCATCCACCCCGGCGTGCCGACGACGAACCCCGCCAGCGTGTGCCCGGACGGCGCGTCGGCCGCCCGTGCGATACCGAAGTCGATCACCCGTGGACCCGACACCGACAGGATCACGTTGGGCGGCTTGAGGTCGCGGTGGATCAGCCCGGCGGCGTGGATCGCGGTCAGCGCCGCGGCCACTCCCACGGCGACGCCGTTCAGGGTGCCGTCCGGCAGCGCCCCTCCGGTCTCGATGTAGGCGTCCAGCGGGGTGCCGTCCACGTACTCGGTGACCAGGTAGGGCCGCCCGGCCTCCTCACCGTGGTCCAGCACCTTCGCCGTGCAGAACGAGGCCACCCGGCGGGCGTTGCGCACCTCGTCGCGGAACCGGGCCCGGAATCCCTCGTCGGCCGCCAGCTCCCCGCGGATCACCTTGATCGCGACATGCCGGCCGCCGCCGTCCCGGGCCAGGTAGACGGCGCCCATGCCGCCCTCGCCCAGCCGGCCGACCACCTCGTACTCCCCGATGGCGGGCGGGTCGCCGGGCCGGAGCGGCTCGCTTCCGCTGGGCAGTCGCGTCCGCCTTGGCTGCTCCTGCAAAGGGCGAACCTTTCTTGTACGGGCAATCAGGTCTCGGGCGAAGCAAACCTATCCAACTCGTGGAGGCGGAGATGACGACAATGGCGGTCAAAGCGCTGTTTCCACGGCCAGCAGAACCGAAAGCCGAAATAGCGGCCGATTCCGCGACCGGCAGATCGGCCCGCCTCGGCCCGCCATCGACAGGTCCTTCCGTCGACCGCGCTCTCCGGCGCCCTCGCGGCCGCCGTCCCGTCAGGAGCCGGGGCGGAGGAGCAGGTTCGGGGCGGACTCGTGTTCGATGTCGCCCTCGGCGGTCAGCCCCAGCCGCCACAGCCGTTCGGCTTCGCGATGCCGGCCGCTCCGGTGCAGCGCCGAGACCATTCTGGTCGCCGCGTCCTCGTCGGCGGCGTCGACCAGGGGGCGTAGGACGGTGAGGGCCTGCTCCACGTCGCCGTGCTCGACGAGCAGGTCGGCGAGCCACTTGGCGGCGCGCGCGTCCCCCGCGTCGGCACGGTCCCTCAACGTCCGCACCTCGCCGCGCGCGGCCAGCCACCTGGCCAGCCTGTCGGCGGCATGGACGTCCCCGGCGTCGGCGCGGTCCCGCAGTTCCCCCTCCTCCCCGCGCTCGACGAGCAGGTCGCCCAGCCGACCGGGCGCGTATCGGTCGCCGGAGGCGGCCCGATCCCGCAACCCCTGCGTGTCTCCCTTCGCGGCGAGCAGGTCGGCCAAGCGCCTGGCGGCGGACACGTCGCCGGCGTCGGCCCGGTCCCGCAGCTCCTCTTGTTTCCCCTGCTCGGCCAAGAGGTCGAGGAAGTGGGAGGTCAGCGAGGACATGGCGGGCGCGATGGCGTCGGCCCGGTCGCGGAGAAGGCCGATGGCCTGTTCCGCCTCGCCGCGCCGCACCAGCAGATCGGCCAACCGCTCGACGGCGCCGTCGTCGGTGCCGGCGCGGTCGCGCAGCATGCCGATGGCCTGTTCGACCTCGCCGTTCTCGGCCAGCCAGCCGGCCAGCGAGTAGACGGCATGCCCGTCTCCGCCGCTTCCGTCACCGCCGCTTCCGTCATCGCCGCCGGCCAGAGCGCGGGCTCTGCGGAGCTCGCCGGAGGTGGGCCTGTCAGGCAGCCGGACGATCCGCGCCAGTGCGAGAGTCCGGCGTTCGTCCTCGTACGGGTCGGCGCCCGGGGCGCCGAAGGCCGCGTCCGGGACAGCGCTGTACCGCTTGTAGTACGACGGCCAGAGAGTGCCGACCAGCACGCAGCCGCCGCCGACAAGGCGCTCGGCGACGGCCGCGGTCAGTCCGCCGCCGCCCAGGTGGTTCTGCAGTTCGTCCAGCCAGAGCACCAGCCGCGGGGGCGGGTCGGCGGCCCAGCCGGCCAGTTCCTTCGCCCCGGCGGGCCGCCGCAGCCACCACTGACCCAGCTGCGCGCGGACGGCCTCCCACAGGCATCGCGTCTTCCCCGACGAAGAACCCCCGACCAGCACGACGAAACCGCCCGAGACGGCGGCCGCGGCCAGGCGCGCCCGCACGCCGGTCCCGGGCTCGTCGTCGATGTCGCGGGGCACGTAGACCGGCAGGACGCCGGGATCGGCGCCCGGCACCTCGATCGGCTCGTGCACGCCGAGGATCTTCCAGGGCGCCTCCCGCACCCGGACGGCGCCATGCGCCCCGGAGGTCGCGCGGGCGCGTTCCCACGCGTCGAGCCACCGGTCCCGTTCGCCGCCGGGGACGCCGACCGCTTCCAGGTAGATCTCCAGCGTCGCCTGGTGGCACAGGGTGGCCGGGTCGAACAGCGCGTGCACCGTGCTCTTGGACAGCCTCGGCCTTCCGCCGGGGAGCCCGCTGGCGGCCTCGATGGCGCGGACGGTTCTCCCGCGCGCCAGAGCCTTCAACGCCTCGGCCAGCTCCGCCGGGGTGTGCACGCCGGCGGGGTCGACCGCACTCGGCAGCCCCTCCTCCAACCCTCGCCTCCCCGCAGACAGGCCGCGTCCAGGACCGTCCAGAACCACGGCGGCCCGGCCGCGGCGCCCGGCTCGGTCCCGTCGCCCGCGGCGGCCGTCGACCTGCGCCCAGCATGCCCGCCCCCGCCTGCCGGAGGTATGCGCTTGTCCGACTTTGTCCCGCCCGCGGCCTGGACAGGCCGATCACGGGTTGAGTGATCGACGTCCACAGATCGCGGGCCCGGCCGGCCGCCCGCTCCCCCTCCGTCCAAGGGAGCGAACCATGCGTCACCATGTGCGGCGCCACCTCGCCGCCTCGATCCGCCGTGCGCGGGCGGTCGTCCTCGACGCCGTCATCAGCGGCGCCGCGGCCGGCGCCACCAGCTGCCTGCTCTCGCTGCTGATCCACCGCCTGTGACAGCGGCCGGGCCCGGCCTCCGGCTCGTGTCCTTCACGTGTTCATGACGCCATCACGCCACGTCAACCACGGGGGCCGGGCCCCGGTCTAGCGTCGCGAGGGTTGATCAGAGCACGACGGAGGTCTCGATGTCCGTACGCCTTGCCCTCGCGGGCCTGGCCCTTGCGTCCACGGTCGCCGCGCCGGCGTCCGCCCACGCGGCGACCGCCGGAGGCCCCGGGGTACTGCCCCAGAAGACCCATTTCGACCTCCAAGCCCACCGCGGCGGCATCGGCATGACGACCGAGGAGTCGCTGGAAGGTTTCGGCAAGGCGATGCGCCTGGGAGTCAGCACCCTGGAGCTGGACACCCACGTCACCAAGGACGAGAAGGTCGTCGTCACCCACGACCGGCAGGTCAGCGCCCAGAAGTGCCGCGACACCGCCCCGGTGACGCCCGGCGACCCCATGTACCCCTACGTCGGCAAGTACATCAAGGACCTGACCCTGGCCCAGATCAAGACCATGGACTGCGGGTACCGGCAACTGCCCGGGTTCCCCGAGCAGGAGGTCGTGCGCGGTTTCCGGATGGTCGAGCTCAAGGACGTGCTCGGCCTGGTCAAGCGCTACCGCGCCAAGCAGGTCAAGCTCAACATCGAGACGAAGGTCGAGGCGGGGGCGCCCGAGCAGACCGCGCCGCGCGAGCTGTTCGTGCGGCGGGTCTTCGAGGAGATCCGCGCGTCGGGGATCGAACGGCAGGTCACCATCCAGTCCTTCGACTGGGGCGCGCTGGAGCGGATGCACCGGCTCGCGCCGGGATGGCCGCTGGTGGCGCTGACGAACTACGACTTCCTCCAGGTCGGCCGTCCCGGCGCCTCCCCCTGGCTGGGCGGCCTCGACGTCGACGACTACGGAGGCGACTTCGTGAGGGCCGCCGCCGCCGTCCAGGGGGTCGCCGCCCTGTCGCCCAACTACGGGTTCCCGCAGAACGGCAAGGTGGGCGACCCCGGCTTCCGCTTCTACCCCGACCGCGCGATGGTGGCGCGAGCACACGCCCGGGGCCTGAAGGTCATCCCGTGGACCTGCGACGACCCCGCCACCGTCGAAGCCCTCATGGACATGGGCGTCGACGGCGTCATCACCGACTACCCCGACCGCGTCCGCCAGATCATGTCCGAGCGCGGCATGCGGCTGCCCAAGGCGTATCAGCCGCGCTGACCCTTGCCCACATCGCTCCAGACCGCTTTGGCGCCGCTGTGCCCGATCCGGACCACCTGGACGCCTGAGACGACCGCCGCGCCGATCGCGACGACCACGGCCACCAGCGTCACCGCTTTCGTCCAGTTCGGCGGCCGATCCGTTTTCCGCCGGAGGTAGAGACCGACGGCGACGATGACGGCGAGCGCCACCCAGAGCGCGGCCACCAGGGGAAGCAGGGTGTCTCCCAGTTCCGCGTGTTCTTCCACCAGGGAAGAGCGAGGAACTTGCTCCTCCAGATGTTCGCCGCTTTGGGTGGCCACAGGGATCGATATCAAGGCGATGGTGGCCAAGCCGAGAACCCAGGGGGCGAACGCTCGCCGTGCTTTGGACCAAAGCGCCACCAGCAGGGCGGCCAACACGGTCAGCGGGACCAGAAAGACCACAAGATGGACGATCAGCGGGTGGACGGGCAGGCCCCAGGCGGTGTCCGGCATGGTCGGCCTTTCGGGAGACTGTTGATCGGATGACCGTATCCGAGGGGCGGGCACGCCCCTACCCTCCCCGGGCCTTTCAGAGGGTTTTCATAGGGACCGTTCCCACCCTTTCCGGAAGCTCGGGATAACGGCCGGGACGAACTGGGCTTTCTTCCTCGAAACCGAGGACAGGCGCCGGATCCCGAGCAACTTCGGCACGCCCGACCCGCCTGGTGCGCCGCCCGCAACTCCGGGGCCGCGAGCGATCGGTTGCCGCCATTCCGGCGGAAAGGCGCCGGTCCGGGGCCGCTCTGGCGCGCGCCATCCGCCGTCCGATCCGACGCGGCGCACCCGAGAGACCTCTCCGGCGGGAGGAGGGCCGGGATGCGGAAGGGTCTCCGAGGGGAACTGAAATCTGACCGCGGCGGTCAGGTGGAGCCCTCACATAGCGGGCGAGAAGCCCTCAATCGGCCGTCGAATTGCTTCGTTCTTCCGAAATCGACGGATCAGCGTGGTCGGCTTTCTCGCCATTGACCTCTCCGGCACCGCCTTGTTATGTTCACTCTGCGTAAAGGACTGCGTACGCAGAGTTTCCTGGTGTCCGTCCCGCGGGCCGCCGAATAGCGCCGAGGAATTGCGCGTCCGGCGGCCGAGAACGCAAGGAGGGTGAGCCGTGAGGTCTGGCCCGAAGCCGCCCAGCGACCTGACGAAGCACAAGGGCATCGAGACCGTCCGCCAGATCCAGTTCCTGATGGTCCTGTGCTCGGTGCTGCCCCCGGACGGGAAGGCGCGCGAGATGCTCAGGCTCGCGCTCGACGTCCGCAACGAGGAGTTCCCGGACGGTGTCGAGCCGATCCGCGACCTCCATCCGCAGGCCACCAAGACCTGGCTCGAGTTCTTCTGGACTCGGGTCGGCATTTCCCCTGAGGAAAGGGAGTTGATCGACTGGCAGAACGACAAACCGAGCATGGACATCGCCGTCGAAGAGCTCCAGGAGGCCGAGCGCCGTCTCGGCATCAGACTGGCGCCTCGAACGGTCGAGTGAACAGCAACGAACCAGGAGGAAGAAATGTCACCCAGCACGATTCTGCGGCACGCCGCCGCCGACGCCGACATCCGCACGGAACTGCTCGCCGGGGCCGGCCGGTTCGGGGTGCCCGCCGCCGCCGTCCCCGCCGCCGTCGCGCAGCCGGACACCGCCTCGCTGGGCTACTGGACCGAGGGCGTCGCCGCCGTCGACGCCTACGCCTGCGCGTCCACGTGCAGCTCGGGGCCGTTCACCTTCGCGTGCGACGGAAGCACCAAGTAACGCCTCCGCGTTAGCGCCCGGCCCTGGCGCCGGGCGCGCGGAAACCCCGATGGGCCGAAGCCATCGGCCCATCACCCCCAACTTTTCCCAGGCGAGGAGCCCGCCCGCGTGAAGCCGACCTTCCCCGTGGACCTCGCGGCCCGGGCCGCGAACCTGTCCGAGCGGATCCAGATCGTGTCCGCCCTCGGCCCGCCGTCCGGTGCGGAGCCGCTGGAGGCCTTCGACGCCTGGAGGATCGACCGGCTCGCCGCCAAGCTGGCCGCCAAGTTCGGCGCGGAGACCAGCCCGCGGCCGGAGCGGCACACGGAGGAGTCGCTGCGCGAGGCCCTGCGGGCCTATCGCGCGCACGAGCTCGGCCTCACCGACCCCGAAGGCCCTCTGGGCCGGCTGCTGACCGACCTCCACCGCGGCTGGCTGCCGGTCTACCGCGAGACGCTGGAGAGGTTCGACCCGGGAGACGAGGCGTTCGCGGCGGCGGAGTGGCGCGCGGACGACGTCTACCACGGCCGGCTCGCCACCGCCTGCGAGCCCTTCCTGGTGGAGCTCGGCCGCCGGCTGGTCGGGGAGATCGACGGCGGCGCGTCCGGGGTCCGTGTCGACTCCCGGCTGGTGGCCGACTTCCAGGACTACCTGCTCGACCGGTTCGAGCTGGCGCTGGCCTGGGCGGTGGAGACCGACGCGAAGGTGCACTGCCGGCTGCACGGGATCGACCCGGCGAGCGCGACCCGCGACGACTACCTCGCCTACCTCGACAAGACGTTCGTCGACGCCGCCGCCTACCACCGCTTCTACCTGGAGTTCCCCCTGCTGGGCCGCTGGCTCGCCCAGACGACCGCGCAGCTCGCCGAGCACGGCGCCCAGCTGGTCGGCAGGCTCCGCGACGGCGCCGCCGAGCTGTCCGAGGCGTTCTTCGGGCGGCCCGTCGCGGCCGTGCGCACCGCCCGGCTCGGCCGATCCGACCACCACGCCGGGGGCCGCAGCGTCGCGATCGTCGAGGTCGAGCTCGCCGACGGCGCGCGCGAGTCCGTGGTCTACAAGCCCCGCGGTCTCGAGGGCGAGGCCGGGTTCCAGGGGCTGCTGGCGCGGCTGCGCGACGACGGCGTCCTCGACTACGCCGGACGGGCCGTGCTCCCGAAGGACGGCTACGGCTTCGAGGCGCTGATCCCGCCGGGGCGCAACCGGGTCGCCACCCGCGAGGAGGCCGAGCGCGTCTACGCCGAACTCGGCGGCTACCTGGCGATCTTCTATGTGCTGGGCGGCGGCGACCTGCACTTCGAGAACGTCCTCATCGCCGACGGCCACGCCTTCATCTGCGACTGCGAGACGGTGCTCGGGGCGCTGCCCAAGGGGTGGCCCCGCCCGTCGGGCACGCTGATGGACTCGGTCTTCAGGACCGGTCTGATCGAGTGGCCGCGGAGCGGCGCGGCGCCCGAGGGCGAGATGCGGATCAGCGGGTACACCGGCGGCGGCGGATACGAGATGCCGATGCCGGTGCCGCAGGTCGACCGCCTGCAGTCCTTCGCGTCGTCGGTCAGCTACCGCGAGGGGGTGCGCGTCGACCCGGGGGCCGCGAACCGGATCTTCGTCGGCGGGGAACTGACGCACGCCGAGGAGTTCGTCGACGCCATCGGGTCCGGTTTCGACCGCGTCTACGAGTGGTTCCGGCGGCGGCCCGACGAGGCGATCGCCTGCGTCCGCGAGCTGTTCACCGGCTCCGGCGTCCGCTTCGTCAACTGGAGCACGCAGGTCTACTCGCAACTGCTCGCGGCCGCCCTGCACCCCCGCTGCCTGCTGGAGCCGCTGGAAGCCGACCTGCTGATCGAGACCGTGCGCACCTTCCCGCGCAAGTGGGACCAGGACGCGGCCCTCCCCGACTGGGAGGTCGCGTCGATGTGGCGCCGCGACGTCCCGCTGTTCAGCGTCGAGGCGGGGAGTACCGGGCTCGTCCACGACCACGTGTCCGCGGTCGGCGCCGACCTGGAGACGAGCCCGCTCGACCACGCCGCGTCGCGGATCAGGGGCCTGTCCGCGCGGAATCGCGCCCAGCAGCGCCAGTACATCGCCGCCGGGCTGTCCGGCGGCGACGTCACGAGCGCCGACTTCGCCGAGACGTGCGTCGAGCGCGCGGCCGCGCTCGGGGAGCAGCTCTGCGCGATGCTCCGCGAGCCGGACGCGCCCGCCCCCTGGACGTCCTTCGTGATCACCCCGGACGGGCGGGACGAGGTCGACATCGAGGGCGACCTCTACAACGGCTCGGGCGGCATCGCCCTGTTCCTCGCCTACCTCGACGCCCTCGACCCGCGTCCGGAGTTCCGCGCGGCGGCGCGGCGGGCACTGGACCACGCCGTCGCCACCTGGGAGCGGCGGCGCATCGGGGCCTTCACCGGGCTCGGCGGCATGATCTACGTCCTCACGCACCTGTACCGCCTGTGGGGCGAGCGCCCCCTGCTCGACCACGCCCTCGAACTGAGCGACGAGCTGGCCGGGCGCATCGACGGGGACCACCACCTGGACGTCTTCCACGGCGCGGCCGGACTCATCCCGGTGCTGATCGGCCTCGCCGGCGCGGCGGACGGGCGGGGCCTGGAGCAGGCGCACCACTGCGCCGCGCATCTGCTGTGCCGCGCGGAGGCCCAGGGCGACACCCTGTCCTGGCCCGGCTCCGACCTCGGCGCCGCCGGGGCCAACCTGACCGGCCTGTCCCACGGCGCCGGCGGCGTCGGCTGGGCGCTGATCACGCTGGGCCGGCTCACCGACCGGGCCGAGTACGTCTCGGCGGGGCGGCGGGCCTTCGCCTACGAGGCCCTCCACTTCGACCAGAGCGCGCAGGACTGGTACGACCTGCGCGAGTTCCCCGGCGGAATGCTCTGGGAGGGACGCCACTACGCCAACGCCTGGTGCAACGGCGCGGCGGGCATCGGGCTGAGCCGCGTCCAGAGCTGGGCGGCGCTCGGCAAGGACGACGACGCCGTGCTCACCGAGGCGAGAAGCGCCCTGACGGCGACGATGCGCAACTTCCCGCGCCTGATGAACGACTCGCTGTGCCACGGCCGGTCCGGCAACGCCGAACTGTTCCTGCGGTTCGCGCTGCTGGCGGACGAGCCCGCGTTCCGCCTGGAGGCGAACGTCCAGGTGCAGGCGCAGTGGCGCAACCTGGAGGACGCCCCGCCCGCGTCCGCCACCGGGTTCTTCCCCGGGCTGATGCTCGGCATGTCCGGCTTCGGCATGCACTTCCTGCGGCTGGCCCATCCGGAGCGGGTCCCCTCGGCGCTCCTGCTGGACCCCCCGCCCGCGTCGATCTGAGGAGTGATCTGACCCATGTCCGTCGAATCCTGTGCGGAGTTCCTGCGGTTCGCCGTCCGCGACACCGGGATCAGGCAGCAGATGAAGGCCATGACCGCGGTCGCGGAGATGGTCCGCCTCGGCCGGTCGCACGGCTACCTGTTCGACGCCGGGGACCTCGCGGCGGCGTCGTCCTCGCCGGACTTCTCCGAGGCCGCGCCCGAGGCGGCCGCCGAGGGGACGCCCGGCCCGGAGCCCGCCGCGGCGGCGCCCACCGCGGCCGAAGCGACCGCGTTCTACCACTACGAGTACGACATGGCCGACCTTCCCGGGTTCGACGCCGTCCTCGACGTGCTGCCGGCGCTGAAGATCAAGCCGTCCACGGTCGACCTGGCGGCGTTCGACACCGAGTTCAGCGCGGACGACCTGCGCTCGACGTCCCTGGCCCCCGGCAGCCCGGAGTACCGGCGGTGGCGCGCGGAGCTGGACACCGGGCGGCGGCGCGACTTCCACCTCGTCAACCTGGACTCCCACACCGACCACGCGGACTACGAGGCCTACTACGCGGCCAAGATCCGGCTGGTGGACGCGCTGGAGAAGGTCTTCGGCGGCGAGGTCCGGCTGTCCGGCAACCTGTGGTATCCGCCGTCCAGCTACCGGCTGTGGCACACCAACGAGGACCAGCCGGGCTGGCGCATGTACCTGATCGACTTCGACGAGGGCTTCCCCGACGCCGAGCACACCTCGTTCTTCCGCTACCAGCACCCGGAGACCGGCGAGCTGGTCACCCTGCGGGAACGCCCCCGGCTGGCACGGTTCTTCAGGGTCGAGCAGGACCCCGAGCGGCTTTTCTGGCACTGCATCGTCAACCCGACGCCCCGGCACCGGTGGAGCTTCGGCTGCCACGTCCCCGACACCTGGCTCGACGCCATCGCGGGCCGGTCGTGACGGCGCGTCCCGCCACCGCCGCGCCCGGCGCGGCCGGCGCGGCCGCACCCGCCGCGGCGCCGCCCGCGATCAGAGCGGTCGGGCTGCGCAAGCGGTTCCCCGGCGTCGAGGCGGTGGCCGGGCTCGACCTGACGATCCCCGCGGGCGAGAGCTTCGGATTCCTCGGCCCCAACGGGGCCGGCAAGACCACCACGATCGCGATGCTGTGCACGCTGGCGGTGCCCACGTCCGGCCGGATCGAGATCGCCGGCCACGACACGCGGACCGACGCCGCCGCGGCGCGCCGCCGGATCGGGCTGATCTTCCAGGAGTCGACCCTGGACGTCCAGCTGACCGCCGCCGAGAACCTGCGGTTCCACGCCGACCTGTACAACGTCCCGTCCGGCCAGGTGGCGGCGCGCATCGAGGAGACGCTCGCCCTGGTCGGGCTCACCGACTGCCGCGACCGCGCCGTGCACACCTTCTCCGGCGGCATGCGCCGCCGCCTGGAGATCGCCCGCGCGCTGCTGCACCGCCCGCAGATCCTCTTCCTGGACGAGCCGACGATCGGCCTGGACCCGAACGCCCGCGCCCAGGTCTGGCGCCACCTGAAACACGTGTGCGAGACCGAGTCGGTCACCCTCTTCCTCACCACCCACCACCTCGAAGAGGCCGAGCAGTGCGACCGTATCGCGATCATCGACGCGGGCCGGATCGTCGCGCAGGGCAGCCCCGCCGAGCTGAAATCGGTGCTCGGCGCCGACCGGGTGCAGCTGCGCACCGGTGACGACGCCGCCGCGGCGGCGCTGATCGCCGAGCGCCTCGGCCTGGACGTGACCCGCGACCGCCACGGGCTGCGGCTCCAGGTCCCCGACGGCGCCCGGGTGCTGCCGCGGCTGCTCACCGAGCTCGACGTCCCCGTGTACGAGGCAAGGGTCACCCCGCCCAGCCTGGACGACGTCTTTCTGCACCACACCGGGCACCGGATCCGCGAGGACGCCCCGCCGGAACCGTCCGTCCGCCCGGTGCGGGTCCGGTCGGCGGCCGAGCCGGGCAGGGGCGGGTTCCGGGCCGAGCTACGCGCCATGGGGATGGTGTGGCGGCGGGAGATGCTGCACTTCCGGCGCGACCGCGTCGGAGCCGCCCTCTCCCTGGTCCAGCCGCTGATCTTCCTGTTCGTCCTCGGCATCGGCCTGTCGAACCTGATGCCCGGCCCGAGCGGCGACGCCTACCAGCTGTTCCTCTTCTCGGGCGCGCTCGTGACCGCCGCGCAGGGACCCGCGCTCGCCACCGGCACCTCGATCATGTGGGACCGGCAGGGCGGCTTCCTGCGCGAGATGCTCGCGGGCCCGGTCAGCCGCGCGTCCCTCCTGATCGGCAAATGCCTGGGCGGGACCACGGTCGCCACCTGCCAGGCCGCGATCCTCCTGGCCGCGGCCGGCCCGGTCGGCGTCCCGCTCGACGGCGTCCTGATCGCCCTCCTGCTGGGCGAACTGGTCCTGGTCTCGCTGGCCATGACCGTCCTGAGCGTCCTGCTGTCCACCATCCTCCGCCGACCGCAGACCTTCGGCACCGTGCTGACCGTGATCATGGCCCCGATGGTGTTCCTGTCCGGCGCGTTCTTCCCGCTGAGCGCGATGCCCGTCTGGATGAAGGCCGTGGCGCTGGCGAACCCGCTCACCTACGCCGTCGACGTGATGCGCCGCACCATCACCGCCTACCTGCCGGACGCCCCGCACCACCTGTTCCAACCGCTGGCCCTGGGCTCCTGGCGCCCGCCGCTCCTCCTCGAATGCGCCGTGATGGCCGCCCTGACGACCGCGGCTCTCCTCCACGCCGCCCGCCGCTTCACCCGCCTCCCCTGAGACGCCGCACCGCAGCCGCGTCCGGCCGGAGCCCGATGCCCCTGGGACGGGTGTTTCGCCCTAGTCCCGCGGGCGGGAGGCCTCGCCCTCCAGGCGGTCCTGCCTCAGTCGGGCGTTGATGCGCTGGGCCTCGGCGAGCTGGTCTTCCAGGATGATGATGCGGCAGGCCGCCTCCAGCGGGGTGCCCTGGTCGATCAGGTCGCGGGCGCGCTGCGCCAGGCGGAGCTGGTAGCGGGAGTAGCGGCGGTGCCCGCCGGACGAGCGCTGCGGGACGATCAGCCGGGCGGTGTCCAGGCTGCGGAGGAACGCCGGGGTCACGCCCAGCATCTCGGCGGCGCGGCCCATGCTGTAGGCGGGGTAGTCCTCGTCGTCGAACTTGTCTTCGAGCGCAGCGGGGTCGTCCTGCTGGACGGGGTGGTCGCCGGTCTCGGCCATATGGGGTGCTTTCACAAAACCTTCCGTACTGCTGAGGATTCGGAAGGCGGCGACGGCAAGGGGCCCCGACGCCAGACTGCGGCGCCGGGGCCCAGAGGTACAACACCATCTACCGGTTCTGAAGAGCCGGTCTTCCGCGTAGCCCGCCCAAGTGGGGGCGGGGTCGCGGGGATCGCGTATGCGTGACCGTAGACCACCGTCCAATCCGGGGAACTGCGGTACCCGCGCGGCGTGACTGGAGCCTGCTGCGGGCGATCCCGATGGCGCCGATCCCTCCTTTCCTCGACATCACTACCTGTACTGCGTGTTCTGGTACTGCACTTCGTTCTGGTACTGCACTTCGTTCTGGTACTGCACTTCGTTCTGGTACTGCACTTCGTTCTGGTACTGCACTTCGTTCCACAGCCACCGGCGGCTCGTCCGCCACCGGGCCGACCGGCTGCCGAGGCCCCTTCCACTGCGCTGGCCCCGGCACGCCCGGCCGGTGTCATCCATACCTTCCGGCAGTTCGTCCTCTGCCGCTTCACATGGATCCGTCTCTCTTCGATGGAAGGAACACTACCCCGCCTCGGCGCGAAAATCTACTCCGGCCACTACAGAGTTTCGTAGATCACATCTCGTGGTTCTCTCCAGCCGCCAGGTCCCCCCGCGGCCGGGCGCGCAGGCGGGCCTACAGGCTCTCGCTCGTCCAGCGCCACGCGCCGTTCTCGTGCCGGGCGCGGACGAGCCGCGGCTCGCTGGAGTCCGCGAGCTCGGCGATCAGCCGGATCAGCTGGCGGTGGAAGTCCGCGGGCGGGCGGGTGCCGCCGGGCGAGCCCTCCAGGAGCGTCACGCTGACCTTCGCCTCGTCGCGGAGCTGGACGGTCAACCGGCCGGTCCGGTCCATGCGGAGGATCACGATGGCGTCGGCACGGATCAGGTCGTCACCGTCGGCGGCGGAGATCCACACATCGCTCATGTGCGTCCCCTGCCCGGTTCGGGGGCTCCGTACGCTCCGCGCGCACCTTCCGCGCACTCCGGGCGCGGAGCGCGTCCTGCCGGCGTCGATGCCGGTCAGCGCGACGCCGTCTCCCCGCGCCGCCCCGGCGGCGCTCCGCCGGGGGGACGGGGCCGCGGAGTCCCGCGTGCCCGGGGCGGGAGGGCGTAGACTCTCGGTGAGCTAGGGGTTCTCGATGCGGGCGGCCAAGCCGGCGTCCCCCTGGTTCCGATGATCGGTCTCCCCGAGGCCAGACAGGCCGGCGCGCATGACGCCGCTCCACCGTCCCTCTCGAGCACGGACGCCCCTTCTCGGCGCCGGATCCGCCGCTCGACCGGGCCGCGGCGCGGCGACCGCGGGTCCTTGAGCGGTCCCCGGCCACACGCACACTCCTGATCGGAGCCCCAGATGCACACCGCAGGCAGCGCCTTCCCCGAGGCCGTGCTGCGCCGCGAGACGCTCGCGGACCACACCGTCATCACCATCTCCGGCGATCTCGACATCTCCTCCGCGCCGGCCCTGCGCGAGCCTCTGGAGACCGCGCTGCGGGACGCGGGTCCCCTCGTGGTCATCGACCTGTCCGGGGTGACGTTCTGCGACGCGGCCGGGCTGACCCTGCTCACCGGCGCCCGCCGCCTCACCGAGCCGGAGGGCGTCACGCTCGTCCTCGCCGCTCCCCGCCCGCACATGGTCAGGCTCCTGCGGGTCAGCGGCCTGTCGCGGGTCTTCGCCGTCCGCCCCACCGTCGACGCCGCGCGCCTTCGATCGGCCGCGGCCTGAACGCGCGGCCCGCCCCGGGCGCGACGGGGAGACGGGATGACGACATGACGAGCGACCCGGGATCGATCGGGTGGGGCGCCGCCGGCGCGGCGCCGAGCGAGACCGACCGCCGGCGCCTCGCGGCCACGTTCGAGCTGATGAGCGCGGTGGTCCTGGAGGGAACCGGCGTGCCGGGCATGCTGGCCCTCGTGGCGGCGCACGCCCGGGAACTGGCGCGCGTCCCGCTGGCGTTCGTCGCCCTTCCGGGCGAGGACGGCAACACGCTGCGCGTCGAGGTCGCGGACGGCCCCGGCGGCGAACGCATACGCGGGTTGACGGTGCGGCGGGGCCGGTCGATGCTCGGCCGTGCGTTCACGTCCCGCCGGGCGGTGTCGGCGCGGATCGCCGCCGATCAGACGCTCACCGGCCTTCCGGCCGGTCCCATCCTGATCCTGCCGCTGGAGACGGGCGAGGCCACCCGGGGAGTGCTCGCGGTCCTCGGACGGGTCGGAGCGGAGCCCTTCGGCCCGGCGACCGCGCGCCAGATGCTCCTGTTCTCCGACATGGCCGCCCGGCTGATCGACGTGGCCGGGGCGCGCCTCCCGGGCGCCCCGCCGGGAGTCGGCGAGCGGTCGGCGGGCTGAGTCCCGCCGGGTTCGGCTGAGTCCGGCCGAACCGGGGCGGCGCCTTCGCCGCCTGAGGGGTCGGCCTCCGCGGGCCTGTCCGGGCCCGGCCGACGGCGCCCGCCCCGTGGATCCGGGCTGTGCCGCGCCGGGGCCCCGGCGGGTTTCCTAGAGCCTGAACAGCTTCGTGAACGGTGAGAGGATCTTTACTTTCCGTGTCCCGAAGTCGACCAGGACGGCGTTGCCCGGCTCGACCTCCAGGACGCGCCCGAGCCCGTACTTGTCGTGCGTGACCTGGTCGTCGAGCGTGAACTCCTTGGCCGGCGGAGCGGCGGGCGGGGGTTTGAAGGGGCTGGTGGGCAGGTGTCGCCGTCGGGCGGGGCCGGTGGGTTTCATTACCTCATTATGCGCGTACCGGGCGGTTCCCTGAAGGCTTCTCGCGGACCGGCTGGTAAATTATCGCGCCGGACGGCCCCCCTCATCGGTCCGCCGAATCCTGTGCTAGAGTAGTGGGCAGTTGCGGTTCCCATAGACATGTGCGTGCGCCTGTTGGAAGTGACCTCAGGCGCACTTTTGTTTTTTCTGGAGTCTTCCGGATGGGCCATCGCGGCGTCTTCGTCCGCACACGGTGTGCGGACGGGGCACACCCTGAAGGAGACGATCATGGCCACCGGTACCGTCAAGTGGTTCAACGCGGAAAAGGGCTTCGGCTTCATCGAGCAGGACGGCGGCGGCGCCGACGTCTTCGCCCACTACTCCAACATCGCGGCCCAGGGCTTCCGTGAGCTCCAGGAGGGCCAGAAGGTGTCCTTCGACATCACGCAGGGCCAGAAGGGCCTGCAGGCGGAGAACATCGTTCCCGCCTGATCGCGGCATTCTGCGGTGCGCGGTCCCGAGGGCCGCGCACCGCGCTGCGTTTACGGGCGCCTGATCCGCGCCCCCCATCTCCACCGGCCCGCGGCGGAACCCTCCGCCGGGCCGCTCCCGGTTCGTTCTTGAGAATCCTCCCCCCGGGCTCGCGTCGAGTCCGGGGTCTTGCATGACGGAGCACTTCCCTGACACGCACCGCTCCCAAGGAAGGCTTCGCATGCCCCGTGCCCCCCGATCGAGCGCCCGAGGCTCCCGGCCTCGTCCCGCCCGCCGTCCGGCGGACGGGCGCAGGCCCGCCGCCGAGGCCGCGGCCGCGGCTCCGGCCGCCGCCAAGACCACGCCCCCGGCCCCCGCCGTGGCGTCGTTCGCCGAACTGCCGCTGCCGGCTCCGCTCCAGGAGACGCTGGTCCGCCAGGGCGTGACCGCCCCGTTCCCCATCCAGGCCGCGGCCCTCCCGAACGCCCTCGCGGGACGGGACGTCCTCGGCCGGGGACGCACCGGGTCGGGCAAGACGCTGACGTTCGGCCTGGCGCTGCTCGCCCGCACCGCCGGCCGCCGCGCCCAGCCCCGCCGTCCCCTCGCCCTGGTCCTGGTCCCCACCCGGGAACTCGCCCAGCAGGTCACCGGCGCGCTCGAACCGTACGCGGACTCCGTCGACCTGCGGATGACCACCGTGGTCGGCGGCCTGCCGATCGCGCGGCAGGCGAACGCGCTCGCCCGGGGCGCCGACGTCCTGATCGCCACGCCCGGGCGGCTCGCCGACCTGATCGAGCGCGGCGACTGCCGGCTCGACGGCGTGCGGATCACCGTGCTGGACGAGGCCGACCAGATGACCGACCTCGGCTTCCTGCCACAGGTCACCCGGCTCATGGAGCAGACCCCGCAGGACGGGCAGCGGATGCTGTTCTCCGCCACGCTCGACGGCGGCGTCGACCGGCTCGTCCGCCGGTTCCTCAGCGACCCGGTCACCCACTCGGTCGACCCCCCGGCCGGGGCGGTCACCGCGATGGAGCACCACCTGCTGCACGTCACCGACGAGGACAAGCACGAGACGACCGTGCACATCGCGGCCCGCGAGAGCCGCGTCATCATGTTCGTCGCCAAGAAGCACCAGGCGGACCGCCTCGTCCGCAAGCTGACCGCCCGCGGGATCAGCGCCGCGGCGATGCACGGCGGCAAGACGCAGTCGCAGCGCAACCGCGCGCTGAACGGCTTCCACAGCAAGGACATCACCGTGCTGGTCGCCACCAACGTCGCCGCCCGCGGCATCCACATCGACGAGCTCGACCTCGTCGTCAACGTCGACCCGCCCGCCGACCACAAGGACTACCTCCACCGCGGCGGCCGCACCGCCCGCGCAGGAGCCGCCGGAACCGTCGTCACGCTCGTCCTGCCCGAGCAGCGCCGCGAGATGGACGCCATGATGGCCAAGGCGGGCATCAGTCCCCGTACCACCCGCGTCCGCCCCGGCGACGCGGACCTCGCCCGCATCACCGGCGCCCGCCCGCCGGCCCACGCGGCCGCCGCGCCGAACACCGCCCCGCCCCGCAAGCCGCGTCCCGCCGCCTCCCAGCGCGGGAACTCCCACGCCGCCCCCGCGCGCAGGCCAAGACGACGAGCGTCCTCCCTCAACAGCTGACCGAGCCCCACGTTGAGTTGCGGCGTGTTGCCCTTATCAGCGCTGGCGGTCTCTAGTGTCTGTTGCAACGAGATCCCTGGAAGGATCTTGTTGTGCCGGGAAGACGTCTGACAGCTGCTGAGCGCGCGCAGATCGAGGTGTTGTTCGGTGCGGGCCGGTCGTTTCCGCAGATCGCGGAGGCGATCGGCCGGGACCGGTCAACTGTGTGGCGGGAGGTGCGCCGTAACCACTCCTATCGGCGGTCGGACGCCGGTGGGGGCGGGGCGCGGTATCCGGGCCGGGCGACCACCGCGTGTCCGGGCGGGCTGGGCGGGCTGTACCGGTGGACGTACTCGCATGTGGCCGCGCAGCGCAAGGCCGATGAGCGGGCGCGTCGGCACCGGCCGGGCAAGTTGATCGGCAACAGCGGGAACAAGGGCCGGGCCTGGTGCCAGGGCCGGTTGTGGCCGGTGGTGCGTGATCTGCTGGTGCGGCGGTGGTCGCCGCAGCAGATCGCGGCGCACCTGCGCGCCGCCTATCCTGACCAGCCGGAGATGCGAGTGTCGCACGAGACGATTTATCAGGCGATCTACTACCAGGCCCGGGGCCGGATGCGGGCCGAGCTGGCCCGGCAGCTGCAGTTGCGGCCGGGGGAGGGGTCGGTGCTGCGCAGCGGCCGCGCCGCCCGCCGTCCGCCCTCGCGTCTGGCCCGCGCCGAGAGCGCGGCGCGCAGCCGCCGGCCCTGGATCCAGGGCCTGCACATCTCGGCCCGGCCCGCCCAGGCGGCCGACCGGGCGGTGCCGGGGCACTGGGAGGGCGACCTGGTGATCGGGGCCCGCGGATCCAGCGCCATCATCACCCTGGTCGAGCGCACCACCCGGTTCGTGATGCTCGGCGCGTTGCCGCACTCACGCGTGTCCGAGCAGGTCACCGGCGTGCTGACCACTTTGATGCGGCGGTTGCCGGCCGAGCTGGCCGCGACCTTGACCTGGGACCAGGGATCGGAGATGGCCCAGCACGCCGACTTCACCCTGGCCACCGGGTGCCGGGTCTACTTCTGCGACCCGCACGCGCCCTGGCAGCGCGGCTCCAACGAGAACACCAACGGGCTGCTGCGCCAGTACTTCCCCCGCTCCTCCACCGACTTCCGCAACTACACCCAGCACGACCTCGACGAAGTCGCCCGCCAGCTCAACGGACGACCCCGCCAAACCCTGAACTGGAAAACCCCAGCCCAAGCACTCAACGAATACCTCGTTGCAACAACCGCTTGACACCGCCGCTCCCAAAAGGGCAACACGCCGCAATTCAACGGGCCCGGGAGCGGGGGCCGGCCCTCCCGGGCGAGCGCGAACGACCAGGCGTCAGGACGTGCGCCAGACGGTGCCCACCTGAGTACCCGCCCAGATGATGCCGGTGTGCGGAACACGGGTCATCGAGTACGCGGTCACCCCGAGAGGCGGCGTCGCCTGTATCCAGGACGTGCCGTCGAAGTGCAGCAGGTGTGCGGGATCGTACGGACTGGACACCCAGACACCGCCCCGTCCATCGGCTGCGATCGAGCCGAGGAACCCCATCACGGACTTCGTCCGCACCTCCCCGACCGGGTCGGACGGGCTCGGAAGACGATGCACGGTGAACGCGGAGCCGTCCCAGTGGTGCAGCGTCGGCGGCGGGAACAACGGGTGCTGTTCGAGGGCGTAGAACCAGACGTCGTCTGGGGCGACGTACTCGATCTGCAGGATCCAGTGGGCCCATTCGGAGCCCCACGGCGTGCGCGTCCAGTCCGTGCCGTCGAAGTGCCACAGCGGGGTCGGGCCGATCTGCGACTCGCCGAATCCCCCGGCCCAGACGTCCGAAGCGCTTCCGGCGGCGATGGCGTTGAGCCCGGAGGGTTGCGGAAGGGTGAGCGCGTTCGTCCACTGGCCGTGCCGCCGCACCGACACCGTCGTGGCGTCCCCATGGATCCCGGTCGCCCACAGTCCGCCGGCCCGGTCGACGTCGATGGCCTGAAGTTGCTCGCCGGCGGGACCCGCCACCGTCGTCCAGCGGTGCCCGTTCCAGTGCAGCAGGTCGGTGCGCTCCTGGGCGTTCGGACCTGCGGCCAGGGCCCACACGTTCGCGGCGTGGTGCGCACGGACATCGTTGACGACGGCCAATCCCTCGGGCATCGCGACGCGCGTCCAGCCACGCGGGTTCCGCTGCAGCATGACGGCACGCGAGTCCGGCTGATACGCGTTCTCCGTGCCCCCGGCGAAGACGTGCCACGGGTCCGGCGCGGCGATACCGAGCAGATGGCTCCGCCCCGCCAACGGCGGCACCGGCACATCGACCCATTCCCCCGCCGACGGTGCGTCGGCACGCGCAACCCCACCCAGCGGCCCGGCAACGGCGGCCCCGACCAGCGCAGCACCCCCCAGCCCAAAGGCGCGACGCGACAGCAGAGGATTCAGCGAGCTTCGATCCACAGGACCTCCAAGGACGACGACCACTCAATGCCAGTATCTGCTGGCAAGATCAGAGTTTCCACCCCTGACCTCAAATGGCCACCGACCCCCACAGCCGCCAACGGGCCCACTGCGCCCATCAGCCCGCGCATTCCACTGCTCCACCTACAGGCGCCGAGTCCTCGCCCGGCTACGCCCGCCGCCCGTCCCCTCGTCCCGCACACGGAAGCCTGATTACGCGGGCATCGATCCCCGTCTGGCGGGGCCAGAACTATCCGGCCAGTAACGCGGACGTGACCAGAACGCCAACGTCTCCGCTCTTTTTGTCAGGCAGACAAAAAGCGATCCTCGCTGCGTGACCGAGGACCGATGGACCCCGCCCGCCGTCATGCTCGCCGTCGACCTAGTGATCTTGACGTTGCGCGAGTCGAGCCTGAAGGTGCTGCTCATCGAGCGCGGTGTCGAGCCTTACGAGGGTGCGTGGGCGCTTCCTGGCGGGTTCCTGCGGGACGCCGCGGAGGACCTCACCGCGGCGGCCCACCGCGAGCTGGAGGAGGAAGCGGCGATGGACGCCGCGACGCTGCATCTTGAGCACCTGGGGGTCTACGGCGCTCCGGGGCGCGACCCGCGCGGCCGCGTGGTGTCCGTCGCCTATCTGGCGATCGCGCCGGGGCTCCCGGAACCGACCGCGGGCACGGACGCCGCCGGCGCCCGGTGGCAGCCGGCCGATCAGGTCCTCTCCGGGGAACTGGAGCTCGCCTTCGACCACCGGCGGATCGTCGAGGACGGTGTCGAGAACGCCCGCGCCAAGCTCGAGCACTCCGCCCTCGCGACGGCGTTCTGCGCTCCGGTCTTCACCATCACCGATCTCCAGCGGGTCTATGAGGCGGTGTGGGGGATCCCCCTCGATCCCCGAAATTTCTACCGGAAGGTTCAGAAGACCAGCGGGTTCATCGTCGCGGCAGGGCCGGAGCGGAAGGTGACGTCCGGGAGACCGGCCCGGCTGTTCAAGGCGGGTCCGCGCACATTCCTGTACCCGCCGATGGTCCGGCCCAGCGAACCATCGAACACGAAAGGACCGGAGGAATGAACGACAGCCCGATCGTCGTCCTTACCGCGCTCGACGTCGAGTACGAGGCCGTCCGCGAGAAGCTGGACGCTCCACGAGTCCACCGCCATCCGCAGGGCACTCGGTTCGAGGTGGGGCGGCTGGCAGGCGGCAAATGCCGGATCGCGTTAGGGCTCGTCGGCAAGGGCAACCAGTCCGCGGCGGTGCTGACCGAACGCGCCATCACCGAGTTCTCCCCCGTCGCGCTGCTCTTCGTCGGCGTGGCGGGTGCCCTGCACACCCATATCCCCCTGGGGGATCTGGTGGTCGCCACCCACGTGTACGCGTTCCACGGTGGGACGAGCGAGGACGACGGCTTCAAGAGCCGGCCACGCGTGTGGGAGGCGTCGCACGGCGCCGACCAGCTCGCACGGCATGTCGCGCGCGACCGTGCATGGGCGGACGATGGCCGCACCGGCAAGGTGCACTTCGGGCCGATCGCGGCAGGCGAGGTCGTCCTCGACTCCAAGGTCTCGGCGTACGCCCGCTGGATCAGGCAGCACTTCAACGACGCGCTCGCGATCGAGATGGAAGGGGCCGGCGTCGCTCAGGCCGCGCACCTGAACAGATCGCTGCCGGTGGTCGTGGTTCGGGGAATCAGCGATCGCGCCGACGGCACCAAGGAGACCACCGACCGCGAACAGTGGCAGGCCCGGGCGGTGGCCAACGCGGCGGCGTACACCGTGGCCCTGGCCGAGAACCTGGCCGGCGAGGAACGGGACCGCGCTCGGTCCGAGGCGAACGACCCGAAGGGGAGCAGCGACATGCCCGGAACGACCCGCAACGTGGCCAAGGACAACGCACGGGTGGGCGTGCAGGCAGGTCAGGTGTACGGCGGTATCCACGTTTCCAGCGAGCGAACCGCACCGGCCGACCCGGCCGAAGCGATCGCCGGCCTGGCCGCCCGGCTCCAGCAGGCCCGGACGTCCGGCCAGCTGGACGAGGACACCTACCAGGCGGCCCAAGCGGAGCTCGCCGCCGCCGGCGAGACCTTGCTGACGACCGCGCCGCAGGACATGGGCGCCGTGACGCTGGCGCTGAAGAAGGTGCGCGGACTCGTCGCGGACGTCGCGATCCTGGCCGCCGAGGTCGGGACGATCATCGCCCTGGTCCAGGGTCTGTCATGACCGAAACGCACGCCACCGCGACGAACTACGCGGCGGACAACGCCCAGATCGGCGTCCAGGCTGCGATCGTGCACGGCGACGTCCACCACTACGCGCTCTCTGCGAACGCCTCGCCCGCGGAGCGGTTCGAGATCGGTGTCCGCCTGCTCGACGGCGGCATGTCAGACAGGGCGCGGCAGCTCATACGCGAAGCCGTCGTGGACGGCCACAGAGGTAGCGAAGCCTGCTTCTACCTACGGCTTGCCTTGGTCAGCGGCCGGACCCGGCACGAGATGCCTCCCGAGGACGCCGAGATCTTGTGGAATGCTCCGCGTCTGTGCCACGTCTCCGGTGGAGACGCATGGGCCGACGGGGTGAAAACCATCGGCCGCCTGCTGGAGGCCGCACGGCTCCCGGACGCGGACATGCGTCTCCTCCTCAAGGATCTCGACGGGCTTGCCGAGCCTCAGCGCCCGATGATCCTGCGACACATGGAGCTGTTCCTGGAAGGGCCACTCCAGGACGAGATGTGGAAACGTTCGCTGGAAAGCGCCGAACAGAACCAGAAGGCGAAGGACCGGACCGACCGTGTCTGGAAATTCTTTCAGCCGGACCCCCTCGGTCCACGGGTGCCTGATCCACGGCCTCCCAACACTCCCCGAAGCCTCCGGGTGCAGGCGGTGGCCGCAACGGCGGTCCTGGCCGCGGCGGCGTTTCACATCGGCTACCTCTTGGCCCGGGACCTCCAGGTAGTCGCGATGCTCGTGTGTCTGCTGAGCATCGGAGGCGGCTACTTCGCCGCGCGCGGTGGCCTGGAGTGGCGCTTCCGCGTCGAGCGGCTCCGAGCGAAGGACGCCGAGTTCGCGCCGCCTCGCGCTCGCACGGCCAGTCCACCTTCTGGCGGCTTCGCCAGCAGGGTCGACCAGCATTTCGACCACTACTTCGCCAGGTACGTTCCGCGCGACACGAGCCGCTCAGCCTGGCTGGACGGTACGGCTGGCATTCGCCGGAGCATTCGGGACGAGATGGTCGGCGTCTACAGGGAGCAGCGGGCAGGGGCCGAACGCATCGCCTGGCTTGTCCGGCACCGGGTGAGCGAGGTCAGGAAGCGGTGGGAGAACGACACGCTGTGGGACTACCGCCGGGAACTCGCGGTCCCCCTGCCCACGAAGGCCGTGACACTTCTCGGAAGTGCCACGTGCGTGATCGGAGCCTGCCAGGCGATGGTGACGGCGACACAGATCGCTCCCCTCGGGGCGACGCGTTCTACGGCTATCGCGCTCGCGGCAGGATTCGTGGCCGTCCGCGCCTGGCTGCGCATCGTCCTCGAACGCAGACGGCACGCCGCCGACAAGGCGGAGGTCGCGCAGGTGCGCGCCGCATGCGATGAGGCCTTCCTGCGCTGGAAGGAGAAGCTGGCCGACAAGCCCTCGGATCGGGAGATGGCGGCGTGGTTGGACTGCGACCGAAAAGTACTGCTGGATGAGGCGCTACGCCACTACAAACTCTCCATGAGCGACCTGATCGCCCATGCCTTCATCGAAGCGCCCGGCACCCCGACCCGCCGCGCGAGACTGAAGCATGGTCCGTGGCGCTACACGCGCTATCGCCTGACGCTCTTCCTCCTCACAGCTGACGGGATACGCCAGTTCAGGGCCGACCTCGACTTCGAGCAGGGCGCTTTCCGCGGCCATGAACGCACCAACTACCGCTACGAGTCGGTCGCAGCGGTGCTGGTGCGCCAAGCAGAGCGCGATGAACGCAAGTTCGAGCTCGCGCTCGTCAACGGAGAGCGGATCCGGGTCGACGTGTTGGCCTCCGGAACGGAAGAGCTGCTGGTGGACGAGAGTTTGGGAGAGGTCTCGGAGGTGACCTTTGACTCCGCGGGTCTCGGTCACACCCTTCATGTCTTGGAGGGCGTCGCCGCCGAAGGCAAGCGGTGGATCACCCAGGAGCGCCGACGAAAGGCCGACCGCGTGCGTCCGGGCGCATGAAAGCCGGTCGGGACGGACGCTGCGTCCGGGAATTGTCCGTCCATGTCAGGGGACACCGCGCAATGGCCGCGTCGTGCTGCTCGTGCTGGTGGGCACGAGCAGCGGGGCGGTGGGGGTTAGGCGACGGCGGTTGCTTCTAGTTCGACCATCAGGGTGGGGATTGCTAGGCGGGTGACGCCCAGCATCGTGGTGCTCGTGGCAACTTTGGCGGCGGCCAAGCGGGACGCCAGGACGCCGTAGTGCTGGAAGAGCAGGTCGACGTCGGTGGTGTAGACGTTGAGGCGGACGAGATCCGCCAGGGACATGCCGGCCTCGCCGAGCACGGCCTCCAGGTTGTCGATGCTCAGTGCGAGCTGCGCCGCCATGTCGCCGGCGTGCTGGGGCTTGCCGTCTCCGCTCATCGCGGTCTGGCCTGAGCAGTACAGGGTTCGGTTGTGTCCGGAGACGACCTCGCCCTGGTTGTAGCCCAGGTCCACCGACCAGGTCCACGGGTTGACCGTCGTTCGCTCCATTGGCGGACAGCTCCATTCGATTCGTTGACAGTGCGTCGTCGGGCCGCTCCATAGCCGCCCTCTGACGTCGTGAAATGAGCCTCCCAACGAATCACGACATCCTGTGTCATGTATTTCGGTAGGTTCTTGGCGTGCGTGCTGACCGGTTGGTTTCGCTGGTGCTGTTGCTGCGCCGGCATGGTCGGTTGTCTGCCACGGCCCTGGCCCGGGAGCTGGAGGTTTCGACCCGCACCGTGCTGCGCGACATCGAGGCGTTGTCCGCGGCGGGGGTTCCGGTCTACGCCGAACGGGGTCGGCACGGCGGGTTCGCGTTGCTGCCCGGTTTCCGGACCGAGCTCACCGGGCTGAACCACGAGGAGGCGCTCGCCCTGCTGGTCGCCGGTTCGCGGCGCGGGGCGCAGGCGTTCGGGCTCGGCTCGGCGCTCGCTTCGGCCATGCTGAAGGTGGTGGACGCGCTGCCGGAGAGCTATCGGGACACCGCTGCCGACGCGGCCCAGCGGCTGCTCATCGAACCGGACGCCGATCTTCTCGCGCGCCGGCTGGTCGCCGAGGAGGTGCCTGAGGCGGTGGTGGCCGAGGTCAGGCGCGCGGTGTTCGCCGGGCACAAGCTGCGCATCCGCTACGCGGCTGTGGACCAGGCCGCGAAGTGGCGCACGGTGGACCCGATCGGGCTCGTCACCGCCCGCGGCCTGGGCTATCTGCTGGCCACGAGGTCCGGTGCGGATCGCACGTACCGGCTGTCGCGGATCTCGGCCGCCGAGGAACTGGACGAACCCGCGCAGCGGAAAGAGCGGGTCGATCTGGATCGGGCGTGGCAGGAGCGCAGCACGCGGTTCCGGACGGGCGGCGACCAGGTCGCCGTACTCGCACGGGTGAATCCGGTACGGCGAGGACAGCTGGTGGGCACGGCGTTGGCCGTCCTCTCCGAGGAGGACGACACGGACGGCTGGCCGCGGCTGGAGGTGACCTTCCAGGATTCGAGGCACGCCGTGTGGGCGCTGTGGCAGCTCGCCGACGACGCGGAGGTTCTCGCCCCGCAGTGGCTGCGCACCTCGCTACGCGACCGGGCAGCCGCCATCGCCGCGCGCTATGGCGACTCGTCTTGACGAACTCGTCGCCTGTTCTGGGCCGCCCGCCAGTGCCAGGTGGCTTCCGTCGTTTCCACTTCCCGCCGCCGACCGCCGGAAGGTCCCAGCGGGGCGCCTCCGCCGGGACCTTTCGGGGAGTCTGGTCAGAGGTCGAGGTCCCCGGCCTTCACGCGGGCGAGGAGCCCGGTGAACGCCGTGCGGTCGAGGGGAATGTGACCGCTTTCGGGGTTCTTGCTGTCCCGGACACCGATCGTGGTCGGCAGCTTCGCGACCTCCACGCACTCTTGTTGAGAATTGCTGCGACTGCTCTTGCGCCACCTGGGCCCTGCGAAGTCAGCACTCATGGCCCGATCATCTCCCCTGCCCTCTGTCGGAACAATGCCGTGCTGTCCTCCTGCGACAGGGCGACGTCCGAGATGACCGCGAAAGCCTCGGTGTAGCAGTCGATCTCGTGCGGCTTGTCCAGGTACAAGGCTCCCGTGAAGCCCTGCACATAGACCGTCGGGGGTTCGTGATTGCGTCCATCACCGGTGGTCGGAAACCGCATGAGGATGAACGGTCCGGTTTCGAGCCCTCGATGCGCTCCCGCCGAGAACGGCACAACGCGGACGGAGATGTCGGGTCGCTCGTTCGCTTCGGCGAGCCGGTGGAGCTGAGCCGCCATGATCGCCGGTCCGCCCACGGCCCGGCGAACGACGGCCTCGTTCAGGACCACCTGGAGGGCCGGGGGCGCTGTGAGGCGGTTCACCAGTGTCTGCCGCCGCATCCGCAACTGCACCAGCCGCTCGATCTCCTCGTCATGCAGGTGCCCGTTGTTCCTCATGATCGCGCGGGCGTAGTCAGGGGTCTGAAGCAGCCCGGGGACCAGCTCCGGCGAGTACTCCTCTCGACTGATCGCCGCCTCTTCCAGGCCGATGAACAGATCGAACCCGTCCGGGATCACGTCGCCGTAGGCGTGCCACCAGCCCTTTCCCTTGGTCTCCTTGGCGAGGCCCATCAGGGCGATCTTCAGTTCCTCGGACGCACCGTACACGCGGCACATGGTCTCCACGTCGTGAGAACGCAGGGACGTTTGGCCGGTCTCGATCCTCCACATCTTTGCTTCGGACCATTCGAGCGCTTTCGCCGCGACTTGTACGGTCAAACGCGCATTAGTCCGAAGTTCTCGGAGATACCGGCCGAGTTGCCGCCGGGGGACGGTCGAACCCGTGGTTGCTTCCGACACTCACATCACCTCCATCTCGCATCTCGGGGCGGCCTTTCACCCGGAATGAAAGCATCCCCTCGCTCGGTCCGCAACGGGTCTCTGACCTGCGAAAATTCTCGCGCGTCAATCGATCCGACTGCTTGCGGACCACGCTTTCATAGTGCTCTACTCGGAGTCAGCACGGGAGTGAATCGCGAGAATCCGCGATCACGGCGAGCCGGACAGGGCGCCCGTTCCGCGCATCGCCACATGAAATGGATCAACAGTCCCCCGCACCAAAAAGAGGCCGATCATGAAATGCGACCGACGTTCCCCGGGCGGCTCCCGCCGGGCGCCCGGAGCGTGACCCCGTGGGAGCGCACGAACGGACATCCCGAGGGCACCGTTTCCCGCCGCCTCTCCCCGAGTTAAGCCGAACGCGCGGACCCGCCATGGTGATCCCGCAACGCGAGCGGATCACCTTTCTCGTCCTTCTCGCGGACGTCCTGGCTCCCTGCGCCGGTGTGGTGACCGCGTTCGCCGTCATCGAGGGCTTCGCCGTACTCAACGTGATCTCCATGGAGCCGGCGCGGCGCGCCGTGACGGTCGGGTGCCGCTACAGCGGGCACGGGGCCTGGTGGCTCTACTACGTCCACAGCGGTGAGCTCATCGGACCGGCGAACGACCTGGCCGGAGCGGCACGCCAGATCAGGAACCAGATGGAAGTGGCGGCCGCGGCATGAATCCGTCGATTCCGGGTGGCCCCGGCGAGGACGGCTCGAAAGGTGCGGCGTTCACGACCACGCTGGGGAATCTGCTGCGAGGTCAGAAGCTCGCGGTCGAGAACGTCGGCGCTCTGCGCGTGCGTGTGGCGAAGGAGCCGGAGGCGCCCGGCGTGGAGGTCGAATGCCGGCGCCGTGCGAGCGACGGCGATCGCTGGTGGTTCGTCCAGGGCGGTGTCTGGATGTGCGAGGCCGACAGCCCTGTCAACGCCGTCGTCCTGGTGAAGGCGGCCCTCGGAACGGAGGCGGGCGGGTGAACGGGCCGATGGGGTAGCGGGCCGGAGGCCATTGGCGCGCCCCGGGGTGTTTTCGATACGTCGACGATAAGTGCCGAGTCGTAGCGTTCGAGGCACCCACGAAAGGAGGAGCCCGTGGCTGAAGATGAGGAATGGGATCGGCGTTCGCTGCTCCGGGGCGCCGCTGTGGTAGCCGGAGCCGCCGCGACCGCGCCCCTGCTGAGCGGGGCGGTCGCGGCGCACGCCGACGATGGTGACGCGGACGCGCTGTTCAAGGCCGGGAAGTTCGAGCAGGCAGGCCGTGCCTACGAGGAGATCCTCGAAACGGACCCCACGAACGTGCACGCGGCCCGCCAGCGCGGCCATGTGACTCTACTGGTCAACCAGTTCCCGGTCGCCGAGAAATACCTCCAAATGGCTCTGAAATTGGCGCCCACCGATAAGGACACCAATCAACTCCTGGGCGACTGCTATATCCGGCAAGACAAATTCTCCCTCTCCGTCCCTCGCTGGCAGGCGGTCGGCAAGGACGTCTACGCCAAATGGTTCGGGGCGGTTCGCGGCGAGCCGTACCAGGTCCACGGCGACATCGCGCGGCTGCCCTGGCAGCAGATGGACCCATCACCCCAGGTCGAGGCATCGGTCAACGGCGGACCGCCGAAGCGCTTCATGTTCTACACCGGCGCCCCGTGGCTGGGCATGTCCGCGGACGTGGCCAGGGAAGCCGGGCTGACCGCCGTGGCCGAGCAGCAGATCGATTACCTGGACGGCACCGCATGGCAGTACTTCGGGGTCCTGGAATCCTTCAAGCTGGGCGATATCGAGCTGCGCAACATCCCCGTGGAATGGTCGGAGACGGACCAGGCATCGCCCGGAGGCCCCAGCGACGGCCTCATCGGGACGTGGGTCTTCTACCACTTGCTGACCACCTTCGACTACGCGGGCCGGTCGCTGATCCTGCGCCGTCCGACCCCTGAAGCGAGCGGCAAGGCACGGCGCGGCGCCGCTCGGGCGGGCACCAGGCCCCTTCCGCTGTGGCTGGGCCATGAGCACGAGCTGTACAGCAGGGGCAGCATCGATGGTTCCGGCTCGCGAGTGATGGGCCTGTCCATCGGGGGAACCAGTGAGAGCGCCGTGGTCATGCCCGAGGAAACGGCCCGGCGGCTGCGGGTCCGCACCGACTACGACCGCCCGTTGGAGACGTTCGCGCACAGCCACCCGGCCGTCGCCTACCCCTGCTATCCGAAGGAGATCCGCCTCGGCGACGCCGTCGCCAGGGAGGTCTACTGCGTGGCGAACCCGACCAGTAGGCCTCCTCGCTCCGGGTTCGACTCGCTGGGCGCCTTCTTCCATCCCTTCTTCAAGCCCTACAACGTCACCCTCGATTTCACCGGCATGAACCTCTACATCGTCCGAGGCAAAGCCGCCTGAGCGAGCAAGACGCCCGACCCACGCTCGCCTGTGCGGACGTCCTCGACTCGGCGCCATAATGGCGCGAACTGCCACGAACCAGGTGCGCCCGCCGGGCTCGTTCGGGACCGGCGGTTATGCGGGCGCGGGCTGGGAAGACGATCTCTGGTACGTGGCGGTGGACGGGTTGCCCACAGGGAGTTCAGGGGGAGGTAACAGCCCATCCGGAACGCCTCGGCGCTGTACCCGGACGTCGTGGTCGAGACGAACAGCCGGTGTGGCGGTCCGGGCAGGTCGCCGGCGTGCGGCAGGCGGCGGCCCGGATCGACCCCAAGACGCGCACCCGTGTCGGCGCCGTGGCGACCGTCGATGACGGTCGCCACGTCCGGTCGGCCCGCGGGCAGCTACCTGATCAGGCTGACTGCCGTGTCGGGCGCAGCGGTACGTGCCGGTGACGGTCCGCTCGCCGGACACCGCCGGGCGGGTCGTGGTGCTGAACGCGACCACCACCTGGCAGGCGTCCAACATGTGGGGCGGCCACGACCTGTACGAGGGGTCGTCCGGGTACGACACCCGGTCCTACGCGGTCAGCTTCGACCGTCCCTACGACAGGACCGGCGCGGGCAAGTTCCTGACCTACGAGCAGCCCGCGATCGCTCTGGCCGAGAAGGCAGGTCGTTGTCGCTGGCGTACGCCACCGACAACGACCTGCACAGCGATCCCGCCCTGCTCGGCAAGGCGCGCGGCCTGCTCACGCTGGGCCTCGGCCCCGAGGCGGACGTGATCGCCCGCGGCGGCCCCACGCCGCCGACACTGGAGATCGTCGGACGCTCACCGATCAGCTGCGGGACCGGCAGCGCCGTCCCGCACGCGTCCTACTACACCACCCGCAGCGGCGCCTGGGTCTTCGCCACTGGCACCATGCGCTGGGTGTGCGTGATGCGGGGACGCGCCTGCGGCCACGGCGTCAACGAGGCGGGCTCCGCGTTCGTCACGCGGGTGACCGACACGCTCGTCCGGGCGATGGCCGCCGGGCCGCTCGGGCACGGCCATCCGTTCCGCCCCAACCCCAAGGAGCTCGCCGTCGCGCCCTGAGGCACGCGGCCGCGACCGGGCCCGCGGGACGCTCGCGTCAGGCGGGGCGCGGCGCGAGGGAGTGCCTAGGCATGACGAAGAAGGGCCGCCTTGGAGAGAATGCCGCTCCACCGGTGTGCGCGGCGGCCCTTTTCCGAAGAGATCAGCGTCCCGCCATGATCGCGATGAGGCCGAAGAAGAGGATCAGCCCGCCGACGATCTCCCAGAAACCGGGATAGCCGTGCTCCTCCCAGTGGCGGTGCAGGTCATCGCTGTTCCGTCGGCGCCGGTCCTCGGAATCCCAGCGGGAAGACCGTTCCCGCTGGGATCTGTAGTAGTCGTTCGTTCGCTGCTGATGACGATAATGATCGTCGTGCATTGCCGCCCTCCCCGCTCGTCATTCAAAGCATGACATTCATGCTGATCGACTACTAGAGGACCCGAGTGGAATGGCGGTTGATCGGCATTGGAGTCGCCGGCGTTGCCGACTTTCGCCGTCCACAGGGTGTGGACGGGCGGAGGCGCCCCCGAAGGGCGGCCTTCGGGGGCGCCTCTGGCCGGTGCTCCGGTTCTAGCGGCGGGCCTTGACCTTGTAGGTGGCCTTCTTCGGGGCCGGGGTGGGGGCCTTGGCCGTCTTGCGCGGGGTCTTGCCGGACTTGATGATCTGCCTGAGCTTGGCGGCGACCGGGCCGGACGCGAGGCTCTGCGGGGTGTTGCCCGCGTTGATCCCGTTGCCCAGGTTGAGGACGCCGGTCAGCTTCATCGAGTTCTGCGAGGCGGGCGACGGCAGGCCCATGAGCTGGTTGATGACGCCGTCGAGCATGCCGAACGGGCCGCAGCCCCTGGCGGCGGGGACCTCGATCGGCGCCTCCAGGGAGACCGCCGCCGGGACGAAGCCGAGGTGGGGGTCGCCGTTCGGGGAGCCGGCCAGGAAGTCGGTCGGCAGGCTCGCGTTGATCGGGCCGATGACGCAGGTCGTGCCGAGCAGCTGGTTGTTGAGGTGCACGTTGAGCGGCACCCGCACGCCGAGCCCGGTGTCGGTGAGGTAGGCGTGCACCTTGCCGGCCAGCGTCTGGCTGATCGTGAGGCGGTTGACGTCCCACATCGCGGCGGGCGACTTGCCGAGGATCGGGCCGATCAGCGGGAACTGCCCGATGAGGCCGCCGGGCACCTCCACCTGCTTGGAGATGAGCTGCTGGCCGACCACGGGCGGGTCGAGGACGAAGTCGCCGGTCTCGTCGGGCGCCCCCAGGGAGCCGGTGATGCGGATGGCACCGCTCGGCAGGCTCTGCCGGAAGGTGCCGATCTTGACGTCGCCGCCGGTGGTGACCTGCGACTGGCAGAGGGACTCCACCGCGCACTGGTTCTGGAAGCGCGCGGCGGGCGTCGGGCTGCTGCCCGGGGCCCCGGCCGGCACCGCCGGGTGGGACGTGCCGGACGGCGGGGAGGCCGGGTCGAAGTGCCCGATCAGGCCGCGGCCCGGCTCGGTGAACCACAGGTGCCCGCCGGGGCCGTTGACGATGCGGGTCGGCGCCGAGAGGGTCGCCGGCAGCGGGTACTCGGCGATCTCGCCGGTGGAGGGGTCGAGGCTGCCGATGTTGCTGGCGGCGGCCTCGGTGAACCACAGCCTGCCGTCCCGCGCGACGATGCCGGTCGGGTCGGAGTCGGGGCGCGGCGTGGCGTACTCGGCGACCTCGCCGGTGGCCGGGTCGATGCTGCCGATCCGGCTGACGCCGGGCTGGGTGAACCAGACCTTGCCGTCCGGGCCTGACGTGATGTCGCCCATGCCCGGGTAGCCCTGGAAGGTGAACGGCGTGTCGTAGGAGGTGACCTGGCCGGTGGCGGGGTCGAGTCGGCCGATCCGTCCGCTGGTGTCGGTGAACCACACCGCCTGGTCCGGGCCCACGGTGACCGCGTACGGGGACAGGCCCGTCGCGTACGCCGTGACGTTCCCGGCCGGGTCGACCCGGCCGATCGTGCCGGCGTACCCGCCGGTGATCCACACCGATCCGTCCGGCCCCGGTGCGATGCCGTTGACCTGGGCGTTGGCGAAGTTCACCGCACCCGTCACCGGCAGCTCGAACAGCGTCGCGGCGCCGTTGGCCGGGTTCACCCGGCCCACTCGCGGGACGCTGTAGGACATGTCGGTGAACCAGAGCGCGCCGTCGCTCGCGGCCGTCATCGCGTCCGGGACGCCGACCTGGCCCTGCGAGTTCTCACCGATCTTGAACTCGGTGACCTTGCCGTCGGCGCCGACGCGGCCGATCCCACCGGCGTTCGCGGCGTACCAGAGGGTGCCGGACGGCCCGGCGGCGAGCCCGACCGGCGCGACGTCGGGCACCGGCAGCGCCACCTCGGTCACCTGGCCGTCGGCCGACGCCGGCGGCACCGCCGCGAGCGGGCTGAGACCCAGCACCGCGGCGAGGGCGAGTGATCCCACCCGTGTACGTCGATGGCGCATGCCATCGCCTCCTATGGTTCCTCATCCCCGAAAGCCGACAGGAGTAGCGGTGGTCGCGAGGGACCACGGTGGCCGCGCGGGACCACGATGATCGTGAAGGACCACGGGGGCCAATAGAAACGCTGGAGTGTCCAGAGTCAAGCAAGATCGTCAGAACGGGCCGCTACCGGCCAACCGGTACACGGGAACGTTCCGGGACGCATCTCCGGGCGCGGACCACGTCCGCGCCCGGAGACGTCCCCCGGACAGGCGGCGAGCCGGAAACGCGTCGGCGTTTCCGGCTCGCCTAGGCGGTGCGGAGGGCCGGGGGTGGGCGGCCTCCGCGGTCGTGTGCGCGGATATCAGGGGGTCACGGCGAGGTGACGTTGATCTGCGGGAAGGTCAGGCTGCTGTTCTTGACGATGTAGGCGCCGTTCAGCGAGGCGGAGTCCCCGTTGTGCGCGATGCCGAGGCAGCCCGCGGTGACGTTGCTGACCGTGAGCCCGCTGCCGGTGGCCGTCAGCTTGCCGGTGCCGTTGGTGTAGGTGCCGGCCGCCGTGCCGGCGATGTCCAGCTGGCAGAGGCCTCCGGCCGCCGAGGCGTGCGCGGAGATGCCGCTCAGGCTGCCCGGGGTGACGCCCCCCGTCGAGGTGGCCCCCGTGACGTTCACCTTCCAGGGAAGGGCCTTCGGCGTCACCGTGAACGAGAACCCGCCGCCGTTGCAGTTGGTGAACGAGATCGCGCTGATCGTTCCGACCTGGAGCGGCGAGGCGCCGCTCTTGGTCCCGTTCGGGATGCTGCCGGAGCCGGTGGACGCGGTGCAGGTCACCGAGATGCCGGTGCTGGTGTCGGTGATGACGAGGTTGCCGGAGTTCGTGGCGGTCACCGAGCCGCCGTTCGTCACGGTCGCGGTGAGGTTGGCCGCGTGGGCCGGGGCGGCGAGGAACAGGGCGAGCGCGGAGGCGCTCGTGGCGGCGAGGGCCGCAGAGGTGATCTTGCGCACGGGAATGACCTTTCCTGGGGGTGGACCGGGTGCCTGGGGACGGGCACGGGCCTTCCTGCGTGGGTGGGTGTGAGCTCACCATTCACCTACTAGCCGGTACGGTAAGCGGAGATTTTCACGGCGGACAAGGTTCGGACGCGGAGCCGACGCCGATTCCGGCAAGGTCTGTCAACGGATGAGTAAATCGCTTCGCCGAGTTTGTGCGCCGATGAGGAGACGCCGGGGGCGTTGAAGCGGTCAGACCGGAATGCGCCATTGAGGATCGCCGATACCGGCGGCGCCGTCGGCTCACCGCAGCGAGAGCCTTCCTGCGACCCTATTGCTTTTCCACGCCGCCGTTCCGGGACCTTTCCGACCAGGAATCCCATGGGTATTTTGAACGGCATGTCGCTTCCGGTGGGGCAGTCCGTTCCGGCGCGCGGAGGGGACGGCGCGATCGCCCGACCCGAGCCGGCGCCGCCCGAACTCGTGGAGGTCCTGCGGTCGGGGCTCCCCGGACTGGCCGAGGAGATCTACACGGCCGTCCGCGCCACCGTCCCCGACTTCGCGGTCGCCGACGGCGGCCCGCCCAGCCCGGAACGGGTCGTGCGGGAGGCCATGCGCAGCTACGTGGCGCGCTTCGCCGACCCCGCCGAGCCGCTGGACGGGCTCCTGGAACTGCTGCACTCCTTCGGCCGCAAGGAGGTCACCGGCAACCGGAGCCTGGAGTCCCTGCACGCCGCGATCCACATCGCCTTCGACACCTCCTGGCACCGCATCACCGAGGTGTGCGTCCGCAACAAGGTCTCGGGCGCCGACCTGGCCCGCGTCGCGGAATTCCAAATGGCCTTCATGGACCAGATAATCGACCCGATAGTGGAGGCATATCTGGACCAGGGGCGGAATGCGCCGGTCGACCTCGTCCATTCGCGCAGGCTGCTGATGCGAAGCCTTTCCACGCGTCCGGTCGCCTCTCGCGAGACGGTCGACCACCTCGCCGGGAGACTCGGCTGGAACGTGCCGGAGACCGCGACGCCGGTCGCGGTCCGCCGCGGCACGCGGTGGCGGCCCGCCGCCGCGCGCAGCGACGTCCTGGCGGCCCTCGGCGGGACCGCGCCCTGGCTGCTGGTGCCCGGCGGGGTGGACGAGGCCCGCCGCGCGCTGCTCGGCGCGGCGCTCGACCGCGGGCCCGTCGTGGTCGGCCTGACCGTGCCGCTCGGCGAGATCCCCGACGCGCTGCGCTGGGCGCGCGGCGTGCTCGCCCTCGCCGAGGACGGCGTGATCGTCCCCGCGCCGCTGATCCGCGCCGAGGACCACCTGCTGGACCTGTGGCTGACCTGCGACCCGCCCCTGGTGGAGGAGATCGCGCGGCGCCGCCTCGGCGGCCTGGCCGGCCTCCCCGACGGCAAGCGGCGCGCGCTCACCGAGACGCTGCTGGTGTGGCTGGAGCAGTGGAGCACGGCGGCGGACGTCGGGCGCCGGCTGCACCTGCACCCCCAGACCGTCCGGTACCGGCTCCGGCAGATCAGGAAGGAGGTCGGCGGCCGGCTGGACGACCCCGAGACCCGCTTCGTCCTGGAGGCGGTCCTGAAGGCCCGCAGGCGGACGCCGCCGGGACGGCCCGCCTCCTGACACCCCGTCACCCACCCCACGGAGCGTGTGCGATGCCGAGGCCGTTCTCCCCGGGCGGCATGACGCCGCCGGAGTCCGCCGAGCTGCGCGAGCTCGTCGAGGCGCTGTCGCCGGACGTCCGGACGGCCGTCGTGCCGGGCCTGGTCGACGAGATCGCGGAGAGGATCCGCGCCGCGATCCCCGCCTACGCACGGCCTCCCGGAAGCGCTTACAACCGCGTCATCCGCATGGCCGTCGAACGCAACGTGCTCGGCTTCCTGGACTGGCTGGCCGACCCCGCGCAGCCGCTCGACCGCCGCGACGAGCTGTGCCGCAAGATGGGCGCGTTCGAGGCGATGGAGGGGCGCCCGCTCACGGTGCTCCAGTCGGCCTACCGGGCCGCGACGCAGGTCGCGTGGTCCCGGATCCGGGCGATGCTGGACGACCGGGTCGCGTCCGTCCTGGCGGTCTCCGCCCTGGCCGAGGCCGTGATCGCCTACATGGACGACGCGGCGGCCCTGTCCAGGGAGGGCTACGAGAGGGCCAAGGCGGAAGCGTGCGAGGGGCGCGCCGCCGCCCGGCTGGCCCTTCTGCGCGCGCTCGCCGGCTCCGCGGCGCCGGTCGAGCCGGACCCTGCAGCCGACTGGCCGCTCCCGGACGAGGTCACGCTCGTCGCCCTGCCCTCGGGGACGCTGCCCGTCTGCCCCTTACTGGACGCCGACGTCCTGCTCGACCCGGAGGACCCGGCGCCCTACCTCCTCGTCCCCGGGCCGCTCACCGGCGACCGGCGGGCGATGCTCGAAGCGGCCCTGGCCGGGGAGCGCGCCGCCGTGGGCCTCACCGTCCCGCTCGCCCGCGCCGCCGACTCGCTCCGCTGGGCCAGGCGCCTGCTCGACCTGAGGGACGTCCTGCACGACGGCACGCTCACCCTGTGCGAGGACCATCTGATGAGCCTGTGGCTGCTGGCCGACGGCGCGCTGATGGACCAGATCGCGCGCCGCGGCCTGGCGCCCCTCGCCCCGCTCAGCGAGCGGCGCAGGCTGCCGCTGGTCGACACGCTCGCCGTCTGGCTGCGCACCCGCGCGCCCGCCACGCGGATCAGCGAGGAGCTCGGCGTCCACGTGCAGACCGTCCGGTACCGGGTGCGCGTCCTCGAACACCTCCTCGGCGACGAGCTCGCCGACCCCGGCACCCGGTTCGCCATCGAGGCCGCGCTGCGCACCCGCGGGCTCCGCGCCCGGCTCCCCGATGCCCCTCCGGCGCCCTGCGCACCCGACACGGGGACCTGACCCCCGGCCCGGCCGCCGCCCTCGCGCGCCGCGACTCGATCAACGATTGACCGCGGGCTGCCTTTCGCCAGCCGGGCGGCCGGGACATCAGCCCAGTGCATGCCCGCCGGGGGCGGACTCACGAAGGTCCGGCCACCTGCGGACCTTCGCCCCTAATCGGACGCATGCCCGCTGTACAGGCTGTTTGCATGAAACCGGACGAGATTCTCGCTACCGAGACCCTGCGCCGGCTCTGCTCCGGAGGGCCGGTGACATCGGTCTACTTCAACCTGACCGCGCCTCCCGGGGAGGAGGACGCCGCCCTGCGCTGGGACCGCATGGCCAGGCGGCTCCGCGCGCAGGGAGCCGGCGACGCCGTCGTGGAAGCGCTGGACCGGCTGGTCGCCAGGGCGGAGCCGGGGTCCGGAACGCTCGCCGCGTTCGCGCTCGACGGCGACCCGGAGCCCGCGGCGGTCGAGATGCCGGACGCGCGGCAGCCCGATCTCGCCGTGCGCGGTGCCGTGCCGCGCCTCCTGCCGCTGCTGGCGTGGCTCCAGGAGCGTCCGCCGTACGTGCTCACCCTCGTCGACCGCAAGGGCGCCGACATCGAGACGTGCCGGGGCGGGACGAGGACCGCGAACACGAGGACGATCGACGGCCCCGACGACGAGATCGTGCGCAACGCGCCGGGCGGCTGGTCCCAGTCGCGCCACCAGCACCGCGCCGAGGACTCCTGGGAGCACAACGCGACCAGGGTGGCGCACGCCCTCGCCGACGACCTCGCCGCGACCGGGGCCCACATGCTGCTGCTCGGCGGCGACGTGCGCGCCATGCAGTACCTCACCAAGCACCTCCCCGAGGGCGTCCGCCATGAGGTGACCGTCGGCCACGTCTCCGGAGGGCGGAACCGGGACGGCGCGCGGCGGCGCCGCCAGACGCAGGTCAGGGAGCAGGTGAGCCGGTGGGCCGGCGAGGAGACCCGCGGGCTGCTCAAGCGGCTGGACGAGGGGCGCGGCCCGTCCGGACTCGCGGTGGAGGGCGCGGCCGCCACCCTCCGGGCGCTGGCCCGCGGCCGGGTCGGCACGCTGCTGGTGGCCGACGACCCCGCCGACCGGCGGACGGCCTGGTTCGGCCCCTCGCCGGCGCAGGTCTCCGACCGGCGGGGGTCCCTCGACGAGTCGGGCGCGGACCCGGTGCGGCACGGGCGCCTCGTGGACGTCGCCGTCCGCGCCGCGGTGCTCACCGGGGCCGAGGTGCGCGTCCTGGACCCCGGGACGCCGGACCTTCCCGCGCAGGGCATCGGAGCCCTGTGCCGCTATGCCTGAGGCGCCGGGGCTCTGAGGCCTCGCCGGCCGGGCGGAAACGTGAGGGGACGGGTGCCATGCGCGTCAACGACGAGGTGGGGGCGGCCTCCTACCTGGGGACCTTCGTCCCTGCCGCCGCGTGCTCGGGCGGCGGCACGCTGGAATGGTCCGTGTTCGCCGAGACCGCTCTGGAGCCGTTGCGATGACGTTCACAGGGATACAGGGACTGGATCGGAGCATCGACACCACCAACCGGTGGATCGCCGATGTCGCCGAAGCGTTCGGGACCGAGGACCGCCGGTTCGCCTACCGGGCGCTCCGGGCCTGGATGCACACGCTGCGCGACCGGCTGACGGTCGAGTCGGCCGCGCGCCTGGCCGCCCAACTGCCCGAACTGCTGCGCGGGGTGTACTACGACGGGTGGAGCCCAGGTCACGTGCCCCGCAAGTACGACCTGCACGAGGTCACCGTCCACTACGCCGAGCAGGCGCGCATCGGACGCGACGACGTGCCCAAGACGGCGGCGATCGTCACCGAGGTCGTGTCGTCCAAGATGGCTCCGGGGGGCGTGGAGCAGGCGCTGTGGAAGCTGCCCGAGGAACTGCGCAAGCTGTTCCAGCCGGGCGGCGAGCCGGAGGAGCGCGCCGCGGCCCACGCCGGGACCCGTCCCTCGGCGCACCGGGCCGTCATGTGAGGCCGGTCAGCCCATGTGGGCGAGGAACCAGTCCGTGGCGTGCTCGGCCACGGCCCGCAGGGCGCCCGGCTCCTCGAACAGGTGGGTGGCGCCCGGCACGATCGTCAGCTGGTTCTGGCAGCGCATGCGCTGCTGCGCCCGCTGGTTGAGGGCGAGGACCTGCCGGTCCTCCCCGCCCACGATCAGCAGCGTGGGGGCGCGGACGTCGCCGAGGCGGCGTCCGGCCAGGTCCGGTCGCCCGCCTCGGGAGACGACGGCGGCGATGTCGGCGCCGGGCGCGGCTGCGGCCCACAACGCCGCCGCCGCGCCGGTGCTCGCACCGAAGTAGCCGACGCGGGCGCCGGCGGTCTCCGGCCGGTCGCGGAGCCAGCCGGTGGCGGCGACGAGCCGGTCGGCCAGCATGCCGATGTCGAAGACGTTGCCGCGGTCGAGCTCCTCCCCGGTGGTCAGCAGGTCGAACAGCAGCGTGCCGAGGCCGGCCCGGTTGAGCCCGGAGGCGACCAGCCTGTTCCGCGGGCTGTGCCTGCTGCTCCCGCTGCCGTGCGCGAACGCCACGATCCCGCCCGCCCGCGCGGGGACGGTGAGATGCCCGGTGAGCTCCACGAACCCGCCGTCGATCCACACATCCTCGTCGACCACCGGCGGATCGTCCGCCTTCTCAGGAGAGCGGTTGGTGCCTCCCCCGGGGTCGACGGCTCCGCCAGCGTTGGTGGCTCCATACGGGCTGACCCAACCAAGGTCGGAGGGCCCGCCGGGGGCGGTCTCCCCGTCCGGGCGAGGCCGGCCGGGGGCGACGGCTCCGCCCGGGTTGGTGGCTCCACCCGGGTGGGCGGCGCCGCCGGGATCCGCGGAGCCTCCGGGGCCGGCCGGTTCCCCGGGGTTGGTGGCTCCGCCGGGGTGGGCGGCGCCGGCCGGGTTCGCGGCTTCGGGAGGTTCGGGGGTTCCGGCGGGGTCGGAGTCGTGCCGGGCGCTGGGCGGCGGTGCCGCGGCGCGCTCCAGGAGTTCGACCACCTCGCCGTCGGACGTCTGGCCGAACTCGCGGTACCACTGGCCGACGGCGTGGAAGAGCTCCGGTTCCAGCAGGCACACCACGTCGTCGGCGACCCGGCGCAGCTCGGCGAGGGTGTCGGGTGAGCCGACGGGGACCGCCAGGACGACGCGGCGGGCGCCCAGCGCGCGGGCGACCTGGCAGGCGGCGCGCGCGGTGGCGCCGGTGGCGACGCCGTCGTCGACGACGACGGCCGTGCGGCCGCTCAGCTCGGCACGGGGCCGGCCGCGGCGGAAGCGTTCGACGCGGACGTCCAGTTCGGCCTGCTCGCGCCGTCGCGCGTCGGTCACGTCGGCCTCGCCGAGGCCCGTGAGCCGGACGATCTCGTCATTGACGATCAGCACGCCGCCCTCGCCGATGGCGCCCATGGCCAGCTCGGGCTGGAACGGCACGCCGAGCTTGCGGACCACGATCACGTCCAGGGGCGCGCGCAGCTCCCGGGCGACCTCGAAGGCGACGGGCACCCCGCCGCGCGGCAGCCCGAGCACGACGGTGCCGCGGCCGCGCGGTCCGCCCGGCAGCTCGCCCAGGCGCTCGCCCAGGCGCCGTCCGGCGTCGGCGCGGTCCTCGAAGTCCAGCATCGTCACCTCCCGGGTCGGGGCGCGGGCACCACCGCCACCGGGCAGCGGCCGGCGGCGGGCGACCCGTCGTAGGCGATCAGGACGGAGCGCATCCTCTCGTGATCCTCCATCGGCCGCCTCCCTCCTCTACCGCGAGGGTGTTTCCATCCTCACCGAACGGAAACGGCCCAGGTAGAAGCGGTTTCGGAGGTCGCCATGGCGGCGCGCTGGGAGTTCTGGATCGATCGCGGCGGCACGTTCACCGACGTGGTCGGCCGGCGGCCGGACGGCGCCCTCGTCACCCACAAGCTCCTCTCCGAGGACCGGAACCGCCACCAGGACGCCGCCGTCGCCGGGATCAGGCACCTCCTCGGCGTCGCGCCCGGCGCCCGCGTCCCGGCGGAGCTGATCGCGGGCGTGCGGCTCGGCACGACGGTGGCGACGAACGCCCTGCTCGAACGGACGGGCGAGCCGACCGTCCTCGTCATCACCGAGGGCTTCCGCGACGCGCCGCGGATCGCCTACCAGAACCGGCCGCACATCTTCTCCCGGGAGATCACGCCGCCCGGGCCGCTCCACACGCGGGTGGTCGAGGCGAGGGAGCGGATCGACGCGCACGGGCGGATCCTGGTCCCGCTGGACGAGGACGCGGTCGAACGCGAGCTGCGCGCCGCCTACGACGACGGGTTCCGCTCGGTGGCGGTCGTGTCGATGCACGCCTACCGGCAGCCCGTCCACGAGATCGCCATCGGGCTGATCGCGCGCCGGATCGGCTTCCCCCAGGTCTCGGAGTCGCACGCGACGAGCCCGCTGATGAAGCTGGTCTCGCGCGGCGACACCACCGTCGTCGACGCCTACCTCTCGCCCATCCTGCGCCGGTACGTCGACCAGGTGTCCGCGGAGCTGGACGGTGCGCCGATCATGTTCATGCGGTCCAGCGGGGGGCTCACCGAGGCGCACGGGTTCCGCGGGAAGGACTCGATCCTGTCCGGCCCGGCGGGCGGCATCGTCGGCATGGCGCGCACGGCGGCCGCGGCGGGCTTCCACCGGGTCATCGGCTTCGACATGGGCGGCACGTCCACCGACGTCTCGCACTACGCGGGCGAGTTCGAGCGCCAGTACGAGACGCAGGTGGCGGGGGTGCGGATGCGGGCGCCGATGCTGAGCATCCACACGGTCGCGGCCGGCGGCGGCTCGGTGCTGCGCTTCGACGGCGGCCGGTACCGGGTGGGCCCCGACTCCGCCGGCGCCGACCCCGGGCCCGCCTGCTACCGGCGCGGCGGCCCGCTCACCGTCACCGACGCCAACGTCATGCTGGGACGGATCCGGCCCGAGCACTTCCCGCACGTCTTCGGCCCGGACGGCGACCAGGCCCTCGACGCCGCGGTCGTGCGGGACCGCTTCGCCGCCCTGGCCGGCGGGATCGGCGACGGCCGCCCGCCCGAGGACGTCGCCGCCGGGTTCCTGCGCATCGCGGTCGCGAACATGGCCAACGCGATCAAGAAGATCTCCGTCCAGCGCGGCTACGACGTCACCGGGTACGTCCTCGCCACCTTCGGCGGGGCGGGCGGCCAGCACGCCTGCGCCGTCGCCGACGCCCTCGGCATGCGGCAGGTGCTCGTCCACCCGCTGGCGGGGGTGCTGTCGGCGTACGGGATGGGCCTGGCAGACGTCACGGCCATGCGGGAGCGCGCGGTGGAGGCGCCGCTGAGCGAGGACCTGCTGCCCGAGCTGGACGCGGTCCTGGGGAGCCTGGAACGCGACGCGCGCGACGAGCTGCGGGACGAGGGGACGGGCGCCGGGCACGTCGTGCGCCGCGCCCACCTGCGCTACGCGGGCACCGACACCGCCCTGCTGGTGCGGGCCGGGGCCGTGGAGGCGATGGTCGCCGAGTTCGAGGAGGTCTACCGGCGCCGCTTCTCCTTCCTCATGCGCGACAAGCGGATCGTCGTGGAGGCCGTGTCGGTCGAGGCGGTGAGCGGCGGCGACCGGGCGGCCGAGACGCCGGTCGCCGGGGTCGGCGAAGGCCCGGCCGAGGCGGCGCGCGTCCCGATGCACGTCGACGGCGAATGGCGCGACGTCGACCTGTACCGGCGGGAGCGGCTGCGGCCCGGCGACGCGGTCCCCGGCCCGGCGATCATCGTGGAGGCCAACGCCACGACCGTCGTCGACCCGGGCTGGCGGGCGGCGGTGAACGACCTCGGGGACCTGCTCCTGGACCGGGTGGCGGCCCGGCCCGGCGGGCGCGCCGTCGGCACCGGGGCCGATCCCGTCATGCTGGAGATCTTCAACAACCTGTTCATGTCGATCGCGGAGCAGATGGGCGTCCGGCTGCGGGCCACCGCGCACTCGGTCAACATCAAGGAGCGGCTGGACTTCTCCTGCGCGATCTTCGACGCGGGCGGCGGGCTCATCGCCAACGCGCCGCACATCCCCGTCCACCTCGGCTCGATGGGGGCGTCCATCCGGGAGCTCATCGAGCGCCGCCGCGCCGCCGGCGGCATGCGCCCGGGCGAGGTCTACGCGCTCAACGACCCCTACCACGGCGGCACGCACCTGCCGGACGTCACCGTCGTCACTCCCGTCTTCCTCGGCGACGTCGAGCCCGGGGCGGCCGGGGACGAGGCCGCCGAGATCTCCTTCTTCGTCGCGTCCCGGGGCCACCACGCCGAGATCGGCGGCATCACGCCGGGATCGATGCCGGCCTTCAGCTCGCGGGTGGAGGAGGAGGGCGTCCTGATCGACAACTGGCTGCTGGTCGAGGGCGGCAGGCTGCGGGAGGACGAGACGGTCGGGCTGCTGACCTCGGCGCCCCACCCGTCCCGCGACCCGCTCGGCAACGTCGCCGACCTGCGCGCCCAGATCGCCGCCAACGAGAGGGGCGCCCGCGAGCTGCGCGACATGGTCCGCCACTTCGGCCTGGACGTCGTGCACGCCTACATGCGCCACGTCCAGGACAACGCGGAGGAGGCGGTCCGGCAGGTGATCACGGCGCTGCGGGACGGCTCGTGCCGCTACGAGCTGGACGACGGCGCCGTGATCGAGGTCGCGGTCCGGGTCGACCGCGACGCCCGGACGGCGGAGATCGACTTCACCGGCACCTCGCCCCAGTCGGCGGGCAACGCCAACGCGCCGTCGTCGGTGGCGATGGCCGCGGTGCTGTACGTGTTCCGCACACTGGTGGCCGAGGAGATCCCCCTGAACGCGGGGTGCCTCACGCCGCTGCACGTCACGATCCCGCCCGGCTCGATGCTCGCGCCGGAGTACCCGGCGGCCGTGGCGGCGGGCAACGTCGAGACCTCCCAGGCCGTGACCGGCGCCCTGTACGCCGCGCTGGGGGTGATGGCCGAGGGCTCCGGCACGATGAACAACGTCACCTTCGGCAACGAGCGCCACCAGTACTACGAGACGGTGGCCAGCGGATCCGGCGCCGGCGACGGCTTCGACGGCGCCGACGTCGTCCAGACCCACATGACCAACTCCCGGCTCACCGACCCCGAGGTGCTGGAGTGGCGGTACCCCGTCCTGCTGGAGGGCTTCGAGATCCGGCGCGGGAGCGGTGGCGCGGGACGGTGGCACGGCGGCGACGGCGGGCGGCGGCGCATCCGCTTCCTCGAACCGATGACGGTGACCGCGCTGTGCAGCCACCGGCGCGTCCCGCCCTACGGGATGGCGGGCGGCGAGCCCGGTGCGCTGGGCCGGCAGTGGGTCCAGCGCGCCGACGGCTCCGTGGCGCCGATGCGGGGGCGCGACTCGCTGCCCGTCGGCGCCGGGGACGTCTTCGTCATCGAGACGCCCGGCGGCGGCGGCTACGGCGCCGCGTGAGCGGAACCGGGCTCATGGCCTCCAGGGCGCCGGCCGGACGCCCGGCGCGGCCGCCCCGGTGGCGGCGAGCCCCGGATGGGCCGTCCCCGCCCCGATCCGGGCCGGCGTCATGCTCCTGTCGGACATCCCCCTCGGACTCGCCCTCCCGTCGCCGGCCGCTCGACATAGCCGGACTCACCACATACCGGCCGACCTGCCCGGATATGGACCTTTGGCCCTGGTGGCGTCCCGCCGCCCGCGCGCACGATGGAACCGACGCGACGTGAGGGGGACACGATGCGAGCAAGCGAAGGCGACCGGCTGATCGTCCATGGGCACCACGTGGGCGAGGCGGCCCGCAGGGCAGAGATCCTCGAAGTGCACGGCCGGGACGGAGCGCCGCCCTACCTCGTGCGGTGGGACGACGGCCACGAGAGCACGTTCTTCCCGTCCTCGGACTCCACCATCGAGCACCAGCCGGCCGAGTGGGCGAGGCACTAGAACAACGGGGGGACGCCATGGACGGGGCGACGACCGCTCCCGAGGTGACCGTGGAGCGCCGGGGGAAGGTGCCGGAGGACGCCGCCGACTACGCGCGCTCCAAGGTGAGCACGGTGTTCCGGCACGCGCCGGAGCCGGTGCTGTTCGCGCGCGTGAAGCTTGTCATGTCGCCGGATCCGGCGGTGCCGCGTCCGGCGACGGCCCAGGTCAACCTGGACGTCAACGGCCGCTTCGTCCGGGCGCAGGTGGCGGCGCCGACCATGACCGAGGCCGTCGACCGGCTCCACGACCGGCTGCTGAACCGGCTCGACCGGATCTCCCGGCACTGGGAGGCCCGCCGCGGCGCCTACCCCACGCGCCCCGCGACGGGCCCGCACGAGTGGCGGCACGGCGCCGAGCCGACGCACCGCCCGGACTACTACCCCCGCCCCCCGGAGGAGCGGGAGCTGATCCGGCACAAGTCGTTCACGCTGACCGCCGAGACGCCCGACGAGGCGGCCTTCGACATGGAGGTGCTCGACTACGGGTTCCTGCTGTTCACCGACATCGAGAGCGGTGAGGACAGCGTCATCTACCCCGCCGACCACGGCTACCGGCTGGCGCAGGCGACGCCGCGCGAGCGGACGGGCTCGCCCCGCGCCATCCCGCTGACGGTCAGCCCGCGGCCCGCGCCCGAGCTGACCACCGGGGAGGCGATCGAGCATCTGGAGGCGACCGGCCGGCGCTGGCTGTTCTTCCGCGATGCCGAGACCGGCCGGGGCAACGTCCTCTACCACCGCTACGACGGGCACTACGGGCTGATCGTCCCCGCGTAGCGCGCACCTGCACCAGGTGACGGGAAATCCCTTCTCATCGGGTCTTGCGGCGCACCGCACCCCTGCTTACTATCCAGTAACCAAAGTCTGAATACGGCGATGTTCGGATTTGGGCGGATTCATTCGCGGCTCACAAGGCACGCGGAATCCAGGGCCGGCCATGCCCGCGACCGCACATCACCGCGCAGACGGCGCCGCTGCCGGGCGGAAGGGTCCCCCGCCTGCCGCCGTGCGCGCCGGCATGGACGCGGAAAGGCTCCGCGTCCCCGCCCCCTCTGGGCGACCCCCACCCTCTGGGAGAAGCAAGCATGCACGCTGCGACCACCCCTGCCCGCCCCAGACCGCGCCGCCGCCTGCGGAGCATCGCCGCCGCGGCCGTCCTGGCCGCCGGCGCCATCGCCCCCGCCGTCACCGCGTCCACCGCGCACGCCGCCCCCCTGCGCGAGGTGATGTTCGTCGGCAACAACTGGGAGGGCACCGCCGACGTCATCAAGTCCAGCGGCGACTTCGGCGGGATCGGCCGGATCAACGTCGTCCCCGACAAGAGCCAGCGCCTCACCGCGATCTACCTCAACCCGATCAACCTGGCGGTCTTCCTGGGCATCCGGGCCACCGCCGGCGAGGGCCACGACCAGCTCGTCGACGACCTGTACTCCACCCCCGACGGCTCCGCCCTGGTCGCCTCGCGGCCCAGCTTCGGCGACGTCGTCTCCATCGACCTGGCCACCGGGAAGGTCAGGTGGCGCTTCGCCGTCTCGGGCTACCGCGCCGACCACATGTCGCTCTCCCCCGACGGCACCAAGGTCGCGGTGTCGGCCTCGCTCGGCAAGGTCGTCCACGTCCTGGACATCACCACCGGCAAGCAGCTCGGCTCGTTCGCCACCGGCGACAAGCCCCACGAGAACATCTTCACCCGGGACGGCAGGTACATCCTCAACATGTCCATCGGGAACGTCGAGACCGACTTCGACGACCCGTCCCAGGACTGGACCAAGGGCGACCGGCACATCACCGTCGCCGACGCCTCCACCTACAAGGTCGTCAAGACCATCGACATGCGCTCGCGCCTGGACGCCTTCGGCCGCAAGGACCTCTCGAACGCGATCCGGCCCGCGGTGCTGTCCCCGGACGAGTCGAAGCTGTACTTCCAGGTCTCGTTCTTCAACGGCCTCGTGGAGTACGACATGGCCACCGACAAGATCACCCGGGTGAGGACCCTGCCCAAGAACCCGGCCACCAGCGACGACCGCACCACGTTCGTCAACGACTCCCGCCACCACGGCCTGTCGATGAGCCCCGACGGAAGCAGGCTCTGCGTCGCCGGGACCATGGACGACTACGCCACCGTCGTCAACCGCTCCACCCTCCAGGAAGGCCCCCTGGTCACCGCGTCCAAGCCCTACTGGGCCACGGTCAGCGGCGACGGCCGCGCCTGCGTCATCTCCGAGAGCGGCGCCGACCAGGTCACCGCCATCGACTTCGGCACCGGCCAGAAGATCACCTCCGTGCCGGTCGGCGACCACCCGCAGCGCGTCCGCCTGGCCCACGTCCCGGCCACCTGGACCGGCACGACCGGCTGACCCCGCCTCCGACCACCGGGACGCGGGGACGAGAGACCGGTAGCGGGCGTCAGGTGGCCTGGACCGCGAGGGCGTGGCCTTTCAGGATGACCGAGCGTTCCCGCGTACCGGCAGGACGCCGTCCGCGATCATCCGGTTCCGTGCCGTCGCGGACGTTCCCGCCGGTCGCGGCGGGCGCCCGCCGCTCGGTCGAAAGAGATTTCGAATCGGGCGATGAGTTCTTCGGACGGCGCCGGTCTAACCGGGCATGACGACGACGCGAGAGCACGCGGCCGGCGGGGTGCCGGAGAGCAGGGCCCGGGGAGCCGGGGCCGGCCGTTCGGAGACGCCCGCCGTGGTCCGGCTGCTGGTGCTGGCCACCTTCGTGGTGATCCTCAACGAGACGGTCATGATCAACGCGATTCCGCGGCTGATGGCGGACATGGACGTCACCGAGCAGGCGGCGCAGTGGCTCTCGACCGCGTTCATGCTGACCATGGCCGCGGTGATCCCGGTGACGGGGTGGTTCCTGCAGCGCGTCACCACCCGCCGCGCCTACGCCACCGCGATGGGCGTCTTCCTCGCCGGGACGGCGCTGGCCTCGGTCGCGCCGGTGTTCGAGGTGCTGCTGCTCGCGCGGATCGTCCAGGCGACCGGCACGGCGGTGATGATGCCGCTGCTGATGACGACGCTGATGACCGTGGTGCCCGAGGAGGACCGCGGCCGCGTGATGGGCAACGTGACCATGGCGATCTCGGTCGCGCCGGCGATGGGCCCGGCGGTCTCGGGCCTGATCCTGCAGCTCGGCTCGTGGCGGCTGCTGTTCGCGGCGGTGCTGCCGGTCGCGGCGCTGATCACCTGGCGCGGCCTCGCACGGCTGGAGAACGTCGGGGAGCCGCAGGCCGGCACCATCGACTGGTTCAGCGTCGCGGCCGCCGCCCTCGGGTTCGGGTCCCTGGTGTACGGGCTGAGCAGGTTCGGGCAGGGCGGCGCGGTGGTCCCCGCGTCGATCGTCGCGGCCGGGGCGGTCACGATCGCGGTGTTCGCCGTCCGGCAGCTCCGGTTGCAGCGCCGGGACGTCCCCCTGCTGGACCTGCGCGTCCTGCGGCACCCCGCCTACACCCTCTCCCTGCTGCTGACGGCCCTCGGGTTCATGGCGATGATGGGGTCGATGATCCTGCTGCCGATCTACCTGCAGAACCTGCGCGGGCTCACGCCGCTGGAGACGGGCCTGCTGATGATGCCCGGTGGGCTGGCGATGGGGCTGCTCGGCCCGGCGGTGGGACGGCTCTTCGACCGCTTCGGCGGGCGGATGCTGATCATCCCCGGGGCGGTGGGGATCGTGCTCGCCCTCGCCGGGTTCACCCAGATCTCGGCGACGATGCCGTACTGGCAGGTGCTCGGCCTGCACTCGCTGCTCATGGTGTCGCTGGCGGCGGCGTTCACCCCGGCGTTCACCCTCGGCCTCGGGGCGCTCCCGGCCCCGCTCTACTCGCACGGCAGCTCGATGCTGGGCACCCTCCAGCAGGTGTCCGCGGCCCTCGGCACGGCACTGGTGGTGACCGTGATGGCCGGGCGCGCCGAGAGCCGGATGGCCGACGGGGCCGCCGCCGCGCTCGCCCAGCTCGACGGGATGCGGCTGGCGTTCGTCGTCAGCGCCGCGCTGTCCCTGGCGATGGTGGCGGTCGCGTTCCTGTTGCCCAGGCGCGTGAAGGCCGCCGACGAGTCCGGGGCGCCGGAGGCCCCTGAGCGCGTCCTGGAGCCCGCCGCCTTCTGAACGGGCAGCGCCTGCCGAACGGGCCGAGTGAGCCTTGCTCTCACCTCGGCCCGTTCGGCGTAGGGCGGTTCACAGGTAGTGGCGCAGCACCAGGTCGGCGGGGTAGGGGTCCAGGTAGGTCTGCTGGGTCAGGTAGTCGAGGTCTTCGCCCATGGCGTGGTGGCGGAGGAGGGCGATGGGGACGCTGAGGGGCGCCTGTCCCCGGCGGTAGGACTCGATGGCGGCCAGGAGGTCGTGGCGGCGGGTGTCGTCGAGGTGGTCGCTGAGCATCCCGAAGACGTGCTGGAGCGCGTTCATGTGGCGGCCGCGCTTGGGACGGACGGCGAACGCCGCGCTGAACGCGTGCCGGTAGTCGGCCTCCAGCTCGTCCCGCGGACGGGTTCCCGCCTGGGCGACGATCCGTCCGAGCGCCTGGTAGGCGGCCGGGTCGTGGGCGAGGATCTGCAGCTTGTGGCGGCTGTGGAAGGCGACGAGGTCGCGGGGCCGCCAGTCGGCGCCGAAGAGCTCGCGGAGCCGGGCGTGCGCGAAGATGCGCTCGATGAAGTGCTCGCGCAGGACGGGGTCGCGCAGGCGGCCGTCCTCCTCGGCGGGCAGGTCCGGGAGCGCCTCGCGGACGAGGTCGGCGAACACTCCGCGGCCCTGGCGGTCGACGGGCTGGTCGTCGGTGCGCTCACCGGGCCGGCCCGAGGCGTGGCGCGGCAGGCGGAACAGCCCGCAGGAGGGCGAGCGCGACTTGAGCACGTAGCCGTCCAGGACCTCCAGCTGGGGGACGCGGGTCTCGGCGAGCGCGGTCATCGCGGCGGTGTGGTCGGCGGAGCCGTCCTTGGTGACGAGGTGCCCGTCGGTCAGCAGCCGCAGCGTGGGACGCGGCGCGCCGAGGCCGATCTCCATCTCCGGGCAGACCGGGACCCACTCGACGTGGGGGTCCAGGACGTCGGTGAGGAACCGGTCGCGGCTGTGGCCGCCGTTGTAGCGGACCGGGGCGCCCAGCAGGCAGCTCGACACCGCCAGGCGGGGGCGCGGGTACGCACCGGCGGCGGTCACAGGATCTCTCTCATCCGGCGCAGGCCGCGGGCCGTGCGCGCCTTGACGGTGCCCAGCGGGACGGACAGCCGGTCGGCGATCTCCGTCTGCGTCAGCTGCCCGAAGTGGGCCATCACGATCGCCTGCCGCTGCGGCATCGGCAGGACCGCGAGGGCGTCCCGGACGTCGCAGGCGGTCTCCACGGACGGGGACGCGTCGGGCGTCCGCGCGGCCGGCAGCTCCGCGTGGTCCTCCAGGGGAAGCGTCCGGCGGTAGTGGCGGGCCTCGGCGCGGAGCTGGTCGATGGCGCGCCTGCGGGCGATGGCGAGGACCCAGGGCTCCAGCGCGCGCGCCGGGTCGAAGCGGCGGTGCGACCGCCACACCTCCAGAAAGACCAGCTGGACGACGTCGTCCACGGCGTGCCGGGGCACGAGCCGGACGACGTGGCGGCGGACGAGCGGGCCGAGCGAGGTGTAGCACTCGGCCAGCGCGGTCTCGTCCCCGCGTGCGAGCCGCTCTCCCAGGTTCATGAGCTGGGCCTTTCCCCAGGGAATCGTTTCAAAACTTGTTCATAGTCGATTCCGGGGGCGGCGTCGAGCCCGACACGGCGACGGGTGACGCGGAGGTGCGGCTTTCGCGGCGTGTCAGGGCGCCGCGGGGCCGTCCAAAATCTCGGTGACGGCTTGGGAAAGGCTTGTCACGAGGCGCACGGCGTCCGGCAGCCGGTCCCGCCTCCAGCCCGGGCCGCCGGCCATGAGGCGCACCGCGGGACGGGTGCCCGGGAGATCGGCCAGCCAGCCGGGGTCGCCGGTCTCGGCGATCTGCGACCAGACGAAGACGGCGCCCGGCCCCGTACGCCGGATCGCGGCGGCGAGGGCGCTCGCGGGTACCCGCGCCCCCAGCAGGCTCGCCGCGACGCCGCCCTCCGCCAGCGCGGCGGCCAGCGCGTACAGCGGCAGGCTGTGCTGCTCCTCCGGGGCGCAGGCGAGCAGGACGGGCCGGACGTTCACCGGCCGCGCGGGCGCCGGCACCTCCGCCAGGCGGCCGAGCACCACCGTGGACAGCAGGTGCTCCACCTCGACGCAGTCGCCGCCCGCCGCGTGCTTGCGGCCGATGCCGACCATGACCGGGACCAGCAGGCCGTCCCAGGCCCGCACGACGCCGTCCCGCGTGATCGCCGTCCGGACGGCGTCGTTCATGGCGGGGACGTCCAGCGACATCGCCGCGCGGGCCAGGCCGCGCACCTCGGCGGTGTCGGCTCCGGCGGGAGCCTCCCCGACGGGCACGCGGTTGCCGCCGGCGCCGTGCCCGCGCGGCGGGCGCGGCGCGCCGGGCGGCTCGCGCAGGGCGGCGAGCGCGGCCTCGCCCGGCGGGGCGCCCGCGAGGATCAGCCGCTGCATCGATTCGAGCCGCGCCACGTCCGCGGGCGTGTAGCGGCGGTGGCCGCCGGGGCTGCGCCCGCTCGGGCCGATGCCGTACCTGCGGTCCCAGGTGCGCAGGGTGGCGGCCGCGAGGCCCAGGCGCCGCGCCACCGCGCCCACGCCCAGTCCCGGTTCCCGGTCGGTCTCCCCACGCATGCGTTCGGTCTCCTGTGCTGCTCCGACGGCACAGCGTACGACGTCGCCGATCCGCCGGTGCCGCCGGTCTCGCGGTCTGACAGGTCTTCGCCGGAGCCGGTTCCTCCGGTTGCATCGCACGGGGCGCTGACCTCCGCGGAGACCCCCGCGAAGGCCCCGCGAGGGCCCCGCGAGGGCCCCGCGAGGGCCCCGCGAGGGCCCGCGCTGACGCGGACGTGCGGATGCCGCCGGAGCGGGAAGGGTCACGGCCATGAGTGCGACGAGCGAGCAGCACCGCGTCCGGACGAGCGGCCGGTGGGCCGTCTACGGGGCCACCGCGGCGGCGGTGACGGCGGCCGCCGCGGCCGGGGCCAAGGCGGTCGACCCGGACAGCCGCTGGTACCGAGCATTGGATAAACCGCCGTGGCAGCCGCCTTCCTGGGCCTTCGGCGTCGTGTGGACGCCGCTGTACGCGACCGTCGCCTGGGCGGGCGGGCGCGCGCTGCTGAGGTCCCGGGGCCGCCGGCGCCGCGCCCTGGCCGCGAGCCTCGGCGTCAACCTGGCGCTGAACGCCGGCTGGAACCACCTGTTCTTCGGCCGCCGCAGCCCGGGCGCGGGGGTGGCGGGCACGCTGCTCCTGGACGTCAGCAACGCCGAACTGATCCGCCGCACGGCCCGCGCCGACCGCGCCGCGGCCGCCGCGCTGCTCCCCTACGCGGCGTGGTGCGCGTTCGCCACCGCGCTGAACGGCGACATCGCCTACCGCAACCGTTCGCGCCCGCGGCTCCGAAGACTGAGGTGATGGACACCTCGCTGATCCTGTTCACCCGCGACCTCCGGGTGCGCGACAACCCCGCGCTGGCCGCGGCCTGCGAAGCCGGACGGGTCGTCCCGCTCTTCGTCTTCGACGACGCGATCCTGGACGGTCCGTTCGCCGCGCCCAACCGTGTCCGGTTCCTCCTCGACAGCCTTGCCGACCTGCGCGAGTCGCTCAGCGAGCGCGGCGGCGACCTGGTGGTGCGGCGCGGTGACCCGGCCGGGGAGGCCGTCCGGCTGGCGCGGGAGACCGGCGCCCGCTCGCTGATGCTCGCCGACGAGCGGACGGCGTACGCGGCCCGGCGCCTCGACCGCCTCCGCGAAGCCGTGCGCGCGGACGGCCTCGACCTGGACATATCGGCCCACCCCGGCATCACGGTGGTCACCCCCGGCGACCTCACCCCGGGCAGCGGCGACCACTACAAGGTCTTCACCCCGTACTGGCGGGCCTGGGAGGCGGCCCGGTGGCGTCCGGCCGCGGACGCGCCCGCGGAGGTCCGGCTGCCGTCCGGTGTGGAGCCGGGCACGCTGCCGCGGCTCACCGACCTGACCTCCGGCTCCCCGTCCCCCGATCTCGCGCCCGGCGGGGAGAGCGCGGGACGCGAACGCATGAGGGCGTGGCTGCGCGACGACGCCGCCGCCTACGACGACGTCCGCGACGACCTCGCCGCCGACCGCACGTCCCGGCTCAGCCCCTACGTGAAGTTCGGCTGCGTCTCGCCCCGGGAACTGGCGGAGGCGGCGCCGGACCCCTACCGGCGCCAGCTGGCGTGGCGGGACTTCCACCACCAGGTCGCCGCCGCCTTCCCCGACCTCCCGCGGCGCGACTACCGTTCGCGCGACCGGCGGTGGAAGGACGACGAGGACGCCTTCACCGCCTGGTGCGACGGCACGACCGGCGTCCCGATCGTGGACGCGGGGATGCGCCAGCTCCACCGCGAAGGGTTCATGCACAACCGCGCCCGGCTCATCACCGCCTCGTTCCTGACCCGCGACCTCGGCGTCGACTGGCGCAGGGGCCTCGGCCACTTCAACGAGTGGCTCGTCGACGGCGACGTCGCCGACAACGCGGGGAACTGGCAGTGGGTCGCCGGGACGGGGAACAGCACCCGGCCCGACCAGGTGATGAACCCGCTCCGGCAGGCGTCGCGCTTCGACCCGCGCGGCGACTACGTCCGCAGGTACGTTCCCGAACTGGCCGGCGTCGAGGGTTCGCGCGTCCACCGGCCCTGGACGCTGGACGAGGAGCGCAGGCGGTCGCTCGACTATCCGCCGCCGATCATCGACCCCGACGACCGGTAGGGAGCCCGACGGGCGCTGCGCGAGGTGGCGGGGGACATGGCCGACCAGCGAGAAGACCGACCGTGGAGGACCACATGAATGCCGGCGATGGGCGCACCTGCCTCGTCACGGGGGCCAGCGGCTACATCGGAGGCCGCCTCGTGCCGGAACTCCTGGACGCCGGCTACCGGGTGCGGTGCATGGCGCGCTCGGCCCGGCGGCTGCGCGACCACCCGTGGGCCGGCCGGGTGGAGATCGTGGAGGCCGACGCGACCGATCCCGAGTCGTCCCGCCGGGCCCTGGAGGGCGTGGACGTCGCCTACTACCTGATCCACGCGATCGGCGCCAGCGGCGGCTTCGCCGAGACCGACCGCCGGGCGGCGCGCACGTTCTCCGGCGCGGCGCGGGAGGCGGGGGTGGGGCGGCTGGTCTACCTCGGCGGGATGGAGCCGGAGGGGGAGCTGTCGGCGCACCTGCGGTCCCGCGCCGAGGTCGGCCGGATCCTGCTGGACAGCGGGGTGCCGACCGCGTGGCTGCGCGCCGCGGTGATCATCGGTTCGGGCTCGGCGTCGTTCGAGATGCTGCGCTACCTGACCGAGCGGCTGCCGGTGATGGTCACGCCGCGCTGGGTGCGCACCCGCATCCAGCCGATCGCGATCCGGGACGTCCTGTACTACCTGGTGGCGGCCGCGGACCTGCCCGCGGACGCGAACCGGGGGTTCGACATCGGCGGGCCGGACGTGCTCACCTACGTCGAGATGATCCGCGGTTACGCGCGCGCGGCGGGGCTCAAGCAGCGGATCATCCTGCCGGTCCCGGTGCTGAGCCCGCGGCTGTCGAGCCTGTGGGTGGGCGGCATCACGCCCGTTCCCGGCGCGCTGGCGCGGCCGCTGGTGGAGTCGCTGCGCAACGAGGTGGTGGTCGGGGAGAACGACCTCGCCGAGTACGTGCCGCCGCCGCCCGGCGGGCCGGTGGGGTTCGAGCGCTCGGTGGAGCTGGCGCTGCGCCGCGTCCGGGAGGCGGACGTCGCCACCCGCTGGTCGTCGGCGAGCACGCCCGGCGCGCCCAGCGACCCGCTGCCGACCGACCCGGACTGGGCGGGCGGCAGCCTTTACACCGACGAGCAGGTCCGCCGGACGGACGCGCCGCCCGAGCGGCTGTGGGAGGTGGTCGAGGGGATCGGCGGGGAGCGCGGCTGGTACTCCTTCCCCGTCGCCTGGCAGGCCCGGGGCGTCCTCGACCGGCTGGTCGGCGGGGTCGGGCTGCGGCGCGGCCGCCGCGACCCGCGCCGGCTGCGGATCGGGGAGGCGGTGGACTTCTGGCGCGTGGAGGAGATCGAGCCGGGGCGGCTGCTGCGGCTGCGGGCCGAGATGCGCCTGCCGGGGCTGGCCTGGCTGGAGTTCGTCGTGCGCCGCGAGGGCTCGCGGACGTCCCTCACGCAGCGGGCCCTGTTCCATCCCCGGGGCCTCGCCGGGCACGCGTACTGGTGGGCGTTCCGCCCGTTCCACGACCGGATCTTCGGGGGCATGTGCTCGGGCATCGTCCGCGCCGCCGAGCAGGGCGAGGCGCCGAGGCCGCGCGCGGCCGTACGGGCCCACTGAGGCCGGGCCCACTGGCGCGGAGAGAGCCGGGCCGCCCGCCGGGTGATGCAACCGACCGGTCCTCGCGTCACGAAGAACTGTGCAGACCTGAAGAAGCAGTCATCTAGGACGACGATGGAGACGAAAGTGCGAACCCGACATCGTGCGGCGCGCCCGCGCGGCGGCCGTCACAGGGCGGGCTGATGGGAGGGCGGGGCCCCGTCGTCGTGATCGGCGCGGGCCTCGGCGGCCTGTCCGCCGCGATCCACCTGGCGGCGCGGGGCCGCGAGGTCGTGCTGGTCGAGGCCCGCGGCGTGCCGGGCGGCTGCTGCGGAACCGCGGACGCCGGGCCGTCCGGCGAGTACCGGTTCGACACCGGCCCTTCGGTGCTGACCATGCCGGACGTGCTCGCCGAGACCTTCGGCGCGGCGGGCGCGGACCTGGAGGACGTGCTGCCGCTGCGGCGCCTCGACCCCTTCTACCGGCTGGCGTTCCACGACGGGTCCCGGCTGGACGTGGTGGGCGGCGCCGAGCGGATGGCCGCGGGCGTCCGGGCGCTGTGCGGCCCGGCCGAGGCGGCGCGGTACCTGCGGTTCCGGCGGCGGCTCGGCGAGATGTTCGAGGCGGAGTGGTCGTCGTTCATCGACGCGGACATGACCCGGCTGCGCGGCATGGCGCGCCCCTACGCGCTGATGAGGCTGGCGGCGGCGGGCGGGTTCCGGCGCCTGGACCGTTTCGTGGCCGCTCACCTCACGGACGAGCGGCTCGTCCGGGCCCACACCTTCCAGGCGCTGTACGTGGGGCTGCCCCCGCACAAGGCGCTGGCGATCTACGCGGTCGTCGCGCACATGGACACCGTCGGCGGCGTCTACTTCCCGGCCCGGGGCGGCATGCACGCCGTGCCGCGGGCGCTGGCGGCCGTCGCGGAGAAGGCCGGCGCCTCGATCAGGTACGGCGTGCGCGCCGAACGCGTCGAGACCGGGACGGACGGGGTGGCGGCGGTCCGGCTGGACACCGGTGAGCGGCTTCCCGCGAGCGGCGTCGTCGTCGCCTGCGACCTGCCGCGGGCGCACGCCGGGCTGCTCCCGGAGGGGGCCGGCGACTGGCGGCTGCGCAGGCCGCGGTACTCGCCGTCCTGCCTGGTCATGCACTTCGGGCTGGACCGGCGGCTCCCCGAGCAGTCCCACCACACCCTGCACTTCGGCCGCGAATGGGGCACCGTCTTCTCCGCCCTGGCGGCCGGACGTCCCCAGCCCGACCCGAGCCTTCTCGTGACGTATCCCGAATCGGACGGCACCGCCGCGCCCGCCGGGCACTCCACGCTGAGCGTCCTGGAACCCGCGCCCAACCTGGCGGGCGGCGCCGACTGGGACCGCCTCACCCCCTACCTGGAGGACCGTCTGCTGGGCCGCCTCGCCGGCCTCGGGTACGGCGACCTGTCGGCGGCGCCCAGGGAGACGTTCGACCCACCGGCGTGGGAGCGCCTCGGCCACACGGCGGGCACGCCCTTCGCCCTCGACCACCGCTTCCGGCAGACGGCGTGGTTCCGCCCGTCGGGCCGGAGCCGCCGCGTCCCGGGGCTGCACTTCGCCGGGATGTACACCGCGCCGGGCGTGGGGGTCCCGCCCGCGCTGATCTCCGGGCGGCTGGCCGCCGCCCGGATCCTGGAGGGCGCCCGATGACGCTGACCGTGAGCTACGAGCACTGCCGCCGCCTGAACGCCCGGCACGGGCGCTCCTTCTACCTCGCGACGCTGCTGCTCCCCGCGTGGAAACGCCGTCACGTGCACGCCCTGTACGGGTTCGCCCGCCACGTGGACGACATCGTCGACGAGTACAGGGCCACCGGCGCGGAGGGGCGGGCCGCGGCGCTGGACCAGGTGAAGGGGCGGCTCGACGCGGCGCTGGTCGGCGAGCACGTCCGCGACCCGGTGCTGCCCGCGTTCGTGCACACCGTGCGGTCGTTCGGCGTCGAGCGCGAGGACATCGACGCGTTCCTGGAGTCGATGCGCGCCGACCTGACCGTCACCCGGTACGCCACCTACGACGACCTGCTGGCCTACATGGAGGGGTCGGCCGCGGCCATCGGCCTGATGATGCTGCCCGTCCTGGAGACCCTGCCCGGCGCCGCGCGGACCGCGCGCGAGCCCGCCCGGGAGCTCGGCCGGGCGTTCCAGCTGACCAACTTCCTGCGCGACGTGGCCGAGGACCTGGACCGCGGCCGCGTGTACCTCCCGACGAACGACCTGAAGAGGTTCGGCGTCACCGAGGAGGACCTCGCCTCCGGGAAGTGCACCCCCGGCATCCGCGAGCTGGTGGCCTTCGAGGCGGACCGCGCGCGGGAGCACTACGGCCGCGCCCTGGAGGGGGTGAAGCTGCTGGTGCCGTCCTCGCGCCCCTGCATCCGCGCGGCGCACGAGCTGTACGGCGGGATCCTGGACGAGATCGCCGCGTGCGGCCACGACGTCCTGGCCAGACGGGCCCGGGTGCCCCGCCGCCGCCGCGCCGTGATCTACACGCGGCACCTGCTGGCGGCGTCGGCCGCGGGCCGGGCCGAGCGGCGCGTCCCCGCCGGGACGGTCTGACATGGAGCGGGGCGGCGCGGCGGGGGCGGGCGGCGCGGCGCGCGTCGTGCTGGACGCGATGGGCGGCGACCGCGGGCCCGCCGCGACGGTGCCGGGCGCGCTGGCGGCGCGTCGCGAGCACGCGGTCCCCGTCCTGCTGGTGGGACGGGCCGACGAGATCGACGAGGAGCTGCGGCGGCACGGCGGCGTCGGCGAGCTGGAGGTGCAGCACGCCGACGACGTGATCCCCATGGCCGAGCGGGGCTCGAACGCCGCGTTCCAGTCGAAGTCCAGCCTGATGGTGGGCTGCGAGCTGGCGCGGCGCGAGGGGGCGGCGTTCGTGTCGGCCGGGTCCACCGGCGCGGTGGTGACCTGCGCGGTCCGCGCCTTCGGCCGGCGCGAGGGCGTGCTGCGCCCGGCGCTGGCCGTGGCGCTGCCCGCGATGTCGGGCTTCACCGTCCTGGTCGACGCGGGCGGCACCGCCGACCCGTCGGCGGAGATGGTGGCGCAGTTCGCGATGCTCGGCGCCGAGTACGCGAGGAGCGTCCTGGGCGTGGCCGATCCGTCGGTGGGGCTGCTGTCCATCGGGGCGGAGCCGGGCAAGGGCAACCGCCTCGTCCGGGACGCTGCGCTGCTGCTGCCGGAGATGCCGGTGCGCTTCCACGGCAACGTCGAGGGTCACGACGTGCTGGCCGGAACCGTCGACGTGGTCGTGACCGACGGTTTCACCGGGAACGTCGTCCTGAAGAACATCGAGGGCTGCGTCCGTACGACGCTGGGCCTCGTCGCCCGCGCCGGAACCGTCGGCGCCGGGCCGCTGGAGGCGGTCGCGCGGCTGTACGCGGCCGACACCCACGGAGGCGCCGCCCTCCTGGGCCTGACCGGGACGGTCGTCGTCGCGCACGGCTCGTCGGGCGCGGCGGCCGTCACCCGGGCCTGCGTGGTGGCCCGCGACCTGGCCGCGGAGGGTCAGTGAGCCACCGGGCCGGCCTCGTCCCGGTCGGCTTCGTCCCGGTCGGCGGGGCGGAGCGGGTCGCGGCCGTCCCAGGTGCCCTCGCCGCCGTAGGGGACGAAGCGGGCGAACAGGTCCTCGCTGTACCAGCCTTCGCGGCGGACCCGCCCGATGACGGCGCGGTGGGCGCTCCCTTGGTAGGCGTAGCGGTGGACGGCCGCCTCGTCCCGCCACAGCGAGAACGTGGCCTGCCGGGCGAGCGGCCACTCCCCGATCCCCACCGAGGCGAGGCAGCCGTCCTGGCCGCGCAGCAGCCGGTCCACGTCCGGGACGGAACGGTAGAACGCCACGAGCCGCCGCGGACGGATGGAAGCCCTGGTCAGCACGGCCACCGGCCCGTGCGGCCCGGGATGGACCGCCGCTCCGGCGAGCGGGTCGGCCCCTCCCCACCGGCCCCGGGACGCCAGCGGCGCGAGCCGCACATGCCACGACTCCTCGGCCTCGTCCCGCCACCGCGCCGCGATCGGCGAGCCCGCGAGGAAGCGCTCCAGCGCCGGCTCGCCGTCCCACACCGCGAACAGCGCCCAGCGGCGCAGGTCGGCGCCGAGGCTCATGGCCGGGCCCTTCCCCGTCCCGAGCAGCCGCCAGAACCGCAGCCCCCCGGTGCCGCGCAGCACCGGGCGGTCGAACGCCATGTGCCGCATGGCGTCCATTCCCGCGTACCTGACGAGGTGGAACGAGGCGATGATCTCCCTGCTCATGGGGTGGTTCCCGTGTTCATGAAGTGGTCCCGGTGTTCACAGCGGTGATTCCCGTGGTCGTGTCGGTCGTCGGCGGCTACCTGCTCGGCTCGGTGCCGGTCGCGGTGCTCGTCGGGCGCGCCCACGGCCTCGACCCGCGCGAGGCCGGCGACCGCAACCCCGGCTTCTGGAACGTCATGGAGCAGCTCGGCCGGAAGGCCGCCGTGCCCGTCTTCGCCGGCGACATGCTCAAGGGGACGGCGGCCGGGCTGGTGGGCCTGCTGGTGAGCGGGGCCGGGACGGGCCGCTTCGGCTCGGTGGCCGGGGCGAGCGTCCTGCCGGTGTACGCGGCGGTCGGCGCGGCCATGGCCGGCCACGCGTGGCCGGTGTTCGCCGGACGCCGGGGCGGGCGCTCGATCCTCACCTTCGCGGGCGGGTTCGCGGTGATCTGCCCGGCGGCGTTCGCGCTCGGCCTCGTCCTGCTCTTCGCGGGGACCGCCGCCTTCTCGTTCGCGTGGGGCACCCGCATCGCGGTGTTCTCGCTGCCGGTGCTGCAACTGTTCTTCGCGCCGGTCGGGCAGGTCGCCGGTACCGGCGCGCTGATGTGCCTCATCGGGCTGCGGTTCGGGCAGGCCGCGCTGGCGGGGCGGCGGGCCTGACCGCCGCCCCGCCGTAGTCCCGGCCGCGCCAGGTGCGCGTCGGCAGCAGCGCCGACCAGGTGAGCCGGACGGCCGTCGCCACGTCGAGGAACGGGGAGGCCGCGAGACCGGGGCTCGCACGCGCGTAACTGCCGCGCAGCGCCGTCACGAGCAGGAGCCGCTGCGCCAGCAGAGCGAGGTCGAGCGGCGTCGGCCTGCCCGCGGCGAGCCGCAGGACGGGGAGCGCGGCGGTCAGCCAGACCACGGCCAGGTCGCCCGCCATGGGGGCCGCGGGGGTGACGTCCCGCATCGCGATGGACCGTCCCCACGCGTGCCACACGTCGGCGGCGGAGGTGTGCATGTCCACCTCCAGAAGGGGGCCCGCGTCCACGAAAGCGACCCGCCAGCCGTCGCGGGCGAGCAGCCGCCCGAGCGCCACGTCGTCGGTGAGATGGCGCCTGACCCGCGCGAACCCGTCGGCCTCCCGCATCCGCGCCCTGCGGAACGCCATGCACTGGCCGGTGACGAGCAGCCGCTCCACGGACGCCCCCCGCCCCGTCGACCCGATGGGGCCGAAACGGTAGACGAGCGTGGCCAGCAGCGAGGCGTGCAGTGCCTGCTCCACCGCGTTGTCGCAGATGAAGCGGGGGCCCGCGCTCACCAGGTCGTGGGCGTCCAGGAGCGCCGCCAGTGCCGCGCAGAGGCCGGCCTTCGGACGCATGTCGGCGTCCAGCAGGACCACGATCGACCCCGTCGCGGCCTGGACGCCCTGGTGCAGGGCCCACTGCTTGCCGACCCACCCGTCCGGCAGCGGCGCGCCGGGGACGACGGTGGCGCCGAGCCTCTTGGCCAGCCGCGCGGTGCCGTCGCGGGACTCGTCGTCCACGACGATGACCTCGTCCACGGCCGGGTCGGCGAGCAGCGGCGCCACGCATCCTTCGAGGCGGGGCTCCTCGTCGCGGGCCGGGATCACCACCGACACCCGCTCCGGCGGCGGTCCGGCCTCACCCGGCGTCAGCGGCGCGCGGCGGCGGCGTCCCCGGGCGAGCCGCGCCGCGACGACCGCGGCGGCGGCCGCCTGGAGGACGGTCAGCGGCCTCATCGTGTTTCCGGCCTTTCGCGGGGCGCGGTGGCGCGGGCGCCGCCGAAGTCCTGGTTCACCAGGGAGGCGACGATCCGCCCGCCCATCGCGACGAGCGGGAGGCCGCCGCCCGGATGCGCCGACCCGCCCACCAGGTAGAGGCCGCGGCGCGGCCCGCGGTTGCCCGGCCTGCGGAACGGCGCGAAACGTCCCTGGTAGGCGGTGCCGTAGATGGCACCGCCCCAGGCGCCGTACCGGTCGCGCAGGTCGGCGGGCGTGAACATGTCCACGAAGCGGAGCCGCCCCGAGAGGTCGTGCCCGCGTTTCGCCAGCCGCTCCAGCACCAGGTCCCGGTAGGACTCGCGGGACATCGGCCACCGGCCGGGGTCGCGCGCCGGGACGTTCACCAGCATCACCCAGTTCTCCGCCCCGTACGGGGCCTGCGTCGGGTCGTCCACCACCGAGCAGCCGATGTAGACGGTCGGGTCGTCCGGCGGCACGTTCCGGCGGAAGATGTCGTCGAACTCCTTCCGGTAGTCCGCCGAGAAGACGACGGAATGGTGCGGCATGTCCTCTGTGCGGCCGTCCACGCCCGCGAGCAGCAGGAACGCCGACGACGACAGGCCGAGCCCGGCGAGCCTGCGCAGCCGTCGCCGGTCGGGCAGCAGCCAGCCGTACAGCGCGGCGGCGTCGGCGTTGACGATCACGACGTCGGCGCCCACCCGCTCCCCCGACGTCAGCACCACGCCCGAGACCGCCGAACGGCCGGTGGTCACCTCCGCCACCTCGGTGCCCGTGTGGACCTCGACGCCCGCGCCGGTCAGCAGCCGGGCGAGGGCGTCGGCGATCCGGGGCAGGCCGCCCGCGACGTACCAGCCGCCGTCCCCGTGCTCGATGGCCGGGACGCAGCCGAGGGCCGCCGGCGCCTGGTACGGGCTCGACCCCGCGTACGTCGCGTACCGGCCGACGTACTGGCGCATCCGCGGGTCGTCGAAGAAGCGCCGCGCCAGGCCGTCCAGCGTCCGGCCCGGCGCGACCGAGAACAGGTCGCCGATCCGGGGCCTCTCGGGAGGGCGGCCCAGCGGCCCGGCGAAGAAGTTCCGCTCCGAGGCCGCGTAGCACTCCTCCGCCCAGCCGTAGAAGGACCGCCAGGCCGCGCCCTGCCCGGGGCTCAGGCGGTCGACCTCCCGCTCCATCCGGTCGGGGGCGCGGAACGCGCGGAGCCGCGACCCGTCGGCGAAGTGGTAGCGGCACAGTTCGTCCAGCTCCACCAGCGGGACGTCCACTCCGAGTTCCCGGAACAGGCGCGGCATGGTCAGCAGCGACGGCCCGAGCGAGAAGGCGAACCCGTCCCGCTCGTACTCCGCCAGCTTCCCGCCGAGCCGGTCCAGCCGCTCGTACAGCCGGACCTCGTGGCCGCCGCGCGCCAGCCGCAGCGCGGCGGTCATCCCGCCGACCCCGCCGCCGACCACGATCACTTCCGCCATGCGCGCCTCCATGCCGGGACGGCGAACGCCCCCATCGCCACCCCGCCCGCCGCCGCGACCAGCGGGTCCCGCGGCTCGAACACCGCCGCGAACGCCAGCGTCTCCATGCCCGCCATCACCGAGTAGAGCGTGACGAGCCCCCGGGACGGGCCGGGCCTTGACGCCGGGCCGCGACTCCAGGCCGGACCGCGCTTCCAGGCCGGGCCGGGGCCGCGCGACGGAACGGCGGTGTCCTCCCGCCCCACGATCAGGTCGACGGCCAGCATGACCACGAAGGAGACCACCAGCCATCCGGCGAAGTTGCTGAGCGGAACCCCCCGGTAGGGGCCGTCGTCCGCCCACGTCCACAGGCCGAGCCGCAGCATCTGCGGGTCCAGGAACAGGTCCCACGCCGTCAGCGCCGCGGCCCCCGCCGCCCACCGCGCGACCCGGTTCTGCGGCGCGATCGCGGTCGCGACGGCGTGCGCGGCCAGCCCCATGCCGCCCCACGCCGCCGCCACGATGACCGGCACGCCGCCTGCCTGCGGCCGCAGCACCGAGGTGTAGGCGTACTCCCCGAACGGCAGGCCCGTGCGGATGCCGGCCCATTCGGCCGCGTATCCGATGGCCACCGTCGCGGCGAAGGCTCCCGCCGCGCGGCCGGGGCCCCGCCGGTCGGCGAGGAACGCCACGGCGCTCGCCGCCAGCAGGACCACGACCACGCTGGTCAGCCGGATCGGCTCGGGTCTCAGCCCGGACGCCACCTGGGCGGCGACCATCGCGGCCAGCAGCCCGGCGCCGAGCAGTCCGAGGGGTCGCGACGCCGGCGTGTCCCAGCCGGGCCGCGTTCTGCGCACAAAGCCCACACGATCACTTCGTACCGGGGCGGCCCGGCGGATGCATCGATCATCTGGACGCGGTCCGTCGGCGGGGCAGCAGCAGAGCCGTCGCGGCGATGACCACGCCCAGCCCGGCCGCCATGAGGAAGACCCGGTCGTAACCGGCGGCGAGGGCGGCGGCCGTCGTCGGCGAGCCGGACGCCGCCCGCGTCCGCGCGGCGGCGGCCGTCGCGAGCACCGCCAGCCCCACAGCCCCGCCCGCCTGCACGGCGGTGTTGGCCAGTCCGCCGATGACCCCCGCGTCGCCCGCCGGGACGCCCGCGGTCGTCGCGGCCATGAGGGTGGGGAACGTCAGGCCGATCCCGACCGCCACGAGCAGCGTGGGCCCGAGCACCCCGGTGACGTAACCGCTGCCGGCGCCGGCTTGCGAGAGCCAGCCGAACCCGGCGAGGAAGAAGCAGCAGCCCGCCGGCACCAGGAGGCGCGCGCCCGCCCGCGGCAGAAGCCCGGCGGCGAAGCGCGCGACCACCATGAACACCACGGCCGCGGGCGTCTGCCCGAGCCCGGCCCGGAGCGCGCCGTAGCCCAGGACGTTCTGTAGGAACAGCGACGTGAAGTACCACATCGCGACGGCGATCCCTCCGAAGAGCAGCAGCATGCCGCTACCCACGGCCGCCCCCGGGATTCCGAACAGCCGCAGCGGCATCAGCGGCCGGGCGGCGAAGCGTCCCTCCACCACGAGGAAGACGGCGAGCAGGAGCAGGCCCGCGGCGACCGGGACGGCGACCCGGGCGGACGTCCAGCCGTGGCCGGTGCTCTGCATCACCCCGTAGATCAGCGCGGCCAGCCCCGCCGTCCCGGTGACGGCGCCGGGCAGGTCGAGCGGCTCCCGCCGGACGGTCCGCGCGCCGGGCAGCGACGCCAGGGCCACCACGATCAGCACCGCGCCGATCGGCACGTTGACCAGGAAGACCCACCGCCAGGACAGGCCGGTCGTGAGGGCTCCGCCCGCGACCGCCCCCGCCATCCCGCCCACGCCGCCCGCGGCGGACCACGCGCCGAACGCCCTCGCCCGCTCGCGGTCCCCGGTGAAGCCGGTGTTGATCACGGCCAGCGTCGCCGGGGCCAGCACGGCGGCCCCCACGCCCTGGACGGCGCGCGCCGCCACCAGAACCTGCGGGGCGGTCGCGAGGCCGCCGACCAGGCTGGCGGCGGAGAACAGGAGCAGTCCGGCGGCCAGCGTCCGGCGGTGCCCGAACAGGTCGGCGGCGCGTCCGCCCAGCAGCATGAGCCCGGCGAAGGTGAGCAGGTAGCCGTTCACCACCCAGGCCAGTCCCGCGGCGGTGAAGCCGAGGTCCCGGTCGAGCGAGGGCAGGGCGACATTGACGATGGACGCGTCCAGGATCACCATGAACTGGCACGCGCACACCAGCGCCAGCACCACCCGGCCGGGCCCGCTCCCCGCCCTGGCGGACCCGCGGGACGAAACCTTCGCCGACAACTCGGACGACACAAGCGCCTCCTCGATCGAGTGGAATTCGGCGGGGCCCGGTGGGCGAAGCCGCCCGATGCCCGCACCGTCCCGGCGGTGCCGGGGTGAGATCGCCTCTGACACGGCTCGGCGGCCGTTCACGTCAGGGCGCCGGCGTCCTCTTCGGCGGTGGGGGCGCCCGCCAGCAGGCGGATCGCGGTCCTGGTGAGGCGGCGGCCCTGGTAGCGGGCCGCGTCGAGGGTGGCGGTGCCGGGCCCGTCGCCGGACGGGCCGGTCACCGCGGAGGTGCCGTAGGGGTTGCCTCCAGCGGCATAGACGGCCGGGTCGGTGTAGCCGGGCGGGACGATCAGCGCGCCCCAGTGGTAGAAGACGTTGGCCAGCGAGATGATCGTGGCCTCGCCGCCGCCGTGGCGGTTGAAGGCCGAGGTGAACGCCGTCACCGGCTTGTCGGCCAGCGCGCCCTCCCGCCACAGTCCGGCGCTCTGGTCGATGAACTGCTTGAGCTGCGCGGCGGGCGCGCCGAAGCGGGTCGGCGTGCCGAACGCGTACGCGTCGGCCCACGCCAGGTCCTCGACGGCGGCCTCCGGGATCGAGGCCGTGGCGTCCGCGTGCTGCCGCCACCGCGGGTTCTCGTCGATCGCTCCGTCGGCCGCCAGCTCGGCGACCCGCCGCAGCCTCACCTCGGCGCCGGCGCCGGCGGCGCCCTCGGCGACGGCCTCGGCGAGCGCGTGCACGGCGCCCGTCGAGCTGTAGTAGATGACGGCGACCTTCACGGACATGTCGGCTCCTCGCCTCGCGCTAGAATTAGTTATGCGCATAATGTTATGCGCATAACCATTCCGTCAAGGAGGAGCCGTGGACTTCGACCGAGCCGACGCGATCAACCAGGCCATCCGCCTGCTGAGCCTGCGCCACCGGGCCCGGGCCGCGGCGCTGCTGGCGCCGCTCGGCCTGCATCCCGGCCAGGAGGCGCTGCTGCTCGAACTCGCCCGGACCGGCCCGAGGATCCAGGCCCAGCTCAGCGAGGCGCTCGGCTGCGAGCCGCCCAGCGTCACGCTCATGACCCGCAAGCTGGAGGCGTCCGGGCACGTCCGGCGCAGCCCCGCGCCCTCCGACAGGCGCGCCAGCGTCGTGGAGCTCACCGACTCGGGGGCGGCGCTGGCCGAACGGGTCAAGGAGCTGTGGTGCGCCCTGGCGGAGGAGACCGTCGCCGGACTGCCCGAGCAGACCGTGGCGGACCTGCCCGGCGTCCTCGCCACCCTGACCGCCAACGTCGACACCCGGCGCGCGCGCCCCCGTCCGGCCGTGTGAAGGAGCCCCCGCGGTCGCGGGGCGTCAGACCAGGCCGCGGCGGGCGGCGTGGACGCCGGCCTGGAACCTGGTGCGGGCGCTGAGGGGACGCAGGAGGCGGGCGACGTGCCGGCTGACCGTGCGCGCCCATCCCGGTGTGGCGAGCCACGCCTCGTCCAGTCGCGGACGGGCGGCTCACCCCCGGCCGGTCCCGCACCTTCGCGACGCGCAGGCGACCGGGCAGGTCAGCCGGCGGTGAAGACGCCCGCGACGGCGCTCTTGCGGAGGTCTTCGAGGAGATCTATCTGCGCCTGGGCGCGGTCGTGCAGCTTCTCCAACTCCGCCGCGTCCAGCTCCGGCGTCCGGTCGGCGAGGATGCGCAGCGTGCGCCATCCGGCGGCCTTGCCCTCGACGGCCAGGCGCAGGAACTCGTACTCCACCAGGTCGCTCAGCGGGGAGCGCTCTTTCAGGCGGCCGTTGAACTTGAGCCGCCCCGCCCTCTCGGCCACGGACAGCGCGATGCTCTTGTAGTGGCGGACGGGAACGCCGAGCGACGCCATGATGGACAGCAGCGCTCCCCGGTCGGCCGCGATCTCGTCGGCCAGCCGCCGCAACCGCTCCTCCTCCGGCCTGCCCTGGTGCGCCTGGGCGAGCGCGCGAGAGCGGCCCACACCGGCCGCCGCGCCCGCGAGGTGGTCGTTCAGGTAGATCGCCAGAAATGGTCCGGCCGTCTTCTCCATGTGGATCCTTCCGGGCGCCGGGGGCGGCCCTTCCTCGTCAGGTGATGGCGACTCGTCGGTCGACGCACCTCGCGGTACCCCGCGGGCGGACGGGTACTCCCCGCCCCGCCTCCCGTTCGGCCACCCGTTCCGCGGCGGCCGGAAACCCGCGTGTTCGGAGTGGGCAAAGACCGGTCAATGCGCGCTTGTTCAGGTGAACGCCCGGGTACGGCCCGACCGACCAAGGGGGGAAAATGATCAAGACACTGCACAAGCGGGGCCTGAAGTCGCACCACATGTACACGGCCGGACTCACGTCGATCGGCCTGGCGTTCGCGTCGTGGGCGCTGTCCAACCAGCTGGAGGAAAGGGGCATGGACCGCGCCGACCGGTGGGGCATCTTCGTCGGCGAATGGGCCCCGACCTTCTTCGCCATCGGCGTCGCCATGCGCTTGGAGGAGATGCGCGAGGAGGGCAAGGAGATCCCGACGCAGCGGGGCGAGATGGACGAGAGAGTCGGCGGCCGCGCGTCCCACGCGATGCGCTAGCACACCGCACCCGCGGACCCCGGCGGTCGAAGACCCCGGCCGCCGCGGGGTCCCGGGGGCAGCGAGCCCGGTGACCGGCGGCCGTGGGCCGAGGTCGCGGGCCGGGCGGAACCCGGGTCGTGAGCCTCGCGGGGGCGGGCTCTGGGACCATGGTCCGCATGACCGGACGCACCGGCCTGCGGGTGGCCGAGGAGGAGCTGCTACCTCCGGCGGAGTGGGGACGCGGGCGGGGCGCCGCGTCCGGAACACGGGCGGCGTTGGCGTTCGGCGCGCTGGCGGCGGCGCTCGTGCTCGGCCGGTCCTGGGCGGCGCCGCGGATCGACGCGCGGGCCCTGGACGCCTGGGCGACGATCTTCGTGGCGGTCTGCGTCCAGGCGCTGCCGTTCCTGGTCTTCGGCGTCGCGCTGTCGGCCGCGATCACCGCGTTCGTCCCGGCGTCGGTGTGGCGGCGGGTGCTGCCGCGCCGGCCGGGCGCGGCGGTTCCGGTCGCGGGCGCGATGGGGGCGGTCCTGCCGGGGTGCGAGTGCGCCTCGGTGCCGGTCGCGGGCGGGCTGATGGCGCGCGGGGTGGCGCCCGCCGCGGCGCTCACGTTCCTGCTCGCCGCCCCGGCGATCAACCCGATCGTGCTGGTCGCCACCGCGGTCGCCTTCCCGGGGCGGCCGGAGATGGTGGCGGGACGGTTCGCCGCGTCGCTGCTGGTCGCGGTGCTGGCCGGCTGGACGTGGCTGCTGCTCGGCAGGCGCGAATGGCTCAGGGTGCCGTCCCGTCCGCACGCGCACGGGGCGGCCGGACGCCTGGACGCGTTCCGGCAGGCCATGCGGCACGACATCATGCACGCCGGAGGGTTCCTGGTCGTGGGCGCCGCGGCGGCCGCGACCATCAACGCTGCGGTGCCCTCCCAGTGGGTCTCGTCGGCGGCGGGCAACGCCGTGGTGTCGGTGCTGCTTCTGGCGGTGCTGGCCGTGCTGATGTCCATCTGCTCGGAGGCCGACGCGTTCGTGGCGGCGAGCCTGTCGCAGTTCTCCACCACCGCGCGGCTGACTTTCCTGGTGGTCGGCCCGATGGTGGACCTGAAGCTGATCGCCCTCCAGGCGGGGTTCTTCGGCCGGAGCTTCGCGGTCCGGTTCGTCCCGCTGACGTTCTGCCTGGCGGTGGGCGTCAGCGCGCTGGTGGGAGGGCTGCTGTCGTGAGCAGGTCCGCGCAGAACATGCTGCTGGTCCTGCTCGGCGGCGCGATGCTGTGGATCACGCTCGGCAGCGGCGAGTACGTCAACTACGTCCGGCCCGGGTTCCGCTACCCGCTGGTGGCCGCGGCGATCGCGCTGGTCGCGCTGGGCGCCGCCGGCCTCCGCCGGGAATGGCGGGACACCGGTCACGACGACCACGGCGGCGAGCACGGCGGTCACGCGCACGGCCCCGGGGTGGCGTGGCTGCTCTGCGTGCCCGTGTTGGCGATCTTCGTGATCGCGCCGCCCGCGCTCGGCTCGTTCACCGCGGCGCGCGGCGCCGGTCGCGCCGCGCCGCCCCCGCCGTCCCCCGCCGAGGGCTTCGCTCCGCTGCCGAGGACGGGGCCGCCCGCCCCGATGAGCATGGGCGAGTTCATCGGACGCGCCTATGAGGCGCAGATGGGCGACCCCGCCTCGTTCGAGGGGGTCCCGGTGCGGCTGACGGGCTTCGTGACCCCGCCGGAGAAGGGCGAGCGCGGCTGGCGTCTCACCCGCCTCAAGGTCGCGTGCTGCGCGGGGGACGCCGTCCCGTTCCCCGTGATCGTGCGCGGCCTGCCGCGGCCGCCCGCCGACACGTGGGTGCGGGTCGACGGGGCGTGGGAGCCGCCCGCGACCGGCCGGCGGGCGACGGTCGTCCAGACGCTGCGCGGGCGGTCGCTCCAGCGGGTCGGCAGGCCCGGCAACCCCTACGAGTGACCGGGCCCGCACGGCTCACGCGCCTTCCCGGACCCGGGAACGGCGGACGGCCCGCACCCGGGATCACCGGGTGCGGGCCGTCGCCGCTCTGAACTGGGCGGACCGCCTGCCGCCGACTCGTCAGCAGGTGAGGTTGTTTCCCGGCGGGACGCCGAGGATCTGGGTGAAGCGCTGGTAGGCGTTCACCCGGCTCTGCACCTGGGCCGGGTTCCGGCCGTCGCATTCCAGGGCGCCGTTGATGCTGCGGATCGTCTCGCCGAACCCGCGGCCGTTGACCATGGCGCTGTGGCCGGTCATGGTCCCCGGGCCGTTCTGGGTCATCCAGTACCAGAGCCCGGTCCGCCACGAGACCGACGCGTCGCGCTCCACGAGCCACGGGTTGTTCAGCAGGTCGATGCCGAGGGCGTCACCCGCCGCCTTGTAGTTGAAGTTCCAGCTCAGCTGGATGGGACCGCGGCCGTAGTAGGCCGCCTGCCCCGCCGGGCACCCGTAGGGCTGACTCGCGTCGCAGTAGTGCGGGTAGTTCCCGGTGTTCTGCTCGACGATGTAGACCAGCCCGCCGGTCTCGTGGTCGACGTTGGCCAGGAAGGCGGCCGCCTCCTGCTTCTTCACCGTGTCGCTTCCGGTGTTGGCGAACGCGGGGAAGGCCGCCATGGCCGCGGTCAGCCCGCTGTAGCTGTAGAACGAGTTGCGGCTCGGGAACATCTGGTCGAACTGCGACTCGCTCACCACGGATCCGCCCTGGCCGGGCGGGTCGCCGGGGTCGGACGAGCCGCCGCAGGTCCCCTTGTCGGCCCACACGTCGGCGCGGCCCGGGGTCTCGTTCTGCGTCCACCACTTCGCCGTCCAGTTGCGCCCGTTGTAGGACACCGCGGCGCCGCCGGTGTAGACGGCGGAGGAGCTCCAGGCCGCCGCGCAGTCCGCGGCGGAGGCGGACGCCATCGGCAGGACGGCCGGGAGCGTCCCCGCCGCGAGCAGGAGGGCACCGGTCAGCCGGGCCCCGAGCCGCAGGGGGACGCGCCGCGCCTCGCGGTCCCGCGTCACTGGACGTTCACGTCGACGCAGGCGTAGAAGGCGTTGGCCGTGTCGGCGATGTTCCAGATCGCCAGCACCTTCTGCCGGCCGGTGACGCCGCCGAGGTTGACCGAGTGCGAGACGGTGGACGGGGGCTGCTGGTTCATGCCGTCGACCAGGGCGACGCGCCGGCCGCCGACGTAGTACTCGTAGTTCGAGGTGCGGTGCCGGGCGGTGAACGTCCAGGTGAAGGTCACCGTCTGGCCGACGGTGGTGACCCGCCAGCCCTTGCTGTCGTTGTCGAGCTCGGCGAACTGCGCGTTTCCGCCGCTGCAGCTGCGCAGGCCCTTCGGGCCCTCGACGCTCTGCGGCTCCCACTGGATGGAGCCGCACTGGACGATGCGCTGCGCGCACTGGGCCTGCCGGCTCATCGGCGCCGAGACGTATCCGTGGGCCCAGGCCGAGGTCGCCGGGATCACCACGGCGACGAGCGGGGCGATCCCGACGCCCGCCGTGATGGCGGCGATCCTGCGGGAGCGCTTGGTGCGGGGGGTCTTCTTGGTGCGGGGGGTGGTTTCCATGCGGGGGTCCTCGCGTGATGGGGGTGGTCATGGGACGTCGTCGCGGCAGGGCCTGCCGCCGGGGGAGCTGTCGACGAACGCTGTGGCGGGGCGCGGGGGCGGGGCATGAACACTCCATCGGATAGGAAACTTTCCTATCGGATTGAGGGAACGGTAACCCCGCGTCCGATCGCGGGCAAGACTCCGGAGCGAACCGCCGAAACGGCGCCGCGGCGGCGCGTCCGGACCAGTGCAGGCAGGAAAGCGAACCAGCCGGTTCCGGTCGAAATATTCGGCACCATTTCCACCATTCCAGCGTCAACGGTCGGCGATATCTGCCAACGGGCCGCCGAACGCCCAGGAAGGAGGGCGGCGAGGGCGAGGTTCCGGTCACCGGGACACCCCTTGGAGGCCCGTCCCCGCCCTTCTACGATCGGGCCACCCATTTCTGTCGCCCGACCGGCGGGGCCTCCCTCGTCCGGCCGGGACGGCGGCGCCGACAAGGGCCGGGCGCGGGCCCTCGTTAGCGGTCGCCTCGCTGCACGGCGTCCGCTGAGAGGAACACATGGACCGGAGCGCTGATTACGTCGTGGTGGGGGCCGGCAGCGCCGGCTGCGTGCTGGCCAGGCGGCTGGCCGAGTCCGGGGCGAGCGTCGTCCTGGTGGAGGCGGGCGGTCCGGACCGGACGCCGCTGGTCCGCAAGCCGGGGCTGATCGCCGTCTTCCACAACGTCCCGCAGCTGAAGAAGCGGCTGGACTGGGGCTTTTACAGCGCCCCGCAGAAGAACGCGCTCGACCGGAAGATCCCGCAGGTCAGGGGCCGCGTTCTCGGGGGTTCCGGGTCGATCAACGGCATGCTGTTCGTGCGCGGTCACCGCAGGAACTACGACGACTGGGCCGCCGAGGGCTGCACCGGGTGGGGCTTCGACGACGTCCTCGACAGCTACCGGCGGATGGAGAACTGGGAGGACGGCTCCTCCGACCTGCGCGGCGCGGGCGGTCCGATCCAGGTGACCCGGCAGCGGGACCTCACGTCCGCCTCCGAGGCGTTCATCGAGGCGGTCGTCCAGACGGCGGGCGTCAAGCGCAACGACGACTACAACGGCGCCGAGCAGGAGGGCGTGGGGGTCTTCCAGCAGAGCGTCGCGGACGGCCTGCGGTACAGCTCGTCCGTCGGCTACCTGGACGACCACGGCCTGCCGAACCTGAAGGTCCTCACGAACGTGGCCGTGCGGCGGGTCGTGATCGAGAAGGGCCGGGCCACGGGCGTCGAGGTCGCGGGGAAGAAGGGGAAGGCGACGATCCGGGCGTCCCGGGAGGTCGTCCTGTCGGCGGGGGCGTTCGGCTCCCCGCACCTGCTGATGCTGTCCGGCGTGGGGCCGGCCGGCCACCTGAAGGACCACGGCATCGAGGTGCGCGCCGACCTCCCCGTCGGCGACAACCTGCACGACCACATGTTCGTGCCGATGACCTTCGTCATGGACACGGCCCGCCACAAGGGCACCGCGCCCTACTTCGCCAGGGGCGTCGCCAAGGAGTGGACGCGCGGCGGGACGTGGGTGGCCCGCAGCGTGTTCGAGGCGGTCGGCTTCGTGCGCAGCAGGCAGGCGGGCGAGATCCCCGACATCCAGTTGCACGCGCTGCCGTGGTCGTACCCGTTCCCGAACCAGGACGCGCCAGTGCGGCACGCCGTCGACAAGCGCTCCGCGCTCACGATCATGCCGACGCTGATCTACCCGAAGAGCCGCGGCACGATCCGGCTCGCGTCGGCGGACCCGTCCGCGGCGCCGGTCATCGACCCCGGCTACCTCACCGAGCCCGACGACGCCCGGCTGCTGCTGGACGGCATCGAGCTCGTCCGCGAGGTCATGGCGAGCCAGGTCATCGCCGGGGACGTCAAGGAGGAGCTGTCCCCGGGGCCGCGGTACCCCGACCGGAAGGCCCTGGCCGAGGAGCTGCCGAACCGCGCCACGACCGTCTACCACCCGGTGGGGTCGTGCCGGATGGGCGCCGACGAGCGGGCCGTCGTCGACCCCGGGCTGCGCGTGCGGGGCGTCGAGGGGCTCCGCGTCGCGGACGCCTCGATCATGCCGACCATCATCGGCGGCAACACCAACGCCCCCAGCATGATGATCGGCGAACACGCCGCGAAGCTGATCCTCGACGCGGGCTGAGCCCCGGCGGGCCGGAGGCGCTCCCGCCCTGTGTTCCGGGGGTCAGGGCGGGAAGCGGGTCACCCAGCGGCGCTGCCAGGGGGTTTCGACGGCGCGGGGATGGTGGTGCTCGCGCGTCCAGGCGACGGCCTCGTCCGGGGCGACGCCGGACAGGACGGCCAGGCAGGCGATGACCGTTCCGGTGCGGCCGACGCCGCCTCCGCAGGCGACCTCGACGGCGGCGCCGGAGCGGGCCCGCTCGTGCAGGGCGCGGATCTGCCGGACGGCCTCGTCCCGGTCACGGGGCAGCAGGAAGTCCGGCCAGTCGATCCACGCGGACGGCCAGCTCAGCTCCGGCTCGTGCCTGCGGCGGAGGCGACCGGACCCCAGGTAGAGCCCGAAGTCGGGGGCCGGGCCGTCCGGGGGCGGGTTCCGCAGGCCGCGTCCCCGGATCGGGGTTCCGTCCGGGAGCCGGATCGCGCCGGTGAGCGTCATCGGGCCACCTCCCGGCGGCGCGCGCGGTGGTTGGCGACGTTGGTCCTGTTCCCGCACAGCGCGGGCACGCAGTAGCGGCGGCGCCCGGCGCGGCTGGCGTCGGCGAACACGCCGCCGCAGCCGGGGGCGGCGCACGCGCGGAAACGGCCGTGGCCGAGCGCCCGGACGAGGCCGAGCAGCGAGACGCCGACGACGGCGGCCAGCTCGGCGACGAGGGACGCGTCCCGGGCGGTCGGGACGTACCACTGCCACCGGCCGGACGGGTCGCGGCGCAGCACCGGCGCGAGCCCGACGTGCCCGGCCAGCATCGCCGCGCGCTCCACCGCCTCGTCCTCCGTCCCGGACTCCATGACGGCGCGCACCTCGCCGCGCAGGAAGCGGACCTTCTCGACGTCCTCCGCGCTCGGCGCCGCGCCTCCGCCGGCGGTGGACCCATAGGGGGCGACGTCGTAGGCGGCGAAGTCGTACCCGGAGAGCACGGCGACCAGGTCGCCCGGCCCGGAGAGGGCCTCGGCCCCCCGCACGTCCGGCGACGTGGCGACCAGGTCGTTCGCGACCTCGACGCCCGCCGCGTAGTCGCCCATCGGAATGAGCACGCGTCCTCCTCCACCCGGCACTTCTGTAAGGGTTACAGGAGGACTGTAGCTCTTACTTCGTGGCGACGTCGAACTGGAGGCCGCCGTCCACCGCGGACACCTCGACGTGCCCGCCGGACCTCAGGTCGCCGGCCAGGAGCAGGTCGGAGAGCTGGTCGTCCACCTCCCGCTGGATCGTGCGGCGCAGCGGGCGGGCGCCGAACTCGGGCTGGTAGCCGCGCTCGGCGAGCCAGTCCACGGCCTCGGCGCTGAAGGCGACCGAGACGTCCTGGGCGCGCAGGCGGCGGCGCGTCTCGTCCAGCAGCAGGTCGGTGATCTGGCGGAGCTGCCCCTCCTCCAGCCGCCGGAAGACGATGATCTCGTCGATCCGGTTGAGGAACTCGGGCCGGAACGACTCGCGCAGCCGCCGCATGATCCGGTCGCGCAGCGCGCCGCCGCCGTCGCCGGACGCGCCGAAGCCGATCTCCGTCGTGCCGGTGATCAGTTCCGAGCCGAGGTTGCTCGTCATGATCACGACGGTGTTGCGGAAGTCGACGGTGCGGCCCTGCGCGTCGGTGAGCCGGCCGTCGTCGAGGAGCTGGAGCAGGACGTTGAACACGTCCTGGTGCGCCTTCTCGATCTCGTCCAGCAGGATCACCGAGTACGGCCGGCGGCGGACCGCGTCGGTGAGCTGACCCGCCTCCTCGTAGCCGACGTACCCGGGCGGCGCGCCCATCAGGCGGCTGACGGTGTGCCGCTCCTGGAACTCGCTCATGTCGAACCGGATCATCCGGTCCTGGCTGCCGAACAGGGCCTCCGCCAGCGCCTTCGCCAGTTCGGTCTTGCCGACGCCGGTCGGGCCGAGGAACAGGAACCCGCCGATCGGCCGGTCCGGATCGCCCATCCCGGCGCGGGACCGCCGGACGGCCCGCGCCACCGCCGCGACCGCGTCCTCCTGCCCGATCACGCGCTCGTGCAGGTGCCCCTCCAGGTCCGTCAGGCGCTCGCGCTCGGCCTGGGTGAGCTGGGTGACGGGGACGCCGGAGATCCGGGAGACGACCTCGGCGATGTCCTCCGTGGTCACCTCCGGGACCGCGGCCGGAGCGCCGTTCCCGCGCGTCTCGGTGAGGTCCTTCTCCAGCCGGGAGACCTCGTCGCGCAGCTCGCAGGCCCGCTCGTAGTCCTCGTCGGCGACGGCCTGGTCCTTCTCGCGGCGCCGCTGGTCGAGGCGCTGCTCCAGCTCGCGGCGCCCGCCGTTGCGCGTGCTGCGCAGCCGGACCCGGGCGCCCGCCTGGTCGATGAGGTCGATCGCCTTGTCCGGAAGGAACCGGTCGGTCAGGTAGCGGCTGGACAGGTCGACGGCCGCGACGAGCGCCTCGTCGGTGAAGCGCACCTGGTGGTGCGCCTCGTACCGGTCGCGGAGGCCGCGCAGGATCTCGACGCTGTCGTCCGCGCTCGGCTCCGGCACGAGGATCGGCTGGAAGCGCCGCTCCAGCGCCGCGTCCTTCTCGATGTTGCGGCGGTACTCGTCGATCGTTGTCGCGCCGACCACGTGCAGCTCGCCGCGGGCGAGCGGCGGCTTCAGCATGTTCCCCGCCGACATCGCGCCCTCCGCGCTGCCCGCGCCCACGATCGTGTGGATCTCGTCGATGAACACGACCAGGCCCTCGGCGTGCTCGCGGATCTCGTCCACGAGCTTCTTCAGCCGCTCCTCGAAGTCGCCCCGGTAGCGGGTGCCCGCGACGACGCCGCCGAGGTCGATCTGCACGATGCGCTTGCCGCGCAGCGTCTCGGGGACCTCGTCGTCCACGATCCGCTGAGCCAGCCCCTCCGCGATCGCGGTCTTGCCGACCCCCGGGTCGCCGATCAGCACCGGGTTGTTCTTGGTGCGCCGCGAGAGGACCTCGACCGTCTCCTCGATCTGGTCCTCGCGCCCGATCACCGGGTCGATGCGCCCCTCGCGGGCGAGGGCGGTGAGGTCGCGGCCGAACTCGTCCAGCGTCGGCGTCCCGCTCGGCTGCCCGCCGCCGGCCGGCGGCTGCCCGGCCCCTCCGCCGGTCGCCGCCTGCTGGAGCGAGTCGGGCGTCACGTGCTCGTGGTCGAGGATCCGCCCCGCGCTCGACCCGCCGTCCAGCGCCAGCGCGAACAGCAGGTGCTCGGGCCCGATGTAGGACGATCCGAGCGCCCGCGACACCTGGTGCGAGTCGAGCAGCGCCCGCTTGGCCGAAGGGGTCAGCTCGGGCGGGACGTCCCGGGGCTCACCGCGCCGCGCGTGGTCCTCGATCTCGTCCCTGATCTTGTCCGGGTCGGCGCCGGCCCGCACCATCCAGTGCCGCGTCCCCTGCTGGCGCGTCGCCGCCCACAGCAGGTGGTCGGTGTCCAGATCGTCGCTGCCCCACTGCGCCGCCTGCGCGGCGGCGTCCCGCACCAGCTCCCGCGCGGGCTCGCTCATCAGCCGGGCGATGCTGATCCGCTCCATCGGCCGCCGCTGCGCCCGCGACCCGAAGAAGCGGGCGAGCATCTCCTCGAACGGGTCCGATCCCCCCGGTCCGTACCATCCCGCGGTCATCTCCGAAAACCCCCCGGTAGTCGAAGGACACGTCATAACGACGGACATCCCCCTGCCCATGGCATGCCCCAGGAAACACCCACGCCAACCGTCCCGCGGCAAGCGGTCAGGAATCGAGAAGCGCCCTTGACCAGGCCGCGCCTAACGTGAAGTCAACCGATACCAGTACCGCCGACCGGGAGGCGGGCGATGGCACAGAATCAGCAGGTGAAAGCCCGCAAGAGCGGCAAGCCCGGGTCCGTGTCGCGGTGGCTGCAGCGGACGATGAACGCCCGCATCACGCGCAAGATCCGGCGCGGCCGCGCGAAGTTCATGGGCATGGACGTCCTGGTTCTGAACACGGTGCGCCGCCGGAGCGGGCAGCCCCGCGAGACGCCCGTGTCATGGTTTCCCGATGGCGACGACGCCTGGCTGGTCGTCGCGTCCGGCGGCGGCGCCGTGCCGGTGACGCCGCCTCGCCCGCCGCTGACTCCCACTTGTTGCGTGCGGATTCCGTACGGGGACGGTGTTCTCTAGCGCTGACGCTTCAACGTCCGCGCGACTCAACCCAGAACACCTCACCCGGGAGTCAACATGCGACTTCGTCGATACACGCCGCCTGCGAACGACAGCACGGCGAACTTCGAGTCCTTCACCGGCTCGTTGTTCGTCGGCGGCGACGAAACGCGCCGCTTCAAGGACGTCACCGGCAAGGTCACGGTCGACAGCGACGGCACGCTCCGCGCCGAGACCATCACCGGCGCGGGCGCCCCTGAGGACGGCAGCCCTCTTCCGGACGGAAACGCCCGGAAGCAGGTCGGGCCGTGCGGGGACCACGACATCAGCGTCGGCGGTCACGGCGTTCTCCACGCCAAGAAGATCACAGGCTCGCTTCTCGTCGGCGGCTCCGGCACGGTGAACGCCGGGACCGTCATCGGCGTCGTGGTTCCCACCGGCCAGGTGGGAGTCGACGGCGACGGTGCGTTCCACGCGAAGGTCGAAGCCAAGGTGACCGAGGTAACCGGCGAGGGAACCCTCAAGGTCGAAAGCGCCACCGGCGCTTTCGACGTCGCCGGAAGGGGCACCGTCCACGCCGAGACCGCCATCGGCAGGTTCAAGGTCGGCGGTTCCGGCACCGTCCACGTCAACGTCGTCTCGGGCGACCTCCACGTCACCTTGTGCGGCGACGGTCGGTTCTACGCCAACGAAGTCACAGGCACCCTCACCGTCATCGCCGGGAGCCGTGGCAGCGCCCAGGTCCACTACACATACGACGGGGCCGTCGTCAACGGGCCCGTCGAGATCGGCGTCAAGGTCCCCGGGAAGCGGTAAGCCTCCCCGGGAACGGCCGCGACCGATCGCCGGCGCCATCGGCGGCGGCGATCGGTGATCGTCCTACTGGGAGGGTCCGGCGTCACCGCCGGGCCCTCTTGCGTTCCGTCCTGGCCGGGGTACGCCGGCCACGTTCGGCGAAGGGTCTCAGGGCATGCGGACCCAGCGACGGGAGGCGTCCGGGTCGACGTTGCCGCCGCACAGATGGTGACGACGTGCCGGTCGGCGAAGCGGTCTCGGTCTTCGAGCACCGCCGCGACGCCGAGCGCGGCCGACGGTTCGACCACGAGACCGGCGCGGTCGAGGAGCAACCGCATGCCGGTGACGACCGACTCCTCCTCGACCAGGACGGCGTCGTCGGCGACCAGGAGGAGGTCGTCCAGGACGTCCGGGATGGGACGTCGTCCGGCGACGCCGTCGGCGATGGTGTCGGTCGACTCGGTCGTGACGGCGCGCCGCCGGTGCCAGGAGCGCGTCATCGCCGGCGAGCCCGACGGCTGGACGCAGATCACCTCGACCTCGGGCGCGAGGGTCCTGAGCACATGGCAGACCCCGGTGGCCAGTGCCCCGCCGCCGAGCGCGACCAGAACGGCGGCCCTTGAAGCTGCGGACCGGGTTCGCCGTCTCCAGCTTGATGCTCACCGCGCACCCGAGGGCGGCCTCCAGCGCCTCGCAGCGGTACTGCGGGCTGCCGAGGAAGACCGGGGCGATCACTTGGCGGGCCGCGCGGATCCGGGCGGTGTCGAGCCGCGTCTCCGGCGGAAGGCTCACAGCCCGGATCCACCCGTCGCGTCGATCACCCGTCCGGTCACCCAGCGCGCGTCGTCGGAGGCGAGGAAGGCCACGATGCCGGCCACGTCCTCCGGCTGCCCGACCCGGCCCAGCGCGGCCAGGGACGCCGCCTGGGCCGCCGCCCGCGGGTCGGCGCGCAGCCAGCCCGCGTTGACGTCGGTGTCGATGATGCCGGGCGCGACCGAGTTGGCCGTGATGCCCCGGGGCCCCAGTTCCTTGGCGAGATTGAGGGTGAAGTTGTCGAGCGCGCCCTTGGTGGCGCCGTAGGCCATGATCTCCGGCATCGCGATGCGGGACACGCCGCTGGAGATGTTGATGATCCGGCCCCCGTCGCGCAGCCGCGGCAGCCCCTGCTGCACGATGAAGAACGGTGCGCGGACGTTCACGGCGAAGACCTCGTCGAACTCGCTCTCGGTCAGCGAGGCCAGGTCGGAGCTGCGGCCGATGCCCGCGTTGTTGACGATGATGTCGACGCCCCCGCCCGGCGCGTACTCCTCCGCATGGGCGTCGAAGGCGGCCCATAGGCGGGCCGCGTCACCGTGGCGCCCCAGTTCCTCCCGCAGGGCGAAGGCCCGGCCGTCGTCCTCGCGGATGCGTTCGACGACCTCCTTCGCGGCCGTCTCGTCGCGGGCGTAGGCGACGGCGACGGTGGCTCCGTCCCGGCCGAGGCGGTGCGCGATGGCCCGTCCGATTCCACGGCTCCCACCGGTGACCAGTGCGACCTTGCCTTCGAGAGCGCGTGCGTCCATGGCGGCGACCCCTTCTTCCATTCTTGAACGATGACTCAAAAAAGACCGTAGCACAGCTTTTTGAGCGTTCGCTCTAGAATGTGGGGATGAGCGACACACGGGCCAGGCGAGGGCGGCCGCGGGGGTTCGACCGCGACGCGGCGCTGACCGCGGCCACCCGGCTGTTCTGGGAGCGCGGTTACGAGGCCACCTCCGTCGGCGAGCTGACCGAGGCGATGGGCATCAGGCCCGGCAGCCTCTACGCGGCCTTCGGGGACAAGAAGTCACTGTTCAAGGAGGTGGTGCACAGCTACGGGCGCTCCCCCGTGGGCGCCTTCATGAGCGTCGCCCTCGACGAGGAGACCACCGCCCGCGGCGCCTTCGCCCGGATCCTGCGCGAGGCGGCCGCCAACTACGCCGACCCGTCCCACCCGGCCGGGTGCCTGACGATCAGCGCGGCCACCAACGTCACCCCGCAGGACGCCGAGGTGGCGGCCTTCCTGCGCGACCTGCGGAACAAGAACCTGGACGTCTTCGAGGCCCGCCTTCAGGCGGCCCGGCAGGCCGGCGAACTGCCCGCCGCGGCGGACCCCCGCGCCATGGCCTCGTACTTCGCCGCCATCATCCAGGGGATGTCGCAGCGCGCCTGCGATGGAGCCTCCGCAGCAGAGCTGACCGGAATCGCCGAACTGGCCCTCGCCGCATGGCCCGCACCACCCGGTTAACCCTGCGCCCCTACCGGCCACATCGTCCGACACACGAACAGTCGCCCCACCCACCACCCTCAGCCGGACCGGGTGAGACGTCCTCTCATTCGGTGCGTCGGCGGTGGAGGAGAGTTCGGCGTCGCGCCGCCCGCGGACCTGACCTCGATGAGAGGAGGTGGCTCACGGGACGAATTCGATTTCGGGGTATCGCGGGGACGGCCTGGACAGCAGGCGGCCGTCACGGTGACGCAGATGAAGGTCGAAGAAGGCGCCCAGGTAGGCCCGTTGGACGGCGATGGCCCGATCCGCGCCGATGGTGCCGACGCGGTCCGTCAGTTCGGCGACCACCTTGGGCGGGACCGGGAGCGCCCTGATCAGCTGCTGCGCCAGCGGGGCCAGGTCGGTGAAGGTGTGGTGGCCTGAGCCGAGCAGCCGGAGTTGGTAGCGCCGACCACGCAGATGGGACCAGAACTTCGCCCAGGACGGGTCGTTGTCGCGCCCGTGGTCGGCATTGGCCATCAGCAGGAAGGGGCGGTCGAGGCCGGTGGCGGCGACGACCCGGCCGACGCTCCCGTCCAGATCGGCGCCCGCGAGGATTCGGCGGTCACGGGCCATCGTCTCCGCCGCGGTACTGCCGCCCAGCGAATGCCCGAACATGCCGGTCCTGGACAGGTCGAGGGAACCCGGCAGGCCGTGCGGCAGACGGCAGTGCTCGGCATCGGGATTCTTCCCGGCGTTCAAGGCGGCGAGTTCGTCCAACACGAAACGGGTGTCGTCCCGGCGTACTCGCGAAGCCCTGGCGATGGCGGCGTCGTTGGGTTCGGCCGGGGTGCGCTGAAGGACGAGGCGGCCGCTGGGAAACTCCACGATCTGGGCTTCGTGGGTGTGGTCCATGGTGACGACCACGTAGCCGCGGCTGGCCAGATCCTCGACCAGTGCGGTGCCGAGTTCGCGCATCGAGCCGTAGCCCGGGGAGAAGAGCACGACCGGATGGCCGCCGCCACGATCTCTTGTGACGGGGGTGTTCTGGAAGGCGTGCGTGAGGGGGAAGTCGACGTCGTCCAGTGAGACATGAAGGCCGCGGCTGATCTGCTGCTTGTACAAGCTAGCCGCACTCGGCTGGAGCCAGCGAGCGCGCCTGCGGCCGCCGGTGTTCCGGGTCGGATACCAGAGGCTGACCATCAGTTCGCGCGGAGCGGACGATGGACTCCACGGGTCCCGCCGCGAGCGGTCGATCAGATGGAGCGATGTCGTGCCTATCCGATGCGGGCCGGTCGGCTTCGGCAGTGTCAGCCGTACACGCCCTTCATGGTGTCCGGCGGTCGTCCGTTCGGCACCGGCGGGACGGCGGTCCGCCCCGGCCGGGCCCGCGATGGCGATCGAGAGCCCCGCCGTTCCGGCAGCGGCCAGAACCGACCGGCGCGTCGGGGCAGATGGCCGTGTGTTCATGCGGCTCCCCATCAGCAGTAGAAATCTGAAGATGAAGCACCAATGCTGGTGTCACGGCCATAACAACGACAGGGCGCGACCCGTATCTCAGGGACAGACCAGGGACTTCCCTGAGTCCGCCCTCCGGGTCGGAGGACACAGGTTCCCGTGAGTCGCGTGAGAGTTTCTCAGAGGCTCTTGAGCACTGCCGCAAAGCGGCGGAAGTCGTCGCGGCTCATTATGATCTTGGGCTCGTCAGGGGCCTTGCTGTCACGCACGGCGACAATGTCGGAGACGGAGGCGACTTCTACACCATTACGACCGAGACGGCAGGTCCAGGCTTCTGATACAGAATCTCCTGGCGCCTTATTCTGTTCTTGAGGGCATCCTCGTCATCCAAAAGCGCGCGAGCATATGCCTCTTTTTGAAACAGCCCGTAAACTATTCGCTCCTCGAAGGCGCGGAGCAGGCTCGCGGACTGTTCGGCCTTCGGGAAGTTGGCAAAGAACTCGGGGTACTTGTCGGACTTGACGGATTCTAGTAGCTCGTCCCACGCGTCGACGAGAGTCGCGCCCGACTTGAGTGCCCGGTCGAGCCGCAGGGCGAAGTCGCGACGGCAACGCGTCCGCCCGGACTCGACCTGCGTGATGTAACTGCGCGTCACATTGACCAGGTCGGCGAGTTGCTGCTGGTTCAGTACCTCTCCCCCTGCGGCGACACCGAACACGCCGCCGCCCAGGTAGACGCGCTTCTCAAGCACCGCATGTTCCCCTCCACCTGGTGAGGCGCGGGGATGCGGTCGGCGAGCCGGGGACGGCGCGAACGGTGACTGAAAAGGGGTCCGCGACCTCCGGCCCGCGGGCCGCCAGGAGCGCTACGGCCAGGGGTCTCCGGCGGCGTCGGGGGGTTCGTTGGCCTCGCGTTCGACGCCCCGGCGCATCGCCTCAAGGAAGATCTTGGCAACGACGCCCAGGAAGACCAGGTCGCCGAGCATCTGGACGGCCGTCAGGGCGCGGGCCGTCTGGGAGATCGGGACGACGTCGGCGAAACCGACCGACGTGAAGATCGTGATGGTGAAGAACAGGGCGTCGATGTGCGTCAGCGGCTCGGAGAAACCGGGCGGGGTGTCGTGGCTCATCAGGCGGTAGCTGGAGGCGAACACCAGCAGGAAGAGCGCGACGGTCGTCCCCAGAGCCTCGATGGTGCGGAACCTCGGGGAGTGCGAGCGCGCGATCGACCTCGCCTGCCAGGTGACGAGCGCCCCCAGGGCGAACAGCGAGACGGTCAGCGCAACGCCGGTCACCGGCGTGAACGACCTGTTCAACGGGGCCGTGAAGTACACGGCGACCAGAGCCACCGTGGTCAGCGTCGTGCGCAGGGCCGCCCTGACCAAGGGCCGGGTGCGGGCTCTTCGCGGTTGCGCGTTCACTCTCCGTCCATGCCCAGGACCGGCCGTTCTGAGCCATCCGGCGGCTCGGAACGGGGCGGTCCTGGGGCGGAGGTGACGCGCTTCGTCAGATGAGGCCCTGGGCGAGCATGGCGTCGGCCACGCGTTCGAAGCCGGCGATGTTGGCGCCGACCACGTAGTCGCCGGGGGCGCCGTAGCGGTCGGCGGTCTCGTAGCAGGTGTCGTGGATGCTCGTCATGATGGCCAGCAGCTCCTCCTCCACCTGGGAGAAGCGCCAGGAGGAGCGGCTCGCGTTCTGCCGCATCTCCAGCGCGCTGACCGCGACGCCGCCCGCGTTGGCGGCCTTGCCCGGGCCGAACGCGACACCCGCGTCCTGGAGGACGTGCACGGCCTCGGGGGTGGTCGGCATGTTGGCGCCCTCCGACACGGCCTTCACGCCGTTGCGGACGAGGATCGCGGCAGCGTCGGCGTCGAGTTCGTTCTGCGTCGCCGACGGCAGCGCGATGTCGGCCGGGACGTCCCATACCCGCCCGCCCGGGATGTACCGGGCGGAGGCGCCGCGCAGGTCGGCGTAGTCGGAGACGCGCCCCCGGTCGACCTCCTTCACCTGCTTGAGCAGGTCGAGGTCGATGCCCTTCTCGTCGACGACGTAGCCGCCGGAGTCGGAGACGGTGATGACGTTGGCGCCGAGCTGCTGCGCCTTCTCGATGGTGTAGATCGCGACGTTGCCGGAGCCGGAGACGACGATCTGCTGGCCGTCCAGGTCCTCGCCGCGGCGGCGCAGCATCTCGGCCGTGAACATCACGTTGCCGTAGCCGGTCGCCTCGGTCCGGACCGCGGAACCGCCCCACAGCATGCCCTTGCCGGTCAGCATCCCGGCCTCCCACCGGTTCGTGACGCGGCGGTACTGGCCGAACAGGTAGCCGATCTCGCGGGCGCCGACGCCGATGTCGCCGGCCGGGACGTCGGTGTGCTCGCCGACGTGGCGGTGCAGCTCGGTCATGAACGACTGGCAGAAGCGCATGACCTCCGCGTCGGAGCGGCCGTGCGGGTCGAAGTCGCTGCCGCCCTTGCCGCCGCCGATGCCGAGGCCGGTGAGCGCGTTCTTGAAGATCTGCTCGAAGCCGAGGAACTTGACGATGCCGAGGTTCACCGTGGGGTGGAAGCGCAGGCCGCCCTTGTAGGGCCCGAGCGCGCCGTTGTACTCCACGCGGAAGCCGCGGTTGACGTGGATCTCCCCGTTGTCGTCCTGCCACGGCACGCGGAACATGATCTGGCGCTCCGGCTCGATCACCCGCTCGACCAGCTTGGCGGTGGCGAGGCCCGGCCGCGCGGCCAGGACCGGGCCGAGGGACTCCAGCACCTCGTGCACGGCCTGGTGGAACTCGGCCTCGCCCGGATCGCGGCGCAGCACCCCCTCGTAGGTCTCCTCCAGGACCGCCATGGTCTCGGGCGGGGCCGGCAGGCGTGAGGCGAGGGGCATGGTGAGGATCCTTCCTTGAGACCCCTCAACTGTAGAACCCGTTTCGGGCTCAACCGGAACGCCCCGCCGCAGCACCCCTCCTGAACGGCGGCCGGACCGCGTCCGCCCTGGCAGGAGACGCGGCCCGGCGCGACGGCGGAGTCGAAGGCCATGTAGCCGGTCTTCGCGGTCAACGAGTAATCAGTCACATGGTCGCGGCGTACCCGCGCTGCAGCTGTCACGCGAAGGATCGCGTCAGGGAGTGGCGTAGCGGGCGGTGATGGTCCGAGCCGCGCCCTCGATGACCAGTTCTCGCTCGTCGTCGGTAATCGACCAGGTGCCGTGTATGAGGCGGGGCCAGAAGACCGACGACGCGATCATCCCGAGGAACTGCGCGGACGCCATCTCCGGGTCGTCGATCTCGGCGGCCCCTGCTGCGTGGGCATCGCGGAGGTAGCGCCCCAGCGCTGTGAGCACAGGCAGCGTACCGAAGTCGAAGGTGCGCTCCCGTAGCTCGGGGAACCGGGGGGACTCGGCGATCACAGTCCGCATCAGCGCTGCCACCTCAGGCCGGGTCAGCAGCTCAGCGTAGGCCCGTCCGAGCGTCACAAGACCGGCATGGAAGTCCTCCAACGGGACGTCGACGGGCTCCGGAGCAGGTGACCTGCCAGCCGCGAGCACTGTCGCTTCGAACAGCGCCGCCTTGGTCGGGAACTGCTTGAAGAGCGTTGCCCTGGATACGCCCGCCTGCTGGGCGATGCGCGCCAGCGACGTGCGGTCGTAGCCGTTCTCCAGGAACAGCTGGGTGGCCGCGACGAGCATCGACTCACGTTTCGTCGCGGCCATCTCACGATGGTAGGAGGAGCGTCCGCGTGGCATCTCGCCAGTATCCCATAGAGGTGAGTGAATTGACTCACCTCTACCTGTGCATCTACGGTGATAACAGTGAGTCCATCGACTCACCTCTAGTCGCAAGGAGCGCCCCCATGGCCACAGTGATCGTCCACGCGACCATCACCCTCGACGGATTCCTGGCAGACCCGGACGGCGCGGTCGACTGGATGTTCGGCAGGCCTTCCGCTCCCGAGGACGACTCCGTCGTGGAACGGGTCATGGGCCGGATCGGAGCAGTCGTCGGGGGTGCGAACCGGTCTCAGACCATCGAGGACGGTGAGCTCCCCTACGGCGGCATGCTGAAGGTGCCGGTCTACCTCATGACCCACAGGGCCCATGAGCCGATCGAGCGCGACGGCACCACCTACACCTTCGTCGTCGACGACATCTCTGAAGCGGTCGCGCTGGCCGCGGAATCTGCCGGTGACGGGTGGGTCAGCCTGCTCGGCGGAAGCATCTCGCGACAGTGCCTGCGGCTCGGGCTCGTCGATGAGCTTCACCTTGACGTCGCACCGGTGCTGCTCGGCGGCGGCATCTCGCTGTTCGCGGGCCTGGGGCAGCGCGTCGAGCTCGAACGCCTCGAGACCTCCGCGTACGCGAGCGAGACCCACCTCCGCTACCGAGTCCTCCGGTAGGGCTCGTTGCAGGGCTCCAGGGCTGGGGTGAACCCGCGGGACGCCGACCAGCAGCCCGCGAGCCGACCAGACCTCCGCGGGTTCCGCCAGTCCTCAAAGGAACGTCCAGGAGCCGCCAGAAGCGGGATGCGATCAAGGGCGGGCGAGGAGCGCGTCAGGAGGAGTCGCGGAGGCGGTCCGCGAGGACGGCCGCCTGGCTGCGGTCGATGTCCTTGGTCGCCGTGAGCAGGGTGACGGTGCCCTCGCGGGCGAGTTCCCGCAGGTGGTCGAGGGCCGCGGCGCGCTCGGGCTCGGCCAGTTCGGCGTCGTAGCGGCGGGTGAACTCCTCGAACCTGGCGGCGTCGTGGCCGTACCACTTCCGGAGCTCGGTGGAGGGGGCGACGTCCTTCTCCCACTCGTCCAGGCGGGCCTTGTCCTTCGACAGGCCCCGTGGCCACACCCTGTCGACCAGGACCCGCGCCCCGTCCTCGGCCGACGGCGGTTCGTACACCCTGCGCAGCCGTACCTCCATGGCGCGTCTATACCCGGGGTCACGGAATAGACGCGCGACCACACGACCCTGTGCGCGTGCACGGCCCTCCCCGGGGCTTCGCCGCCGACCGCGGGGTCGCGGACGTCCCGGCGGCGTCAGCGGCGGGCGGCGGCGGCGCGGCGGGCGAACTCGGCGGCGGCCGTCCGGCGGGCGAACTCGCCTGCGAGGGCGCGGCCGAGGACGTCGTCGTCCGGGCGGTGCCTTTCCAGGTATTCGAGGGCCTCGGCGAGTTCCGCGGTGGTCAGCCGCCGCACCGGCTTCCCGGTCCAGCGCGGAGGGCCGGCGGGCGGGGCGGGCGGGGCGGGCGGTGCCGCGCGGGGTTCGGTGCTCACGGCGGGGTCCTTTCAATTCCGGTGCCGGCAAAGCCTTTTCCGTGCCGGCGGCGGGGCGGCGCGGCGCAATGGGCCGCATTCGTGGCACCGAATAGGATCGGCGCGTGCATTGGTGGAACCAGCAGGCCTGCGAGGCGGCCGCGGAGGCCCAGGCCGCCGATCCCTCGCCGGGGAATCTCATGGCCGCCGCGCAGGTGCAGGCGCTCGTCTCGCTGGCGGAGGCGCTGCACCGCATCGCGGCGGCCCTGGAGGCGCGGGACGATTCCGAGGCGGCCCTTTCCACCCGGTCGAGATAGCGGGTGTTCCAGCGAAAACACCGGTGCGCCCCGCCGGGGGCGCACCGGTGTCTCACGGGTCGTCAGGCGTCGCTGAACGATTTGCGTTCCGGCCTGCCGTTCGCGCTCGGCGCGAGGCGGGAGGTCTTGGCGACCGAGGGGCGCGCCGGCGCGGTCTCGACCAGGTAGTCGTGGTCGGGCGCCGGGGCGGCCGGACGCTGGTCGGGTTCGGCCGCCGGGCGGGCGTCGTCGCGGGGCCGGTCCCGCAGCCGCCGGGCAGCCTGCCGGAGGGCGCGCTCGCCGACGAGCCGCGTCAGCTCCAGCCCCCAGCAGTCCAGCTTGTCGGCGTCGGTGAGGTCGTCGCGGCCGCTCAGCTCGGCCGCCAGGCCGCCGAGCCGCTGCGCCTCGGCCAGGTCGAACTCCCGCATGAGGTGGCAGCACAGCTCCGCGAGGGCCGCGTGGTCGCGTTCGAACGACAGCCCCGCCAGGTCGTCGTGCGACAGCCTGCTGAGCGCGCGTTTGCGTTCCAGTTCGGCGTCGGCGATCCGCAGGATGCCGTTGAGGAGGGCGACGGGGCCGGTGCCGGTGCCGTGTCCCTGCGCGGGGGCGAACGACATGCGCAGCACCGCCGCGGAGCCGAGCCCCGCGGCGATGACCCGGACGACCACGATGCTCGCCGGGGGTGTGGTGCCAGGCAGACCGAACGTCCACCCGGAGGCGGTCACCGCGATCAGCGCGACGGTCGACGCGCTGGCGTTGACGAAGACGAACAGCAGCCCGCCCGGGGAGAGCAGGGCCGCGGCGGGCCGGTCGCGGTAGCGCGCGACGAGCTCGGCGAAGCCGATCGCGCCGCCGATCAGGGCGGCGAGGAGCATCTCGATGGTCATGATCTTTCCTTTACGCGCTGCGGGCGGACAGCCGGCCGAACGGTGGCTCCTCGGTCCTGCCGCGCCGGGACGGCAGGGCGGCCGGGCGCCGCCGGGCCGACAGCCCCGCGCGCTCGACCTCCAGGAAGACCATCAGCCACTCGGCCGGGCCGGAGGCGAGCCCGGAGTGCGTGCGCAGCGCCTTCTCGCGGGCGCCGAGAAAGGCCAGCAGCCACGTGACGGGGCCCGACGCCCCGCCGGCGGCTCGAATTCGTGGATCCATGCGGGAGACCATTCCGCAGCCGTGCCCCGAAGTCGAACCCCCCGGAGTCAATTTTTCCATCCCGGCCCACAGAGCCACATTTTTCCGGCAGATCGGAAACGTCCGCCGAGAATTAAGATCGACGTCTTCTTGACGCGGTGCGCGGAATACTGGAACGGCCGCGCGGGGATTTCTTTACCGGAATCGGAGGCAGCGCGCCGGGAGGCCCGCCAGGGGAGATCCCCATTTGTGCGGCAGCGTCCGCCCCGTGTCGCCGGGGCCCGCGCCTCGCGCGACACGCCGGGCGCGCCGCCGCTCGGCCGCCCGCCGGGCGGCAATCCGCCCGTAGGGACCGGGAACGGACGGAGGGGCCACTCCCCCCGAGTGACCCCTCTCCCCCCGTTCCGCCGTGGCGGTCCCGGCGCGGACGCAGAACCGGCCGCTCCCCCCGAAGCGGCTCACGCCGGCCGTTGGGCGGATGTGAAGAACGTAGCGAGGGGGCCGTCGGCGGATCGCGCCTTTGCCCGGCCTTGTCGACGAGCGGGACACCGTGTGTGATGAGCGGAACACGCCGTCCGTTCGGCGCGCCGGGGCGGCGGCCATGTGGCCTTTCCCGCTCGTCCAGGTCAGGGTCTCCAGATGGGAAGGTGGACGGCGGAGGGGTGGGCGGCGTCCCGGAGGATCTCGAAGTCGGTGCGGCGGGACGCGATGGCCCGCCCCGCGGGCTCCGGGGTGCCGTGGTTGCGGGCGAAGCGGGGGAACGCGCCGCCCGCGAGCATGACGCGCAGCCGGTGGCCGCGCCGGAAGCGGTACGCGGTCGGATGCATTTCGATCTCGGCGCGCACGGTCCCCGTGGACGTGATGCGCAGGATGCCGTCGGTGACGTTGCGGGAGACGCCGCTCCGGTCGACGTCGCAGAGGCGGACGAACAGGTCGCCTCGTCCGGTGCTGGTGCGCACGTGGATCGTCGCCGAGACGGGTCCGATCACGTCCAGGTCCTCGGGCAGCGGCGCGCCGGTGAGGACGACCACGTCGTCGCGGCGTTCGAGGGGGGCGTTGTCGCGCTGTTTCCCCTTGCCGGGTGACAGGAGCGGGCCGCCGACGTTCGGGGTCGGGTCGAGGGGGTCGTAGGTGAACGTGGCGGGGTCCGCGTCAGGCTCGTCCCATACGAGGCCGTGGGCCAGGTAGAGCGGCGTTGGCCTGGTCTCGGGCGGGGGCCACTGGTCGAAGTCCAGCCAGGTGTTGGCCTGCTGCAGGTGCAGCCTTACCGGCGCCCTGCGGAGTTGGGCCTTGTCGCCGTTCAGGTGGGCGTTCAGCCAGGAAACCTGGTCGTGGAGCGTCGCGCGGAGGGCTTTGGCGTCGTGTCCCCAGGGGCCGATGGTGATGCGGACCTGGCGCCCCTCCGCGTGCAGGGCGGCGAAGTCCCTGAGTTGGCCGCGCAGGAAGAGGTCCCACCAGCCCGTGACCATCGTGGTGGGCGTGGTGGTCGCCGGGACGGCGGCGCTGTGGTCGGTGGCCTTCCAGAAGTCGTCACCCGGCTCGGCATGGGCAGCGACCTCGCGCAGGAACGGTTCGGGACGTCCGATGGCGGCGAGGTCGGCCTCGCCTACCGGCAGGTGCCGCATCGCACGCCTCACACGCCTGTCGTGGAACGGCCGCCTCCGCTCCTCTTGCGTCCCCAGCAGGGACGACCAGACGAGCGTGTTGTGCAGGGCGAGCGCACCACCGGGGTAGAACGAACTGGCGAACTCGGACGCGGTGATGCCCAGTCCCATCGCGGCCAGCGGCGGGTCTGCGTAGGGTGCGACAGCCCACTCGGTGAACCCGAGGTAGCTTGCGCCGACCATCGCCACCCTGCCGTCGCACCAGGGCTGCGCGCGGAGCCACTTGAGCGTGGCCAGGCCGTCGTCCTTCTCGTCGTGGAAGGCATGGAACTCGCCGCCTGAGCCGAAGACGCCGCGCACGTCCTGCACGACGACCTGGAACCCGCGCCGAACCAGGACGCCGGTGAACAGCCGGACCACGGCCTGCCGCTTGCCGTACGGGGTGCGCATCAGCACGACGGGCAGCGGTCCCGCGCCGCGCGGCCGGTACAGGTCGGCGACGAGCACGACGCCGTCCGGCATGGGCACCCGAAGGTCCCGCGCCGACCGGACGTCGGGGGACGGCGACTCCGGGAGGCCGAGAAGGCGGTCGACGAGTAGTCCCGAGACGGTCATCGGACGCCTTTCCCGTTGTTCCGGCATTTCCCGAGGTCCCGGCGGTCGGGCGATGTGCCGGGCGGGTCCCCGATGTTCTAGATTGCACCAATGATCGCAGTGCTCGACGCACCGTCCAACCTGGGGCTCCGTCCGCCGCGCGAGGGCCACGAGCCCGGAGTGCGCCGGCTGGCCCACGCCCTGCGCGGCCACGGCATCGTCGGCCGCCTGCGCGCCGAGGACGCGGGCCGGGTGGACCCGCCGCCCTACGTGTTCGGCACGGACCAGGAGACCGGCTACCTGAACGGCCCCGGCCTCGCCGACTACACCGAGCGGCTCGCGGCCTGCGTCGGGGAGGTGCTGGACCGCGGCGAGTTCCCGGTCGTGCTCGGCGGCGACTGCGGCATCCTGCTCGGCCCGATGCTCGCGCTGCGCCGCCGCGGCGTGTACGGGCTGGCGCACCTGGACGGGCACGACGACTACTCGCCGCGGCGCGACCCGTCGGCCCCGCCGAAGGGGCTGACCGCGGGCGGGATGGCGCTCGGCCTGGCCACCGGGCACGGCCCGGCCGCCCTCACCGACGTCGGGGGGCTTCGCCCCTACGTGGAGGAGGAGCACGTCGCGCACATCGGCGTCCAGCGGGAGCCCGAGGACTTCGAGCTGTTCGACATGGACGCGTTCGAGGCGTCGCGCGTGCGGCGCTTCCCGATCGAGTACATCCGCGAGCACGGTGCGGACTCGGCCGCCGAGGGGGCGCGGGCGCATCTGGAGGCCGCGCCGATCGAGGGCTACTGGATCCATCTGGACGCCGACATCCTCGACAAGAGCCTGATGCCGGCCGTCGACTCCCCCAACCCGGACGGCCTGTCGTTCGAGGAGCTCACGTCCGTGCTGCGGACGCTGGCGGCGAGCCCGCGGGCGGTCGGCCTGCACGTGGCCATCTACGACCCCGAACGCGACCCGGACGGCATGGCCGGCGCGGCCCTCACCGACACGGTTGTCGCCGCGCTCTCCTAGGCGGTGTCGGTCGACGTCCACTTCGTCCCCGGCGAGGTGGTCGTCCCCGCCGAGGTCCGCGGCGTTCTGCCCTTCAGCCGGGTCAAGGTGCCGTCAGGCGTTCGTATTCGTAGAGGACGCTGGCGAACTCGCCGGTCGGCAACTCGCAGGCGTGTCCCGGCAACCAGAGGTGCTCCAGGCGGACGGTCTGGACGTCCATGCGGATGTGGCAGGCGTTGCCTGTGTGCTCCCAGCCGGGACGGGCGGCGCGGACGACCTCCAGATGGTGGCGGTGGCTCTGCACGTCGTGGAGCAGGAACGCCGTGAGGACGTGCCGTGGCCCGATCACCGAAGGCGTGAACGCGCTCGCGCCGGCCGCGGCGGTCGCCAGGTCGACGCCCGAATCGGCGAGTTCGGGGAAGAACACCTTGACGCGCCTGACGACGCCGCCGATCTCGATGGGCCGGCAGGGCAGCCGCAGGACGGCCTCCGGGTCGACGTAGCCGTGCACCGGCACCCCGGCGACCGCACCCGCCCACGCCCCGGGAATCCCGTTGAGGAAGCGGGCCTTTGTCAGGGCGTTCCCCAGTTCACCCATGATGCGTTCCGGGTCGAGGCCCTTCGGCATGAAGGTCTTCGTGCCGCCGCGTAGGCGCTTGCCCGCTTCGTCCAGGACGGCGAGGTCGGCCCAGCAGGCGCCCGAGCCGGTCTCCATGACGCCGTGCGGAAGGCAGGCGTCGGGGTGCGGGGTCAGCCCGGCCAGGTCCTCCAGCACGGCGCGCGGTGTCTGGACGAGACCCCAGCCCTGCGTCCGCCCGGAGACCGAAGCGAGGGCGAGGGACGCCGCCATGGGCTCGCCGTTGCCCCGGCCGCCGAACTCGCGTTCAAGGCTGCGGCGGCTCTTGAGGGCGCCGACCTGGTGGAGGTACTCGTCCAGGCACCGCCGCAGGACGGCCGGTTCGAGGTCGCAGGACGCCCATCCGGCGACGTCGCGCACCTGCACGGTCGTGCCGTCGAAGTCGAGGCGGTGGTAGCGGTACTGCTCCTGCCAGGGGCGGGCCGCGCCGTCGCTCAGCCGCCCCTGGGCGCGCGCTATCGCGGAGACGTCCTCCCCCAGGTCGTTGATGAGAAAGTCGCGCAGCGGGGCGTGCAGGGGGTCGGTCTCGACCGCCACCCGCACGCCATCGCTGCGGAACCGCACCGGAAGCGACATCGCCATTCGGGTGATTATGCCGATAAGCGAAGATCATCACCGGTATGACCGAATGTTCGTTCCGATCGGATCACCCGCGACGCGCCGTCCTCCAGGCCCCGGGCCCCGGCGAGCGGCGGCGCGCCTCACGCCACCCGCTCGCACACCCTGTCGCTCGCCCGGCTCTCGCCGCGCTGGACCGGGACGCCCCCGGACGTCCGGACGCGCGTGAAACCCGTCCCGACGACGAGGTCGACGCCGCCGGGGGCCGTCCTGGCTCGCGGCGCGACCCGGGCGCCCGGCAGGAGGGCCGCGAGCGCCCTCGCCTGCGGTTCCGCGCCCGCCCCGTAGTGGACGACGGCGGCCTGGGGGCGGGTGCCGAGGTTGCCGACGCCGGTGACCCGCCAGCCGGCGTCTTCGAGCTGCGCCGCCACCTGGGCGGCGCGGCCCTCGACCCCGGACGCGTTGAACACCCGCACCCTCCCGGGCCGCGCGCCCGGGGACTTCGCCGGAGCCGGCGCCACCACGTCCCTGCGGAGGGCGTCGAAGAACTCGTCCGCGGCGGGCCGGGTCAGCGCCACGCGGTCGCGGTTCAGCGGGTACGGCCCGGACGGCACGGTGACGAAGCGCAGCTTCCCCGCGTCCAGGCCGCGCATGCCCTGGGCGATCTTCAGCATCTCCGCGACGGACAGCCCCCTGTCGGTCGTCAGCGACTCGGCCGTCGCCCTGAGCAGCGCGTTCAGGCGCCCCGGATCGGTGAGGACGCCCGCGCTCATCGCCTCCTTGGCGAGCGCGCCGAAGAAGTGCTGCTGCCGCCGGATGCGCTCGGTGTCGCTGCCGTTCCCGAAGCCCTTGCGGCTGCGGACGTAGGCCAGGGCGTCCTCGCCTTTCAGCCGGTGGCGGCCCTTGGTGAGGTTCAGCCCGGAGTCCTTGTCGTGGACGTCGGCCGTCACGCACACCGGCACGCCGCCGACGGCCGTCGCGATCCGCTTGAAGCCCGTGAAGTCCACCTGCACGAAGTGGTCGATGCGGATCTTCGTGAGCCGCTCGACGGTATGGACGGTGCAGGTGGGGCCCGCGCGGCCGATCGCCTCGTTCAGCATGGCGTTCGCGCTGCCGGGCGCCTTCGTGCCGTCCCGGCGGGTGCACGGCGGGATGGGCACCATCAGGTCGCGGGGGAAGCTGACGGCGATCGCCTGGCCGCCGCCCGGCGACAGGTGCAGCAGCACCATCGTGTCGGACGCGGGCGGCTTGCCCCGCAGGCCCCGCCCGTACCTGGCGTTGGCGCCCTCGCGCGTGTCCGACCCGAGCACGAAGATGTTGGTCGCGCCGTTGAGCCTCCTCGGCCGGTCTCCGCCGATCAACCGGTCGGCGTCCTCGTGCTGGACGGCGTTCTGCAGCCGCCAGTAGTACCCGTACGCGGACAGGCCGCCCGTCACCATCACCGCGGCCGCCGCGACGGCGACCCAAGCAAGCAGCTTCATGAAGCCTCCCGGCATGTATCGCCGCTTCCCCGCCTTCGAGTTCACGCCCGGCGGAATTAATGGTTGACACGCCGCCGCGAGTATGGTTGTTTACTCCTTATGAAGCTTTGATACTTCTCCGGTTGAGCCGCCCCGGCATTGCCGCGGGCCCGCTCCCATCTCTCCATGGCGCTCCTCCTCCGCATGGGCACACGTGTGTCCTGCGGCGATGCGGCGCGCCCTTCCACACCTTTTTCGCGGCCTTTCACGGCCGAATTCAGACGTGCCCGGAGGTGATTCCTTCATGCGTGCCATGAACCAGGAAATGAACAGCGACCCCTTCGCCAGATCCCGGAAGAAGGGCAAGCGGAAGAACTCCGACTTCAGGTCGGCGAATTTCGCGAACAACCGCCGCAACGCCCGGCAGATGCCGACCCGGCAGCTCAACCGGGGCCGCTGACCGGCGTCCCCCGGCCCCGGCCCCGCTCCACCGCGGCGGCCGGGGCCGGGAAGTCCGCCCACACCACTGTGCGGGCGCCGTCGGCGTGGAAGCCCCACCGCGACGCGAGCGCCTCCACGATCCGCATCCCGCGTCCCGACTCCGCACCGTCCCCCGCGTCCTCGTCGTCGCCCTGCCCGCCTTTCACGTGGGGACGCCCGCCCGCCGCGCCCTCGTCGGCGACCTCAAGCCGGTACCCCCCGTCCCCGGCCAGGACGGCGACCCTCACCTGCCCGCCTTCCCGGCCGGACGCCGTGTGAGCGATCGCGTTCGCGACCGTCTCGCTCACCACCAGCACCATGTCGTCCAGGGCGGGATGGCCGGCCGCCACGCTCCGGACGAAGCCGCGCGCACCCCCGACCGACCGCCGCACGCCCGGAAGCGTGATCTCGCCGATCACCACGCGGTCCCGCGTCCCGACCACAGCACCGCCTCCCCGTCCCGGCCGTCCCTCCGTCCGGAAGGCGGCCCGTCACCCTCGAAGTACGGATCGCGGCCCTTGTCCTGTTCACGGCGCCTGTTCCGCGCCGCACGCGGTGCGAGCATCTCACACCAGGTCACTTAGAGTGACGGTGTGGACGGTTCCGGGGATCCACTGTGACGACGGGTAGGCGGGTTCCCGCCCGCCGGTGGGGGAGGCGCCTGCTCTTCTCGGTGCGGGGGCGCGCGACGCTCATCACCGTCGCGGTGTCCGCGCTGATCCTGGCGCTGGCGCTCGTCCTGATGCTGCTCCTGGCGCGGGACTGGGCGGAGAACAGGGTCGGGCGCCTGACGGAGCGGACCGCCGAACGGATCGCGTTCGACCTCTCCCGGGGACGGAACCCCGGCATCATCGACGTCCGCCCGGACGAGGCGCAGATGGTGCAGGTGGTCACCCCGCAGGGAAAGGTCGTGGCCGCCAGCGACGCCGTCCGCGGACGTCCCGCGCTCGCGACCGCCGACCTGGCGAGGGGCGAACTGCTGATCGACCAGCGGGTCTGCCCCCGTTTCCCGAAGGGGTGCGTGTGGGCGTTCGGCCTCCGCATCCGCACGTCCCCGTGGGGCCCCGACGTGATGGTCATCGCCGCCGACCCGCTGCCCGGGCTGCTCAACGTGTGGCTGCTGCCCCTCGCCCTCTTCGGCCTGCTGGTCGCGCTGCTCAGCCTGATCGCGTGGTGGACGTGGCACACGATCGGGCAGGCGTTCGTCCCGGTCGACATCATCCGCTCCGAGATGGCCGACCTGGACGCGCGGGGCCTGGACCACCGGGTCCCCGTCCCGCAGGCCGGCGGGGGGATCCAGAGCCTCGCCGAGAGGGTCAACGCCACCCTGGACCGCCTGGAGGAGGCGGTGACCCGGGAGCGCCGCTTCGTCTCCGACGCCTCCCACGACCTGCGCAACCCGATCACGGGCCTCCAGACGCGCCTGGAGGTCGCCCTCGGGGAGCCGGACGACGCCGACTGGAAGCCGATGGTCCGCGGCGCGCTCCGCGACACGCGGCGCCTGAACGACATCGTCGCCGACCTCCTGGAGCTGTCCCGGCTCGACGCCCGGACCCCGAAGCCCGTGGAACCGGTCGACCTCGCCGCCCTGGTCCGCCGGGAGGTCGGCCTGCGGGCCGGCGACGCGCCGATCACGACGCGGCTGGAGCCCGGTGTGGTCGTGCGCGCGAACCCGGTGCGGCTGAGCCGGGTGCTCGGCAACCTGCTGGGCAACGCCGAACGGCACGCCGAGTCGCGGATCGAGGTGACCGTGGCGCGCGACGGCGGCGACGCGGTCCTGGAGGTCCTCGACGACGGCTCCGGCGTCCCCGAGGAGGCCCGCGAACGCGTCTTCGAGCGCTTCGCCCGCCTGAGCGAGTCGCGCGCCCGGGACCCCCAGGGGACCGGGCTCGGGCTGCCCATCGCCCGCGAGATCGCCGAGATCTACGGCGGCTCCCTGCGCATCGCCGACTCCCCCGCGGGCGCCCGGTTCGTCCTCCGGCTCCCGCTGATCACGGGCGACGGACCGCCTCGATGACGGCCGACAGCCCGTCCGTGCCGTGACCGGCGTCCACGGCGCGCCAGAACAGCTCCCGCAGGGCGGTCGGGCCCGCGGCGTCGATCCCCGCTTCGCGGGCGGCCTCCACGACGTGGTCGGCGCCGACGGCCTGCATCCGCAGGGTGTTGTCCGCGCCCGGGTAGACGCCGGCCTCCATCTCTTCCGTGAGCTGATTCAGGAAGCCCATCGGCCCATCGCCGGCCAGCTCGGTCAGCAGGGACGCGGCGAACGGACGGAATTCCTGGGCGGACACGCCCGCGGTGCCCAGCAAGGCCACGGCGTGCATGTAGGCGGTAAGGGTCGACCAGAAGACGTAGATCTGGGACTGGTAGTAGAGCATCGACAGACCCGGGTCCTCGCCGACGAACGTGACGTCTCCCAGTTCGCCCAAGGCCTCGCGGTGGGGTTCCAATGCCCCCTCTGGGCCGCTGTAGAAGACGTACGCGCCCGGCTGGCCGATGCCCGGCGGAGGCACCATGACGCCCCCGGTGAGCAGGGCGCCGCCCCGCTCGGACACCCATTCGCCCGCCCGGCGCAGCTCACCAGGGCTGCCTGAGCTGAGGTTGACGATGACGCGCCCCTTCAGGTCCGCGCCGTCGAGCGAGTCGTACATCGCCTTGTAGTCGGTCTGGCTCACGACGACCAGCTCGGAGGCCGCGAGGGCCTCGGCGGCGGTGGGGGCGAGGGTCGCGCCGTCCTTCACCAGGGGGGCGGCCTTGGACGGCGTCCGGTTCCAGACGGTGGTCGGATGGCCGTTCTCCAGGAACGTCCTGGCCATCGCCGCGCCCATGGGCCCGAGTCCGATGACGATCACCGGGGTCTTCATATGTCCTCCTGGGATGTGTGTTTCCTCCACACTCGTCCCGACCGCTACGGATGTGCTGCGGGTCCGTCCGTAGCGGTGGCTACGCTGGAGGCCGTGCGTTTCGGGGTGCTGGGGCCGCTCGCGGTGTGGACGGACGCCGGGGCGCCCGTGCGCGTGCCGGAGGTGAAGGTCCGCACGCTGCTCGCCGTCCTGCTCACCCGGCCCGGAGAGCCCGTGTCCGTCGACCGGCTGATCGACGCGTTGTGGGGCGACCGGCCGCCCCGCAACCCGATCGGAACGCTCCAGGCCCGCGTCTCGCAGCTCCGCAGGGCGCTGGAGGAGGGCGAGCCGGGCGGCCGGGGCCTCGTCGCCGCCCGCCCGCCCGGGTACGCGCTCGACGCCGGTCCGGACGCGGTCGACGCCGCGCGGTTCGCGGCGGCGCTCGGCCGCGAGGCCGCCGATCCCCTCGCCCGCAAGCGGATGCTCGGCGACGCGCTCGCGCTGTGGCGCGGCCCCGCCTTCGCCGACTTCGCCGACGCCGAGTTCGCCCGCACCGCGATCATCGAGTTGGAGGAGGGGCGGCTCGTCGCGCTGGAGCGGCACGCGCGGGCCCGGCTCGACCTCGGCGAGCACGCGGCGGTGGCGGCCGAACTGGCCGCGCCGGCGGCCCGCCACCCGCTGCGCGAGCCGCTGCATGCCCTCCACCTGCGCGCCCTCCACCTGTCCGGGCGGCAGGGCGAGGCGTCCGCGGGCTACCACGCGCTGCGCGAGCGGCTCGCCGAGGAGCTGGGCGCCGACCCGGGCCCCGAGCTCGCGGAGCTCCACCGGGCGATGCTCGCGGAGGGCCCCGCCCCGCCGCGGCCGGCTCCCCGGCTGCCCGCCGCGCTCGACGAGCTGATCGGCCGCGAGGACGCGGTCCAGCAAGGCCGGGCCCTGCTGGCCGGGCACCGGCTGGTGACGCTCACAGGTCCGGGAGGCGTCGGCAAGACCCGGCTGGCCGTGGAGATCGCCTCCCGGTCGCTCGCCGACCACCCCGACGGGGTGTGGATGGTCGAGCTGACCGCGCCCGACGACGTGGCCGAGCAGGTCGCCTCCGTGCTGGGGCTCCGCGAGGAGCCCGGCGGGACCCCTCTCGCGGACGCGCTGCGGGGGCGGCGGGCCCTGCTCGTCCTCGACAACTGCGAGCACGTGCTCGAACCCGCCGCAGAGCTCGCCGGGCGGCTGCTCGCCGACGCGCCCGGGCTGCGCGTCCTCGCGACGTCGCGGGAACCGCTGGGGATCGCCGGGGAGCGGCTGCAGCTCGTCCCGCCGCTCGATCCGCCCGGTCCCGAGACCGCGCCGGACGGGCTGCGGGAGTCGAGCGCGGTCCGGCTTTTCGTCGCGCGGGCCGCGGCGGCGTCCCCCGGTTTCGCGCTGGACGCCGGCACGGCGCCGTGGGTCGCGGCGATCTGCCGGCGCCTGGACGGGGTGCCGCTCGCGCTGGAACTGGCGGCGACCCGCGTCCGCGCGCTCGGGGTGCGGGAGCTGGCGGCGCGGCTGGACGACCGGTTCCGGGTGCTGGCGGACGGGCGGCGCGGCGGCCCGGCCCGGCAGCGGACGCTCCGCGCGGTGATCGACTGGAGCTGGGAGCTGCTCACCGGACCCGAGCGGGTGGCGCTGCGGCGCCTCGCCGTCCACGCGGGCGGCTGCACGCTGGACGCGGCGGAGGCGGTCTGCGACACGGACGCCGACGTGCTCGCCCGGCTGGTCGACCGCTCCCTCGTCGTCCGGACGGAGGAGGGCCGCTACCGGCTGCTGGAGACGGTCGCCGCCTACGCCCTGGAACGCCTGCGTGAGGCGGGCGAGGAAGAGGAGTTCCGCCGCCGCCACGTCCTGCACTACACCGGCCTCGCCGAACAGGCCGCGGAACGGCTGCGCGGGCCGGAGCAGGGCCACTGGCTGAAGCGGCTCGACCAGGAGGCCGCGAACCTGCGCGCGGCGCTGGGCAACGGCGCCGGAATCGGGTCGGTGAACGCGCTCGCCTGGTACTGGTACCTGCGGGGGCGCTTCGCGGAGGCCCGTCGCGCGTTCGCCGACGCCCTGGCCGCCCACCCGCAGGCGTCACCGGCCAGAACCGAGGCGGCGACGTGGCTGACCGCCTTCACCATGCTGGCCGGCGAGGGCGTCGATTCGGAGGAGCTTCGGCAGACCGCCTTGGCCGGGCATGACGATCCGTTCGCCAGGGCCAAGGCCGAGTGGCTGCTGAGCCACGTGCACTGGGCGTACGGGGATCTGGCCGTGAACAGGCGACGCGTCGACCGCGCCCTGACGGTGTTCCGGAAGCGGGAGGACCGCTGGTTCACGGCCGCCGCGCTCGCGACCCGGGCCAACCTCGCCCTCGGGCACGGCGATCTGGTCGCGCTGGAGCGGGACGCGGTCGAGAGCGTCGCGCTGTTCACCGAGCTCGGCGACCCGTGGGGGCGGCTGGAGGCGTCCGACGCCCTCGTCCGGCACGCCGAGATCACCGGGGACTACGCCGAGGCCGCGCGGCTGCTCCGCGAGGGGCTCCGGCTGGCCGAGGAGTCGCGGATGTGGCCGGAGACCTCGTTCCGGCTGTCCGGCCTCGGCCGCGTCGCGCTCCTCACCGGCGCCCTCGGCGAGGCCCGCGACCTGCACGAGCGGGCCCTGGACCTGGCGCGGCGGCACATGGCGCGGTCGGCCGAGGAGTTCGCCGTGGTCGGGCTCGGGCTCGTCGCCCGGGCCCGCGGCGACCTCGACGCCGCCGAGAGGCACCTGCGCGCCCGGCTCGACTGGCTGCGCGGCATCGGCGGGACGGCGGGCCTGGCCTTCGTGCACGCCCAGCTCGGCTTCGTCGCCGAGGAGCGCGGCGACGCGGACCGGGCGCTGGCCCTGCACACCGAGGGGCTCGCCGCCGCCCGCGCCGTCGGCGACCCGCGCGCGATCGCGCTCGCGCTGGAGGGGCTGGCCGGGGCGCGGTCCCTGGCGGGCGAGCACGCGGCCGCGGCCGGGCTGCTCGCCGAGGCGGACGGGCTCCGCGCGGCGGCCGGGGCCGCGCTGCCGCCCGCCGAGCGGCGCGACGTCGACCGGATCGCCGGGAGGATCCGGGACGCCCTGGACGTTGTCGCCATCACCGGAGAACCATCACCGCCGGGGGAAAGGGAGACATGAGCGAGGATCTCGGCTACGGATGGCAGGGCGAGCTGCTCGACCTGCCCGCCTACCTGAAGCGGATCGGCCACGTCGGCGGCACGGCCCCGACCGCCGCGACGCTGCGGGCCCTGCACCGCACGCACGTCACGTCCATCCCGTTCGAGAACCTGGAGATCATCCTCGGGCGGCCGGTCGACCTGTCGCTGGACGCCGTCCAGGCGAAGCTGGTCGAGCGCCCGCGCGGCGGCTACTGCTTCGAGCACAACCGGCTCTTCGCGGCGGTGCTGGAGAGGCTCGGGTACGAGGTCACGGCGGTGGCGGGCCGGGTGACGATGGGGGCGTCGAAGATCCTGCCCGCCACGCACGCGCTCCTGCACGTCCGCCCGCCGGACGCGTCGCGGGACGAGCCCGCGTGGCTGTGCGACGTGGGGTTCGGCGCCGGTCCGCTGGAGCCGCTGCGGCTCGTGGACGGCGAGGAGGCCGTCCAGGACGGCTGGGGCTTCCGGCTCCGCCGGGGCCGCACCGTCACCGCCTGGACGCCGAACACGTCGGAATGGGAGCTGCACCAGCGCGGCCCCGACGGCTGGGTCCAGCGGCACACGTCCGTGCTGAACGAGGTGTTCCGGATCGACTTCGAGGTGGGCAGCCACTACGTCTCGACCAGCGCGCGTTCGCCGTTCACGACCCGCCCCTTCGTGCAGAGGTTCGCGCCCGACTCCCTCCGCGTGCTGGACGGGAAGACGCTGAAGATCACCCGCCCCGACGGACGAACGGAGGCCAGGACCCTGGCCCCCGAAGATCTCCCGAAAACGCTGGAAGAGGACTTCGGAATAGCCCTGGAGGACAAAGACAGGACGAGACTCACCGACATCATCCGAGCGAAAGCTTAGGACCGGCGTCGACTTGCGGCGTGTTGCCCTTATCAGCGCTCGCATAGGGGCAACACGCCGCAAGTCGACGCTCTAGCCCAGGTCTAGGCGGGCCAATGCCGCTCTCGTCGTTACGCCTAGTTTCGGGTAGGTCTTGTAGAGGTGGTAGCCGACCGTCCTGGGGCTCAGGAACAGCTGCGCGCCGATCTCCCGGTTGCTGAGGCCGGTCGCCGCCAGCCGGGCGACCTGGAGTTCCTGCGGGGTGAGCCTTGCGGCGAGGTCGTCCACGGGAGCCTGGTCGTCCCGGCCGCCGGTGAGGCTCTCCCCGGCGGCGCGCAGTTCGGCGCGGGCGCGGTCAGCCCAGGGCGCCGCGCCGAGCCGGGCGAACGCCTCCAGCGCCGCGTGCAGCCGCGCCCGCGCGTCGTTCCTGCGGCGTGACCTGCGGAGCCATTCCCCGTACAGCAGTTCGGTGCGCGCCTGCTCGAAGGGCGTCCCGCCCTCGCGGTGAAGATCAAGGGCCTTGGAGTACAGCGGGTCGGAGTCGTCCGGGGTCAGAAGGGCAGCGCAGCGTGCCGCGATGGCCTGCACCCAGGGCTGCTGGGTCTGCGCGGCCCAATCGCTGTACCACTGGGCGGCGTCCCGCGCGCGCTCCGGGACACCGGCCCTGACGGCCGCTTCGACAAGGTCGGGCAGAGCGGCGATGGCACCTTGCCGAGAGGGTCCGGCGACGACGCCGGCAAGACGTTCCAGGGCCGTGTCGTACCGGCCGAGCCCGAGGTCGAGCAGGCTGCGCGCGGCGGCGGCGTGCACGTTGCTCGGCGGGAGGCCGCGTGAGAGCGCCTCCTCCGTCAGCTCCAGGCAGCGTTCCTCGTCTCCCTGGATCGCGGCGAGCTGCCCCAGGCTCGTGTCGAGGTAGACGCGGATGCGGTGCTGGCCGGTGTCGGCGGCGATCCGCACGCCCTCCGTCGCGCCGGTCAGCGCGTCGCGGTACCTGCCGAGCACCAGGTCGGTCCGGGACCGGAGCATCAGCACGGGCGCGAGCAGCCCGATCGCGCCCCGGTCGCGGAAGCGCCGCTCCAGGTCCGCCGCGACCTCGGCCGCGCCCCGCACGTCGCCGACCATGAGGTGCCACATGCCCGCGCGGATCCGCTCGCGCGGCGCGTAGCAGGCGCTCATCGCGTCCATCAGTTCGCGCAGCGCCGCCACGCCGTCCGCCGGGCCCGCGTCCGCGAGCGGGTTCTGCCCGGCGAACACCCGGCTCAGCGCCCGCAGGTGCGGCGCGTTCGGGACGCCGAGGCGCGCGCCCTCGGCGGCGATGGCGTCCATCGCGGCGAACTCCCCGGCGTTGGCGGCGGCCGCCGCGGCCTGGAAATACAGGTAGCCGGACGTGCGGGGATCGAGCCGCGCGACCGACGCCGCCGTCTCGGCGAACAGGCGGTGGGCGTCCGCCGCCCGGTCCTGCTCGTCGGCGAGGGCCGCCCGGATCAGCGTCAGCTCCGCCCGCGCCAGCGGGTCCGGCAGGTCGGCCTCCGCCCGCGCCGCCAGCGCGACCGCGCGCTCGGGCAGCCCCGCGTCGGCCGACGCCCGCGCCGCCGCCGCCAGCCGCCGGCCGCGCTCGGCCGGGTCCGGGGTGAGACCGGCGGCGGCCTCGTACATCGCGGCGACGGCCGCGTTGCCGCCCGCGTTCCGCTCGGTCTCGGCGGTCCTCTCCAGGACGGCCGCGACGCGCTCGTCCGGGTCCGTCACCGAGCGGGCCAGATGCCAGGCGTGATGGCACACGTCGCCGCGCTCCACGTAGGCCTCCGCCAGCGCCCGGTGGGCGGCCAGCCGCTGTCCGAGCGTCGCCTCGCGCACGGCGGCGGTGCGGATCAGCGGATGCCGCACCTCCACCCGCCCGTCGGGCGTGGTGCGCAGCAGGCCCGCGCGCTCGGCGGGCTCCAGGTCGCCGATGGAGGCACCGGTGGAGTGGCCGTCGGCCGCGCCGAGCCGGCCCGCCGCCTTCACCACCACCCCGGCGTCGCCGAGATCGTCCACCCCCACCAGCAGGACGAGCCGCCGCGCCGGCTCCGGCAGCGCGGCGATCCGGTCGGCGAACGACCGCAGGATCCGCTCGTAGGCCGACCCGTGACCGCCCTGGCCCGGCAGTTCGAGCAGCGCGAGCGGGTTGCCCATCGCCCCGGCGAGGATCTCCCGCCGGACGTGGCCGGGCAGGCCGGGGGCGCGCTCGGCCAGCAGCCCGGCGGCGGCGTCCCCGTCGAGGCCGCGCAGGCGCAGCTCCGCGAGCCCGTGCGCGGCGAACTCCGGCGCGGCGCATTCCGGCGCGACCGCGTCGCGGGCCGCGAAGAGGAGCGCGATCGGCTCGGCGTCGAGGCGGCGGGCGGCGAACAGCAGCGCCTCGGCGGACGAGCCGTCCAGCCAGTGCGCGTCGTCGACCAGGCAGAGCAGCGGCCGCTCCTCCGCGAGGTCCGCCAGGAGGGTCAGCACCGCGAGCCCCACGAGGAACCGGTCGCTCTCGGCCTCCGGGCCGCCCATGTTGAGGGCCGCGCGCAGGGCCTCGGCCTGAGCGTCCGGGAGACCGCCGATGCGGTCGAGGTGGCGGCCGAGCAGCAGGTGCAGGCCCGCGTACGGCATGGTGCTCTCGGTCTCGACGCCCGTCCCGCGCAGGACGCGCATGCCGTCCGCGGCGCCGGCGGCGTGGTCGAGGAGGGCGGACTTGCCGATGCCGGCCTCGCCGCGCAGCACGAGGGTCCCGCTGCGCCCGGCGCGGGCCCGGTCGAGGAGCCCGTCGATCGCGGCCAGTTCCCCGTCCCGCCCGTACAGCATGCGCTCACCCTACTCAGCCCGCCGCACCATCGGTCCCGCCGCGGCGCCCGGATGGTTGAAGCCCTCACCTCGGGTATCGCCACGAGTCGAACCCCCGCAACGCCGGACGCTCACAGCGTCGAACCGAAAGGAGGTCGTCATGGCCGACCAGGCCACCAAGGAGAACGTCGTCGATCTGCTGCTCGCGCAGCACGAGGAGATCCGCCACCTCGCCACCACCGTGGAGAAGAACCACGGCAAGGTGCGCAAGGACGCCTTCGACCGGCTGCGCAGGCTCCTCGCCGTGCACGAGACCGCCGAGGAGGAGGTCGTCCACCCGTTCGCCCGGCGCGCCGCCGACGACGGCTCCCGCGTGGTGGACGCGCGGCTGGAGGAGGAGAACAAGGCCAAGGGGGTCCTGTCGGACCTGGAGAAGATGGACCCGGAGTCCGCCGACTTCGAGGAGACGTTCGCCAAGTTCCACCGGGACCTGGAGGCGCACGCCTCGCACGAGGAGAAAGAGGAGTTCCCGCGCATCGCCGGGGAGGCCACGCCCGAGCAGATGCGCGGCATGGCCAAGGCCGTCAAGGCGGCGGAGGCGATCGCCCCGACCCATCCCCACCAGGGGACGGAGTCGCCCACCAAGAACCTCGCGGTCGGGCCGATGGCGGCCGTCGCCGACCGCGTCCGCGACGCCATCGGCAAGGCGCGCGGCTGACCGTCCCGGGGGGCGGCCCCGCCGGGCCGCCCCTCCCCTGAGGAGGTGCGATGACCGACCGCAAGGAGGAGGTGCGATGACCGACCGCAAGAACGACGAGGACAAGCCGCTCGCCGACCGGCGCGCCGAGGCCGGGGCGCCGCAGGAGGACGACGCCGACGTGGGCGGCGAGCACACGCCGAGCCCCACCGACCCGGCGAACGCCGAGGCCGACGCCCCGGGCGGCGAGGACGACGGCTACAGCCCGCAGACCGAGGTCCCCTGATCCGCCCGGGGCGCCGTGCCCCTCACTCGCTGTCGTCGTCCAGATCGGCCCCGACCGTGACGCCGACGACGTCCTCCAGTTCGCTCAGGACCGCGGCGAGTTCCGGGACCGAGCCCGTTCCCTCCAGCGTGAGCGTCACCACGGCGTTGCCGGGACGCCGCCGGTCGGGTTCGCGCCGGTCCCGGCGCTCGTCGCGGCCGCGGTCGGAGTCGTCCGGCAGGTGGTCGCGGTCGACGTGGACCTCCAGGATCACGAAGTCGCGCTGCGTCGACTCCATCAGGACCTGCCGCAGCACGCCCCGCCCGTCCCGGTAGACGATCCGCAGCCGCGTGACCCCGGCCCGGCGGTACCGCTCCAGCGGCAGCCGCTTCGTCAGCCCGCTCAGCCCGTAGACGACGAGGAAGTGGATCGCGGTGACCGCCACCGCGAGGACCGGCAGCCCGCCGCCGGCGGCCATGCCGACGGCCGCCGTCACCCACACGACGGCGGCGGTCGTGAGGCCGCGCACCGCGTCCCGGCGGACGAAGATCAGCCCGCCGCCGATGAAGCCGATGCCGGACACGATCTGCGCCGCCACCCGGGAGGGGTCCAGCGAGACGTTCCCGGGGACGTTCTCGAAACCGTACTTGCTGACCAGCATGAACAGGGCCGCACCGACGCCGACGAGGGTGTGCGTGCGCAGCCCCGCGCTCTTGTTGCGCAGCCCCCGTTCCAGACCGATCGCGGCCGACAGCACCATGGCGAGCAGCAGCTCGCCGATCTCCACCCAACCCTGCCCGGGGGACAATTCAAACACCCTCGTACCACCCCTCCCTCTTCCGTTGTCAATCAGTCGCACCGCCCCGGCCGCGCGTGCGACGGCCGGACGGCGGCAGACGGGAGGCCGCCCCGGACTCTCTCCGGGGCGGCCTCCGGCCTGCTGCTAGGCGGGGTGCGGCGGCTTCTGGTCCGGCGGCGTTCCGCCGCCCTCGCCGCCGCCCCTGTTCCCCTTGTCGGTGCCGTGCTCGTGCCCCTTGGCCCTCGTCGACTTCGGGTCGGTGGCCTCGGGCGCCGGCTCGTCCGTCACCGCGGTCTTCCCGGACCGCCGGATCTCGGGCTGCTGCGGGTTCGGCATGCTCTCGCCTCCTAAGCGCTGGACGGTTCGGGACGCAGCGGGTCGTGCCCCACGCTCATCAGCGCGTGGCGCCACTCCTCGTCCCGTTCCGCGTTCGGCGGTCGGTTCTCCAGGCGGTCCTCCACGTAGTCGACGACCTCCTGCATCACCTCCCCGTCGCTTTCGGTCAGGTCGACCTTCCGCTTGCGCAGCACGTCCACGACGTGGGCGCCCAGCTCCGACACCCCGGGGCCGGGGCCGTCGGCCGGGAACGCCTCCTCGCCGGACGCGTCCGTGAGCAACCAGGTGCGCAGTTCGTCGGAGGTCATGTTCACGAGCCGGTGGAAGTCCTCCCACGCCAGCTCCACCTCGGGCGATACGCGGTTGTTCATAAGCAAAACTCCCTGTACGCGTTCACGCCCGCCGTACCCGGAGACCGCTGCCCCATTCGTCCCATCTTGTATTACTGCGGCCGGAACAATCCCGCGGCAGGCCCGATCGCTCCGCGTTACAGCCGGAAGCGCACGGGAACACGCCCCCCATGGACCACTCGGAAGCCCCCGTCCTGGACGCCCTTGCCGCCTACCACCGCGAACAGCAGGTGCCCTTCACCCCGCCGGGCCACAAGCAGGGCCGCGGCGCCGATCCGCGCGCCCGCGAGGTGCTGGGCGACGCGGTCTTCGGCTCCGACGTCCTCGCCATCTCCGGCCTGGACGACCGGGAGTCGGGCAACAAGGTGCTGGAACGCGCCCAGGAGCTGATGGCCGACGCCGTCCACGCCGAGCAGGCGTTCTTCTCGACCTGCGGCAGCTCCCTGTCGGTCAAGAGCGCCATGCTGTCGGTCGCCGGCCCGGGCGAGAAGCTCCTGGTCGGGCGGGACGCCCACAAGTCGGTCGTCTCGGGGCTCATCCTGTCCGGCGTCCGCCCGATCTGGGTCGAGCCGCAGTGGGACGCGACCCGGCACCTGGCCCACCCGCCCTCGCCCTCGGCGTTCGCCGCGCGGTTCCGGGAGCACCCCGACGCGCGCGGCGCCCTCGTCACCAGCCCGACGCCCTACGGGACGTGCGCCGACCTGGCCGCGATCGCCGCCGTCTGCCACGAGCACGGCAAGCCCCTCATCGTGGACGAGGCGTGGGGCGCGCACCTGCCCTTCCACGAGGACCTGCCCAGCTGGGCGATGGACGCCGGCGCCGACGTGTGCGTGACGAGCGTCCACAAGATGGGCGCCGGGCTGGAGCAGGGGTCGGTCTTCCACCAGCAGGGCGACCTGGTCGACCCGGCCGTCCTCAGGGCCAGGGAGGACCTGCTCGGGACGACCAGCCCGTCCGTCCTGATCTACGCGGGCCTGGACGCGTGGCGGCGGCAGATGGTCGAGCACGGGCACGCCCTGCTGCGGGACGCGCTGGACCTGGCGTCCGACGCGCGCTCGCAGATCGCGGCCATCGACGGCTTCGAGGTCCAGGGCCGGGAGGAGTTCACCGGCCCCGGACTCGCCCACGACCTCGACCCGCTGCCCGTCGTCATCGACCTCGCCGGCCTCGGCGTCAGCGGCTACCGGGCCGCCGACTGGCTGCGCGAGCACCACCGCGTCAACATGCACCTGGCCGACCACCGGCGGATCAGCGCGCAGTTCACCTTCGCCGACGACAAGGAGACGGCGGAGGCTGTTCTCAGCGCCCTGCGCGACCTGCACGCCCACCTCGACGACCTGCGCGGGGGGCCGGCGGTGGAGGTGCCGTCGCCCGAGGACCTGCGGCTCGAACTCGTCGTGCTGCCCCGGGACGCGTTCTTCGGCCCGGCCGAGCAGGTGCCCGCGTCCGGCGCCGTCGGCCGCGTCAGCGCGGAGATGCTGACCCCGTACCCGCCCGGCATCCCGGCCGTCCTTCCGGGCGAGCGGATCACCGCGCCGGTGATGGACTACCTGCGTTCCGGCGTCGCCGCCGGGATGGTCGTGCCGGACGCGGCCGACAGCACCCTCCGCAGCGTCCGGGTGTTCATCGAGGAGTGAGCGGACCGGCCCGGCGGGCCGGAGCCGCCGCAGGCCGCGGGACGGCGCTGTGGAAGACTCCTACCGGCACGGCGGCTAGATGGGGAGCGTCATGGAGTTGGTCCACTCGGGCAAGGTCAGGGACGTCTACGCGGACGGCGACGAGCTGATCCTCGTCGCGTCCGACCGGGTGAGCGTCTACGACGTCGTCCTGCCGACCCCGGTCCCCGACAAGGGGAAGATCCTCACGCAGCTGTCCCTGTGGTGGTTCGAGCGGCTCGCCGACATCATCCCGAACCACGTCGTCTCGGCCACCGACGTCCTGGAGGAGTGGGCCGGGCGCGCCATCCGCTGCCGCCGCCTCAGCATGCTCCCCGTCGAGTGGATCGCGCGCGGGCACCTCGCCGGGCTCGGCCTGAAGGAGTACCAGAAGTCGGGCACGGTCTCGGGCATCTCCCTGCCGGACGGCCTGGTCGAGGCGGACCGGCTGCCGGAGCCGATCTTCACGCCGACCACCAAGGCCACCGAGGGCCACGACGAGTTCATCACCTACGACGACGTGGTCCGTGAGATCGGCGACGACACCGCCGCCCGCCTCAAGGACGTCACGCTGGAGATCTACAGGCGCGGGGCGGCCCTCGCCGCCGAGCGCGGCATCATCATCGCCGACACCAAGCTGGAGTTCGGCCGCGCCGCCGACGGCACCCTCGTCCTCGGCGACGAGGTGCTCACGCCCGACTCGTCCCGCTTCTGGCCCGCCGACCAGTGGGTGCCCGGCCGCCCGCAGCACTCCCTCGACAAGCAGTTCGTGCGCGACTGGAGCAGCACGCTCGACTGGGACCGCACCCCTCCCGGCCCCGCCATCCCCGACGAGGTCGTGGAGGCCACCCGCGCCCGCTACGCCGAGGTCTACGAGCGCCTGACCGGCACCGCCTGGACCTCCTGACCGGGCGCCGGACGCGCGTCGGCGGGACCGGGCGCGCAGCCGGGGCAGGACCGGGCGAGCCGCCCCGCCACCTCGGCGCGGCGCCGCAGGAGCGCGCGGATCTCCGCGTCGATCTCGGCGAGTCCGCGCCGGTAGACCGCGACCGACTCCGGGCACGCGGCGCCGTCGGCGTGGCCCGCGCGCAGGCAGTCGACGAACGGGCGCGTGTCGTCCAGCGTGAAGCCCGTCTCCAGCAGCGCGCGGATCTGCGCGACGATCCGCAGGTCGGACTCCTCGTACTCGCGGTACCCGTTGGCCGCGCGCCGCGCCGGCAGCAGCCCCTGCTGCTCGTAGTAGCGCAGCATGCGCGTGCTCACGCCCGCGCGGGCGGCCAGTTCCCCGATCCGCATCGGCCCTCCTCGCCTTCCCGGCCGACGCTACTCCTTGACACCGCCGTCAATGTCAAGGCGGCGGGGTGGAACCGGGGCGGGCCCGGCGGACGCCGCCGGGCCCGCCCCGGGTCACGCCGTCAGCGCCCCTGGAGGCCGCGGACGTTGTCGCCGAACGTCCAGCTCTTCGACCCGTCCCAGTTGATCGACCAGGTCATCAGGCCTTTCAGCTGGCCGTTGAAGCGGTTCCACGCCTGGCCGACGAGGCCCGGCGACATGTAGCCGCCGCCCGCGCCCGGCTGCGCGGGAAGGCCCGGGGCCTGCTTGTCGTAGGGAACCTTGATCGTGGTGCCCTGGATTGTGAGGCCGTTGTTCAGGCACTCGGTCTGCTTCACGAAGCCCTCGACCGTCCCGGCGGAGTAGGAGTCGCCCGAGCAGCCGTACATGCTGCCGTTGTAGTACTGCATGTTCAGCCACCACAGCCGGCCGTTGTCCGCGTACTTCTTGACGATCGGCAGGTAGGCGCCCCAGATCGAGCCGTAGGTGACGCTTCCGCCGGTCACGTAGGCGGTCTCCGGTGCCATCGTGAGCCCGAAGTTGGACGGCATCTGGCCGAGCACGCCGTCGATGACGCGGATCAGGTTGGACTGCGACGCCGACAGCTGGTTGATGTTCCCGCTGCCCGACAGGCCCGTCTCGATGTCGATGTCGATCCCGTCGAAGTTGTACTTCTTCAGGATCGGCACGACCGTCTGGACGAACCGGTCGGCGACGGCGCTGGAGCTGAGGTCGATGCCCGCGGCGGCGCCGCCGATCGACATCAGGATCGTCGCGCCCGCGGCCTTCGCCGCGCACATCTGGGCGGGGGTGGAGACCTTGACCGTGGAGTCCATGCCGTCCTCCCACAGGACGGTGCCGTCCGAGCGGATGACGGGGAACGCCGCGTTGATCACGTTGTAGCCGTGCTGCTTGATCACCGGGTTGTCGATCGGCGTCCAGCCGAACGGCGGGTGGACGCCGTTGGACGCGCCGTCCCAGTTCTCCCAGTAGCCCTGGAGGATCTTGCCGGCGGGCCTGGACTTCACCGCGCAGGTCTCGTCCCCGCCGGGCGGCGGGGTGGTCGGCGGGTCCGTGGGCGGGGTGGTCGGCGGCGTCGTCGGCGGTTCGGTCGTGTCGCAGGTGCCCAGCTCCCGCCACAGCGTGGGGGTGGAGGCGGGGTTCCAGTTCGCGCCCGGGTAGGCGGTGTGGGCGACGATCGCCTCGTAGCCGCGGCCGCTGTAGACGACCTTGTCGCCGACCTTGTAGGAGGTGCCCTCCGCCCAGGCCGGATACGTGCAGGCGATTCCGGCCGCGGGCTGGGCCGACGACGGCGCGGAGACCGCGACCAGCGTTCCGAACGACAGGACGGCCGCCGCGGCGGCGGAGGCCAGCGCGGCACCGGCCGCGCGTCTGGAGGGTCTGTGCCTGGAGTGGGCGTGCTTGAGCTTCACGGGGGTCGACTCCTCAGCTGAGCGGGACACAGAGGAGCCGGTGCAGGAGCCGAACAAGTCCCGCGGGACGGGACTCTCCCATAGCAAGGCACATACCACCGGCGTGGACGCCAGTTAGAGAGTAACCGTCCCGCCCGATCCCGGGAAGCCCTCGGAAGGGCGGCCGGTCAGAACGTCGCGGTGCGGTCCGACGGGACGATCTCCTGGCCCAGCGGGGTGAGCGATATCGGGATCAGCTTGAAGCTGGCGATGCCGAACGGGATCCCGATGATCGTGATGCAGAGCAGGACGCCGGTGACGAGATGCCCGAGGGCCAGCCACCACCCCGCGAGGACGATCCAGATGATGTTCCCGATGAAAGAGCCCGCGCCCGCGTCCCGCCTGGGCACGGTCGTCCGGCCGAACGGCCACAGGGCGAAGCCCGCGATGCGGAACGAGGCGATGCCGAACGGGATGGTGATGATGAGGATGAAGCAGATCACTCCGGCGACCACGTAGCCCATCGCCATCCAGAAGCCCGCCAGGACCAGCCAGAGGACGTTCAACAGCGTGCGCACGAGTTCCCCCCGAGAGTAATCAAATGCTGTTATTTCACATCGCACCCGGACTCAAACCGGGGGACCGTGTGAAGAAGAACGTAGGGCACCCCGTCCCGGCGCGAACGCGCTTGACCTTGACACAGTGACAAGCTCTTCACTGCGACCAGGGAGGTGGTCCCGGTGACCATGCAACAGGACGCGGACACGGTTCGAGCTTTCCGAGGGCTGGAGAACGGCGACGCCTCGGTGCGGCTGCGGGCGGCGATGGCGGTCGGCACGGCACCCGACCCGAGGTTCGTCGACAAGCTCATCGAGCGTTGCGCCATCGAGCCGGAGTTCCTCGTGCGCGACATGCTCACGTGGGCGCTGACCCGCCACCCGTCCTCGATGACGGTTCCGAGGCTCGTCGACGCACTCCGCTCGGAGCGCGCGCAGGCCCGCAGCCAGGCCCTGCACACGCTGTCCAAGATCGGGGACCCGCGGGCGTGGCCGGCCATCACACGGGAGCTGCTGACCGACGCCGACGACGAGGTCGCGCGGAGCGCCTGGCGAGCGGCGGTCGTGCTCGTGCCCGAAGACGAGCGGACCGGGCTCGCGGCGGTGCTGGCGTCCCAGCTCGGACGCGGTGAGCGCCCGATGCGGCAGAGCCTCGGCCGGGCGCTGGTCGCGCTCGGCGAGGTGATCCTGCCGGTCCTGCGCGCCGCTGAGACGAGCCCCGACCCGCGCGTGCGCACGCACGCGATCGCCACGGAACGGCTCCTGCGCGATCCGGACGCCGGGTTCGAGCCCGCGATCGAAGAGGCGAAGCGCATCATGGCCCTCGGCGCGGCCGGACAGGAGGAGTGACGCACGGTGTTGATCGGGGACGTGGCACGGCGGTCCGGGGTCAGCGCCCGCATGCTCAGGCATTACGAGTCGCTCGGCCTGGTGCGGCCCACGGGCCGCACCAGCGCCGGCTATCGCGAGTACTCCGGCGCGGACATCCGGCGCATCTTCCACATCGAGAGCCTGCGGTCGCTGGGGCTGTCGCTGCGCGAGGTCGGGCGCGCGCTCGACGACCCCGCCTTCGCGCCCGCGGAGCTCGTCGACGGCCTCGTCCGCCGGACGCGGGAGCGCATCGCCCGCGAGACGGAGCTGCTCACGCGGCTCCGCCGGATCGACGCCGCGGAACCCGCCGGCTGGGAGGACGTCCTCCAGATCGTCGCGCTCCTCCAGGCGCTGGGGTCGGAGAGCGCCGGGAAGCGCCAGCGCGCGGCCCTGTCCTCGGTCGGGGAGGGCCCGGTTCCGGTGGAGGCACTGGTCGAGGCGGCCCTGAGCGAGACCGACACGAACGTCGCCGGAGCCCTCCGGTGGGCTCTGGCGCGAGCGGGCGACGGCGCGCTGGCGCCGCTGGCGGAGGGCCTCGGCTCACCGGCCGCCGAGGTGCGGAGACGGGCCGTCCTGGCGATCGCCGAGATCCCCGGCGACGAGGCGACCGCACTGCTGAGGGACGCCCTGACGAGCCCTGACACCGTGGTCCGCCGGCACGCGGCCCGGACGCTCGGGACACGGGGAGTGGAGGACGCCGTCCCGACGCTGATCGACATGATCGTCGAGGAGGCGAACGACGTCGACGCCGCCGACGCGCTGAGCGCCCTGGCGAGCCGTCCCGCGCCGGCGGACGAGATCGCCTCCGGGCTCGTCGCCCGCCTCGCCCACGGCACCGCCGATCCGTCGGCCCGCCGACGGCTGACACAGGCGCTGGCAGGCATCCCGGGCCCCACCGCGTCCCGCGCCCTCGCAGACCTCTCCCAGGACGAAGACCACGCCGTCGCACTGACGGCGACCTACATCCTGGGCCTCCGCGACGCACAGGTGTAAGCGAAGCGGGCGGACGGCGAACGCATGGCGCTGTACGACCAGGGCAAGCTCGTCACCTCCGCCACGGGCGGGGGAATGCCCCCGATCGACTACGCCACCGTCGTCCAGGACCACACCATGCCGGGCGGCGGCCGCTTCCTGAAGGGCGCCGTCGAGAGCCTTTCCGTCCGCCAGGCCGCAGGCGTCGTGGACAACCCCGGCCAACGCCCCTGACCTCCCGCCGACAGCACGCGGGTCGCCCGGCCACCCGGCCGGACGACCCGCGCCTCATTGCGCCTCCCCCGACAGCGTCAGTGGCAGTGATCGGCCGTCCCGACGACGGACCAGAGGACGATGACGCCGCCGGTGAGCCACTGGCTGTAGGTCGGCCAGCACGCCGTCTCGATCGCCCGCAACGCACGCTTCGCCCGCTCCTCGCTGTCCGCCCACTCCGGGACGGGGTTCAGGGCCTTGTCGCGCGCCCGGTCCCACTCGGAGATCAGCCAGTCACGGGCGTCCCTCGGCTCGGCGTGGACGGCGGCGATGAGCCGCGCCGACTTGATCAACCAGTCGATCGTCCGGACCGGCGGCCGGTCCGGGCTGGCCACGTCGAGCGTGTCGGTCTTCCCGAGCCGCTCCCATTCCTGCCCTCCGGCAGACCACCGGTAGCAGTGGAAGTGCGTCGGCCGCGGGCCGTCCCGTTTGGAAGCGTCCGGTGCTATGGAGTGCCCTGTGGTCATGGTCTTCGCCTTTCGGCGGCAGGCTCCCCCGAGCGGCCACCGCCCCGCGGAAGAGCCTGCCAGCCGATCAAGCCTCCGGACGGACCGACACGACGCAAGGGTTCGGCGGGCAGCACGGCTTGGCGCCGACCCAGAACTCGGCGTCCACCGGGTAGCCGGTCGCGTGCAGTGCGGGCATGGTCCGCTCGACCTCCTCCCGGCTCATGGACGCGTCGAGCGTCGGCGGAACGTGATGCAGGTACCGGCCGTACATCCGGTCGCAGAAGTCGGCGTAGTCCTGGCTGTGCAGGATGAAGGCGTGCCACGCAGGGTCGACGGACTCGTCCATCGCCAGACGCACGTGAGGGCTGTCGGCCACGGCCTTGAGCCATACGAGCATCTGCTCGACCATGCGCTCGGCGTAGGCGAGCGTCACTTCCTGCCGACGGGCGACGTACGCGGACAGCGTGTCGAAGAGGCGGCCGTCCAGCAGTTCGCGGGGATTTTCGGCGGCGGTGACCGCCTGTTCAGCAGTGATGCTCATGTGCACCTCCGGCGCGCTCTTAGGGATTGGTAGCCGCCGTTCCCAGGTGCGCGCCAAAGACCTGGGAGGACGACGTTCGGTGGGGGTTCGGCGCGGCCGGGAGCACGAGGGGGGCGGCTCGACCGGCCGCGCCGAACCCCGGCTCATGTCCCCCCGGCGGCCCGCAGGAGGTCGCGTCTCCTGGCGGCGACGATGGCCTCGCCGAGCCGGTCGGGGGTCTTGCCCTCGACCAGCCAGGCGAGGTCGACCAGCGCCCACCAGTGCCGCGTGAAGTAGCCGAACCACACCGCCGTCGCGCCGTAGCGGGCCTCGATGCGGCGGGCCTCCAGCACGCGGATCGGGACGGGATCGATCACGGCTGTGTCGTCGGGCACCCGCTCACCGCGCACGGGGCACCGCCCGAAGCTTGACCGCGAGGTCCCCGGCAGTGTCGGCGTCGACGTCGGAGACCCCGGTGACATCTCCACGCGGAAGCGGCCCGCGCGTCGCCCACCACCGCCCCGTATCCCGCGTGTGAATGATCGACCAGCCGGGAAACTCGTCCCGGAGTCGGGCTTTGACCTGCTCGTTCGCGTTCGGCTTCGTGTTCACGGGACCGTCCTGGCCTGCGATGAATGAGTAGCAACTCGGTCACGTTCAGTGAAGCCGTGGCGGGCGCCGCATGTCAGCCTGATAATCACGGATACGCGCGGACACGGCCCGTGTCCGCGACCCTCCCGGCCGAGGTGCATCGCAACATGTCGTCCGAGAACGCAGTCGTCGGTGCGCGCCTGCGCGCGGCAAGGAAGGCGGCGGGGCTGACCGTCGCCGACGTCGCCGAGCGATGGCGCGACCTCGCCCCCATACGCGTTCGCCGCCAACTCCCCGCGCTCAAGGATCTGGAGCGCACAATCCGGGGCCACGAAGCCGGGGAGCACGTCCCGGGGCCCCGCTACCGGCTCCTGTGGGCGCAAGCCGTCCGGCGATCCCAGGACGAACTGTTCGCCGCTGACACGACCGCGTCGCCTCGTCCCACCCCGGCCGCAAACCGGGGTGAACCAGGCGACTATGCCGCGACAGTGCGAGACACCAGCCAGCACCTCATCATGCTTGACTCCCGATTCGGCGGAACCGCCATCGCCGACCTGGCCGTCCGCGCGTTTCTCACTGCCCGATCGGCGTTGGCCACCGGTCGTCACAACTCCGACGAGCGGGACCTGCAAGCCGCCGCCGGCGAAGCCGGAGAGATCGCAGCATGGACCCTGTACGACGCAGACCGCCTGGGCGAGTCGCGAGCCACCATCCATGAGGCGATGCTGCTGTCCCGCCTCGCCGGCGACCGGTCCATGGAACTGTTCGAGTTATCCCACCTCGCGCTACTGGACGTGCACCAGCGGCACAGTCGCGAGGCGCTGAGCATCGCCGAGCACACCATCGACGGCCCCGCGCTCCCCCCACGCGTCGAAGCGCTGTTCAAGCTCCGCGCCGCCCGCGCCCTCGCCCAGGGCGGCGACCGGGGCCGCGCCGTCGCGATCCTCGACCAGGCCGCGGGCGCGCTACAGGAGTCGCTACACCCCAAGGATCCGCACTGGACGTGGTGGCTGGACTCCTCCGAACTGGCGTGGCATCGCGGCATCCTGCACATGGAACTCGGCGACATCGAAACCGCCATGCCCTATCTCGACGAAGCCGCCCACGGCCGCCTTGAACGCGACCCGTACATGCCGACCTTGCAGGCCGGGCCGGTCATGGCGCGCGGCGAGGAGTGGGGCCGGGCCGCCTACAACGATCTCGTCCATCTCCAACTCGCCCTGACGATAGCCAAGGCGTGGAGAGAGACCGAGGCGATCACGGCGACGGTGTTCGACTTCACGCGAGAGGTCGTCTCCGCACGGACCGAGGTGATGCTCCGCGCCGCGGTCCGGTCCGTGCTGCGCGCGGGGCGGGGCCGAGGCGGGCCGTCCTCGACGCTGACCGACCTCGCCGAGCAGATCGCAGAGGGACGAGGCTGGGACGTCGGCAAGGGGTGACGCTGCGGACAGGCAAGGGTCGCCGGGCACCCAGACGGTCGCGGCCCGCTGCGGCCGCCGGGACGGCGGCCGAAGCGTCGGCGACGTGCTCGACTACCGCGCCGCCCTGGACTCCCGCTGGAGCGACCAGGTCCCGCCAGGCGCCAAGCCCTGACCTGCGGCGATGTCAGGGGCGACCGCTACCGCGCGGTCGCTTCGCGCGAATAGTGGACGGCCGGAGCCACCTTCGCCCGTCTCGGTAGATCGAGACCGCGACCGGCCACGGCGCCGAACCCGGCTCACGTCCCCCGACGGCCCTGGTCAACCAGATCCCGCATCCGCCCGACCAGGGCGTGATGCGGGCTTGGCCGAGGGCGTCATGGTGTCGGGCGGTTCTCCAGCCAGGCCCCGGCTTCCGCAGAACCGCTCGTCACACCCCGACCCGGCCGAACCCGCCCGTCCAACGGGCTGCGGGAACCGTTCTGGGGCTGGGAGGGTCCGAACGGGGTGATCACGGAAGGGGACGGTGTGGAGACAGGTAGTGGAGAGGCCGAGTTCAAGGAGGCGAAGTCGCTCCAGGAGGAGAGGCGAGTGCCGGAGGCTGAGCGGCTGTTCAGGGTGGCTGCTGAGGCGGGGCATGTCGGCGCCATGCTCAAGCTCGGCGTCCTGGTCGTGGAGCGGGACGAGGGCGAGGCCGAACGGTGGTGGCGTGCGGCGGCCGACGCGGGCGATCGGGTCGGGCAGTTCAACCTCGGCATCCTCTGCTCGGACCAGGGACGGGACGAGGAGGCCGAGAGCTGGTATCGCAAAGCCGCCGAGGCGGGCGAGGTCGACGCTCGGCACAATCTCGGGCTGCTGCTCATCGGCCGTCGTGACGTGCAAGGAGCTTCCGAGCAGTTCCGCATCGCGGCCGAGGCCGGGCGCACCGATTCGATGACCAACCTCGGTCTGGCGCTCGGTGAGATGGGGCGGACGGACGAATCCGAGGAATGGCTGCGGCGCGCCGCTGAGAAGGGTGATGGCCGTGCGCTCAGTTCCCTCGCCAACCACCTGTACTCACAGGGCCGACGCGAGGAGGCCGACGAATGGTGGGAGAAGGGCGCGACTGCGGGTGACCCTGACTCCCTGTTCAACCTCGGTGTCCGCTGCGAGCACAAGAACGACATGGCGGGGGCCGAGGAGTACTTCCGCAGGGCCGGACAGGCCGGGCATCCGCGCGGTGCCGCGAGGGCGGCGGCCGTGGCCCGCGGAATTCGCGAGAACGGCGCCCCCTACATGCCCGGCCTCTTCTGACCGGCCGCAGTTCTAGGGAAGAGCGGCCAGTTTGTGTTGGAGGAGGGCGCGTTCGCGGTCGTTGGCCGCCAGTTTGACGGCTCGTTCCAGTTCGGTGCGCGCCTCTTCTGGGCGGCCCAGGCGGCTGAGGAGTTCGCCTCGGACGCTCGGGAGAAGGTGGGAGTTCGCCAGGGCGCCCGAGGCCGCGAGGTCGTCGACGATCGCGAGCGCGGCGGCAGGGCCGTTCGCCATGGAGACCGCTACGGCCCTGTTGAGGTCGACGACCGGCGAGGGCGCCAGGCGGCCCAGGGCTTCGTAGAGGACGACGATGCGGTCCCAGTCGGTTTCGGCGACCGAGGGGGCGAGGGCGTGGCATTCGGCGATCGCCGCCTGGAGGCCGTAGGGGCCCAGGCCGCGGCCCGCCTTCCCGGCGCGGGACAGGGCGGCGCGTCCCCGGTGGATCGCGGCGCCGTCCCAGCGGGTGCGGTCCTGGTGCTCCAGCAGTACGGGCCCGCCGTCCGGGGCGGTTCGGGCGGGGAAGCGCGCGGCGGTCAGCTCCAGCAGCGCCAGCAGGCCGTGCACCTCCGGCTCGTCCGGCATCAGCCGGGACAGGACGCGGGCCAGCCGCCGCGCCTCCCCCGCGAGGTCGAACCGGATCAGCTCGCCGCCCGAGCTGGCCGTGGAGCCCTCGGTGAAGATCAGGTAGACGACGTTGAGGACGGAGGGGAGGCGCCCGGCCCGTTCGCCCGCCGCCGGCACCTCGAACGGCACCCGGGCCGCGCCGAGGGTCTTCTTCGCGCGGGTGATCCGGGCCTGGACGGTCGCGGTCGGCACCAGGAACGCTCTCGCGATCTCGTCGCTGGTCAGGCCGCCGACCACCCGCAGGGTCAGGGCGATCCTCGCCTCCCGCGACAGGACGGGGTGGCACGAGACGAACATGAGCGCGAGCACGTCGTCGTCGATCCGGTCGGGGTCCCAGAGCACGTCGTCGTCCTTGCCGGGCGGGCGTTGGGCGGCGCCGCCCTCGTCCAGGTCGTGGGCGAGGGCGGCGTACCGCTCGTCGAGGGCGGAGCGGCGGCGGAACGCGTCGATCGCGCGCCGCCGCCCCACGGTGAGCAGCCACCCCGACGGCTGGCGGGGGACGCCGTCGCGGGGCCACGTCACGAGCGCCTCGGCCAGGGCCTCCTGGGCGAGGTCCTCGGCCAGCGCGAAGTCGCCGGTGTAGCGGGCGAGGGCGCCGACGATCCGCGCCGACTCGATCCGCCAGACGGCGGCGACGGCCTCGCGGCCGGTGGGGTCGCCCATCACAGCTGGCCGGTGGCCTCGCGCCAGGCCCGCTCCTTCTGGATCCACTCGTTGTCCTGCGGGAACTCGTCGATGGTGGGGACGCGGCGGATCTCGGTCTTGAAGCCGGGACCGGCCGGCGCCCGCCTGGCCCACTCGACGGCCTCCTCCTTCGAGGCCACGTCGAGGATGTAGAACCCGCCGAACAGCTCCTTCGTCTCGCCGTAGGGGCCGTCGGTGACGGCGGGCGGCTCGGAGGAGTGGTCGACGACCACGCTCTCGGACGGGTCGTCGAGGCCCTCCGCGGCGAGCAGCACCCCGGCCTGGATCAGCTCCTGGTTGAACCGGCCCACGGTCTCGATCATCTCGGCGTGGTCCGTGCCCGCCATCGCCGCGTAGGCCTCGTCCGTCGCCCGCATGATCAGCATGTACTTCATTGCCCTGTCTCCCTGTTCGTCCGGAGCCCTGTGCGGCCCCTCTCATCCCTAGGTCGAACGGAGGACGGCCGAATCAACACGCCCCTCGAACTCCTTCCCGGAAATTTCGCCGCAGACGTTCACTAGGGCAAGACCGTTTCACGGGCGCCAGTACAGCGCCGGGTCCGGAGGGTCGACGAAGCCGAGCTCGCGGTAGAGGTGCTCGCCCTACGCGCCGGAGGCGGCCGTGCCGGAGGGGTTGTCGAGGACGTAGCGCCAGCGGCCGTCGGGCCCCCGGCGGGCGACGTCGGTGGCGGTGCCCTCGACGCGGACCGGGCCCTCGGCCGCCTCGCCTTCGATCACCCAGTCGACGATCAGCAGGGCGAGGTCGCCGGAGGTGTAGACGTGGCGGGGGGCGACCTTGATCGGCAGGCCGAGGGCCATGAAGCGGGCGTTCGCGGCGTGGGCGTCGGCGCCGGTCAGCGGGGTGCCCGGGGAGGGGACGAACACCGCCCCCTCCTCGTACAGTTCGGCGACCGCGGCCGGGTCGCCGCTGTTGAAGCGGTCGGCGAAGACGGGCGCGACGTCCTCGGGTCGTTCGGCCAATGGGCGCATCGTCGTCCTTCCAGGTAGACAGGTCTGGGACGCGAAACGCTAGGAGGCGCTCTCGTGACTCACCAAACGCTCAGCCATCCGGGGCTGCCCGACGATCCGCGCGCGAACGCGGCGGAGCCCACGCCGTCGTGCCCGGTGGAGATCACCCTGCACGCGCTGCGCGGGCGCTGGACGACGCTGGTGGTCCGCGAGCTCCTGCGGGGCGACCGCTCGTACAGCGAGCTGCGGCTGGCACTGCCGGCCCTGTCCGACAAGGTGCTGGCCGACCGGCTGGCGCATCTCGCCGAGGCGGGCGTGCTCGAACGGGAGAGGCGGGCGGGCTGGCCGCCGCGCACGCTGTACAAGCTCACCCCGCAGGGCCGCCGCCTGGGACCGGTTCTCCAGGCCCTGTGGGACTGGGGCGCCGAGGTGTAGTCAGGCGGTCGGCCGCAGGAGCACTTCGAGAAGCTCGCGGTAGGTGCTCGTCATGGACTGGTCGCGTTCGACGCGGATCCGGCGGCGGGTGGCGGTCACGTCAGTGTCGCGGATCGGATCGTGGCCCGTCTTCTCGTACGTCTCCCACCAGAGGGCGATGCCGTGACGCTGCCAGTGGGGGACGTCGTTGAAGTCGATGCCGCGCGCGGAGAGCAGCTCCACCCTTTCGTCGGCGGACGTCCGCTCCAGCTCCCGGCTGGCCCGCCGTGCGGACAGCCCTTCTTCGCGCAGGGTCCAGTAGCACAATGTGTTCAGCGCGCAGTGCGCCGCGTTGGTCCGGCGCCAGGTCATGTAGCCGTCCACGTCGTCGACGGAGGCGCCCATCCAGACGCGGGCGTCGAAGACGGCGGGCTGTCCGGCGGCGTGGGTGAAGGCGGCGGTGGCGATGCCCGCCGACAGCGACACGAGCTTCTCCACCTCGCGGCCGAACAGGTCGAAGCCGGGGTCGAGGACGACGGAGATCTCGTCGCTCTGGGTGTAGGCGTACCGCCCGCCGAGCTCGGTGAGCAGGGTCGTCGCGGTATCGACCATGAGGTCGGAGAAGCGCTGGTCGAACGGCTTGTCGAAGTTCGCCTCGGTGAAGCGGGAGAAGGACCGGCCGTCCACGCGGACGACGGCCCAGGCGCCGGGGAGCAGGGTCAGGGAGTGGAAGTACTCGCGGGCGCGCATCCGCGCTTCAAGATCCTTCATCGAGGGGCTCCTCGTGCCGGGTGACCACGAACCCTCCGCCGCCGTCGTGGCCGACGACGCCGATCTCGTCGAAGCCGTCGCGGAGGCTCGGCGGCGGAGTCGCTTGAGCGTGGCACGGATCCCGACGTCCGGCACCTGTATTTCGGACGAGCCACCGCGTATCGGGCCCGCCTCAGGCGGAGGCCAGGGCCGTCACCAAGTCGGCGGCGGGGGTTTCGGTCGTCTCGCGGAACGACTCGCCCGCCCAGAGGTTCACGCCGTCCGGGTCGCCTTGGGCGGCGGACGCGCGGCGCAGCGGGGCCGTCACGTAGTGGACGTCCGGGTAGGCGGCGGGGGCGTCGCCCGAGTGCTCGGCGAGGAAGCGGTTGACCAGGCCGCGCGCGGGACGTCCGCTGAACGCCCTGGTCATCGCGGTAGAGGTGTAGCGCGGATCGGTGAGGGCGGCCTTGTGGACGTCGCTGGCGCCGCTCTCCGGGCAGCGCAGGAACGCCGTCCCGAGCTGGGCGGCGACGGCGCCGAGGGAGAGGATCCCGGCGACGTCGGCGGCGGTGGCCAGGCCCCCGGCGGCGATGAGGGGCTGCCGGGTGATCTCGCGGACGGCCGGGAGCAGCGCGCGCAGCGCCAGCGGGTCGTCGAGGGTGTTGGTGAACGAGCCCCGGTGGCCTCCGGCCTCGAAGCCCTGGAGGCAGAGCGCGTCGGCTCCGGACGCCCGGCGGGCCTCGTCCACTGACGTCACGGTGAGGACGACGGTCGCGCCCCTGTCCTTGAGGGCGCGGATGACGTCCGGGCTCGGGCAGCCGAACGTGAAGCTGACGACGGCGGGCGGGTCGGACACCAGGTCGGCGATCTTCGCGTCGTAGGCGTCGTCGCGGGCGCCCGGGGTGCCCGGCTCCACGCCGAGGCGGGCGGCCTCGGGGGCGAGGAGGTCGCGGTAGGCGGCGACCGCGGCCGGGTCGATCGCGTCCAGGGACGGCATGAAGACGTTCATCCCGAACGGCCGGGACGTCAGCTCGCGCGTGGCGGCGATGTCGGCGCGCATGGCCTCGGTCGTCCGGTAGCCGGCGGCGAGGAAGCCGAGACCGCCCGCGTTCGAGACGGCGGCGGCCAGTTCCGGCGTCGACGGCCCGCCCGCCATCGGGGCCTGCACGATCGGCAGTTCCGTCAGCACGGCGCTCACCTCGGTCCCACTCCTGGTCGTTATCCGCACGATAATCGCGGGGGAAGCCGGGTGGTGACGCCGGGGTCGCGGTGAGGGAAGGGGGCGGCGTGCGGGTGCTGCTGCACTACGACATGGACCACGAGGAGCCCGGTCTCGACATCGTGAGCTGCTCGGAGCAGGACGACGCGCGGTTCTCCGGGCTGCTGCCGGACACCGAGGTGCTGTGGCACGTGCTGCGCCCGGTGACGGCCGCCGACATGGACCGGGCACCGAAGCTGAGGCTGATCCAGAAGCTCGGCACGGGCGTGAACACCATCGACCTGGACGCCGCGGCCGAGCGCGGCATCGCGGTCGCGAACATGCCGGGCCGCAACGCGCAGGCCGTCGCGGAGACGTCGCTGCTGCTGATGCTGGCGGCGCTGCGGCGCGTCGTGCCGTTCGACGCGCGGACGCGGCGCGGCGAGGGGTGGCCCGCCGACCGGTCCCTGGTGGGCGGCGAGCTGGCCGGACGGACGGTCGGGCTCCTCGGCGGCGGCGAGATCGCGACCCTGCTGCGCGGGATGCTGGAGGCGATCGGGGCCACCGTGCTCTACACGACCCGGCGGCCCCGGCGCGGCGATCCGGCCTGGCGGGAGCTGGACGGTCTCCTGCGCGCCTCCGACATCGTGTCGGTGCACGTCCCGCTGACGGACGAGACCCGTCACCTGCTCGACGCCGAGAGGCTCGCGCTGCTGCCGGAGGGCGCGATCGTGGTGAACACGGCGCGCGGCGCAGTGATCGATGAGGCGGCGCTGACGGCGGCGCTCACGTCGGGACGTCTCGGCGGCGCCGGGCTGGACGTCTTCGAAAAGGAGCCCGTGGACGCGGCGAACCCGCTGCTGGAGCTCGACACAGTGGTCGTCATGCCGCATGTGGCGTGGCTGACCCGCGAGACGTGGGACCGCTACTTCGCGGTCGCCGCGGAGAACTGCCGCCGCCTCGCACGCGGCGACGCCCTCCTCCATCGCGTCGTCTGAACGTGGGACCGGCACGAGCGGGAGGCGTTCTAGGGCCTCGACCGCCGTGCGGTCGGACATCGTGCTCCGGTCCGGCGCCTGGCGAGGACCAAGTGGGCCCGCACGACGTGCGGACCCACGGCTCGGGCCCCGGCCGGCCTCATTCACCGGCCGAGGCTGGGTTCAGAAGGTCAGGCCCGTCGACACCAGGTAGCCCGAGTAGTCGTCCATGGGCTTCCCTTCGGCGTCGAGGTGGACGGACGGACCGCCCTTGTCGATCTCCTCGACCCACTTCTTGAAGGCGAGCAGATCGAGCATCCACTCCACGTCCGTCGCGTACACCGGCGCGGCGGGGAACCACACGTCCCCGACCCAGTACCCGTGGGACCCCGCCATGTTGGCCATGGCGAAGGGGCTCTGGCGCCTGAGGGACCTCGTGAAGTTGCGGACTCCGTACCGGACCTCCTGCGGCTTTGCGGTGAGCGACTCGGCGACGAAGTGCATCGTCCCGATGTCGAACTCCGCCACGGGGAGATCGGTGAAGATGTCCCCCTGCACGACCGTGACGCGCTCACGCAGCGTGCGCCGCGCCCACTCGAAGTCGCGCCCGCCGACGAACCGCGAGATGACGGTCCAGAACGGCCGCCACGAGTCGCTGAGGTACTGGATCTCCTTCCTCAGGTACTCGACGTTGGCCGCCCCGTACTCGATGAGCGTGATCTTCCGGCAGTACGCGAGCATGCTGAGGGTGGGGTAGAGGTTCGACCCGGGGCCGACGTCGACTCCGTGGGCGAACTGTCCCATCCCCTCGGAGTAGCGCCACAGCGCGACCCGGTTGAACCAGCTGGCTCCTCGCGTGAGGATCTTGCGGTCCGGGAGGAGCATCTTCCCGTAGTTGTTCCCGTGGTACGTTTCCGGGTCGAAGTTGTCCCAGGGGAACTCGCTATTCGAACCGGGCCTGGTGCCCGGCGAATTGACTTTCACTTGTGTGTCTCCTTTGTGTAGGTCCGCTAGCAGAGCTACGGACCGCTTAGCTTCGCCCAACTAGAAAGCGAAGCTGCGGTAAACCGTACGCGCGCATCGACCCTCCGCCACCGCAGATCTCACTCCTTGAGACGCCTTCTTCCGTTAGCGACATCGGAGACCTCGCACCTGAAGCCGCCCCCGGGTCCACCCCTGGGGACGGCTTCGGCCGCGAGGTCTACCGGGGTCAGACTGCGGCGGGGGCCCACCAGGTGAGGTTGGCGGTCGCCTGGGCCACCGGTTCGATGATCTCCCAGGCTTCGGCGAGCAGGCCGTCGGCTATGCGCCAGATGTCCACTACCGCGATCTCCGGGCCGTCCGGGAGCCGCCGGCGCGTGTGCAGCACCACGTGCTCGCCGTCGGCCAGCAGGTGGACGATCTCGACCTGCATGCCGGCGAGCGGGGTGAGCGCCGCCTCGACGGCGGCGAGCCATTCGTCCTTGGTCGAGGAGGCGTCCGGGCGGTGGTGCGCGAAGTCCTCGCTGAGCAGCGGCCGGAGCCCCTCGGTGCTGCCCGTGGTGAGCAGCTCCGCCAGGGCCCGCTGAACGATTTCCTTGTTGGTCATGGCCGCAGTGTTCCGGCGGCCCCTGCCGCCTGTCGATGAACTCCCATTTCATGGCGTTCCGCCGCACGATGAGTAACCTCGACGACCGTGGACACGATCGGGGAGCTCCTGCGGCGGTGGCGGCATCACCGGCGGCTCAGCCAGCTCGACCTCGCGATCGCCGCCGACGTCTCGGCCCGGCACGTCAGCCTCGTCGAGACGGGCAGGTCCAACCCGAGCGCCGCCATGGTCCTGCGGCTCGCGGAGCAGCTCGACGTGCCGCTGCGCGACCGCAACCGGCTGCTGCTCGCGGCCGGCTTCGCGCCCCGGTACGCCGAACGGCCCCTCGGCGACGACGCGCTGACCGCCGCGCGGAACGCGGTCGAACGGGTGCTGCGCGCGCACGAGCCGTATCCGGCGCTGGCGTTCGACCGCCGCTGGAACATCGTCATGACCAACCGCGCCGTCGAGCCGTTCCTCGCCGAGGTCGACCCCGAGCTGCTCCGGCCGCCGGTCAACCTGCTGCGGCTCGGCCTCGACCCGCGCGGACTCGCCCGCCTGGTCGTCAACCTCGCCGACGTGCGCGCGGTGTTCCGGTCCCGGGTCAGGCGGCAGCTCGCCGCCGCGCCCGACCCCGGGCTCGCCGCCCTCTACGGGGAACTGCTGGAACCCGGCCCCGAGGACGCGCCGCCGGACGCCGACGTCATGATCCAGATGATCGTCCGCTTCGGGGGGCGGGAGCTGCGGCTGTTCTCCACCATCACCACGTTCGGCACTCCCCAGGACATCACGCTGGACGAGGTCGCCGTCGAGTCGTACTACCCGGCGGACGCCGAGAGCGCCGCCTTCTTCGAGGGCCCCGGGCCGGGGCTCACGGGATCAGGACCGGCTTGACGACCTTGCCGGACGTCGTGTCGGCCTCCGCCTCGTTGATCTGGGCGAGCGGGTAGGTGGTGACCAGCCGGTCGAACGGGAAGCGGCCCTGCCGCCACATCTCGATCATCCGCGGGATGAACGTGTGCGGGACGGCGTCGCCCTCGATGATGCCCTTGACCGTCCGCCCCATGAGCAGGAGGTTCGCGTCCAGCCGGTACTCGGCGGCGCCGACGCCGACCAGGCCGCACACGCCGGTCGTGCGCAGCGAGGCGACCGCCGTCGAGACGACCTCGGGGACGGCCGTGGAGTCGAACGAGTACTGCACGCCCTCGCCGCCGGAGATCGCCCGGATCTGCCCGGCGATGTCGTCGTCCGCGCCGTTGATGACGTGGGTGGCGCCGAGCTCGCGGGCCAGGTCGAGCCGGGACTCGTGCAGGTCGACGGCGACGATCGTGGAGGCGCCCGCGATCCGGGCGGCCATCACGGCGGCCAGCCCGACCGCGCCCGCGCCGAAGACCGCGATGCTGTCGCCCGCGCGGACGCCGAGCGAGACCAGCACGGAGGCGGCGCCGGTCTGCACGCCGCAGCCGAGCGGCCCGAGCACGTCGAGGGGGACGTCCTTGGTGACCGGGACGACGTTGCGGGCGGTTCCGAGGGCGTGGCTCGCGAACGACGACTGCCCGAACCAGCGCGTGTGGACGGGCTCGCCGCCGGGGCCGGTGGCGCGGGGCGTCCCGTCCAGCGGCATCGCGAGCATGTTGAGCGCGGTCATCTGCGGGCAGGCACCGGGCTTGGCGGCGCGGCAGTTGGCGCACTCCCCGCACGAGTCGAACGACATGACCACGTGGTCGCCGACGGTGGGGCCGGTGACGCCGGGCCCGACCGCCTCGACCACGCCGGAGCCCTCGTGCCCGAGGACGACCGGCTTCGCGACGAGGTCTCCGGGGACGCGTCCGAGCATGTCGGTGTGGCACATCCCCGCGCCCGCGACCCTGACGAGGATCTCGCCGGGTCCGGGGTCGGCGAGGTCGAGCGACTCGATCGTGTAGGGGGCGTCTGCGGCGCGCAGCACCGCGGCTTCGATCTGCACCGGGGTTCCTTAGGCGAGGGAGTAGCGGACGGGGAGGCGCTTGAGGCCGCCGACGAAGGTGGTGGCGATGCCCTCCGGCGGTCCGGCGAGCTCGATCGAGCCGAGGCGGGGAAGCAGTTCCTCGAAGAAGGCGCGGACCTCGATGCGGGCCAGCGCCGCGCCCAGGCAGTAGTGGACGCCGAAGCCGAACGCCAGGTGCTTGTTCGGGTCGCGCCCGACGTCGAAGCGGAACGGGTCGTCGAAGACGTCCTCGTCCCGGTTCGCGGACGGGTAGGACAGCAGCACCGCCTCCCCCTGGCGGATCGTGACGCCGCGCAGGTCGTAGTCCTCGGCGGCGGTGCGCATGAACTCCTTGACCGGCGTGACCCAGCGGATCATCTCGTCCACGGCGAGCGGCATCAGCTCCGGCTTCCCGCGGAGCCGCTCGATCTGGCCGGGGTGCTCGATGAGCGCGTGCAGGCCGCCGGCGATCGTCGCGCTGGTGGTGTCGTGCCCGGCCGTCGCGATGATCACGTAGTAGGACGCGGTGTCGAAGTCGTTGAGCGGCTCGCCGTCGACGCGCGCGTTGGCGATGGCGGAGGCGAGGTCGCCCGTGGGGTGCTTGCGGCGCTCCTCCGTCAGGCCCTGGAAGTAGGCGAAGAAGTCCAGCAGGACCTGGAGCTTCTCCTCGTTCGTCGTGCCCCGCTGGAACTCGGCGTCGTCGCCGCCGAACAGCTCCTGCGTGAGCTTCAGCATGCGGTCGAAGTCGCTCTCCGGCAGGCCGAGCAGCGAGAGGATCACGTACAGCGGGAAGTGGACGGCGACCTCCCGCGCGAAGTCGCACTCGCCGCCGAGCTCGACCATCCGGTCGACGTACCGCCTCGCCAGCTCGCGGACGCGCGGCTCCAGGGCCCGCATCGCGCGCGGCCGGAACCAGTCCGCGCCGATCGCCCGGACGACCCTGTGGTCGGGGTCGTCCATGTGGACGAGCGTGCGCAGCGCGATGCCCTGCTCCGCGCGCTGCCGGTTCAGCGCGTCGAACTCGGCGGTGCCGAGCACCGGGCGCGGCGCGTTGAGGAAGATCCGGTGGTTGCGCTCGATCTCCAGGACGTCCTCGTGCCTGGTGATCCCCCAGAAGGGGGTGTAGCCGGGGGCCTCCACCCGGTGCACGGGGGACTCGCGGCGGAGCAGCGCGAGGGACTCATGGAACCGCCGGTCGTCGGCGTAGGCCTTCGGGTCGGCGAGCGCCAGGCCCGCCTCCTCCACGGTCAGCGTCATCGCTTCGCTCTCCTCGGTCACGGCGGCCGCCCCTCAGGAACCTACGGTCCCGAATGACATTCGGTCAACGACCTCCGGCCGATGCCGGCGGGCGTCGGCGGCCGGGCGCCGGAGACCCGGCCGCGGGGCTCAGATGTCGGTGAAGTCGCCGTGCCGGCCGCGGCCGCTCGCGAACCGTCCGGCGCCCTCGATGGCATCCTCCATGGAGCCGAGGCCGCGGCGGTACTCGGCGGCGATCGCCTCGTCCTCGGGGAGGCCCTCCGCCTCCAGCGCCGACAGCCGGTCGCCCCGCAGGCAGGCCTGCGGGAACCGCGCCAGCCCGGCCGCCAGCTCCTCGGCCGCCTCCCGCGCCCTCCCCGGCGGGACGAGCCGGTTGGCGAGGCCGATCTCGAACGCCTCCCGCCCGTCCACGGGCCGTCCGGTGAGGATCAGGTCCATGGCGCGGCTCGCGCCGATCAGCCGCGGGAGCCGGACCGTCCCGCCGTCGACGAGCGGGACGCCCCAGCGCCGGCAGTAGACCCCGAACGTGGCCGTCTCCTCCGCGACACGCAGATCGCACCACAGCGCCAGCTCCAGGCCCCCGGCGACGGCATGGCCCGCGACCGCCGCGATGACCGGCTTCGACAGCCGCATCCGCGTGCAGCCGAGCGGCCCGTCGGCCGGGGGCGGGTCGAGGCGCGGGCCGCGCCCGGTGCCGACCGAGGCGAGGTCGGCGCCGGAGCAGAACGTGCCGCCCTCGCCCCACAGGACGGCGACGCTCGCGGCGTCGTCCGCGTCGAACTCGCGGAACGCGGCGGCCAGCTCGCGCGCCGTCGGCCCGTCGACGGCGTTGCGCGTCGCCGGGCGGGACATCACCACCGTGGTCACCGGGCCGTCCCGCTCGATCCGTACCGCCACGCGCGGCCTCCTAGTCGTCGGTGAACGCTCCGTCCGCCAGGTCGTCGAAGCGTTCGAGCTCGTCGGCCGGGTCGTCGATCCCCCGCAGCGGGCCGGGGTCGGCGAGGTGGCTCCGAGCGTAGAGGCGCGCGACCAGCGCCTTGCGGTCATCGCCGGAATCGGCGCGCTCCCACCCGGCCTGCTCCAGCAGCAGCGCCGCCGCGTACACGTCGGCCATGTACTGGGCGAGCGGGTAGAGGCGGGCTTCGGCCACGTTCCTGTCGAGTCCGCGCCACTTCTCTATGGCCTCGCGGAGATGCCCGATGCTCTGCCCGACCAGCGCGGCCGTCTCGTCGTCGCCGCCGGGCGCCCCCCGGACGGCCCGGTCGAGCCTTTCGAGGAACGGCTCGTGCGCGTCCTGCCGCTCGACCGCGCGGCGGACGTCCAGGCACAGGATGTTGTCGCCGCCCTCCCAGATGGGGTTGACCTGCGCGTCCCGCAGGATCCGCGCGACCGGCCACTGCTCGATGTAGCCGTTCCCGCCGTGGATCTCGATGGCGTCGCTCGCGGCCGTCACACCCAGCCGGGCGGCCCGCAGCTTGATGAGCGCCGCCCCCAGCCGCAGCCGGGGACGCCCCAGGTAGCCGTCGAAGACGAGCGCCTGCACGGCCTCGGTCTCCACGATCAGCTCGGCGAGCTTGCGGCGCATGAGCGGCTGCGCGCCCAGCGACGCGCCGAACGCCTCGCGGGCCCGCGCGTAGCAGAGCGACTCGACGAGGGCCCGCCGCGCGCAGCCGAGGCCCATCATGGAGATGCCGAGGCGGGCGCCGTTGGTCAGCTCCATCATGCGGGCGAGGCCCCTGCCGTCCCCGCCCTCGCCCGCGCTCGACGCCGGGGCCAGCAGGAACGCCTCCGCGTCGGTGAACTCGATCTCGGCCGACGCCACCGACCGCGTGCCGAGCTTGTCCTTGAGCCGCCGGATCCGGACCCCGTTGCGCGAGCCGTCCCGCCGCTCCCGCAGGACGAGGAACGGCGCGATGCCCCGGACGCCGTCCACGGCGCCCTCCGGCTTGGCCAGCACCACGAACGCCGAGCCGCCCGCGTTGGAGGCGAACCACTTGAAGCCGTTGAGGCGCCAGGCGTCACCCTCCCGCGACGCGGTCGACTCCAGCGCGCCGAGGTCCGAGCCGCCCGACCGCTCGGTGAGCATCTGCGCGGCCTCGCCGGACATCTCCCCGGCCGCGAACAGCTCCCGCACCCGCGCCCTGACGTCGTCCGGCGCGAACAGCTCCGCCAGGCCCACGACCATGTCGCCGCCGGTGCCGAGCGCGCACGCCATGCCGATGTCGGCCTGGTCGAGCAGGTAGCTCCACGCCACGCCCATCGGCGCGGGGTCGACGCCGGCGCGCTTCGCCTCGGCGACGAAGTCGGGCCGGGTGAACGACGTCGCCACAATGTCCCGGCGCGCCGCCTCGAACGAGGGCGGCATGACGACCTCGCTGATGTCGCGTCCCCACCGGTCGTACTTCTCCAGGCGGGGCGGGTTGCGGTCGGTCTCCTCGGCCCGCTCGGCGATCGGCCCGCCCATCAGCGCGCCCATGTCCCTGAGCCGGGGCTCGGCCCAGCCGAAGCCCTCTCCCAGGTGCCGCCGCATGAGGAACCGCAGCGTGGGGTCGCACTCGTACCAGTTGCGGCCGGCCGCGCCCCGGTAGCGCTCGGTGGCGTAGCGGCGCGCCTTCTCCGCGCCCCCGAACGGCAACCGGTCGAACGACTCGATGAGGTAAGACGCCATGCACCGCACATTACACTTGTAGCTCACGCGACGGAAAGACTGTAATCTGAGGACGGGGCCACCCTCCCTCCCCGGTAGGGTCACCACAGCCATGGACAGCCTGGAGATTCGCCCGCTCACCGCTCGGTCCGTCGTCCTGAGCACGCTGCTGGGCGTCCACCCGCCCCGCCTCCCGGCCCGCTACCTCGTCCGCGTCGGCGACCTGTTCGGCATCGCGGAGGGGACGATCCGGGTGGCCCTGTCGCGGATGGTCGCCGCCGGCGACCTCGTCCAGTCCGGCGGGACGTACGCCCTCACCGAGCGCCTCCTCGCCCGCCAGGCGCGCCAGGACGAGGCCCGCCTCCACCCGACCCGCCCGTGGGACGGGGCCTGGGAGATCGCCGTCATCACCGCCGAGCGCCGTCCCGCCGCCGACCGCGCCGCGCTGCGGCAGGCCATGTCGACCCTGCGGCTCGCGGAGCTGCGGGAGGGCACCTGGCTGCGCCCGGCGAACCTGACCCGCCCGCGGCCCGAACCCGTCGTCCGGCAGTGCACCTTCCTCACGGGCCGCCCCGAGGAGGACCCCGCCGCCCTGGCCGCCTCCCTCTGGGACCTGGACGCCTGGACGGCCAAGGCCGACGCCCTGCGCACCGCCCTGGCCGGGGCGACCGCGATCGCCGAGCGCTTCACCTACGCGGCGGCCGTCCTGCGCCACCTCCTCAACGACCCGCTCCTCCCCCCGTCACTGCTGCCCGCCGGCTGGCCGGGGCCGGACCTGCGCGCCCGCTACGAAGCCTTCGAGGCCGACTTCGAGCAGCTCCTCACCACCCACGTCCTCGCCTGAGAGCCCGCATGAAACGCTCCTGGAGCATCGGGGCGGCGATCTGCGCCGCAGGGTGCTTATCGTTCACGCAGTGGGACACCTCCGCCCACATCCCGGTGCGCCTGGTCGCCTTCCGCTACGGCGACAACCCCGTCCTCAGGGTCATCTCCTTCTTCGCGCCCCTGACGCCCGACGATGCCGTCAGCCCTCATCTGGCGCAGTGGATCTGGCCGTTGCGACTCGCCGTCTACCTGCTGACCACCGCGCTCGTCTATCTCGCCGCGCGCTCCGTCACGGCGAGGACGGGGCACGTCGGGGCCCTCCTCCGGTGGATGAGCGTCGTGATGCTGGCCTTCGGGGCCGGCGAGGTGGTGGCGCTGACGATCGTGGTCCTTGGCGACATGGACGCCGAACAGGGCATTTCGCCCTCGATAATGATCCACACGCGGAGTGACGGCCATTTCTGGCCGTCCGACGCGCTCTTCGCCGGTGCCGGCATGTCGCTGTGGATCGGACTCCCGCTGGCGGGCCTCCACCTGGTCTACCGCATACGGCGGGCGAGACGGCCCGGTGACACCTCCGAGGCGCGCCCGAGAACCGTGGGCGACCTGCCGGGACGGGCGCGCCACGTCGCCACCGTCGGCATCGTTCCGGCGGTCTGCCTGGCGTTCCTGGGCGGCGCCACGAGATTCGTCTCCTATGGCACCGGTCGCAGGCTCTCGCTGCCCGATGCGCTGGCGGACCTCTCGCTCTATCCGAGACTGCGGCCGAAGCCACCGCCGCTCACGGTCGACGACTGGCTCGCCCCCAAGGACGGCGACAGGTGGATGTTCTATTCCGGCCTCAGGGAGAGTTGGGCGGTGTCGAGCGCCGTGGCGCTCTTCTTCCTCGCGCTGCTGTGGCTGCTGTTATGCAAGGTCGTTTCAGGGCTCGAACCGGAATCGCGGCGGGGCACCCTGGACGCGTTCCTCTTCGGCTGGTCGGTCGTCGTTCTCACCGCCCTGCTGACCGGGCTCGTCCATGCCGCCCTGTCCCGCATGGGAGACGACGGCTCCGGCTTCGGGACGGAGGTGACGGCCATCCTGCCCTTCGCGATGCGGTTCGGCGTCGTCTGGGGGTGGCTCGTCGGGCTGGCCGTCGCGTCCTCCTACCGGAGGAGCCGGCCCCCCGCTGCGGCGGCCGCGCCTACGGGCACTCCGGCGGAGACGACGCCTTGAGGAGCTTCGCGTACTTGGGCGCCGACACCCTCGTGTAGTGCTGCCTCTGGCAGTTCAGGCCGTCCATGAACACCACCTGGTACCGCGCGACGTCGGGGAGCCTGCCGGTGAGCGCGAACGGCCGGTTCCCCGGCGCCGTGATCGACATCTGGTGGCGCCCGCCGCCCGCGATGTAGTCGACCCGCACGCTCCATCGGCAGTACGGCCCCTCCCACCCCGAGAACTTGTCCGGGTGCCCGATGGTCGCCTCGATGGCGAGCGTCTCCTTCTTGCCCTTCTCCAGGGTCAGCCGCTGCGCCTTGGGCCCGACGAAGAAGGGGGAGAGCCTCCCGTCCTCTTTCCGCTGGAAGACCGGGCGCGGGCGCGGGCCGTCGATCACGAGGTAGAGCGGGATCTTGTCGCCGCCCCCGGCGGCCTGGTTCTCGATGTACGCGCCCGTCGGGGCCGGGCCGCACCGTCCGCCGGCCATCACCGGGCGGACGTCCACGATCTCCACGGCCTCGTTCCGCCGGGTCTCGATGGTGATCTCCCAGCGGGACGAGCCGACGTCGACCGCGCCGCGCTCGGCCAGCCATTCCTCGCCCAGCGAGTCGGGCGGCGACTCGCCGGCGGGAAGCGCGGCGCCACCGCCCTTCCGCGCGGGGACGAGCACGGGATTGCCGGAGTCGAGGTCATGGTGGACGTCGACGACCCGGATCGCATCGCCCGCGGACACCGAGTCGGCGACCTCGCCGGGCGTGAGCCACCCCTCGCCCACCGCTCGGAGCGTGTCCTGGAAATAGGTGGCGGTCACCGCCATGACGATCACGAATAACCAGGTGGAGGGCTGCCGGCGCCAGGACGTCCGCGGTTCGGGCTGGTCCTCGCCCTCGGCCCGCCCGCTTCCGTCCGGCAGAGTTCTCTTCATGCCCGCGCCGCTCGTTCACAATGGTGAATTAAGACGTTAGCACGCAGTTCCGTTCATTCAAGGAAAGGTTATGAGCTGGCGAACGGCCTCGGCGGTGTGGAGGCGGTCGAAGCCCGCGTTGATCTCGTCGAGGGGGAGACGGCCGCTGAGGAGGGCGTCCACGGGGAGGGCGCCGTCGCGGTAGAGGGCGATGAAGCGGGGGACGTCCCGCCGGGGAACGCAGGAGCCGAGGTAGCTGCCGCGCAGGGTCCGCTCCTCGGCGACGAGGCTGAGGGCGGGCAGGGTGAGGGGCGCGCCGGGGGCCGGGAGGCCGACGGTGACGGTCGTGCCGCCGGGACGGGTGGCCGCGTAGGCCTGTTCGAGGACGGCGACGACGCCCGTCGTGTCGATCACCTTCTCCGCGCCGCCGGCCGTCAGGTCGCGGACCGCCTCGACGGCGTCCGGTCCGCCCGCGACGGGCCGGGCGCCGAGGCGCTCGGCGAGGTCCCGCTTGGAGGCGACGACGTCCACGGCGAGGACGGTGGAGGCTCCGGCGGCCTTGGCGGCCAGGACGGCGGACAGGCCGACGCCCCCGAGGCCGAAGACGGCGACGGTGTCGCCCGGCGCGACGGCCGCGCTGTAGAGGGCGGCCCCGGCACCGGTGAGGACGGCGCAGCCGAACAGCGCGGCGACGTCGAAGGGCAGGTCGCGGTCGATCTTCACCGCGGAGCGGGACGAGACGACGGTGTACTCGGAGAACGCCGAGACGCCGAGATGGTGGTGCGGGCGCGTCCCGTCCGGGGCGCGGAACCGCCGGCCGCCGCCGAGCAGGGTCCCGGCGCCGTTGGCCTCGGCGCCCGGCCCGCAGAGGGCGGGACGTCCGGCGACGCAGCGCTCGCAGTGCCCGCACGCCGGGACGAACGCGAGCACGACGTGGTCGCCGGGCGCGAACTCGGTGCCCGGACCGGTCTCCACGACCTCGCCCGCGGCCTCGTGCCCGAGCGCCATGGGGAGGGGGCGCGGGCGGGACCCGTTGATGACGGACAGGTCGGAGTGGCAGAGGCCGGCGGCGCCGATCCGGACCAGGAGCTCGCCGTGGCCGGGCGGGTCGAGGCGGAGCTCGGCGATCTCCAGGGGACGGGACGCGGCGTACGGGGCGGGGCGCCCCGACTCGACGAGGACGGCTGCGCGGGTGGCGGTCATGCGGCCAGCAGCTTCCGCATCTCGGTGCGGACCGTCCCGGTGATCTCGACCGGGCGGCGGGTGCCGCGGTCGACGAACACGTGGACGAAGTGGCCCTCGGCGACGAGCGCGCCGTCCGAGCCGCGCAGCATGCCGATCTCCCAGCGGACGCTGGACCGGCCGAGCTTGCCGACGCGGAGCCCGACGCGGATCGTGTCGGGGAACGCCGCCTCGGCCTTGTACTCGCAGTGGGACTCGACGCACAGCGCGATCGAGCCGGAGGCCGCGGGGTCGAAGCCGGCGGTCCGGATCATCCACTCGTTGATGACGGTGTCCATCAGCGAGTAGTGGACGACGTTGTTGACGTGCCCATAGACGTCGTTGTCCTTCCACCGCGTCGGGACGTTCTCCCAGTACAGGTACTCGCCGGTCATAAGGAGCAGACTAGGGGCGGCGCCGCGGAGGCGCCGCACCGCCCGGGCACAACGGTGCCCGTGCCAAATGCCGTCCGGGTGCGCGAGGGCGCCCGCCCAACCGCGCGCGTGGTGCGCGAAGGCGGTCGCGAGAAGGCGGAAGCGGCGTTCACCGGGCCGCGAGGAAAGGTTCTGAGCACGATCCCGGCCTGGTGAACGCCGCCCCCTCAGCGGCGCCGCGCGGACGCCGCCGTCTATCGGGAGGAGGCCCCGGTCCCGGGCCGGGTGCGGGCCGCGTCGAAGCGGGCCTTCACGTCCGTCCAGTTCACGAGCGACCAGAGCTTCTCCACGTAGTCCGGGCGGACGTTGCGGTACTGGAGGTAGTAGGCGTGCTCCCAGGCGTCGAACACCAGCAGCGGCGTCGTGTTCATGCCGACGTTGCCGTGGTGGTCGTAGACCTGCTCGACGACGAGGCGCCCGCCGAGGGGCTCCCACGCGAGCACGCCCCAGCCGGAGCCCTGCACGGTGGAGGTCGCCGCCGTGAGCTGCTTCTGGAACGCCTCGAACGCGCCGAAGTGCTCGTCGATCGCCGCGGCCAGCTCCCCGTCCGGGCGGTCGCCGCCGTCCGGGGACAGGTTGTCCCAGAAGATCGAGTGCAGGACGTGACCGGAGAGGTTGAACGCGAACGTCTTCTCCAGGCCGACCAGCCCGCCGTACTGCTCCTTCTCGCGCGCCTCGGCGAGCTTCTCCAGGGTGTCGTTGGCGCCCTTGACGTAGGCGGCGTGGTGCCTGGAGTGGTGCAGCTCCAGGATCTCTCCGGTGATCGCCGGCTCCAGGGCGGCGTAGTCGTAGGGCAGGTCGGGAAGCGTGTAGTCGGCCATACGGCCACTATTGCAAACGAGTTGCAGTTACGTCCAATGCGCAACACGGAAACGGACCCGCCCCCGGGGCGGGGACGGGTCCGGTATCGGTGACGGGTCAGTAGCGGCGGCGTCCGCCGCCGCGCCCGCGCGACAGCAGTCCTCGGACCTTCGCCTGGGTGCGCGGGTCCCGGGCGAGTCGTTCCGCGCGGGCACGCGCCTTGCGGCCCTGCGGACTCCGGGCGAACCGCTTGATGCGGTCGATGACGGAAGGCATGTTCTTCCTCCTCGGCCTTGTCTTCACGGTTCAACGACTGCCCGTTCTAAAAGGTTCAGAACGCCTCGTCGAGCGCGACCGTCCCCTCGACGCCGATCTGGTAAGCCGAAACGCGGCGCTCGAAGAAGTTGGACAGCTCCTGGACGTCCTGCAGCTCCATGAAGGCGAACGGGTTCGCGGTGCCGTAGCGGGCGGGCAGGCCGAGCCGGACGAGCCGCTGGTCCGCGACGTATTCGAGGTAGGCGCGCATGTCGTCCGCGCTCATGCCGGGCAGGCCGTCCCCGCACAGGTCGCGGGCGAACGCCAGCTCCGCCTGGACGGCCTCCTCCATCATGGCCGTGACCTGGGCCGTCAGCTCCGCGTCGAACAGGGCGGGCTCCTCCGCCCGGACGGTGTCGACCACCGAGAACGCGAACTCCATGTGCATCGACTCGTCCCGGAAGACCCAGTTCGTTCCGGACGCGAGGCCGTTCAGCAGGCCGCGCGACCGGAGCCAGTACACGTAGGCGAACGCGCCGTAGAAGAACAGCCCCTCGATGCAGGCCGCGAAGCAGATGAGGTTCAGCAGGAACGTCCTGCGGTCGGCGGCGGTGCGGAGCTCGTCCAGGGAGCCGAGCGAGTCGATCCAGCGGAAGCAGAACTCCGCCTTGGCCCGGATGGACGGGATGTGCTCGATCGCCGCGAACGCCTTCACGCGCTCGTCCTGATCGGGCAGGTAGGTGTCCAGGAGGGTCAGATAAAACTGTACGTGGACGGCCTCCTCATATAGCTGCCGCGACAGGTAGAGCCGGGCCTCCGGCGCGTTCACGTGCTTGTAGAGGTTGAGCACGAGGTTGTTCGCCACGATCGAGTCGCCGGTGGCGAAGAACGCGACGAGCCGGTTGACGAGGTGCAGCTCGGCGGGCGTGAGCCGCGCGAGGTCCGCCAGGTCGGAGGCGAGGTCGACCTCCTCGACCGTCCAGGTGTTGCGGATCGCGGCCCGGTACCGCTCGTAGAAGTCCGGGTAGCGCATGGGCCGCAGCGTCAGGTCCATGCCGGGGTCGAGGAGCATGCCCCGCCCTTCCGCTCGCTCGTTCACTGGCACGCCTCGCAGGTCTCGGGGTTCTCCAGGGAGCAGACGGCCGCGGCGACCGTCGTCTGCGCGATCCGCGTCGCCGGACGGGACCGCAGGTAGTACGTCGTCTTGAGCCCGGCCCGCCACGCGTAGGCGTACATCGACGAGAGCTTGCCGATCGTCGGCGTCTCCATGAACAGGTTCAGTGACTGCGACTGGTCGATGTACGGGGTGCGGGCGGCGGCGAGGTCGATGAGCGCCTTCTGCGGCAGCTCCCAGGCCGTCCGGTAGAGCGACAGCATCTCCTCCGGCAGGTCGACGAGCCCCTGGACGGACCCGTTCGCCTTCTTGACGGCCTCGCGGACGGCCGGCGTCCACAGCCCGAGCGACTTCAGGTCCTCCACCAGGTAGCGGTTGATCTGCAGGAACTCGCCGGACAGCGTCTCGCGCTTGAACAGGTTGGACACCTGCGGCTCGATGCACTCGTAGCAGCCCGCGATGGACGCGATCGTCGCGGTCGGCGCGATCGCGACGAGCAGCGAGTTGCGCAGGCCGACCTCCGCGACGCGGGCGCGCAGGGCCTCCCAGTCGGCGGGACGGGAGGGCGCCGCGTCCGGGAAGTGGTCCAGGTGGAGCTCGCCGCGCGCGGTCCGGGTCGCGTCGTAGGCGGGCAGCGGCCCGTGGGCGGCGGCGAGGTCGGCCGACGCGTGGTAGGCGGCGAGGGCGATCTCCTCGGCGATGCGCGTCGACAGCTCGCGCGCCTCGGCCGAGTCGAACGGCAGGCGCAGCGTGAAGAACACGTCCGCGAGGCCCATCACGCCCAGCCCGACCGGCCGCCACTTGCGGTTGGCCTTCTCCGCCTCCGGGGTGGGGTAGAAGCCCCGGTCGATGGTGCGGTCCAGGAACCGGACCGCGGTGCGGACCGTCGAGCGGAGCCGCTCCCAGTCGACGCCGGACGGCCCGGCGTGCGCGGCCAGGTTCACCGACCCGAGGTTGCAGACGGCGGCCTCACTGTCGCCCGTCACCTCCAGGATCTCCGTGCAGAGGTTCGACAGGTGGACGACCTTGCCGGGCTCGGCGGTCTGGTTGCAGGCGCGGTTGGCGGCGTCCTTGAACGTCATCCAGCCGTTGCCGGTCTCGGCGAGCGTCCGCATCATGCGCCCGTACAGCTTGCGGGCCGGGATCCGCCGGACGAACCGCCCGTCCCGCTCCGCCGCCCGGTAGGCCTCGTCGAACTCCTCGCCCCACAGGTCGACCAGCTCGGGGACCTCCTTCGGGTCGAACAGCGACCATGCCGCGTCGGCCTCGACGCGGCGCATGAACTCGTCCGGGATCCAGTTGGCCAGATTGAGGTTGTGGGTGCGGCGCGCCTCCTCGCCGGTGTTGCCGCGCAGCTCCAGGAACTCCTCGACGTCGGCGTGCCACGGCTCCAGGTACACGCACGCCGCGCCCTTGCGGCGGCCGCCCTGGTTGACGGCGGCGACGGACGAGTCGAGCGTGCGCAGCCAGGGGACGACCCCGTTGGAGTGCCCGTTGGTGCCGCGGATCAGCGAGCCCCGCGACCGCACCCGCGTCCAGGAGATGCCGATGCCGCCCGCGTACTTGCTGAGCCGCGCGACCTGCCCGTACCGCTCGTAGATCGACTCCAGCTCGTCGCGCGGCGAGTCGAGCAGGAAGCACGACGAGAGCTGCGGGCGGCGGGCGCCGGAGTTGAACAGCGTGGGCGAGCTGGGCAGGTACGACAGGGTGCTGAGCAGCGCGTACAGCTCGGCGGCCTCCTCCACGGTGTCGGCGAGACCGCACGCCACGCGCAGAAGGAAGTGCTGAGGCCGTTCCAGGACGAGCCGCGAGCGCGGATGCCTGAGCAGGTACCGGTCGTAGACCGTCCGGAGCCCGAAGTACTCGAACCGGTCGTCGGCCTCCTCGTCGACGAGCGCGTCGAGCGCCGCGGCGCGGGCGGCGACGAAGGCGGCCAGGTCGTCCGCGAGGAGGCCCTCACGGTGCGCGGCGGCGACCGACTCGGCGAACGTCCGGACGCCGGCGGCCGCGGCCTCCTCCCGGATCCGGCCGCCGAGCAGCCGCGCGGCCACCCTGGAGTACCCGGGCTCGGCGGGGATGAGCGCGGCGGCCTCCCCGATCGCGAGGTCCCGCAGGGCCGCCGCGTCCAGCCCGTCCGCGGACCGGACCGCGGCCAGCACCCGTCCGGCCTCGGCGTCCGGTATCCCCTCGCAGGCCGCCTCGACCTCGACGACGATCTCCGCCGGCGGCGCGGCCAGAACCTGTGTCACGTGCATCTTCCCCTCGCATGCCGCCCCGCGGAGGCATGCGAACGGCGCGCGGCGGCAGGCCGCGCTCCGCCCCCGGCCCACCCGCGAGGCCTGGACGTGTCGATCCGGGACGGACCCGGACCCCCGGATGAGGCCGGTCTCCCGGCCTCGCGTGCGGGCAGGTCTTCGGACTCGCGGGCGCCGCCTCTGCCGAGGCGTCCTACTGGCCGTCGCTTCCCGGGCCGCCGGGCCCAGTGCTCGATGACGGCGGTCGTTCCCGCTCACCGCTGCGGGGCAGTCCCGGATTCCCACCGGGTTCCCTCTCACGCCGCCCCCGCCGCGAACGACGGGGCGGACCAGCACGGGACTGAACCCTACATCTAGTCGACGATCAACGCACAACCCCAAGATGTTGGGCGTGGCGGCGAATGTTCGGGGGCGGCTGGGCAGCGCGCGCGGGGGATGGGACGATGGTCGCCGTCATGAGCCCCCTTGCGCCGCAGCCGCTGTTCCGGCCCGCACGCGCGGTGGTGTTCGCCACCGTGTGCGCGACGCTGGCGACCCTCGGGCACGTCCTGGCGGGCGGCGCGGCGGTGCCCGCCTGGGCGGCGCTCACGGGCTTCGGCGCCGTCCTCGGCGTGACGATGATGCTGGCGGGCCACGAGCGCTCGCTGGCGACGATCCTGGGCGGGCTTCTCGGCGGGCAGTTCGCCCTCCACACGCTGTTCACGGCGGCCACCGCGCCCCATCACGCGCCCGAGGCGCACGCCGCCATGACGGGCGCCATGGAACCCGTCCCGGTCGCCGCCGCCCACGGCGGGAACGGCCTGGTGATGACGCTCGCGCACTGCACGGCCGCGCTGGTGGCCGCGTGGTGGCTGCGGCGCGGCGAGCGGGCCGCGTGGTCGCTCGCCCGGCGGGTCGCCGCCCTCGCGGACCGTCCGATCCGCCTGCTGCCGGCCCTGCTCGCCGTGGAGCCGGCCGAGCCCTCGGCCCGTCCCCTCCGGGCGGCGCCCGAGGCGGCCGCCGCCACGGCCACCGGGCGTGTCCTGCGGCACCAGGTCGTCCGGCGGGGCCCCCCGCCGCGTTCGAGGGCGCTCGCTCACTCCTGAGCCGGAGCGCCGTACGCCACCGGACGCCCCATCGCGGCGCCCGGTCCTTCCCGTGCGTCTCGAACGGAGTTCCGCAATGCCCTTCATTCCGCATGCCCGGCGCGCCGGCGCCGTCGCGTCCCTCGCCGCCCTGTCCGTGATCGGCCTGGCCGCGGCGGCGTCCGCGCACGTCAGCGTGAACCCCAGGACCGCCGAGCAGGGCTCGTACGCCAAGGTCTCGTTCCGGGTGCCGAACGAGCGCGACGACGCCTCCACCACCAAGCTCGTGGTGAACCTGCCGACCGACCACCCGCTGTCGTCGGTGTCGGTCCGGCCGCTGCCCGGCTGGACGGTGAAGGTCGACAGGTCCAGGCTGCCGGAGCCGGTGAAGACCGAGGGCGGCGAGCTGACCGAGGCCGTCACGAAGATCACCTGGAGCGGCGGCAGGATCGAGCCGGGCCGGTTCGAGGAGTTCGACGTGTCGATGGGACCGCTGCCCACCGACACCGACCAGCTCCTGTTCAAGGCCGACCAGACCTACTCCGGCGGCGAGGTCGTCAAGTGGGAGGAGCCCCCTGCCGAGGGGGCGAACGAGCCGGAGCACCCCTCGCCGGTGCTGAAGCTGCTCCCCAAGGGCTCGGCGGCCACGACCGGACTGACCGCGCAGGTGAAGCCCGCCGCGGCGTCGTCCGCGTCGTCCGGTGACGGGACGGCCCGGCTGCTCGGCGGCATCGGCATCGCCGTCGGCGCGGCCGGCATCGCGGTCGGCGCCTACGGCGTGACCCGGGCGCGGAGCCGGGCATGACCCGCGCGGCGCTGCGCGGGACCGCCGGTGCCGCGGCGCTCGCGGCCGTCCTGGCGGCGACCGCGGTCCCGGCGTCGGCGCACACGGCGCTGACGTCGGCGAGCCCCGAGAAGGACTCGACGGTCGCGGCCCCGTCCCGGATCGTCCTGACGTACGGCGACCCGGTCCGGCTGCCGCGCGTGGTCGTGACCGACCGGTCGCGGAGGCAGTACCAGGCCGGTCCGGCGCGGGCGGTCGACAACAAGGTCACCCAGGCCGTCGGCGGCACGCTGCCCGACGGGGAGTACACCGTGGGGTGGCGCGTCGTCGCCTCGGACGGCCATCCGGTCGAGGGCACCTACACGTTCACCGTGCGGGGCTCGTCCGGGGCCGTCCAGCCCGCCCCCTCGCCGATCCGGAAGACCATCGTCGCCACCGGCGACACCGACGACCGGGGAGGCTCGTCGGGCTGGCTCTGGATCGGCCTGATCGCCCTGGTCCTCGCGGCGGCGGCGGGCGCCGCCGCCTGGTTCCGCCGCTCGCCCCGCCAGGATTGATCGTTTCGCTTCCGGTCGGATGATTACAGGATTACAGTGATAATCCGACCGGAAGCAGCCTGGGGGCCCCATGATCGTCGAGTACATCCGCTACCGCATCGACCCGCAGGACGCGGCGGACTTCGAGGCCGCCTACGCGCGCGCCTCCGTCCCGCTCGCCGCCGCGCCCGAGTGCGTGGACTACGAGCTGTCCAGGTGCGTCGACGAGCCGTCGTCCTACATCCTGCGCATCTGCTGGACGTCGGCCGACGACCACATGCGGGGCTTCCGGGGCGGCGAGCACTTCCCCGCGTTCTTCGCCGAGATCAAGCCGTACGTCCAGCGGATCGAGGAGATGCGCCACTACGAGCGGACGGCGGTGCGCGGCGCCGGCTCGTCCGTCCCGACCATGTACGACTGGACGGGCGGGAGCGCGGCGCTGGAGCGGCTCACCGAGCACTTCTACACGAACGTCCTCAAGGACGAGCTGCTGCGCCCGCTTTTCGAGCACATGGCCCCGGACCACCCGAAGTGGGTCGCGGCCTGGCTCGGCGAGGTCTTCCGCGGGCCCGAGCGCTACAGCCGCGAGCGCGGCGGCTACGCCGCCATGGTGCGCCACCACCTCGGCAAGTCCATCACCGAGGCGCAGCGCCGCCGCTGGGTCGCGCTCCTCATGGACGCGGCGGACGAGGTCGGCCTCCCGGACGACCCGGAGTTCCGCGCCGCGTTCGCGTCCTACATCGAGTGGGGCACGCGCATCGCCCTCGCCAACTCCCAGCCGGACGCGAAGCCGCCCCTCCAGGCCCCCATGCCGCACTGGGGCTGGGGCGTCGCACCGCCCTACATCCCCGCCGACTAGCATCCGGGGCGCCGATACCCGCGCACGGCCTGAGAGGTGCTCGGGCGCGGTCACGCCGCCCGCCTGGTACGGGCGCTCGCGACGCGCGTCACGTCCCGGAACGAACGCCCCTTCCTGCACGTCGCCGCAGCGAACACCCCGGCGATCGCACTCTACGAACGGCTCGGCTTCGAGGTCTGGAGGCACGTGACCTTCCGCGGCTTCCGGGTCCCCTGACCGCCGCCGCCCGTAGTAAGCTCTGCGGCGTTCCTGCGACAGGGGAGGTTGATGAATATGGCCCGCGCGGCGCTTCATCAGCATGCCCTTGTCCGGGCCGCCCGCGACTGAGCGCGGCCCGGTCGTCCAGAACGACCAGGAGCCACACTTGCCTTCTTCCGACCTGACCACTTCAGGCCTGCCCGACGCGCAGGCGCCGGACGCGGATCTCACCACCGACCGTCTCGTCCTGCGGCCGTGGACGACCGGCGAGATCGCCGCCGTCCAGTCCGGTGACAGGCTCGCCCACTGGGCGGACGACTTCCCCGCCGAAGGCGACCGGGTCATCGCCGGCTTCATCGCCGAGAACCCGTCCGCGCTCGGCGAGTACGGCCAGCGCCTGATCATCGAACGCTCCACCGGCCTGGTGGTCGGCGCCGTCGGCCTGTTCTGGCCGCCCGCGGACGGGGCCGTGGAGTTCGGTTACGGCGTCGTCCCGTCCCGCCGTGGCCGCGCGTACGCCACCGAGGCCGCCCGCGCCATCGCGGCGTTCGCCCTGACCGCGCCCGGCGTGGACAAGGCCGTCGCGACCGTGGAGCTGTCCAACCCGGCGTCGGTCCGCGTCCTGGAGAAGGCGGGCCTCCGCCTTGTCGGCACGAGCGAGGGCCTCGCCACCTACAGCACCGCCTGACCGCGGTGCCGAGCGTGCCGCCCTTCCCTCACGGGAGGGGCGGCACGTCCGTGTCCCGGGCGGTCAGCCGAACTGGCCGGGGACGTAGGAGCCGGCGGGCTGCCGGGTGATGACGTTCAGCCGGTTCCAGGTGTTGATGAGGGCGATGAGCGACACCAGGGTCGCGAGCTCCTCCTCGTCGTAGTGCTTGGCGGCGTTCTCCCAGACCTCGTCGGAGACGCCGGCGCCGTCGGCGAGGCGGGTGCCCTGCTCGGCCAGCTCCAGGGCGGCGCGCTCGGCGTCGGTGAAGACGGTGGCCTCACGCCAGGCCGCGACCAGGTTGAGGCGCACCGACGTCTCGCCCTCGTGGGCGAGGTCCTTGCTGTGCATGTCGACGCAGAATCCGCAGCCGTTGATCTGGCTGGCGCGCAGCTCCACCAGGTGCAGCGTCGTGGAGGGCACCGTCGAGCCCGAGACGACCTTGGCCGCCGAAAGCAGGTGCTTCATGAACTTCCCGCCGGAGGCGGTGCCGTAGTAGTTGAAACGGGGGTCCATGGCGGTCTCCTTGCCGTGTGGAGGGTTACGTCAGGTAGACGGGGCGGTCCCCTGAGGTGTGACAGCCTCCCGGGAGTGACTCCGCTCACCTCGGCGGTCCGGGCGGGCGGCGGGCGCGCGGCTGGGAACATGGGGGGCATGGCGAGGGCGATCGAGGAGCCGCGGAACGCGCGGAGCAGGCGTTCCCGGACGGCGCTGCTGCGGGCCGCGCGCGAGCTCGTCGAGGAGCACGGGATGGCGGCGACGACGATGGCGGCCGTCGCCGAGCGCGCCGGGGTGTCGCGGCGGGCCGTCTACCTGCACTTCGCTTCGCGGGCCGACCTGATCAGCGAGCTGTTCGACCACGTCAACGAGGTCGAGGACCTGCGGGGGCGGTTCGCCGCCGTCGGCGAGGCGCCCGACGCGGTGACCGCGCTGGAGATGTTCGCGCGCCGGCACGCCGACTTCATGTCGCGCGTCCTCGCGGTCGCGCGGGCGGTGGAGCGGGAGGCGGGCAGCGACCCGGACGCGGCGCGGCACTGGGAGGCCGCCATGCGCCGGCGGTACGAGACCAACCACGCGCTGATCCTGCGGCTGGACGAGGAGGGCGTGCTCGCCCCGGGCTGGACGGTCGACACCGCCACCGACATGCTCCTCGCGCTGATCGCCAACGAGGTGAGCGGGACGCTGCTCGACGACCGCGGCTGGAGCCCCGGCCAAATCGGCGACCACATGGCGCTGTTGCTGCGCTCAACCTTCGTAACGGGCGGGTAAGACCACCCCACTACCCCCGTTCGGGGGTGGCGTGGGTCACCCGGATGGCAAACCATCCTTCTGACCGGGGTGTCCGTGCTGCTACGAGGGAGAAGACCATGCCCGCAGTCGAGTTCCGCGCGGCGCGCGACTTCCTGCTCGCGCATCGCGACGACTACGCGACGGCGTACGAGAAGTTCCGCTGGCCGGTGCTGACCGGATTCAACTGGGCGCTGGACTGGTTCGACAAGATCGCCGAAGGGAACGACGCGCCCGCGCTGTGGATCGTCGAGGAGGACGGCTCCGAGGCCAGGTACTCGTTCTCGCAGATGGCGCGGCGGTCGAACCAGGTCGCGAACATGCTGCGCGGGGCGGGGGTGCGGCGCGGCGACCGGATCATCCTGATGCTCGGCAACCAGGTGGAGCTGTGGGAGACCGTGCTCGCGGCGATGAAGCTCGGCGCGATCATGATCCCGTGCACGCCGCTGCTCGGCACGGCCGACCTCCAGGACCGGCTGACGCGCGGGAAGGCCCGGCACGTGGTGACCGCCTCGTCCGAGGCCGGGAAGTTCGACGGCGTCGAGGGCGAGTTCACGAGGATCGCCGTGGGCGAGCCGGTGGAGGGCTGGCTGCGGTACGCCGACGCCTACGAGGAGGGCGAGTCCTTCACCCCCTACGGGCTGACGATGTCGCGGGACACGCTGCTGCTCTACTTCACGTCCGGGACGACGGCCAAGCCGAAGCTGGTCGAGCACACCCACGCGTCCTACCCGGCCGGGCACCTGTCGACGATGTACTGGATCGGGCTGCGGCCGGGCGACGTCCACCTGAACATCTCGTCGCCCGGGTGGGCGAAGCACGCGTGGAGCAACATCTTCGCGCCGTGGGACGCCGAGGCGTGCGTGTTCATCTTCAACTACACCCGGTTCGACCCCGACCGGCTCGTCGACACCCTCGAACGCTGCGGAGTGACGAGCTTCTGCGCCCCGCCGACCGTGTGGCGGATGCTGATCCAGTCCGACCTCGGACGGCTCGGCAGACCGCCGCGCGAGGTCGTCGCGGCCGGGGAGCCGCTGAACCCCGAGGTGATCGAGCGGGTGAAGCAGGCATGGGGCCGCACGATCCGGGACGGCTTCGGGCAGACGGAGACGACCGTCCAGATCGCCAACACGCCCGGCCAGCCGGTCAGGCCCGGCTCGATGGGGCGTCCCGTGCCCGGCTACAAGGTGGTGCTGATCGACCCGCTGACCGGGGAGCCGGGCGAGGAGGGCGAGATCTGCCTCGACCTGGAGGACCGCCCGCTCGGGCTGATGACCGGCTACCACGGCGACGACGAGCGCACCGAGGAGGCGATGGCCGGCGGCTACTACCACACCGGTGACATCGGCTCCCGCGACGAGGACGGGTACATCACCTACGTCGGGCGCGCCGACGACGTGTTCAAGGCGTCCGACTACAAGATCTCCCCGTTCGAGCTGGAGAGCGTGCTGATCGAGCACGAGGCCGTGGCGGAGGCCGCGGTCGTCCCGTCGCCCGACCCGGTGCGGCTGGCCGTCCCGAAGGCCTACGTCACGCTGGCGAGCGGCTGGGCGCCGGACGCCGAGACCGCCAAGGCGATCTTCGCGCACTGCCGGGAGCAGCTGTCGCCCTACAAGCGGGTCCGGCTGCTGGAGTTCGCCGAGCTGCCGAAGACGATCTCCGGCAAGATCCGCCGGGTCGAGCTGCGGGCCAGCGAGATCGACAAGCATCCCGGGCAGGACGACCGGCCGGCGGGCGAGTTCAGGGAAGAGGACCTGCGATGAACCTGTCCTACGCGTCGGGCGTCTCGGCCACGCCGCTGCTCGGCGACACGATCGGCGCGAACCTCGACAGGACGGTCGCGGCGCACGCGGAGCGCGACGCGCTCGTCGAGCGGGCGTCCGGCCGCCGCTGGACCTACGAGCGGTTCTCCGACGACGTGGAGGCGGTCGCGCTCGGCCTGCGCGACCTCGGCGTCGTCAAGGGCGACCGGGTGGGCATCTGGGCGCCGAACTGCGCCGAATGGATGCTCGTCCAGTACGCGACGGCCAAGCTCGGGGCGGTCCTCGTCAACATCAACCCCGCCTACCGGGTGCACGAGCTGGAGTTCGTCCTCAACCAGGCCGGGATCCGGACGCTGATCGCGGCGCCGGTGTTCAGGTCGTCCGACTACGCGGCGATGATCGAGCAGGTCAGGCCCCGGTGCGCCGCCCTGCGCGACGTCGTGCTGATCGGGACGCCCGGGTGGGACGAGCTGATGGAGGCCGGCCGCACCGGCGAACCGGGCGTCCTCGACGAGATCGGGCGGATGCTCACCGCCGACGACCCGATCAACATCCAGTACACGTCCGGGACGACGGGCTTCCCCAAGGGCGCGACGCTGTCGCACCACAACATCCTGAACAACGGCTACTTCGTCGGCGAGCTGTGCGGCTACGACGAGGAGGACCGCGTCTGCGTGCCGGTGCCCTTCTACCACTGCTTCGGCATGGTCATGGGCAACCTGGCGGCGACGAGCCACGGCGCGTGCGTCGTGATCCCCGCGCCGGCGTTCGACCCGAAGGCGACGCTGGAGGCGGTCGCGGCGGAGCGCTGCACCTCGCTGTACGGGGTGCCGACGATGTTCATCGCCGTCCTGAACGAGCCGTCGCTCGCCGGGCTCGACCTGTCCTGCCTCCGCACCGGGATCATGGCGGGGTCGCCGTGCCCGGTCGAGGTGATGAGGCAGGTCATCGAGCGGCTCGGGATGAGCGAGGTCGCGATCTGCTACGGCATGACCGAGACGTCGCCGGTGTCCACGCAGACCCGCGCGGGCGACTCGCTGGAGCGGCGCGTGTCCACGGTCGGGACCGTCCTGCCGCACCTGGAGGTCAAGGTGGTCGATCCGGAGACGGGCGTGACCGTCCCGCGCGGCGTCCCCGGCGAGTTCTGCACGCGCGGCTACTCGGTGATGCTCGGCTACTGGAACGAGCCGGACAGGACGGCCGAGGCCGTCGACACGGCCCGCTGGATGCACACCGGCGACCTCGCGGTGATGGACGAGGAGGGCTACGTCAACATCACCGGCCGCATCAAGGACATGGTGATCCGCGGTGGGGAGAACATCTACCCGCGCGAGATCGAGGAGTTCCTCTACACCCATCCGGACATCGTCGACGCGCAGGTCATCGGGGTCCCGGACGAGAAGTACGGCGAGGAGCTGATGGCCTGGGTGCGGCTGCGCGAGGGCGTGCCGGGCCTGACCGCCGGGGAGCTGCGCGCGTTCTGCGAGGGCAGGCTCGCCCACTACAAGATCCCCCGCTACGTGCACGTGGTGGAGGAGTTCCCGATGACGGTCACCGGCAAGATCCGCAAGGTGCAGATGCGCGCCGAGGCCGTGGACATCCTCGGCCTGGAGGACCCCGCCTCGCGGCACGCGTAGGCCCGCGCCGCCGCATGACCAGGTTCGCCCGTCCCGCCACTTTCGAGGCGGGGGTCGCGCAGGGCATCCTCGGAGCATGGGCGATGACGTGGGGGCCGTCCGGTCGGCGGTGCTGACGCTGCAGCGCACGACCGGCCTGCCCATGGTGTTCGGGGGCGCCCTCAGCGGCCAGGACCGGCTGGTGATCACCGAGCTGGTCGGCAACACGACCGACTCGCTGAACGGCCTCGTCGTGCGCCAGGGCAACGGGCTCGGCGGCAAGGCGATGGCCATGGGACGGCCCGCGTGGGTCAGCAACTACCCGTGCTCGGCGTCGATCAGCCACGACTACGACAAGCCCGTCGGGCGCGAGGGGCTGCTGTCGATCGTCGCGGTCCCGATCGTGGTGCGGCGGCGCGTCCGCGGCGTCCTCTACGGCGCGCTGAGGGAGCCGCTGTCGCTCGCCGACCGCGTCGTGGGCGCGGCCGTGGAGGCGGCCCGCGACCTCGAACAGGACCTCGCCGTCCAGGACCGCGCCGACGAGGCGCTGGCGCGGACGCCGCCCGCCATGTCGGCGGCGCGCTGGGAGGAGGTCCGGGCCGTGCACGCGGAGCTGCGCGCCCTGGCCGAGCAGGTCCGCGACCTGCCGACCCGCGACCGCCTGCGGGAGGCGTCGCTGCGCCTCGCGGCGGCCGGGCTGGACGAGCCGGCCGGGTCGCCGCGCCCCGTCCTGTCGCCCCGCGAGCTGGACGTCCTGGCGTACGTCGCGATCGGCTGCACCAACGCCGAGGCCGCCGAGCGCCTCGGCCTGCTGCCGGAGACGGTGAAGAGCTACCTGCGGTCGGCGATGCGCAAGCTCGACAGTCACACCCGGCTGGAGGCCGTGACCTCCGCCCGCCGCGCCGGCCTGCTCCCCTGACCCTCGCGCCGCGCCGCGCCGGTGAAGTAAAGCTGGATGCCCGAGAGGACCTGCGGGACCATCAGCGCCCCGGCCGCCGCCCTCGGGTTGCGGTGGGGCGGGCCGGCGGGGGCCTTCACGGGCCGGTGAACACCGCGGGCGGGGCGAGGACCGTTCGCGACGCCGGCAGTGGCCCGACCTGCGGCGCTGCGCCCAGGCCCGAAATCGGACCACTCAGGTGAGCCGATTGTGATCCCATAGCGGCCTCCTACCCGCCCAAAACCCCGATAGCGTGGGACTTGTGGAGGTTGAGGACTCAGGTTGGACATCCCGCCGCAAAGCACTCTGGCTGATGGGGGCGGCGGCCGGTCTCGCCGCGCTCGGGGCGGACGGCGCGCGCCCTCCGCACGGGTCGGGGGCACCGGCATGGGCCGTGCCGTCCCCCCGCGCGAGGCCGGTCATCCATCCGACCCCGACGCCCACCCCGACTCCGACCCCCAGGCCCGCGCCGTGGACGCCGGCGAAGCTCACCGCGCTGGAGACCCCCGTCCGCGAGCTGACGCAGCTGTCGCCCCCGCCGCCCGCCGAGTCGATCGCCCTCACCATCGACGACGGCCCGAGCCCCCTGTGGACGCCCCGGGTCCTCGACCTGCTGGCCGAGCACCAGATCCACGCGACGTTCTTCGTCATCGGCGAGCAGGTGAAGGAGTTCTCCAAGCTCACGCGCCGCATCGCCGACGCCGGCCACCAGATCTGCAACCACACCGAGACGCACCCGATCTACATCGCGAGCATGGCGAAGAAGCGGGTCCGCAAGGAGATCGTGGAGGCGCACGACCGGATCGCCGACGTGACCGGCGTCGTGCCCCAGTTCTTCCGCTCCCCTGGCGGCGCGTGGACGAAGACGATCCTGGAGACGGTGGCCGAGCACGACATGCTGCCGATCGACTGGGCCGTCGACCCGCGCGACTGGGCCCGGCCCGGCGTCGGCCACATCCGCCGCACGCTGATGAAGGGCAAGGCCGGCAATATCATGCTGTGCCACGACGGGGGCGGCGACCGCTCCCAGACCCTCAAGGCCCTGGACACCGTCATCCCGAAGATGAAGAAGCGCGGCCTGACCTTCGTGGCGCTCTGACCTTCGTGGCGCCCTGACCCTCGTGGCGCCCTGACCTCGGCGGAGCCTGGGGTGTACTCAGGTACACCCCAGGCCCGGGTTGCGGGCACACTGTGCTGCGAGGGCGCCGCCACAAGACTGGACTCCAGACGGCAAGCGACCCGCGGAGGATCCGGTGAACGGTGGAGTGGTGGAAGAGACACGGCTGCAACGGCATGTGCGGGCGCCCTGGCGGGGCCTCGCCCTCTGGCTGCTCGGCATCCCCGCGACACTCGCCGGCCTGTGGTTCATCGCGGTCGTATCGATGATCACGAGCTTCGTCGGGGTGCTGCTGTTCCCGTCCTCGGCGATGCTGCTGCGCGAGCGGCTCGACGCGTACCGGGTCCGCATCAACCGCTGGACCGACGTCCGGATCGCCCGGCCGTACCTGCCCGAACCGGAGCGCGAGCCCGGGCTCCAGGGCATGGTCAGGCGGTTCGTCGCACTGATCAGCGACCCCGCCACCTGGCGGGACTACCTGTGGGTCCTCACCGACCCGGTCGTGTCGGCGCTCACCGCGGCGCTGCCCGCGATGCTGATCCTGTACGGGGTGTGGGGGTACGTGCTCGCCGCCTTCGCCGGCGACATGATCGGGCACTACGGCGGCAGCGACTGGTACGCCTACATCCACGTCACCGCGGGGTACGGCCGCGACACCGGACGAATCCTCTCCACGGTGGTCGTCGCCACCGCGTGCATCGCCCTCGGGTACGCCATCGGCCCGAAGATGCTGACCGCCTACGGGCACTGGGGCCGCGCCCTCCTCGGCCCGACGAGGAAGTCGGAGCTGGCCCTGCGCGTCCAGCACCTCACCGAGACCCGGTCGGAGGCCGTGGACGCCTCCGCCGCCGAGCTGCGCCGCATCGAGCGCGACCTGCACGACGGCGCCCAGGCCCGGCTCGTCGCGATGGGGATGAGCCTCGGCGCGATCGAGCACCTGCTCGACAGGGACCCGGAGAAGGCCCGCATCCTGCTCGCCGAGACCCGCGCGTCCTCGGCGAAGGCGCTGCACGAGCTGCGCGACCTCGTCCGCGGCATCCACCCGCCGGTGCTCGCCGACCGCGGCGTCGGGGACGCGGTCCGCGCCCTCGCGCTCGACCACCCGATGGACGTCGAGGTGTCCGCCGACCTGCCGGCGCGGCCCGAGCCGCCGGTCGAGTCGGCCGCCTACTTCGCGGTGTCGGAGATCCTCACCAACGCGGCCAAGCACTCCGGCGCGTCCCGCGTCTGGATCGACATGCGGCACGAGAACGGCATGCTGCGGATCACCGTCACCGACGACGGGCGCGGCGGCGCGACCCTGGACGGCGGCTCGGGGCTGCGCGGGATCGAGCGGCGGATCGGTACATTCGACGGCGTCCTCGCCCTCAGCTCGCCCCCGGGCGGCCCGACGATCGTGACCATGGAGCTGCCGTGCGCGTTGTCCTCGCCGAAGATCTCGCCCTCCTGAGGGAGGGGCTCGTCAGCCTCCTGGAGTCGCACGACTTCGAGATCGCGGCGGCCGTCGACAACGGCCCGTCCCTGCTGAAGGCGCTGCTCGACCACCGCCCGGACGTGGCGGTGGTCGACGTGCGCCTGCCCCCGTCCTTCACCGACGAGGGCCTCCAGGCGGCGCTGGAGGCGCGGCGGCGGATCCCGGGGCTGCCCGTCCTCGTGCTGTCGCAGTACGTCGAGCAGCTCTACGCCCGCGAGCTGCTCGCCGACGGCACCGGCGCGATCGGCTACCTGCTCAAGGACCGGGTGTTCGACGCGGCGCAGTTCGTGGACGCGGTCCGCCGGGTCGCCGCGGGCGGCACTGCGATGGACCCCGAGGTCATCTCCCGGCTCGTGGCCCGGGGCACCCGCGACACGCCGCTCGGCCGCCTCACCCCGCGCGAGACCGAGGTCCTGGAGCTGATGGCGCAGGGACGCTCCAACGCGGCGATCGCGGAGCGGCTCGTCGTCACCGAGCGCGCGGTGACCAAGCACACCGCGAACATCTTCGCCAAGCTCGACCTGCCCGTGACCGGCGACGACAACCGCCGCGTGCTCGCCGTCCTGGCCTACCTCAACCGCTGAGCCGCCCGCCGCCGGGCGCGGCGGTGGCGTAGTCTGCCCCGCGAGCAGGCCCGGGGAGGGCGCGATGACGGTGATTCTCGTTCTGCTGTGCCTGGCGATCGCCGGGCGGGAGCTGTGGCTGGCGTTCGAGCGCGGGCGGACGCCGGGCGCGCCCGAGATCGCCGACATCCGCGCGCGGCTGCACGACGCCGACGCCCGGATCCGGTCGCTGGTCGCCCAGATCAACGACCGGCTGGTGCCGGACGTGAGCGGCCGGCTGAAGGAGCAGCGGGAGGCCGCCGAGGAGCAGCGCGCCGCGGTGGAGCGGCTGGCCGCCGAGATGGCCGTGCTCCGCGGGCACCTCGCCCGGCGGCTCGACCAGGCGGCCGCCGAGTCCCTCGGCGCCGACCCCGCCGACCTGGTCACCGGGTCCCTCGCGGTCGTGCCGGCCGAGGCGCGCCCGGCGCTGTCCGGCCCGTTCGAGCGGTTCGCCGAACACCACGGGCTGCGCGTCGAGCTGACCGACGGGGACCGCTACTACCTGTCCGGACGCAGCCCGCGCGGCCTGGAACGCGACTTCCTCGACCTCGTGGCCGCGCTGCGCGAGCACCGCGCGGAGTCCACCGGCCCGGCGCGGGCCCTGCTGGGCGCGCTCCGCGACGTCGACGGCGGCGGCGCGCGGATCGGGCCGCTCCTCATGGCGCGGACGCCGGAGTCGCTGGTGTGCGGGGTCCTGCCGCTCGCCGAGCTGCGCGGCCCCGACGCCGACGGGCTGCTCGACGACCCGGACGTCGCCGCCCGGCGCCTCCACCGGCTGCCCGAAGGCCGGTTCTGCGACGTGTCCGCCTGGCCCGCTCTCAACGCCTGAACCGTCACGGGCCGGCGCCGGCGGTCGCCCTCAGCGCAGGGGGGACTTCCAGGGGAACTCGGGCGCGCGGCGTTCGAGGAACGCGGCGATGCCCTCCTCGACCTCCCCGCTGGCGGCGACCTCGGCGAGCCACCGCCGGGTCTTCTCCTCGACCGGGCCCGCGGCGACGATGGCGTCCACGATGTCCTTGGTGGCCTGCTGGGTGAGCAGGGAGCGGGACGCGAGGGTCTCGGTGAACGCGGCGACGCGATCGCGCAGGGCGTTCCCGGGGACCACCTCGTCCAGCAGCCCGACGCGCAGCGCGTGGGCGGCGTCGACCAGGTCGGCGGAGTAGAGCAGGTACTTCGCCGCCGACGGCCCCACCAGCCCGACCAGGCGCGCCGTCGCGGCGGCCGGGTAGACGATGCCGAGCCGGGCCGGCGTGATCCCGAAGCGCGCGTCCTCCGCCGCGAACCGCAGGTCGCAGGCGGCCGCGAGCTGGCAGCCGCCGCCCACGCAGTATCCCTCGATCGCGGCGAGCGTCGGCTTGCCGAACGCGGCGAGCGCCCGCTCGGCGACCGTCGACAGGTGCGAGTCGTCGTCGCGGTGGATGTCGTCCAGCTCGGAGATGTCGGCGCCCGCGCAGAAGTCGCCGCCCGCGCCCGTCAGCACCACGACCCGGACGCCGGGGTCGGCGGCGAACCCGTCCAGGATGCCGGGCAGCGCCCGCCACATGTCCGCCGACATGGCGTTCCGCTTGGCCGGCCGGTCGATCGTGATCGTCCCGACGCCCCCGGCCGTCTCGAACCGCAGCCCCTCGCCCATCGTCCTCCCTCGCCCCGCGCAGCGCGGCTCATCGTATTCGCCCGCCGCCCGGCGCCCCGCCGCGGGAGGGCCGGTCCGGGGGCCGTCGGAACCTGGAGGCCGGTCCGGTAGTCATAACCATCGCCGGCATGGGCACTGTCAGCATGAGCACCGGGACCGCGGCCGGGGACGCCGCGGCACCGGACGAGCGCAGGGGGACATCCGCGTGAAAGCCGTCACCGAACCGGGGGAATGCGAAAGCGCCCTCGATTGCTGTACTGTCGAGGCAACGTCCTTGGATTCTCACGACTCGCGTCGAGGACGTCTCTTCCCCGCCCGGGCCATCTGAGCGCCCGGTGAGTTTCGGTCCGGCACGCACACGGCGTGCGGGGCCACCGCACAAGGGAGCCGACGTCAGCCCGGTGGACCGAGCTGCATCCTTCGCATTCCTCTCGCGTACGCGCCGCGGGTTCCGCCGCCGTACGCGGATTCCGACCCCGGGCGGCGCCGCCCGCCGCGCGCCCGCCTGAGAAGGGACCCGTATGTCCGCCCCCACTCTCGAAACAGAACCCGCGGCAGGCCGCAAGGCCCCCGCACGCGGCGCGCACACCGTGTCCGCGCAGAGCGCCCGCAAGGACGCCCGGCAGCCGCGGCGCCCGGCCGACGACGGTCCGACCGTCCCCTTCCACGGCCTCCTGTCCCTCCAGGACAAGCACGCCTTCGTCCGCACGTCCGGCTACCTCGCCGGCCCGGAGGACGTGCACGTCTCCCTCGCCCAGGTCAGGGCGCACCACCTGCGTCCCGGCGACGTGGTCGCCGGCTTCGCCAGGGCGCCCAAGCAGGGCCGGGGCGACTCCCCCTCCCTCGTCCGCGTCGAGACGGTGAACGGCCTCCCGGTGGCGGAGGCGGCGAACCGGCCCGAGTTCGGCGCGCTGACCCCGCTGTTCCCCGAGGAGCGGCTGCGCCTGGACACCGGCCCGCTCGCGACCCGCGTCATCGACCTGGTCGCGCCGATCGGCAAGGGGCAGCGCGGGCTCATCGTGTCGCCGCCGAAGGTCGGCAAGACGATGGTGCTGCAGGCCCTCGCGAACGCCATCGCGGAGAACAACCCCGAGGTGCACCTGATGGTCCTGCTCATCGACGAGCGGCCCGAGGAGGTCACCGACCTGCAGCGGACCGTCCGCGGCGAGGTGATCCACTCGACCTTCGACCGTCCCGCGCGCGACCACACCGCGCTCGCCGAGCTCGCCGTGGAGCGGGCCAAGCGCCTCGTCGAGCAGGGCCACGACGTCGTGATGCTGCTCGACTCGATCACCCGGCTCGGCCGCGCCTACAACCTCGCGGCGCCCTCCAGCAGCCGCATCCTCGCCGGCGGCGTCGCGACGACCGCGATCTACCCGCCCAAGAAGTTCTTCGGCGCCGCCCGCAACATCGAGAACGGCGGCTCGCTCACCATCCTCGCCACCGCCCTGGTGGAGACGGGGTCCCGCATGGACGACGTCTTCTTCGAGGAGTACAAGGGCACCGGCAACATGGAGCTGAAGCTCGACCGGGGCCTCGCCGACCGCCGCGTGTTCCCCGCCGTCGACATCGAGGCGTCCGGGACGCGCCGCGACGAGCTGCTCATGTCCCCCGAGGAGCTCGCCCTCTCCTGGCGCCTGCGCCGCGCCCTCCAGGGCCTGGACAGGCAGGGCGCCGTCGAGCAGCTCCTGGAGAAGATGAAGGGCACCTCCTCCAACGCCGAGTTCCTCCTGCGCCTCCAGCAGACGACCTGACCGGCCTTCGCGTCCGGGCGCTCAGCCGCCGTTCTCCGGCCTGAACGACCTGAGGATCCTGTCGTAGAGGCGCTGGCCGGGCGTCCACTCCGGATCGGGCGCGTGGAAGCAGAACTCGTACCCGGCCGCGCGGCCGCACAGCACGTGCCGGACCGCGTCGTGCACACCGTCCCGCCAGGTGAACTCCCATTCGGCGGCGCCGTCGACGACCTCGGGCACCGGTTCCAGCCGCAGCCGCTGGTAGCCCGGATAGCGGTGCTCCGCCACGGCGCCGCGCTCCTCCGAGCGCAGCCCGGTCAGCGGGTCGCCGGGGGCCGGGGCGATGCGCAGCCCCCGCGCCGCGCCGACGTCCTTCCAGGTCATCACGCTGCCGCGCCGTTCCGCCTGCCAGCCCGCGGGCACCCGCACCGAGTAGGCGCCCGCCTCGTGGTACTTCGCCGTCTTCACCGACACGCCCGCCGCCGGACGCAGCGCGACCGCGTCGCCCTTTCCGACCGCCGTCCACCGGGCCGTCCAGGTCCCCGCCCCGGCCGCGACCGCCGCGAGCAGCGCCACGCTGACGACCGTCCCGGGCCGCAGGCGCCGCGACGGCAGCGCCGGGACGCGCCACCCCGCCTGCCGCGAACCGCACGGCGGCTTGCCGGACCTGTCGCCGGGCGGCCTGCCGCCGCGCAGCGTCCACGGGACCCGCGGCCCGCGCGGAACCGGCGCCCTCGGGGCGTCCCTCGACACCCAGGCGCCGCTGAGCGCCCACGGGACACGGCGCCGCAGGACGGTGCGGTGCGCGGAGAAACGGCGGGGATGCGGAATCGGCGCGCGGGTGAAACCCGGTTCCGGAACAGTTCCGATCACCATTTGCAGCATTTCGGCGGTGGCCTCGGCCGTCAATCTGTCCTCCGGCCGCTGCAGCAGCAGCCCTTCGATGACCGAACCCAGCGGCCCGGCCCGTACCGGGCGCGCATAGTCGCCCAGAAGAACCGCCACCATCGACGCGAGGGCGTGGCAGCGCAGGAAAGGTGAAAAGCCCTCGACCGCCGTGTAAAGCGTCGCGCCGAGCGACCACAGGTCGGACGCCTCCACGCTCGGCAGGCCGTTCACCCGCTCCGGCGGCAGGTACGCGGGAGAGCCCTCGATCCCGGCGAGCAGGGTGTCGGCCGGCTGCGGGCCCTTGCCCGTGTGGACGGCGAGGCCGAAGTCGCTGAGCAGGACCCGCCCGTCGTCGCACAGCAGGACGTTGCTGGGCTTGACGTCGCGGTGCAGGATGCCCGCCGCGTGCGACGCGCGCAGCACCGACAGGACCGCCGCGCCGATCTCCGCCGTCCGGCGCACGCCGAGCGGGCCGTCCTCCGTGACGAGCCTGTGCAGGGAGCACGACTCCAGGAACTCCATGACGATCCAGGGACGGCCGTTCTCGATGATGAGGTCGTGCACGGCGACCACGCCGGGATGGCGCAGGGCGGCGGTCGCGCGGGCCTCGGAGAACAGGCGTCTGCACATCACCCTGCGCTCGCTCTCGGTGATGCGCGGGGGGAGGTGGACCTCCTTGACCGCGACGTCCCGGTCGAGCATCTCGTCGTACGCCCGCCAGACGGTGCCCATGCCGCCTCTGCCGACGACAGAGAGCAGGCGATACCGGCGCGCGAGCGGTATCAGCCGATCCCCACTCATGCGGCGGTTAATCGCCGGAACGCGCCCAAGGCACGCTCCCTCGGCATCAATTGATTCTTGACTGGCAGGCGCCGAGGAAAAAGTGGCCGGGCGTGGTATAACCCACACACCGTGACTTTACCAAGACTCTACGCGAACACACTCCTGGCCCACTTGTAATCTGACTTCCCGACGGCAGTTCGCTGTACCTCGCCGACCAGGGCCAACTGCCGCGGAAGTTTGTAACCGGCAAGACGTTCACGGCAATATTCGGTCAAATCCTCAAGGGTCACCGTCGCGCCGGGGCGCGGGGCGACGACGGCCGCGACGCGCTGCCCGAACCGCTCGTCCGGAAGGCCCACGACGACCGCGTCCTCCACGGCGGGGTGGTCCTTGAGCGCGACCTCGACCTCCTCCGGGTACACCTTCTCGCCGCCCGTGTTGATCACCAGGGAGCCGCGGCCGAGCAGCGTGATCGTCCCGTCCTCCTCCAGGCTCGCGAAGTCGCCGGGAATCGACCAGCGCGTCCCGTCCGCGGCGGTGAAGAACGTCGACGCCGTCTTCGCGGGGTCGTTGTAGTAGCCGAGCGGGATGTGGCCGCTCCGGGCCAGCCTGCCGATCTCGCCGGGCCGCACGACGTTCAGGTCGTCGTCGAGGACGGTGATCCCGGGCTTCATCATGAACCGGGCCGTCCCCTCCTTGGCGCCGACGGACGGTCCGCACGCGCCGGTCTCCGACGCGCCGTAGTTGTCGAGGAACATGATGTCCGGCAGATGCTCCCGCAGGGCCGCCTTCGCCCCCTCGGTCAGCGGCGCGCCGCCGGACGCGATCGCCATCAGCGAGGACGTGTCGTGGTCGCCGGAGGCGAGCGCCTTCGCGACCGGGCGCGCCATGACGTCGCCGACCAGCATCATCACGTTCGCCTGCTCCTCGGCGAGCAGCCGCAGGGCCCTGTCCGCGTCGAACGCGTGGTCGGTGTAAAGGACGACCTTGGCGCCGCTGAACAGTCCCATGAACGCGACCCACTGGCCCGCGCCGTGCATGACGGGCGCGCAGTCGAGCACGGCCATGGCGGGCTGGTCGGCGTTCGCGGCCAGTTCCTCGGGGCTGCCGATGGGGTCGCCGAGGACGTTCCCGCCGCCGAGCGCGCCGAAGAAGATGTCCTCGCAGCGCCACTCGACGCCCTTCGGATAGCCCGTCGTGCCGCCCGTGTACATGATGTAGCGGTCGTCGCCGGAGCGTTCGGGGAAGTCGTCGTCCGGGGAGGCGCCCGCGAGCGCCTTCTCGTACTCGACCGCGCCGGGGATCTCCGCGGCGGAGCCGTCCTCCAGCACGACGACGTGCCGCAGCGCCGGCAGCTCGCCGCGGACCTCCTCCGCCCTGGCCAGCAGCGAACGCTCCCCGACCAGCGCCACCGAGTCCGAGTCGGCCAGGACGTGGCGCAGCTCGGCGGCGACGTAGCGGTAGTTCACCGGGATCGGCACCGCGCGGATCTTGAAGACGCCGAGCATCGCCTCGATCCACTCGGCCCGGTTGTGGGCGAGGATGGCCACGTGCTCGCCGGGCCGCACCCCGGCGTCGGCGAGATGGTGCCCGACCCTGCTCGCCCGCTCGCTGAGCCGCCGGTACGTCCGCCGCTCCCCGCCCGCCACCAGGGCCGGGCGGTCGGGCCCCGCCGCGGCCAGGATCTCGAGCAGGTCGGCCAGATTGTAGCTTCGCGCCATGCCACGTCCTCGCAATTCGGGGTGGGGGACTGCTCCCGATCCTCCATGCGGACCGGCGCCGGCTCAATCCTTGTCGACATTCCGTCCAATGAGATGAGTCACATCTCACGTGCCTGATCCGGCCACGCTCAAGGTTCTTACACGGCTCTTATCTGGGTACCGGCATGCTTGGTCGTAACGATTGAATATCAGACGGGGGTAGTGGTGAGCGCAGGTGCGATGGCGTGGACCCCGCCGACGTGGGAGGAGATCGTCAGCGAGCACTCGACCCGGGTGTTCCGGCTGGCGTACCGGCTGACGGGCAACCGCCACGACGCCGAGGACCTCACCCAGGACGTCTTCATCCGGGTCTTCCGCTCCCTGTCCTCCTACAGTCCCGGCACGTTCGAGGGCTGGCTGCACCGGATCACGACGAACCTGTTCCTCGACCGCGCCCGCCGCAAGCAGCGCATCCGGTTCGACTCCCTCGGCGACGACGCCGCCGAGCGGCTGCGGGGCCGCGAGCCCGGCCCCGCGCAGGCCTACGACGAGCGGCACCTCGACCACGACATCCAGAAGGCGCTGGACGGCCTCGCCCCCGAGTACCGCGCCGCCGTCGTCCTGTGCGACATCGAGGGCCTGTCGTACGAGGAGATCGCCGCGTCGCTGAACGTCAAGCTCGGCACCGTCCGCTCCCGCATCCACCGGGGCCGCGCGCAGCTGCGGACCGCCCTGGAGCACCGCCGCCCCGCCGAGTGCGCAGTGACGAGCGTCACTAGTGACCGCTGAGTAACTTCCGGCCTAACCTTCGCCCGTGGACAACGCGCGGGTGAACATCGCTTTCGAGCGCCGCGGCGAGGGGCCGCCCCTCGTCCTGCTGCACGGCATCGGCCACCGCCGCCAGGGGTGGGCCCCGGTCATGGACATGCTCGCCGCCGAACGCGAGGTCTTCGCGGTCGACCTGCCCGGCTTCGGCGACTCCCCGCCGCTGCCCGACGGCGCCCCCTACACGCTGGACACGGCCGTCTCCGCCCTCGCGGACGCCTTCGCCGCCCTCGGCCTGGACCGCCCGCACATCGCGGGCAACTCCCTCGGCGGCCTGTTCGCCCTCGAAGCCGCCGACCGCGGCCTCGCCAGCTCGGCGACCGTCCTGTCCCCGGCCGGCTTCTTCAACAACCTGGAGTTCCGCTACGGCATGTCGGTGCTGCGCGCGTCGCGGCTCGGCGCCCGCGTCCCCGAGACGTTCCTCACCCGGCTGGCCCGCTCCCCGCGCCGCCGCACGCTCATGTTCGGCATGATCTACGGCCGTCCCGACCTGATGGACGTCGAGACCCTCGCGGGGGACGCCCGCGCCATGCGCGACGCCCCGGGCTTCGAGCCCACCCTCCGCGCGGGCCGCACCACCCGGTTCCTCGGCTCCTGCGCCGACGTCCCCGTGACCATCGCCTGGGGCACCAAGGACCGCCTGCTCCTGCGCAGCCAGGCCATCCGCGCCCAGCGCCGCCTTCCCGACGCCCGCTTCGTCTGGCTGGAGGGCTGCGGCCACGTCCCGATGGCCGACGACCCGGCCCTCGTGGCGAAGGTCCTGCTGGAGGGCAGCGCGCATCCCCTCCGCGGCGCCCGCCCCGAAGCCGCCGCGTCCTAGGCAGGTCACGCGTTCGCGCGCGTGGCCGGAGGCCACTTCGAGACAGGCCCCTGGGGTTCAGGCGCTTCCGGGCCTCAGGCGCTCGGTCAGGTAGGCGAGGATCTCGTCTCTGGCCCGGAGCGTGGGGTGCCCGTCCTCGTCCACGAGGTGCGCGGTGACGACGCTGTGGGGGGTCCCGACCACGTCGCGGAAGAACGGCGGCGGGTCGGTGTTCGCGACGCCGCCCGGGAGCACGCGGCCGTCGAAGGCGTCCCCGAGCAGGGCCCGGTAGGCGGCGAACCGCTGGCCGGTGCACCACCGGTCGTTGTCGAAGCGGTAGGCGAGGACGGTCAGGTCGTCGCGAGCGACGCGCTCCTTGACCGCGCGGGCGTCGTCCTCGCTCAGCTCCAGCCCGCCGGGGTCGTCCAGGGGCAGTGACGGGTGGTTGACGACCGGCGCTATGACGGCCGGTTCCAGCGCCATGGTGAGGGCGAAGTTCCCGGTGAAGCAGAGCCCGATCGCGCCGACCCCCGGCCCGCCGCACTCGGCGTGGGCCTGCCGGGCGAGCCCGCGCAGCCACGCCGTGACGGGGCTGGTGCCGCCCCCGGCGAACGCCCGGAACTCGGCGCTCACGCAGGCCCGGCGGACGATCCGCTCGCCGTCCTCGACCGTGGGACGGGCGCCGTCGCGGCCGAAGAGCGACGGCACGTGGACGGTGAAGCCCGCGTCCCGCACCCACCGCGCCAGCCGCAGGACGTCCGGACTGATGCCGGGCATCTCCGGCATCACCACGACGGCCGGCCCCGTTCCCGCGACGTGGACGGTCTTCACGACTCCGTCCACGTCCACGTACCGGCGGGAGAAATCCGCGATCGGGTCGTCAGGACGCCCGCTGTCAGTGTTCATGGAGACAGCGTGGCCGGGCGGCGGGCCCGGCCGGGAGAGGCCGGATCGCCATGTGCGGGGGTAATCTCGCCATCGTGGAGGACGGCGGGAGTCGGGCGTGAGCGCGTTGCGGGTGGGGGTGCTGGCCTATCCGGGCTGCTTCGCGTCGGAGGTGTTCGGCGTGCCCGATCTGCTGACGATGGCCGGGCACGTCGCGGGCCCGGACCGCGCCGGCTACGCGGTGTCGGTGGTGTCGCCGCGCCGCCGCGTCGTCGCCTCGGGAGGCGTGGCGCTGGCCGTCTCCCCGCTCCGCGAGGTCGACGTCCTCGTCGTGCCGGGGTTCGAGCTCCATCCGGGCCTCGACGTGGACGCGAAGCTCGCGGGGCTGGGCCCGGAGACCGCGGCCGTCCGCTCGCACGCCGCCGCGGGAGGCGCGGTCGTCTCGATCTGCGTCGGCGCGTTCCTGCTCGCCGCGGCGGGGCTGCTCGACCGGCGCCGGGCCACGACGGCATGGCTGTTCGCGGACGAGCTGGCCCGGCGCTGCCCCGGCGCCGACGTCCGGCCCGACCTCCTGGTCGTCACCGACGCCGGGGTGACGACGACGGCGGCGTTCAGCGCCATGTACGACTTCGCCCTGGAACTGGTGCGCCGCCACAGCGGCCCCGCCGTGGCGCGGGCGACCGCGCGGATGGCGCTTGTGGACGACGCGCGCTCGTCCCAGGCCCCCTACGTCGACGCCAGGCTCCTCCCGCAGCCCGGTCACGAGTTCTCCCGCCGGGTCATGCGGCACCTGGACCAGAGCCTCGCCGCCCGGTACGACCTCGCCGCGCTGGCGGACGCGTTCAACGTCAGCACCCGGACGCTGCTGCGCCGCTTCGCGCACGAGACGGGCCGGAGCCCGCTGGAGTACCTCCAGTCGGCCCGCGTCCGGCGGGCGCGCCACCTCCTGGAGACCACGGACCGGACGGTCGCCGCCGTCGCGGCCGCGGTCGGGTACCGGGACCCCGGGACCTTCGCGGCCCTCTTCGCCAGGCACACCGGGCGGCGGCCGAAGGACTACCGCGTGACCTTCCGGCGTCCCGTCCGGTGAGGGCCCGCACGTGAAAGGCCGGGGTCCGCGCGCCGGCCGCGCGGACCCCGGCCTCATGCCCGCTCGGCTCAGCCGGTCACCGGAAGGTCGCCGGGAACCGGAGTCGGGGCGGGGGCCTCACCGGGCGGAGCCGAGGGCGAGGTGGGCTTGCCCGGCTGGGACGGCTGGGACGGCTGACCGGGCCGGCCCGGCTGTTCCGGCCGGCCTCCTCCGCCCTTGCCGCAGCTCGCGGACGCGATGCTGATCGTCTGCGTCTTGCCCGCCAGGGTCGCCGCGACCTCGATGGCGGTCACCGTGAGGTTCCCGTCGTGGCCGCGGACCTGCTTGTTCAGCGTGACCCTGACGTTGCCGAGGCCCTTCAGGTCGGTGGTGACGGTGGTGTTGGGCGTCGCCCCGATCTCCAGCGCCCGGGTGCCCAGCTTCGCGCCCGCCACGTGGGAGACTCCGCTGCCGTTCTCGCACTTGGCGGAGACGGCGTGCGCGGACAGGCCGAGCTTGGCCACCCGCAGGTCGGCGACGGACGCGCGGCCGTGCCCGGCCCACGCGGAGCCGTTCAGCAGCCGCGCCGCCACGAGCGGGTTGGCGGGCAGTTCCGCCACGCTCTTGCTGGTGGGCCGCTGCGCCGCGGACGCCACCGAGGAGGTCGGCGGGACGGCGACGGTGCCGGTGGCGGAGATGGCGACCGCCGAGCCGGCCCCGCCGGGGGCGGCGGACGGCGCGGCGGAGGCGGGGGCGGCGGACAGGGCGAACGGCAGGGCCAGCGCGCCGGCGACGGCCGCGCACTTGGTGAGTGCCTGCAAACGCACGGTTCTCTCCTCAGGGGGTTCTTGATCGTGGGGTTGGGGCGGGGTTCGGGCGGCCCGGCCGCGCGGCCGGGCGGATCGCGGAACCGTCAGTCCGTGATCTGGACGGGCGTCCCGAGCGGCACCTCGGCAAGCTGCTTCAGCGCGTCGGCGGGCACCCGCACGCACCCGTGGGTGACGGCCTTGCCGAACACCGACTTCGTCGGCCAGCCGTGGAACGCGACCGTCCCGGGACCGCCGCCGAAGGTGTCGAGGGTTGCCGAGTGCGCGCCGACGGGCAGGACCAGCGGGCTGAAGGTGGGCTTCTCGGGGGCGAGCGAGGCGAGCAGGAACGTCCGTCCGGTGGGCGTCGGCGTCTTCGGCGCGCCGACCGCCACGGACCAGGCGCCCACCTGGCGGCCGTCCCGGGACAGGGTGAGCCTCCGGTCGCCGAGGTCCACCTTGACGGTGCTGGAGCTCCGCGCGGACTTCAGGCCGGAGTCGGGGATCCAGCCGGTCACACCGTTCGGGCGGCTCGGCAGCAGCACCCGCCGCCAGCCCGGGCGGCTCTCCAGGACGGGCACCCACGTGGGGCCCTTGAGCTGGGTGCTCGGCAGCTCCGCCACGGCGGGCGCGCCCGGCTTCGCCGAGACCGGGACCGTGTCGTCCGGGTGCACGACGGTTCCGTCGCTCTTGGCGGACGGGGCCTCGTCCCGCGGCAGGTCGTCCAGCGTCGTGTACGTGGTGGCCTCGGGCAGCTTCTCCATGCCGCCCGCGGGGGACGCGCCGGCGGACGCCCCCTTGTGGCCGCCCCCGCATCCGGTCACCAGCAGGGCCGTCGCCAGCAGGGCGGGTGCCGCCGTCCGGGCCGTCCGCCCGGCGGCGCGCGGTGGTTCGTCGCTCACGAAAGAACTCCAAGTGATCCCGCCGGAGAGGGGCTCCGGCACGCCTCTGTGCCCGCTCTCTACGCGCGAGGGACCTGGGAGGTTGCACGGTGTGCGGAAGGAATCGCGGTCCGTGCCCCGCCGCCGCCTCCGGCCGGTGCGGCGGCACCGGGAACAAGCGGGGATTGACATCTGTTTGAACCCTCAACTAACCTTCGACGAGTTCGTTGAAGTTTCAAGCATTGAACAGGAGTCCCCATGAGCATCGCCGCCGTCGCCCCCGAGCTGACCGTCGGAACCTGGAACATCGACCCCGCCCACTCCGAGGTCACCTTCGTGATCCGGCACCTGATGACCAAGGTGCGCGGCACGTTCACCGACTTCGCCGGGTCCGTGCAGATCGCCGAGGAGCTGTCGGAGTCCACCGCCACGGCGGAGATCAAGGTCGCCTCGATCGACACCCGCAACGCCGACCGCGACGCCCACGTGCGGACCTCGGACGTCCTCGACGTGGAGAACCACCCGGTCATGACGTTCTCGACCAAGGGCGTCCGCGCGCAGGACGGCGAGTACCTGCTGGACGGCGAGCTGACGATCAAGGAGGTCACCCGCCCGATCACCCTCACGGTCGAGTACAACGGCGTCGGCGAGGACCCCTGGGGCGGCACCCGCGCCGGGTTCTCCGCCGAGACCACGATCAACCGCAAGGACTGGGGCATCGAGTTCAACGTGCCCCTGAAGGGCGACAAGGCCCTCCTCGGCGACAAGGTCGACATCCAGCTGGAGATCCAGGCCGTCCGCGCCTGAGCGCTCCCGCCACTGCCGAAAGGGCCGCCCCTCCCGGGCGGCCCTTTCGCGTTCCCGGGAGCGAGGCCGCCGCTCCGGCGGGGCGCCGGTTCAGGAGCGGCGACTCCCCCAGCGCAGGCGCCGCTCCGGCGGCGGGCGCTATTCCAGGGGGAGACGCAGGGCGAAGCGTGCGCCGGAGGGGTGGTCCTCGATCCTCAGCGTCCCACCGTGCGCGCGGGCGATCTCGCGGGCGATCGCGAGGCCGAGGCCGGCGCCGCCCGCGCCGCGGCTGCGCGCGGTGTCCAGGCGGGTGAAGCGCTCGAAGACGCGCTCCCTGTCGGCGGGCGCGATGCCGATTCCGTCGTCGGTGACGACGAGCAGCGCCAGGCCGTCCCGCCTCCCCACCTCCACCGCGACCCGCGAGCCGGCGTAGCGCTCGGCGTTGTCGAGAAGGTTGCCCAGCAGCCGGACGAGCTGCATCCGCACCCCGCGCACCACGACGCCGGGGGACAGCTCGGTGACGATCTTCAGATCGGACGGGCGGCGCCGGACCTCGGCGCCGGCGAGCGCGGCCAGGTCGATCGGCTCCTGCGCCGCGCTCCCGCCGGTGCCGATGCGGGCGAGCAGCAGCAGGTCGGCGACGATCGACTCCAGCCGGTCGGTGTCGCGCAGCGCCGACGCGATCACGCCCCGCAGGTCGTTGTCCTCCGGGTGCATGGAGGCGTCCTCCAGGTTGGCCCGGAGCCCGGCGATGGGGGTGCGCAGCTCGTGCGAGGCGTCGGAGGCGAACTGCCGCTGCCGCGCGACGGCCCGCTCCAGCCGGTCCAGCGTCTCGTTGGCGGTGCGGGCCAGCTGCGCGATCTCGTCCTGGCCCGCCGGCTGCGGCACCCGGCGGCTGAGGTCGGTGGCGCTGATCTCCGCGAGCTGGGCGCGGATCGCCTCGACGGGGCCGAGCGTGCGCCCGACGACGCGCCAGGTGATCCCCGCGGCGACGGCGGCCAGCAGCAGCACGCCCGAGCCGAGCATCCCCTCCAGCAGACCGTTCACGAGGTAGGACGGCTGCCGGGCGGCCGCGTACACGACGACGGAGTCGGGCGCGGTGCTCACCCGGATGGCCTCGGCCACGAAGCACTCGCGGCCCGGCCACCGGCCGCGGCACTCGGTGAAGTCCTGGACCCGCATGTGGCTCGGCGGCCAGAGTCTGCTCACCGGCGGCCTGTCCGTTGCGGCGGGTGTGGCGTTCGTCACCCGTCCGCCGGGCTCGACGACCTGGATGAGGACGCGGCCGCGGGAGTCGCCGCGGATCGCGCCCTCCAGCGTCCCGTCGCGCACTCCGCCGCTGACGCGGCGCGCGTCCACCTGCGTCCGGCGGAGCAGTTCCGCCTTGACGGCGCTGCGCACGGCGACGTCCACGCCGATCGCGGTGGCGCCGAGCACCAGTGCGGCGATCACGGCGGCGACGAGCGTGTCCCTGCCCCGGATGGACCGGGGGCGCATGCGCATGGGTCCTCCACGACCGGCGTACCGGTTTCCCGGCGGGACGACACACGCTACCGGCCGGTCACGAAACGGGGAGCCCGAAACTGCACGCCGTGTTTTCACCATCGCTTACTGGGACATCCCGTTTTATGACGATTCCCTCCGGCACACAGGGACGGACACACATGGGCAGGGACGTGGCTTCGGTCGCCATCAGCGGCGAGGACCGGCGGCGGTATCGCGACAAGGTGCGCAGGTGCCTCGACGTACTGGCCCGGATGCTGGGCGAGTCCCAGTTCGACTTCGAGCGCCCCCACATAGGGCTGGAGATCGAGCTCAACCTGATCGACTCGCTCGGCGACCCGCTGATGCGCAACGCGGACGTGCTCAAGGCGATCGCCGACCCGGCCTGGGCGACCGAGCTGGGCCAGTTCAACCTGGAGATCAACATCCCGCCCCGCGAGCTCGGCGGCGCGGGCACGGGAGCCCTGGAGACGGAGGTCCGCGACCATCTCGCGCACGCCGACGACCGGGCCCGCGAGGTCGGCGGCCGGCTCGTGATGATCGGCATCCTGCCGACCCTGCGGCGCACCGACATCGGCGAGGAGACCCTGTCGTCCAACGCGCGCTACAAGATGCTGAACGACCAGATCTTCGCCGCGCGCGGCGAGGAGATGCGCATCGACATCGACGGCCCCGAGCCGCTGCGCATGCACACCGACACGATCATCCCCGAGGCCGCCTGCACCAGCGTCCAGTTCCACCTCCAGGTGAGCCCCGACGAGTTCGGCGCGTACTGGAACGCGGCCCAGGCGATCGCGGGCGCGCAGGTCGCGATGGGCGCCAACTCGCCGTTCCTGTTCGGGCACCGGCTCTGGCACGAGACCCGCATCACCCTGTTCGAGCAGGCCACCGACACCCGGCCCGACGAGCTCAAGACGCAGGGCGTGCGCCCCCGCGTGTGGTTCGGCGAACGCTGGATCACCTCCGTGTTCGACCTCTTCGAGGAGAACACCCGCTACTTCCCGTCCCTGCTGCCGCTGTGCGACGACGAGGACCCCCGCGAGGTGCTGGACCAGGGCGGCATCCCCGAACTCGGCGAGCTCACCCTCCACAACGGAACGATCTACCGCTGGAACCGCCCCATCTACGCCGTCGTGAAGGGCCGCCCCCACCTGCGCGTGGAGAACCGCGTCCTGCCGGCCGGGCCGTCCGTCGCCGACGTCGTCGCCAACGGCGCCTTCTACTACGGCGTCGTCCGGATGCTGGCCGAGGAGGACCGTCCCGTCTGGTCCCGCATGTCCTTCGCCACCGCGGAGGAGAACCTGCACCGCGCCGCGCGCGACGGCCTCGAATCGACCCTCTACTGGCCCGGCATGGGCGAGGTGCCCGCCGCCGAGCTCGTCCTGCGCAAGCTGCTGCCCCTCGCCTACGAGGGCCTCGACCGCTGGGGCGTCGACCCCGCCCGCCGCGACCGCCTCCTCGGCATCATCGAGCGCCGCTGCGTCACCGGCCAGACCGGAGCCGCCTGGCAGATCAACACGGTCCGGAGCCTGGAGGAGGAGCACGGCGTCGGCCGCCACGACGCCCTGCGCATGATGACCCGCGCCTACGTCGAGCACCTGCGCGACAACGAGCCCGTCCACACCTGGTAACCCGAAGATCTTCACAGCTCCCGCACAAATCACACCTTGCCTGCCCAAACCGGCCTTCTAGAGTCGGGTGACGTGAGTGGACACGAGACGCGCGTCCTCGTCGTTGAGGACGAGCCGACGATCGCGCGGGCGGTGGCCGACCGGCTGGCAGCCGAGGGGTTCGGCGTCGAGACGGCCGGGGACGGGCCGTCCGCGGTCGAACGCGCCCGCGCGTACGAGCCGCACCTCATCGTGCTGGACGTGATGCTGCCCGGATTCGACGGCCTCGAGGTCTGCCGCCGGGTCCAGGCGGAACGTCCCGTGCCGGTGCTGATGCTGACGGCGCGCGACGACGAGACCGACCTGCTCGTCGGCCTCGGCGTCGGCGCCGACGACTACGTGACCAAGCCGTTCAGCATGCGCGAGCTGGTGGCGCGCATCCGCGCCGTGCTGCGCCGCGTCGAGCGGCCCGCGATGGACGCCGACGACGGGCCGGTCCGCGTCGGAGAGCTGGAGGTCGACCGGCGGGCCCGCCGGGTGCGCCGCGACGGCGGCGAGGTGCACCTCACCCCGACCGAGTTCGACCTGCTCGCGTGCCTGCTGCGCAACCGGGGCGCGGTGCTCACCCGCGCCGTCCTGCTGGAGCAGGTGTGGGACTGGGCCGACGCGTCCGGGACGCGGGTCGTCGACAGCCACGTCAAGGCGCTGCGGCGCAAGCTCGGCCAGGAGCTGATCCGTACCGTGCACGGCGTCGGCTACAGCCTGGAGGCCGCCCCGTGACCGCCGAGAGCGCCCGCTTCGCCCGCAGGCTGTGGGCGCGGCTGCCCCGGCCGCTGGACCCGCTCCAGTCGATCAAGGTGAAGTTCGGCGTCGTGGTCGTCGTGACCGCGTGCGTCGCCGTCCTCATCGTGCTGTGGGGGTACCCGTTCGGATTCCGCGCGCGGCAGACGATGCCGGTCGGCGTGCTCCTCTCGCTGGTCGTCACCCAGCTGCTCGCCCACGGCATGACCGCGCCGCTGCGCGAGATGACCGCGGCCGCGCGGGCGATGGCGCGCGGCGACTACAGCCGCCGGGTCCGCGCCACCTCACGCGACGAGGTCGGCGAGCTGGCGCAGGCGTTCAACCGGATGGCCGCCGACCTCGCCGAGGTCGACCGGCAGCGCCGCGAGTTCGTCGCGAACGTCTCGCACGAGCTGCGCACCCCCATCAGCGCGCTCCGCGCCGTGCTGGAGAACGTCGCGGACGGCGTCACCCCCGCGACGCCGGACGTCCTGGAGACGGCCCTCGACCAGACCGAGCGGCTCGGACGCCTCGTCACCCAGCTCCTGGACCTGTCGCGGGTCGAGGCGGGCGCGGCGGCGCTCGACGTGACCGACCTCGACATCGCCGCGTTCGTCGCCGACGTCGTCGCCGAGGCGCGGGCGGGCCGCCCGGACGCGGTGTTCGAACCGGACGTCGCGCCCGGCCTGCGCGCCGCCGCCGACCGCGACCGCCTCCACCAGGTCGTCGCCAACCTGCTCGACAACGCCGCCCGGCACAGCCCGGACGGCCGCCCCGTCACGGTCACGGCGCGTCCCGCGAACCCGCCCGGCGGACTGGTCATCGAGGTGGCCGACGAGGGACCCGGCATCCCGCCCGAGGAGCGCGCCCGCGTGTTCGAGCGCTTCTCCCGCGGGTCGGCGTCCGGCGCGGGCACGCCCGGCGGCGGCACCGGGCTGGGCCTCGCCATCGCGAACTGGGCCACCGAACTGCACGGCGGCGACATCACCGTCATGGACACCCCCAGCGGCTGCCGCATCCGGGTGGTGATCCCGCCGGACCCCGCTACCCGTCCGGATCCATGGTGAGCAGGGCGTACGCGGCGAGGGTCGAGTCGTCGGTGATGCGGCCGTCCCGGACGAGCGCCCTGAACTCCTCCCGCGACACCCATTTCTGCCGCATGTCCTGCTCCTCGGGCTCCCGGTCGGCCTCCCCGGCCTCCAGGTCGGACGCGACGAAGATCGTGAAGCCCTGGCCGCTCATCCCGTGCGAGCAGTTCAGGTACCCGAGGCGCCGCAGCGTCCCGGCGCGCAGCCCGGTCTCCTCGGCGAGCTCCCGCCGGGCGAGCTCCTCCGGGTCGGCCTCGCGCCGGCCGGGCGCCGAACCCTGCGGGAAGCTCCACGTGCGCCGGCCGATGGGGTACCGGTACTCCTCGACGAGGTGGAACCCGTCCCCCTCCACCGGGATGACCAGCACGAAGTCGGGCTTGTCGATCACTCCGTAGATGCCGCGCGAGCCGTCCAGCCGCTCGACCTCGTCCTCCCGGACGACCATCCACGCGTTCTCGTAGACGACCCGCGACGCGACCTGGCGCACGGCGGGCCGCTCCTCGCCGCTCATACGCCCGCCCCGTAGCGGTAGACGAGCTCGTGCCGGTCGCCGACCACCACCCGGTGGGTGACCTCGACGACCCGGTCGTGCTGGTCGTGGGCGCGGCGCCACAGCGTCAGGACGGGCTGGTCGGGCTTGATCTCCAGGGTCTCCTGCTCGTCCGGGCGGGGCAGCCGGCACGTCACCGACTCCTCGAACGTGATCCGGTAGCCCGCCTCCTCCAGCCGGGAGTAGATGCCGCCCGGGCCCGTGTCGACCTCGCGCAGCACCGGGATCTCCTCCACGATCTCAAGGATCACCCAGGTCGTCGCCGTCTGGACGGGCGGCTCCCCCTCGACGCCCTGGACGCGAGCCCGCTCCAGCACCCGCGTCCCGACCGGGACGTCCAGGCGGAACGCGAGCCGGTCGTCGGCCTCGGCCTCGGCGACGGACGTCCGGGTGAACGGGGTCCGCCCGCCGCGCCGCGCCGACACGTGGAAGCCGCGCCACTCCCCGACCTGCCGGGTGATGTCGGACGCCGCGCGCCGCACCCTCGGAGCGGCCCGCACCTGCGCGCCCGCGCCGTGCCTCAGCTGGACGAGGCCCTGCTCGGCCAGCAGCCGCAGCGCCCGCCGGACGGTGGAGCGGTCGGCCTCGTACACGCGCGCCAGCTCCCGCTCGGACGGCAGCCAGGCCGCCGGGTCGAGCTCGCCCTCGACGATACGAGCGGCGAGCGCGCTGCTGATCGCCTGTGCCTTCGCGGGGGGTCGCGGCATACCAGATCCTGCTCCAGGTCGGTGCATTGACCTCATACCGTACAGATCCCACACGCGCCCGCCCCCTCTTGGGGTTGCGCCGAACGCATTGTGGTCAGTGTTTGGTGGTCCTATGGTAGACCTACCATGAACCGACCGAGGGAGCCCCGCTTCATGTCGGCGACCATGTGCATGCCGGGTTGGCACAGCGAACGCTCGGACGCCGGCCTGCGCGCGACCCGCGTCACCCCCCTGTCGGACTACCAGCTCCTCAACGGCTGCCTCGAAGAGATCGTCGCCGCCGACGAGGGCGAGCTCTGGCTGCTCTGCGACGCGCAGACCCGGCTGGCCGAGCGCGTCGCCACCGCCGAGCGGCTGCGGGCCTCCCGCCCCGGCCAGGCGCCCCCGGTCAGCCCCGCCGCAGGCTGACGACCTCACCGGACTCCCCGACCGCCGCGCGGGCCGGCGGCATGATCCGCTCCCCCGCGTTGTCGGCCAGCAGCGCCCGGGCGCGCAGCACGATCTCCAGGTCGAAGCGCAGGTCCGGGTCCAGGAGCTGGTCGCCGAACAGCTCCTCCAGCTGGCGCAGCCGGTACCGGACCGTCTGCGGGTGGACGTGCAGCCGCATCGCGACCTCGTTGGCGTTGCGCCCCGACTGCAGCCACGCCAGCAGCGTCTCGGCGAGCCGGTCCTGCTGGCTGGCCCGCAGGTGCGCCAGCGGCGCGAGCCGCAGGTCGGCCAGCGAGGTGATGAGCCCCTCGTCCTGGAACAGGATCAGCGTGGACATGTGCTCCACGCTGCGGATCACGCCGCTGTCGGCCTCGATCACGCCGCGCTGCACCAGGCACAGCGTCTTGCGGGCCCACTGGATCGAGCGCGCCGCCTCCATCAGCGGGACGGTCGGGCCGACGACGGCGAGCGTCCCGGACAGGGCGCGGTCCACCAGCTTGGCGCGGCCGGGGCCGTCCGGGTCGGGGATGATCAGGCTGGGGGTGCGGCGGGTCAGGTCGGCCAGCACGTCCGGCGGGAACGCGGGCTGGCGGGTGTCGGCGTGGTGCCGGCCCAGCGCGACCGCGGCGACCGTCCGCGGGACGGGCCAGTGCGCGGCGGCGGCGAGGTCGGCGATCGCCTCCTGCGCGGCCGGCGGGTCGGCGAACAGCAGGTCGAGCAGGCGCTTGCGGCGGCGCTGCATCTCGCCCGCGACCGCCGCCTTGGCCTGCGAGAACCCTTCGGCGGCCGCGTGCGCCAGCTCGTCCTGGAACTGCATCAGGACCTCGCCGACGGCGCCGAGCGTGCGCGGCGGCACCTGCAGGGCCTCGGCGCCCTCGGTCATCCGGCGCCACGCCACCATGCCGCCGACCCGCATCGCCGTCTGCATCGCGTCGAGGCTGCGTCCCTCGCCCGCCTCGCCGCGGCCGATGGCGCGGAAGAAGTCGGTCACCGGAGCGGGATCATGGCCGGGGTCGGCCACCCGCTCGACGAAGAAGTGGAGCACGCGCTCGACGGCGAGCCGGAGGGTCCCCGAGTAGGAGCCGTCCCCCGGCCGGTCGTACTCCCTGACGCGCGTCTGAATCTCCTGGATCATGTCGTCCGCCACCTCGTCGAGGTGGGGTCGCATGTGATCCGCCAGTTCCCTCGGCAGATCCGCCCACGGGCGCCCGCTGGTGGTCGAACCGTCGTTCGCCACAGAACCTCCCAGCTCCGTCCCCCTGCGTTGCGCGCCGTTCACACGGGGTAATTACTTACTTATGGGACCTGTGTGGGGCAAATCATGACCCGCGACCTGCCCGAGGCGCAAAGTCTAGGTCGGCGAACGACCAGGTTCGGCCGGTGACGTGAGAAGAATTCACAATCTTCTCCGCGGGGGAAGCGGTTCCGTGACTTCCCCGAGACCGGCCTGATCGACAGGGCGCTCATCCTGGCTCAGGCCCGGTGCGAGGCCGGGCCGGACGGGACCGGGACACGTGTTCGCCTACTTCGTCCGGCGCCTCGTCGGCGCCGTCCTCATGCTCCTGCTCACCACGCTGGTGACCTTCGGCATCTTCTTCTGGTTACCGAAGCCGGCCGGGCAGCGCACGACCAGATCGCCGCCGCCTACGTCGGCCGGGCCGCCACCACCGAGGCGATCGAGGAGCGCCTCGGCCTCGACGAGCCGCTCGTGGTGCAGTACGGCAACTATCTGAAGTCGATCGCCGCGGGCGCGGACTACGACGCCGGCCCGGTCACCGGCCACTGCCCGGCACCGTGCCCCGGCTACTCGTTCGCGCTCGCCCGTATCGCTCTCGACCGAGGCGTCGCGCCCGAATCCTTCGGGTTGGCCGGACGCGGCCAAATCGACGTCCTGACACCGCTGACTGCGGGACTCGATGCGGACCACACGACTCCGGACAGTGACCGCCCTCCGCGCATGATCGGCGTCGTAAGCCTCGTCGTGCCTGGCGACTCCCGCGCCGCGCCCGTCAGGCCGACTTCGCGACGTCCCGGGATCCGGCTTCGCCGACGCCGAAAGGCGGCAATTTATCACCCCCCTGCCCCTTTCAACAATGATCACGTCGGCGTGAATGGCGGGACGGTGACGCCCGCAAGTCCTGCGTGTGTCCGGTGTGTTGCCTCCGTCTGACATCCACGGACAGTCACGAATGTGTGCCACCTCACGTGGCGCACGCAACACACCCAACAACCCAGAGAGGAGAGAACGCTATGCGTAGCGAGCTCTCAGTAGAGCTGCAGCGGATGCGGTGGCGAAGCCCCGCAGACGCCGCGGCGACGGCCGTCGCCGCCGGCATCGCCGGCGTCATCGGCCGCAAGTACGAGTCGCCCGAAATCGGCGACACCGCCGTCATCGGGAACGGCCACGGCCGCCTCGCGGTCTTCGGCCCCGACGGGAACGTCTGCTCGTGGAACGTTCCCTTCGGCCACGGCGTGCCGGTCTGCAACGGCCTGTACGACGGGACGGAGGACACCGCGTTCCGACTCGGTGTCGCCGGTCAGGACCGACCGACCGACATGCGGCTCAAGGCCAACTCGGCCACCCTGGTGTCGACCTGGACGAGCCCCACGGGGCAAGCCCGGGAGCGGGCCGTCATGGTGGGGTCCCCGACGACCCCCGACGGCAACCAGCTGGTGCGAAGGCTCACCTGTGACAGGGGGAGCATCACCGCCACGCTGGACTTCCGCCTCCGCTACGGCCACGCGGGCGAGCAGCCGGTCCAGTGGACCGTCCTGCGCTCCGGGCGCGGCTTCACGGAGTACGTCGCCACCGTGGGGAACGTGAAGATGTTCTTCACGACCAACATGCACCTCACGTTCGGGGAGGGCGGGACCTCGGTCAGGGGGTCTCTGCCCCTGAAGGCCAAGAAGTCCGCCTTCTTCGCGGTCGGGGGACACGACAGCCTGTCGCCGCGGACCGACAAGGAGGCCAAGCGCCTCATCGTCGAGTCCGAGAAGGGCTGGCTGAAGTACGTCCAGAGCCTGCGGAACCTCCGCGGCAAGTACGCCGGGATCGCGATCCAAAGCGCGATCAACCTGCGGCTGCTGGGCTACGGGGACGGAGGCTCGTTCTACGCCGCCGCCACCCGGAGCCTTCCGGAGGACGACCCGCGGCTCGGCCTGGCCGTGCGGTGCTGGGACTACCTGAAGGACTGGGAGCGTGACGCCGGCCTGACGGTTCTCAGCCTGACCGACGCGGGAGACCAGAAGGTCCTCCTGGCGCGGTACCGGTGGTACAAGAAGCTGCACGACATCCGCCACAGGTTGGCGATCATGCACGAGGTCGACGGCGGCAACGTCGCGGACAACGGCGAGATCATCATCCCGGGGATCGGTCACCGCGGTTCGGTCTACCGCGTCGGCAACGGCGCGGGCGACCAGAAGCAGCACGACTGGACCTCGTACGCGGCGGAGGTGTGCTACCGCCTGGCGCTCCAGGGTCTGATCGACCTGGAGTTCGTGGCGTCCCTCGCCGAGCAGGCCAGGGACGCCATGTTCAAGCCGTGCTCCGGCGTCTGGGAGATCCGCCCCGCGGAGAACCAGGAGAACGGCGCGAAGTTGAGGGTCTACGCCTCGGCGCAGATCCTCAACGGCCAGGCTCTGGCCTACTTCTCCAAGATCTTCGAGATGGCGGGGGAGCAGGACAAGGCTCGGGAGTACAAGGCCCTGGCCGCCAAGGTCATGCCGTGGGTGCGGGACAACTGCGTCAAGCGCGGCGTCATCGTGGCCGCGCCCGACGTGCCCGTGCTGGACTCGTCGATCCTCCTCGCCTTCATGCAGGCGCCGGACATGTTCGAGTCCGGGGACGAGGAGCTGGTGCGCGCCACGGCGCTCGCCATCGACGAACCCCACACCACCGCGGGACCCCTCAAGGGGCTCCGTGTCGGCAAGGGGCACGTCCGCTACCACGCGGCCGAGTTCCAGGACGGCATCTCCCTCGCCGAGGAGGGGCTGTTCAACAACATCACGGGCTGGCTGGCCATCGTGTTCCTCCAGCTCGGCATGCTCCAGCGTGCCGAGACCCTCATGGGGGAGCTGATGGGCACCTTCAACCGGGTGCGGCAGGCCTCCGAGGAGAACACCCCCGGGGGCCGCGCCCTCGGGAACCTGAACCAGGCGTACGTCTACCAGGCCGTCATCTGGTTCGCCCTTCTCTGGGAGGTCATCATGGCCGAACTCGAGAAGGCGCAGGCCGCTGAGGCGGCCTCGCGCACCAGCCGCGCCGCGTAACTCGCGGAACGGCAGCAAGTGAATCGTGTCGGCCCGCGCCTTCGGGCGCGGGTCGGCACGACCACAGCAACACCACCGGGCCGGCTCGTTCCCTTCGGGGCACGAGCCGGTCTTCTTCGTGCGGCAATGCGATCGTCCACCGCGCTGCTGGTCAAGGCGTCAGGTGAAGAGATCCTCAGCCGAATCGGCACTGACCGCACGCTGGATCCAGCGCTCGATCTGCTCGGAATCGGTGCACCCCTCGACCCGGGCACGCACGTCCGCAGAAACTTCGAGCCCGCGCGTCTTGAGCATGAGCAGGAGTGCTTTGGCCTCACCTTCGGCGCAGCCCTCGGCGCGGCCCTCGGCCCGGCCCTCGGCGCGGTGGGTGAGGGCGAACTCTGACTGCCACTCGTAGTTATCGATTTTCACCGTTTCCTCCAGGAGTTTGCGGGCGGCGTCAGAGAACCGCGACAGTACGTAGTCATGATAAAGCTTTCCGATGTCACCGGTGAGTGAGCCGATGGCTGCGGGGAGGCCTCGGATGACGGCGTCCGACTGAGGGCCGTCCACGTGGGCGGGGGCGCTGAGGATCGCCAGTTCGGGGAGGCGGCGGGCCTGGGCCGGGTCGGTGATCGGCGGGAGCGTCCCGGGATGGACGGTCAGGGGTTCGAGCACCCAGCCGGGGTGCCCCATGTCGATCGGGACGGCGCACCCCTTGGCCGTGGCCTCGTCCGGGCACAGCACGAGAAGCATCACGGGGCAGCGGCGCCGCAGGCGCAGTGACGCCAGGTAGGCGGGCCAGCTGAAGGTCTTCTGGCTTAAGACTCGCAGCTGGGATTCCACTACGACGCCCAGGGCGGGCGACTCCGGGTCGCCGAGGAGGACGGTGGCGTCGCAGCGCAGTTCGGCGGGGTTGGTGTCGGCGTAGGACTCTGAGGCCAGCGTGGCTCGCGCGTTGCAGGACACGTCGAGGCCGAAGACGCTCCGCAACATCTCGGGGACGAGTTGCGGCCTGTTGCGGACCATCTCCAGCGGCAGCTCGTGGTTGTTGGTGGGCATGAGAGCAAGCTAAGAGTAATCACTTGGCAACGTTGAGCTAATGAGGTGTTTTCCTCCCTGCGGGCCATGGCAGAGAGGATCGCGATAGCTCGATCGCGCCATCGGGCTGGCCGGGGAGGACGGTGTCGGTGCTGGTCAGGGCAGGATGTGGTCCAGGACGAGCCATGCGCCCAGGGCGGTCATCGCGGCTCCCGAGAGGCGGGTGACCGCGCGGGCTGCTGCGGGGCGGGGGTCCAGGACCGTGCGGGTCAGGGTGCCGAGGCAGAGGTAGAACGCGGCGCAGGTGGTCATGAAGGTGAGGCCCAGGACGGCGAGCTGCGCGGGGATCGGCCAGGCGTAGCGCGGGTCGGTGAACTGGGGCAGCAGGGCGAGGAAGATCAGCAGGCCCTTGGGGTTGAGGCCGCTCACGCCGATGCCGTGCAGGTAGGTGCTCCAGCCGGCGCCGGCGCCGGTCCGGACGTCGAGGGCGGAGGGGCGGGCGAAGGTCGTCGCGCCGTGCTGGACGAGGTAGAGACCGCCGGCGACGGTGAGGGCCGTCAGGGCGGACGGGGAACCGGCGACGAGTGCGCCGACGCCCGCGGCGACGATCGCGGTCACCGCGGCGTAGCCGGTGACCAGACCGGCCACGGCGGGGACGACCCCGCCGCGCAGTCCGGCGCCGATGGTGAGCGCCCAGTCCGCGCCCGGGACGGCGATCAGCAGCAGCGCCACCGCCCAGAACGCGAGCACCGGTTCCGTCGCCATCGCGTTCCTCCCCGGCTGGCGGCCATTGCGGGGAGAATACGTTTGAACTGGCGGAAAATGGTTTCAACTTTTGGCCGATTGAAATCGTTTTGTGGAAGAATCTGCTTTGTGGACGCCATCGATCGGAAGATCCTTGCCGTGCTCCAGGAGGACGGCCGGTTGACGGTCACCGAGCTGGCGGCGCGGGTGGGGCTGAGCGTCTCGCCGTGCCATCGGCGGCTGCGTGAGCTGGAGCGCGGCGGCACGATCCGCGGATACCGCGCGGTCGTGGACGCCGCCGCGCTCGGCCTGACCTTCCAGGCGCTGGTCTTCGTCACCATGCGGCAGGAGGACCGCGACACGCTGCTCGGCTTCGAGGCCGCCGTCGCGCGGGTGCCGGAGGTGGTGCAGGCCCAGCGTCTTTTCGGCGATCCCGACTATCTGCTGCGCATCGTCACCGCGGATCTGAAGGCCTATCAGGAGTTGGAGGACGACGTCCTCGCGGCGTTGCCGGGGGTGCAGCGGCTGAACTCCACGCTCGTCATGAAGCACGTCGTGAACGATCGGCCGCTGCCCACCTGAGCTACTGCCTGACGATCCAGTGGTCGTTCGCGCCGGCGCGGACGAATCGCAGCGACGGGCACAGATAGTCGCGGGGATTCGGGGTCGCGGTCGGCTGCCAGGGCGAGTCCGAAGCGGTCGCCGGGCTCCAGGCGCCGTTCCGGCGGAGCTGGATGGAACTGCTCTCGAAGACGACGTTCTTCGCGTCCGCGCAGTAGTAGGCGTTGCCCGTGCTCGGGTCGCGGGACGCGTAGATCTCGAAGATGTCCCAGCCGTAGGCGAGCGAGCTCGTGTCCCGGCCCGACTTGCTGTAGAAGAGGCTCCAGGAATTCGTGGTGTGGTTGTAGAGGTACGCCGACCACGCGTTGGTGGAGGCGTTCGTCTTGACGAGCTGAACGCTGTAGGAGGGGCGCCCGTTCACGCTCCTGGTGTAGGTCCGGAGGAAGTTCGCGTCCATCTTCACTTCCTTGGCGGGTCCGTTGCCGCCGCACCAGTCCCAGGCCCAGATCTCGTTCCCGACGGCCTGGGAGTAGACGGTCGTGATCTCCATGCAGGACCCGGCGGCCTTGATGGTGGGCGTGTAGGTGAAGTCGGCGCCGTTCGACACCCGGTAGCTCGTGTCGACGCTGTGGGTGGCCGTCAGCCCGTCGTGGGAGCCGGCGGCCGGCTCGACGCCCCAGAAGTGATGGATCTGCTCACGGCGCAGGCGGGAGCGGTGCAGGTCGCGGAATCTCCGCACGGCCTGGGCGTTGCGGGCGTCGGGGATGAATGTGCGGGCGCCCGCGACGTGCCCGCTTTTCGGGCCGGACGGGTCGGGAGCGGGGCCCGGCGCCGCGGAGACGCTCGCGGCGGGAATGGCGGTAAAGGCGGCGAGAACGGCGCAGGCGAGCAGGGTTCGACGCTGCATCACGCGACTCCTTTTGGCGGGGGGCGGTCTGCTAGCGCGCGCTAATGCCGTCCCAAAGAATCGCTATCCGCGCCTCGTACTGTCAACGAAACGTTTTTCAACCCGCCTTCAGAAGGCGTAGAAACAAAGGGACGGGCCCCGCGCTCCGGGCCCGTCCCGCCGGCGTGGGTCAGCGGCGGTAGAGGTTGAGCTTCTCCTCGCCGATGCGCTCGCGCAGCGCCGGGTCGTCCACGCCCTGGCCCTCGCCGGTGGCGGCGCACAGGACCGCGACCTTGCCGATGTGCTGGTTCGTCTGGACGGCGCGGGTCGCGTCCCCGGCCTCGTCCAGCGGGAAGACCTTCGACAGCGTCGGATGGATCATGCCGAGCCCGATCAGCCGGTTGGTCTCGACGGCCTCGTGGTAGTTGAAGCCGTGCGAGCCGATGATGCTCTTCAGCCGCATCCACAGGAACCGGTTGTCGTACTCGTGCCGGTACCCGGTGGAGGAACCGCAGGTGACGATCTTTCCGCCGCGCTTGGCGACGTAGACGGACGCGCCGAACGTCTCGCGGCCGAGGTACTCGAACACGATGCCGGGGTCCTCGCCGACGAGCCGGCGGATCGCCTCGCCCAGCATCCGGCCGGCCTTGGGGTGCCGCAGGCCCTGCTCGCCGAGCTCCAGGTCGTTGCGGTTGATGACGTGCTCGCAGCCCTGCGACCGGACGATCTCCGCCTTCTCCTCGGAGGAGACCACGGCGACCGGGATACCGCCGCCGTTCCTGACGAGCTGCGTCGCGAAGGAGCCGAGGCCGCCGGTCGCGCCCCAGATCAGCACGACGTCGCCCTGCTTCATGCGGGCGCCGTGCGAACCGACGAGCATCCGGTAGGCGGTCGCGGCGCACAGCGTGTTCGAGCCCGCCTCCTCCCACGTCAGGTGGGCGGGCTTGCGGATCAGCTGGTTCGCCTTGACGATGCAGTACTCGCCGAGCGACCCGAAGTTCGTCTCGAAGCCCCACGCGAGCTGGCTCTCCGACATCATGCCGTCGTCGTAGGAGCCGTGGTCCTCCTCGTCCACGTAGGACGGGGACAGCACGACCTTGTCGCCGACCTTCCAGCTCTTCACGCCGCTGCCGGTGCGCACGACGACGCCCGAGCCGTCCGAACCGAGGATGTGGTGCGGCAGGTCGTGCCGGGCGCCGTACCAGCCCTGCCGGCCGAACTTCTCCAGGAACGCGAACGTGGGGACCGGCTCGAAGATCGCCGACCAGACGGTGTTGAAGTTGATCGCGGCGGACATCACCGCGACGACGCACTCGTCGGGCGCGAGCTCGGGCATCTCGACCTCGCCGACGTGCAGGGAGCGGCGCACGTCCTTGTCGGTCTGGCCCTCGAAGATCCCGACCTCGTCCTTGCGGGTGAACGCCGCGCGGAAGCGGGTCGGCAGGTCGATCTCCTGCAGCTCGGGACCGCTCGCGCCGGACCGGACGGCGTCGAGCAGGGCGTGGGACGGGCCGGGGTGGGCCATGGGGATGTCCTCCGTGGAACGGGTTCGGGGGGCGGCCCTCAGCGGGCCGTGATCGGCGCGGGGACGGCGTCGCTCTCCCGCCGTCCCGCGAGCCGGGCCTCCAGGTGCGCGGCGAGAACGCCCACACCGGGCGGATCGAGCAGGTTGAGATGGTGCGCGCCGGGGATCGTGACGATCTCCAGGTCGGCGCAGAGCCCACCGAAACCGTTGGTCCCGTCGAGCGCGTAGCGCGCGTCCCGCACGGCCCAGGGGGTCTCCTCGGGCGCGTGGTAGAGGACGACGTGGCCGTCGTAGGGCTCCGGCTTGTACGCCTCCAGGGAGCGGGTGTCCTGGTGGGACGTGAGCTGGTGGGTGAGCGCCGCCGGGGGGATGTGGTCCACCAGGGGCGCCGCACGCTCCATGACCAGCGCGAACTGCGACTCCTCGTCGAGCCCGGCCAGCTCCTCGTAGGTGAGGGCGACCTCCAGGCCGTAGGTCTCGTTGATGTAGTCGGCGAACGCGGAGAAGCGCCGGGCGAGCGTGTCGGACTCGTCGTCCACCGCCAGCGGGAGGCCGGCGTCGAACAGCGCGACGAACTCGACCTCGCGGCCCGCCGCCCGCAGCTGCCGGGCCGTCTCGTAGGCGAGGACGCCGCCGAACGACCAGCCGCCGAGCCGGAACGCGCCCTCGGGCTGCGCCTCCAGCAGGTGCCGGACGTAGCGGGCGGCGCGCTCCTCGACCGGCGGCGCGTCCTCGAACCGCTCCAGCCCGTACACCGGCTGGTCGTCGCCGAGCAGGTCGACGAGCTGGCGGTAGCAGGCGGTGGTGCCGCCGGCCGGGTGCGCGATGAAGATCGGCCGCCTGCCGCCGGAGTCATCGTGGGGGGACGACCCCCCACGCCCCCCGGAGAAAAGCCCGTGGAGCGGCCGGACGGTCTGCCGCGCCGCCTCCTCGTCGGCCGCCCTGAGGTACTCGGCGACGTTCTGCGCCGTCGGCGTCTCGAACAGCTCCCCGCGGGTGACCTCGCCGCCGAGCTCCCGCGCGACGAGCGCGACGACCCGGTCGGCGTCGCGGTCCCGCCCGCCGAGGTCGGCGAAGAAGTCGGCGGTGACGCCGACGCGGTCGAGGCCGAGGACGTCCTCGAAGATGCGGACGGCGAGGCGCTCGGCGGCGTCGCGCGGCATGACGTACCCGGACTCGGCGTTCGGCACCGCCGCGGGGGCGGGGGCGGGGGCGTCGGCGAGGCCGAGCTCGCCGGCCGCCCACTCCTCGAAGACGTTCACGCTGGCGCCCTGGAGCAGCACCGACGCCGGGACGGTCAGCCCGAGGTCGTGCTCGACGCCGCTCTTGATCCGGACCGCGACGAGGGAGTCCAGGCCGAGGTCGGTGAGCGGGACGGACGGGTCCAGGCGCTGCGGGTCGAAGCCGAGCACGGCCGCGATCCGGTGCCTGACCTGCGCGGCGATCATTCTGCGGGCGGTGGCCGGGTCGAGCCCCCCTAGCGCCTCGACGCCGGGCCAGTCGCCGGCGTCGTCCCCGCCGAGTTCCCCGGCGGCCTCGGTGAGCGCGGCGAAGTACGGCATGTTCCGGATCTCCGGGAACAGGCCGACGGCGGTGGCGGGGTCGAAGCGCAGCACGCCCGTCGCCGCCCTGCCGTGCACGAGGAGCGCCTCCAGCGCCTCCGCGCCCTCCGCCGGGCTGATCGGGTCGATGACGGCGACCGACGTCTCGGCGGCGCCGCCGACCTGCGACCACGTGCCCCAGTTGATGGTCGTTCCGGGGCGCCCGTTCGCGCGCCGGTACGCCATGAGCGCGTCGATCGCGGCGTTCGCGGCGGCGTAGGCGGCCTGCCCCGGGGAGCCGAGCAGCGCGGCCGCCGAGGAGTGCGTGACGAGCCAGTCGAGGTCGAGGTCCCAGGTGGCCTCGCTGAGCCGCCGCGCGCCCTCGACCTTCGCCGTCCACACCCTGTGGAGATCCTCCGGGCCGAGGTCGGCGATCAGCCGGTCGTCGATCGCTCCGGCGCCGTGCACCACCCCGCACAGCCTGGTCCCGCCCTCCTGGGCGACCCTGACCAGGCGTTCGGCGGTGCCGGGCTGGGCGATGTCGCCGAGCACGACGCCGACGTCGACGCCGTCCTCCCGCAGGCGGGCGATCACCTTCTCGGCGTCGGCGCCGGGGCCGCCGCGCCCGGACAGGACGATGCGCCCGGCGCCCCGCTCGGCCAGCAGCCGCGCGGTGACCAGGCCGATCCCGCCGTACCCGCCGGTGACGACGTACGCGCCGCCGCGCCGGACGGCGCGCCTCTTCCTGGCCGGCGTCTCCGGCAGGACGGCCAGCGCGAGGCGCGCCACGCGCCGGGTGCCGGCGCGCCAGGCGACCTCCCGCGCGTCGTCGCCCGCGAGCAGTTCCGCGACCAGATCGGCGGGACGGTCGACGTCCACATGGGTGGCCCGCTGGGCGGTGCGTTCAAACGCCAGAACCCGGGTGAGCGCGCTGACGAACGCGTGGCCGGGCACGCCCTCGCCCGCCAGGGGCAGCGCGGAGCGGGTCGCGACGTAGAGGCGGGGACCGTCGGGCAGCGAGCGGCTCACCCCCGCGACGGCGAGGACGAGCTCCTCGTCCACGAGATCGGCGGACGGGACGAGCACGACGCCCTCGACCGGCTCGGCCATGGCCGGATGGTCGTCCGGCGGCCGGTTCGTCGGCCGGTGCCGGATGACGCGCTTCCCGCGCCGCTCCAGCCCGGAGGCGGTCGCGTCGCCGAGCGCGTCGCCCTCCTCGGCGAGGACCAGCCAGGTGCCGCCTTCGGACGGCTCGGCGCCCTCCGGAAGGGGCGTCTCGTCCCAGACGAGTTCGACGAGCTTGTCGGCGAGCGGGACGGGGATGTCGTGGCGCTCGACCCGGCGGAGCACGATGCCGGTCGCCTCGGCGAGGACCTGGCCGTCCGCCGCCAGGAGCGCGACCGAGCCCGTCACGCCCTCGTCGGCCCGGACGACCTTCGCCTGGACGTGGCCGCCGCGGTGCGTCGGGCCGAACACGCGGAGGCTGCCGATCGTCTCGGCCCGCCAGACGCCGCCGTCGCCGCCCGCCGCCTCGTCCGACAGGACGGACAGGCAGCGGCCGAAGACCTCGGGGTGCAGCCGGTAGTGGCGGCTGCCGCGCTCCGCCGCGGCGACCTCGGTGGCCGCGCCCGGCCCGGACGCCGCGGGGGGACGGTGGTCCTCCCCGACGTCCGCGCTGGCCAGCCGCGTCCACGTGCCCGCCGGGGTCAGCGCGTGGATCTCCACCCGCTGCTCCCCCTCGGTGAACGTCGTCGTCACGGTCGTGTGGTCGGCGAGCGCGAGCGGCCGCTCCATCCACAGGCTGTTGACGCGGACGTCCTCGGTGCCGAGCGCGGCCGCCCCGGCGGCGAGCGCCATCTCCGCGAACGCCGACACCGGCAGCGGGTGCAGTCCGTGAACAGCCGCCGCGCGCAGCCACGGCTGCGCCGCGAGGCCGACGTCGGCGCGCCAGGCGTGCCGGTCCTCGCCGGGAAGCTCCACATGCGCCCCGAGCAGCGGATGCTCGTCGCGCCCGCCCGACGTGCGCGCCGACAGGTCGACCCAGTGCCGCTCGTGCCGCCACGGCGACTGCGGAACGTCGACGACCCGCCCGTCCGCGGGCCTGCCGATCGCGTGGCCGTGCGCGGCCAGGGTGGCGAGCTGCGCGTGGAACGTCAGCGTGTCGTCGGTCTCCTGGCCCTTCGGCGCCCGCTTGAGCGTGTGGGTGACGAGCGCGCCCGTCCCCTCCAGGGTCTCGCCGACCGCGTGCGCCAGGATCGGGTGCGCGTTGACCTCGACGAACGTCCGGAACCCGTCGTCGGCGGCGGCCGCGACCGCGTCGGTGAGGCGCACCGCGTTCCGCAGGTTCGCGGCCCAGTGGTCGACGCCGAGGGCGGACGCGGAGCCGAGGTACGCGCGGGGGTCGTCCAGGGCGGTGGTGTAGAGCCTGATGCCCTCGGCGAGCGGGGCGCCCCGCTCGGCGCCCACGCCGGCGAGGAGTTCGCGCAGTTCGGGGAGGAGCGGGTCGACCTGGGGCGAGTGGCCGGCGCCCTCGGCCCGCACCATCCGGGCGAGCCGGCCCTCGGCCTCGGCCCTCTCGACGATCTCCGCGACCTGGCCGGCGTCGCCGGTCACCACGGTCTGCCTCGGAGAGGAGTGCACGGCCGCGTAGACCTCGGGCAGGCCCTCGCCGAGGCGCGCGACCTCCGCGGCGGACGCGCCGAGGACCGCCATCGCCCCGCCGCCGACGAGCCGCGTCAGCAGGCGGGACCGGCGGCAGATGACGCGGACGCCGTCCTCCAGGGTGAGGGCGCCCGCGACGACGGCCGCCGCGACCTCGCCCATCGAGTGGCCGACGACCGCGCCCGGCGTGACGCCGTACGCCCGCCACATGCGGGCGAGGCCGATCTGGATCGCGAACAGGACCGGCATCGCGTCGGCCGGGCCGTCCGGCCTGCGGCCCTCTTCGAGGAGCGCCCACAGGTCGGGGCCGCCCTCCTCGGCGAACAGGCCGTCCAGGTCGTCGATGGCCTCGGCGAACGCGGGCTCCTCCTCCAGGAGCCGCTGCGCCATGCCCGCGCGCTGCGCCCCGTACCCGGAGAACACCCACACGGGACGGCCGGGCGCGCCGAGCGCCGTACCCGTCACCACGCCCGGGTGGGGACGCCCTTCGGCCAGGGCGGTCAGCCCTTCGACGAGCCCCGCGCGGTCTCTGGCGGCGACGGCGGCCCGGGACCGTCCGCGGCCGGCGCGCCGGTGCAGGGTGCGGGCGACGTCGGCGAGCTTCACGTCCTGGTTCGGGAGCCACTCGGCCAGCAGGGCCGCGTGGTCGCGGATGCGGTCGTCGCTGGTGTCGGACAGCGGGAACGTCCTGACCGCGGCCGGCTGGACGGTCGTCTCCCGCGCGGGAGCCTCTTCCAGGATGACGTGCGCGTTCGTCCCGCCGAAGCCGAACCCGGACACACCGGCCCGTGCGGGACGTCCCCGGTCGGGCCACGGCGTCTCCTCGGCGACGACCGCCAGGCGCAGCTCGTCGAACGGGATGTGCGGGTTGGGCTCCTTGTAGTGCGCGCTCGGCGGGATGACCCGGTGGTGCAGCGCGAGGACCGTCTTGATGAGGCCCGCTATGCCCGCCGCCGACTCCATGTGCCCGAGATTGGACTTCGCGGACCCGAGCAGCAGCGGCTCTTCGGGGTCGCGGCCCGCGCCGAGGACCTCGCCGACCGCCTTGGCCTCGATCGGGTCGCCCAGGAACGTCCCCGTCCCGTGGGCCTCGACGTAGTCGACCTGCCGCGTGTCGATGCCCGCGCTCGCGTACACGTCCCGCAGCAGGGAGCGCTGCGCGTCGGAGTTCGGGGCGACGAGGCCGTTCGAGCGCCCGTCGGAGTTGACGCCGGAGCCGCGGATCACGGCGAGGATCCGGTCGCCGTCCCGTTCCGCGTCCGACAGCCGCTTCAGGACGACGGCGCCGCAGCCCTCCGCGCGGACCATGCCGTCGGCGGAGGCGTCGAACGCCTTGCAGTGCCCGTCCGCCGCCGTCCCGCCCGCGAGGTCGAACGTCATCGTGACGGTCGGCGACAGCAGCAGGTTCACGCCCCCGGCCAGCGCCACGTCGGCCTCGCCGCCGCGCAGCGCCTGCACGGCGAGATGCGTGGAGACCAGCGACGACGAGCACGCCGTGTCGACGATCATGCTGGGGCCGCGCAGGTCGAGCAGGTACGACAGCCGGTTGGCGATGATGCTGAGGGACGCGCCCGTCGCCGTGAACGGTTCGAGGGACGCCAGGTCGGAGGCGGTGAACGCGGCGTACTCCGGCGCCGACACACCGACGAACACGCCCGTGCGGCTGCCGCGCAGCGACGCCGGGCCGATGCCCGCGTGCTCGAACGCCTCCCACGCCACTTCGAGGACGAGCCGCTGCTGCGGGTCCATCACCGCGGCCTCGCGCGGGGTGATGCCGAAGAACTGCGCGTCGAACTCGGCGACGTCCCGCAGGAAGCCGCCGAGCCGCGTCGTGCTGCCGAGCAGGTCGCCGACCTCGGGGGAACCGTCGTCGAAGGCGTCCCACCGGCCGTCCGGCACCTCGCGGACGGCGTCGCCGCGCCCGGTCAGGAAGCGCCAGTAGTCGTCCGGCCCGGTCAGGTCGCGGCCGCCGCCGGGGAACCGCAGCCCGGCGCCGACGACGGCGATCGGCTCGTCGCTCGCGGCCCGCCGCGCGGCCGGCTCCGGCGCCGGGGTCTGCGCGGGGGGCCCGCCGGCCAGCGCGACGGAGAGCTTGTTGATCGTCGGATGTTCCCAGACGAGGGTGGCGGGGAGGGACCGCCCGAGCATCTGCTCCAGCTCGCCGGCGATCGCGACGGCGTCCCTGGAGGCCAGACCGAACTCCTCGAGCGGGCGGTCGGGGTCGACTTCGGCGGCGGTGGTCCCGGAGCGGCGCGCGATCTGCTCGACCAGGTGCCGGCGGACCGAATCCTCGCTGATCCGAGTCTCGTCCTGCGCGTTCTCCCGCGCGGCTCCGGAACGATCGTTGCTCTGCATGCGGTGGGTTCCCCCCATGAAGCCGGGATCGTTCGTCGAAGCGGAGGGACCACTTTGTCTTACGATGACCGACTCACGATGCGCACCCAGACCACTTTTCTCCCTCTCGTCTTGTCACGGCGATGACAAGACTCGGCAGTAACCAATGTGGCCTGATGGGATAGTTGTGGTACCACGGCCCGGAGTCAGGGCCGAGTAACGAAGCGCCAACCAATAGTAACAATAGCGACGACTGTTTTTAGGGGGAAGCGGCGGATTTCCGCGGCCGGTGCGGGAGTTCACGCCGTACGGACTGTTGACCCGCGGCCGATACCGATGGGCGCTGGCGGTGGTGGCCGTCAGCGCGTTCATGATCACCATGGACAACACGGTGGTCGCGAACGCGCTGCCCACCATCATGAGCGACCTCGACATGTCCAACTCCGCCAAGGACTGGGTCGCCACCGGCTACATCCTGATGTTCTCCTGCCTGATGGTGGCGGGCGGACGGCTCACCGACGTCTTCGGCTGCCGCGTCACCTTCGTGACCGGGATGGTCGTCTTCACCGCCGCGTCGGCCGTCTGCGGCCTCGCCCCCGACTCGGCGACCCTCATCCTCGCCCGCGTCACGCAGGGCGCGGGCGCCGCCCTGGCCCTCCCCGCGACGCAGGTCATGGTCACCGTCGGACGCACCGACAAGCAGCGCTCCCTCGGCACGATCGTCTGGGTCGGCGCCGGCGCCAGCGCCACCGCCCTCGGGCCCACCATCGGCGGCTTCATCGTCCAGCAGTGGAGCTGGGGCTGGATCTTCCTGATCAACATCGTGCCCGGCGTCCTGGTCATCCTGCTCGGCCTGGTCGTCCTCACCGGCAAGGGCGAGAACCGCGACGCCCGGGTCGACCTGCCCGGCGTCCTCATCTCCGCCACGATGCTGTTCGCCTTCACCTACGGGCTGGAGTCGGGGAACAAGCACGGCTGGAGCGACCCGTCCGTCCTCAGCGTGTTCGCCCTCGCGTTCATCGCCCTGGCCTGTTTCGTGCTGGTGGAGAACTGGGCCCCCGACCCGATGATCAATTTGCGGTTCTTCCGCAACCGGGTCTTCGCCGGCGGCCTGCTCTCCCAGATGCTCTACGGCATCGGCTTCAACGGGATGATCTTCTATTCGGCGACGTTCCTGCAGCGCTTCCTCGGCTTCTCCCCGCCCCAGGCCGGCCTGGTGATGCTGCCGCCGTCCATCGCCATCATGGTCATGACGCCCGTCGCGTTCTGGCTGGCCGCCAAGCTCGGCCCCCGGCCCGCCATCGGCGGCGGCCTCGCCCTCATGGCCTTCGGCATGTTCCTGTTCTCCACCATCCAGCAGGGCGACGGCTACGCCGACCTCATGCCCGGCGTCATGACCGTCGGCGTCGGCGCCGCGATGGGCATGCCGCTCGTCATGTACGTCCTGAAAGCGGTGCCGGAGCAGCAGGCGGGCGTCGCGAGCGGCATCATCAACGTCATCCGCGAGGCCTCGGGCGCCTTCGGCATCGCCATCATCGGCCTGCTCGTCCACCACGTCCCCGCGGAGGGCGCGAGCGCCGCCGAGCTGGAGACGTTCCGCAGCGGCACCGCCTCGGGGCTCATCCTCGGCGCCGCCCTCGTCCTCGTCGGCGGCCTGATCAGCGGCCTCACCCTCCCCAGCCGCCGCGGCTGGCTGGGGCCGAAGCACGGCAAGTCCTCCCCGCTGGTCGAACCCGAGCCCCGCCGCCCCGACCCGGCCCCCCGCGAGCCCGTCCCCGCCCTGACCGCCCCCGTCGCCGTCGCGACCCCGCCGGGCGAGCCCCTCCCACTCCCCCTCACCTGGGAGGAAGACCCCATGCCCGACCCCACCCCGGGCCCCCACTGGTGGACCGACACCGCCCCGAACCCCCGGGACGACACCGCCACCTGGGCCGCCGAAACCCCCTGGCCCCCGCCCCCTCCCGCACCCAACCCCTGGAAAGACTGGCCGCCCCCCGAGGCGTCACCCGGCACGCCCGCCTCCCAGCCGTCCGGGCCGTCCGGGCCGTCCGGGCCGTCCGACCAGACCGGCGAGCAGAGCACGGCCGACGAAGCGCCCGGCTTCACCGCCCCCCTCGGGGAGCGTCCGAAGATCCCGCCGAACGACCTCGTCCAGCCCCTTCAGACCGCCCCTCACGAAGTCGCCGCCGAGCCGGAAGGGCGACCGGCGCTCATGAGCGACGCGGGTTCCCGTCCGGAAGAGGAAGGCGAACCCCTGGCGGTCGAGGACGCGGCCGATACCGCCCCTGGAGCGGCGGTCCAGGGCGGCGCGGAGGAAGGCGAGGAGCACGGCTCCACACATCTCGGGCAACCCGCGGGGGAGCCGGAGAAGGCACCCGAGGCCGGTCTCCCGCTTGAGGACGAGCAGCGCGGCGGGGACGCGGCGGAGTCCGCCGAAGGCGAGGACGGGCGGCCGGCGCCTCCGGAGGGGTGGTACGAGCCCTACGTGCCCGAGGCGGAGCCGGTGGAGGAGCCTCGCATCGTCCCGCGCAATGACGCCTGGTAGGAGGTAGACGTGAGCCGGATCGTGATCTTCGCGGCGGGGTCGCGGGGGGACATCCAGCCCTGCGTGGCGCTGGGACGGGCGCTGCGGGCGCGGGGGGACGAGGTGCGGCTGGTGGCGAGCGCGCGGTACTCGCCGATGGTCGTCGCGGCGGGGCTGGAGCTCGCGCCGCTGACGGCGGATCCGACGGAGATCCTCGAATCGGACGCCGGGCAGGAGCTGCTGGCCGGCGGGCGGAATCCGGTGAAGTTCCTCGGCGGCTTCCGGCGGATCCTCGGGCCGATGGCCGAACGGCTGCTGGCGGAGTGTTCGGACGCCTGTAAGGGCGCGGATCTGATTCTCGGACCCACGCTCGGTTTCCTTCCCCGGCATCTGGGCGAACATCTCGGTGTTCCGTGGGCGCTGATTCATTTCCAGCCGAGCGAGCCGACCGGGGCGTTCCCGCACCCGTTCGTCCCGCAGGCGCGCGTGCTCGGGCCGTGGGCGAACCGGGCGAGCTTCCGCGCGGTCGACCAGATCGCGTGGCAGCTGTCGCGCCCGTTCATCAACCCGTGGCGGGACGAGGCGCTCGGGTTGCCGCGGCTGCCGCTGCGGGGCCGGCGGGCCGACGGCGGGCCGGTGCTCGCGTGCTTCAGCCCGGTGGTGGTTCCGCGCCCCGGAGACTGGGCCTCCAACGTGAACCTGACGGGCTACTGGTTCCTCGACGAGCCGGAGTGGGAGCCTCCCGGCGCACTCGCGGAGTTCCTGGCGGCCGGGCCCGCGCCGGTGTACGTCGGGTTCGGGAGCATGGTGCCGAAGGACGCCGAGATGACCGGGCTGGCCGTGCGGACGGCCCTGAAGCTCGCCGGAGTCCGGGGCATCGTGCAGGGCGACCCGGCGACGTCGGACGAGGACGTGTTCGCCGTCCGGGACGTGCCGCACTCATGGCTGTTCCCGCGCATGGCGGCGGTCGTGCACCACGGGGGCGCCGGTACGACGGCGGCGGGGCTGCGGGCTGGTGTGCCCACCGTGGTGTGCCCGTTCTTCGGCGACCAGCCGTACTGGGGCGAGCGCGTCGCCGCGCTGGGGGCCGGGCCCGCCCCGCTGCCGTTCCGCGCGATGACCGTCCCGCGGCTCGCCAGGAAGATCCGGCGTGCGGTCCGGGACCAGGGGATGTCCGACCGGGCGAGCGAACTGGGCCGGCGCGTCAGGGCCGAGGACGGCATCGGACGGGCTCAGGAGATCATCGACTCGCTCCTGTGACGGCGCTCGGGCGGGAGGGGAAGGCCGGGCGCTTCACCCGGTGTCAGGGAGTGCCGGACTCCTCGCCCCAGTGCCAGCCCGAGCCGTCCGGCTTGGGGACGATCACGCGCCGGGTGCGCGGGGCGGGGCGCGGCGCGGGTTGCGGCGGGCCGTCCGCCCACGGCGCCCAGGGCGCGCCCTCGGGCTCGGGCGCCCGGCCGGGCGCCGCCCCGTCGGGGGCCGTCTGGAAGACCAGTTCCGGCGACTCGTCCGCGTTCGGCTGCGGGACGGCGTGGAACGCGGCGTTCGCGTCCGGCCGCCGCCGGGCGCGCGGCACCTCCGCCGGAGCGTCCGGCTCGGCGATGTCCGGGCGGACGTTTCCGTTCGGCGGCGCGGCCGCGGGAGGCGGGGTCGATTCCGCCCAGTTGATGGCGTAGGGGAAGGGTTGCTCCTCCGGGAGGCGGGGCGGGGCGACGGTGCCGCCGGCCGGGACGAGGGCGGTGCGTTCGCGCAGGTCCATGCGGGCGTGCAGGCCGGCGAGGAAGCCCGGAAGCCACCAGTTGGCCGCGCCCATGAACCGCATCGTGGCGGGGACGAGGAGGGAGCGGACGAGGGCGGCGTCCACGACGACGGCCACGAACATGCCGACGCCGATCAGCTTCACGACGGTGATCCCGGCCATGCTGAACGCGGCGATGACGAGGAGGAAGAGCAGCGCGGCGCTGGTGATGATGCCGCCCGTGTGCTGCATGCCGGATGCGACGGCGACGCGGTTGTCGTGCGTGAGGTCCCATTCCTCGCGGATGCGGCTCAGCAGGAAGACCTCGTAGTCCATGGACAGGCCGAACACGACCGCGAGGATGAGGATCATGCTGGTGGCCTCGACGCCGCCGGTGGGGGTGAAGTTCAGCAGCCCGGCGAGGTGCCCGTACTGGAAGCCCCAGACGATCGCGCCGAACGAGGCGCCGATCGACAGGACGTTCATGACGATGGCCTTGAGCGGCAGGACGATCGAGCCGAAGAACATGAACAGCAGGACGAACGTGGCGATCCCGACGACGAGCGCCATCTTCGGCAGGGATCTCATCAGGCTCGACATCAGGTCCATCTGGCCGGCGGTGCTGCCACCGACGTCGATGTGCATCGGGTAGCCGTCCTTGGACAGGCCCATCCCGCGGATCTCGGTGACGAGGTCCTGGGCGTGCTGGTCCATCGGCTCGTACTTGTGCGTGACGGAGATGCGCACGCCCCCGTACGAGCCGGAGTAGCCGGTGAACTGGGCCTCGGTGACGCCGGGGAGCGACGCGAGCTGCTTCCTGAACTGCTCCAGATAGGGCGGGATGGGGTCGCCCTTGCCGGACGGCGTCCAGTCGCGCGGGATGAGGTCTCCGGACACCACCACGTCGATGGGCTCGACGGACCCGTTGGGGAAGTCCTTCTTGATGGTCTCCACCACGGCGCGGGTGGGGCTGTCCTTGGGCAGGACGCGGGCGTCCACGCTGCCGAACTGGACGTTCAGGAACGGCACGAACATCACGCCCAGGATGACGAGCACGGCCGCGAAGTACGGGAGCGGGTGCTTCATCACGCTGTTGCCTAGCCGGAACCAGAAGCCGCTCTCGGGGTCTCGCCGCGCGCGCTTGGCCGTGGGACGCCGCCACCACATCTGCCCGCCCTCGACACGCGGCCCCAGAAGAGCCAACAGAGTCGGCAGCAGGACGGTTGCTCCGAACACCGCGACCATGACGGTTGCTATGCCGGCGAGCCCGATCGTGCGGAGGAACATCTGCGGAAAGAGCAGGAGGCCGGCGAGAGCCGCCGAGACGGTGACGCCGCTGACCATGATGGTGCGGCCCGCCGTCGCCATGGTGGCGGCCAAGGCGGCCTCACGGATGGGCTTGAGCGCCGTCCTGTGCGCCTGCTTGGCGGCCTTGCGCGCCGCCTTGTCGCGTTCTCGCTTCCACGGTTTCCCCGGTGGCAGACCTTGTGCGGTCATGCCGCGTTGGAGTTCCTCACGGAAACGGCTGATGATGAACAGCGAATAGTCGATCGCCAGGCCGACGCCCATCATCGTGACGACTTCCAGGGCGAAGGACGTCACGTCCGCCGCGTACGTCACCACGTGCAGGACGGCCAGTCCGCCGACCGTCGAGAAGACGCCCACGATGATGGGCAGGACCGAGGCCGTCACGGCGCCGAACAGGATGACGAGCAGGATGAGCAGGGGCAGCGCGGTGATGGTCTCCGCGCGGACGATGTCGGCCACGACCTGCTGGCCGAACTCCTCGCCCAACGGGACGTTGCCGCCGTACCGGACGTCGAGCCCCGGCGCGGCCAGGCGGTCCTTGACGGCGTGGTAGTTCTCCGACTTGTCCGCGGCCTCCTTGCCCTTCAGCTTCACCGCGACGAACGTCGAGTGCCGGTCGTGGGAGGCGAACGTGCGCGCGGCGTCGCCGTTGAACGACCAGTAGGAGATGATCTCGTCGACCTGTGCCCTGGGCAGCCGCGCGATGGTGGTGACGACGCTCGCCTCGAAGCGCGGGTCGTCCACCGTCATGGTGTCGCTCGAATACAGGACGAGGACGTCGGGGTTGGTGCTGCCGAAGTACGTCGCGCCCAGCTTGGCGACGAGCGTCGAGGACGCGTCAGGGTCCTCGAAGCCGCCCTCCTTGAACTTGGCGAACACGCCGAGTCCCCAGGCGCCCGCCACCCCGGTCATGATCAGAATCAGCACGAGGCTGGTCCAGCGTCGCCGGTGGATGAGACGCCCCAGCCCCGAAAGCATGATCCTCCTGTTTCGCCGCGGCCGCCCGGAGGCTCACTCGCCCCCGCGCGGCCGGTTCCGTCGTCACCTGCGCGTCGCCAGGCGGTCCGCGGTCGTCGCCAGGTCGCCGTCCAGGTAGCGCTGCCGGGTGGCGGCCCGTGCGATCTTCCCGCTGGAGGTGCGCGACACGCCACCCGGTTCGATCAACACGAACGCGTGGACGCTCATCTCGTGCTCGACGTTGACGGCCGCGCGGACCGCCGACTCCACCTCGTCCACGTCGAGCCGCCCGAGGGGGACGCGGCGGTTGCGCTCGGCGACGATCACCAGCCGCTCGGTCTCCTCCCCGGTGAGCGCGAACGCGGCCACGTGGTCGGGGCGGACCGCCGGGTGGGCCTCCTGGGCGGTGACCTCGATGTCCTGCGGGTAGTGGTTGCGGCCGTCCACGATGATGAGGTCCTTGATACGGCCGGTCACATAGAGCTCACCCTCGTGGACGACCCCGTAGTCACCGGTCTTCATCCACGGCCCGGACGGCAGGTCCCCGGGCTCGGACAGCTCGCCGCCGAACGTCTCCTGGCTCCGCTCGGAGTTGCGCCAGTAGCCCGGCGCCGTGTTGGGGCCGTGCACCCAGATCTCGCCGACCCGTCCGTCCGGCTGCTCGACGCGGGCCTCGGGGTCGACGATCGCGACGAACTGCCCGCACGGGCGCCCGCACGACACCAGTTCGGTCGTCCCCTCCGCGCCGTCCTCGCGGAGCCGCAGGTCGCCTCGGGTGAGCGCCTCCCGGTCCACGGAGATGATCTTCGGCGGGACGTCCTCGGCGGCGGCCGTGACGAACACGGTGGCCTCGGCCAGCCCGTAGCCCGGCGCCTGCGCCCCCGGACGCAGCCCGGCCGGCGCGAGCGCGTCGGCGAACATCGACAGCGTCGACGTGCGGATCGGCTCCGCGCCGTTCAGGCAGGTCGTCAGCCCGGACAGGTCCAGATCGGCGATCTTCTCCGGCGCGGCCATGGAGGCGGCGTACTCGTAGGCGAAGTTCGGCCCGGCGGTGTAGACGTTCTTGCCGGGACGCCCGGCGATGAGCTGGAGCCACCGCATCGGGTTCATGATGAACGAGACCGGGTCGGTGTAGATGGCGTGGTCGCCGCGCACCAGCGGCAGCGCCATCGTCGCGATCAGCCCCATGTCGTGGAACAGCGGCAGCCAGCTCACCAGCTCGGGGTCCGGCTTCTCGGGCGCCCACCCGGCCCACAGCTGCGCGGCGTTCGCCGTCACGTTCCCGTGGGTGATCTCCACCCCGGCCGGACGTCGCGTCGATCCCGACGTGTACTGCAGGTAGGCGACGTCGTCGAACGCGATCGTCTCGTCCCGCCAGCGGTCCGCCAGGGCGAGGTCGACCTCCTCGGCGAACACGATCTCCTTCGGCTGCGGGACGTCGTGGTCGGCGAGGAACTTCTCCACGTGCGGCAGCGCGTTCCGCGTCGTGACGATCACCGCGGGCTCGGCGTCGGTGTAGGCGCCGATCAGCCGGTCGGCGTGCCCCGGCAGGTCGGGCGAGAACAGCGGAACCGCGATGACGTGCGAGTACAGGGCGCCCAGCATGGTCATCATGTATTCGAGCGTCTGCGGCAGCAGCAGCGCGGCGCGCTCCCCGGGCCCGGTGACCTGCCGGAGCGTCACCGCCATGGCGCGCGCCCGCCGGTCGGTCTCGGCCCAGCTCAGCGTGAGGTGCGCGCCGGCCGGGTCGGCCGAGTAGTCGACGAAGGTGTAGGCCGGGGCGTCCGGCTTCTCCCTCGCCCACCGCGCGGCCCGCTCGATCAGCGGGGTGCGGCCGGAGCCGCCGGGCAGGAGTTCGGGAAGCAGCGAGCCCAATGCCATTGATCATCTCCCGAGGGGACGGGCCGGACGGGGCCGTGGACGGTGCTGTGAGGGGGTCGCACTCCGCCGGCGAGGTGCGCCGCGCCTGCCGGACGACTCTGTCTGGAACGCCCCGGTGACCGGCGATGATCACAAGCTACCGGATGGTAGTCAGTGGGCGATATTAGCTGCCGGTCACATTCGCCGAAGCACGGTTTGTCATCCCCGTGACAAGAGGAAATGCCCATTCACACCTGGGCTCACGGCCGGTCACCGACCGTGCCCGGGGCTACCGGCCGGCGGAGAAGATCTGCTGCATGATGCCCCGGCGGTGCCGCCCCTGGTACGTCGTCTCCGGGTTCACCTCGTCCGGGAGTTCGGCGAGGTAGCGGCTCTCCGCGTCGATGAGCTGCTCCAGCTCGCCGCGGTCGAGGAAGACGCCCTTGCATCCCGGGCATTCCTCGATCACGACCCCGTGGCGTTCGTGGGTGTCGAGCCTGGAGTCGCACTTCGGGCACTGCAGCGTCGCGTCTGACATACCGGATCCCCTGTCCGTCACGCCCGCGTTTACCGTCGCCGGTCAGCATACTGACACCGGGCCCTTTTCGGGTCGATACCAGGACACTCACCCGCTGATTCGGATGCGGGACGGGGATGTGCGTCCGTTCGATTCGCCTTAGCCCCTTCGCCGGTGTCAGCCTGTTCTGTCCTGCTCTGCCCGGGACTCGGCGCGGCCGAGCGCCCCCCGGCGCCGCGCCGCCACGATGCAGGCCGCGCCCCACAACAGGCCGATCTCGGCCACCAGGGCCACGGCGACGACGACCGCCCAGTCCGTACCGTCGCCTTCCTCCGCACCGGCCGGGGACATCAGGCTCGTACGACTCGCATCGGCCACCGGCGGCAGGTTCGGAGGCCTCACCGGCGGCAGGACGACGGGCGCCGACGGCGTCGGCAGCGCCTGTCCGGGCGGAATCGGAGCAGCCCCGTCGCCCGGCTGCACGCCCCCACCCGGCGCCTGCGGCCCGTCCGCAGGAGGCCCGCCTCCCGACGGCAGACCGCCCCCGCCCGGGAGGCCGCCCCCGCCCGGCTGGCCCCCCGCCTTCGGCTCACCACCCTGGCCTGGCTTCGCACTCTCCGCCGGCTTCGCGCTCTCCCCCGGCTTGGCGCTCACACTCGGCTCAACACCCTGCGAAGGCATAGCACCCTGCGAAGGCTTCACACCCTCCGAGGGTTTCGCGCCCTGCGAAGGTTTCACACCGTGCGGGGGCTTCCCGCCGTGCAACGAGTTCGTATCACCACCCGGCTTCGCACTACCGGACGGCTTCGCGCTGTGGCGTGGCTTCGCGCTGTGGGGTGGCAGGACGTCAGAGGGCGGCTTCGCGCTCTGGCGTGGCTTGTCGCCATGGGACGGCGCAGCGATGTGAGGCGACTTCCCGCCAACCGTCGTCGGACACGGCCACCCATCCACGGTCGTGCTGCTCCCCACGCAGGGCGTAGACGGCCCACCCGGCCCCACCGGCCGTGGGTGGGCCCCGGGGGCAGGCTTCCGACTGGGGCTCGGCTTACCACCGTGGGTCGATCCACCACCAGACGACGCACACGGCCGCCCGGCTCCGTCAGAACTGCCATCCACACACTTCGACGGCGTCCCTCCCGCTCCCGGTGAAGTACCGGACGGCTTAACACCGGGTGTCGAGCCACCCCTGGACGGCGACGGGCACGCACGCCCGCTCGCGCCAACGTTGCCCCCTGCACAATGCGTGGGCCGGCCCCCACCCGACTGCGAACTAGGGTTAGCCCCTGCACTATGAGCCGGCTCGTCCCCGGAAGGTGACGCGCCGCCTCCACCAGGCTGCGCGGTGGGCCGCGGCTTGACCCCATGCGCCGACTCCCCGCCGGAAGACGACGTGCATTGGCGACCGCTCTTGTCGGAGGGGACGGCCACACAGTGCGTCTCCGCGCCACCCGCAGCAGGCTGCGAACTCTGGTTCGGCTTGGCGCGGGGTGTGAGCTCGCCGCCGGAAGGCGACGTGCACGGGTGGGTGGCGGCCGCGCTCGCCTTGCTTTGCTCGCAGGGCGTGAGCTCGTTCCCGGTGGACGGGCTATGAGCCGGGCCGGCGCTGGACGGAATCGGCGAAGCGCTTTTCAGCGCGTGCCGGGCGGCTTTCGAGAAGACGGTTCCGCTACTGAGACGCCCACCCGAATCCACATCGCCCAGGGTGCAGCGCAGTCCCTGGCCGGAGCCAAGGGGCGAGCAGTCCGGCGTGCGGCTCGTCCAGGACAACGGGCGGTCGGCCGTGAGGCGAAGGCCGACCTTGCGGGCGACGCCGCCCTCGGTGCGGACCCGGACGGTGAACGGCAGCGTGTACTCCGATCCCTGGATCGTGACGCCGCCGGGTGACATGGACACGCGCAGCCTGACCCTGGACGGGGCCGCCTCCGGTATCGCCTGAGCCGCGGGACTCATCAGCGTGAGCGGCGCGGCCAGCGCGCTGCTCACCGTGATCGCGCCCCAGCGGGCCCTCCGACGCTCCCCTCGCACACGCTCCCCCTCGCGGTCTCCTCACGGCCACCCGGAGGCGGTGCCGCGATGCTGGACACAAGGAGTTATTGCCGCGTCACTCACTGAATTAACGTGCCGCATCACAGCAACCCACCCTCTTTCGCACAGCGAAATCGAATCTCCGTAGAATCGGGTGATCGCTAGGGAGAGGAGTCACGGGTGACGGAGGGCGTTCGGTCGCTGGCCCGCGCGTTCGATCTGCTGGAGCATCTGGCGGACGCGGGCGGCGAGATGGCGCTGTCGGAGCTGACGGAGGCCTCCGGGCTGCCGATGCCGACGATCTACCGGCTGATGCGGACGCTGGTCAACCAGGGCTATGTCCGGCAGGAGCCGTCCAAGCGCTATGCCCTGGGCCCGCGCCTCATCCGGCTCGGCGAGGGCGCGAGCCGCCTGCTCGGCACGTGGGCGCGCCCGGTGCTGTCCCGGCTGGTGGAGGAGGTCGGCGAGACGGCCAACATGGCGGTCCTGGAAGGGGACGAGGCCGTGTACGTCGCGCAGGTGCCGTCGAAGCACTCGATGCGCATGTTCACCGAGGTGGGGCGGCGAGTCCAGCCGCACTGCACGGGGGTGGGGAAGGCGCTCCTGGCGCAACTGCCCGACCAGCGGGTCCGCGAGATCCTCGCCAGGACGGGCATGGACGCGCACACCCCCAACACGTTCACGGACGCAGAAGCCCTGCTGGCGGAACTGGAGAGGATCCGCCGGCAGGGCTACGCGGTAGACGACGAGGAGCAGGAGGTCGGTGTCCGCTGCGTCGCTGTGGCGCTGCAAGGCGCGCCGACGCTGACGGCCATCTCGGTGTCGGGGCCTTCAGGACGGATGACGCACGAGGCCGTTCCGAGCGTCGTGCCCATCATGCGCGACGCCGCGGACCGTTTCGCCAGGGAACTCGGCCCGGCCGCGCCCTGAGGCCGTGCGGGTCAGTCGACGGGCTCGCCGACGATGACGGTGGGGCGTCCGCCGCGCTCCCAGGCGACGAAGTCGCCCGCGGACTTCACCAGGACGGAGGCCAGCCAGAGGGCCAGGCCCGTGTCGTCGGCGATGCCCACGACGGGGATGACGTCGGGGATGGCGTCGATCGGGGAGATGATGTAGACGAGCCCGAGGGCGAGCAGTCCGAGCGTCCCGAAGGACATCCCCTTGTACTGCCCGCGCAGGACCGACTTCAGCATCCTGGGGACGGCGCGGACGCGCTCCCAGAATCCCGGCGCGTCGGGTTCGAGCGTCTCGCGGTAGATATGCCAGGCCTGCCCGGCGGCGGCCGCACTGCGCTTCCTGTCCACCAGCACTCCTTGTATCTGACGTAGGTGAGGGCGCGCCCCCGCAACGCCCACGTACGACTAGGACGCGACGAGTGCCGGGTTTGTTCCCCTCGATCGATCATGAGGCGCGGGTCACGGCCCGGCCGTCCGGGCCGCCGCCGGGAGGGCCGGCGAGCGGATCCGCTGGTCAAGCCCGATTCAAGTGACCTCGGGTGAGTTGTTCATCACTCTCGTGGTCGGCCTGCGGCGGTTCGCGGCGTGTCGGCTGGCGTCCGCTGCGAGCATGGGGGATCCGGGGGAGCGCCGCCTCCGCCCGGCACGACCGGCATGGCCCGTCGAGCATCGCAGGAGCTGACGTACCGATATGAGCGGCGACCATACGAACCGCCCCGTCCACGGCACCGCGGCAGGCGACGCCTACGTCGCGCTGCCCCCGACCGCCGTCGACGCGACCGCGTCCGGCCCGACCCGCCTGATCGTGGCCTGGCCCGGCTTCGACCCGCCCCGGACGGCGAGCGCGCTGGCGACGGCGATCCCGATGACGGGCGTGCCCGTGTGGCGCCTCTACCTGGACCTGCCGGGCCGCTCGCCCGGCGGCCTCGGCTCCGGCGCGATCCTGGAGACCGAGAGCATCGAGGCGTACTGCACGGCCCTGGAGAACGCCGTCCGGCGGTTGCCCGACGCGCTCGCGGAGATCCGCCGCGACCTCGGCGTCCCGGAAGGCCCGGTCGGCCTCGCGGGCTTCAGCGCGGGCGCCGCCGCCGCTCTGCTCGCCGTCGCGCACGGGGCGGTCCCGGTGAGCACCGCCGCGCTCGTCGCCCCCGTCGTCGCCCCGGCGCGCGCCGCGCGGGCGGTGGAGAAGCGGTCCGGTTCGGAACGCGTCTGGAGCGAGCACGCCGTCGCGCTCGCCGACCGGCTCGACCTCGGGGCCCGCGCCGCCGACATCGCCGCGCGCGGCGTCCCGGTCCTGCTCGTCGGCGGCGCCAAGGACCGCGTCGTCCCCGCACGGGAGATCACGGCGCTCCGCGACGAGCTGCGCAGGCACGGCGGGCAGGCGGAGTCCACCACGTTCCGGATGGGGCACGCGCTGGCCGCCGAGCCCGGCACCGAGCCGCGCCCGCCGATCACCGAGGCCGTCCGGGTCGACGGCGTCCTCACCGACTGGTTCCGCGACCGCCTCGCCACGCTCGCGCCCGGAGCGGCCGCGGAGGCCGCGCCCGCCGGCGGACCGGTCGAGGCGAACGGCGACACGCAGCCGATGGAGCGGCGGCACGGCTCGTGGTCGTCCGGCGCCGGGAACGTCCCCGGCGCGCGGACGGGCGCCGGGCTGGGCCGCGGGTCCTGACCGCCCGGCGGGCGCGCCGAGGCGCCCGCCGAGCGGATGGGAACCGACGGGATCAGCCCTTCGACAGGACCTCGTAGCGGACGGGAATGACACCCGATCCGGTGCCGCCGACCTTCTTCATGGCGGCCTTGGACAGGTCCAGGCAGCGTCCGCCCGCGTACGGGCCGCGGTCGTTGATGCGGACGACGACCGAACGGTCGTTGTTCTTGTTGGTCACCCGCACCTTCGAGCCCATCGGCAGCGTCTTGTGCGCCGCCGTCAGCTCGGTCGGGTCGAAGCGCTCGCCGCTCGCGGTCATCTGCCCCTCCCAGTAGTAGGAGGCCTCGCAGGATCCCGAACCCAGGACCTTGTGCTGCTTCTTCTTCTTGCGCTTCGCCAGGTTCGCGACCTGGTCGTCCGCCTTCGGCGACCTCTTCTTGATCTTCTTGGGAGTCTTCGAAGGCGACGGCTCCGGAGAGCGGGGCCGGCCTCGGTCGGCCCGGGTCGGCTCGCCGTGCGGACGGTCCGCCAGCGGGTCCGCGGCCTGCGGCGCGGTCTGCGCCGCCTGGGCCGAGTCGGCGGGGCCGTCGCGCCCGGCCAGGGCGAACGCGCCCACGGCCAGGACGGCGACGGCGGCGCCGGGGACGATCAGGATGGTGCGTAGGCGCGCTCGAAGACGACGCCTGACAGGGCTACCCACAGAGGAGTCCTTTGTTAGGGGACAGGACCCCGGACGCCAGGCGGACATCACCGCCGTTCTCTCGCGGCGTGGCCGGGCGACGTCGACCGTCCCCGGATCCCCCGCCGCCCCGCGGGCTCCTCAGCCCGCCCCGCGCCGCTCTCTCAGGCGCGCCCGCTTGATCGCGTATCGGCGTCCGGCAGGTGCGGCTGGAAAGGCATCTTCATTTATCGAAATCGCTGAAGCGCCGCACAACTCCCTGACCGTACGTTGTGTCCTCCACAGATCAAGACGTAGAGCCGTTGTTTGTGGGATTTGTCACCTCAGCTTTTGCCCGCTGAAGCTGATCAACTTCCCTGGGTGACCGCATTTCAAGATCGTCTTTACTGCGTGCATACCGCCGATCTCGGACGGATAACAAAGGATCCGGCACAACGGAACGGGGCGGCCCGGCGGAAGATCACTCCCACCGGACCGCCCCGCGAGCTGGGACGACGGGTCCGCGTCAGCCGCGCCCGGAGGGGGCCGGGACCCTCGGAACCGCGGGCAGCGCCGGCACCTTCGGCACGCCGAGCGCGGACGCGTCCGGCATGGAGAGCGGGCCGTCCTCCGGCTCCCCGTCCGCCATCCTGCGGGAGCCGTCACGCGCCTTCAGCACGTCCACCACGTTGCCGACGCCGCCCTCGGCCGGGCCGAGGCCGGCCCCGGCCTTGTTCACGGTGCCGTCGGCCTGCCCGACCAGGTCGCCGGACGGAGCGGGCCCGGCGTACCGCGCGGCCGGCGGGAAGAGCACCTTGCCGAGAGGCAGCCCGCCCGGAGTCGCGCCGCCGAGCAGGGACCCGAGGTCCGGCAACCCGGAGTTCGGCCCGGGGCCCGCCAGGCTGATGGGCGCCTCGGCGGCGCGGCCGTTCGGGACGGCCGACCGCGCGGCCTCGCGGTGGCCGACATTGCCCGCGGGCAGGAGCTTGCCGGTGGGCAGGCCCTTGCCGAGCGTGCCGGTACCGCCGAGCAGAGTCCCGGGGACGTCGCCCCCTCCGCCGGACAGGACGGGCAGCGCCGTCCCCGGCTTGCGGTCGCGCGCGTCGCGGTGGGTCGCACCGGGGCAGTCGCCTTGGGGAAGCCCGCCGATCGGGGCCTGGCCGACGGCCGGCAGCTGCGCGTCCGGCAACCCCAGCCCGGTCTTCGACTCGACCGTCTCGGCCGGGCGCACCCGGCACCGGGCGCGGGCGGCGCGCATCCGAGACGCCGCCGGAGCGGCCCGGAGCACCCCGTCCGCGGCGCCGCCGCCCAGGGCGGCGGTCCGGGCGCCCGTCCCGGCGACCGGCTCCGGGAGCGTGCGCATGACGGTATGGCCCGTGGCGGCGGTCTCGTAGAGGAGCAGCGTGGACGGGCCGGCCGCGGCGCTCGGCGCCGCCTTCGCGGGCGCGGCGTCCGTCGGCACGGCCGCCACGGCGACCGCGGCGGCGAACGAGGCGAGGACGGAGACCCTCAGCAGGCTTCTGGCGGAGCGGTTCATCTTTTCCCCCGGGGTTTTCGGATTGGCCCTGCACATGTGGCGTGCGCCCGAGCGGCTGGTGAATCCCGGCGCACCGTCGAGCGGGGACGCTAGTACACCGCGGTGCCGCACGCGGCCGATTCGAAAATGACTTGGGGAAACCAGAAAGATCTAGATGAACTGATCATAGCTGTTCGGCGGAATACCAAATGCCGACAATTTTCGATAAAACAAGGGCGGGGGCGCCCCTCGGGACGCCCCCGCCCGCGCGGGCCGGACGGGCTACTCGGCGGCGCCGAGGGAGATGGCCTCGTCGACCTCGCCCTTGCGGGCGGCGAGTTCGGTCGCGTAACGCTCCTCGTCGACCTTCTCGGCGATCTCCTCGTCCTGGCGCATCAGGGCTTCGAGGTCGGCCTTGGCGTTGTCGAGGACCCCCATGTCCTCGTAGGCGGCCTGCACCTTGTCGCCCCAGAGGCCCACATCCCGGACGCACGGGACGATGCGGCTGAAGAGCAGCGACTGATAAAGGGTGTACATGTCGGAGTTGTCGACGTACTCCATGCACCGCTCGACCGGCATGTCGAGCTGCTCGAAGACCTCGCGGCCCTTGAAGCGGTCGCGCATCAGGTAGCAGCCCTCGACGACGAACTCCTCGCGCTCGGCCCGCTCCTTGTCGGTGAGCTCGGCGTAGTAGTCCTTGAGCGCGAGCCGCCCGAACGCGACGTGCCGCGCCTCGTCCTGCATGACGTACGCGAGAAGCTGCTTGACCAGCGGGTTGGTCGACATGTCCCGGTACAGCCCGAACGCGGCGAGGGCGAGGCCCTCGATCAGGACCTGCATGCCGAGGTAGGGCAGGTCCCAGCGGCTGTCCTCCAGCGACTCGGCGAGCAGCTTCGCCAGGTCCTGGTTGATCGGGTAGTACATGCCGATCTTCTCGTGCACGAACTTCGCGTACAGCTCGACGTGCCGCGCCTCGTCCATGGTCTGGGTGGCGGCGTAGAACTTCGAGTCCAGGTCGGGGACGGTCTGGACGATGCGCGCCGAGACGTTCAGCGCGCCCTGCTCGCCGTGCAGGAACTGGCTGAAGAGCCACGAGCCCTGGTGGCGGCCGAATTCGTCCTTTTCCTTCTGCCCCATCTTGTCCCAGATGTCGGATCCGAACAGCGGGTTGAAGTTCTCCGGCAGCCCGGCGATGTTGATCGGATCGACCTCAAGGTCCCAGTCGATGCGCTTCTGCGCGTCCCACTGCTTGTCCTTGCCCTTCTGGTACAGGTTCAGCAGCCGGTCGCGGCCCTCGTCGTACTCCCAGGTGAAGCGGGTGTCGCCCGCCATCGGGACGTTCCACGTGTCGGTCGGGACCGGCGTGGCGTAGAGGTCGTGGGAACTCACGGGGGGATCCTCCTCCAGGGGTGACGCCGCACGATCGCGACGCGGGTGTGCACCGCCCATGGCTTTACATACCTTCGTAACATGTAAAGGCCGGTTAAACCAGGGAGTCGCCGGAACGCGTTCGCCCGCGCCCCCCGGGCGGGGGGTGCGGGCGAGCGGGCGGCAGGGCCCGGGGTCAGCGGGACTGGAGGGCGTCCAGGCCGACGGCCTGGGCGATGACGAGGCGGCGGTCCAGGCGCGGATCGTTGATCTCGACGATGTAGCGGTCGCGGAAGCCGAACTTCTTCTCGACGCTGAACACGACCTGGTCGCCGGCGTAGAAGTCGAAGTGGTACGGCCACGCGAACGGCAGGTTCTCGACGTAGGGGATGAACTGCCAGACACGTCGCAGCACGGCGACGAGCTTGTTGCGCTCGCTGCCGGTCGTCAGGCCGAGGCCCGGCTGCTCCAGGTGCCAGGTGGAGGCGAGCAGCGACTTCTTGAAGTCCTTGCGGAACACCCCGATCGGCTGCCCGTGGGCGTCGGTGATGTCATAGGCCGACGCGAGGTCGATGCGCTTGCGCGCCTTGAACCCGAGGATCGGGCGGGTCTTGGAGTCGTCCGAGTACAGGGTGACCTGCTCCTTGAACGCCAGCCGCTTCTGCTGCGCGAAGGCGAGCAGCTCGCCCTCCCCGCCGTCCGGCCCCTCCGCGTGCACCTCGTACTGGTTCACCATCAGGCGCACCCGCTGCCGGATCAGCAGCTTGCGCTGTGCCTGGAGTCTTTCCTCGTCCAGCGAACTCACCCGTTCCGTGTCGGTTTGCGGAGGGGAGTCTGCCATAGCAAGTCCCTTTCATCCGGCGTTTCCGGATGCGTCCGACGTCCGGGTCAGGACTCCTGGATGTGCGCGGCGAGGTACCCGTGGATCAGCCGCTCGGCCTCGGCGACGATCCGCGGGTCGCCCTCCGGGCTGCGCCGGAACGCCATCTTCAGCACGGCGTCGCCGGCCTCGACCGAGATGGCGAGCGCGGTGGCGAGGCCGGGGGTGTCCTGGACGCCGAAGGTGTCCACGATCATCCGGCGGAGCCGGTCGGCGACCACCGCGTTGTTGTCGGCGTCGGAGTCGAGCAGGTTGACGTCGGCGACGTCGCCGAAGCGCAGCACCCGGAAGCCGGGCACGGTGCGGTGCATCTCCACGAAGATCTCGATGATCGCGCCGACGGTGTCGGACCAGTCGCCGAACCTGCCCGCGGAGAGCCGCGCCGAGATCCGGTCGCCGAACTCCTCCAGGTTGCGCAGCGCGAGCGCCTGCGCGACCGCGCGCTTGTCGGGGAAGAACTGGTACACCGAGCCGATCGCCACCTCGGCGCGCTGGGCGATGCGCGTGGTGGTCAGGCCGTCGTAGCCGTCCTCGTCCAGGATCTCGGCGCAGGCGTCCAGCATCCGCTGGACGCGTTCGGCGCTGCGGCGCTGGGCGGGACGGCGGCGGAGCGGGGTTCGGATCTCGGTCACCTGGCCATTGTCCCTCCCGCGCGGGGGTGCCGAGCATGCACTGCGTGCCATACCTCTGGGTCGCGGGAGTCTTCCGCCCGCACCACCCCGCCACTAATATCCGAAGGCTATTCGCATTTTCGGTCGGACCATGGGGGAAGGAAGCGCGGATGGGTCTTCCGGAGGACTTCCGCTGGGGCGTCGCCACCGCCGCCTACCAGATCGAGGGCGCGGTCGGGGAGGACGGGCGGGGACCGTCCACCTGGGACACGTTCTCCCACACGCCCGGACGGACCCGCGACGGCCACACCGGCGACGTCGCGTGCGACCACTACCACCGCTGGCCGGAGGACGTCGCGCTGATGGCGGGCCTCGGCGTCGACGCCTACCGGTTCTCGATCGCGTGGCCGCGCGTGCAGCCCTCCGGGAGCGGCGCCGTCAACGCCGAGGGCCTCGACTTCTACGACCGGCTGGTGGACGGCCTGCTCGCCGCCGGCATCGCGCCCGCCGCCACCCTCTACCACTGGGACCTCCCGCAGCCGCTCGAAGACGCCGGCGGCTGGATGGAGCGTGACACCGCCTACCGGTTCGCCGAATTCTCCTACCTGGCGGCCGAGCGCCTCTCCGACCGCGTCGACATGTGGATAACCCTGAACGAGCCCGTGGTCGTCACCGCCTACGGCTACGCGTTCGGGGTCTACGCCCCGGGCAGGACGCTCCTGCTCGACGCGCTGCCCACAGCCCACCACCAGCTCCTCGGCCACGGCCTCGCCGTCAACGCCCTCCGCAGCCGGGGGGCGCGCACGGTCGGGCTCACCAACCACTACTCCCCGGCCTGGGCGGCCTCCCCCGCCGACCGGCCCGCCGCCGACGCCTTCGACGCGTTCATGAACCGGCTGTTCACCGACCCCGTCCTGCTCGGCCGCTACCCCGACCTGATGGGGGACGCGCCGTTCATCCGCTCCGAGGACATGTCGGTCATCGCCTCCCCCATCGACTTCCTAGGGGTGAACTACTACAACCCCACGCGGATCGCGACCCCGGCCGAGGGCCCGCTGCCGTTCGACATCGTGGACATCACCGAGTACCCGACGACGGGGATGGGCTGGCCGATCGTGCCCGACGCCCTCCTGTCGCTGCTGCGCACCCTCGACTCCCGCTACGACCTGCCGCCGCTCTACATCACCGAGAACGGCTGCTCGTTCGCCGACGAGCCCGGTCCCGGCGGCGCCGTGGACGACCCGTCCCGCATCGAGTTCATGGACGCCCACATCGCGGCCGTGCGCACCGCCGTCGACGAGGGAGTCGACGTCCGCGGCTACTTCGCCTGGTCGCTGCTGGACAACTTCGAATGGGCGGAGGGCTACCACCCCCGCTTCGGGCTGGTCCACGTCGACTACGAGACGCAGAAGCGCACGCCGAAGACGTCCTACGGCTGGTACCGGGACCTCATCGCGTCGTCCAAGGGTCGCTGACGGACCCGGCGGGCGGCCGCTTCTACCCTGGTCGCATGTCCGTCGAACTGCAGGAACTCGCGAGAGCGGTCAGGCAGGCCCACCACCGGCAGCACCGTGCGCTCGACAGCCGCCTCGCCGCCGCCGGCACCACGCCCGCGCAGTGGGACGGCCTGCGCGCGATCGGCCGCGCTCCCGGGGCGTCCGCCCGCGCCCTGGCGGCGGAGACGTTCCAGAGCGAGCAGGCGTTCGGGACGCTCGCCGGACGCCTGGCCGCCCAGGGGCTGATCGACCGGCGCCCGGGCCGGAACCGCAGCGTCGAGCACCACCTCACCCCCGCCGGTGAGAAGCTCCTCGCCACCGGCCGGCAGATCGTCGACGAGGTCCTCGCCGAGCTCTTCGCGCCCCTGCCCGAGGACGACCGCGCGGCCCTCCTCGCCCTGCTGCTGCGCCTCTCCTGACCGCCGTGCGGCATGCTGATGCGCATGGACACTCCTGAGACACTCGCGGACGTGCGCGCGCGGATCGACGCCATCGACGGGCGGCTCGTCCGGCTGCTGGCCGAACGCGAGGGGCTGGTGCGCGCGGCCGCCGCCTTCAAGCGCGACGAACAGGGCGTCCGCGCGCCCGACCGGGTCGAGCGGGTCGTCGCGCTGGCGCGCGAGAGGGCCGCGGACGCCGGGCTCTCGCCCGAGGTCGCCGAGACGGTGTGGCGCGCGATGATCGGCGCGTTCATCGACCTGGAGCTGGACGAGCACGCGACACGCCGCGGGTGGTCGCGGGCGGCGGATTAGAAACAGGGCCGCGGCGCGTTGAAGCAGGTGGACCCAGCCCCCCGACCAAGGAGGACGCTCCCCGATGGCCCTCAAGCGACCGTCCTTCCTGCCGTCCCTGGACGAGCTCGAACAGCAGGCCCAGAGCAGGTCGTCCCAGCGCGGGCGCCCCGGCTCCCACTTCGACCACCCCACCGCGAAGGCCCTGTTCGTGGCCGTCCTGGCCGTGACCGTCATCGCCCACGTCGTCGGCGGCATCGTCTTCCTCGTCCTGGGCCACTGACCCGCCGGTCAGGCCAGGAAGTCCGGGACGGTTCGCGCGTAGCGAGCGGGATCGTCCGACCACGGGTCGTGCGCCTTCGCCCGCAATGACAAAACAAGGTGCCGGGGACGGGCGGAAGGGCCATGGTGAAGGGATGCTGGTCGATCACTTCCCGCCGCTCGGGTTGCGGCTGACGACACCGCGGCTGGAGCTGCGCCTGCCCTCGCCCGAGGAACTCGCCGCGCTGGCCGACCTCGCCGCCGAGGGCGTCCACGACCCGGAGACGATGCCGTTCATGGTGCCCTGGACGGACCGCCCGCCCGCCGAGGTGGCGCGGGGCGTCGTCCAGCACCACTGGAAGACGCTCGCGGAATGGACTCCCGAGAAGTGGGAGCTCGACCTCACCGTGTTCCATGAGGGCGAAGTCGTCGGGCAGCAGACTCTGTGGGCGCACGACCTCGTCGTCCTCCGGCAGGTCGAGACCGGCTCGTGGCTCGGCCGGCGCCACCAGGGCCAGGGCATCGGCACGGAGATGAGAGCGGCCGTCCTGCATCTGGCCTTCGCGGGCCTGGACGCCGAGGAGGCCGCCTCCGCCGCCTTCGAGGACAGCCACGCCTCGAACGCGGTGTCGCGCAAGCTCGGGTACCAGCCCAACGGCATCGAACGCCACGTCATCCGCGGGGCGGTGACCGTCGAACAGCGGTACCGGCTGACCCGGGCCGACTGGGAACGCCACCGCACCGTCCCCGTCACCATCGAGGGCCTCACCCCCTGCCGGACGATGCTGGGGCTCCCGAGATGACGGAGCGGACGTTCGACGACCTGGTCGCCGAGGCCGGGACGGTGTCCGTGGCGGGCTGGGACTTCTCCTGGCTGGAGGGCCGCGCGACCGAGCAGCGCCCGTCCTGGGGGTACCAGCGGCTGATGAGCGAGCGGCTGGGCCGGGCGCGGGCGGCGCTCGACATCGAGACGGGCGGCGGGGAGGTGCTCGCGGGCGCCGCGGAGTTCCCGCCCGCGATGGCGGCGACCGAGTCGTGGCCGCCGAACATCGCGAAGGCCACGCGCCTCCTGCACCCCAGGGGCGCCGTCGTCGTCGCCGGCTCCGGCGAGTCGCGGCTCCCCTTCGCCGACGAGGCGTTCGACCTGGTCGTCAGCCGCCATCCGGCCACCGTCCGGTGGGCCGAGATCGCGCGTGTCCTCGTCCCGGGCGGGACCTACCTCGCCCAGCATGTCGGCCCGGCGAGCGTCTTCGAGCTGACCGAGTTCTTCCTCGGCCCCCAGCCCGAGGCCCGCCACGCACGGGACCCCGAAGTCGAGAGCGCCGGGGCCCGGGCCGCGGGGCTCGACATCACGGACCTGCGTTCCGAGCGCCTCCGCATGGAGTTCTTCGACATCGGCGCGGTCGTCTACTTCCTGCGCAAGGTCATCTGGATCGTCCCCGGCTTCACCGTCGACGCCCACCGCGACCGCCTGCGCGACCTGGACGAGCGGATCCGGCGCGACGGCGTCTTCACCGCCCATTCGTCCCGCACCCTCATCGAGGCCCGCAAGCCGTCGTGAGGCGGGCGCGCTAGGCGGCGCTCAGGCGGTACGCGGTGCCGGTGCTGCCCTGCACCCAGGCGTCGGGCAGGGCTCCGGCCAGCGCGTGCTGGGCGCGCCAGCCGGTGCAGTGCCCCGGGACGACGAGGCCCGGCGCGAGGTCGGTGAGGGCCGCGACGGTGGGCGGGATGACCGGTTCGAAGGCCGGACCGCCGAGATGCAGCCCGCCGAGGAGCGCGTGCAGTTCGCCGACCCCCGTCAGCCGCTGCGCGTGCCGGACGATGTTGATCGCGCCCGCGTGGCCGCAGCCGGTCAGCACGACCAGCCCGCGGCCCCGGACATGGACGACGAGCGCCTGGTCGTCGAGGACGAGCGGGTCGTGCGCCCACTCCCCGCCCGTCCAGGCCTGGTGCGGGGGCGGCATGCCGTGCTCGAACTCGGTCGTCCGGTCCACCTCGCCGGTGATCAGGACGCTGCCGTCCAGGAGCAGCGAGGGCTCGCGGCGCTCGATGACCTGGAAGCCCTCCCCGTCCAGCGCCCGCCTGCTCAGCGTGGGCAGCTCCTCGGCGTCCCGCCCGGGCACGGCGAGGCGGCGCCTCGTCCAGACCAGCGGATGCAGCACCATCGGCATCGACCGCACGCCGAGCAGGCCCACCATCCCCGCCAGCCCGCCCGCGTGGTCGAAATGGCCGTGGCTGAGCACGACGCCCTGGACGTCACCGAGGTCGATGCCGAGCCTGTCGGCGTTCGTGACCATCGCGTCGGGCGACCGGCCGGTGTCGAACAGCAGGGTGGTGGAGCGCCCGGCCCGGCGCACCGTGACCAGCGCCGAGAAGCCGTGCTCGGCGATCATGCCCGCGGTGGTGCGGCCGCCCTCGAACTGGGGCGCCGCCACGACGCCCGCGCCCCCGCCCGCCCGGCGGATCCGCTCGTCGTCTCCCAGCAGGGCGTCGTAGACGTTGTCGACCAGGGTGACGATCTCTACCTCGTCCACCGGCTCCAGCGCGACGGGATCGACCGCCGCGCCCCTCACCGGGCGCGGCGCCGACGCCGCCGCCTCCCCCGTCCCGCCACCGGTCTCGCACATGGCGGCAGCCCAACCGCCGCCCCGCACGCGGCCCACCTACCGGTCGCAGGCGGCGAGTACATCACCGACGCCGGCTGGACGGCCGTGGCCCGCGAGGACGGCTAGCCGTTGCGTCCCGTGAGGTCGGCCTCGATCCCGTAATGGTCGGACAGGACGGTCGAGCGCCCGCCGGGAAGGCGGACCTTCTCCTTGAACACCAGGCGCGTCTTCGCCTCGATGCCCGGCCTGACCAGGAGCTGGTCGATGGCGCCGATCTCGGCGTACTCGGGGCGGAAGGTCGGTTCGGTGTCGCCGCCGAAAGCATCCCGCAGGCCGGTGTCCGAAATGAAGTCCGCGAGGTCGGGGGAATCGCGGGGGACGTTGAAATCGCCCATCACCACCATCGGTTCCGCCTTCGGAATCCGGTTGACCGCCGCCGCCAGCCGGCGCAGCTCCGCCTTCTCGACCCGCGTGTAGACGTTGGACGGGGACCAGTCCATGTCCAGGTTCGCCGAGAGGTGGGTGTTCACCACGGTGAGGTGACCGCCGGGGAGGCGGACCCGGGTGAACAGGGCGCCCTTGCCCAGCAGCCATTCAGGACGCGCCGGCCTGGCAGGTATGTACGCCCGGAAATGGCTTCGCGTCACCGGATGGCGGGAAAAGGTCACCAGTCCGCCGCGGACGAGCGGGAACATCGGGACGTAGGAGACGTGCGGATACGAGATAGCGGCGCGCCGCAGCAGCCGCAGGACCCGCCACGAGATGACCTCCTGCAGGCAGACGACGTCGTAGTCCGACCGCTCGATCGTCTCGGCGAGGACGCCCATCCGCGCTCGGGCCTCGCCTTTGAAAAGGGTGTTGAACGTGAGGACGCGCGCCTGCATGGCGGCCACTCTATGTCACCGCGTTGCCCATCGCGGTGGCGCCTTCCGATACTGGGCCCACGACCGGACCGCAATACCGGGCACGCTGGACGAGAAAGGTACTGCATGGGATTCCAACTCGGCTTGTTCTCCCCCAACACCGAATCGGGGCTGGCCATCACGACCGCACCGGAGCGATGGCACGCCACCTGGGACGACAATCTCCGGCTCGCGCGGATCGCGGACGAGGTCGGCATCGACTTCCTCCTGCCGGTCGCGCGCTGGACGGACTGGGGGCCGGACACCGACTTCCACCGCAGCGCCCTCGATCCGCTGGTGTGGGCGTCCGGGCTGCTCGCCCAGACGAGCCGGCTCCGCGTGTTCACCACCGTCCACACCGCGTTCCACCACCCCGTCGTCGCGGCCAAGCAGCTCGCGACCGCCGACCACCTCAGCAAGGGGCGGGTCGGGCTGAACATCGTGGCCGGTTGGCACGCTCCCGAATACGAGATGTTCGGCCTCACGCTGCCCGGCGACCACGACACGCGCTACTCCCTCGCGCAGGAGTGGTGGGACGTCGTCAGGCGCATCTGGTCGTCCGACGAGCCGTTCGACCACGAGGGACGGTTCTTCCAGCTCAAGCACGTCGTGGGCAGGCCCAAGCCGTACAACGGGCACAGTCTCCCCGTCATCAACGCCGGGTCGTCCACGCAGGGGCGCTCGTTCGCCGCGCGCAACGCCGACCGGGCGTTCACCGTCGTCGGCGGCCCGCAGGACGGGGCCGAGATCGTGAAGGCCATCCGCACCGAGGCCGCCTCCCACGGCCGGACGGTGGGCGTCTTCACGCTCGGCCACGTCGTCTGCCGCCCGACGAGGAAGGAGGCGGAGGACTTCCTGCGCTACTACGCCGACGAGCGCGCCGACTGGCCCGCCGTCGACGAGGTGATGCGGCTGCAGGGGCTGCACGCGCAGTCGTTCACGCCGGAGATGCTCCAGGTGTACCGCGGCAGGTTCGCGGCCGGGCACGGCAGCTGCCCGCTGGTCGGCGACCCCGACGACGTCGCGGAGGGCCTGGCGGATTTCGCTCATGCGGGATTCGATGGTATCGCTCTGTCGTTCCTCAATTACGCTGACGATTTGGGCTACTTCGCAGCCGAGGTCATGCCGCGGCTGCGCGCCCGAGGTGTTCTGTCCGTCGACCATCAGGAACCGGCCTCCCCACCAGGACGATGACTTCTTCCGCGACGAAACCGCCCCTGTCCGCCCACCGGCGCGTCCTCAGCAAGGACATGGGAGTCCTGCACGACACCGTCGAGCCGTTCGCCGTCGGCCACGACCTCCAGGCACTCGAACCGGACGTGCCGATGGACGGCCTGGTCAACGCCCTCGGCGTGGGCTCGGTCAACCTCGTCTGGGTGCGGTACGGGGGCGGCGGCGTCATCGTGGACACGCCGCCCACGGAGGGACACTTCGCCATGTGCGCGCCCATGGCGCCCATGGGCGTCGAGTACCGGGCCTCCGGCCGCCGGACGACCTCCGCGGGAAGCCTCGTCCTGTCGCACGACGAGTCGATGCGGATGACGCCGCACCCGACGGAGGGCTGCCTGGTCATCGCGACGAGCACCGGGCGGCTCGCCGACCATCTCGGCGCCCACCTCGGGCGCGAGCACGCCCCGCCGCTGCGTTTCCACAACGTCGGGGAGGAGGGCCTCGTGCCGTCCTCGATCGTGGAGCGCACCTGGCGGTACGTGTGCGACGTCCTCGACGACGCGGCGGCGCAGGGCGGCCTCCACCCGCTGGCGGAGCGCAGCCTGGAGGAGTCCCTGCTGACGGCGATCCTGCTCGGCCTGCCCCACACGGGCACGCCGAGCCTCGCCGAGCCCGCCGACCGGGTCCCCCACCATCTGGCCGGGATCATCCGGGAGTGGGTCGAGGCGCACCACCAGCGCCCGATCGGGGTCACCGACGTCGCGGCGGCGGTGGGGCTCGGCGTCCGGCAGCTCCAGGTCGTCTGCCAGACCGAGTGGGGCATGACGCCCACGCAGCTCCTGCGCGGCGTGCGGCTCGACCGCGCCCGCGCCGCGCTCACCGTCGCCAGGCCCGGCCCCGGCGCGATCACCGAGGTCGCCGGGGCGGCCGGGTACTTCCACATGAGCCGTTTCGCCGCCCACTACCGGCAGCGCTTCGGCGAGACGCCCTCGCAGACCCTGATGCGGGCCTGACTCAGCCCTCGGGCCGCTCCAAGCCCGTCCGGATGCGGTCCCCCGCGCGCCGTCCCATGCGGGCCAGGGCCCTGTTCGCGGTGGGCGACACGCGGGAGAGGGCGCGGCCGAAGCGCGCCTCGGCGGTGACGAGCACGACCGGCCTGTTCTGCCGGACGGCCCGCAGGATGGCCCCCGCGACCCTTTCCGGCGAGTACCCCCGGCGCTCGGACGCGCGCCCTATCCGCTCGCGCAGCTCGGTCTCCGCGCCGGACGGCAGCCCGACGAACCGGGTCCTGCCGACGATGGGGGTGTCGACCACCCCGGGGCAGACGGCGGAGACACCGATCCCGTAGCGGTCGAGGTCGAGGCGGAGGCTCTCGGTCATCTGCAGTACGGCGGCCTTCGTGGCGCCGTACGCGGGCATGTCCGCGCTGGGCATGTAGGCGACCATCGACGAGAGGTTGACGATGTGGCCCCCCTCGCCGCGTTCCACCATCTGGCGTCCGAACAGGCGTGAGCCGCGGTACATGCCGTCCAGGTTGATGGAGCGGATGCGGTTCCACTCCTCCTCGGACGTCTCGAGCAGCGATCCCGCGATGGCGATGCCCGCGTTGTTCACGACGACGTCGGGAACCCCGAACGTCTCGCGGACGTACCCCGCGAACCGCTCCATCGCCTCGGCGTCGGCCACGTCCACCCCGTAGACGTGGGCCTCGCCGTCGGCCGCCTGGATCTCCTCCACGGTGCGTTCGGCGGCGCCCTCGTCGATGTCGGCCGCGACGACGCGGGCCCCTGCGGCGGCGAAGGCATGGGCGGTGGCGCGTCCGATGCCGCTGCCCGCCCCCGTGACGACGACCAGATCGCCCCCGAAGTCCTTGCCGGGCAGCCCCGCCGCGCGCGCGTGAGCGATCGCGGGCGTCTCCGGCCCGCCCTCGACGTGCTCCACGAACTCGCCGATCCAGCGGGCGACGAGGTCGGGATGGCTGCGCGCCACCCAGTGCCCCGCCGGTGCGCGCCGCACGTACAGGCGCTCCACGGGCCCGCGCGCGGACAGCAGGAGCGGCTGCGAGCCGTAGCGGTCCTTGACGGGGACGATGAGCTGGACGGGGACGTCCGTCCGCCCGTCGTCCAGTGTGCCCGCGCCCCCGTCCCCTCCGTCGCGGCCACGGCCCATGTTGGCGCGGTACAGGCCGAGCCCGTGGCGGGCGTCGGCGGGCAGCGTGCCTGCGGGGTGCCCGGAGCGCGGCTCGGCCCCCTCGCGCAGCCGCATCACCCGGCCGAACCCGGCGGCGAGCACCCGCGCCGCGACCTCGCCCGCCCAGGGCGTCATCAGGACCGGCATGTAGACGCTGCGCCGCGCCTGCCCGAGCACCTCCGCGACGCCCCGCGGCCCGGACCGGACGGCCTCCCGCGCCCAGCGGGCCATGTGCCGCCGGTCCGGGCCGGAGATCGAGGTGAACGAGGCGACGCGGCCGCGCAGCCGGTTCCCGATGACGGCCTCCCAGCCCTGCACCGAGCCCCAGTCGTGCCCCACCAGGTGGACGGGCTCGTCGGCGCCCACGCCGTCCAGGACGGCCTCCAGGTCGCCCATGAGCGCGTCCAGCCGGTAGTCCAGCGGGTCGGCCGGGACGCCGGACGCGCCGGCCCCGCGCACGTCGTAGACGACGACGCGGAACCGCTCGCCGAGCCGCCCGGCGACCTCGTCCCACATCGCGCCGGTGTCGGGATAGCCGTGGACGAGGACGACCGTCGGCCGCCCCTCCGCGCCCCGCACCCGCACGGCCAGCTCGATCTCGCCCGACCTCACCCACTGGTCACGCATCGGCACGCCCGCCTGTCCCTAGGAGCTCGTTTCCCGTGAAACTACGCCCCTGGGGCGGCGTGTCCACAGTTCCCCAGCGGACCGGCCGGCGCAGGATCGTGCGCATTCTGGCCGGGTCCGTCCAGCTCAGGACGGACGCGCGCTCAGGCCGGTGCACGCGCGCAAACCGTTCCATCGCCTGACCTCCGCCTTGGCGGCGGCGCCCTGCATCGGCACGGGGATGCCTCCGGAGATGAGCGCGGGGCTCCACTTGTCCTTGGCGACCTTGCCGTTCACCACCTTGAGGAAGAGCACGCCGGACTTAGCCGTCTGCCCTTGCGCGGAGGAGAACACGAAGTTGCCCATGCCGTAGTGGACGTACGCGCCGTTCATGTAGCCGCCGCCCAGCGGGATGTGCGCGTGCCCGCCGACCACGACGTCGGCGCCCGCCGCGACGAGCGCCTTGGCCAGCTCCTGCTGGCGGGGCAGCGGGCATCCCTTCAGCTCGGCGCCCCAGTGCAGATGGACGATGACGACGTCCGAGCCCTGGCGCGCCTCCTTCACCGCCTGCACCATGCGCGGGACGTCCTTGGCCGACGCGAGGCCGCCCTTGGTGTCGGTGGCCGTCCACGCCTGGATCAGGTGGTCGTCCAGCACCTGCGTGGCGCCGACGATGGCGATCCTGTTGCCCTTCACCGTGACGCGGTACGGGCGGTAGGCGGCGTCCGCGTTCTTGCCGATGCCGACCACCGGGAACCCGCTGCGCTTGATGGCGGCCAAGGAGTCGCGCAGGCCGCCTTCCATGTAGTCCATGCCGTGGTTGTTGGCCATGGAGGTCACGTCGACGCCCGCGGCCTTCAGAGCCGTGAGGGCGGTCGCCGGTGCCCGGAAGGTGAACTGCTTGCCGGGCGCGGGCGTCCCCCCGGTCGTGATGGCCGTCTCCAGGTTCACCATGGCGAGGTCCGCGGCGCGCAACTGCTTCGCGACCGGGCCCAGCGCCGTGGACGGCCGGGCCAGCCGCCCGCGCAGCGACCCCTCGAAGTGCGTGTCGCCGCCGAAGGCGATCAGGATCGGCTGCTTGGCGGCCTTCGCGGGCTGCGTCCCGCCCTGCTGCCGCCCGGACGGCGACGCCGGGGGCGTCGCGCCCTCCGCCTTGGACTTGTCCGAGCCGCCGCACGCCGCCGCGGCCAGGGCAACCCCGACCATGACCAGGGCCGTCGCGCCCCGCATGCCCGTCTTCCCCCGCATGGCCATCGCCTCGCCTCCGTCCGGCCCCCCGTGGACCTGTGGGTCGGATCGGCCCAGCATGCCACGAGCGCGCCGCGTCTCGGCAAAGACGTGCAACTCTGTCCCTTGAGCCGTTCATGTTGATGGGGACAAGTCGCCCCGCATGACCGCACTCCGGACGCCGAGGCCGCGCATCCGACGACCGTGGCGACCTCCCGCCCGGCCGCTCCCCATCCGCCCCGTTCTGTGCGTTAACGTGCAGCTTCATGTCCCTGCGTTTCGACCAGACCGGCTGGCAGCCCCTCCAACCCGGAGCCTTCCGCAACGCCGACGGCGACACCGTCGCCCTCTACGGCTTCGACATCCCGCCCGACCTGCCGGCCTCCCTGGAGCAGCTCGACCTCCTGCGCCGCGGCACCGCCGCCAAGACCGCCGGCTCCGGCGGCGGGCTGATCGAGCTTGACGTGATCACGCTGGACGGGCTCCCCGCCGTGCGGCAGATCGTCAAGCTGCCGCTGCCCGACCGCCCGACCGGCGTGGCCTACGTCGCCTCCTTCACCGTGCCGCGCGCGGACCGCAGCCTCGTCCTGAAGATCCAGTGCCTGGAGCAGGGCGTCACCGGGATGCGCGACAGCACCGCGCTCAACCACTACCTGACCGAGTACGGGCAGGGCCGCGACCTCCAGGACATGATGCGCTGGTGGGCGCAGCACGCCTACGCCCCGGAACTCCAGGGCGGCCTGCCCCGCAACCTCTCCGAGGACCCCGGCTGGGACCCGCACTTCCCCGAGCACCCCCTCTCCCGCGCCCGCCGCATCCTCGCCGCCCTGGCCCCCACCATCGAGCTCCACCCCGCCTTCAAGTCGGCCCCGCCCTTCGCCGCCTGAACCGCCCGCGCGAGGGTGCTGAATGGGGTTTAGGGCGGAATAAATGCCAAAGTGCCTTTATAGGGCGCTTTATGGCGTAGCGCAGTGAAGTTCGGGCGGCCATGATAGAGAGACGGTCCCGTTCACAAGGAGTGTCTCGATGGGCGACCGCACGGCCTTCCGCACCTGTCCCCTCTGCGAAGCCCTGTGCGGGCTCGAACTGACCCTCGACGAGGCCGGTGCGGTCACGCGGGTCCGCGGTGACGGGAAGGACCCGTTCAGCAAGGGCTACATCTGCCCCAAGGGCGCGACGCTCGGGAGCCTGGACGGCGACCCCGACCGGCTGGCGGAGCCGCTCGTGGCGGGCGAGGCCTCCGGATGGGACGAGGCGTTCGAGACGGTCGGCCGGAGGCTGGCGGAGGTCGTCGCGCGGCACGGGCGCGACGCCGTCGCCGTCTACATCGGCAACCCCACGGCCCATTCGATCGCGGGGCCGCTGTACGGGTCCGCGATCGTCAAGGCGCTCGGCACCCGCAACCTCTTCACGGCGAGCACCGCCGACCAGATGCCGAAGCACGTGGCGTGCGGGCACATGTTCGGCGACCCCCTGGCGATCCCCGTGCCCGACCTCGACCGCACCGGGCACCTGCTCATGCTCGGGGCGAACCCGCTGGAGTCCAACGGCAGCCTCGCGTCGGCCCCCGACTTCCCCGGACGGCTCAAGGCGATCCGGGCGCGCGGCGGCAAGATCACCGTCGTCGACCCGCGCCGGACGCGGACCGCCGCCCTCGCCGACGAGCACCTGTTCATCCGGCCGGGGACGGACGCGTTCTTCCTGATGGCGCTCGTCCACACCCTGTTCGCCGAGGAGCTGGTCAGCTCCGCCGGGCACCTGGCCGGACGCGTCAACGGCCTGGACGACCTGCGCGCCCTCGCCGTCGACTTCGCCCCCGAGGACGTCGCCGCCGTCACGGGCGTCCCGGCCGCGACGATCCGCAGGACCGCGCGCGAGCTGGCCGCCGCCGAGCGCGCCGCCGTCTACGGCCGCATCGGGACGTGCACCCAGGCCTACGGGACGCTGAACAGCTGGCTCGTGGACGTCCTGAACACCCTCACCGGGAACCTCGACCGGCCGGGCGGGGCGATGTTCCCGCGGCCCGCCCACGCCCCGGTGTACCGGCGCAAGAAGCCGTTCACGACCGGGCGGTGGCGCAGCCGCGTCCGCGGGTTGCCCGAGGTCAACGGCGAACTGCCCGTCGCGACGCTCGCCGACGAGATCGAGACGCCGGGCGAGGGCCAGGTCAGGGCGCTGATCACGATCGGCGGGAACCCGGCCCTGTCGGCCCCGAACGCCGCCCGGCTCGACCGTGCGCTCGGCGGCCTGGAGTTCATGGTCAGCGTCGACCCCTACCTGAACGAGACGACCCGGCACGCGCACGTGGTCCTGCCGCCGCCGCGCCCCGCGCAGACCCCGCACTACGACATCGCGCTGACCGGGCTCGCCGTCCGCGACTACGCGCGCTACTCGCCGCCGGCCGTCCCGCTGCCGGACGGGCGGCCCGGCGAGGCCGAGATCCTCGCGCGGCTCGCCATGGCCGCCTCCGGGACGGACGGCGACCCCGCCCTCCTCGACGAGATGATCATCAAGGCGACGCTGGAGAAGGCCGTCGCGCTCCCCGGCTCCCCCGTGCTCGGCCGCGAGCCCGACGAGCTGCGCAAGATGCTCGACACCGGCACCCTCACCGAGCAGCGGCTCGACATGATGCTCCGCCTCGGCCCCTACGGCGACGCGTTCGGCGGTGAGCCCGCGCTGCGCGAGGAGCCGGGCGGCGCCTCGGGCTTCACCGGCCTGACGCTCGCGCGGCTGCGCACCGAGTACCCGCACGGGCTCGATCTCGGCGCCCTCCGGCCGCGGCTGGACGAGGTCCTGTGCACCACGTCCGGCCGGATCGAGCTGTGCCCGTCCACGTGCGCCGCCGACGTCGACCGGCTGCGCTCCGCCCTGCGCGGCCCGGCGGCGCCCGGCATGGTGCTGATCGGGCGCCGCCACCTGAGGTCCAACAACAGCTGGCTGCACAACGTCCCCGAGCTGGTGCGCGGCTCCAACACCTGCACCCTCCAGCTCAACCCGGCCGACGCCGAACGCCTCGGCGTCGCCGCGGGCGACACCGTCCGGGTCACGTCCCGGGCGGGGTCCCTGGAGGCCGTCGCCGAGCCCACCGACACGATCATGGCCGGGGTGGTCAGCCTGCCGCACGGCTGGGGCCACGACCGCCCCGGGACCCGGACGCGCGTCGCGAGCCTGCACGCCGGGGTGAACGTCAACGCCGTCACCGACGAGCAGGAGATCGACCCGCTCTCGGGCAACGCCGTCCTCAACGGGGTCCCCGTCACCCTGGAGGCGGCACGCTGACCCGTTGTTTAGCCCCTCCCGGCACCAGGTAGGTATGACTGGCCGCGGAGGAACGCGGGAGACTAGGGTCGCAACAGGCGTCCCAGCAGGCCGCGGAGGAGGGGCATGAACCGACGGGTCAACATCTTCCGGCGCGGGGAGAGCCCCCCGACCACCGCGCGGCTGGCCGACGTCACCGAGGAGCTGGAGCACGCCAGCGGCCTGGACCGCCCCATCCGGGTGCTGTCCGGGGCCGTGCGGCGGGTACTGCGCCCAGGGCCGGTCAAGGACGCCCTCCACGGCGTCCCCGTCGGCCACCCGGCCCACCCGCCGCTCACCGACCTGCCCATAGGCCTGTGGATGTCGGCCGCCGTCCTGGACCTCGTCCCCGGCACGCGCCGCGCCTCGCAGGTCCTCGTCGCCGCCGGGCTCGCCGGCGCCGTCCCGACCGTCCTCACCGGCATCGCCGACTGGTCGGCCCTGCACCGCGAGCAGCAGCGCGTCGGGCTCGTCCACGCCGCCGGGACGGCCACCGCGAGCATGCTGTACTCGGCGTCCTTCGTGGCCCGCTACCAGGGCCGCGACGCCGCCGGGCGCGCGCTCGGCTTCGCGGGCCTCGGCGCCCTCGTCGCGGGCGCCTACCTCGGTGGGCACCTGGCGTTCCGGCAGGCCGCGGGCGCCAGCCACGCCGACCAGCTCGCCCACCTGGTCCCCCTCGGCTGGCACGACCTGTGCGCCGTCGAGGACCTCCCGGACGGCTGGCCCGTCTCCCGGCGCCTCGGCTACATCGACCTGTTCGTGCTGCGGCAGGGCGAGGAGGTGCACGTCCTCGCCGACCGCTGCAGCCACCTCGCCGGACCGCTCCACCAGGGCCGCGTCCTGACCGACGACGGCGCCGACACCTGCGTCGTCTGCCCCTGGCACGGCAGCACGTTCCGCGTCGCCGACGGCTCCGTCGTCCACGGCCCGGCCACCGCCCGCCAGCCGTCCTTCGAGACCCGCGTGACCGAGGAGGGCACCCTCCAGGTCCGCCCGATCTGAGGCTCCGATCTGAAGGCTTCGTTCTAACGGCTCCGATCTGAGGCGCTCGCGCATCCGCGCGGGCGCCTTCGCGCATGCCCGCCGTCCCGTGACGATGCCGGTATGGACCGAACGCCAGGGAGATCATGGGGTTTTCACTGATTGACCCCTTTCAATGGGGTCTGGATGTCCATTATGGGCCTTTCGTCGGGGCCATGGAGATTGCCATTGATCGTTCCGCACCAAAGCCTTCACGGTTCGCACTGATCACTATTCTCAATGTTTGCGACCAGCACGACATGCGCGGAATTCCCCCCGGGAAGCGTGATCAAGGAACACGATGCCGGACACCTCCGGCAACGAAGATCATTTCGATGGGGGAAGAATGAGGACAAGCGCGCGAACCGGCATGGCGCTCGCCGTGGCCGGTGCGGCGGGCGGTCTGTCGCTGCTGTCCGGCGGAGCCGTCGCCGTCGCGGCGACGGACGCGGGCCACGCCGAGGCGGCGGCCACCGCCAGCCGGGCGGCGGTCTGCCGGTACGAGGTCACCGCACGGCACGGCCTGGCGGTCCGCACGGGTCCCGGCGTCAAGTACAGGCAGGTCGGCACGCTGCCGTACCGCAAGCACATCAGCGCCGACTGCAAGAACAGCGGCTGGACCCAGCTTCGCGGCAGCGTCCCGCCGGCCTGGATCGGCAAGTGGGTCTCGCGGACCTACCTCAAGCCGATCGCGTCCGTCAGCGTCTGCCGCTACGAGGTCACCGCCAGGCACGGCCTCGCGGTCCGCAACGGTCCCGGCACCAAGTTCAAGCAGGTCGGCACGCTGCCCTACGGCAAGCACATCGGCGCCGACTGCAAGAACAGCGGCTGGACCCAGCTGCGCCAGAGCGTCCCGCCGGCCTGGATCGGCAAGTGGGTCTCGCGGACCTACCTCAAGCCGATCAAGCCGCATGGCGGCGTCATGGCCGGTGGCGGCGGCACCTCGATGTCGAGCCTCCCGATGCTGGCGGGCGCCGGTCTCGGGGTCCTCGCCCTCGGAGGCGGCATCGCCGTCGCGGCCCGTCGCCGTCAGGTGAAGGGCGTTTCCTGAGCCCATGGACAGCAGAAGGCGCGGCGGCCGGTCGAGCCGTTTCTGGTACCGGCTGGCCGCCGCGCTCATCGCGACGGGGACCGCGATGTTCGTGGTCGGACTGGTGCGCGACCACACCGGTCCGCCACCGCAACCGCCGTCCTCGGATCTCGTGCAGCCGACTCCCGTGAACGCCGAGCCCGAGCCGGACAACGCGCTCCGGCCGTCCGTTCCGGAACGCGTCAGAATTCCGTCCATCAGGGTCGACGCGCCGATCCGCCGCGTCACCACGGAACGGGACGGGACGCTCGGCGTCCCGCCGCTGAACCGGGTCCGGGAGGTCGGCTGGTGGGAGGACGGCCCGACGCCCGGTGAGAACGGCAGCAGCGTGCTCGTCGGCCACGTCGACTCCAAGTCGGGGCCGGGCGCCTTCTACGAGCTCGGCGCGCTCCGCCCGGGCCGCCGGATCGAGATCGTCCGTGAGGACGGCACCGCGCCGGCCTTCCGCATCGACCGGATCGAGCGCGTCGACAAGGACCGGTTCCCGACCGACAGCGTCTACGGGCAGCGGGGGCGGCCGGAGCTGCGCCTGGTGACCTGCGGCGGCAGGTTCGATCGCAAGCGGGGGCACTACCTGGACAACGTCATCGTCTACGCGTCCCTGATCCCCGGTCCCCGGAACGCCGTTCCGGGGACCCACCGCAAGTCCTGACGGCCGGTGGCCGCCGAGCCGGGCCCGCCCCCGCCGGGCCCGGCTCGCGGCCGTCAGCCGGACGGTTCGCGGCCGTCGGTGGCCACGGGGTGCTCCACCAGGGCCAGGACGCGGCTCGCCATGAAGCGGGCCGTGCGGACGGGGGTCCCCGTCCGGGTGACCTCGCTGACCTCCACGACGCCGCGCCGCGTCGCGATCTCCACGCGGCGGCCCGCCCGGCTCGCCGCGACCTCGTACGTCCGTGTTCCCTCGCCGGCGTCGATCACGATTTCGACCCTGTCGCCCTTCATCCGCGCGAACCTCCGGTAGTCGAACGTATATTCGACTTATACCCGGAACGCGCTGCCCGCAATCCTTCCAAAAGGTGCGAAAGCCCTGGTCAGGCCAGGAGATTCACGATCGCGACGACGCCCACGACGACGATCACGGCGCGCAGCGCCAGCGGCGGGATGCGGCGGCCGACCTTGGCTCCGATCACGCCCCCGCAGGTGGAGCCGGCGGCGATGAGCAGCACGACCCACCAGTCGATCCGGGCGTCGGCGAACAGCCACATGAGCGTGAACAGGATCGCGGCGGTGCCGTTCACGACGGCCGACAGGACGTTCTTGCCCGCGTTCAGGCGCTGCAGGTCGTCGTCCAGCATGATGCCGAGCAGGGCGATGAGGATGATGCCCTGCGCGGCGCCGAAGTAGCCGCCGTACATCCCCGCGAGGAGCACGCCGACCCACAGCGCCGGGCCGCCGTGCTGCGGGCGGTGCTCCCCCTCCCGGCGGCGCAGCATCCACTTCTGCAGGCGCGGCTGCACGATGACGAGGACGAGCGCGATGACGATCAGCGCGACGACGATGACGTCGAACGCCTCGGCGGGCAGTCCGAGCAGCAGCAGGCCGCCGATCACGGCCCCGACGAAGGAGCCGGACGCCAGGCGCGTCAGCCGGCCGCGCTGCCCCTTCAGCTCGTGGCGGTAGCCGTAGGCGCCCGTCACGCCGCCCGGGACGAGCCCGATGTTGTTGGAGATGTTCGCGACCACGGGCGGGTAGCCGAGCGCGACCAGGGTCGGGAAGGTGATCAGGGAGCCGGACCCGACGACGGTGTTGATGCCTCCGGCGGCCACACCGGCCGCGAACACGGCTGCCGCGTCCAGCAGATTCACGTACGTCCCATCCCTGCGCTACGAGTTCCCGACGGCGCGTACATCGTAGGGATCCCGCGGCGCGCGGCCGTCGATCGGGGGGCCGTTTTGTGGCATCCCGCCCGGTTCAACGGGCCGAGCGGGCGTACCAGCGGCCGTTCTGGCGGTCGATCGTCAGCGGGAGCCCGAACGTCTCCGACAGGTGCTCGGGGGTGAAGACCTCGTCCACCTTGCCCTGGGCGACGATGCCCCCGGACCGCAGCAGCAGCGCGTGGGTGAAGCCCTCCGGGACCTCCTCCACGTGGTGGCTGACCATCGCGATGGCGGGCGCGGCCGGGTCGTCGGCGAGCGCGGCGAGGCGGGCGACGAGGTCCTCGCGCCCGCCGAGGTCGAGGCCGGCGGCGGGCTCGTCGAGCAGCAGCAGCTCGGGGTCGGGCATGAGCGCGCGGGCGATCTGGACGCGCTTGCGCTCGCCCTCCGACAGCGTGCTGAACGTCCGGCGGATCAGGTCGGCGGCGCCGAGCGCCTCCAGCAGCGCGACGGCCCGGTCGAGGTCGGTCGAGTCGTACTCCTCCTGCCAGCGGCCGATGATCGCGTACGAGGCGGTCAGCACCAGGTCGATGACCGTCTCACCGGCCGGGACCTTCTCCGCGACCGAGGAGCTGGCGAGGCCGATCCGCGGGCGCAGCTCGAACACGTCGGTGCGGCCGAGCTCCTCCTCCAGGATGGAGACGCTGCCCTCGGTGGGATGCAGCATGGCGGCGGCGATCTGCAGCAGCGTGGTCTTGCCCGCGCCGTTCGGGCCGACGATGACCCACCGGTCGCCCTCGTCGACCGTCCATGTGACGTCGCGCAGCAGGGTGGCCCCGCCGCGCCTGACCCCGACTCCGCGGAGTTGAAGCACCTCGCCTGCCATCGCGCGCCTTCGTCCCCAATCCGGTGGTCCGTGCTCCCGCTTGCAGGAAAGAACCTATGCGATCCGGGGCGGCCGTGGCCCCCCGGGATCGCACCAGAAGAACGGTCCAGGAACACTCCCGCGGCGCGAGAGGTCCCTTACGTCCGGTGGCACCGGCGATCCGAGCGCTTATCGTGGATCGCATGCCCATTGCGGAACGCACGAGACCGAGAATGAGCACGGACGTATGAGCAGGGCCGTCGCGATCGCCCTCGTCGCCTGGGGCAACGCCTGGCTGACGGGGCACGTCGGCCTGGACGAGGCCGTCGACGAGATCGAGAAGAGCGCGGGCCCGCAGATCGTCGGCGGCGAGCCCGCCGAGGTGACGCTGCGGCGCGGCCTCGGCGACCTGCGCGTCGGCGGTCTGGCGGCGCTGCGGCTGGCCCTGCCCGAGCCGGGCGATCCGCTCGGACTGACCGGGCCGCCGTCCTTCAACGCCGCGGCGATCGAGGCGGGCGCCGCGGCCGTCGCCGTGCTCGGCGGGCGGGCGATGGGGCTCGTCCCGTCGCTTGACCGGCGCGGCTCGTCCTACGTGGGCGTCCGCTGGACGACGCACGACGCGTCGGCGGCGCCGCCCGACGTCCCGTCCCTCGCGGAGGCCGACCGGCGGCTCACGCTCGCCATGGGGGACGCCACCGAGGCGCTGCTGGCCGTCGACGACTTCGCCGGCGTGCCGCCCGAGATCGCGGACGCGCTGGTCGACCTGCGCGACCCCGACCGCGGCGACCACCCGCTGTCCCCCGGCTACCCGCCCCGCGCCCACCGCGTCGCCGCCCTCGCCGGCCGCCTGTCCCTGGTCGTCGACCTCGCCCGGCAGATGGACGACCGCGGCCTCAGCGCCGACCAGATGAGGCGCCGCGGCGAGGCCCTCCGCCTCCTGGACGCCGCCGTACGCCGCGCCCTGGTGGCGGCTTGCAACAGTGCGTTCGACCCGGTGCCTGGAGCGGAGCGCTAGCGGAGCGGAAGGCGCCGGGTCGGCTCCGCCCCTGCCCGGGGGGCGTGGGGGGTCGCCCCCCACAAAGAAACCGCCCGGTGCCTGGAGCGGAGCGCTAGCTGTAGTGACCATGGACGTTGGTCACTACAGCTAGCGGAGTGCGGGCTTCGTCTGGGGTTTTGGGCGTGCACAGCGAAGCGGGGCGTCCCGGGTGGGGCGCCCCGCTGTCGTGGGTCGTGGGTCAGGCGCGGACCACGATGGTGTTGCAGATCTTGTCGGCGAAGGTCTGCTTGCGCTCGTCCCACAGCGGCCAGAGGAAGCCGATGTAGCACAGGAAGCTGTCGGCGACGTGCGCGATCTTGCGCACGAAGGCCATGCCGAAGCCGATGGGCTGGCCGGTCTGCGCGCCGACGAGGCGGATGCCCATCTGGCGCTTGCCGATGGACTGGCCGGTGGTGCCCTCCTGGTAGCAGATCCAGAGGCCGCCCGCGATGGAGATGGCCGCGCCGATCAGCATGAGCAGGAGCCCGAACAGCGCCGCGCCCGAGCTGCCGGAGCTGGAGAGCACGATCATCAGGATGTACAGCACGAACACCGGACCACCGAAGATCAGGTAGTCGATGATGTAGCCGCCGGCGCGCGAGCCCCACTCGGCGAGCTGGCCGCCCGAGCCGTAGTGGTGGTGGTGCACCTCGTAGCCGGGCTGGGAGGGGCCCGAGGGCGCTCCGTAGCCGGGCTGGGCCGGGGGCTGCTGGCCGTACCCGGGCTGCGCCGGGGGCTGACCGTAACCCGGCTGCGCGGGGGGCTGGCCGTAGCCGGGCTGCGCCGGAGGCTGGCCGTAGCCGGGCTGCGCCGGGGGCTGGCCGTAGCCGGGCTGGGCCGGGGGCTGCTGGCCGTACCCGGGCTGTTGCTGCCCGTAGCCCGGCTGCTGACCGTACGGGTCGTAGGGGTTGCCCACACTTGCTCCTTATTGATTGACCCTGTGGTTATGTGACGCCCGCCGGACCCGGTGGGCTCCGCAAGTCTGACCGAGGACCGACCGCGGCTCAAACCCGCAGAACACCGAACCGGACGAGCTGCCACAGCTCCGACCCGACGAGGGCGGTGCCGAGCATCCAGGCACGGGTCTTCGGCTGGAGTGCCCACCACCGGTCACCCAGCCCCAGTGGTGCGGCGGCGACGGCGATGGCGCCGGTGAGCGCGACCGGGTTCGCGAGGACGGCCTGGCCGGGGCGGCCCGAGCCGAACTCGATGAACACGGTCGTGCCCCCGCACAGGGGACACGGGATTCCGGTGAGTGCCCGCAGGGGACAGAGCACGCCGGGGTCGTTCACGCGGTGGATCCATGACGCGCCGATGGCCGCGACGGCCATCGCCGCGACACGCAGCACCGCACCCTGGGGTCCGTGCCGCGCTGCGGTGAGGGTCCGGCTGACGATCCCCCCGAGAGCACCTCGCGGTGCACCGGCGGACGCCGCCCCGGGCGCTCCCCCCAACGAATCCTCCGCCTCGATGACATACAGGTGAGTGACCCGTATATCGGGTGCACCCTGAGGCGGGTCAAGTCCGGGCAACGATCCGGTGTCAGACCGTTACTCAGTGCTCGGCTACCCCACCTCTTGGGCAAGAGTAGGACAAATCACCTGCTACATGGGCACTCTTTCGCGTTCCGAGCATGAATGAATCGTCCGGTTCGGGGCGTGCGGCGAACGGGACGTGCGCGCGGACGGGGCGATGCCGGGGATGCGCCGGAGACCGGGGCAGGGCGCGGCGCCCTGAGGGCACGGCGTGTCGCGCGGACGGGCGGATCGGCGCGTCGCGCCTGGCCCGGGGGCGTCTGGGCCCGAAGGATCGTCCGGCCCGGGGAGCGTCGGGCCGGGTCCGGCGTCCGGCCCGGGGCTGCGGGGCCGGGCGGGACGTCAGGCCTGCGCGGCGGCGCCGACGATGACGGACTGGTCGGCGCCGGAGAGGTGCTCGGCCTCGACGACGTCGGCGATGACGGCGGTGATGTTGTCGGGGCCGCCGTTGTCGCGGGCCATCTCGATCAGCCGGTCGACGGCGCGCTGCGGGTCGGCCTCGGCGGACAGCACCTCGTAGATCTTCTGCGCGTCGACCGGGCCGCTCAGGCCGTCCGAGCACAGCAGGTACCGGTCGCCGAGACGGGCCTCGCGCAGCCGCAGGTCGGGCTCGCGGTCGTCGCGGCCGTCCAGCACGCGGTACAGCACGTGCGAGAGCCGGGACGTCTCCGCGGGGTCGGCCTGCTGGCCGGCCTGCTCGGCCTCCGCCTTGAGCAGCTCGTCCATGGTGTGGTCCTGCGTCATCTGGAAGAGCTCGCCGTCGCGCAGCAGGTAGCCGCGCGAGTCTCCGACGTGCGCCAGCGCGACGGACTCGCCGGACCAGAGCATGGCGGTGAGCGTGGTGCCCATCCGGCTCAGGTCGGGGCGTTCCTCCCGGACGATGCGCAACTTCTCGTTGGCCTCGGCCACGGCGCGGCCCAGCATGTCGACAAGATCGTCTTTGTGGGCATCGGTGTCCAGCGAGCGCAGTGAGCCGATCACGGTCGAGCTCGCGACCTCGCCGCCCGCATACCCGCCCATGCCGTCCGCGACCGCGATCAACCGCGCACCGGCGTACCCGGAGTCCTCGTTGTTCTCCCGGTTGCACCCGATGTCGCTGCCTGCTGCGTACCTGATTGCTACGTTCATACCAATTTCGATGACGATCCTGTCAGAGGAGTTGTATCAGCCGCGGGCGGTGGTCTTCCCGGTTTCCCCGGCGGCACTCGTGTTTCCCACACCGTGCCGGACCGCGTACAGCGCCGCCTGCGTCCGATCCTGGACTCCCAGTTTCATGAGCAGATTACTGACGTGCGTCTTGACCGTCTTCTCGGACACCACGAGGGCGCGGGCGATCTCCCGGTTCGACCTGCCCCGCGCTATGTGCACGAGCACCTCCCGTTCCCGTTCGGTCAGCGCGGCGAGGCCGCGGTCGTCCCGCCCCGCGTCACCCGCCGTCCCGTTCCGCAGCATCGCCTCGGCCGCGTCCGGCGCGAACAGGACGTGCCCGTCGTGGACCGCCCGGATCGCCTGGACCAGCGCCTGCGGGTCGACGTCCTTGTACAGGTACCCGGCCGCCCCGGCCTGGACCGCCGGCAGCACGTGCCCGCGTTCCGTCACGCTGGTCAGGACGAGGACCCGTGCCGCCACGCCGCGCGCCTTCAGCTCCGCCAGCGCGGTCAGGCCGTCGGCGCCCGGCATCTTCAGGTCCATGAGCACGATATCGGGCTCCAGGGATTCGGCCAGTGTCACGGCCGACGTGCCGTCCCCGGCCTCGCCGACGACCTCGATGTCGTCCTGGATGCCGAGGAAGGTCCGCAGCCCCTGCCGGACGACCGGATGGTCGTCGGCGATCAGCACCCGGATCGGCCCCCGCGCGGCGTTCACAGCGGCACCTCCAGCCGGACGGTCGTGCCCCCGCCGGGCGCGGCGCCGATCACGAGGTCGCCCCCGATCGAGTACGCCCTCTCGCGCATGGAGGTGAGCCCCAGCCCGCCCTGGGGCTCCACCTCGGACGCGTCGAAACCCGTGCCGTCGTCCGAGACCTCTAGGACGGCCCGTTGGTCCTCTGTGCGGAGCCGAACCTGCACGGTGCTCGCCCTGGCGTGGCGTAGGGCGTTGTAGAGCGCCTCCTGGGTGATGCGGAAGGCGACGGCCTCGTGCTCCTCCGGCAGGACGATCGCTTCGTCGGCGCAGAGGCGGACGTTGGACTCGTGCGCGCGGTCGAGCACCTCGACGTGCTTGCGCAGCGACGCCACGAGGCCGTCCGCCAGATCGGTGGGGCGCAGTTCGAGGATGACGGCGCGCAGCTCGGCGAGGGCCTCGGCGGCGAGCCGCTCGACCTGCTGGAGCTCCTGGACGGTCCGGACCGGGTCGCGCTCGGCCAGCGCGGACGCGGTGCGGGCCGTCAGCCGCAGCGAGAACAGCTTCTGCGCGACGGCGTCGTGCAGCTCGCGGGCGAGCCGGTTGCGTTCGGCGACGACCGTCAGCTCGCGGTTGTGCTCGTAGAGGCGGGCGTTCGCCATCGCGATCGCGGCGTGCGCGGCGAAGAGGGTGAGCAGGTCTTCGTCGTCCTGGGTGAAGCCGCCGGGACGGCGCTTGTTGGCCAGGAAGACGATGCCGAGGACGTCCTCGCCGTCGCGGATCGGCACGCCGAGGAAGTCCTTCAGGACGGGGTGCGCGACCGGCCAGCCCTCGAACTCGGGCTCCTTGCGGATGTCGTCGAGCCGTTTGGGCGCCTCGCCCTTCAGCATCGCGGCGAGCATCCCGTGCTGGCGGGGCAGCGGGCCGATGCGCTCCCAGTCCTCCTCCGAGACGCCCTCGACGACGAACTCGGCGAACGAGCCCTCGTCGTCGGGCACGCCGAGGGCCGCGTACCGGGCGTCCAGCAGCTGCGCCGCGGCCCGGACGATCACCTGGAGCACCTCGTGGACGGACAGGTGGCGGGTCACGGCGAGCACGGCGGAGCTGACGGCGTGCAGGGTCGCGCCCTGGTCGCCGCGGCAGCCCTCGTCCGTCACCATCCCGGCCTCTCGCCCTCCCCCCGGCGGACGCCCTTCGGCGCCCGCATGTGAAGACCGTACTCTCTAGGCGGGTCTTCTCGAATCAGCCGGCGGGAGTACGTGCCGCGGCGCCCCTCCCCGAGGCGCGGGACGCCGGTCCTAGGACCATCTGACGACCGTCCGGGGGACCCGTCGGCCGATGCCGCCGGACGCGCCGGCTCCTAGCGTCGGGGGCATGAAGACGGCACTGATCACCGGGGCCTCCCGGGGCCTCGGCCGGGCGCTCGCCCGCACCCTCGCCCGGGACGGCTGGAACCTCGTCGTCGACGCCCGCGACGCCGCCGCGCTGTCGGCGGTCGCGGCCGAGACCGGCGCGACGGCGATCCCCGGGGACGTCGCCGATCCAGCGCACCGAGCCGCCCTCGCCCGCGCGGCCGGAAGCGGGCTCGACCTGCTCGTCAACAACGCGAGCACGCTCGGCCCGACCCCGATGCCCCGGCTCGCCTCCCTCCCCGCGGGCGCCCTGGCGGACACGTTCGCGACGAACGTCCTGGCGCCGCTCGCGCTGATCCAGGCCGTCCTGCCCGGCCTGCGGGAGCGGCGCGGCGCGATCCTCAACATCACGTCGGACGCGGCCGTGGAGGGCTACGAGACGTGGGGCGGCTACGGGGCGTCCAAGGCGGCGCTGGAGCAGCTGTCGAACGTCCTCGCGGCCGAGGAGCCCGACGTGGCCGTGTGGTGGGCGGACCCCGGCGAGATGAACACCGCCATGCTCCGCGCGGCGGGCGAGGACGCGGACGCGGCCCCGCCGCCCGAGGAGGCCGCCGCCGCGCTCCACCGGCTCGTCTCCGGCCGCCTCCCCAGCGGGCGCTACCGCGCGGCGGACCTGGCGGCCGCGCCGTGACCGCCATCCTTGATCATGATCAGTTGACAACAAAGCCGGGCATTCTGGGCACGGGGTTCCGGGCGCCGACGTTCGGGATCGTCCTGGTCGTGACGCTGCTCGCGTTCGAGAGCATGGCCGTCGGCACCGTCATGCCGGTGGTCGCCGCCGACCTGGACGGCCTGTCCCTGTACGCGTGGGGCTTCAGCGCGACCCTGATCACGAGCCTGGCGGCCACGGTGCTCGCGGGCGGCTGGGTCGACCGGTCGGGACCGACCCGGCCGTTCCTGGTCGGTCTCGGCGTGTTCGTCGCCGGACTGCTGATCGCGGGCGCGGCGCCGTCGATGTGGGTGTTCGTCGCCGGGCGCGCCGTGCAGGGCCTCGGCACCGGCGTCCCGCTCGTCGCCCTCTACGTGGTGATCGCCCGCGTCTACCCGGAGGAGCTGCGGTCCCGGGTGTTCGCCGCGCTGTCGGCCGCCTGGGTGCTGCCGTCGCTGATCGGCCCGGCGGCCGGCGGCGCCCTGGCCGAGCACGCCGGCTGGCGCTGGGTGTTCCTCGGCCTCGTCCCGCTGGTGATCCCGCCGGCGCTGATGCTGCTCCCCGTGCTGCGCGGCATCGCGCCGTCCGGCGCCGCCCCGGCCCCCGGCCGGTCGCGGTATCCGGCCGCACTCGGCGTCGCCGCCGGCACCGGCCTCCTCCTCTACGGCCTCGACGGGACGGACTGGAAGCTGCTCCCGGCCGTGCTCGTCGGCCTCGCTGGCCTGGCGTTCGGACTGCCCCGCCTGGTGCCGCCTGGAACGCTCCGGCTCCGCCGCGGGCTGCCGAGCGTCATCCTCGTGCGGGGCCTGCTGTCGGGGGCCTTCTTCGGCACCGACGTCTTCATCCCGCTGGCGCTGACGCGGCTGCACGACTTCAGCGCCACGCAGGCGGGGATCGTCCTGACGGTCGGCGCCCTCGGCTGGTCGGCGGCGTCCCAGATCCAGGGCCGCTCCGAGCGCCCCCGCGAGTTCTACGCGCTCCTCGGCGCCGTGCTCGTCACCACCGGGATCGTCCTCGCCACCGTCGCCCTGCAGTTCTCCGGCTGGCTCGCCGCCCCCGCGTGGATCGTCGGCGGCGCCGGCATGGGCTTCTCGATCGGCAGCCTCTCCGTCCTGCTGCTCGACCTGTCGGCCGAGGACGAGCAGGGGGTCAACTCCTCCGCGCTGCAGATCAGCGACACCCTCGGCTCGTCCCTCGTGGTCGGGGTCGCGGGCGCGCTGGTCACCGGCTTCGGCGCCGCCCGGCTGGACGCCGGGCTCGCCGTCGCCGGGGCGCTGTTCGCCGCGATCGCCGCGTTCGGTGTGATCGCCGCTCTCCGCCTGGAGGTCCGGACATGACCGTCGACTTCACCCTCCCCGCCGCGCTGGAGGCGCACGAGCCGCCCGAGGCGCGCGGCCGGGCCCGCGACGGCGTCCGGCTCCTGGTCTCCCGGCGCGCCTCCGGGCAGGTCTCCCACCACGCGTTCCGCGACCTGCCGGGCCTGCTCGACCCGGGCGACCTGCTCGTCGTCAACACCTCGGCGACGCTGCCCGCCGCCGTCCGGCTCGACCGGATCAGCGTGCACTTCTCCACCCCGGTGCCCGGCGCCGACGACCGGCTGTGGCTCGTCGAGCTGCGCCGCCTCGCCGGCAAGGCCGGCCGCCCCTACGCGGGAGGCTCCCCCGGCGAGTGGATCCCGATGCCCGGCGGCGCCACCCTCACCCTCGTCGGACGGCACGGGCACCGCGCCGGGGAGAGGTCCGACCGGCTCTGGCAGGCCCGGCTGAGCACCGACGTCGTCCCCTACCTGCGGCGCCACGGCGTCCCGATCCGGTACGGGTACGTCCGCCGCGACTGGCCGGTCGCCGCCTACCAGACCGCCTTCGCCCACGACCGCTCGTCCGGCGGCGCGGAGATGCCGAGCGCCGCCCGCCCCTTCACGCCCGAACTGGTGACGCGGCTGGTGTCGCGCGGCGTCCTGATCGCCCCGATCACCCTCCACACGGGCGTCGCGTCCCCCGAGGCCCACGAACCGCCCTACGCCGAGCGCTACGCCGTGCCCGAGCCGACCGCCGCCCTCGTCGGACACGTCCGGGCGCGGGGCCGCCGGGTGATCGCCGTCGGCACCACCGCCGTGCGCGCCCTGGAGACGGCCGTGGACGCCTCGGGACGCGTCCAGGCGTCCTCCGGCTGGACCGAGCATGTCGTGACCCCCGAGGGCGGTGTCCGAGCCGTGGACGGCCTCCTCACCGGCCTGCACGAGCCCAGGTCGTCCCACCTGATGATGCTGACCGCCATCGCGGGCGGCGACCTGCTCACCGCCACCTACGAGGCCGCCCTCGCCGAACGCTACCTCTGGCACGAATTCGGCGATCTGAACCTCATCCTGCCCGGATAGCGTCTCGCATGCCGGACCTGGCGGGCGGGACGCCCGGCGCGGCCGGTACCGTTGTGAACAGCTATGGACGGGTCAGCAGAGCGCACGCTGCTCATCACACTCACCGGCCGCGACCGCCCCGGCGTCACGTCGCGCCTCTTCCGGACACTCTCGCAGTTCCCCCTCACGGTGGCGGACGTGGAGCAGGTCGTGATCCGGGGGCGGCTCGTCCTCGGCGTCCTGCTCGCCTACACCGAGGGCGCCGACATCGGACGCGTGTGGAACGCCGCCGAACGCGTCGCGAACGACCTCGACATGGAGATCGAGCTCTCCACAGGGCGCAACAAGCGGATGCCGAAGCGCAGCGGACGCCTGCACGTCACCGTCCTCGGCAACCCGCTCATGCCCGCCGCCATGGCGGGCATCGCCGGACGGATCTCCGCGCACGGCGCCAACATCGACCGCATCGAGCGCCTCGCCCAGAACCCCGTCACCTGCATCGAGATGGACGTCTCCGGCGCCGACCCGGACGGGCTGCGCGCCGCGCTCACCGCCGAGGCCGTCGAGCAGCGCGTCGACGTCGCCGTCCAGCACAGCGGCCTGCACCGGCGCGCCAAGCGGCTCATCGTCATGGACGTCGACTCCACCCTCATCCAGGGCGAGGTCATCGAGCTGCTCGCCGAGCACGCCGGCTGCCTCGACGAGGTCGCCAAGGTCACCGAGGCCGCCATGCGCGGCGAGCTCGACTTCGAGGGCTCCCTGCGCGAGCGGGTCGCGCTCCTCGCCGGGCTCGACGCCTCCGCCATCGACTCCGTCCGCGACCGGCTCCGCCTCGCCGCCGGGGCCCGGACCATGGTCCGCACCCTCAAGCGCCTCGACTACAAGTTCGCGATCGTCAGCGGCGGCTTCACCCAGGTCACCGACGCCCTCGTCGAGGACCTCGGCATCGACTACTCCGCCGCCAACACCCTCGAGATCCAGAACGGCAAGCTCACCGGCCGCGTCACCGGCCAGGTCATCGACCGCGCCGGCAAGGCGGCCGCCCTGGAGCGCTTCGCCCGCGAGGCCGGCGTCCCGATCAGCCAGACGGTCGCGATCGGCGACGGCGCCAACGACCTCGACATGCTCCAGGCCGCCGGCCTCGGCATCGCCTACAACGCCAAGCCGGTCGTCCGGCAGGCCGCCGACACCGCAGTCAACGTCCCCTACCTGGACACCATCGTCTTCCTCCTGGGCATCTCCCGCGAAGAGGTCGAAGCCGCCGACGCTCAGGACTCCCAGGGGGGCGACCCCCTGGAACCCCCGTCACGAGCCGGGCGATCCTCACGCCACGGCTGAGATAGATCGTGCCCGTGCGGGCCGGCGTCGTGGCGCTCCGGTCGCCCGGCTCGACGGGCCGTGCGGCCTCCAGGCGCCAGAGCGCCTTCCAGCCACCCGCCCCGCGCTGGGATGTCCGAGGGCGCGCCTCCCTGGGAAAACAGGGAAGATATCGCTCATGCTTCGGCGGGCGCGGGGGGCTTACGCCCAGGTGCACGGGCAGGCGGCGCCCTTCTACGGGCTGGCCGCCGCGCTCGCGGTCTCCGTGCCGCTGCTCGCCGGGGCGCTGACCGGGCACGCCGCCCAGGGATCGATGATCGCGCTCGGGGCCTATCTCGTGGCGCTGCGCGCGCCCGAGGGCCCGTACGGGGCGCGGGCGCGCGACCTCACGGTCGGCGTGCTGATCGTCGCGGTCGGCTCCGGGGTCGGCGGGCTGCTCAGCGGGCATCTGTGGCCGGCCGTGATCGTGGTGCCGCCGCTGGTCGCGCTCGGCGTGGCGGTGCCCCGGATCGGGTCGACGGCGGGGCTCGCGGTGCTGCTGAGCGCCGTCCGGCCGCCGTCCGCGGACGTGGTCGCCATCGGGCTGCTGGAGCTGGTGGGCGGGCTGCTCACCGCCGCGCTGCTGCTGGCGCCGTGGCCCGCGCGGCGGCTGCGGCCGCTGCGGGAGGCGCTCAGCGAGTCCGCGGACGCGGTCGCCGAGGCGCTGGACGCCGTGGCGCAGGACGTGGGCGCCCACGACGCGGGCCCCCTCGACGCCGTCGAGCTGACGAACCCCGACCTGCTGGCGGTCACCCGGATCCCCGACTGGGAGGCCAAGCGGCGGGCGGCGTCGGAGTCGCTGACGGCGGCCCGCGCCACCTACGGGCTGTACCGGTCCGGGCGGGCGGGGAACGAACCCACGAGGCCCGAGCGGGTGATCGACGCGCTGGGGCGCGTCCTGCACGAGACGGTGACGCTCCAGGCCGTCCTGGAGGCGGCGAAGAACTACCCGCCGGACCGCGAGTGGCAGATGGAGACGCAGACGGCGATCTCGGCGCTCGCGGCGCGGCTGCGGCTGCTGGCCGGGGCGGTCGCGACGGCGGGGCAGGCGCCGCTCGGCCGCGAGGAGTCCGCCGCCGTCCGCCGGATGGTCCGCTCCGCGGAGCAGATCAGGCGCGCCGGGCTCGCCGGCGACGAGGACCTCGTCGCGGTCGCGCTGATCGGCCAGGTGCGCCGCTCCGTCGACCGCATCGCCGGCGAGGTCGCCTCCACGCGCCGCCTCGTCGCGGGCGGGCTGCGCATCGGGTTCGCGGCGCCGCGGATGCCGGGCACGCTCGACCCCGTGCCGGCCTGGGACCGGGTGCGCCGCGCCGTCCGCACGCGCTCCCCCACGTTCCGGCAGGTCGCGCGGGTGTACGTGACGGCGGTCGTGTCGATGGCGCTCGCCGCCGCGATCGGGATCTCGCACGGCCACTGGCTGACCATCACCGCCATGCTGAGCCTGCGCGCGACCTACGGCGAGACCGTGGACCGGCTCGTCCAGCGCGTCGGGGGCACCGCGGCCGGGGCCGCCGTCGCCGCGGTCATCCTGACGCTCGCGCCCGGGCAGAACACCGTCGCGGTGATCGCGTTCTGCTTCGCGGGGGCCGGCTTCGCGATGCGGTCGGTGAACTTCGCCTACTGGGCCCTGTTCGGGACGCCGCTGGCGATGATGCTGCTGGACTTCTCCACGCCCGCCGACTGGCGCACCGCCGGCGAGCGCATCGGCCTCACCCTGGCCGGGTCGCTGATGGCCTACCTCGCCGTCCGCCTGCTGTGGCCCGCCGGGCACCTCGAACGAATGCCCGGCCAGCTCGAACGGCTCCTGCGCACGCACGCCGGGCTCGTCCGGACGGCGGCGGACGTCCTCGCCGGGGAGCGGACCCGGCTGCCGCACGACACGATCGTCACGGCGGAGCGCGCGGCGGAGGAGGTCGCCGAGACCCGGACCCGGCTCGGCCACGAACGGGTGCCCGACCTCGACCTGAACGACCGGCTGCGCAGGGCCGTGGCCGCCGCGCACCGCGCACGCGACCACCTCGTCGCGGTCGCGAAGCTGTCCCGCGAGCGGGCCGTGGACACCGGGCCGATCCCCGAGATCCTCGACCGCCTCGCCGACCAGCTGGAGGAGGCGGCCGGCCTGCTGGAGGAGCCGGGCGAGCGCGACCCGGACGCCGGCGCGCCCGTCGAGGAGCTCGGCGAGGAGCTCGCCGAGCTCGACTCCTACCTGTCCACGCTGACCCGGCGGCGCCGCGCCGAGATCAAGGAGGGCGTCGGCACCGACGAGCTCACCCCGCTCCGGCACGCCCTGCTGCAGGTCTCCGGCACCCGCTACACGATCGGGGAGCTGCGGCGGGACGTGAACCAGGTCATCGCGTCGTCGCTGGAGGCCGCCGGGCCGCGCCCGTGAGCCGTCAGTCCTTCGGCGTGTGGACGGTGCGCAGCGTCCCGAGGCCGGGCCGAAGGTCCGCCCAGTCGCCCGGAGGGAGGTCGATCACGGCGAGGGTGCAGGTGGGGAAGCCGTCGGGGGCCTGGCCGGTCAGGTCGTGGACGAGGTGGTGCACGGACGGGTTGTGCCCGACCAGCAGGAGCGTGCCGGTCTCGTCCGGCGTCTCGGAGACGAGGGCGAGGAGCCCGTCGGGGTCGTTGTCGTAGATGCGCGGCTCGAACACTGCCTCCGCGTCCAGCGCGAGGCGGGCGAGCGTCTCCCGGGTCCGCGCGGCGGGCGAGCACAGGACCCGCGCGGGGACGAGGCCGTTCGCGCGCAGCCAGTCCCCGGCCGCGGTCGCGGCGCGGCGCCCGCGGTCGGTGAGCGTGCGGTCGGCGTCGGGTATGCCGAGACCGGCTTCGGCCTTGGCGTGGCGGAGCAGGATGAGCGTGGGCATGAGCGCCACATTAGGGGGCCGCGATGGCCGCCAGGGTCCACAGCACGAGCATGATGCCGAACATTCCGCCGATCACGATCGCGAAGCCCTTGGGCCCCGACATCGCCCGCTTGCCGCCGCTCGCCACGGCCGCCTCCCGAGATCGCTCCACTGGGTCGGGGACGGGACGTCCCGGCCCTCCCGTACAGCGTACGACCGCGTCCGGGATGGTCGGACGGGACCCCGGGGAACGCGGAAGGGGCCGGTGGCGCGTCGCCACCGGCCCCTCGCGTTCAGACGGTCAGGACTTGCCTGCGGACGACTCCTCGGCGTCCGGCTCGGCCTTGGCCGCGGCCGGATCGGCGCCTACGGCGCTGTCCGAGGGAGGGCGACCCCCCACGCCCCCCGCGCCGCCTTCGGCGCCGAACTCGGCCTCCTCCCGAACGCCTTTGCCGAGCGCCCCGGCGGCCCCGCCGCTCTTCGCCGCGTCCGGCCCCGGCCTGCCGCCCTCGACGGCGGGGTCGGCGGAGGAGTCGCCGATCGGGTCGGCGCGCCGCTTGGAGACCACGATCGCCGCGACGACGACCCCGACGGACAGCACGGTGACGCCGACGCGCAGCGCCGTGTTGCCCGCGTAGGTCACCACCGCGTCCGCGATCAGCAGCGCGACCAGGTTCATCACCTTGATCAGCGGGTTGATCGCGGGGCCGGCGGTGTCCTTGAAGGGGTCGCCGACCGTGTCGCCGATGATCGTGGCCTCGTGCGCCTCGCTGCCCTTGCCGCCGAGGTGGCCCTCCTCGACGAGCTTCTTGGCGTTGTCCCACGCGCCGCCGGAGTTGGCGAGGAACACCGCCATCAGCACGCCCGCCGCGATGGCGCCGCCGAGGAAGGCGCCGAGGGGCGCGTACCCGAGGGCGAACCCGACCGCGATCGGCGTCAGGATGGCCAGCAGGCCCGGGGTGGCGAGCTCGCGCTGCGCGTCCCGGGTGCAGATGTCCACGACCCGGTCGTAGTCGGGCTTCTCGGTGTAGTCCATGATCCCGGGCTTGGTGCGGAACTGCTCGCGCACCTCGACCACGACCCGGCCCGCCGCACGGCCCACCGCCATGATCGCCAGGCCGGAGAACATGAACACCACGGCCGCACCGATGATCAGCCCGATCAGCACGTTCGGGCTCGCGATCGACAGGTTGAAGTTCAGGAACTCGGCGCCGATCGCGTCCTTGGCGCTGGTCGACGCGCCGGCGAGCGCCGCGATCACCGTCGTGCGGAACGAGCCGAACAGCGCGGTCGCCGCGAGCACCGCCGTCGCGATCGCGATGCCCTTGGTGATGGCCTTGGTGGTGTTGCCGACCGCGTCCAGCCGCTCCAGCACCGAGGCGGCCTCGCCCTGGACGTCCCCGGACATCTCGGCGATGCCCTGGGCGTTGTCGGAGACGGGCCCGAAGGTGTCCATCGAGACGATCACGCCGACGGTGGTGAGCAGCCCGGTGCCCGCCATCGCCACCGCGAACAGCGCGACGGTGGTGTTGCCGAAGCCGAGCAGGAACGCCCCGTACACGGCGGCGCCGATCACCAGCGCGGTGTAGACGGCGGACTCCAGGCCGAGCGAGATGCCCGACAGGATGACCGTGGCGGGACCCGTCCGGGCGCTGTCGGTGACCTCCTTGACCGGCTTGCGGTTGGTCTCGGTGAAGTAGCCGGTGAGCAGCTGGATCGCGCTGGCGAGCACGATGCCGATCAGGACGGACCCGAGCGCGACCCACCGCGGGTCGGCGTCCAGGCCGGCGATGGCCTTGTCGCGGACGCCTTCCAGCTCCGCGAAGGACGAGGGCAGGTACACGAACGCGGCCACCGCGACGAGGACCGCCGAGATCCCCGCGGAGATGAAGAAGCCCCGGTTGATCGCGGTCATCCCGGACCGGTCGCCGGAGCGGGGCGCCACCGCGAAGATGCCGATCACCGCGGTGATCACGCCGATCATCGGCACGATCAGCGGGAACACCAGGCCCTGGTTCCCGAACGCCGCGGTGCCGAGGATCAGCGCCGCGACGAGCATGACCGCGTACGACTCGAACAGGTCGGCGGCCATGCCGGCGCAGTCGCCGACGTTGTCGCCCACGTTGTCGGCGATCGTCGCCGCGTTGCGCGGGTCGTCCTCGGGGATGCCCTGCTCGACCTTGCCGACCAGGTCGGCGCCGACGTCGGCGGCCTTGGTGAAGATGCCGCCGCCGACCCGCATGAACATGGCGAGCAGCGCGGCGCCGAAGCCGAAGCCCTCCAGCACCTTCGGCGCGTCGCCCTGGTAGGCCAGGACCACGACGGCGGCGCCGAACAGGCCGAGGCCGACGGTGAACATGCCGGCGACGCCGCCGGTGCGGAAGGCGATCCGCATCGCGGTCTTCTCGCCGCCCTCCTCGCGGGCGGCGGCGGCGACCCGGACGTTGCCCCGGACGGCCAGCCACATGCCGGTGAACCCGGTGACGGCGGAGAAGATCGCCCCGATGACGAAGAAGACGGACCGGCCGATCCGCTCGCCGGTGGAGTCGGCGGGCAGGAGCAGCAGGACGAGCGGGATCAGGACCACGAAGATCGCGACCGTCCGGAACTGGCGTTTCAGATAGGCGCCCGCGCCCACCTGAACGGCGCGCGCGATCTCTTGCATCTTGGCGGTGCCCTGGCCGGCGGCCAGGACGTCGCGTACGAGACCCGCGGCGACGGCCAGTGCGAGCAGTGCGACCACGGCGACGACGACGACCAGGGAAAGGTCGCCGCCGCCGAGATCCACTTCAGCGCTGGCCGGGCTTGACAGGGAAAACCCGGGCATCCGTCCTCCTCGACAGGGGCGTTGCGATCGCGACCGAGATAAAAGCGATCTTTACCGCGTACCCAACGAGTCACGATTTCGAACGCCTCGCACGGCAACGCGGGTGCCGGGAGTCTACGCACGCGTAAGTCGAATGTTAAGGCCGCGACACCCTTCATGAAGATGTCGCCGAAATGAAACACGCGATACGCCGGAAATTGACCCATTAGCCTGATCAGGCGTCATCGTCCCAGGTCAGACCGGGCCAGGCATTCATTACCCCGCCGATACCTTGACGGGCGCGGGGCATGACCGGCACCTCGGCGCGACCACTGGCGTCCGCATTCAAGCTAGGCATTAACACGGAATATGTCTAGACCCAAATCGAACCGACCAAACGATGATCACAAGAGAATCTCACACCCTCAACCCCACCGCCCCCACAAGCCCCACCCCGGCCGCGCCCCCCGCTCACACACCGTCACCGCCCCCACGAAGCAGGTCCGAGCAGAGCAAGCCGCGAGCCGAGCCGACCAACCCCGGGCCCCAGCACCGCCCACTGAGGACCGCGCCCACACCCCAAGCCGGTCGCCGCCTTCGTGCGACCGGCCCGACCGGCTCGTGCTGCCCGCCGACGGCGACCCGGCCGAACTGGCCACCGGGCGCGCCAGGTCCCGAGCAGAGCACCCCAAGGAGCCCTGACGAGCGGAAGCGGTCCGAGAGCCCCAACGATGGCGAGCGCCAGCGAGGCCATACCCGACGACGGAGGACCCTCATGGCCCGAAAGAGGGGAGCACCACAACGCACCAGCCTCAGCCCGCGCCGCAACCACGCGACAACCTCAATGGTCGCGATCGCGTCCGAAGGCAGGTTCAAGCGAAGCGAGAACCTGATCGCGCAGCGAGCCGCCAGGCGAGACGAAGCGATGCCAGCGATCGCCCGCAGTGCCCGACGATGGAGGGCCGCCAGGCCCGAAGGAGGAGGGAACTGCAAATAAGAAAGGCCCCGCCGGGGTGGCGGGGCCTTCGGGGTTGCGGTGGCGCGGGCGCGTCTAGATGGTCGCCTCGGCTTCGGCCGGCCAGCTCATCCGTATCTGGACCCCCTTCGGCGTGTTGGCGATCTCCACGTCGTCGGCGAGCCCGGCGATGACGGCCAGACCCAGTTCAGCGGTGCCCTCGCCCAGGCCGTACTCGAACTCGTCCGCGCCATCGTCCACGGCGGCCGCGGGGGGCCCGTCCGGCTGGAGGTCACCGGGGACGGTGTCGCTGACGATCACCTCGAAGCGGCCTTTCTCGCCGCGCAGTTCGAGGCGGACGGGTTCGTCCGGGCAGTGCCGGCGGTGCGCCTCCACGGCCCGGGAGCACGCTTCGGCGACCGCGAGCCGGACCTCGTCCAGCAGAGGTTCGGCGACGCCGCTGCGACGGGCGACGGCGGTCACGATCAGCCGGGCGGTCCGGACGTGGACGGGCAGCGCGCTGAAGGACAGTTCAACGGTCGACACAGCCGCGGGCCGCCTACTTGGCGCCCTTGCGCTTCTCCTCGGCCTCGGCGATCGAGTCGTGGATGCCGAAGACCTTGGTCAACCCCGTGATCCGGAAGATCTTGAGGATGCGCTCCTGGGTGCAGACGAGCTCCAGCGAGCCGTCGTGGGCGCGCACCCGCTTCAACCCGCCGACGAGGACGCCGAGCCCGGTCGAGTCGAGGAACTCCACCTTCTCCATGTCCACGAGCAGGTGGAACTTGCCCTTGTTGACCAGGTCGATGAGCTTCTCGCGAAGCTTCGGCGCCGTGTAGACGTCGATCTCGCCCTCCACGTTGATGACGGTGAGGCCATCGTCGGTGGTGTAGTCGTTAACCTTCAGATCCACAGATCCTCCACGCGCCGTGCAGCTATCCGATCCCGTCGTCCGGCCCCATGGCAGGGCACCGAACGCCGAGACTTCGCCGTGATTCAACCACGCTCCGGCGTCGTGTACGCGCGTAATCGCCCACACGGGCGAAAGTTCGCGCCATCCCGTCTGACCTGCTGATCTCAGGGTCAGAGCAGGGGGAACGGGCCCTCCGGCGCCGGGGCGTTCCCGTAGTTTTGCCCCGGCTGGCACACTGAAAACCTGATGGGCGCCCAAAGATCCTCAACTCCCCTGGACCGGCTGCTCGCCGACCCCGGACGGCGCGAACGCATCACCCATGTGGAGAGCGTTCCCGCACGTCGGGGCCGCCGTGCCGCGTGGCCCTCCTGGTCGACGCCGCTGCTGGTGGAGCGGCTGGCCGCCGCCGGCATCGAGTCGCCCTGGGAGCACCAGTCCACCGCGGCCGAGCACGCCCGCGCCGGACGCTCTGTGATCATCGCCACAGGGACGGCGTCCGGCAAGTCGCTCGCCTACCTGCTGCCCTGCGTCGAGGCGATCTACGCGGGTGAGGAGAACCCTCGCCACGAGGGGACGGTCCTCTATCTCTCGCCGACCAAGGCTCTGGCCGCCGACCAGCTCCGCGCCCTCCGCTCGCTGCGCCTCACCCGGGTGCGCGCGGCGACCTACGACGGCGACACGCCGCAGGACGAACGGACGTGGGTCCGGCAGCACGCCAACTACGTGCTGACCAACCCTGACATGCTGCACAGGTCGCTCCTTCCCGGGCACGCCCGGTGGTCGTCGTTCTTGCGCCGCCTCCGCTATGTCGTCATCGACGAGGCCCACGGATACCGCGGGGTGTTCGGGTCGCATGTCGCGCAGGTTCTGCGCCGCCTGCGCCGGGTGTGCGGGCGGTACCACGCGTCCCCCACGTTCATCCTCGCTTCGGCCACCGCGTCAGAGCCCGCTGCGGCCGCGTCCCGCCTTACGGGCCTCGATGTAGTGGCCGTGGACGAGGATGCGTCTCCGCGTGGGCCCGCCACGTTCGCCCTATGGGAGCCCCCGCTGACGGACTTGCGCGGTGAGCAGGGCGCACCCGTTCGCCGTACGGCCACCGCCGAAGCCGGTGACCTCTTGGCAGACCTTGTCGTCGAGGGCGTCCAGACGCTCGCCTTCGTCCGGTCCAGGCGCGGTGCAGAGTCGGTGGCGCTCAGCGCCAAGCGCGCTCTGCACGAGGTAGCGCCCGGCTTGGCCGAGCAGGTCGCCGCCTACCGCGCCGGTTATCTGCCCGAGGAACGGCGCGCGCTGGAGGCCGCCCTGCGCTCGCGCTCGATCATCGGCCTGGCGAGCACGAACGCCCTGGAGTTGGGCGTGGACGTCTCCGGGCTCGACGCGGTCCTGGTGTGCGGGTGGCCGGGCACCCGCGCGTCCCTCTGGCAGCAGGCGGGACGCGCCGGACGTTCCGGGCAGGCCGCCCTGTCCGTCCTGGTGGCCCGGGACGACCCGCTCGACACGTTCCTCGTCCACCATCCCGAGGCGATCTTCGGAACGCCGGTCGAGGCCACCGTGCTCGACCCCGACAACCCCTACGTCCTCGAACCGCACCTGTGCGCGGCGGCGTCCGAGCTCCCGCTCACCGAGGACGACCTCCCGCTCTTCGGTCCCGCGACCGCCGACCTGCTGCCGGACCTGGTGCGGCGCGGCCTCCTGCGCCGCCGCCCCGCCGGCTGGTACTGGACGCGCCGCGACAGGGCCTGCGACCTGGCCGACATCCGGGGCGCGGGCGGCGCTCCCGTCCAGGTCGTCGAGGCGTCCACCGGACGGCTTCTCGGCACCGTGGACGAGCCGTCCGCGCACACCACCGTCCATGAGGGTGCCGTCTACATCCACCAGGGAGAGTCGTTCATCGTCCAGACCCTCGACCTGGACGACTCCGTCGCGCTCGTCGAGGCGGCCGATCCCGACTACTCGACCACCGCCCGCGACGTCACCGACATCCGCATCGTGGAGCGGCTCCGCTCGGTCTCCTGGGGCGAGGCCACGCTCAACTTCGGAACCGTCGAAGTCACGCGCCAAGTGGTCGCGTACCAGATGCGCCGCTTGCAAACGGGGGAGATGCTCGGCGAGAAGCCTCTGGACCTGCCGCCACGGACTCTCCGTACGCGCGCCGTATGGTGGACGCTCTCCGAAGCGCAGATCTCGCGTTTGGACGACCTCGACCTGGCAGGCGCCGCCCACGCCGCCGAACACGCCTCGATCGGCCTGCTCCCCTTGTTCGCCACGTGCGACCGCTGGGACATCGGCGGTGTCTCTACGGCCGTCCACCCCGACACCGGGCTGCTCACCGTCTTCGTCTACGACGGCCACGAAGGCGGCGCTGGTTTCGCCGAGCGCGGCTACGGCGACGCCGCGGCCTGGCTACGCGCTACCCGCGACGCCATCGCGTCCTGCGAGTGCGATTCGGGCTGCCCGTCCTGCATCCAGTCCCCCAAGTGCGGTAACGGCAACGACCCCTTGGACAAGCGCGGCGCCCTCGACCTTCTGGCCGTCCTCCTGCACGAGGCCCCGGAGTAGGCGGTCAGTTGGGCGCGACGCGCTGGGCCGGAACCGTGGCCTGGTCGTCCATACCGCGCCGGGCCTGGGCCAGCGCCTGCTGCAGCCTGCGCCGCTCCATCTCCAGCGTCTGGAGGGACTCCTCGTGCTCGTCCCGCAGGTCCCGCAGCTCGCGCCGCATGTTCATCGAGCGCCGGAGCCCGAGTGACGCGACCATCATCCCCGCCATGAACACGATGGCGACGACGGCTCCGGCCATGAAGACCTGCCACTGCGAGGTGACGCCCGGAACCTCCTCGCCGAACAGGGTCAGCCGGGCGGCGCCCGGGTCGTCCAGCACCACGGCGACGCCGACCGCACCGGCGGCGAGCGCGACGAGCAGTCCCAGGAAGATCATGCGGAGGGTCCCCTCTCCATCGGGCCCCTGTGCAGGAGGGGCCGAGGTCTCGGACGACGGACCGCATTGCCGGACAAGCCAGACGATCCGACTGGCAAGGCAGCCTAGACCGTGCCCAGAGCACCCGCCAGCCCCACTGCCCACACCGGTACCCCCGGCACCGCAGTTCCGCCCTCAGAAGCCCCCAGGGCAGCGCACGTGCCCCTGGCCGAGATCCTCGCCATCCGAGCGCGGGCGGGGCAGCCGGGATCGTGGCGGTCATGTGCGTCTTGCCTACTCGGCGCTGCGGGATGGCCTGGCGTTCCTGCCGCTGGTCGTTCCGATCCTGGTGCCCGGGCCGGTGGCCGATGTCTGGCGTCCCGTCCGCTTGCCGGGGCGTCGAGCGCGGTCAAGAACTAGGCCTGACAGGCATCCTCACCGGTCTGGCCCAGGACCACCCCACCCGAACCCAGGCCCCGCCCCCGGCAGACATCCGTCCGCAACTGACCGGCGGAGGCCGGTTGGTGACGACTGTGAGCACCGGAGCTCCCGATCCAGGCCGTGCCCGACGCGATCGCGGGGGTCGCGGCCCTGTGATGGGTGCGGGACAACGTCGGAGTGTTCGGGCCCGGAGGCGCGTGGCATGGCCAGCAGTGCGCAGCCGCCAGCCAGCCAACGCCAGACGTCACTTGCGGCGGCGGCCGCGCTTGGGCTTCGCCTTCTCGCCAGGCCCGGCGAGCCGGACGTTCACTCCGCCGGAGGGCTTGCCCAAAGTCGCGGGACGGCGGCCGGTCTTCGGCTTCGAGTCGAGGACGGCCGTGCCGGTCGCGCGCTTGGACGAGCGGGCCCCCTTGGCTCCGGCCGCCATCACCGGGGCGGTCTTGGCACGGGCCTCGGCACGCGCAATCTGCTCGCGCGTCCTGCTCACCCGCTTACGGCCGGTGCCGCTGCGCGCGATGCGGGCCGCCATGCCGTTGCTGCTCGTGCCCGCCTGGGCGACGCGCAGGCGGCGCGTCCAGGTTCCGAGGTGGGCGGCGACGATCAGCAGGACCAGCGCGATGCCGACGCTCTTGCCCCACTGGAGCCGGTCGGTCGCCGCGATGTTCTGGGCCCTCGGCGAGTCGGTGGCGATCTGCGGCGCGGGGTAGGTGAACCCGGGCGTCGCACCGTCCGGCTGGACGGACGGGAGGGTGACCGGCGAGTCGTTGTTGAACGGGGTCAGCGGCGTCCCCGTGCTGGGGACCTGGGAGCCGCCGGAAGGCAGGGACGGCACCGAGCCGCTGCCCGGGGTGGACCCCGTCCCGCCTCCGAGTGAGGTGGTCGCCGAAGCGATGCCCGAGGAGAGCGACCCACCCGTGCCCGTGGACCGGATCGCCTTGACGCCCACGGAGGCCGCGCCGGTGGTCCTGGTCAGCGACAGGGTGGTGGAGCAGCTCGTTCCCGAGCAGAGGGAGTTCAGCGAGCCGGACTTGGACTTCACGCCCGAACCGCCGAGCGCGTAACCGGTGAGGTCGTCTTCGAGGCCGCGGTTCCACTTCACGACGAGCTTGCCGCCGGACACGCTGGCGGACACGCCGGTGGGCGCGGCCGGCGCGATGCGCACGGTGAAGGTGTTGGAGTCGTAGACGTGGTTGGTCTGCTTGCCGAGCAGGTAGACCTTGTAGCGACCATTCCGACTGATCGAGAAGGTCCCGGACATATCGCCGGAGAGGCCCTTCTCCTGGAGGAACGTGTCGCCTATCCCGGGGCCGTCCACCCGCAGCTGCATCGTGATGGCGAAGTCGAAGTGCGCCTTCGCGGTCACCTGGGACCCGCTGCTGATCACGGCGCCGTCCGCCGGGGTGATGACGCTTGTCGAGGCCGCCTGCGCGGGCAGGGCGGCGAGTACCGGGAAGCTCATCGCAAGGGGTGCCGCGAGCGCGATCGCACCGATCCTGCGAATGATGGTCACGGCCTCAATCCCTTCGACAGCTCGCGCCGGACTTCCGCCGGGCGCACCGCACCTGACGATAACTACGGGCTTACGGCAGCGTAACGTACCACCGGGTAGCAAAAGTCACAGAGGGATGACAAAGAGAAACGTGTTTCATTCTCCGCGCCCCTCCCCAGCCTCTATTGACACTCAGTGCAACGAGACATGTGGCGCCAGGGTACGCCGTCCTGCTCCACAGGACCAGCCCTCGCCCGAGAAACGATCAGCCGCCCCTTCAGCCCCATGAGCATCGGGGCTTCGACTGCCACCGACACCTCGACGACCTCACCTCGCACCCGGCACCGCACCACCCGCGCCCCCGACGTGGCCGCGATCTCCCCGGCCCTCGCGCAGGCGGCTCCGCCCCCATCGGCGACTCGCGCCGCCCCCGCCAGCGCCGCCATGTCGGCCGCCGCCTCCCCCCGATGCCGCGCGCCCCCGAACCCCACCGACCAGGATCGCCGCCACCCCCACCACCCAGACCAAAACCGCGAACCCCAATACCCAAAGCGTCCCCGACCCCCGGTCCCCACCGATCGCCCCACGTTCGGGATGCTCGCGGGCCCCGCCGTCATCGGCCCCGCGTCGACTGGCAGCGCCGCGATCTGACCGCGCCGCCAGCGTCGCGGCGATCGTCCCCGCGGCGTACTCGCCCCCGCCCCCACTCACAACTCCCTCCACCACCAACCAACCACCGCTCCCACCGCCCATCCCTCACCACTCCCCCGTCACCTCGCCGCCCCTCCACCACTCCGCCCCTCCACTCATCCGGCTCCTCACCGCCCATCGCCTCACCGGTCCTCCACTCACCGGTCCTCCACTCACCGGTCCTCCATCGCCGCCGCCCCACCGCTCTCTCCCCGTCGCCTCACCGGTCACCGACCCGGGTGGTCACGGGGTGGTGGGTGGGGTGCCGGGTTCTGCTTCGGCGGCCGCGTGGGCGTGGACGATGACGGGTGGGAGACCGATCGCGGCGGCGGTGGCCACGGGGGCCGAGATGTCGACGCGGACGGTGGCCTCGTCGCGGTGGAGCTGGACGGTCGCCTCCTTCGGGACGCCGCTCTCCACCAGCTCGCGGACGGCGGTGAGGGACTCGCCTCTGGCCGCCGCCCGGGCGCCGCTGCGGGCCGCGTCCGTGCAGGCGAGCTGTATGGACGCCGCCCTCACCCCCCACAGCGCCATCGCGGTGATCAGCACCAGGGAGGGGAGGGCCACGGCGATCTCCGCCGTGGCCATCCCGCGATCGCTCAACCGGCCAGGTTGAGCGCCTTCTCGATGATCCGTAAGAGCATCGTCTTCACCTGCGGACTGGTCACGATCTTGAACAGCAGGCCCGCGAAGGCCGCCGCGGCGATGGTGCCGACCGCGTACTCGGCTGTGGACATCCCGCGGTCCTTGCACGTGCCGGACCATCGCCGCACCACCGTCTTCCATGCCCTCATCGGGGCTCCTTTCGCTCGTGGTCGGTTCCAGGCTGCTGGGCCGGGAAGCCGGGTGACAGGTGAACCGCGTTCTGTGGATAACCCGCTCACCAGGGCAGGAGGATCGTCGAGGCGATCCCCGCGATGGCAGGGACGACGCCGAGGAGGACAAAGGCGGGGAGGAAGCAGAGGCCGAGTGGGGCAAGGGCCCGAATGCCCGCCGCTCGCGCCCTGGCGGCGGCGGCCGAACGTGCCACGCGGCGCTGGTCGCGGGCGAGCCGTCCGAGGGACGGGGCGAGCGCCGCACCCGTGGACGCCGCCCGGACGGCCGCACGCGCCAAGGGCGCGAGCATCGGCTCCTGCGCCAGGGCCAGCCAGGCCTCCACCGGGTCGGCCCCCAGCCGGATCTGCACGGACACGGCCCGCAACTCCTCGCCGAGCGGGCCTCCCACCGCGCCCGCGACCGCTTCGACCGCCTCGTGCCAGGGCGCGCCGCCGCGCAGGCACGCGGCGAGGAGATCGACCGCGACGGGGAGATCGGCGATGAGCCGCGCCCGTCTGCGGCGACGCTCCCCGCCGCCGACGCGACTGAAGGAAAGCCAGACGGCCGCGGCGACCAGCACGCCGATCACTCCACCGGCAGGGTCGCCCAGCACCACTACGCACACCGCTCCCGCCACGCCTGCGGCAACCCGCCGAAGGACGACGTCGCGGCGCCCGGACGCCTCGGTCGGCCCGTCCCGTTCCTTGGCCCCCGAGGCTGGGGCGGACGTCGCCTGTGGGGGAACGCGTTCCATGGCCCACCCGCCCCGTCGCCCGGGAGCCGCGTGCCTGGGAGGAGGCCCCCCGAACTGGCCGATCAGCCTCCGCGTGGAGGTATCGGCTCCCCTAGGGAGGAGGAACCCCGATGCCGCAGCGCAGAGCATGGCCATGAGCGTCGTCATCACCATTTCACCGGCTCCCTGCGAGATTTCTGCGTGTGCATGGCGGCCTCCTGGGTGGGGCGGACATCGGCTAGCGGGGAGATTCAGCGGCTTTGGCCAGGTGGCGGGTCCAGTAGAGGCCGGTGGCGTTGAGGGCCGTGCCTGTGATCAGGCAAGCGAGGCCAGGGAGGGTCGTGCAGAGGAACGGGATGGGGTGGGCGCCCAAGGCGGCGGCCATGCCCAGGCCCAGGAGAGGGAGGGCGGCCAGTAGGCGGGCCGTGGCTCGGGGGCCGGCTAGTTGAACGGAGACGTCCTGGCGTTGGGCCTCCTCATCGCGGAGGGCGCTAGCCAAGCCGTCCAGGACGGTGGCCAAGGTGCCGCCGCGTTCGGAGCCGACACGCCAGCAGGCCGCCAGGAGGCGAAGCCCCTCGGCGCCTGGCAGCGTCGCTACTTCGTCCAGGTGGTCCGGGGGCGGGCGAGGCAGGCCGAGCAGTTCTTTGGAGACGTGGGGGTCGAGGACGGCGGCGGCTGCTGTGAAGGCTTCGTCCGGGGTCCGGCCCGCGGACAGCTCGGCGGCCATGGCATCGCAGAGTTCGATGATCGAGCTTCGGCGGCGTTGCGGCCGCGTCCGACGTTCCCTGAAGGTCTCCAGTCTGGCGCGCAGCGGACGCATCGGGTCGCCCGGTGGAGCCGCGCCCAGGCGATCGAGGCGATGAGCCGCCGGTGCGGGCCCCAGGTAGATCCACACAGCGGCAGCCGCGCAGAAGACGGCGAGAACGATCAACACCAGGCACCCCGTGGGCAGAACAGAGGGCAACTCGCAGGGCCGGGTATCCGCCAGGTCCGCACGACGACTGCGCAGAGGACGGCTAAGGAGACCAACACCGGGTGCCTCGCAAGCGATCTAGGCGATGGCGCGCGCGGGTGGGCATCGCGTGGGGCCGTCGGCGGTGGTGGTGCGGAGGACGCGGCTGGTGCGGTCCGCATGAGGCACCTCGCAGGCGGAACAGGCGGCAGTTCGCAGGGGCGGAAATCCGAGACGCCCGTACGGCGGGGGCGGAGCAGAGGATGGGTGAGGCCCCCCACGGCGACGGTGCTGGGGGCGGGTAAGGCGGTCCGCGCGGTGGTGGTGCAGGGGCGGATAGGGCGGTCGATTTGAGGTGCCTTGCGTGGTCCTGGGCTGGGAGTGGTGGGGGCGCGTAGGGGTGTGGTCATCGTTGGGTGGCTTTTAGGCGGGTGGTCAGGGCGTTTGCGCCTGCGGCGGGGATGGTTTCGCCGGAGGCGGTGAACGAGATCGCGGGGACCACGCCGACCAGGCCGTTCGGGGCTCTTTGGAGGAGGCAGATCTCGGCCACTCTGCGGATGCCTCCGCCGGGGTCGCGGACCAGGTGGACGATGATGTCCAAGGCGGCGGCCAGCTGGCTGTGGACGGCCTCTCGGGTCAGGCCCGCTGCGCAGGCCAGGGCTTCGAGGCGGGCGGGGACGTCGGCCGCGGTGTTCGCGTGGAGGGTGCCGCAGCCTCCTTCGTGGCCCGTGTTCAGGGCTTGCAGGAGAACTACGACCTCGGGGCCTCTTACCTCGCCTACCACCAAGCGGTCGGGGCGCATGCGGAGGGCCTGGCGAACCAGGTCGTTCAGGGTTACGCCGCCGGCGCCTTCGGTGTTGGGCGGCCGTGCCTCCAGCCTGACCACGTGGGGGTGGGTGGGCTTCAGTTCGGCGGAGTCCTCTACCAGGAGGAGGCGCTCGGACTGGTTCGCCAAGGAGAGCAAGCCGCTCAGAAGTGTCGTCTTGCCAGTTCCTGTGCCGCCGCTGATCAGGAAGGCCGCTCGGGACTCGATCAGGGCTGCCAGCAGGTCGGCGCCCTCGGGCGGGACGGTGCGGGCGGTGACCAGTTCGTCCAGCGTGAAGGCGCGACGGCGGGGGAGGCGCAGTGACAGGCAGGTTCCGGTCGCGGCCACCGGTGGGAGGACGGCGTGCAGGCGGACGCCGCCGGGGAGGCGGGCGTCGGCGTAGGGGGAGGCGTCGTCGAGGCGGCGGCCGGCCGCGGCGGTGAGGCGCTGGGCCAGGCGGCGGAGGGTCGCCTCGTCCGGGAAGCGCACCGCGGTGCGGACCAGGCCGGAGCCCGTGTCGATCCAGACCTCGTCGGGGCCGTTCACCAGGACGTCGGTGACCTCCGGTGAGCGGAGGAGCGGTTCCAGGGGGCCGGCGCCGACGAACTCGGCGCGTAACTCGTCGGCCAGGGCCAGTACTTCGCGGTCGCCCAGCAGGCGCTCCTCGGCGCGGAGCGCCGCGGCGACGCGGCCGGTGGTGGCTTCGCCGCCCGTGTGGGCGAGCCGGTCTCGGACGGCGTTGGAGAGGCCGGTCATGCCGCCTCCCGGTAGGCGTAGGGCTGGAGGGCGAGGTCGGCCAGGACGGTGGCGCAGAAGTCGGCCAGGGGGCCGCGGCGGCACGCGCGCCCGAGGTCGCCGGAGTCGATGGCGGTGGGGAGGCGGCGGTCTCGGTCGAAGGAGCCGGCGAGCGGAAGGCCGAGGACGCTCGCGACGGCGTCGGGGGTGATGCCGCCCGGGGCGGGGCCTTGGACGACGAGGCGCAGGTCGGCGGTGTCGCGGCGGAGGGCGGCGGCGAGGCCGTCGGCAGCCACGGTGGCGCGGACCTCGGCCGGGACGAGCAGGAACGTGGCGGCGGCGGCGCGCAGGGCCGCGCGGCCGAGGTCGCCGGGGTGGCGGGGGACGTCCGCGATGACCAGGTCGAATCCGCGGGCGGCGGCGTCGAACAGGGAGCGGACGGCCTCCTCGGAGACCGGTTCGGGCTCGCCGCGCCGCCAGGACAGGACGGACAGGTCGCCCGTGCCGGGCAGGGTCTCGCGGAGGGTCGCGCTGCTGAGGCGGCCGCGGCGTTCGGCGAGGTCGTGCCAGCGGACGCCCTCGTGCGACTCCAGGCCGAGGAGGAGGTCGATGCCGCCGCCGAACGGGTCGGCGTCGACGAGGAGGGTGCGCAGGCCCGTGCCCGCCGCGCAGAGGCCGAGCGCGGTCGCGAGGACGCTGGCCCCCGCGCCGCCGCGGGCGCCGACGACGCAGAGGGCCGTGGCCCAGCCGCCCTCGGGCTCGCAGGCGGCGGCGAAGGCGTCGATCAGCCAGTCCTCGTGGTCGGGGAGGGCGACGACGTCCTGGGCGCCGGCCTCCACGGCCAGGCGGTAGGCGTCGGGGGTCTCGCCGCCGGTGACGAGGACGACGCCCGGGCGGCGCTGGAGGCCGGCGGCGGCGACGTCCTCGGCGAGGTCGGCGCCGACGAGGATGAGGGAGGGCCAGGTCCAGGCGGGTCTGGCCTCGTCGGCGCCGTAGGCGACCTCGGCGTGGGCGTCGGCGGCCGCGGCGAGGCGGAGGAGGCCGTCGGCGAGCGCGGGGTCACCGGTGACGATCAGTGCCGCGAGGTTCATCGGATGCTCCTTCGACGTTCGGAGACATCCACCTTGCGGCGCGCGGCGGGAGCGGCGATGGGGTTCCGCCGACTGTGGATAACTTCGCCGGGGCGGCGGGCGGGCGGTGGCGCGGGATCGTTCACCCGGGGCCACCGCCCGGCCGCCTCACGACAGGGCGACCCCCGCCGGGGGGGAGAGCGGGGGTCGCCGGCGGTCCGGCTCCGGGGGGGTAGAGCCGGCCCGCTTTCCCAGAAAAGTCTCAGGGAGTTCGGGCTATGCCACAGGTAAGTCCCCTCTATGGAAGAGGCAAACTCACCGACTCAAGTCTAGGCGGATACAACATATGCTGCCCGATCGCCGAGAGTTCCGTCGAGCCGCAAACTCGCCCGGCACATGGCGATTTTTCGCGCCCGGCGACGACGATCCGCCGGAGCGGCCGGCGCAGGGCGCCGCCCGGCCACGGCTGGGGCCCCCGTTCCGGCGCACACGAAGTGCAACGGGACGGGATTGGGAGCGTACCGGAGAACTAAAGATCTTTCCCGTGCGTTCGAGTGATCGACGACAAAGGGAAATGGTTACCCTGAGTGATCAATTTCGCGATCCGGACGCCGTTTCCGGAAGTCCGGAATATGCCTCCTCAAGCTCGGCGGGCATCACGGTCCCCTCCGGCACCGCCTCCGCCGCCCGAGGGCCGTTTCCCGAATGGGCCTTGTCATCTGGGCAAATAAGGCGTAGACAGGACATACGGACCGAGTGTCCGGGCACGGCAGCCGGGTACCCACGCGCGACCAGCCGCGGGAGGCGCGTCGAGACGGGCTTGACCCGATCCGACGGATATGAGGTGCACGCTTGGTAACCCGGTGTGACGTGTCCAGCGGCGGCGTCCCGGCAAGGGACGCCGTTTCGCTTGCGCCGCGCACCCGCCGGGCCTCTACTCGCGCACGTCCAAGCCCAGCGCCGCCGCGAGGACGACCGCCTGATACGGGTCGATCACCGCGCCACTCAGCTCGGCGGTGAACGGATCCAGCGACGACACGTCGCTGCCGCGCAGGTCGCAGCGGGAGAAGTCGGCCTTGTGCAGGGACGCCCCCGAAAGGTCGACTCCGCGCAGCTTCGCCCCGGCGCAGCGGGCGCCGGTGAGGTCCGCCTCGCGCATGCGCACGCCCGTGAACGCGGCTCGTCGCAGATCCGCGCCGGGCAGGCCGGTGAACGACCAGTCGCCGCCCTCGACCTTCATCAGGTCGTAGGTGCAGCCGTCGAACATGCTGCCGACGAACTTGCAGCCCGCGAAGGCGGCGTCGAAGAAGCCGCACCGGACGAACGTGCAGTTCAGGAACGCCCCGTCGGTGTGCCTGGACGCGTTGAACCGCACCCCCCGGAAGGTGCAACCGGTGAAGACGGCACCGGTGCCACTGGCCTCGGTCATGTCCACGTCCACGAACAGGACGCTGTCGTGCCGCTCACCCGTCAGATCACGCGAATCCCAGTCCGCCGCCGAGATCGTGGTCTCCGTCGGCGCCGCTGGTCGCCCGTACATGCGATCGGCCATAAGCCCAGCATGACCCCGGTGGGTGACAGTGACAGTCTCAGCCGCGCATGAACGCTTCGCAGATGGCCTGCGAGTCCCGTGCGGCGGCCGCGATGGCCGAGGAGCAGTGGACGATCCACCGCGCGACACCCTCCGACGTACCGGAAGCGTAGGAGCGAAGGGCCTCGGCGTACTCGTCGGAGAGTTCGAGGTGCCCGACCTCAGGCGCGACCAGCGATTTGGGGTCGAGCCCACGGGCGACCAGGGTGAGCCGCTGGGCGGCGCGGGCGACGATCCCGTCCCCCCAGCCGAACGGACGCAGAGCCAGGAGTTCGCCATGCACGATCGACGAGACCACGAGAGCAGGCGCCTTGGTGGGTTCGGTCAGCAGCCCGCTGAGCGCGTCCAGGCGCGCCGCCACTTCGGCCGGCGAAGGCGGCTCCCCCAGGCCCAGAACGTCCTTCACGACACCGTCGTCGGAACGGGGACGTCCGAGCTCGGCGCTGTCGACCGCGTCCGCAGCAGCGAGGACGTGCAGACGCGCCAGTGCCTGCCGCGGCGCCTTGCGCCAGACCTCGGTCAAGGTGCCGAGCTCCGCCGACACGCGCAGCGCGCCCTGCACGACGGGGTCGGACGGGTGGTCGGTGGTGCGCAGCTCGTCCAGGGTGACCGAGGCGCCGTCGAGGACGGCGGAGGCCCGGGCGCCGCGCAGCGCCGACTCCGTGGACACCTCGGCGCTGCGCCGCCGCAGGACGCGGTGGCCGAGCAGCCGGTCCACGGCCTTGCGCGCCTCGTCGACGGCGTCGACGACGCCGGGAAGGTTCGCAACATCAGCTAGAGCATCGGTCACGGCCCGACTTTATGCCGTCGTCCGGTGCACTCGCGCAGCGGCCCACCAGGCGTGGAACGGAAACGGTTCCCCCGGCCCGGACCTGGGAAGGCCCGTTGTGTCGGGCTTCACAAAGCACGATCCAGAGCCGTGAGCACCGATCGCGTCCATCCCCCCGGCACCCGGAATCGCGGCCTTGTGGGGACCGGGACCTACCTGGTGAAGTGGGGATTACCGGGCGACCCCCGCTTCAGCTAGCAAGGAGTTCGCGTTGAGCCAGAGCCAAGAAACACTGTCGAACCTTCTGCAGGAGACGCGCCGCTTCCCCCCGCCGGCGGACCTCGCCGCCTCGGCCAACGTCAAGGCGGACGCCTACGAGCGCGCTGCCGAGGACCGCTTGGGCTTCTGGGCGGAGCAGGCGGACCGGCTCGCCTGGACGAAGCGCTGGGACGACGTCCTGGACTGGAGCAAGCCGCCGTTCGCGAAGTGGTTCGTGGGCGGGGAGCTGAACGTCGCCTACAACTGCGTCGACCGGCACGTGGAGGCCGGTCGCGGTGAGAAGGTGGCGTTCCACTGGGAAGGGGAGCCGGGCGACTCCCGTACGCTCACCTACGCCGACCTCCAGCGCGAGGTGAGCAGGGCCGCCAACGCCCTGCTCGAACTGGGCGTGCGCAAGGGCGACCGTGTCGCCATCTACCTCCCGATGATCCCCGAGCTGCCGATCTCGATGCTGGCGTGCGCCCGCATCGGCGCGACCCACTCGGTGGTGTTCGGCGGCTTCTCCGCGGAGGCCCTCCGTACCCGCATCGACGACGCGCAGGCCAAGCTCGTCATCACCGCGGACGGCGGTTTCCGGCGCGGTAAGCCGTCCGACCTCAAGGGCATCGTGGACGAGGCCGTCGCGCAGACGCCGACGATCGAGCACGTCCTCGTGGTGCGCCGCACCGGCGAGCAGGTGGCCGAGAACGAGCGCGACCTCTGGTGGCACGACGTCGTCGAGCGCCAGAGTGACGTGCACACTGCCGAGCCCATGGACTCCGAGCACCCGCTGTACATCCTGTACACGTCGGGCACGACGGGGAAGCCGAAGGGCATCCTGCACACCAGCGGGGGTTACCTCACCCAGTGCGCCTACACGCACTGGGCGGTGTTCGACCTGAAGCCCGAGACGGACGTCTACTGGTGCTCGGCCGACATCGGGTGGGTGACGGGCCACTCCTACATCGTGTACGGGCCGCTCGCCAACGGCTCGACCAGCGTCATCTACGAGGGGACGCCCGACACCCCCAACAAGGGCCGCTGGTGGGACATCATCCAGAAGTACAAGGTGTCCATCTTCTACACCGCGCCCACGGCGATCCGCACGTTCATGAAGTGGGGCGACGACATCCCGGCCCAGTACGACCTGTCGTCCCTGCGCGTGCTCGGGTCGGTCGGCGAGCCGATCAACCCGGAGGCCTACGTCTGGTACCGCAGGAACATCGGCGCCGACCGGACCCCGGTGGTCGACACGTGGTGGCAGACCGAGACCGGCGCCATCATGATCAGCCCGCTGCCGGGGGTCACGGAGGGCAAGCCGGGCGCGGCGATGCGCCCGCTGCCCGGCATCGCCGCGGACGTCGTGGACGACCAGGGCCGCTCGGTGCCGGACGGCGGCGGCGGGTTCATGGTGGTCCGGGAGCCGTGGCCGGGCATGCTCCGCACGATCTGGGGCGACGACGAGCGGTACGTCAAGACGTACTGGTCGCGTTTCGAGGGCCTGTACTTCGCCGGTGACGGCGCGAAGAAGGACGCCGACGGCGACATGTGGCTGCTCGGCCGCGTGGACGACGTCATGCTCGTGTCCGGGCACAACATCTCCACGACGGAGGTGGAGTCGGCGCTGGTCTCGCACCCGAAGGTCGCCGAGTCGGCGGTGGTGGGCGCGACGGACCCGGTCACCGGGCAGGCCATCGTGGCGTTCGTGATCCCGCGCGGCGACGCCGGCGACGTCGAGGGCGAGGACTTCCTGCGGGAGCTGCGCGACCACGTCGCCAAGACCCTCGGCCCGATCGCCAAGCCCCGCCAGATCATGATCGTTCCGGAACTGCCCAAGACCCGCTCCGGCAAGATCATGCGGCGGCTGCTGCGGGACGTCGCGGAGAACCGCAGCATCGGCGACGTCACGACGCTCGCGGACAGCACGGTGATGGACCTCATCTCCGAGAAGCTGCCCGCCGCCAAGTCGGACGACTGACCCGCACGGAACACGCGGGCTCCACGACGGCCCGCGCCCGGCGCACCCCGCCGGGCGCGGGCCGTTTGCGCGCCCGGCGGGGGGGCATGGGGCCGCCCACTGGGCGGGCCAGGTAAAATGTCCTCAGGTGCGCCGGGAAGTCTGGTCGGCAGGGACGTCCCGCAGTCATCGTGCGGGCCGTGGCCTTGTCCAGCCGTCCGCCACTTTCCCAGGGGTCCTCTCTATGGCGCGCCCGCCCGTGAAACGCCGCGTTGCAGCAACGTGGCCGTTCCGTCCGACCGTCCGTTACAGCGTCCAGGTGGCCAGCGCGCTCCGCACGGAGACCATCGGCGGCGTGGTGATGCTGCTCGCAGCGGTCGCGGCGCTGGTCTGGGCCAACACCCCGTGGGACGGCGCCTACCAGAGCCTCCAGAAGTTCGAGATCAGCCCGCACTGGCTGCACCTCGGGCACATGGACGTGCAGCACTGGGCGTCCAGCGGGCTGCTGGCCGTCTTCTTCTTCATCGCCGGGCTGGAGCTGCGCGAGGAACTGACGCACGGCGAGCTGCGCAACCCGAGGGACGCGGCGCTGCCGGTGATCGCCGCGGCGGCCGGGGTGGCGGTGCCCGCGCTGATCTTCCTCGCGGTGAGCGCGGGCGCGCCGGGCGCGTCCAGCGGGTGGGCCGTGCCGACCGCGACCGACATCGCGTTCGCGCTGGCGGTGCTCGCCGTGACGTTCACCTCGTGCCCGGCGCCTCTGCGCGCGTTCCTGCTGACGCTGGCGGTGGTGGACGACCTGATCGCCATCACCATCATCGCGCTCTTCTACACCAGCACCCTGCACTGGACGCCGCTGCTCCTCAGCGCGGCGCTGATCGGGGTGTACGGGCTGCTCCAGCACCGGGGCGTCCGTTCGCCGTGGGTGTACGTGCCCATCGCCGTCCTTGCCTGGTACTGCCTCCAGCGGAGCGGGATCCACGCGACCGTCGCGGGCGTCGCGCTGGGGATGCTCACCAGCCCGAAGGAGACACCGGACGGAAGGCCGACGAACGCCGAGCGCGCCGACCACGCGCTGCGGCCGTTCTCGGCGGGGGTGGCGGTGCCGGTCTTCGCCTTCGTGTCGGCCGGAGTGGGCCTCGGCGCGGCGCAGCTGGGCGCGGTGTTCACCGACCGGGTGGCCCTCGGCGTGATCGCCGGCCTCCTGGTCGGTAAGTTCGTGGGGGTCTTCGGCGGGGCGTGGACGGCCGTGCGGCTCGGCCTCGCGAACCTCGGGGAGGACCTGCACTGGCATGAGATCGCGGGGGTCGCGCTCCTGGCCGGGGTGGGTTTCACCGTTTCGCTGCTGATCGGCGGTTTGGCCTATACCGACCCGTCACAATTCGAGAGAGTGACGACTGCGGTCCTGATCGCGAGCGTTCTCGCCTCGGCGGCCGCGGCCGTCGTCTTCCGGAGAAGGGTGCGTCTGCGCGCGCGCCCGGCCTAAGGAGAAAGCCATATGTCCGAGGCAGTACCGGGCGAGCGCGTCGAGGACAAGTCCCTCGGCGAGCTGGTCGCCCTGGCGTCGAGCAGCGTCTCCGACCTGATCAGGGCCGAGATGGACCTGGCCAAGTTGGAGCTGAAGGCCGACGCCAAGAAGGCCGCACTGGGCAGCGTGATGTTCACGATCGCGGCGCTGATCGGCGGGCTGATCGTCATCCTGCTGTCGATCGCGTTCGCCTACGGGCTGGTCGCCGCCGGCATCTGGCACTGGGCGGCGTTCCTCATCGTGGCCGGGGTGTACCTGCTCCTCGCCCTGGCCCTGCTCGCCATCGGGTACTTCCGCATCCGCAAGATCGAAGGGGCGAAGCGGACCCGCAGGACGCTGAAGGACGACTTCACCGCGCTGCGCCACCGCGGCGACTCCGGCGATCCCGAGCTGACGGGCTGACCGCCGCCGTGTCCGGGCACGACGCGTCGCTGATCGAGGTCGACGGGCCGTGGACGCACCGGCAGGTCAGCGCCGGCGGGACGCGCTTCCACGTCGCCGAGGCCGGCGAGGGGCCGCTCGTCCTGCTGCTGCACGGGTTCCCCGAGTTCTGGTGGTCGTGGCACCACCAGCTCGTCTCGCTGCCCGCCGCGGGCTACCGGGCGGCCGCCGTCGACCTGCGCGGCTACGGCGGCAGCGACAAGCCGCCGCGCGGCTACGACCTGATCACGCTGGCCGGGGACGCCGCGGGGCTGGTCCGCGCCCTGGGCGAGGCGAACGCGACCGTCGTCGGGCACGACTGGGGCGGGCTGCTCGCCTGGACGATGGCCGTCTACCACCCGAAGATCGTCCAGCGGCTGGCGGTGGTGGGCGCCCCGCACCCGCTGCGGCTGCGGCAGGCCGTCGCCGGCGACCCGCGAGGGCAGGGCTGGGCGACGCGCCACACCTTCGGCTTCCAGGTGCCGCTATGGCCTGAACGGCGCCTGGTCCGCGACGACGCGGAACTGGTCGGAAAGCTCCTGCACGACTGGTCGGGGCCGAACTGGCCCGACGAACGCACCGAGCGGCTCGTACGCAAAGCCGTGCAGATCCCTGGGGTCGCCCATAGCGCGCTCGAATACCACCGCTGGCTCTTCCGCTCCCAGGCCCGCCCAGACGGCATCCGCTACGCGCATCGCATGCGCACTCCCGTTCACGCCGCCACACTCCAGGTACATGGCGCGCTCGACACGTGCACCCTCCCGGCCAGCGCGCAGGGCTCCGGACGCTACGTGAAGGCCCCCTACCGTTGGACGCTCATAGAGGAAGCAGGGCATTTCCCCCACCAGGAGCGTCCGCAGGAGTTCGACGCCCAACTCCTGGACTGGCTGACCGACTCGGGGCCGGAACGCTGAACCCGCGTACCGTGGAGGCATGCGGGATCGGGACGAGTCGGGACGCCCACGCAACGCACGCCCTCGGGACGCCTACGGACGTCCACTGCCGCACGGCGCCACCGGCATACCCACGATGCCGGACGAGCTCGACATGCCACCGGCGGAAGCCCTGGCCGAAGCGCAGCGCCTCCTGGACGCCGACCGCCCGTTCCATGCCCACGAGGTACTGGAAGCGGTCTGGAAGGCCGCCCCGGAGCCCGAACGGGAGCTGTGGCGGGGCCTCGCACAGGTCGCCGTAGGGATAACCCATCTCCGCAGGGGAAACGCACGCGGCGCCGAGGCCCTCCTCAGCCGCGCCGCCGACCGGTTGGTCCCGTACCAGGATGCCGCTCCGTACGACATCGACGTCCAAGGGGTCGTGCAGCGAGCCCGAGGCTTGGCCAAGGAGCCCCAGGACGGAGCCGTCCCCCTCCGCCTCACCACTGTTCGGGCGCAGTAGCCCGGTCAGTCAGAGCAGCTCTGCGTCGAGACCGGCTTCGTGGCGTTCGCCCCCGCGCGCGCGTCGGGCGTGACCTCTTCGGCGGTGAGCGCGTAGCCGGTGGACGGCGTGTCCAGGGCCGCGGCGAAGATGACGCCGTACACGCGGCCGTCGGTGGACAGCAGCGGCCCGCCGGAGTTGCCCGGCTCGACCTTGCCGCGGATGGCGTAGATCTCGCGGCTGACCTGGCCGGAGTGGTAGATGTCGGGCCCGCGCGCCGTCTGCCGGGCGCGGATCCGGGCCGCGCCGGGCGTGAACGGCTGGTTCTTCGGGAACCCGGCGATGATCGCGTTGTCGCGGACGCGGGCCTCCCTGGCGAACTCCAGCACCGGCGCCTTCAGCCCCGGCACGTACAGGACGGCGACGTCGCGCTTCGGGTCGTACAGCACGACCCGCCCGCGGTTGGTGTCACCGTTGATCGTCGCCACCACCGAGGAGCCGCGCGCGCCCGCGACGACGTGCGCGTTGGTCATGATGTGCTGCGGCGCGAACACGAACCCGGTGCCCTCGATGCGGCGCTGGCACTGCGGCGCCGTGCTGACCACCTTCACGATGCTGTTCTTGGCGGCCTTCAGGCCCCGGGTGCTGAGGACGGACTCGTCCGGCGGCGGCACCTGCACCACCGACTCGCCGCCGAGGCCGTTGAAGACCTGCGGGAACTCGCTGCTCTTGACGAACCCCTGGAACGAGGTGAACCACGTCTGCGCCTGCGAGGGCATCACGTCGTTGATGCCGTTGACGATCGAGGAGCCCTTGACCTGCGTCCGGACGGGCTTGAACTCGGAGTTGGCGACCAGGCTGCCGAAGAACCAGGCGACGATCAGCAGCGAGAGCGCGCTGACGAACGTGCCGCCGACCGCGTCGGCGGTGCGGGCGTTCATCCCGGTCACCCGGTTGCGCAGGACGGCGCCGACGGACGAGGCGACGAGCTGCCCGAGGGTGGCGGACAGGAACGCGACCACGATGGCGAGCAGCGCCTGCTGCGCGGCGCCGTCCACCGCGGCCTCGGCGATCGGCGGCGCGATCAGGACCCCGATGACGCCGCCGCCGACGAAGCCGGCGAAGCTCAGCAGGCTCACGATGAAGCCCTGCCGGTAGCCCGAGACTCCGAACAGCACGACGAGCACGAGCAGGATCAGGTCGAGAATGTGGTCGTGCAGCACCGCTTCACCGTATAGGGCCGCGCCGCCGCTTCACGTCCCCTCGATGGACCAGTTTGGGGCGCGCCGGATAGCCGCCAGGGGTGACGCGCGACCGCGACGGCGGCCGTGTCCACCGGGAACGGTCGTCTGACCTGCGCACGAGCCCTCGGCGCGCGGGCGGGCGATTTCGTGGGAAACGACGAGACGCCTCGGCCGGGTACGGCGAGGTTCGCCCGTTCAGTCGCGCGCGGCGGCGTCCACCGCGCGGTCGCGCGCGGCGAGGGTCACGACGTCCTCGGGCAGGTCCTCGACGCGGGAGGTGTCCCACGGCCGTTCCCAGCCGCCCGCGCCCAGCACCTGGGTCAGCAGCGCCGCCGTGAACCCCCACACGAGCATGTCCCGGACGTGGAACGCCGGACCGACCCTGATGCCGGACGGGTGCCTCACCATCAGCCGGTTCGCCGGGTCGACCAGCTCACTGATCGGGACCCGCGCGACCGTCGCGACCTCCCCGGGGTGACCGGGCGCGACCTCCGACGGCTCGCGCCACCAGCCGGCGACGGGCGTGACCCGGTGCTCGCTGTGCGACAGGTACAGCTCCGGCAGCGTGCACAGCACGTCCACGCCGGACGGCTCGACACCGGCCTCCTCCCAGGCCTCGCGCAGCGCCGCCGCGACCGGGCCGTCGTCGCCGGGGTCGATGCGGCCGCCGGGGAAGGCGGGCTGACCGGCGTGCTTGTTGAGGGTGGCCGCGCGCTCGGTGAGCAGGACGTCCGGGCCGGCCGGACCGTCGCCGAACAGGATCAGGACGGCGGCGGCGCGGGCGGCGGGGGCAGGGCGGAAGACGGGCGGCACGGGCAGCCTCGGCGCCTCCGTGCGGAAGCGGTCGAGCCAGGCGGGGCAGTCGAGGGTGGCGTCGGTCACGGTGGTCCCAACTCCGGAACGGCTCCGTTCCTTCCCTGGACGGTCGGGAGAACCGCTCACGAGAACGGTCCGGGCTTGACGAGCTTGCGCGCCGTCTCCTCGTCGACCGGCCCCTCGCCGAAGGACGGGCACAGCCGCGCCAGCGGGCACGCCCCGCAGGCGGGACGGCGCGCGTGGCAGATCCGGCGGCCGTGCCAGATCAGCCTGTGGGACAGCATCGTCCAGTCCTTGCGCGGGATGAGGGTGCCGATCTCCTCTTCCACTTTCACGGGGTCGTCTTCGGTCGTCCAGCCGAAGCGCCGGGCCAGGCGGCCGAAGTGGGTGTCGACGGTGATGCCGGGGACGTCGAACGCGTTGCCCAGGACGACGTTGGCGGTCTTGCGCCCGACGCCGGGCAGCTTGACGAGGTCTTCGAGGCGGCCGGGGACTTCGCCGCCGAACTGGTCGCGCAGCGCGGCCGACAGCCCCATGACCGACTTGGTCTTGGCACGGAAGAACCCGGTGGGCTTCAGGATCGCCTCGACGTCCTCAGGGTCGGCGGCGGCCAGATCCTCAGGTGTGGGGTACTTGGCGAACAGCGCGGGCGTGGTCAGGTTCACCCGCATGTCGGTGGTCTGGGCTGACAGCACGGTCGCGACCAGGAGCTGGAACGGGGTGCCGAAGTTCAGCTCGCAGTGCGCGTCGGGATACGTCTCGGCCAGGATCCGGTTGATCCGGCGCGCCCTCCGCACCAGCCCCAGCCGCGTCTCGTCCTTCCACTTCCGAGCCCGCGCCCGCGGGGACGCCTCCGTCGCCATACCGGCCAGCCTAGAGCCTCGCGGTCTCGTTCCGGCCGAACGGGAAAGTCGCGCCGATCCGCGTAATCGGGGCGGGGGCGGGCCGTCTCTCCGGGCACGACGTTCCCGAAGGAGATCTCATGTCCGACCTCAGCCAGGTGGTCCGCCTTCCGGTGAGCCGGATCGAGCTCGACCTGTCGTTCGAGGACGCCGCCCGGATCGTGGGTGATCTTCGCGAGCACGTTCCCGGCATCGCGGCGGAGGCGGTGCGCCGGATCGAGAGGCGGCTGCCGGAGTTCGTCCGGCCGCACGACCCCCGCTACGCCAAGGCGGTCCAGCTGGGCGTGGAGTGCGCCATCGGGCACTTCCTGGAGCTGATGGCCGACCCCGCCGCCCCGTCGGCCGAGGTCGTGGAGTTCTGGCGGCAGATCGGGGTCGGCGAGGCCAGCGAGGGGCGGACGCTGGACTCCTGGCAGGCGGCGACGCGGATCGGGACGGGCCTCGCCGTGGAGCGGCTCACCGACCACGCCGAGCGGATGGGCTACCGGACGAGTCCGGCGAGCATCGCGGCGATCGCCAACGCGGCGCTCGACTACCTGAACCAGCTGGCGGCGATCGTCGCCGAGGGCCACGCGGACGCCGCCGCGCGAGCGGCGGGCGCGCTCCAGGACCACCGGCGGCGCCTGATCGGCCTGCTGCTGGACGGCGCGTCCCCGGCGGACCTGAAGGGGGCGGCGCGCGAGGCGGACTGGGCGCTGCCCCGCACGTTAGCGGTCGTCACCCTCCGCGAGGACGGCGCCGAGGCCCGGCACCCGTCGCTGCCCCCGGACGTCCTGCTGGGCCTGCACCTGGGGGAGCCCTGCCTGATCGTCCCGGACCCGGAGGGCCCCGGCCGCGCCCGGATGCTGGAGCGGCAGTTGCACGGCTGGACGGCCGCGATCGGCCCGGCGGTCGGGATCGGCGAGGTCGGGACGTCCCTGCGGCTGGCGCGCGAGACCCTGGCCCTCGCCTGCGAGGGACTGATCCGCGGCGCGACGCCCATCCCGGCCGAGCGGCACATGCCGATCCTGGTGATGATGCGGGAGCGGGCGCTGGTGGAGAAGGTGATCGACCGCCGGCTGGCCCCGCTGCTGAGGGCGCGTCCGGCGCAGCGCTACCGGCTCGTCGAGACGCTGCTGGCCTGCCTGGAGCACGGGTTCAACGCGACGGAGGTCTCCGGCCACCTGCACCTGCACCCGCAGACCGTCCGGTACCGGCTGCGGCAGCTCGACGACCTGTTCGGGGACGCCGTGCACGCGACGACGGATCGGCTGGAGCTCCACATGGCGCTGCGGGCGTGGCTCACCCTCAACGCCGAATCCGGCGCCGAGCCGGCCGCCGCGCGCGACCGCCTGAGCTACGGGTGACCGCCGATGAGGTCAGCCGGCGGCTTCGACGGCCCAGCCCTGGGCCGCCATGCCCGCGAAGGAGGACGGCTTCAGCGTCACCGGTTTCAGACCCGACCAGCTCGCCTGCAGGTAGTAGCCGTCGCCGTTGGCCAGCCGGTAGACCGACGGCGCGAACCGCACGAGCTTCCAGACCTGGTTCGGGCCTCCGCAGGGGGCCGTGACCACCGAGTACTCGCTGCCGCCTTCCCACGGGACGCCCGCCGCGGGCGTCCCGCGGCTCAGGCATCGGCCGGTGGAGCTGCTCGTCAGCGTGAAGCCTCCGCCGGTGTTCTTGCGCTTCCATCCGGTCGCCTGGTCGGTGCAGGGGCGCTGCACGACCGACGTCCCGCTGGGTGCCAGGCACGATTGGAGCGTCGTGTTCCGCACGTGGAAGGGCGCCCCGGAAGCCGCACCGTCGCCGCCGCCCCCCGGGACCCGGCCGCCGCCTCCGGGGGAGCGGGAGCCGACGGTGTAGTCGGGCTGGGCGACGTCCGCCGGCGCCGAACTCGCCGGGGTGGGCGTCGCGGGAGGCGGGGCGGCGTGCGGGCTCTCGCCCGGACCGCCGCCGACCGTGGTGGACAGGATGATCGCGATGCCGGTGGCGACGCCGCCGGCCACCGCGGCCGGGAGGGTCCAGCCGGGCAGGGACGCCGCCGGGGCGAGCGGTCCGAGCGGGCCGAGCGACGTCGACGGCGCCCCCAGCAGGACGGCGCCGACCGGCAGGGCGCGCCGCAGCCGCCCGTTCAGGTCGGCCATCTCCCTGGAGGCCCTTCCGCACTCCTCGCAGGACTCCAGGTGCCGGCGCAGGGCACGGCTGCGGCGGCGGCCGGGGCGGCGGACGCTCGCGGCGAGCTGGGCGGTGAACTCCGCGCACTCCGGACGTCCCCCGGAGCCGGCGACGAGGAAGGCCTGCCGGAGCCCTTCGCGCGCCCGGAACGCGAGCTGGGAGACCGCGCCCTTCTCCATGCCGAGCAGCTCCGCGACCTGCCCGACGGGCTCCTCCTCGACGACCGTGTACCAGAGGACGGTCTGCCAGCGTTCGGGCAGCGACCGGAAGGCGCGGACGAGCGCGTCGAGCTCGTCGACGTCCGGCGGCTCGTCCTCGGAGTCCGACGCCCACTCGGCGACCTCGTCGGTCACGACGGTGCGGCGGGCGCCGCGCGCCCAGTCGGTGGCCGTGTTCCGCACGACGGTGTAGAGGTAGGGCCTGCAGGCGTCGCGGGGCCCACCGCCCTGGCGCATCGCCGCGAACGTGCGGGTGAACGCCTCGCTGGTCAGGTCCTCGGCGAGGTGCTGGTCGCGGACCAGTCCGCGCGCGTACCGCAGGACCGCCGTGTGGTGGCGCCGGAACAGCTCGTCAGAGGCCTCGTCGTCGCCTTCCGCGGCGGCCGCCAGAAGGTCGGCGTCCGGCCGCGTTCCCACGCCCGCTACCACCACGCCATCCAACCCAAGGCACGCATCTCACCACAACCTTCGAAGGTCGCTTGCTCACCGAAGGAGTAGACACCTCCCCGGCGTCCGGATTACGGGGATTTGTAGGCAATCTTAAAAAGACATACCTGTTCTCCAGTGTTAGGGTCACCGCATGATCCTCGACTCGTCCCGCTGGACGGCGACCCTCGCCGGACGGCGCGTGCTGATCACCGGCGCGGCGCGGGGCATCGGCGCGGCGCTCGCCGCCCGGCTGCACGAGCGCGGCGCGCGCGTGGCGCTCGCCGGCCTGGAGCCCGACCTCCTCTCCGACGTCGCGGCCGGGTGCGGGACGGCGCCCTGGTGGACGTGCGACGTGACCGACCGCGGCACGGTCGAGGATGTCGTCGAGCGTGCCGTCCAGGAGCTGGGCGGCCTGGACGTGGTCGTCGCCAACGCGGGCGTGGCCGCGCAGATGCCGGTCATAGGCGGCGACCCGTCCGTCATGGAGCAGAGCCTGCGGGTGAACGTCCTGGGCGTCTACAACACGCTCCGCGCCGCCGGCCCCCACCTCAGCCATGAACGCGGCTACGCGCTGGCCGTGTCGTCCCTGGCCGCGGCCGTCAACGCGCCCCTGCTGGGCGCCTACAGCGCGTCCAAGGCCGCCGTCGAGGCGCTGGGCAACACGCTGCGGGCCGAACTGCGCCCCTGGGGCGCGAAGGCCGGCGTCGCGTACTTCGCCGAGCTCGACACCGACATGACGCGCCGCGGGTTCGGCACCGAGGCCGCGTCCGCCCTGATGGACGCGTCGCCCCGGACCGGCCTGGCCTTCGGCGTCGCGCCGCTCAAGGTGGGGATCGACGCGCTGGAGCGGGGGGTCGCCCGCCGTTCCAGGCGGATCGTCGCCCCCTGGTGGGTGGGCGCCGTCCTGCCGGTCCGGATGGCCGTGCAGCCGGTCGCCGACCACCTCGTCCAGCGCGGGCTGCGCGACATCCTGGAGATCGCCAGGAGCGAGCGGGTGGAGCTGACGACGCCGCAGCCCGACCCCGGGCGGTGACGGCGCCCCGCGCCACTCCCGGCGGGATCCGCGAGGTGGGGGTGGTCAACTGGCTCGCCTGCCGCGCCGCGGGCCGGGCCGCCGGGACCGGGCCGCCGAACCTGTTCCTGACGCTGGCGCGCCGCCGCGGGCTGTTCCGCGGCTGGCTGTGGTTCGCCGGACGGCTCATGCCCGGCGGCACCCTCCCGCGCCGGGACACCGAACTGGTCATCCTGCGCGTCGCGCACCTGCGCGACTGCCGCTACGAGTTCGGCCACCACGTCCGGCTCGCGCGCCGCGCGGGCGTGCGCGAGCCGGACGTGGCGCGCCTCAGGGCGGGCCCGGACGCCGACGGGTGGACGCCCCGCGAGCGGGCGATCCTCACCGCCGCCGACCGCCTCCACGCCGAGCAGGACCTGGACGACGAGACCTGGACGCGGCTGCGCGCCCACCTCTCCGAGGCCGAGTGCGTCGAGCTGACCATGCTCGCCGCCCACTACGAGATGCTCGCGACCGTCATCACCGCGCTGCGCGTCCAGCCCGACCGGCCCCGCCGCCCCGCCGGAGGGCGCTGACCGGCACGTCCCAGGAGGTCCCCATGCGCACCCGAGCCCTCGCCATCACCTTGGCCGTCGCCACGACCTCCACGGGACTGCCCGCCGCGGCCCACGCCGCCGGAGGGACGGTCCGCTTCACCGACTCCGGCGGCATCCACGTCGTGAAGGTGCGGCGCGTCGACGACCGCCAGTACGCGCTGCGCGTCAGCACGGCGGCGCTGGGACGGGCCGTGGACGTGCGCGTCCTGCTGCCGACCGGCTACGAGCGCCGCCCCGGCACCCGCTTCCCCGTCCTCTACCTGTTCCACGGGACGTCCGGGCGCGCGTCCGACTGGGTCGAGCGCGGCGACGCCGAGCGCACCACCGCCGGACGGCCGCTGATCACCGTCATGCCGGACGGCGGCTTCGACGGCAACGGCGGCGGCTGGTACACCGACTGGGCCGACCCGCGGACCAGGCTCGGACCGTCCAAGTGGGAGACCTTCCACGTCGCCCAGCTCATCCCCTGGATCGACCGGAACCTGCGCACCGTGCCACGGCGGGAGGGCCGAGCCGTCGCGGGCCTGTCGCAGGGCGGCTTCGGAGCGATGAGCTACGCCGCCCGCCACCCCGAACTGTTCGTGTCGGCCGCCTCGTTCTCGGGCGCGCCCGACATCGCCTACGACCCGGTCGTCTCCGTCGGCGCGACCGGAGTCGTCTCCTACGTCGCGGCCTCCGGCGACGGTGTCCACCCCGACGCGATCTTCGGCTCCAGGCTCGCGAACGCGGTCAACTGGCGCGGCCACGATCCGGCGACCCTCGCGCCCAACCTGCGCGGGATGCGGCTCGCGCTCCACACCGCCACCGGCGTGCCGGGGCCGCTCGACCCGCCCGTCCCCGATCCGGTCGCGATGGGCATCGAGGCCCTCACGCACGCCTCGACCGTCAGCTTCCACCGGCGGCTGGAGGCCCTGGAGATCCCCAGCCACTACGACGACCACGTGCTCGGCACCCACATCTTCCCCTACTGGGCCCGCGACCTGCGGCGGCACATCGGCCCGTTGACGCGGACGTTCGCCGCCCCGCCGCGCCCACCCGCGAAGATCTCCTACCGGTCGGCCGACCCGGTCTGGTCGCAGTGGGGCTGGACGGTCTCGCTCAAGCGGCCGAAGGCCCAGGAGTTCAGCGAGCTCACCGACGCCTCCGCGACGGGGTTCGCCCTGCGCGCCTCCGGGACCGCCACCGTCACGACCCCCGCGTCCTACCGCCCCGGCGCCCGCGTCGTCGTCCGCGTGACGCGCGGGAGGACGCACATGCTCATCAGCACCGCCGCAGGGCCGTCCGGGCGGCTCACCCTCACGCTCCCGCCCGCGCGCGGCGCCGCGGTCACGCTGGTCGGCGTCAGCCGTCCATGACGCCCGAGCGCAGCAGGAGCCGCACGTGCTCGATGACCGGGGCCCTGATCGCGCGCAGCGCCTCCATGTCGCCCGCCGCCACGGCCGGAGTCACCATCGAGCTCACCGCCGCCACCACGACCTCGCAGGCGAACCGGCCGGCCTCGCCCGTCACGCCCATGAGGTCGGCGAGGCTCGCCGCCAGGCCGCGCTGGATGCGCGTACGCCGCCGGACGGCCTCCGGGCCCGCCGCGTACACCTCCACCAGGAACAGCCGCGCGTACGCGGGTTCTGCCGCCAGCGCCTCCAGATAGGCGGTCATGACGCGCTCGAACCGTTCGGCCGCGTCGCCCTCGCCCTGCGCCGGCCCCTGTCCGGGCGCGTCGCCCTCGCCCTGCATCGCCGCCTCCAACTGGAGGTACAGCAGCAGACCCGCCTGGTCGAAGGCGGCCATGAAGCAGTCGAGCTTGGACGAGAACAGCGCGTAGAAGCTCTGCCGGGAGACCCTGGCCCGCTTCAGGACGTCCTCCACGGACGTGCCGACGAACCCCTTCTCCGCCATCGCCTGCGCCATGGCGCCGCACAGGCGGTCACGGTGCACCCGCTCGACCTCCGAGCGCGACAGCGCGTGGCGCCCCCTCGGGAGGCGGCGCGGTGTGCCTCCGGACTCGGACGTCTGCATCCGCTCAGGTTAGGGCACAGGCGCTACCCTGCCCGGGCCATCCCGTAACGGGCGATGAGACCGGTGTGACGGCATTCACCCGGCGGTCCGTACACTGGGCGAACGGGATCACGGCCGCCCCCCGGGACGGATCACCCCTGGTCCCGCGTTTCGGCGCGCCGTGACCCTGCCTTCACGTACGCGGTGGGACGTACGTCACACTAGGCAAGTAGGTGTTCGAGGAGGAATAGCGTGACCGATCGCGACGTGGACGTTCTGAGCAGAGCCCCGCTCTTCGAGGCTCTCGACGAGCAGGGTGCCAAGGCGCTGCGCGCCAACGTGACCGAGGTGCGTCTCGCCCGCGGACAGACGCTGTTCAACGAGGGCGAGACCGGGGACCGGCTCTACGTCGTCCTCGAAGGAAAGATCAAGCTGACCCGGACGGCGCCGGACGGGCGCGAGAACCTGCTGAGCGTGCTCGGCCCGAGCGAGATGTTCGGCGAGCTGTCGCTGTTCGACCCGCGCCCCCGCACCGCGAGCGCCATCGCGGTCACCGAGTGCCGCCTCGCCGGGCTCGGCCACGACGACCTGCGGCCCTGGCTCACCGGCCACCCCGAGGTCGCCGTGCAGCTGCTCCGCGCCCTCGCGCAGCGGCTCCGCAAGACCAACGACGTGATGGCCGACCTGGTCTTCACCGACGTGCCCGGGCGCGTCGCCAAGGCGCTGCTCGACCTCGCCGAGCGGTTCGGCCAGCCGTCGGAGGCGGGCCTGCACGTCCACCACGACCTCACCCAGGAGGAACTGGCACAGCTCGTCGGCGCGTCCCGCGAGACGGTCAACAAGGCCCTCGCCGACTTCGCCCAGCGCAACTGGCTGCGCATCGAGGCCCGCGCCGTCGTGATCCTCGACATCGAGCGCCTCCGCAAGCGCTCGAAGTAGCGGAAGGGGGTCAGCCGGCCCCGCGCTCGGCGAGGTAGTCGAGCTGGGACTGGACCGACCACTCGGCCGCGGGCCACAGCGACCGGTCCACGTCGGCGTAGACGCGCTCGACGACCTCCCGGGCCGTGCGGGCGCCCGCGGCGACGGCCGCCTCGACCTGGGCGAGGCGCTCGCGGCGGTGGTCGATGTAGTGGTCGAGGACGGCGATCGGGTCGTCCAGCTTGGGCCCGTGACCGGGGAGGATCGTCGCGGCCCCCCGGTCGGCGGAGAACCGGCGGAGCCGGTCGAGCGAGCCGAGGTAGTCGCCGAGCCTCCCCTCCAGCACGGTCGTCCCGTACCCGAGGACGGTGTCGCCGGTGAGGACGGCGCCGTCGGCCGGAAGCCAGAACGTCAGCGAGTCGTCGCTGTGCCCCGGCGTCTCCATGATCCGAAGCTCCAGACCGCCCGTGGTGACGACGTCGCCCTCCGCGAGGCCCTCGTCGCCGAGCCGGTGCCGGGGGTCCAGCGCCCGGACCCCGACCCCGCCGCCCGCCATCTTCGCGAACTTCCCGGCGCCCGCCGAGTGGTCGGGGTGCCCGTGCGTGAGCAGGACGAGACCGACCCGCCGCCCCTGCGCCTCCACCGTCTCCAGGACGCGCCGCAGGTGCACGCCGTCCTTCGGGCCGGGGTCGACGACGACGGCCTCGGCGGCGCCCGGCTCGGCGATGATCCAGGTGTTGGTGCCGTCGAGGGTCATGGCGGACGGGTTCGGGGCGAGCACGCAGGTCGCCCGTTCGGTACCCATCCCGTCGATCTCCGTCATGTCTCCCATCCTGCCCGAGGCGCGATCGGGGTGGCGGGCCGGGTTCCAGCCGAGGCGCTCCAGCCGCCGGAGCGCGGACGTGCCCGCCAGCCGCCACAGGACGGCCTGGCCCCGCGGCACCCGGCGGGCCACCTTCCTCAGCCCCCCGGGTAGTGCCGCGCGACGCCCTCGGGCAGGACGAGGTAGGCGTCCCCGTCGATGATCTCGGCGACCGGCTCCTGTACGACGATCTCCCGTCGCGCGGCCAGCACGTCGGCCACCGTGGCGAACCCGGCGAGCTCGGCCAGCGTCGCGACCGTCGGCGGAAGCATCATCCACTCGCCGCGCGCGGCCCGCTCGGCCGCCTCCGCCGGGCTCACCCAGGCGACCTGGTCGGCCTCGGTGCTGACGTCCCTGGCCCGCTGGCCCGCCGGCATCGCGGCGACGAAGAACCTGGTGTCGTAGCGCCTGCGCTCGATCTTCGGAGTGATCCAGTGGGCCCACGGGCGCAGCAGGTCGGACCGCAGCACGAGGCCGCGGCGGTGGAGGAACCCCCCGAACGACTGGGAGCGGTCCAGCAGCGCCTGCCGGTCGGCCTCCCAGTCGTCGCCGCGCGTGTCGTCCACGACCGTCTCCCCGGTCGGGCCGGCGAGCAGCACGAGCGTCTCCTCGAACGTCTCCCGGACCGCCGCGCAGACCAACTCGCGGGCCAGCGTCTCGTCGGCGCCGAACGCCTCGCCCCACTCGGCGGGGGACGGCCCGGACCACGCCAGCGCCGCCTCCCCGTCGCGCGGGTCGACCGAGCCGCCGGGGAACACGTAGGCGCCGGGCGCGAACGCCATCGACCGGACGCGGCGCAGCATGAACGCCTGGAGCCCGTGCTCGTCGTGGTCGCGCAGCACGACCACGGTCGCCGCGTCCTTGGCGGGCACCGGCTCGGTCCGGCCTTCCAGGATGTCCTCGACCTGCCCCCGGAACGACTCGGGCAGCTTGAGTCCGTTGGTGATCCCCATGGCGGGCCATTCGGACATACCGAATGGCGTTCCGTCAAGCCCGAGGCCTCACGCCACCTCGGCGATCAGCTCCACCTCGACCGGCACGTCCCGCGGCAGCACGGCGACGCCGACGGCGCTGCGCGCGTGCCTGCCCGCGTCCCCGAACACCTCGGCCAGCAGGTCGCTCGCCCCGTTGACCACCTGCGGCTGGCCGTGGAAGTCCGGCGCGCTGGCGACGAACCCGACGACCTTCACGATCCGCACGATCCGCGACAGCTCGCCGACCTCCGCCTTCAGCGCCGCGATCGCGTTCAGCGCGCAGATCCGCGCCTGCCGGGCCGCCTCCTCCGCGCTGACCTCCGCGCCCACCTTCCCGGTGGCGCCCAGCTCGCCCTTGACCAGGGGGATCTGGCCGGCGGTGTAGACGAGCGACCCCGTCCGCGCCGTCGGCACGTAGGACGCGACCGGCGGGACGACCTCCGGCAGTTCGATTCCGAGCTCGCGGATCCGCTCTTCAGGCGTGCTCATCGCCATTCCTCCTCGTTGAGGTCCGTTACGACGGGGCTGTTACGGCAGGGTCGCCGCTACTGGACCTCGCGCTTGAAGTAGGCGACGAGGTTCTCGGGGTTCGGCCCCGGCATGACGGTCACGAGCTCCCACCCGTCCTGGCCCCAGTTGTCGAGGATCTGCTTGGTCGCGTGCACCAGCAGCGGAACGGTCGCGTACTCCCACTTCTTCATGGCCCTCACCCTAGCGATCGCCATACCCGGACCCGCTCGAACCCGCCCCGGTGCGCTGACGGACCGGCACGGTGACGGTCAGCGGGTGGTGCGGGCTTGGTCAGGGCGGGTCGCGAATCTCTTGTTCGACGGCAACGACGAACGGAGAGAACGATGAGCAAGAGCGTGCTGATCTCGGGTGCGAGCATCGCGGGACCGTCCCTGGCCTACTGGCTGGCGCGGTACGGGTACGACGTCACCGTCGTGGAGCGGGCGGAGGCGATCCGGCCGGGCGGGCAGGCCGTCGACTTCCGCGGCGAGGTGCACATGCGGGTGCTGGAGAAGATGGGCGTCCTGGACGAGATCCGGCGGAGGCAGACCCACGGCGGCGCGCTCGACCTCATCGACGCCGAAGGACGGACGCGGGTCGCCCTGCCCGACTCGTTCACCGGCGGGGACGTGGAGATCCACCGGGGCGACCTCGCCGAGCTCCTGTACGAGCTCACCCGGGACTCCGCCAGGTACGTCTTCGGCGACTCGATCGCGTCCATGACCGAGACTGCCGACGGCGTCCACGTCACCTTCGAGCGCGGGGCTCCGCGAACGTTCGATCTGGTCGTCGGCGCGGACGGGCTGCACTCGAACGTCCGGCGGCTCGCGTTCGGCGACGAGGCCCGGTTCGTCCGGGACTCGGGCTACCACGTCGCGATCTTCGAGGCGCCGAACCGGCTCGGCATCGGCACCGGCAAGCTCTACAGCGAAGTGGGGCGCGGCGTGTCGGTGTACCCGACCCGCGGCGGAACCGGCGCGAACGTCATGTGCGTCTTCGCCGACGACGAACTGGAGCCGCACCGCCGCGACCAGGAGGCCCAGAAGCGGGCGCTGGCCGAGAAGTTCGCCGGCATGGGCTGGCACGCCGGCGCCCTGATGCGCGACATGTGGGACGCCCCGTACTTCTACTGCGACTCGATCAGCATCGTCCGGATGGACGCCTGGACGAAGGGGCGGGTCGCCCTGCTCGGCGACGCCGGCTACGGCGCCACCTGCGGCGGGATGGGGACGGGCCTCGCGGTCGTGTGCGCCTACGTCCTCGCGGGCGAGCTGGCCGCCGCGGACGGCGACCACCGCGCCGCGTTCCCCGCCTACGAGGAGCGCGTCAAGAAGTTCACGACGGCGTGCCAGCGGGTCGCGGGAGGCGTCGGGCCGTTCTTCGCCCCGAAGAACGAACGCGCGCTGCGCCGCCGCACGACGGTCTACCGGCTGCTGACCGCGGGCCCGTTCATCAAGCTCCTCAACAAGCTGACCACGCAGGCCGCCACGGCGATCAAGCTGAGGGAGTACCCCGAGCCGCGCCGGGCGCCTCACACCGTGTGATCGGGCTCCCCGCCGCGCTCTGGGGTCCCGTCGTACCGCTCGCGCGACGCGTTGATCTCGTCGATGTGGCGGCCGGCCCACTCCTTGATGGAGGTGAGCAGCGGCACGATCCGCTCGCCCAGCAGGGTCAGGGTGTACTCGACCTGGACGGGCACGGACGGGGTCACGCTGCGCGCCACGAGACCGTCTCGCTCCAGGGAACGGAGCGTCTGCGTGAGCATCTTGGCGCTGACGCCCGGGAGCGCTCTGCTGACCTCGGCGTACCTGCGGGTGCCGCGCGCCAGCTCCGTGAGGACCAGCATGCTCCACTTGTTGCCGATGATCCCCATCAGCTGATGGGTCGGGCATTCGTCCATGTAGGCGTCGAACGCCGCCTTCTCCTGCTCGCGACGCTCCGCCGCCGTCATCGTGGCCATGCCGCGGGTTCACCTCCGGGTGCCGAACGCACTCCGAAGTAACCTCTTCCGGCCCGCGGCTGTTCCGGCGACAGTGGCCGGTGCGGGGTCCCCCGCACACCTACCCACTTCGTCCAGGGAGTTCTGCCATGCGCGCGATCATCGTGAGGACACCCGGCGGGCCCGATGCGCTGGAGCTCGCCGACGTTCCGATGCCCGTCCCGGGGCCCGGCCAGGTGCGGATCCGGGTGGCGGCCGCGGCGGTCAACCCGGTCGACGCCGCGACCCGCTCGGGGGCGCTCGCGGGCGCGGGCCTGATGCCGCCGTTCGGTTCGCGGCCCGCGGTCGGCATCGGCTGGGACGTCGCCGGCACCGTCGAGGCGGTCGGGGAGGGCGTGACCCGGGTCGCCCCCGGCGACGAGGCCATCGGCCTGAAGGACCGGCTCGACGTGCCGCTGGGCGCCTACGCGGACGCGATCGTCCTGGACGCGGACGCCGTCGCGCCCGCGCCGCGGTCGGTCCCGGCCGCCGAGGCGGCGACGATCCCGTTGAACGGGCTGACCGCCTGGCAGGCCCTCGACCTCCTTGATCTGCCCCCGGGAGCGACACTCCTCGTCACGGGGGCCGCGGGCGCCGTCGGCGGCTACGCGGTCGAACTGGCCGCCCACCGCGGACTGCGCGTCGTCGCCGCGGCATCCGCGTCCGACGAGGCGCTGGTGCGCGGTTTCGGCGCGGACATGTTCGTCCCGCGCGGCGCGCACCTCGGGGACGGCGTCCGCGCACTCGTACCGGGCGGCGTGGACGGCGCCCTCGACGCCGCCCTCCTCTCGGTCGCGGCCCTCGACGCCGTCCGGAACGGCGGGACGTTCGCGGCGGTCAACGGCGGTCCGGCCACGCCGATCCCGCTGCGCGGAATCACCGTCCACAACGTGTGGATACGCGCGGACGCCGCGCGGCTGGCCGCGCTCGCCGCACTCGCGGACGAGGGCCGCCTCACCCCCCGCGTCGCCGGCACCCTCCCGCTCGCCGAGGCCTCCAAGGCCCACGAGCGCCTGGAAGCGGGCGGCCTGCGCGGACGGCTGGTCCTCACCCCGTAGAGCCCTCCGGCGGGTCGGCGGGGCGTTCGGCGCGGAGCATGACGCGGCGGAGGAGGTCCGAGAGGGTGCGGCGCTCGGCGGGGTCGAGGGCGGTGAGCAGGCGGGTCTCCTCGACGCCGAGGACGTCCATCGCGTCGCGCCAGGCGGAGCGTCCGGCGGGAGTGAGCTCGACGACGACCCGGCGGCGGTCGGTGGCGGACGGGGACCGGCGGACGAGGCCGCGGCGCTCCAGCGCGTCCAGCCGCCCGGTGATCGAGTTCGGGGGCATGGCGAGGTCGGCGGCGAGCCGGGAGGGCGCGGCGGTGCCATGCCGGCCGGCGAGCGCGTGCAGCGTGTCGAACTCGTGCCGCTGCAGGCCGGAGGCGGCGAGCAGCTCCTCCTTCAGCCGCCGGACGTGCTTGACGAAGAAGATCATCCGGGTCACGGCGCCCTCGATGTCGGGATCGAGGTCGGGCACGATCGGCGCCCACCGCTCCACATGCTCGTCGGTCCGGTCCCTGTCGCCCATGCCGGGATCGTAGTCGGTTTCTTGGTTCGGTGACGAATAATTCGTTGTCGATTAGTTCGGTGACGAACTATATTGTCCGACCATGACCCATCCCCTGCGCGGCCGGGACTTCCGGCTGCTGTTCGCCGCCCGCGTCCTGTCCCTGACCGGGGACGCCGCCGTCCCCGCCGCGCTGGCGCTCGCCGTCCTGCGGGCGACGGGCTCCACGTCCGCGCTCGCCCTCGTGCTCGGCTGCGCGATGGTGCCGCGCCTGCTCCTGCTGCCCCTCGGCGGCGTGCTCGCCGACCGCCTCAACGCGCGGGGCGTCGCCCTCACGACCGACCTCGCCGGCGCCGCGGCGCAGCTGTTCGCGGCGCTGGAACTGCTGAGCGGCGAGCCGCGGCTGTGGCACCTCGCCGCCGCCCAGGTGATCGGCGGCGCGGCCTCGGCCTTCCAGACGCCGACCGTCTCACCCCTGATCGCCGGCACCGTCGAGCCGTCCGGGCTCCAGAAGGCCAACTCCCTGATGGGCGTCGCCAACGGCGCCACCCGCCTCGCCGGGCCCGCCCTCGCCGGCACGTTCGTGCTGACCATCGGCCCCGGCTGGACGTTCCTGCTGGACTCCGCGTCGTTCGCCGCGAGCGCGGCGCTCCTCGCCCTGACGCGCGTCGGGCACGTCCCGATCCCGAGGCGCTCGCTGCGGGCCGACCTGGCGGAGGGCTGGTCGGAGGTCCGCTCGCGCGACTGGTACTGGACGAGCCTCATCGCGCACGGCGTCTGGAACGGCACGTCCGCCGTCCTGCTCACCCTCGGCCCCGCCCTCGCCGTCGAGCGGCTCGGCGGCGAGGGGGTGTGGATCGCGACCGTCCAGGTGGGCGCGGCCGGGCTCGTCGCCGGGGCGCTGCTCGCCGCCCGCTTCCGTCCGCGCCGTCCCGTCCTCGTCGCGAACGCGGGCCTGGCCGCGCTGGCGCTGCCCCTGGCCCTGTTCGCGGCCGCCGCGCCCGCGCCCCTGCTCATCGCGGCGTACGGGCTCGCGCTCACCGGCCTCGGCGTCCTCAACCCCACCTGGGAGACCGTCGTGCAGATGTCCATACCGCCGCAGGCGCTGGCCCGGGTGACGTCCTACGACTGGCTGCTGTCGCTGGCCGCGGCGCCACTCGGCTACGCGCTCGCCCCATGGGCCGCCTCCGCCTGGGGCCCCTCCGCCCCGCTGTGGACGGCCGCCTTCCTGGTCGGCGCGGCCTGCCTGGGCACGGCGGCGGTGCCGGGCGTCCGGCGCCTGACCATGCCCGAGGCCGCACCGGACGCCGCGACCGCCTCACCTCGGCCGCAGGCTCGGTGAGACCCGCGGGATCAGCGGGGCGGCTGCTCCTCCGGGGCCTCACGCGCCGCACCGCCGATGCCGCGCCGCTGCTCGTCCTGCGGCGCGGCCACCTCGGACCCGCCTCGCTTCGGCTCGTCCAGCCCGATGACCGGCGGGACGTCCTCCGCCGACTCCAGCGTCGACGGCCGCTCGGCCGCCTTGGCCAGCTCCGCCTCGGCCCTCGCGAGCCGCTCACCGAGGTCGAGCCTGCTCTCGCCACCGTCCCCGTCCTCGGAGCGCCCCGGGCCGCCGGCGGCGCGCTCGAAGAACCGCAGGATCTCCACCGGCAGCGGCATCACCAGCGTGCTGTTCTTCTCGGCGGACACCTCCACCACCGTCTGCAGCAGGCGCAGCTGCAGGGCCGCCGGGTCCTGCGACATGATCTCCGCGGCGGCGGCGAGGCGCTTGGACGCCTGGAACTCGCCGTCCGCGGTGATGATGCGGGCGCGGCGCTCCCGCTCCGCCTCCGCCTGCCGGGCCATCGACCGCTTCATGCCCTCGGGCAGCGACACGTCCTTGATCTCGACCCGCTCGATCAGGATGCCCCACGGCCCCTCGGTGATCTCGTCGATGATCGCCCGCAGCCTCATGTTGATCTTCTCGCGCTCGCCGAGCAGCTCCTGCATGTCGGCCTGCCCGATCACCGACCGCAGCGACGTCTGCGCCACCTGCGAGATCGCGTACCCGTAGTTGTGCACGTTCACGATCGCCTTCACCGGGTCGATCACCCGGAAGTAGACCACCGCGTCCACGCGGACGCTCACGTTGTCCTGGGTGATCCCGTCCTGGCCGGGCACCCCCATCGTGATCGTCTGCCGGCTGACCTTCTGCATGCGCTCGGCGATCGGGACGATCACCGTCAGGCCCGGCGTGCGCACCGCGCCGGGACGCAGCTGCCCGTTCCGCTGGACCTGCCCGAACCTGAACACGATCCCGTGCTCGAACTGCTGCACGACCCGGATCGACGACGACAGCGCGATCAGCCCGACGACGACGAGGACGAGCACGATGATCAGGGCCACCGCTTCCATCACGGCACCTCTTTCGCATGAGGGCCCGGGCCCCGGGAGGCGCCCCCGGAGCTCCGGCGGGCGTCCGGACCGGTCAGGGTCCGGACGGAACCGTCCATACACGGCTCACGTTTTCAAGCTAACCGCGCGGGCAGGCCGAATGACAGCGTCGGGCGGGGGAACCGTGTCAGGGATCACTTGCATGAGGGCGACCGCCCCCTCAAGTGTTTGACGAGTGAACGATATGGTCGATCGGGTGAGCGCGAGAGACACCGACTGGGACGGCGTACGCCTCCATGTGGTCACCGGCAAGGGCGGCACGGGAAAGTCCACCGTCGCCGCCGCCCTCGCCCTTGCCCTTGCCGCCGGCGGCCGCAAGGTGCTGCTCGTCGAGGTCGAGGGCCGCCAGGGCATCGCCCAGCTCTTCGACTGCCCGCCGCTGCCCTACGAGGAGCGCCGCGTCGCCGTCGCACCCGACGGCGGGGACGTCCACGCGCTCGCCATCGACACCGAAGAGGCGCTCATCGAGTACCTCGAGATGTTCTACAACCTCAAACGCGCCGGCAAGGCGATGACCAAGCTCGGCATCGTCGACTTCGTCACCACCATCGCCCCCGGCCTGCGCGACGTCATCCTCACCGGCAAGACGTCCGAGTCGGTGCGCCGCAAGAAGAAGGACGGCTCCTTCGTCTACGACGCCGTCGTGATGGACGCCCCGCCCACCGGCCGCATCACGAAGTTCCTGAACGTCAACGACGAGGTCTCCGGCCTCGCCAAGGTCGGCCCCGTCCGCAACCACGCCGACACCGTGATGAAGGTCGTCCGCAGCCCCGAGACCGCCGTGCACTTCGTCACGCTCCTGGAGGAGATGCCCGTCCAGGAGACGATGGACGGCATCCGCGACCTCACCGCCGTCGGGCTCCCGGTCGGCGGCGTGATCGTCAACATGGAGCACCAGCCCGTCCTCGCCGAGGACGACCTCGCCGTCGCCGCCGCCGGGTCCCTCGACACCGACGAGATCGTCCGCGGCGTGAAGGCCGCCGGCCTGGAGCACGACGCCGAGGCGATCGCCGCCGTCCTCGCCGGGGAGGCCGCCGACCACGCCCGCCGCACCGCCCTCCAGCGCCGCGAGAAGGAGCGCCTGGACTCGGTCGACCGGCCCCGCTACACCCTCCCCCTGCTCTCCGACGGCATGGACCTGGCCGGCCTCTACGACCTGGCCGCCGCCCTCCGCGACCAGGGCGCGGCATGACCGCGCCCGCCCGCGGTCCCGGCCGCGGCGTCTCCTGGGTGAGGCTGACCCCCCGCGCGGGCGGGGACCGACCGGCAGAGGTGAACCGATGAGCCAGACCAGCAGGACCCCACCGGTGCTCGACGTCGACGGGCTGCTCGACGACCCGCGCACGAAGATCATCGTGTGCTGCGGGTCGGGCGGGGTCGGCAAGACCACCACGGCCGCCGCGCTCGGCGTCCGCGCCGCCGAGCGGGGCCGGGACGTCGTCGTCCTCACCGTCGACCCGGCGCGCCGCCTCGCGCAGTCGATGGGCCTGTCGGAGCTCGACAACAACCCCCGCCGGATCGACATCGACGGCGACGGCGAGCTTCACGCCATGATGCTCGACATGAAGCGGACCTTCGACGAGATCGTCGAGGCGCACGCCGACCCCGACCGGGCCAAGCAGATCCTCGCCAACCCCTTCTACCAGTCGCTGTCGTCCAGCCTGTCGGGGACGCAGGAGTACATGGCGATGGAGAAGCTCGGGCAGCTGCACCGCTCCGGCGCCTGGGACCTGATCATCGTCGACACCCCGCCGTCGCGGAACGCGCTGGACTTCCTGGACGCCCCCGAGCGGATGGGCCGCTTCCTCGACGGCCGCTTCATGAAGCTGCTCGCCGCCCCCGCCAAGACCGGCGGCCGCCTGGGCGTCAAGGTGATCAGCGCCGGGTTCGGCGTGTTCACCGGCGTCATCAACAAGGTCCTCGGCGTGCAGCTGCTGCGCGACGTGCAGACGTTCGTCGCCGCCTTCGACACGATGTTCGGCGGGTTCCGGGAGCGCGCCGAGAAGACGTTCAAGCTCCTGCAGACCCCGGGCACCGCGTTCCTCGTCGTCGCCGCGCCCGAGCCCGACGCCCTGCGCGAGGCGTCCTACTTCGTCGAGCGCCTCGCCGAGGAGCGGATGCCGCTCGCCGGCCTCGTCGTCAACCGCGTCCACGAGTCCGCCGGGGACGTGCTGTCCGCGGCCCGCAGCCAGGCCGCCGCCGAGACGCTGGACGAGCGCGGCGAGCACGCGCTGACCGCGGCACTGCTGCGCCTGCACACCGACCGCCTGCAACTGGCGGCCCGCGAGGAGCGCCTGCGCGACCACTTCGCGTCCACGCACCCGACCGTGCCGGTCACGGCCGTCCCGGCGCAGGCTGAGGACGTCCACGACCTTGACGGCCTGCGCCAGGTCGGCGAGGACCTCGCCGCTCCCGCCGCGTCCCCCTCCGCCGCCTGACGGGCCTCGGAAGCGGGGCCGGAAGCACCGGCCTTTCGCCGACTTCGACGGCCTCCCCGGTGTCGGGACGCATCCTCGCGACCGTTCCGGAACGGCGGCGGTTCAGCCTCGCACCGACGCGCGCCGATCAGAAGAACCGGGTCGGCAGCACCGCAAACCGTACGCCGCTCGGTCTCTCGGATTGTGCGCGCTTCCGTACTCTGATCAGCGGAAACGGGCATTAACGGCGCGGCGGTAGGCCCGCACCCAAAAGGGGTACGGGCCTACCGGCCACGCTTTATTCGGACCTTGCCGGTCCTCGAACCGCTGCCGGACGAGCCTCGGCGGCCCGTCGAACTCAGCTCGCGACGAGCTCTTCCTCGTCGACCTCCGCCGACCGCTCGTACTCTTCCTTCGCGGTCTCCAGAAGCTCGCGCCACGAGCGCACATCCGGCCGCCGCCGCAGCAGCGCACGGCGCTCCCGCTCGGTCATCCCGCCCCACACACCGAACTCGATCCGGTTGTCGAGAGCGTCGGCGAGACACTCCGTGCGCACCGGGCAGCCGCGGCAGATGAGCTTGGCTCGGTTCTGCGCCGCCCCCTGCACGAACAGAGCGTCCGGATCCGCGTTACGGCAGGCGGCGCGGGCGGTCCAATCCGTGATCCACATCTTGGCCCCACTCCCCTAGGGTCTGTGTCGATTTGCGCTCCTTGGCCGGACGGGCGCGGACGTCAGGCCGCCAAACGAAAGCCGTGGGGAAGAACTTACGGAAGCGAGGGACGTTTCAACAGCCCCCGTTGGGCCCATTCTCGATATAGCCCACCGGGGCCATACCGCCGGAACGGACTAGTTACCTGTAGTTGACGCGCCAGACACCGCGCAGGTTGTCACGATGAGGGCATAACGGACGAAGAACCTGATCAGTCGGTCCGGAAAGCACGAACCCCGGGGGACCTGTCCCTAATGCACTGCTCGTCCCGCGTACCCTAGACCCCGTGCGCGTTGCGAAGAACGATCGGGCCCAGGCCGCGTCCACACTGTTCAGGTTGCTAGGTGCCGGGGTGGTGGCGGGCCTCATCGTCGCGCTCATCGCGCTGCCCGCCGTCGGCAGCGCCGGGCTGACCGCCCGCGACGCCGCCAACAACTTCGAGGACATGGACAGCCGGCTCAAGACGACGCCGCCGTCCGAGAAGACGGTGATGTACGACGGCAACGGCAAGCCGGTCGCCACGTTCTTCGACAAGTACCGCGAGTCCGTCCGGCTCGACCAGGTCGCCCCCATCATGCGGCAGGCGATGATCGACATCGAGGACTCGCGCTTCTACGAGCACGGCGCGCTCGACCTCAAGGGCACCATCCGCGCGATGGCGTCCAACGTCGAGTCCGAGCAGACGCAGGGCGGCTCCACGCTCACCCAGCAGTACGTCAAGAACCTCCTGGTCGACAGCGCCAAGTCCGAGGAGGAGTACCGCGAGGTCACGGCGCCCACGGTCGGACGCAAACTGCGCGAGCTCCGCTACGCGCTCGACATCGAGCAGCGCCTCACCAAGGACCAGATCCTTGAGGGCTACATGAACGTCGCCTACTTCAGCGCCGGCGCGTACGGCGTCCAGGCGGCGGCGAAGCGGTACTTCAGCATCCCCGCGTCCAAGCTGGAGCTCGGCCAGGCCGCGCTGCTCGCCGGCATCACCCAGAACCCCACGGCCTACGACCCCATCCGCAACCCCAATGACGCACGCAAGCGGCGCGACGTCGTCCTCTACCGGATGGCGCAGCTGGGCCACATCACCAAGGCGCAGGCCGACGCGGAGGCCGCCAAGCCCATCCAGCTGAACCGCACCGACCCGGTCGGCGGCTGCGAGACCAGCAAGGCGCCGTACTTCTGCGAGTACGTGAAGTACGACATGCTCAACATCCTGTCGGACGGCAAGTACTGGCAGCTCAAGCCGAAGCAGCAGCAGAACGTCGTCAACAAGCTGAACCGCGGCGGCTACACCATCCGCACCACGCTCGACATGGACGACCAGCACGCCGTCGACAGGGCCCTGCGCGGCACCGTCGCCCCCGGCGGCAACCGCGTCGGCGCGGAGGCGATGGTCGAGCCCGGCACCGGCAAGATCCGGGCCATCGGGCTGAGCAAGCGCTACGGCCCCGGCAAGGGACGCACGACCATCAACCTCCCGGCCGACTCCGCGCACGGCGGCGGAAGCGGCGTCTCGGCGGGCTCGACCTTCAAGGTCTTCACCCTCGCCGCCGCCATCGACCAGGGCATCCCGGTCAGCACGACCATCAACTCGCCGCAGACCACCACGGTCACCGGGTTCCAGCCGTGCCGCTACACCGGGATGTTCGACGGCAAGAAGGTGAAGAACGCCATGGTCGGCGGCGGCCCCTGGACGCTGTCGAACGCGGGTGACAGCGAGAAGGGCAACTTCGACCTGAAGACCGGCACCTGGCACTCGGTCAACACCTTCTACGCCGTCCTGGAGAAGCGCGTCGGCGTCTGCAACGCCGTCAAGATGGCCGAGAAGTTCGGGATGAAGCAGGCCACCGGCGACCCCCTGATGCCGATCGCGTCGCAGGTCCTCGGCGTCAACGACATCGACATGGTGCACCTCGCCGCCGCCTACGCCGGCTTCGCCGCCCGCGGCAAGTACTGCGCCCCCGTCTCGGTGACCGAGGTCGTCGACCCGGAGGGCAAGAAGCTCAAGCTTCCCAAGCAGGACTGCCACCAGGCCCTCGACCAGGACGTCGCCGACAAGGTCAACTCGATCCTGCAGGGCGTCCTCACCAAGGGCACCGCCGCCGGACGCGGCATCGGACGTCCCGCCGCCGGCAAGACCGGAACCTGTGAAGAGTTCACCTGCGCCGTGTTCGCCGGGTTCACCCCGAACCTCGCCGCCGCCACCGCCTACTGGGACTTCCGCGGCCCCTGGCAGTACAAGGTCTACGGCGTCTACGGCGCGGACATCCCCGGCGGCATGTGGCAGCAGTCCATGCGCAACGCCCTCGCGGGCAAGCCCGCCCCCGGCTTCCAGACCCCGACCCGCGACTTCGGCGACACCACGAACGTCCCGCAGGTGAAGGGCCTCACGGTCGCCGCCGCCACCGCCAAGCTCAAGGGCGCCGACCTGAAGGTCCAGGTCGCGTCCGGCTCCGTCGACTCCGACCAGCCGAAGGGCACGGTCGTGTCCACCTCGCCCGACGCGGGCAGCTCCGTCCCGCCCGGCACCACCGTCATCCTCTACGTGAGCGCCGGCAAGAAGCGCGGCGCACCGCCCTCAGGCGACTGACGCGAAAAGGGCCCGGCGCGATGCCGGGCCCTTTCTCATGTCGCGAGCTGCCGCTTCACCTCTGCCGCGACGCGCCCGCCCTCCGCGCGCCCGGCCACCTTCGGATTCACCGACTTCATGACCTGCCCCATCGCCCGGGGCCCCGACGCGCCCGTCTCGGCGATCGCGTCCGCCACCAGCGCGGTCAGCTCCTCGTCGGACAGCTGCGCGGGCAGGTACCGCTCCAGCACCTCGCCCTCGTCCCGCTCCGCCTGCGCCTGCTCCTCGCGCCCCGCGTCGCCGAACGCCGTCGCGGCCTCCCGCCGCTTCTTCGCCTCCCGCGTGAGCACCTTCACGACGTCGTCGTCGGAAAGCGTCCGCGACTGCTTGCCGGCGACCTCCTCGTTCTTCACCGCCGTGAGCGCCATGCGCAGCGTGCGCGTGCGAAGCTCGTCGCGCGCCTTCATCGCGGACGACAGATCGGTCTCCAGCTTCTCCTTCAGGGTCATGCCCAACATCATGCCCGTCCGCGAGCTTCCGCCTCATCAGGATTACCGACCGGCGCCCATGTCTGAAAGCATGGAACCCTGAGAAGGGAGAGCCGTGCGAAAGATCCACGCCGTGCCGCTGGGAGTACTGGGCGCGGGCGCCGCGACCTTCGGGTACGCCTCGTTGATCGAGCGGAACTGGTTCCGCCTCCGCCGATTCGACGTGCCCGTGCTGCCGCCCGGCCGCCCCCCGGTGAAGATCCTGCACATCTCCGACGCGCACCTCACGCCCGGCAGATCCCGCCTGATCCACTGGGTCCGCTCGCTGGACGCCCTGGAGCCCGACCTCGTCGTCAACACCGGAGACACCCTCTCCCACCGCGACGCGATCGGCCCCTTCCTCGACGCCCTCGGCCCCCTCCTCGACCGCCCCGGCGTCTTCGTCTACGGCTCCAACGACCTGTACTCCCCGGTCCTGAAGAACCCGCTCCGCTACATCTGGCGCACGAGCAAGTCCGACTACGGCCGCCGCCGCCGCGAGCCCGACCTCCCCTACCGCGAGCTCGGCTCCTCCCTCCAGGCCGCCGGCTGGCTCGACCTGAACAACCGCATCGGCCGCCTCAAGGTCGGCGAACTGGACATCGAGTTCGGCGGCATCGACGACTCCCACATCAACCGGGACCGCTACGACAAGATCGCCGGCCCCGTCGACCCCCAGGCCGACGTCCACCTCGGCATCATGCACTCCCCGGAACCCCGCAACCTCGACCGCTTCACCGCCGACGGCTACGACCTGCTCCTCGCCGGCCACACCCACGGCGGCCAGGTCTGCGTCCCCTTCTACGGCGCCCTCGCCACCAACTGCGGCATCGACCGCCCCCGCGTGAAGGGCCTCCACAGGCACCGCGGCTCCTGGCTCCACGTCTCCGCGGGCCTGGGCACGTCCCCGAAGGCCCCCATGCGCTTCTGCTGCCCGCCCGAGGCCTCCCTGCTCACCCTCGTCCCCCGACGGTGAACTGGAAGACCGCCCCCCTCCTACCGACCCTGTACGACTTCGCCGTCCAGAACCGCGCCCTCTCCCGCCTGGGAGCCCGCGCCCTCTGGAACTACGACGTCGACCACCTTCACGAGCTCATCGCCGCCCAAGACCCCTCGGCCCTAACCCTGGACATCCCCTGCGGCGGCGGCTTGGCCATACGTGACAACCCCCGTCACGTAGCAGCCGACCTCTCCCAGACCATGCTCAAGAGGGCCCGCCGCAAGTCGACAACCCTCGTCCAGGCAGACATCTACAACCTCCCCTTCCCCACCGACACCTTCGACGTCTGCCTGACCTACAACGGCCTGCACTGCCTGGAGGACCCACCCTCAGCCCTCCATGAACTAACCCGAGTCCTACGCCCAGGCGGCACCCTCCAGGGCACAACCGTCATCAAGGGCGCCGGCCGCGACCCTCTGATCAAGCTCCTCCAGCGCCAAGGCGCCTTCGGCAACCCAGGCACCAGGACCAACCTCCGAACCTGGCTGGAGAAGGCCTCCCTGACCAACATCACCCTCACCACCTCGGGCGCCGTGACCGCCTTCACAGCCCGAAAATCAGGGACGCACCACTCCCCAGCATCCGCTAAGGTGGACTAGGCGCCGGGAGGACGTACAACTCCCGGGCAGCCGCCACCGGGGTGTAGCGCAGCTTGGCAGCGCGCTTCGTTCGGGACGAAGAGGTCGTGGGTTCAAATCCCGCCACCCCGACAGAAACCGCCAGGTCAGAGGCCGGTTCTCCTTCACGGAGACCGGCCTCAAGATCTTTCGACCCCCATCTGACCCCGACTTCGGTCGTTGACCCCGCGATATCCAGGGTCACGCCCCATCACCCGCTGGCCGCATCCCCGCTCCCTCCAGCCCCCATCTGAACTACCGGTTCATCCCCTCCAACATCCGCGCGCCCTGCTTTGCCCCTCGGAGTGGGAGACCACCTCAAGACCAGATCGTCTTCCCGCAGGCTATGGGCAGAACGTCGCTAGGGCAGGCGGGGGCATCATCCGTGCTGGCCGGTCCGCGAGGCCGCCCGCCTCAGCATCCGGAAGGCATGGGAGTGCCGTCAGTTGCAGCGGCGGCGCGCTAGTCGCGAACGCAGCCCTGCAACCCGGGCCAATCAGCCACGTCAGGCGAGGTCGGACGGTCCACAGACGCCAGGCAAGCTGCCGCTGCTCGTCGCCTCGCTTCTTCGTCTCAGGTCCTGACGCGCCCTGTCGGCGAACCGGCTCAACACGCCCTCACGTAGCGTTCCAGCGCACGGGGGTCTCGCTTCGCCTCACCGAGGATCACAACGTTCGACTCATCGGCGACGATGGCCAGGTCCAGTTGCGGGGCTGCGGAAGGCAGCTCGAAGAGCACCCGCTCGGCCGGGTACCGAAGGTTGGTGATCGCGTCCACGTACGTCGCGATCTGGGGAAGGTACTCGGCGTTGTGCCAACCGCCGGCACGCGACCGCGACAGCAACCCCAACGGCCGAAGGGCGTCGGGCGCGTTGAATCGCGCCCCGTGATGCAGGGTGATGAGTCCGCGCTCTAGGTCCTGTCCGGTGGATCAGGTGTTGAGCTATAGGAGCGTGCTGACCAGGGTGAGTGCTGCTTGGTAGTGGTGGGCGAATTTATCGAATCTGGTGGCGATGGCGCGGTAGTGCTTGAGTTTTGCCGATGCAGCGCTCGACGACGTTGCGGTGGCGGTAGGTGGCGGGGTTGAAGGTGGGTGGGCGTCCGCCTCGGCTGCCGCGCCGGGCGCGTCCGGCCTGGTGGTCAGCGCGTTCGGGGATGGTGGCTGTGATGCCGCTTCCTCGCAGGTGGCAGCGGGTTACGCGTGAGGAGTAGGCCTTGTCCGGCGACGACGCAGTCGGGGCGGGTGCGGGGGCGCTCCGGTCTTTGCCGGGGCACGCGGATGGCTGCCATCACGTGGCCGAAGACGGTGCAGTCGTTGACGTTCCGGCGGTGACCACCAGAGTCTGAGGGCAGGCCGCGACCGTCGACGGCCAGGTGGACCTCGGTGGTCAACCCTCCCCGTGAGCGGCCGATGGCTCGCCGGTTTGTCCCTGCGGGTTCCCCTTTTGCGGGCGCCGACCGCGTGCTGGTGGGCGCGGACGATGCTGGAGTCCAACCCTGACGGTCCAGTCGATACGGCCCGCAGAGTCGTCATGGACCTGCACGTAACGCAGGAGCCGGTCGAAGATGCCGCCACCGACCAGCGCCGGTACCGCTCATAGACGCTCTTCCAGTGGCCATACCGCTCGGGCAGATCCCGCCACGATGCACCCGGTCGCCAACTTGCACAAGCTCCCGATCCAACATCGATGATCGATCCACCGGCCACTACGGGCGGACGAGCAGGGAGAAGAGGATCAATCCGCACCCAGGCGGCATCAGTCAACTCATGACGACCAATCACGCCACCATCACACGCCGAAGTACTGATCGACCTCGGCCAGCCGAGTCCGTAAGACACGACCTAGCGATGATAAGTGGACACAACCAGCATCCAAATGGCGAACACGCCAGCGTATGTCGCCGCGCCGTTACGGACCATCTCCGCCGGTTTGGCCCCAATCTTCCAGGTAACCAGGCACGCAAAGAGGGCGGCATTCAGTGATGCCGAGAGGCCGAGCAAGAGCAGGAGGATGTCCAACGACCTCATATGACTTCCTCTTTTCCCTGCCTCCGAAGGGCCTCGTAGTTGATCTCGAACAGCGGGTCCGTGAGAAGCGGGAACAAAGTGAGCTCCCGAACTATGCGCAATCTCCCGGCACTGTTGACATGCATGATCGTCCACTCAGGGGTATTTAGGCTGGTCAGCGACCGACTTGGCCAGTCACTCCACCCCGCAGAAAAAAAGGGACCTGGTGAGAGGTGCCATGGGCGATAGTTTGTGAGCGATCTGTCAAGAGACATTCCGATCACGAGGCAATCCGGATCTGTGATCAGTTTGTCCAGGCGCGGCCAGAACATAGAGGGCGCGATCCGAGTCAGGCCAGGTCCATCCGTCCTGGTGAAATCTACAGCTCTTTCGTAGAGATCCCGCGCCTCGGCGAGGGGAACCTCGAAGGCCCTCTGAACCTCGCGAACACGACGCTGCACTCGACGGGATGACCGACTGCTTGAACTCATGACGTCCTCTAGCAGCCCTACGCGCCGCTGGACGGCATGGACAGGACACCCACTGCGCGTCGTCATAAGAAGGGCCGCTGCGTCTTCGGCGTACTAGGTGCGTAGGTCCGTAGCACTCAGACTGGCGGGCGCATCCGCCAGTCAGAAGCTTACTTCGTTGCCAGCCCCTGTGTCCCGAGTTTTCAGGAGTCTTCTGGCCTAACCAGGCAGTGCCGGGCGACTTGTCGGCCTTCGCTGCCACCGCTTCCTTCGTCACCGACTGGTACATGAGGACGATCCACCGGACAGGGCCTGGCCCCGCAAAGAACAACGCAACAGCCGGCATCGATTGTGTTGGCCGTGGGAGTCAGTTCTCCGGTGCTCACGAGATCGGGGCTGTCGGCGTACAGCTCAGCTGAGCCTCGCTGAAGCAACTCGGTGAAGTCGTTTAGCAGGCTCACCCTCGCTCATCGCCTTCGGTGGCCGGCATAGGATCGTCACGTTCGCGCTCGTTGTCCTCACCGAGGATCCCGGCGTCGACGATCTCGACCATGACGACGTCCTCACGAGAGTCTGCATCGGTGGTAACCAAGTCTGGTTCCGCTTCAATCCCGTAGCGCTCACGTAGAAAGCGCTCGCGGTACAGATGCTCCGCGTCATCTGTAATACGCTTTAGGAATATCGTGTTTGCCCCGGCACCGAACGCGATACCTATGACCGGTAACACTTGTCCCAGCTTCTTCTTCGTGAGGGTGAATCCGAAGCGTGCGAAGACCTTCTGCACCACCTTGATCACGACGTTATGGTTCAGTTGCTCCCATGTCGCACGGCGGGCGAGCGCTTGGACAAGCTTGTTGATTTTCGCGTAGGCAGCGACCTTTCCGGCCTCTCCATCGGCGATCAACTCGCCGAGCAGGACTACACCATTGCAGGATCCATTTCTACCGGCAAGTTGAGGGCAGGAAGTAGTACCGGAAGCAAGCCGGTGAGATCTTAGGGACCACGACGACGCACCTCTCCAATCCGACCTCAAGGCAGCCTTACACAGGCTTCCATATTGTCAAGAAAGGACGGATCGTAAAGGTCGTCGACATGGTCGCTGTTCCAGAGTCCTGAGGTTGCAACCTTCTCGTTTTTTGCGCACAATCCGAGCCAGCTAGGAGTGGTTCGGTGAATGCCACCGGTTCGCTGAGAGAGGAGGGCAATCGAGTTGGCCCGTATGGATTTACGTTGCTCACGATCGGGCACTTCCAACCAGAGTAGCGGCATCGTGGCGATGTGGTCGCTTACCGCCTCCTCAAGGTGGTGCTCGGCTACTCGCTGCGGAGGACTCACTTCCTTCTGTCCCCAGGACTCAGCTACCTCGGCCAGCCAGTGACCGGTCTGTAGCAGTGCGCTGCCCACGTGTTGGCGAAAGATCGAGCCACGATGATTACCCACCCCAGCTTTCGCCCCGTCCACCGGTCCTCGATGTTGGGCGAGCCTGGTCCAGAAGTTCGCCTGGGAGGTGGCTCTCAAGGCGTGGCTCCCTACGCGCACCACCCGGAGCCGATCTCCTCCCGCTCGGACCTGGCCATTTTCGAGGAAGAACTCGACGCCATACTGCGGCCATCCGGTTTCCTGGGTGCAATCCCGGAGCAGTCGTGGTCCGCCCAGCCGCTCGGCCAGCTCATCGAGCAATCCGTAAAATCGATCGGTGTCGGCTCGGCGATCGTCTCGCAAGGCGCTCAACCCAGGATCTCCACGGTCGTACCCTCCGGGTACATCTCGGCAGGTTGTCCTCGCCAGAAGCAGGCGAAAGCCTGACCTAGTCGACGCGGCACCTTACCCGAGGCTCCCATGCCCGCGTTCCTGATGGTGACGAGGAAAGCCCCGAGCCCCGCATCTTTCCATTTAGTGCGCCGTATGAGCTTCGCATAGTCCGAGCTACTCGCCGCGAAAGCGACGACCGACGAGACGTCCCTACGTCCAGCCTCGCGAATCAGTAGATCTTCGAGCAACCCGCCAGGCCAGTCCGTTAAGCGCAGGATCTTGTTGTAGTCACCGATCGGTTCCTCGGCATGCAGCACCCCGTATCCACCGCTGAGAATGAGCAGTGGCGTGTCACGAGCTACCGCGTCGCGCAGCTCGCTTCCAGCAGTGGTGTAGAAGCCGCCGGTATACCGAAGCCAGGCAGGCAGCAACTGTCGTTCGTCTGCTTTCGCTGTCTCCAGATTGGACTGCCGTGCTGTCAGCAGATCGGATGGCCATGGGCTTTGCTGCCGAGAGCTCGGCTCGCCACCGGATTGTTTCCCCTTCGAGCAAGGAATCACCAGAAGAGTCTCGGCAGCAACAAGCTTTTGTAAGATCATTAGCCAGCCATCCGTCGACGCGGTGTTCCTGCAGGATAGCAATACCCATCAGAGCCGGACACCCTGGGCGAATGGTCAGGTACCGTCCAGGCTGGATCTCGTCAGCGGCATAACCGGCTGCTCGCCCAGCGCGAGATGAGACGACTCCGGTGGCCCGTGCGCGACCACGACCTGAACAAGATGCACGTCATCTCGGTCACCAGGTATCAGGTGTGGTCGCGCCGGGTGAAGCAGGGCGCCAGCGTCGACGCGAGGCGGCCGACGGATGGAGCATGCTTCGCTAACCCCTGAGCTTCACGGGCTCTGGCTGCTGGAGACGAGCCGTTGGAGGTCAGCGGTGACTACGCGATACGTGCTGCCTATACGAATGACCTTGCAAGGGAAGCGATTCTCGCGGGCGAGCTCGTAGGCGCGGGTTCGGCCGAGGCCGAGAGCGCGGGCGGCCGTCTCGATGGTGGTGGTAGTGGGGAGGGCCGCCAACTCCTCATGAGTCATCGGTTTCATGGTCACGCCTCCTGAGTGTTCGCGCGGCGATTGTCGAGGGGGGCGTTTTGTCCGCTGACCGCAGGCGGTATGAGGAGTGTCGGGTCGGTAATCGGTCTCGGGAAGTCGTTGGCCGCCGCTCTTACGCCAGCGTCGGCCTCGTACGTCTTGTCGCCGATGGCCGGGGACGCTGCGCCTCGACGGGTAGGTCGGGAGTGGACTGCATTGATGGTGGATTGCGCGTCGCTTAGGGCCGAGCAGAGAGCTTGGAGGTGGGGTCTTGCTTCAGCCAGGGCTCGGCCGTGGCGGCTCAGAACAGCAGCCAGGTCTTCACCGTGATCGTGACCGAGACGGTCGGCTCGCAGTTCTCGGAGGAAGAAGCGGTTGATCTGCTCGAGGAGCTGGTCAAGGCCGTAGACGGCCGCGCTAAGGTTGCCGAGGATGGTGTACGCAGTGGCGGGGAGTGTAAGGCTCGGAGGGCCGACGGAGGCGTGGTTGAGCTGGCGGACGTGTTCGTACAGGTTGGCCGCGAGACGCGTGGTGTCTTCGTCGTTACGAGCGGTCGGGGGAGCCTTCGTTTCGTCGGTCATGTGGGTCACTCCTTGTGGCCTTGGGGCACGTGCCGAGGCTGTGGTCCGTCATGGCTTCGCCTTCCTTGTGTGGTGGGGTGAGGGTGCGCAGGCTCGTCGTCTCGAACGCCGCACTGGCGCACATCTGCGTATCGTTACGCTTGTTTACGCTCCGTTAGTATGCGGTGGCGTCGGTCGTTACGCCACGACCGCTATCGGTGTGGCGCCAACTTCTCTGGTCGCTACTGCGATAGGCGGCGAGGGGCGGTGCGCGCCGGCGGTGTGGGCGCAGGCCCGGTAGATCGGTGGGAACGGTCTGCCTCCAGGTTGGGGAAGGGCAGAGGAAAGCCGGCGGCAGCGAGTCGCGCAGCGTTGTGCTCGGGTGTGTCGTTGGCCGGCACCCGGAACAACGTCGGGTTTGTCGGCCGTGGGGTCGGTTGGCGGAGTCGGGTGAGCTGGGCAGCAGCCTTACGGGCTGCAGCTGCTTGGGCGAAGCGTTGCTGCGATTGCCGGTGCTCCGCGATCGCTTCGATAAGGGCAGCGAGCTGCACGATCAGGTGGGAGAGGACGCCTGCGAGGCTCGGGCGATGACTGTGCGCCCCTCCGATCTGGGACAGAGCCAGAACCCGCGCAACCGTACGAAGGTTCGTGCCATAGGGCGTGGCGGGGGACTGGCGCGCGCAGGGTTCGCGAGCTGCTCGGTCATAGAAGTCGGCCGCGCGGGCGAGTTCCCGGTTGCCGGTGATGGCCGCGGTTACGTGTAAGACGTCGGAGGCCGCGGCTGCTAGGTCGGCACGAACGGCGGGGTCATGGATGTGGCGCATCTGCCAAGTAGCTGTCGCGGCGGCTCTTGCGGCCTGTTGGTAGGCGGCATCTCGCTCCTGGTGAGTCAGCTTCGCTTGGCTGAAAGAGCGCTGGCCGAAGTGCCTACCTTCATCGGGAGCCGACCAGCGGCAGCGGAGTTTTGGAAGGGTGAGGTTGGCGGCGAGCTTGCCGCCGGAAAACCAGACCGGCTGCCCCTCTCGGTTGGTGTGGCCCGGAAGCGCGACCGCGTAGCCCGTGATCTCCCCGGGAGTGCGGACGCTCTCGCGGGCCTTGACCAGCACTCCGGCCTGCTCAAGGGCGACGAAGAAGTCGTCCTCGGTCTCAGCTCCGGCAGCTGCGGTGGCAACGTGCCGGCGGAGGGTACTGCGGGGCGGTTCCGACCAGTTCTTTCGGTGAGCGAGTTCCGTCTCGGCTCGGGTTGGTCGGGGCGCTGCTGTGCGGTCGGCGGGTGCGGTTGGGGTTAGGCCGTAGCGGTTTTCGACAATGTGGCAGGCATGGGCGACCTTGAAGTAGTCGCGACGTAGGTTCGGGTTGCGTCCATCCTCGCGGGCCATGACGGCAACGAGATGGATGTGGTCATCGGCATGGCGGACCGCGATCCAGCGGCATGCCCTGTCATCACCTCGCGGCGCCAACCCGGTCTGGTGCATGACCTCCTCAGCAATGTCGGCCCAGTCTTCATCCGACAGGCGTCGGTCCGCCGGCGCTGCCCGGATCGAGCACTGCCAGATCGGCAAGGCAAGCGGCGTATGACGAAGCGTGTCGAGCGGAGAGGTCAGGACTCCCACCAGATGCCGATAGTCGCGGTCGCCTCTGCTGTCCGTGCCGGGCTCCAAAGCTATGGGCAGGCGGAACCCTGCAACAAGGTGGGGATCGACGTGCTCGTTACGTTTCCCTGGTCCGTAGAGGTACGACAGCAGTCGCGCGAGGCCTTGGCCGCGTGTCACTTTCCCGATCAACGCAGCAGCCGACCTACCTCAACAGACGAGGCGTCCACTCTCCGGAGAACCTTCTCCAGGTACGCTAACGAAGCGGATAGCTCCTGAGGAGCCCGTCCCGTTGCGTTCGCTATTCGGGCCAGTTGGTTGATGTTCACACCAATACGGTTCAGCTGTCGCGCAATACTGCGCAGTTCCTCACATAGCGCCAGGGTCGGTTGCTGTCCGAGCCTGTGCTGGCGAGTGGCTGCCTGAACGGTGTGGACGATAAATGTTCCGTAGGCAGCGCCCGCTCGATGGGCTGCCTCGCAGATCTCCTTGTACTCCTCTTCGCTTACTCGGAATCTCATCTCTCGATCTCGTCGACGCCCACCTGTGAGCTGCGAACGTCGTTGCAGCTTGCTCTGCCTGCTGACCTGCTCCTCGTCCGTGTTCCACCTCCTGCCGTACTCGTCGGACCGCGCCCGGTCGACTCAGCAAAGGGACGCGGTATGGAGCATCCTGGGTCCATACCGTGTCGCGACACGGCCCTACCTTGCAGCCCTCTATTAGGTCGCCCCTTCGACTCTACCGACTGAGGATATTCTCAGTCGGTAGAGCCCAAGCCGTGCCGAAGGGTGTCGTTCAGTGCCATCTAATTCAGGTTTTCAGAGAACAGGAGATACGTTATCTGCCCTCGAGGATGAGTGGGCTCCGCGACACTTGACTCCCGTAATTTTTCACGGGAGTCCCCGCGCAAGCACCCATAGCCGACCGGCAAGCAGTGCAGAGTCGCGGCGACATTCGGAACGGCAGCTGTTCGCTTCCGGCAGCCGCCGATGCCAGCTTCGCTGTCAGTCTCGGGCCGGAAGCCTCGATGTGGCCCTAACGCCGTCCGCGCCCGTCCACTCGTCCGCCGCGCGGCGGACGAGCCGTCCGCCGCTGTTTCGCAGCCGCCGTCCAAGCGGACGGAGCCGTCCACACCGGCGGACGGGCGCGGCGGGCCGTTGGTAGGGCGCTCGGGGCCAGCACGCACGGCCGAGGCAAGTCGTGCCTATCGCTTCCTCGCTGGAGGAGGCTCGGGAGCAAGCTGGGGATCGAGGCGCGGCCTCGCCAGCCAAGCGTGGCGGCGGGCTCGCTGGACAAATCCGCGAAGAGACTCCCAGCGTGCTGGTCAACATGCGTGCACCGCAGGCGTGGCTCGCCACTCGGCCCAGCAGACCAACCCGCAGAGCGGGAGTGACAGGGGCCGGTGGCGCAGCCTCAGCGCGAGCGAGCTGTCAGGCGAGTTCGAACCAGGTGTGCAAGCGACCGGCAGTGTCGGTGTCGTAGCCGAAGCGGTCGGCAAGGGTCTCGATGAGGACGATGCCGTGGCCGTGGTCGCGGGGTTCGGAGCCCTGGTGGCGGGTGGGGATGGTGGCGGCGCCCGCATCGATGACCTCGCAGCGCAGGGAGCTCCCGCAGTCATACAGCGTGAGGGTGAACGAACCGCCATGACGGGAGTCGGAGTGCCTGACGCTGTTGGTGCAGGCCTCGGAGATCAGCAGTTGTGCCGTGGCGGTGCGGTCGCTGCCGTCCAGTACCGCGGCGGCGAATCGGCGGGCCTCACCGACGCTCTTGGGGGTGGCCGGGAGGGTTACGCGACCGAGAGTGATCCACGTCGTCATGAGCTCATCGCCTTCGCGATGGCTGGGACGGCACGAGGGTCAGTGACCAGCGCCCAGTCGCGAGACCACACCCAGGCCCACGTTCCTGCCTGAGGGGCAGGGACACAGGCGACGAAACGGACCTTGTTGGTCCGACGGCTCGTGACACGAAGGACGGCTCTCTCGCCAGCCCCAAGGACCTCGGGGTGTACGTGGTGATGCGGCAACTGGCCAGCCAGCCATGTCAGAAGATGACAGCGCTGCCTTGGATGCAGTTCTTGTTCTGCTTTGTCCGACATAATCGAATTCCCGTCCGCTGCTCTGACCTGCAGTTTCCGGGACAAGCGTGCTCCGCGAGAGTTACCGTGTCGCCATTCCTAGGATCACCTGGAAATTCGTCCGATGGACGGAGACACGATGCACATCAACGAGTCCCCCGACCCGCGATCGTCGATGTGGGCGTGGATGGCCCACCACCTGCGCTTCCAGCGCATGCAGCACGGCATGTCAGGACACGCCCTTGCCGAGCTCCTCAACTGTGCGCGTTCCTCGATTTCCAGACTGGAGAACTGCGAAGCGAAGCTGACCGACGCTCAGGCGGCCGTCCTCGACGAGCGGTGGAACACCGGCGGGACGTTCGCGATCATGCTTTGGTACGCGCGGCTCGGACACGACCCCAACTGGTTGTGCGACGTGAAGTCGCACGTTTCGAGTGAATGCATGATTGGAGGCCGATGGAAAGTCGGAATGCATTCCAGGCTAGTGCCTGAGCCTGTCCCCGTCGTGACATGCGTGCTGGCTTCCTGAGTCAGTGGGTGTGAAGCTCACGGAAATCCCAAGGGGGCCGATTCCGTCTCGGTCCTACAGGTGGGGAAGGTCGAGTGCGGGGTGAACGCAAGTGAATCTTTGGTGATGCTCCGTTATAGGGACTCGCTGAGACGGGTGGGAAGGCAGCGTGACAGGGACGGGTCGTTGAGATGCGGCCGGCGGTGGGCAAGGAAACCACTTGCACCGCATGGGCACCGCTGTCCCCGGAGTAAAGAAGGCACCCAAGCTCGACCGCTTCTCGAACGTGCGGAACATGGAAACCCGGGTCAGGTCCAACGAGGTTGGTAGGCCGATCGTAAGAGGGGCATAATCCCTGGCCTGGACAGGATGCTCAAGAAGCCAATGCCGGTGGCCGAAAGGTGACAGGAAAGCGGACTGCGAAGCCAGCCCTCCGATGGACTGTCCGTATAACTGGCCGGATACGGGCCGATGCCCGGACGCGAAAGCGTGCTGACGTGAGCAGGTGGATCTTTGAAGGAAACTGTCTATGGCATCCGAACCGAGGGGCAAGTTGGACGCCGAAACGGCGAACGGACCTGAGGGCCTGCCGATCCCGGAACAGGGTCGTCTCGATCTGGATGAGAGTTCAGAGTGGGGGCGTATTGACTGGTCCGAACAGGAGAAGCAGGTACGCCGCCTACGACAGCGGATCTTCAAGGCGGTGCAGGAAGGGGACCTGGCGAAAGCCAGGAATCTACAGAAACTCATGCTGCGGTCGCAAGCGAACACTTTGGTGAGCGTGCGACAGGTGACGCAGCGGAACGCTGGACGGCGAACGGCGGGGGTCGATGGCGAGGTCGCTCTGACCCACCAGGCCAGAATGCGCATGGCGAAGCGAGTCCATCGCAGCAGGCAGGATTGGCGCCCCCGTCCGGTCCGGCGAGTGCACATTCCCAAGGCCGGTAACCCCGCGCGCATGCGTCCGCTCGGCATACCGGTGCTGATGGACCGCTGTCATCAAGCGCGAGTCCGGAATGCACTGGAGCCCGAGTGGGAGGCTCGGTTCGAGGCCAAGTCATACGGGTTTCGGCCGGGCCGAGGGTGCCATGACGCGATCGAGGCCATCTATGAGACGTGCAAAAGCAAGACCGCAGCACGGCTATGGGTGCTCGATGCGGATTTGGCTGCGGCATTCGACCGGATCGACCACGAAACGCTGATGGAGGCTATCGGCCTGTTTCCCGCTCGGGAGATGGTGCGTGAGTGGCTCCAGGCGGGAGTGTTCGAGGCGGGACGCGGGTTCGCTCCCACCGAGGAAGGAACTCCGCAGGGCGGGGTCATCAGCCCGCTACTGCTGAACGTCGCGTTACACGGTCTGGAAACGGTCGCTGGGGCCAGGTACAGAACTACCGGGCCCAAGGCAGGACGAAGTTATCCGGATTCTCCGGTAGTGGTCAGGTACGCGGACGACCTGGTGGTGCTCTGTCACACCCGCCATCAGGCCGTGCTGATCAAGGAGCGACTGGCGCGATGGCTGGGCGGTCGGGGCCTGTCCTTCAACGAGGATAAGACCCGCATTGTCCATGTGGCCGAGGGGTTTGACTTTCTCGGCTTCAACGTCCGCCGGTATGGCTCCAAACTCCTGATCAAGCCTAGTAAGGCGGCCGTACAGCGGATCAGGTCGAGACTCGCGTTTGAAATGCGTCGGCTGCGCGGCGCAAACGCGAAAGCAGTGATTGCCGCCCTGAACCCCGTGATCCGGGGGTGGGCGGCGTATTATCGACCGGTGGTGTCGTCGAAGGTTTTCGAAGATCTCGACACGCACGTGTGGAGACTCACCTACAAGTGGGCCACGCACAGCCATCAGAATAAGCCAAAGTCATGGATTATCCCCAGGTACTATGGCCAGTTCAACAAGTTCCGGAACGACAGGTGGGTGTTCGGGGATCTCGAGTCCGGCGCCTACTTGGTTATGTTTCGGTGGACGGAAATTAAACGGCACGTCATGGTTAAAGGATGGGCGTCTCCGGACGATCCTTTCCTGGCCGAGTACTGGGCTCACCGCCGCAGACGGAGTAAGCCGCCGCTCGATCGGTACACCATCAGGCTACTGGACGAACAGAACGCCATATGCCCGAGGTGCGGGGACTATCTGCTGACCGCAGAGCAGCCGCCGCAATCCCCACAACAGTGGGAAAGCTGGTGGCAGCAAGTTACCCGGCGAGCAATAGCGGCGAGCTATCTCCTGATCGTGGATGCCCCGGAATCCGGCCGCCATGGTGGCGCCAGGACCCGCTTAGTGCATACACACTGTCATCGAAGCTGGCTCTATAGCCAACGTCGAAGCAGAACGCAGCGTGACCCTGAACCGTCGCTTGGATCTGCTTGAGCCGTGTGCCGTGACGAATGGCACGCACGGTTCTGAGGGGGCGGGGACGCAGTAATGCGTCCCCGCTACCCGACCAAAAACTTCACGGAGTCTGAGGGACGCGCGTCCGTGCTGCGGATCTACAGCGGCCAGCTGATTCCTGCCCTGCTGCAGACGCCTGCCTACGCACGCGCCCTCCTGGTTGAGGGGCGAGAGCCAGGGATAGACGCGATGGTGGAAGCGCGGATGTCACGGCAGCAGATCCTGACCAAGGAAAGCCCGGCCGATCTGTGGGTTCTCCTGGCGGAGACAGCCATGGCCTGCCTGGTGGGTGGCAGGACGGTCATGCGGGAGCAACTCGCCAAGCTGCTTGAGGTGTCGGAGCTGCCGAACGTAATGCTGCGGATCGTCCCGAACACGGCGGGCGCGAATGCCGGGCTCGACGGGCCGTTCAAGGTCATCAAGGTCAGGGAGGGACAGGTCGGCTACGTCGAGGCCCCCACCGGCGGAAGGCTCGTCCCAGAGGCCGCCGAGGTCGACGGACTACTCGACAGGTTCGACCGCATAGGGGCGGTCGCCCTCCCCGTAGACTCCAGTCGGAGCCTGATCAAGCATCTGATGGAGGCCTTGACGTGACTTCCCCCCAGTGGCGCAAAAGCAGCCGATCCAGCGATGGGACGAGCGGCCAGTGCGTGGAGGTTGCCCAGCTCGACAACGCCATCGGCCTACGAGACAGCAAGGCCCCGAGCAGCGGGCACCTCTCGCTTTCCATGGGCAGCTTTGCCGGCCTTGTCGCCAGGGCGAAGAGGAACGAACTGGGCTTCAACGCTCAGCGGTAGGCAAGAGCGACCTTGAAAATGCAGGAGGGCCAGATCCGTCCAGCCCTCCTGCATTGGTTCGCTCGCGTAACAAGAGCGTGCGTAGCTTCCTCTATTTGGTGGGCATGCCAGAGCGCGACCAACGCCGATTGCGCGGCTGTGCGCGACTCCAGGGACCCGGACGGGCTCAGCCTCATCCTTGAAGGCCAGGGATGCCGCTCTCGGCCGGAGGTACTCCAGCACACGAGGCCAGCCCACAGCCCGCAAGCGCTTGGCTCACGACGCCCCTGGCACAGGGCACGCTGCGGACGGCGTTGTCATCGAGCGGCCCCATGTGGTCGGCTGTTCCGGTGAGCATCGACCAGTTCTTCGGCTACGGGCCTGAAGCTCCGTTCGCCACCAACGAGGTGTTCACCAACAGGGAGGAGCAGATCGATCGGTGTCATCGCTGGCTGATCGAACACTCCGCACGTGAATGGCCCGTCCAGGCGCTCATGGACTTCCAGCGGCCCGCGGTCAACATCCTCGCGGTGGCTGGAGAGGGCGGCATCGGCAAATCCACCCTGACGCGGCACGTCGCTGACCTCGCGGTTCGGGGAGAGTTGGACGGGCTTCCCAAGAATCGGGCGTGCGCCGTGCTGGACTTCGCAGACCCCGACAGCTCCAGCTTCGAGTCGTTGCTGCTGCGCGTCCGGGCTGGGCTGGGGGGCCTGGCCCGTTCCTGGCCGGCTTTCGACGTCGCACTGGCCCTCTACTGGGAGCGCAAGCATCCAGGTGAGTCGCTGGCCGCCTTTCTCGGCAAGGGGTCGGTGGACGGACGGCGAGCAGCGGATCAGGTGAGCGGGACCGTCGACCAGTTCCTCGGCGGGTTCGGCGCGGTCAGCGTCACTTACCAGGTCTTGGACAAGCTCGGACGCACCGTCGCGCATAAGGCCAAGCTGAAGTCGCTGCGTAACGAGTTGCCCGCGCTCGACCCCATCCTCGATGAGCCAGACCCCGACCGGATGCTCGGCTACATGCCCGTCCTGCTGTCGGCCGACCTGGAACGCGCCCGAGCCAAGAGGCCCGTACTCGCGGTGTGTGTTCTCGACACACTGGAGATCGTCCAAGGGCTGCCGTCCGAGCGCGGCGGCCTGGAGGACCTGGTGTCGCGGTTGGTCTACCTGATGCCGAACGTGGCGTTCCTAGCGGCCAGCCGGTTGCCGCTGGGCTGGCACGACCCGGCCCGTGCCCTTGGACTGACCTACGGCGGCGCGCACCGCTGGCCCGATCTCGCCGGACCGGTCCAGCTCAGGCTGGACGGCTTCGACCCAGTGTCCGCGAACGAGTATCTGACGACGCGGCTGACCGTGGACGACCGCCCCGCCATCGACGAGGCGGTGCGGAACCGGATGATCGCCGGATCCGGCGGCTCACCGTTGTATCTGGACCTGTCGGCGAGCCTGTATGGGCAGTACCTCGCGCGCGGCCAGGCGCCGCCCCCGGAGGTGTTCGGACTCGGGTTCCCCGAGCTGGTGCTGCGGACGATGAGGGACCTGTCGGAGACCGATCGTGACCTCCTGCGTGCCGCCGCGCTGCTCGAAGCGTTCGATGCCGACCTGCTGCAAGCGATGCTCCCGGGCATCCGCCGCCGGCGGATCGAGGCCTTCACCTCCCTCCCGTTCGTCCGGCGCGAGGAGTCGGTGTGGCCCGCCTACCGGCTGCACGACAACCTGCGACGCAGTGTCCTGGACTGTGACGCCCACACACCCGATGGATGGACCCTCAGCGAACGTCGCGAACACCTGCAGCGCGCCATCAACCACCTCGCGAAGGTCGCGTTGTCGATCTGGGACGAGGAAGAGTCGTCCTCGCTGGCTGAGCGGAGCCGCCGGACCGTCGCCGCGTTCTTACTGCTGTTGCGTGCCGCGATCGAGCACGGCGCAGTGCCGCCGGTGCTGGGGGACCTCGCCTACAGCCTGAGCGTCGCCGGCCACTGGCAGGTCCTGGCGTCCCTCCCCGCACCGGACGCCGTACCCGAGCTAACGCGGCTGTCAGCCGTCGCCCGGCTGACTACCCGCGGCGACATCAACGCCGAGGACCGCTACCAGGCGATGCAGAGGCTGGTCGGTGAGCACGCAACCCCTGAGTCCAACGACCCATTCGCCGACTACTACCGCTGGGAGCTGGGCACCCGCGCCCACGTCGCCGGACACCTGAACGAAGCGATCGGTCATCTGTCAGCGATCACGGCCGACGGCTCGCTGATCGGCGCGAGCGCTCTGTTCGGCCTGGCAGACAACGCCCTTCGCCGCGGTGACTACCGGCAGGTCGCCGAACTGATGGACAAGGCCACCGACGAAGGCCTCGACCGCATTCGTGTCGCCGACATGCTCGGCCACACCTACATCCACAACGCCCGCTTCGCCGACGCCGCCCGTCTCTTCGAGACCACGCTGGAAGCCGCCCAGGCCGCGGGAACGCCGTTGTGGGAAGCCCGCGCCCTGCGCCACCTGGCCCTCGCACTCATGTGGTTCGACCCCGACCGCACCCTCGCCCTCGTCCCCCGCGCCCGCGACCTCAACTCCTCCGTCGGGGAACTTATCGGTGTGGCCCAGTGCGACCTGGCCGCCTCCATGGCTCACGCCCTACGCGGCGAGCACGCGCAGGCCGCAGACCTCTTGGAAAGCGCAACCCGCCAGTACGACGAGCTCGGCGCCACCGGGGAACTCACCCCCGCGGAAGCCATCCGGGTACTGCAGTACGCCGCCGACGGACGCGTCGACCAAGCCACGGCCATCGCCACGCGCCTCGCCGCATCCTCCCAAGGTCCGCAACCCGAGTGCCTACCCGTCTGGGTCCAAGTGACCAGTTGGTGGGCCAGCATCCCTGCCCCGGAGGATGCGGCCTTGCGATGGCTCGATAGCACCGACACCGCCCTACAGCGTTGGAAGGAGCCCCTAGACCGGCTTCGGCGCCGACACCGTAGTGTGTGCGCACCGCTCGACGTGGCTGACCGAGAGGCGTATATCCCCACCAACCGGCTACCCGGCGATGTCCTCGATCGCACTGTGCGGTCGGCGTCCGCCTCTCCGGCATTCGATGGGCCACCCGTCCAGCATGCCGACGACGGGATCATCAACGGGGAACGCACTGTCATCAAGCTCCAGCGCCGCGCCCACGAACGCCTGGAGACCGCCCTGCACTTGGAGCGCCTCCGCACCGCGACCGGCATCCCGGCCCCACGACTCCTCGACTACGGCACTTTTCCTGGCGGCACCTGGTGGGCCGTCCTCGAACGGCTCCCTGGAACACACAGCGACCACCCGACTCCCGGGCAGCAGCGCGCGCTGGGGCGCATGCTGCGCTCGTGGCACTCGCACAGCCCAGCCGCCGGCCTGCGGCTGGACGACCCTGGCGCGCTCGGCGTCCTGCTCGGCTGGGCACGCCGCGCCGTCCCTCGCGCCTACCCTGCTCTCGCCCAACGTCTCAGCGACGCCTGCGAAGCCATGCCAATGATGCCGATCCACGGGGATGTTGCCGTCGGCCATAACGCGCTGTTTGACGGCGACACCCTCACCGGCGTCCTGGACCCCGGCGCCGTCGAACAGGGCCCGCCGATGCTCGACCTGGCCTGGGCGCTTGCCGTGGACCTCCCACACGGCGGGTCGACCGCCCCACTCCTGGAGGGCTACGGCGAAGTCGATCGGGTGGCCCTGAACGCTCTGCTTCCGCTCATGCTGTTGCGCCGCCTCATCGACACCGTCGCCCTGGGGCTATCCGACACAGACGGCCAGTGGATAGCCCGTCATCTGGGCGAGAACCATCCGGACCTACTGGCGCTAGTGGAAGACGAGCTGAGCCTCTAATCCGCCAGGCCCAGCCGCACCGCCCATCGATACGGGATGTAGTTGTCCAGCACGTTGGCCGGCACCGACAGCCGCTCACGGAGCTCAGGCTCGTCGTCTCGCGCGTAGAAGCGGTTCAGTCCGTCGAACAGCGCCAGCTCATACCCTGCGGCCAGCACGCCTGGCTCCCACTCGTGATGGCTAGGACGCGAGGTCAAGGGCACCGTCGCCTCGATCACGATCGCCCTGGGCCGCCACGCCGCCAGATCCGCCGAGGCCAATACGGAGACCTCAGCCCCCTCGACATCTACCTTCAACAGATCGAATCCCGGCTGCGCGTAATCCGACAGCACCGTCTCCAGCCGCGTCACCTCGACGCGCAACTCCTCACAACGCCATCCATCGGCAAGGTGCAGGGCCAGCACATCCCGCTCCAGAGTGCTGAGGCCACCGCCACCAGTCTTCCCCGGCCCCGGAACGATCCGGAAGAAGCTCGCCAGACCAGGCTGCTGCCCGATCGCCACGTTCAGCGTCACATCACCCGGCCGGGCAGCCCGCAAGCTCTCGAAACGCTCGGGCAGCGGCTCAATGTTGACCCCGCGCCATCCAAGCCGATCCACCAAATTCTTGGTCAGCGACCCCTGAACCGGGTTCCCGGCCCCAACATCTACGAAGAACCCACCAGGCCGGTCACCGAAGGCCCGCATCAGCACAACGTCCTCGGCGTTCCCGCCATACGCGACCAGATCGCACCCAGCGGGCAGGTTCGACCCCATACCGCCAACCGTAACCACGTCGCGCTCGTCTCTGCCTCACACCACCGGGTAGCTGATTGGCGGAGCCCATCCTTCATGGGGTCGTCCCTCTACAGCACCAGCCGTGACTCGGGGAACTCGACTGCAAGGAGCCCGCGGGATGATCGCAAGACTGATGGGCCGGAGCACCTCATTCTGCCTGGCATGGCACCGCCGGATTAGGCGCGGGGGCGGTCCGGGGCGCCTTCCAGCGGCCACGCCCGCTCACCGCGGGTGCGCAAGTCAGTGGCTATGCCCGCCAGGGCGTGCAGCGTCTTCGGGGCGTGGGTGAGCCAGCCGCCGGTCTGGTAGCCGACGGGCCCGGACCCGTAGTCGTGGATGAGGGCGGTGTGGGAGTCGAACAGCAGGAAGTCGAAGTAGCTGTGCACCGGAGACGGCGGCACGAAGAACTCGATGCGCTCTCCCAGCCGGCTCCGCACCTCATAGTTGATCATCTCGTAGTGCAGGTAGTTGGTGAGCGGGTAGGAGAGCAGCCGCACCCGAGTGAACTCCAGGTTCCGCGACCTCACCTCGTCGCGAAGAGGCTGGTCCTCCATCGCTTCTTCCTCCAGGAGGCGGCGGGCCAGCGCGACGTCGCCCGCTTGGAACGCCTCCTGCGATCGGACACCGTCGGCCTCACGATATGACTGCCAGCACTCCAACTTGAGGAAGCGCCGCTCGGTGCGTGCCCAGGCTTCACCGAACGACTCCAGGAAGCCCTCCAAGGTGAGCCGCTCACTGCCGTCCAGCGACCATGCAGGCGGTTGATGCATCATTCGTCCGGGATGAGCGCCTTCGTCAGCGCGACGATCTGATTTGACGGGAAGTAGATCTGGACGAAGGCGGCTGTCGTGAATCGCTCGCCTGTCCAGACTACGGGCGTGTGGAGTCGCCAGGAGCCCTGGGCCCATCGAGTGGTGACGAACTCGCGGAACTGGTCATCGGTCGCCAGATCGCTGAGAAGGGCCAGCGCACCGCCGTGCGGCATCTTGAGCCAGGCCCACCCGCGGTAGTACTCGATGAAACCAGCGTTGCCCGTCGGCTCGCCGACAGGCTCTACGGCGTTGCGTTCGGCTTCGACCGCCTCACCTGTGTCCTGGCAGCAGGCAGCGGTTTGCCAGCGCCTCGCCCAGATGACGCGGACGAGGTCGACCATGGCGTTGTCGATGAGGACCGCTTCCTCCTGGTGAGGAGGAACCAGTGTTGTTGAGGGATGGACCTGGAGGGCCATGTGTGTCCTTCCAGCGTTCTTGGCGCACCGGGTTGAGGGGTGCGTTAGGTGGTTCGGTGCTTGACCCAGCGAGTTGCTGCTGCGGCAAGCCCGGGGTGGGGTGCGTGGTCGCCGATGTCTTCCCACATCGCGGCCTGCGCTTTGGCGAATGCCGTCACCGCGTCGGCGGGCGGGGCGGCGAAGAGCGGGATTTTGGACGCCCAGGCCTGTGCTTGCGCCGGGTGGTGTCCGCAGGCGATGAGCCAGACGATCCAGCAGGCAGGGTCGATCCAGCGGGCCCCTCTGGTGGGCCAGGCCCAATCGAGCATGTAGGCCCGCTTGTCACTGCCGATGAGGATGTTGGTGGGTGACCAGTCGGTGTGCGAGAGCCACTCGCCGGCGAACATCTCGGATTTATCGCTGTAACTCGACCAGCGTTGCTCGGCTCGCTTGAGTTCGACACCGTCAGGGGCGGGTGGCCAGTGAGCCATCATGGCGATGATGAGTTCGAGGTCGAGGCTGGACGCCTCGTAGGATGCGGGACGGCCCTCGATGAAGCCGAACCCGTTGAGGTCCCAGCCACCTGTGATCTCCGACCATCGAAGCGGAGCCGAGACGTTCTGGATGTGCGGGTTGATCCGGCGTTCACGTTCCTGGGTCCAGACGCGGGGGTGATCGGTGCGCAGCCCTTTGACGAACGTGGTGTCGTTGATGATCACGGCTATCTCGGAGTTGAAGCCCTCGCTGACCGGGCGAGCAGTGATCACCGGCCCGGTGTGCTTCTCGATCAGTGCCTGCGTCTGGTGCCAGGGGAGCCGTTCGGTCACATCGGAACCGTACTGGAGGGGCCCCTCGCCTGCGGGAATGGGCGAGGGGCCGTGCTGCGGTGCCCTACGCGTCGTCATTGATAGGGGTTGTCGTCGCCGCAGCCGAGGCCGATGGCGTATTCGGCTGCGTCGTTGACATCCTCGACGATCTCGACGACGGCTTCCTCGGTCGCGGGGCCGTCCTGCACCTCGATCGTGATGCTCACTGGGGTACCTCCTCTCGGGGCTCTTGGTACTGGCAGTAGGTGGCCAGCGGGGCTTTGGCTTTGCGGTAGAGCTGCACCAGCGGCATGCACGTCCCACATGTGCTCTGGAGCGTGCAGCCGGTGCATCCGCCCTGGCGGCGTAGCAGATCGTCGCTGATGCCGCCCAGGCGTTGGAGCCCTTGTGGCCCCTCGCGTACCAGGTCGATGTTGGGGTCACGGCCGATCTTGCAGATGCTCGCGCGGCCGAACGGGTCGACGTGGAACGACGTGTGTCCGGCGTCGCAGCCGGTGAAGGGTGCCCGCTTGCTCAGGAACTGGGGTGACTGGGAGGGCAGGCTCTCAGCACCGCCGTGGATGGTCGGGGACATGTTGGCGTACTCGCGATGTCGTAGCCCGAACCGTTCGGCCAGTTGGCGCATGAGGTGGAGTTCATGGGCATTGCGGTTGGTGATGATCAGGCTCAGATCCAGTTGGAGGCCGGCCTCGTGCGCCGCCGACAGTCCGCGCATGAACTTGCGGAAGGAGCCTGGCCTCCGGGTGAGGCCGTCGTAGGTCTCCGCTGTAGCGCCATAGACGCTGAGGCTCATCTTGCTCGGCCTGTAGGTCGTCAGCAGGTCGAGCATTTTTGGGTTGGCCAGCCGGGAGCCGTTGGTCAAGATCTCCACCATCATGCCCAGCTCGTAGGCCTTGGTGTGGACGGCGGCGAACAGCCGATCCACCATCGGCTCCCCACCTGTGAGCTGGAGCCAAAGGACGCCGGCATCCCGGATTGCCTCCAGCAACCGCTCACGCTCGGGCCAGCCCAGCCCATCGAAGGTCTTGAGGCCGAGGTAGCAGTGCTCACAGTCGTAGTTGCAGCCAAGATTCAGCTCATAGGTCGCCTTGCCGAACCCGTGGACCGATTCGCAGCGGATGAGCAGGTGATCGCCGGGCGGCTGCCCGTGAAGGTCGATCCCCCAAGCGGTTCGGGCGGCTGCCGTCAGCCAATCAGGAAGCACCTCGGCATCGGCAAGTGCTCGGTAGGCCCCCTGCGAAATCTTGATTCCTCGGGTCTCTCCTGACTTCAGCACTAGAAAGTCGCCTAGGAATGGACTTGCGATTAATTGGTACATCTGGCCCGTCCCGTACATATTGCCTCGGCTCGAATCCGTCGGACGCGTTGCGGCGCGACGTCCAAGACGTTAAAACCGCAGGAGGGGTGCGACCCGGAAAGAAATTCCGGGGTCGCCTGACAGGGGGCTGTAATGTCCGATCACTTGCAGCACCTATCACCAGGGCAGCGCGTGGCCTGGCACCGCGTCCGGCGAGGCATGTCTCAAGAGGTCTTGGCCGGCCTTGTCGGACGGACCGAGGACTGGCTCAGCAAGATCGAGAATGATCGTGCGGCTTTGGACAGACTCTCGATCATCAGGGCACTCGCCGATGCCCTGCGCATCTCCGTCTTCGACATCATCGACCCGCACCCTGCCGAGTCGACGCGCCGTGAGCCGTCCCACCTGGACGTCAGCGCGGTCCGTTCTGCGCTCACCGACTACCGGCAACTGTCCCCACTGCTGGCAGCGATCGAAGCAGAGCCCGAAGCGCCCCGGCTGGAGGTACTTCGCCGCGATGTGGCAGAAGTGATGGCCGCCTATCAGCATTCATGTTACGGACAGTTGCTCGCCCGCCTGCCCGCGCTGCTCACCCAGACCCAGATCGCTGCCAGGGAAGCCCGCGAGGAACAGCGGCCGAACGCCGATCGGCTTGCCGCCCTTGCCAACCAGTCGGCCGCGATGCTGCTCACCAAGCTCGGTGAGGCCGACCTCGCCTGGATCGCCGCTCAGCGCGGACTGACAGCGGCCGAACGCACCGCAGACCCCACGATCATTGGGTCGCTGTTCCGCTCGGTGATCCACGCACTGCACTCCCAAGGCCGCCTCGACGAGGCAGCGACAATGGCTCAACACGCGTCGCGATACCTACAACACCAGCATGCTGATCTCTCACCTACGCTGCTGTCGATCCACGGAACCCTGCTACTCCCCGGAGCCGTCGCCGCCGCCCGCGCCCACAACCGCGCCGATGCCATGGACTACCTGAGACGAGCCGAGCAGATGGCCGACGCGCTCGGCGCGGACGCCAACCACCTGTGGACGGCATTTGGCCCCACAAACGTGCGCATCCACCGCGTCACTGCAGCCATGGCGCTGGGTGATGTCCCCACCGCGCTCGACCTCATTCCAGGCATCACCACCGCCCACCTACCTGTCGAACGTTCGGTCCGCCACAGCCTTGAAGTCGTCAACGCCTACCGGGCCCGCAACAAGGTCGATGAGGCCATCAGCGAACTGCTCACCGCTGAGCGCCGGGCTGCCGAACAGGTGCACGCCCACGTCATGAGCCGCCAACTCGTCCACCAGCTCCGCGGCACTGCTACCGGCAAGAGAAGCCGCCTCCTGGCTGATCTCGCTCGCCGAATGAGCATCATCTAACCCGATCTCCTACGCTCAACACCCGTGACCGATGACCCGGCAGCAACCTTCGCCCACGCCCGAGCAGCGGCAGGTGTCCTGTTCTTCAACGAGCAAGACCACATCATGCTGGTCGACCCGTCCTACAAGGACTACCGCGACATCCCTGGCGGCTACGTCGAGCGCGACGAGACCCCCTACCAAGCCGCGAAGCGCGAAGTCGCTGAAGAACTAGGCATCCGCCCAGAGATCGGACGCCTCCTGGTCGCCGACTGGGCCCCCAACGCGGCCGAGGGCGACAAGGTCCTCTTCCTCTTCGACGGCGGCACCCTCAACCCCGACCAACTCAATGCCATCCGCCTCGAACCCAGCGAACTGGTCGGCTACCACTTCCACGACATCGCCCAGATCCACGACCTGACCATCCCGCGTCTCGCTCGCCGTCTTCTCCACGCCCACGCCGCCCACCGCGACAGCAGCACCCGCTACCTCGAACACGGCGAACGCATCTGAGCAGGAGAAGACCGACCCGATAGTGACCTGCGCGGCCGAGTCCAAGATGAGGTCGGTTCGAGCCCGAAAGCAAGACTGGTCCACGCGGCTGCCGCGCTGTTATTTCGGCGACGGCGGCGGCGTGTTCGGTCACGACGGTCCCACGGGCAGGACGGCACAGTCGATTCACCGAAGGCGCACCCTCACCAGGTCATTCATTGCATTCGATCACTGACCGCGCTGGAAGCATCTGTGTCGTCTTCTCGGGGCCAGCGGCCTTCTATGTGCAGTTGGAGGAGCGCGGCGTGGGAGAGCGGGCTGGCGGGATCGGAGACGTCGCCGTTGGTGGTGTAGTCCAGGAGGACGACATCCTCCTTGTCCCGAAGCTGCTCGACCAGATCAGCGACGCGGTGTTCGAGGACCCATCGGTAGGCCGGCAGGTAGATCCGGCGCCGGGCCGTCTCGTAGGGCAGGAGCCGGTCACCGTACAGGCCAGTGCGGTGACCTTTGACGGGACCGTATCGACGCACCGTCCGCTTCAGCCCCTTCATCTTGGTGATCCTGAGCTTCGCAGGGTCGACATCGGAGTCCTTGAAGACCTTGAGGGCCTGCCAGATCCCTTCCACAGATTCGCTGGTCACGCCGTCGCAGTAGGGGACCGGGATGCCACCGTGCGGATAGAACGGACTCAGCCGCACCCACGGCTCCGACGCCTTGGAGGTCACATCGATGACCTCAGCACCGGGGAACGCGGCGGTCAGCGACGCCAACCCGCGGCGACGGCTGGCAACACGGATCGACAACTGAAGCCCCCTGCCTCGGTGACATGAGCCGCCAGCATCCCCGATGCCACTGACAGACTGGACGCCGCAGACAAGCCCACATGCGTGCTCCTGTGACCGTTGTCAGTGGGAATGCAGCGACGATCACACGGTCCTACTCGTCCAGGTCGCACCCGCGCCGCCTTCCTGTCGGATCAAGAGGCGGTCAAGTCCCGGATTGCTCGAGCGGTCTCGGCAGTGACGTCGGAGTCGGTCAGGTCGGCGGGGCGGAGCCATCGGTAGGCGGTGTGTTCGGTGCTCAGGACGACGGGCTGACCTTGGTGAGGCACGCCGAACGTATATTGGCGGGCTCTGCGGCCGGAACCGGAGATGTAGTCGAAGTAGGTGACAAAGCCGGGATCGATGATGAGCGGTCCGCTCCAGCCGATTTCTTCGGCGAGTTCGCGTTCCAGTGCGGTGAGCAGGTTCTCGCCGGGCTCGACGCCGCCTGAGGGGAGTTCTTCGATGCCAGCCATGAACGTGTCCTCGGCAGAGCGGCGCAGGATGAGAACTCGGCCATCGGCATGGACGATGGCGCCGACCACGAGTTTGGTGATGCCGTCGCGGTCGGCGCCGGCATGCAATTTCCGGATGTCGAGCCCCGACGCGGTGGTCACGCTGGGAGGTTAGCCCACCCGGGAAGCGAGGCGACGGTGTTCACGACGGCGGCGCGGTGGTCATGACCGTGCCGCGGGCAGGGCGGCGCGGTCGAAGCGGGCGATGAGGCCCGTTTTCCGGTGGTGCTTTCCGCGCAGGTGCGTGAGCCGCGCGGTGAACTCCTGGCGGAGGCCGGCACGGTCGGCGATGACCTGCAGGTCCTTGAGGAGTTCGACGGCCACGTCGTAGTCGGACGGTTTGCGGGCGTCGATCAGTTCGTCGATGCGTGCCCAGGTAATCTCCGGGTCGCGGGCGATGGCGTCGAGTCTCTTCTCGCGGGCCGCCGCGCGCTGTTGCTCGCGGCGGACCTCCTGTTCCGCGCGTGCCGCCTCGGCTTTGCGTTCACGCTCGTGGCGGAGTGCGGCGGCGGTGTCCAGCAGCTCGGCCACCGTGCGGCGGGGACGGTCCGCGCTTGCGGCGTCGGGTTCGCCGCGGAAACGGCGGAGTAGCTCCATCTGGACCTGGGGCCCCTGGCCCTGCGCGACTCGGAGGAGGAGAACCTTCCCCTCCTTCATGGGCAGTTCTTCGATCCACTTGGCGAGTCTGCCGGGGTCGTCCTTGGTCTCGGCCAGGGGCGGACTCGTCTGGGCGGCGACCCGGAGCAGGTCGGAGTCGAGGCGCAGGAAGTCGGCGAGAGCGCGCTGGGGGGCGGTGAGGGAACGCAGCCCTGCGGGTACCGGCGGCTCGAGTTCGTCGTCCTCGTCCTGATCGAAGGCGTCCTCGTCGCGTTCCCAGGTTCCGTAGGCCGCGAGCCAGGCGAGGTAGAGCGGACGCAGATCCCCGGCGGCGAGTTCGGTGCGGACTCCGATGATCGCCGAGAGGGAGTCGTCGGCGCCCTCGATCCAGTCTCCGCCTTCGTCCTGGCTGGTCAGGTCGAGGATGAGGTGCTTTCCGGAAACTTCGGCGGTGACGTAGGGGTCGATGAAGTACCGCTCGGCGGCCTTGATGGGGAGCAGGCTGCAGGGAAGGCGAAGCATCACCTGGTGGGTTCCCCAGTTGGTGACGTACAGATGGGCGTCGTAGTAGCGCCGCATCATCGTCCGCGGATTACCCCGGAAATCTCCCCAGTGGTATTCGTTGGTGAAACTGGTGGCGGTGATCCGTGCCCGAGTGGACAGGGCGCGGACTTCGGCCTGCTGCCGCTCGTCCAGGGGCTGGTCGACGGCCAGGAACTCGTAGTACTGGTATTCGCTCATCTTCGCTCGTCGTCAGCGGGCCCAGTGCCGGTAGGCGTCGATTCATTCGGCGCCCGCCGGGCGTGGCGTTGGAAGCGGCAGATCGAGAATCCCGATAGCCTGCCGGTGCTTGCCGCGGGTGCAGATCCCAACGATCTCCCCATCAGGCGAAAGATCAATCTTCGTGACGGTCACCTCGACGCCCAGGACAGTGGTCTGGAAGGGCACGATCAAATGCTCTTCCAGCAGGCAATGGAACGCGGCGTGTTGCTCGTGCTCGTCGTAAGCGTCGACGATGGCCTGCTCAACCAGGGCGTCCAGTTCGGCATCGCTCAGGCTTGTCACCCTGGTCAGCGTAGTGAGGCCGGACTGAGGATGTGAGGTTTCGCCCGACCCGACGATCAATGGGTGGCGCCGGTCCTCGGCTCGGATGCCTGGCTGCGCGGGATGTCGGCGCTCGGCGGGTTCCGCCGTTCGGCTTGAATGGCTCTGTGACGGACACGCAGGTCAACGAGGTGCGGCGGTTGATCGACGGATTGCGGTGGGACCGCCGCCGGGACCCTTACCGGGGACGCCGCGAGTACGCGGCTCGGGCCGACGAGGTGGCGGCGGAGATCGACCACCTGATCAGAGGCGAGGCGGCGGCTCAGGCGGTTCCCTTGGCGCGCCGGGCGGTGGAGCGAGTCACCTCGGCGTTGCTGTATCTGGACGACTCGTCGGGGATCGTGGGCGACCGATTGCGCGAGCTGATGCTCCTGTACGCCCGGGCGTGCACGGCGGCGCCGCCGGATGCCAAGCGGCTGGCTGCTTGGCTGGTGAGGACACGACTGGACGGGCCAGGCTGGCCGGACATCCGGCTGGCGGAGTTCAAGGCCGCGCTGGGGGAACGAGGCCTGAGCGAACTCGCCCGCCTCTTGAAGGAGCGTCGTGCCACCGATGATCCGGACTCATGGGCGGTGACTGTGGGCGTGCGGGACCTGCGGGAGCAACTGGCGGCGGTCTCGGGCGACGTGGACGCGCATGTCGCCGTGCTGGCCGAGGACCTGCGCGGCACCTACCGCTACACCGAGATCGTGAACGCATTCCGGGCGGCCGGACGGGACGGTGACGCGGAACGGTGGGCCCGCGAGGGGCTGACGCGTGACAGCGGAGGCCACCAGGCCGACGAGCTGCGGAACCGTCTGGTGGATCTCCTGTTGGACCACGGTCGCGGTGACGAGGCCATCGCATTGCGCCGGACCGCACTGGAGCACCGGACGCTGCACATCGACTACGTAGCGCTCCGCAAGACCGCCGAACGCGCCGGCCAGTGGCCCGACCTGCGCAACTCGGCGTTGAGCGTGATCCGCGGCCGGGCACAGGTCGACCACCGCTACGTCACGGAACTACTCAACGTCTTGATCGATGAGAACCTTCTGGACGAGGCATGGCACCTCGCGGTCGCGCATCCGAACGACCTGCACGAGTCGCAGTGGTTCCGGCTGATCGAGCTCTGGGAGATCGGGCACCCCGCCGACGTGATCGCGCCCTACCAGGACCTGATCGAGCTGCGGTTGGCGATGACCGGCGACAAGTACCGCTACAACAAGGCGGTCAAAACGATCACCCGACTCGGTGAGGCGTACCGGCGATCAGGTGACGAAGACGGTTTCGCCGGCTACCTGGCCGACCTCCGGAACCGCCACAAGCGCAAGACGTCGTTCGTAGCCAGGCTGGACCGGGCAGGGCTGCGTCCGTGACCAGCACTCTTGAGCAGGAACGGACGACCATGCCAGTTGGACATGTTAGCTAGCGTGGTCGTGAGCAAGAGCGGAGTCCGAGGCAGGTCGGGATGCAAGTGGTCCCCCGCCCCGGCTTCACATCGTTGGACTGGAGCGGGAAGGGTTGGCTGACCCTCCCCGCCGATTCTTCTCGACTATCGCGCGGTTGACCTGCTGCGGGTTCTGGCTAGGGCTTCGAGGGCGGTTTCGTCGGCGTCGGGGAGGGTGTGTAGGTAGCGCTCTGTGGTGGCGATGGAGGCGTGGCCGAGGCGTTCTTTGACTATCTGTAGGTCGGCGCCGCCGTTGAGGAGCCAGGAGGCGTGGGCGTGGCGTAGGTCGCGCATGGTCGGCCTGAAGTCGAGGCCGGCGACGGCGATGGCTGGGTTCCAGATGTTGCGGCGGAACCAGTCGTTGGGGATGTGGCCGTCCGTCATGCGCGTGCGTAGGGGGCGCGGGTTGTCTTTGCCGTTGGCGCGGCGGGCGGCTCGGTAGAGGGAGAAGGCGCCTCGGCAGTAGTCGCAGCGGCAGCGGCCGGCGGTGTAGCCGCTGAGGGTGCCGTGGTTGTAGGTGCGGCCCTTCTCGTTGGGTTCGGTTCGGCCGAGGGTCTCCGGGTCTGGGATCTCGGTGATGCGGGCGCGGGGCTTGTCTTGAGGCGGCATGTGGAAGAAGAGGTCGTCTCGGGTGAGGCGTGCCGCCCTGATGTGCTCTTCGAGCTTCTCGGTCATCTGGGCGCTGAGCTTGAAGCGGCGGTACTCCTTGTCCTTCGGGTAGTCCTTGACGAGGGAGTGGCCGCCTTTCGGGTGGAACTTCGGGTTGAGCTCCACGACCGTGCGGCTGACCGTGAGGATGCGCGTCTTGAGGTTGAGGTCCTTGGGACGCAGTTCGCTGAGTTCGCCCCAGCGGAGGCCGCTCTCGATCTCGGTTTCGGCGAGGAGGCGGAAGGTGCCTTCGGGGAGGGCGTTGTAGACGTCGTCGAACTGCTCGGGGGTGACGATCTGGAGCGGCTTGCGCGCGATGGGAGGAGACTTCACCCCACGGCAGGGGTGCAGGTAGGTGACCTGGTCGTCCAGTGCCGTGGTGAAGATGGCACTGAGGATGATCTTGTTGCACTGGATGGTCACGGGCTTCATGCCCTGGTTCTTGAGCTTGGCGATCCAGGCTCGGACGTGCTCGGGGAGGATGTCGACCATCCGCATGCCGCCGAACTCCGGCATGAGGTGCTTGTGGATGGCGTAGGTGTAGCCCTCCCGGGTGCTGGCCTCCATCTCGTGGTTCGGGAGCCAGGTGTTCTCGACGTAGTCTCTGAATCGCTGCCTTCCGCGGGCAGGTTCTCCGGTTCTACCTTCCGAGACCTTCACTTCGGCGCGCTGCCATGCTTTGTCCGCTTCTTTCTTGCTCGCAAAGGTTCCAGCAGACCTTCGCTGGCCGCGAATGTCGTCGTAGTAGGCCGTGTAACGTGGCTTGCCGTCCTTACCCACTCTCTTGCGTGTCTGCCCCATGGGCTTCCCGCCTCCCAGGCTTGATCATCTGACCCTCGTTTGACCCCGGACTGCGAGTGATGGCGTGACCCTGGAGATCACGCGCTGGCAGCCGAACAGGCCATCTACCTGGGATTTTATCGAGATCCAGCGTTTTCTGCGAGCCGCAGAAAACGTACAATATGCCCTTCGGGATTAAGAGGTCGCAGGTTCAGATCTAGCTAGCCCGGAGAACGTTAAGGTTGTCAATCTTGCACTGCCCAGGGCGCATTAACTTGAGATGTTACGCCGTTCGCCCTGGCTTGCAGGGATGCACTGTGTTGGCATATTCGTCAAGCATACCGCTCTATTCGCCCGTACCGCTAAGGCCGCTCGCGCGCCTTCTAATCCTGACTTTTGGGAGAGAGAAAGGCTGGTGGTGTCCGGCCCTTCGCGTCGACCTATCTTTTTAAGCTCAGTACTCTGCCGCCCTGGAGTCACCTAGAGCAGGAAACTATGCGGAGGCAAGGTCGTAGTACGGCCTGCGGCACGTGGCGATGGTGAGGTTCTCGAGAGGATCGTCCGGGTGCCGGAAGTCGCGGCATGGTGGTCGACTTCGAAAGGTTGTGAGCGCATCGGACGCAGGGGGTGTGAGCAGGCGTCCGGGCACTGCTGAGGGGAGGCGGTGCGGCCAGGTCGGTCTTTGGGAGTGGCCGTAGGTTGGCTGCGTGGCCGTGATCGCTGCGCGGACCTGGGGCTCGGCCGGTCGGCGTCCTGTCTCTCGTTCATCCTCGCGGCTACGATCACGGCGGTGGTGGAGTACCGGCAGGATGGGTTCATGACGAAGGATCCGTCGGAAGCGATGCAGCGCCACGTGCTCCGGCGCCTGAACCGCCATGCACTCGAATGCTGGCCTCACGTGGACGCCATCACGGTCCGCTTTCGCCAGGGATTCGCTTATGTGGCAGCCGAGTTCCCCGGTGAAGAGAGGCTGCCGCTGTGCCGACTGCGATTTAACGGCGGTCTGCAAACCTGGGGCTTCGCCCTATACCTGGGCGGCAACAAGGCATACCGTGACCAACTCCTGCCCAGCGGGCTGCCCGTCGGCTCCCCGGAGGAAGCTCTTGACTGCGCGGGGGACCTCTACCTCAGTGCTCTCGCGCCGGTCATCCGGGTGCCGGCAGGACTCGTTGTCCTGGTCGGCCCGCCAGCCTCGGGCAAGACCAGCTTCGTCCAGGCACTGATCGAGCGCCGGCAGATCGATGCGGAAGCCGTGGTGTCCAGCGACGCGATCCGCGCGGAGCTCTTCGGGACCTCATCCTCGGAGACCGAATCCGACGCGGCGGACGCGCGGATCTTCGAGACACGTGACCGCAGGATCGTTGCCAGGCTCTCCGCGGGACGCACCGCGGTCGCCGAGTCGACGAACGTCACACCGCAGGCACGCGCGCGGCTCATCGCCATAGCCAGGCGCTTCAATGCTCCGGTGACCATGTTGCGGTTCGACCCGGATGTCACCGACCTCCTTCAGCAGTACACCGAGCGAGGCCGCACGGATCTCACTTCCGGGGAGGTGCGTGACTACGCCGCCGTCATGACCCGGGATGCCGGTGCCGACCAGCTCCGGTCCGAAGGTGCGACCGCCGTCCACGATGTCCCCGGACGTGGCCAAGCGACCACGCCCGCTGAAGCCGCCGCTCGCTTCTGTTTCGTCTGATGCGGCCGAAGGGAACTCAGGTACGGCCACTTCACTTCATGACAACGGTGGCGGCCAAATGGCTGGGTGAGGTCCTGAGGCCGTGAGGTTCTGGGTTGGGCCCGTTACGGCTAGGGCGCGATGTTGACGTAGAGGCGTGCCGGACGGCAGGGCGATGTACTGATGGCGGCAAAGGGTACTGCTGGGACGGCCTCAAATAATCGGTGGCCCTAATTGGATCGCGGTGGTGGAGTGGCGGGGTGAAGCAGCAGCGTAAGCGGCGGTCCATGGAACCTAAGGTGTCTCTTCCCGTGCGTCACCATGCTCGCATCGCGGGGTCCCAGAGCGGCGATGCATTGGTGAACGCCTCGATCGGTCCCGGCGGTGACCTCATAGCGCTGTGGTCGGCTCCTGCCGATGTGCCGGCTGTGAGGTCGACGACGACGCAGCCGGGCTGGGCTGTTTTCCCAGACCCTCGGGCTTCTCGCCCGGTGACCGCTCGCGTGACGCTGCATTCGCCGGCGTTGTCCAACGTGGTCACGATCCATGACTTCCCGCTCGCGCACCCGACCGTCCAGCCGCTGCCGGACGGCCGGGTCCTGGCCGTGGGCGCCAGGGCTCGATGGCGCCAGGACGGTCCGGACCGCAATGCGATCATCTATTCCGCCGACGGGACCGCTCTGGCCGCCGAAACGCTCGGGGACGGCATCGAGCACGTCTTCACCACCGGCACTGGCCACGTGTGGGTGGGCTACTTCGACGAAGGTGTCTTCGGAAACTTCGGCTGGGGCAGGGCCGACGGCCGGGAACCGATCGGCTCATGCGGGCTCGTGCGATTCTCCCCGGATTTGAAGGTCGACTGGCGGTTCCCCTTTCACGAGGACAATCCGTGGGGCGCGATCAGCGACTGCTATGCGCTCAACGTCGACGCGGACACCGCTTGGACGTGCTACTACACGAGCTTCCCCATTGTCCGCGTTCATGATGGTGTTCTCGCCGGCTGGCGCGGCGACGGCACTGCCGCGAACGCGCTCATCACCGACGGCTCACGCATCGCCCTGTACGGCGGGTACAGCGCCGACCGCGATCGGCTGGTCGTAGGCCAACTGAGCGACGGCCAGATGCGGAGTAGCGGGGAGTATCGGGTGGTCCTTCCGGGTGGGGAGGAACTCCCCGGCGACGCGCGCGTCATCGGACGTGGGCCTGATCTGCACATCCTTACCGGCACGGACTGGTATCGGCTCGACCTCACCGACGTCCCAGCTGAATCGTGACGCCGCCCGCTGGGCGGGCACCGCGATCAGCAGCGCACGACCAGTGGCATGAGCGGACGTTGTGTTACTTCGGAGACCCAGGCTTCGGGTGGCCCGGCTGCCGGGTTCGGCCGGGTCGAACACGTCAGTGGTGGTTCGCCTTTGTCTGCGCCTTGCAGTGGTCGACGACGCTGTGGATCTCCTTCTCCGAGACGTAGGCGTTCTGCAGGCGCATGGGCTTGCTCGCGCCCATCGGCAGGAACAGGGCGTCGCCCTGCCCGACGAGCTTTTCGGCGCCCGGCTGGTCGAGGATGACGCGGCTGTCCGACAGCGAGGACGTCGCGAACGCCAGCCGGGACGGCACGTTGGCCTTGATGAGCCCGGTGACCACGTCCACCGACGGTCGCTGGGTCGCCAGGACCAGGTGGATCCCCGCGGCGCGGGCGAGCTGGGTGATGCGCACGACCGAGTCCTCCACGTCGCGCGGCGCGACCATCATCAGATCGGCCAGCTCGTCGACGATGACGAGCATGTACGGGTACGGGGTGTACACGCGCTCGCTGCCGGGCGGCGGCACCAGCTTGCCCGCCTTCACCGCCTTGTTGAAGTCGTCGATGTGCCGGTACCCCGAGGCGGCCAGGTCGTCGTAGCGGCGGTCCATCTCGCCCACGACCCACTCCAGGGCCTCGGCGGCCTTCTTGGGATTGGTGATGATCGGCGTGATCAGGTGCGGGATGCCCTGGTACATCGTCAGCTCGACCCGCTTGGGATCGACCAGGATCATCCGCACCTCGTCAGGGGTGGCCCGCATCAGGACCGAGGTGATGAGCCCGTTGATGCACGTCGACTTGCCGGCCCCGGTGGCGCCCGCGATCAGGATGTGCGGCATCTTCGCCAGGTTCGCCACCACCGTGCGGCCCTCGACGTCCTTGCCCAAACCCACGATCATCGGATGATGCTCGTTGGTCGCCGCAGGCGAGCGCAGCACGTCACCGAGGCTGACGATGTCCTTGTCGGTGTTGGGGATCTCCACCCCGATCGCCGACTTCCCCGGAATCGGCGAGATGATCCGCACATCGGCGCTCTTCACCGCATACGCGATGTTCTTGGTCAACGCCGTGACCTTCTCCACCTTCACCGCCGGACCCAGCTCGATCTCGTACCGCGTGATCGTCGGCCCCCGCGTGAACCCCGTGACCTGCGCATCGATGTCGAACTGCTCCAACACCCCGGTAAGCGCGTTCACCACCGTGTCATTGGCCTTCGTCCGCGGCTTGGACACACTGCCGGGCCGCAACGCCGCCGGATCGGGCAGCACGTACCGAGCGTTGACCGTTGATGACAGGCGCCCGATGCGCTTCAGTTCGCGTGCTACGGCGGCGGCATCCGCAGGGCGGTCATCGGGGGTTTTGGCGAGTAGGGCCAGGATGAGCGCGTCCAGCTCGATGGGGGTGTCGAGTCGCAGCGCGCGGGGGGAGGGGGCGGGTCTGGCCAGGTGCTGGGCGACGATGGCCTGCAGATCGTCGCCAGGGAAGACGTACCGGCCCGTGAGCATGTGGAACAGAGTGCAGCCGAGGGCGTACAGGTCGGCCCGTCCGTCCAGGGGCTTGCCGGCGGCCTGCTCGGGAGGCATGTAAGCGAAGGTGCCCATTCGGACGCCTGTCGCCGACAGTCCCGCCGTGGCGCCCTGCAGTCTGGCGATGCCGAAGTCGCATATCTTCACCTGCCCGCTTGGCAGCAGCATCAGATTGGCCGGCTTGATATCGCGGTGCACCACCCCGGCCGCGTGCGCGGCCGCCAGCCCTTCGGCCACCTGGGCCCCGTAGTCCAGGACCAGCTCAATGGGCAGGCCGCCGGGTTGCCGTTCCAGGATCTTGCGCAGGTCCTGCCCGGTCAGCAGCTCAAGGACAAGGAACGGGTGCCCGCGTTCCTCACCGACATCGAAGACCGCAGCGATGGCCGGGTGGGACAGGCGGGCGGCGGCCCGGCCCTCGCGGCGGAACCTGCCCATCGCCTGGACCATTTCGTTCTCATCGCGCCAGTTGGGTAGCAGAACCTTCAACGCGACAGGACGCTCCAACGACAAGTCGAGCCCGCGCCACACCTCGCCCATGCCGCCGCGACCCAGCAACGTCTCCAGGCGGTACCGGCCCGCCAATTCCAGTCCCGGCTGCACAATCCCGCCCTCGCACCGTCCGTCGCCCTACCCGCAAGGCTCCCACCCAGCCTAGGAGATTTCACCTGCTGTCCCTGGGCATCGCTCACGGAGCTGAGCAACGACCGAGCCTTTGGCAATAGGCACGCACGGCGACCGATCCACGTAGCCAGGGCCTGGTCATTTGATGCGGTCGAGGAAGTCCAGCACTCGATCAGTGGTCTGCGTTGCGGCGTGTTCGTCGTGCGACGGCAGGCTGCTGTCGATGAAGAGGTGCCTGTTACCGGGGTAGAGGAACAGTTCGGCATCCGCCGCCGTCTCGACGAGCGCCCGGGCTGCGTCCACGTCGCCCTCCCCCGCGAAGAACGGATCCGCGTCCATGCCGTGGACCTGGACCGGGATGGCGGCGGGCCAGGCCCCGCCAAATTCCGCGACGGGGAGGCACGCCTCCAGCAGCAGCGCACCCTTCGCGCCGGGGCGGGTCTGGGCCAGTTTCTGCGCCGGCAGGACTCCGAGCGAGAACCCGAGGTAGACGAGTTCAGCAGGCAGGCCCTCGGTGGCGGCGGTTCCGCGCGCGATGATCGTGCCGAACCCGACGTCCTCGACGTAGCTCATGCCGTTCTGGAGGCTGTCGAATATCTGCCCCTCGAACAGGTCCGGGACGTGAACAGTGTGTCCGGCACGTCGCAGCTGCTCGGTGAACCCACGGATGCCGACGGTCAGCCCGTGCCCGTGGTGGAAGACCAGCACCTCAGCCATCTCGCTCCCCTCGTGCGGCGGAGCCCGGGCGGCACCGCAGCACGAGTATGGCCCGCGCCGACGCAGGGTCCAGACAGACATCGCGGGCGCCACTCCCCGCGGTCGGTGGAGCCGGCATCGAGGGCTCTTTCACTGGCTGGACGAGGAGCCCAGCCTGCCCTGCGGGCGGGCCAGGCTCTGGGGTTGGTTTATGGTTGATCGGTCCGTTTCCTTTGGGAGCGGACTCCGTTCTTGAAGGACGACTCGTCTTCGGCCGACCCGAGTGCCTCTACGGCGCGCAAGCCGGGAGAGGAATTCGCGCCAGATCCCCAATAAAAGGGGAGCGCCAGCCTTGGCGCGGCGGCTCGGGCGCGCGGGACCCGGTCTTCGCGTCAGCGCTCGTCGTACTGGCACCTCCCGCAGGTCTCGGCCGAGTTGCCGGACGAGCAGGCCCCACGCGGCGTCCTCGTCCAGGCCGCTCAACTGGAGCGAAACGCCCTCACCGAACATCACCTGATTCCGGAAAGCGCCAGGGAGTCGCTCTGTCCAGCAGTGGCCGTGAGAATCCACGGCGGGTGCCCCGCCGGAGCAGATGACCTGATCTCGCCATTGCGGGTCCCATAGGCTGCCGGGCGTGGACTGGGTCGAGCGGGTTACGGAGGTCCGCCGGTGGTCGCGGGGTGGGGAGCGGGCACCGCACAAACCTCTGCTGTTGCTGTACGCGCTCGGGCATTACCAGCGGTTCGGCGATGCTCCGATGTTCTACAGCGAGGTCGAGAAGCACCTTGCGGGGCTGTTGCGGGAGTTCGGGCCGCCCCGGAGAACCAGTCCCTCGTACCCCTTCCATTATCTGACCAGCGATGGTTTGTGGGAAGTACAGACCGCCGACGGGGACGGCAGCCCGGGGCCCGGTGTCGGCGACCTGAGGGCCCGGGCCGCGCGAGGCCGGCTGACCGGGGAGCTGGCGGCCGCGCTGCGTGATGATCCGCGGCTGTTGCCGCAGCTGTGCCGCGCCATCCTGGACGTCAACTTCGAGCCCTCGTTGCACGACGACATCTGCGCCGCCGCTGGGATCGACCTGGAGTCGGTCGAGGCTGCGGGCGCGGTGATCCCGCGGCGGCGCGACCGGGCCTTCCGCGAGCAGATCATGGTCGCCTATGAGTACCGGTGCGCGTTCTGCGGCTATGACGGCTGGCTGAACGGGACCGCGGTCGGGCTGGACGCCGCGCACGTCCGCTGGTGGGCCTTCGACGGTCCCGACGACATCACCAACGGCATCTGCCTGTGCGCGCTGCACCACAAGCTCTTCGACAAGGGCGCCCTCGGCATAGCCGAGGATCGGCGGGTCACCGTGTCGGTGCACTACGTCGGGCGCGGTCCGGCCGCCCGCCATCAGGTTCACGCTCTGGCGGGACGTCCGATCAGCACGCCGCAGAGAGCCTTCCCCGACGTGGATGACCAGCACATTGCCTGGCACGCCCGCGAGGTATTTCGCTCCCCTGCCCGGGCGGCGTGACGGGGCACAGCCTGGATCGGCGGCACGTCCGGCCCGCCGTCCACTCCGGCATGGGGGTGGTCACGTTCGCCGGGTCGCCGTCGCGGCTCTGAGGGGCGGGCTGCATGCCTCGGTCAAGTGAGGGTAGAGCGGCTTTGACCGTAAACGGCTGAAAGGGCGGGTTTCATGGTTATTGTCGCCATTGTGGGCGTCTGTGCTGTTCTGTTGGTTCTGGCGTTCCTGCTGCCGAGATTGTCGCGGCATCCGCAGCGAGGTACTCAGCGCGCGCTGGGGGTGGGGTCACGTGCGGGTTCTTCGGCTCCGGGCGGGCTCGGACGGCTGCTGAGCAAGCCGTTCCGCAGCTCCTCGCGTGCCGTCGGCCGCAGCGGGGAGGCCGGTCGGCGCGCTCGCGGCCGCTCCCCGTTCTGATTCCCAGCCCGTAACCGTGGCATCTCTCGCCGCCCGCCTCCCAGCTTGAGGCGGGCGGCAGCCCTTTTCTGGGCGGGGGCTGACGGCCGCCTGGCCTGCCCGATCGCGTCCTGCCGCATCCGCGCGTTTGACCGGGGGCTCCGCTCAGAGGCCGGTGATTTCGCCGATGCCCGCCCGTACGGCGGGGGTCAGACTCCGGGGCGTTGGCTGTCCCACCCCTGGAGGTTTCATGAGAAAGGCCCTCGGTTCCCTCGTCGCGTTGCTCGCGGCGCTGGCGGCGTTCGGAGTCGGCCTCGCGCCGGCGCAGGCGGCGGGGCCGCGGCCCGTGGTGTTCGTGCACGGGTACACCGGCAACGCGTCCAATTGGGTCACCGCCATGTCGGTGTTCCGCGCCGCGGGCTACAGCAGCGACCAGCTGTTCGCCTACGAGTACAACTCCTACGGCGACAACAAGCAGAACGCGGCGGGGCTCGCGTCGTACGTGAACCAGGTGAAGTCGCGGACGGGCGCCTCCCAGGTCGACATCGTCAACCACTCCATGGGCGGCCTGGTCAGCCAGTACTACCTGAAGGTGCTGAACGGGAACCCGAACGTCGCGCACCTGGCGTCGATCGCGGGCGCCAACCACGGGACGACGTACGCCACCGCCTGCACCGTCTTCGAGACGTGCCGGCAGATGCTCCCCGGGTCGACGTTCGTCCAGCAGATCAGCGCGGGGGACGAGACGCCCGGCAGCACGCAGTACGCCACCTGGTACTCGCCGTGCGACGGCATCATCATCCCCTACACCAGCACCCGTCTGGACGGCGCGAACAACCACTACGTGGCCTGCCAGACCCACCTCGGCTACCTCGCGGACGCGGTGGTCCTCGGTGCCATCGCCCAGTTCACGAAGAGCTGAGTCCGGCGCCGGACATAACGGGCGGGAGGGACGACCTCCCGCCCGTTCCGTTTGGCGCCGCGAAGGGCGGCGCAGGAATCCGGTGGAGGGGAGGCGGCCTGTGGACAAGCTCGCGGGGAGGCCCGTGGCGGCCGGCCTGGTCTGCCTGAGCCTGACCGCCTGCCATGCTTCCCCCGCCGCGGGCAGCGAGCCGCCGCCCGTGGCGGAGGACAGCGGTTCCGCCGCGCCGGGACGGCTCAGCGGAAGGGTCATCGTGATCGACCCCGGGCACAACGGGGGGAACGCGGCCCACCCGGACGTGATCGGCGAGCCGGTGTGGGTGGGGAACGGCCGCAAGGCCTGCAACACGACCGGGACCGCCACCGCGGACGGTTACGCCGAGCACGCCTTCACCTGGGACGTCTCGAACCGGCTGGCGAAGGCGCTGCGGGCCAGGGGCGCCCGGGTGGCACTGACGCGCGGCAGCGACACGGGGGTGGGGCCCTGCGTCACGGAGCGGGCGGCGATCGGGAACCGCGCGCACGCCGACGCGGCGCTGTCGATCCACGGCGACGGAGGGGCGGCCGCCGGGCACGGCTTCCACGTCATCCTGCCGATGCCCGTGGGCGGCAACAAGGAGATCGTCGCGCCCTCCGCCCGCCTGGGGACGGCGATCCGCGACGCCTACCGGTCGGGGACGGGCATGCCCTACGCCGACTACCTCGGGAAGGACGGCCTCGACCGGCGGGATGATCTCGGCGGGCTGAACATGTCCACCGTCCCGGCCGTGTTCATCGAATGCGGGAACATGAAGAACCCGGGGGACGCGGCCAGGATGTCCAGTGCGGCGTTCAGGCAGGTCATGGCCGAGTCCCTGGCGAAGGGCTTCGAGGACTACCTCCGCTGAGTTTGCCCGTTGCAGGGATTGTCCGGGACGCCTCCGGCTAGATCAGTCACAACGAGCCACACCGGACGAATGGACGATCGCCATGAGCCGTAGGCGCGGACGGAGCGCGTCGCCGCCCAACTGGGAACTCCTGGTGGGGCTGGTCGCGACCGGTTTCATCATCTACGTGTGGGTGTGGGCGGCGACGCAGGGCGGCCCGCCCTTCTGGTAGCGGCGGGGCCGCCCCTGCGTCTCGCTTACCGCTCCAGGAGCGCCCTGAGGGATTTCGCCACCTCCGCGGGCGCCTCCTCGGCGATGAAGTGTCCACAGGTGACCGTCTCATGCCGGAGGTCGGCCGCCCAGGCCTCCCACAGGGCGACGGCGTCGTAGCCGAGGGCGGCGCCCCAGTCCTGCTGCAGGACGGTGACGGGCATCCGCAGGCGGTTGCCCGCCTCCCGGTCGGCGGTGTCGTGTTTGACGTCGACGCCGGCGGACGCGCGGTAGTCCGCGACGATCGAGGGGACGGCGGCGCGGCAGGCGTCCAGGTAGGCGGCGCGGACGTCGGGCGGGATGGCGGACGGGTCGTTCGTCCACACGTCGAGGAAGTGGCCGAAGAAGGCGTCCGGGGCCCCGGCGATCAGCTGCTCGGGGAGGCCGGGCGGCTGCGCCATCAGGTACAGGTGGAAGCCGACGGCGGCCGACGCGCCGCGCATGACGTCCCACATGTCCAGCGTCGGCAGGACGTCCAGGCAGGCGAGACGGGTGATCGTGCCGGGGTGGTCGAGGCCGGCGCGGAACGCGACGAGCGCTCCGCGGTCGTGGCCGGCGAGGGCGAAGCGGTCGTGGCCGAGGGCGCGGGCGAGGGCGACGGTGTCGGCGGCCATGGTCCGCTTGGAGTAGCCGTGGGACGGCTTGTCGCTCTCCCCGTATCCGCGCAGGTCGGGGACGATGACCGTGTGGTCGGCGGCGAGGTCGCGGGCGACGTGCCGCCACATCAGGTGGGTCTGCGGGAAGCCGTGCAGCAGGACGATCGGGGGGCCCGATCCGCCGACCGCCGCGTTGAGGGACACGCCGTCGGCGACGGGGACGCGCTGGTAGTCGAAATCGCTGATCGTTGGCATGGGTCCCATGCTGCCGGGCGCGGATGAGCATTCGATGAGCGCGCTATACCGTGGGGGCGTGGAGGTCCTGTTCGGGGTGCTGGGGCCGGTGACCGCCTGGGACGGGCACGGGAGCGCGATCGCCCTGAAGGGGCCGCGGCACCGCGCCGTCCTGGCCCGGCTGATCGTCGCGCGCGGGCGCGTGGTGCCGGTGTCCCGGATCGTGGACGATCTGTGGGCCGATCCGCCGTCGGACGCGGTCGGGGCCGTCCGCACCTTCGTGGCGGCCCTGCGGCGCGTCCTCGAACCGGACCGTCCGCCGAGGACGCCGCCCCGGCTGCTGGTCACCGAGGGTCCGGGGTACGCGCTGCGCGCCGGGCCCGAGGCCGTGGACGCCTGGCGTTTCGAGCGGGTCGTGGCCTCGGACCGTCCCCCCGCCGAACTGGCGGGCGCGCTGGACGAGGCGCTGGGCTGGTGGCGCGGCCCCGCCTACGCGGAGTTCGCCGACGAGCCGTGGGCGCGGGCGGAGCACTCACGGCTGGCCGAGCTGCGGCTGCGCGCCGTCGAGCGGAAGGCCGAGGCGCGGCTCGCGCAGGGTCTGGCCGCCGAGGCGATACCGGATCTGGACGCGCATGTCGCCGACCATCCCTGGCGCGAGGACGCATGGCGTCTCCTGGCCCTCGCCCTCTACCGAACGGGCCGCCAAGGAGACGCACTGGCCGTCCTCCAAAGGGCGCGCACCCTTCTGGTCGAGGAACTGGGGTTGGACGCTACTCCGGCGTTGCGCCGCCTAGAGGAGGACATCCTCCGCCAGGCCGACCACCTGGAACCCGCCCGGGACGCGGCGTCGCGGGTGTGGGCGCAGGCGGCCGAGGCATACGACCGGACGGTGGCGTCCGGCGCGCGCGCCCGGCTTGAGGCGACGGTCGGCCTCCTGCGGAGCCTCGCGGTGACCGGCGCCGGGGGCCTGGAGGCGGCCCGGGAGCAGCGCCTGGCAGTGGTCACGGCGGCCGAGGACCTCGGCGACGCCGAGCTGACCGCCCGGGTGATCGGCGCGTTCGACGTCCCGGCGATCTGGACCCGGTCGGACGATCCGCGCCAGGCGGCCGGGGTGGTGGCGGCGGCGGAGCGCGCCCTCGCCGGGCTGCCGCCGGACGGGCACGAGGCCGCCCGCGCCCGCCTGCTGGCCACGATCGCGCTGGAGTCGCGCGGCGCCCGGGGCGACCGGGGGCGCGAGGCGGCGCGGGCGGCGGTGCGGACGGCCCGCGAGCTGGACGATCCGGCGCTTCTGGCGTTCGCGCTGAACGGCGCTTTCATGCAGGCGTTCGACCGGGCGGGACTGGCGCCGCGGCGGGACGCGATCGGCGCGGAGCTGGTGGACCTGTCGGCGCGCAACGACCTGTCGAGCTACGAGGTGCTCGGTCATCTCGTCCGGCTCCAGGCCCGCGGCGCGCTCGGCGACTTCGGCGGCGCCGACCGGCACGCGGACGCCGCCGACCGCCTCGCCGAGCGGCACGAACGCCCGCTGGTCGGCGTGTTCACGACCTGGTACCGGGCGCTGCGGCTCGCCGCGTCAGGCGAGGCGTCGTTCGAGGAGGCCGAGGATGCCTACCGGGGCGCGGCCGCGCACATGGAGGGGTGCGGCATGCCCGGTCTGGAGGACGGGTTGCTGCCGCTCGCCCTCCTCTGCCTGCGCGTCCAGCACCGGCTTCCCGCTCAGACCGAGCCCGCCGCCTGGGGACCGTACCTGCCGTGGGCCCGTCCCCTCGTGCTGCTGGCGCGGGGACGTTCCGGCGAGGCCGCCGCGGCGCTGCGGGACGTCCCCGACCCGCCACGGGACCTGCTGTTCGAGGCTCTGTGGTGCCTCACCGCGCAGGCTGCCATCGCGTCGGGCGACCGGGCGGCGATGCGGAGCGCGCACGACGAACTCGTCCCGGCGGCGGGCGAGTTGGCGGGCGCGCAGAGCGGGCTGCTCACCCTGGGCCCGGTCTCCGGCCACCTGGACGACCTCGCCTTCGCCCTCACCGGATGACATCGCCGCGCGGATAACGCCGGGCCTTCCGGCGATTCGTCGGTTAGGCTGTGCGTATGACGACTTCCAGTGGACAGGTGATGATGCCCCGCTCGCGGGGTCGCTGACGCTGGACGTTTTCCGAGGCCCTGTACGCGGGGCCTCTTTTCTTTTGGGGCTCCGTTCTCTTCCGGAGGTTCCCATGGACGTTTACCTCACCACGACCATTCCGTACGTCAACGCCCGCCCGCACCTGGGATTCGCCTTGGAACTCGTCCAGGCGGACGTCCTCGCGCGGCACTACCGGCGGAGCGGGGACGTCAGATTCCAGGCCGGCACGGACGACAACTCGCTGAACAGCGTCCTGGCGGCGGAGGCGGCGGGCGCCGGTGTGCAGGAGTTCGTGGACGGTCTGGCCGAGGAGTTCGTCGGCCTGGCCGGGCCGCTGTCCCTGTCGATCGACGACTTCATCCGCACCAGCCGGGACCCGCGCCATCGAGCGGGAGTGGAGCGGTTGTGGAGCGCCTGCGCCGAGTCGGGCGACCTGTACCGGCGCCATTACGAGGGCCTGTACTGCGTCGGCTGCGAACAGTTCTACGGGGAGGCCGAACTGCTCGATGGGCGCTGTCCCGACCATCGGACGGTGCCGCAGCGGATTTCCGAGGAGAACTGGTTCTTCCGGCTGTCGCGGTACGCGGACCGGCTGCACGACCTGATCTCCTCGGGAGAACTCCGGATCGAGCCCGCCGAGCGCCGCAACGAAGTGCTCTCCTTCATCGCGGGCGGGCTGGAGGACTTCTCCGTCTCACGGTCCGTCGATCGTGCCCGGGGCTGGGGAATCCCGGTCCCCGGTGACCCAGGCCAAGTCATCTACGTGTGGTGGGACGCCCTCGGCAACTACGTCACGGCCCTCGACTACGGGCGCGGCGGGCGGGAGTACCGGCGGTGGTGGGACGGCGACGCACGCCGCGTCCACCTCGTCGGGAAGGGGGTCGTGAGATTCCACGCCGTGTACTGGCCGGCGATGCTGCTGTCCGCCGGGCTGCCGCTGCCGGACGAGGTGCTGGTGCACGGGTACCTCACGGTCGGCGGGCGGAAGATCAGCAAGTCCGGCGGCACCACGGTCGATCCCGTGGGGCTCGTCCGGGAGTTCGGCGTGGACGCGGTGCGGTGGTGGCTGCTGCGGGAGGTCCCGAAATCGGGCGACGCCGACTTCACCGCCGAACGGCTCGTCGCGCGGGCCGACGACGAACTGGCCAACGGCCTCGGCAACCTCGTGCACCGCGTCGTCTCCATGGTCCACCGCTACCGGGACGGCGTGGTCCCCGGCGGGGAGGGCGGCGAACTCGGCGCGGTGTGCCGGGAGGCGCCGGCGGCGGTCGACGCGGCGCTGGCCGACTTCGACTTCCGCCGGGCCACCGCGGCGGTCTGGCAGGTCGTCGACGAGGCCAACCGCCACGTCAACCGCGTCCGCCCATGGGACCTGGCGAAGGCGGGCGATCCGCACCTGGACGGCGTGCTCGCCGAGCTGGTGGCTGCGTGCCGGACGGCCGGTGAGCTGCTGGAACCGTTCCTTCCGGACGCGGCCGCCCGGGTCCGGCGGCAGTGCGCGGGCAAGCGGCTGCCTCCTCCGGAACCGCTCTTCCCTCGGCTCCGCTGACGTCAGGCGGGCCCGGAGGTACCCGCCTCCGGGCCCTCGCCGGGCAGGGCAGGGCCACCCGGTATACGACAACCAGCAGTGCGCGCGGCCCGTCCAGGAGCGGATGGTGTGGCACTTCCTGTTGGTCGAGGACGATCTCGGCCAGAACGGTCCGCGGGAGGTCGACGGCCTGAAGATGACGCACTGCGTGCCGAACGAGAGGGCCGTCCGGCGGCGCTAGTTCTCGGAGACGAGGGTGGGGAGGCGGCGCGTCCCGGCGCGCCGCCCGGCCCGGCGGTGGCCCTCGACGGCGGCCTGGACGATCCGGCCCTCGGCGCTGAACGCGTGCTCCATGACCGTGACGTACTCGGCCGTGGGCGGGTAGAGGCGGGCGGCGGCGCCGGCCGTCCGGCGGATGAGGACGCGGGCGCCGGTGCGCAGCGCGGACTCGAAGTGGCGGACGTCCTGCCCCGCGCGTGCCTCGCTGGCGCCGAGGGCGCGGAACACGTCGAGCACGGTGCCGGTCTCGCGGGCGCCGGTGTAGGCGGCGAGGGCGTCCCGGACGAGGGCGAGGATCTCGCGCGCCCGCAGGTGCGTGTAGGCGGGGACGCGCTCGGCGATCTCTCCGGCGACCTCGGCGGTGATCTCGTCGAGGCGGTCGGCGAGGAACTGGTCCAGAGTGGGCTGCATGGGGCGTCCCCTCTCGTTGCTCGTCCCCGGGCGCGACCGGGAGCGTTGGCCGAGAGCACACCGATCCAGGCGGATGCGGTGAAGATATGTTACCGGCGCGTAGGTCGGATGCGCTGCCCCCTTTTCCGAAACGTCATTGAGCGGGGTTGGCGGCCCGTCCCTCCGTGACGAGAAGGACGACCGTCTCCCCGTGCCCGGACGCGAGGAGCGGGCGGCGGTCCGGCGCCAGCGCGGCGCGGGCCCCGGCGAGGGAGGCCGCGCCGCAGGGGCCGGCCGCCACCCCGAGGTCGGCCAGGTCGCGCGCCGCGCGTGCCGTGGACGCGTCGGTGACCGCCACGGCGGCGTCCAGGCCGGAGCGCAGGACGGGCCAAGCGAGAGACGACGGGGTCGCGCAGTTCAGGCCCGCCATGGTGGTCGGCCCCGTCCTCACGGTCAGTGGCCTGCCCTGGTGGAGACTCGCCAAGACGCAGGGCGCCGCGTCGGGTTCGACGGCGAGCAACGTGGGGGCGGACCGCCGGGACCGGTAATGGGTCACAGCCGCCTGGGCCAGCGACCCCACCCCCACTGGAATGGCCACCAGGCCCGCTGGGGCGGCCCCCGCCTCGGCGAGTTGTTCGTCTATCTCGGTGAAGAGGGTGGAGTAACCCTCGACTATCCATTGCGGCACGCGTTCGTAGCCGGGCCATGCGGTGTCCTGGACGAGGAGCGCCGAGGGATCGGCGGCCGCGGCATCGGAAGCGGCCCGCACCGCCTCGTCGTAGGGCGCCGGTATCTCGGTCACGGCCGCGCCCTCCGCCTTGATCGCGGCCACCGCCTCGGGATGGACGCCGTGCGGGAGGTAGACCTCCGCCGGCAGCCCCAGGAGCCCGGCCATCGCCGCGACGGCGCGCCCGTGGTTGCCGTCCGTCGCCGTGACCAGCCGGACGTCCGGCCGCAGGGACCCCAGGTCGGCGGGAGACGTGGCGCCGGGGGCGAGGCCCAGGCGGTCGCAGAGCGCCCGGTGGACGCCCCACGAGGCGCCGAGGATCTTGAAGGCGGGCAGGCCGAGGCGCGCCGACTCGTCCTTGGCGAACAGCCGCCGGACGCCGAGTGCGGCCGCCAGCGACGGGAGCTCGGTCAGCGGCGTCGGGGCGTGGCCGGGGAGGGTCCGGTGGAAGGCGGCGACGTCGCGCGGCGCGCGCGGGCACGTCCAGTCACGCGCGGCCGGACGGGCGAACCAGGACGAACGGGCAGGCGAGGCGGGGGTCGTGACCATGGCGAACACCGTGCCGCACCGACTTCCGATCGGTCCAGCGAATGTTTACGAGCGATAATCGTCACTCAAGCCGATGGATGAGAGGCATGCTCGATCTGCACCGGCTCCGGCTCCTGCGCGAGCCGAAGCACCGGGGGACGCTCGCCGCCGTCGCCGAGCCCCTCTCCTACAGCCCGTCCTCGATCTCGCAGCAGCTCTCCGTCCTGGAGAAGCTGGTCGCGCACACCGAGGTGCCCCGGGGGGAAACTCCACCGTGAATCGGGGTTTTCCCCTATGGCGATGAATTCGCGCGGGAGGCAGAGTCGTAAGCAGCAGAAGGGTGACGAGGAAGTCTCCCGCAGGAAGAAGGCACTCCGATGTCGACCATGCCGAGCTTCACCTCGATGAACGCGTCCGACCTCGCCGAGATCCTGTTCACCTCCCCGCTGCAGGAATCCGACCGTCCCTCCGCCGAGCAGGTCCGCACCGCGATCAACGACCGGTTCGGGGCCTGCCGCGGGGACAGCTCCCGCTGGATCGCCGCCGTCGCCCAGGAGGCCGGCGACCATCCGGACACCTACCTGCCGCGGATGCGCTGGGCGCTCACCACCGTGTACGCGGCCTACCCCGGCCTGACCACCGCCGCCTGACCCGGGAGGGATCATGCGTTCACCGTTCGCCGACCGCCGCGAGGACATCCTCCCCCGCTCGCTCGCCGACCTGCTCGCCGCCGAGTCGTCCGGCGCCGAGGACGAGGCGCCCCGGCGCCGGCAGCGCCGCGCCATGACCGCCCGGCGCGTCACGTAGCCGCCGCGCAGGCGTCCGGCCGGCCGGGGGTCAGTGGCGCGACTTGGTCTTCTTGACCGTCTTGTGCTTGGACGACTTCTTCTTGTGGCCTCCGCCGTCCGGCTCCCACTCGTACCCGGGGGTGTTGCTCTTGCAGAAGCGGTCGCTCACCTTCGTGTCGGTCGCATCGTGCTCGCACCACCGGTCCTGACCGCAGGCGGTCAGCCCGAACGCGGCGACCAGACCGACGAGCGCGAGGGCCGCGGAACGGGTTTTCAGCATCTTTCGCCTTTCTTTCCGGCAGGGGGCGTCGGGAACGACGGGAGATCTGACGCGCGCGGCCGCGCCGGCGTTCCGTCGCCGCACGATACGGGACGTGGCCGGGACCGGCCGCGAACTATGCTGGCCGCCGTGAGCCAAGAGCCGACGGAGCGACAGGGCGGCCGTCCCGGCGCCGGGACCCGCGAGTACCGCATCGGCGAACTCGCCGCGACCGCCGGGGTCCCGGTGCGGACCCTGCGCTACTACCAGGAGCGCAAGCTGCTGCCGCCGCCCCGCCGCGAGGGGCGCATCGGCCTGTACTCCGAGGACCACCTGGCCCGCCTCCGAATGATCGGGAACCTGCTGGACCGCGGGCACACCCTGGAGGGCATCCGCGAACTGCTGGCCGCCTGGGAGCAGGGCCGCGACATCGGCACCGTGCTCGGCGTCGAGAAGGCGGTCACGACCCCGTGGTCGAACGAGGTCCCGGTGACGATGACGCTGGACGAGCTGGCCGCGCTGTTCCCCGGCGAGGTCGGCCCGGACGCCGTCGAGCGGGCCGTCGCGCTCGGTCACGTCGAGGTGGACGGCGACCGCGTCACCCACTGGAGCCGCCGCCAGCTCGACGCCACGGTGACGCTGGTGCGGGCGGGGGTGCCGCTGGACGCCGTGCTCGCGGCCGGCCAGGAGCTCCAGCGCAGCATGGACGACCTCGCCGGGATGTTCGTCCGGCTGATCACGACGCATGTCGTCGGGCGGCTGGACGAGGCCGCCGACGACCGGCACCTCGGGGCCCTCACCGAGACCATCGCCCGGCTGCGCCCCGGCGCCCAGGTCACGGTCGAGGCCGGCTTCGCCCGGGCCATGGACCGGCAGGTCCGCGCCGCGATCGACGAGCTGCTCGGCCGCCTGGCCACTCCCTGAGCCGTCCTTTACCGAAGCGCGGCCCGCGGACGCCCCGCCCCGGCTTCCGTGATCATTAGCGTGGCCGGATGTCACGATCCATCGCCGCGCTCGCGCTCGCGGCCGCGCTGCTGCCGGCCGCCGCGCCCGCCCGGGCCGCGGCCGCGGACGGCCCCTGCTGGTCGTCCCGGCACCCGAAGGCGGCCGAGCGGCTCGGCGCGCGGATCAGGCAGGCGCTGCGCGGCCGCGCAGGTACCGAGTCCGTCGCCGTGTACGACCGCGGGCGCGGCATCCGCTGCGCGGTCGCGGCCGGGCGCCGCTACGACTCGGCGAGCGTCGTCAAGGTCACGGTCCTCGGAGCCCTGCTGCGCCGGGCGGTCGACGAGGACCGCCCGCTGACGGCGGCCGAGAGGGTCCGGGCCCGCAGGATGATCACCCGCTCGGACAACCGCGCGACGTCCGAGCTGTGGCGCTCGGTGGGACGTGCGCGCATCGCGGACTTCATCGACCAGGCCGGGATGGCGCGGACCGGGCTGGACCCCGGCGGCCGCTGGGGACTCACCCAGATCACCGCGCACGACGAGATGGAACTGCTGAGGCGGCTCACCGCGCCGAACGCGCTCCTGCCCGGCAAGGCCCGTGCGTACACGCTGAGGCTGATGCACGAGGTCGTCCCGGCGCAGCGGTGGGGGACCCCAGCGGGACGTCCCGCGGGCGTCGCCTGGCACGTGAAGAACGGCTGGCTGCCGCGCCCGGGGCGGCGCTGGCGGGTCCACAGCATCGGCAGTTTCGACGGGCGCGGCGAGGACTACATGATCGTGGTCCTCACGCGGGACACCCCGTCCATGGCCTACGGAGTCGCCACCATCGAACGCGTGGCCCGCACCGTCCACCACACCCTGGCCAGGACGAAGCTCCCGACGCCGCCCGACCGTTCATGGAAGGCCCTCTGACCGGCGCCGGGCCAGCCGAGGGCGACCGCTAACGCGGCTCGGTGCCCTGACGCTCGGCGGGGCCCTGCTCCAGTGCGGCCTCATAGGCGCGCAGGGCGCTGATGACCGTGGCGCGTTCGGCGGGAGCGAGATCGCGCATGACGCGCTCCCAGGCGGAGGCGCTGCCGGAGAGCCATTCGCCGATCGGCGCGGCGAAGGCGGGCGCGATGGCGACGATGCGGCGGCGGCGGTCGGCGGGGTCGGCGGTGCGCTCCAGGACGCCCGGCCGCGACAGGTCGCTCACCATGAGGCTGACGGTCGTCGGGGCGACCTCCAGCCGGGCTGCCAGCTCGTTGACGCTGGCCGGGCCGTCGTACTCCAGATGGGCCAGGAGCGCGAGGTGGCGCGGCGCTAGGTCGAGGCCCTGGAGCGCCGGCGGAATGGGCAGGCGCTTGGCGCGGCCGACGAGCCGCGGCATGAGCAGCAGCAGGGTGCGGACGGCCTCGTCGACGGCCGGACCGCCCGATCCGCTGGACATCGTCACCCTCCACAGTTACCTTTGATGTCAAAGCCTTTTAGGTCAAAGAGAACGGGGACCACTGTGCCGCATCTGACCGCCCACCTGCCAGAAGACAAGCTGGCGGGCAACGAGCCCGCGCTCCTCACCGCGCTGACCGAGGCGATCGTCGGCGTCTACGGCGAATGGGCCCGCGAGCTCGTGGGCATCCGCCTGTCCGGCGTCCCCGCCGGCCGCTTCGCGCGGGGCGGGAAGGCCGTGGACACGGACGTCTCGCTGGTCATGGGCGTGCGCGCCGCCGCCTTCGAGCGTCCCGACGCCGCCGAGATCAGCGCGAACCTGGCCGCCGCCCTCACCGGCGCCGTCACCGCCGTCCTCGGCGAGGACGTCCGCCCCGGCACCACGGTGGAACTGGTGGCCTCGCCTCAGGAACGCACCTTCGTGGCCGGTGCCCCCGCCCCCTGACCGGCGGCGGTCACGTGATCATAATGTCGGCGAACCGGAGACACGGCGGGGACGAGTCATCACGGTGCCCTCCCGGCGGACTTCTCGGACGCTTTCGCCCCCGGCGGCGCCCTGCTCCGGGACGTCGGCGTCCGCTGGCGCGGCGGCCTTCCCGCGGAGATCCAGTCGGTCATCGCCCTGGAGGGGCTCGTGGTTCGCGTCCCTGAGCGACGCCCGCAGGCAAGGGAACGACCTTCGTCCTCGCCCCCGCCGACCGCCCGACCTGACCTCGACGGCTCGGCGATACTGGGGGGATGGTGGACGACGAGCGCTGGAAGGCGCGTTTCCGGGCCGCGCGGATCAGCCTGCCCCGATGGGCGCGTGACGCCCCGAGCCGCAGCATCTACCGCTCCAACGTGAGCGGGACCTGGGAGGTCTACACGTGGGACCGCGAGACGGGTGAGCAGCGCCAGGTGACCGACCGTCCCAACGGGACGTGGCAGGGAACCGTCGACCCGTCAGGCGAATGGGTGTGGTGGTTCGCCGACACGGACGGCGACGAGTTCGGCGTCTGGAGGCGCGTCCCGTTCGGGGAGACCGAGAGCGTCCCGGCCGTCCCCGAGCTGGAGCCGTCGTACCCGTCGGGGCTGGCCCTGGGCCGCAGCGGCCTCGCCGTGATCGGACGGACGACCGGGGAGGGCAACACCGTCCACCTGTGCCGCGCGGGCGCCGCGCCGGAGGTGATCTACCACCATGCGGAGGACGCCCACGTCGCCGGCGCCTCGCGGGACGAGTCCCTGATCGCGATCGGGCACAGCGAGCACGGCGACAGCCGCCACATGGCGCTGCGGGTCGTGCGGCAGGACGGCTCCCCCGTCGCCGACCTGTGGGACGGGCCCGGCAAGGGCGTCTACGGCGCCGGGTTCGCCCCGGTCGACGGCGATCCGCGGCTCCTGGTCCACCACGAGCGGCGCGGACGGGACGAGATGCTCATCTGGGACCCGGTCGCGGGCACCGAGCAGGAGATCGTCCTCGACCTGCCCGGCGAGATCGGCGCGACCTGGTACCCGGACGGGGCCGCGCTGCTGGTCTCCCACTCGCACGAGGCGCGCGACGAGCTGTACCGCTACGACCTCACCGACGGGGGCCTGACCAGGATCGACACGCCGCGCGGGGTGCTCGGCGGGGCGGACGTCCGGCCGGACGGGACGGTCGAGTTCTCCTGGTCGTCGGCCGCCGAGCCGCCGGTGATCCGCTCGACGTCCGGCGCGGTCGTGCTCACCCCGCCCGGGCCGACGGCGCCGCCGTCCGTCCCGGTCGAGGACGTGTGGGTGGACGGCCCGGCCGGCCGCGTCCACGCGCTGGTCAGCAGGCCGGAGGGCGACCGTCCCCATCCGACCGTCTTCGACGTCCACGGCGGCCCGACCGCGCAGGACGACGACTCCTTCGCCCCCACCGTCGCCGCCTGGGTCGACCACGGGTTCGCGGTCGTCCGCGTCAACTACCGGGGCTCGACCGGCTACGGCTCCGAGTGGCGCGACGCCATCGAGGGGCGCGTCGGCATCACCGAGCTGGAGGACATCAAGGCCGTCCGCGACTGGGCGGTCGAGTCGGGCCTCGCCGACCCGGAGCGGCTGGTGCTGACGGGCGGGTCGTGGGGCGGGTTCCTCACCCTGCTCGGGATCGGCACGCAGCCGGACGACTGGAGCGTCGCGGTCGCGGCCGTTCCGGTGGCCGACTACGTCGCCGCGTACGAGGACGAGATGGAGGGCCTCCAGGCGTTCGACCGGTCCCTGTTCGGCGGCTCGCCCGAGGAGGTCCCGGAGCGGTACCGCGAGTCGTCCCCCATCACCTACGTCGCGCAGGTCAAGGCGCCGGTGCTGGTGCTGGCGGGGGAGAACGACCCGCGCTGCCCCATCCGGCAGATCGACAACTATCTGGGGCGGCTCGCCGAGCTGGGGCTCCCGCACAAGGTGTACCGGTACGACGCCGGCCACGGCTCCCTCGTCGTCGAGGAGCGCATCACCCAGATGGCCGCCGAGATCGGCTTCGCCCGGAAACATCTCGGCATGTCGTGATCTTTCCCCGGGACGGGCGGGACGCCCCGCCCGTCCCGGGTTTACAAGATCGACCCTTCGGGCATCCCTCCGATCGGCCGCACGCACCACCGGTCCAGCGAGGACCGGCTCTCGCCCCCCGGACATCACCGATCGGGGGGATCTCTCATGCCACGGCCGTGCAGCATCCATCGCGTCATGCCGTCCGGGTGCGGCCGGGCGCCCGGCCTCGCCGGCCACCCGGCCTTCCGCCGGGCCGCCGCCGCGACCGCCCTCGCCACCGCCGCCACCACGCTCGCGCTCGCCTCTCCGCGCGCGTCCGCCGCGACCCGCCCTCCTCCCGGTCCGCGTGCCGCGTCCGCCGCCGGGCCGCCGGCCCCGGCAGGGCGCCTGCTCCTCCCCGCGCCCGCGTCCCGCCGGACGACCCGGCTGCCGGCCGCGCGGAAGAGGACCGTCCCCCCGCGGGACGTTCCACCGGACCTGCCGGGCTCGCAACGCCTGGACCAGCAGTTCGCCGAGTACGCGCTGCGGGCGAGCGGCATCGGCTGGCGCTCCACCGGCGGCTGCTCCGACCGGACGGTGCGGACCTGCACCTCCTTCGAGGGCATCCGGTGGGGGACGATCAAGAGCCTGATCGAGTTCGCGGAGTCGAGCGGCTGCGAGGTCACCGTCACCGGCGGCACCGAGCACGGGCACGCGGGCGGCACCTACAGCCACGCGAACGGCTACAAGATCGACATCGCGACCGGAGCCTGCGTCGACGAGGCGGTGCGGCGCTACCCGTTCACCGGCGTGCGGGGGGACGGCGCGCGGCTCCACCGGTCCCCCGGGGGCGTCGTCTTCGCCCGCGAGAAGGACCACTGGGACATCACGGTCAGGCGCGGACCTCGCGGATGATGCCCACCAGTTCGCGGGTCACCGACTTGAAGCCCGGAATGCGCGACATCGCGACCATGCGGTTGACCAGCGGGACCGTCCGCTCGACGAGGAGGTAGGTCTTGCGGCAGCCGGGGGAGCTGTCGTGCACCCAGTACAGCACGATGCCCATCGAGTAGATCCACAGCAGCTCGGGCAGCTCCGCCCGGAACTCCCTGTCGACCTTCAGGTCGGAGCCCTCGACGACCTCGCGGTAGATCGCCACCGCCGAGTCGCGGGCGGGCCCGGACTCGGCGCTGAACGGGTTGAGCGGGCTGGTCGGCTCGGCGGCGAACTTGAAGAACTTCCCGGCGAACTCGTGGTACGGGACCATCGTGTCGACCCGGGCCTTCAGGACGCCCAGCAGCCGGGGCGCGAACTCGCGCTCGCTGTCCAGGACGGCCCTGCAGGCGGCGACGTGCTCGTCCTGCAGTTCGTCGTAGTACGCCTGGATCAGCTCTTCCTTGGACCCGAAGTAGTAGTAGGCGTTGCCGACCGAGACGCCCGCCTCCTTGGCGATCGCCCGCATGGTCGTCTGCTCGTATCCGCGCTCCCGGAACAGGCGCAGCGCCGTTTCGACGATCAGGGCGCGCGTCTGCTCGGACTTCACGGCCTTCGTCTCGGTCACGCATGCCACCCTAAGCCCGAGTACGGCCTTCCGCTCGTGCCCCCGCCCGCCGTGCGGCGCAACCCGGCGACCGCGCCCGGTGTTCACGCCGTATGACCAATGCCCTGGAAGCCCTCGAACGTTTCTACGCCGCCGAGGCGGACTACCTCGCCGCCGGCGGCCCCGGCAAGGGGGACTTCTCCGTGATGGCCGCCCATCTCACCCCTGACGTCGTGATGCACCAGGCGCCGAGCCTCCCCTACGGTGGGACGTGGCGCGGCCACGACGGCATGGAGCGGTTCATGGCCGTGATGAGCGAGCTGTGGTCGGACCTGACGTTCCGCGAACAGCACTACGCGGTGGACGGCGAGACGGTGATGGTCCGCAACGACTGCGTCTTCCGGGCCCGCGCGACCGGGCGGGAGGTGGACACGTCCGTCCTGCAGTGGATCACGGTACGGGACGGCCTGGTCAGCGAGTTCCGCCCCTTCTACCTGGACACGGCCACCGTCCTCGCGGCCCTCAACGGGTGAACTCGGCGGCGACCATCTCGGCGATCTGCGCGGTGTTCAGCGCGGCGCCGTTGCGGAGGTTGTCGCCGCAGAGGAAGAGGTCGAGCGCCCGCGGATCGTCCAGCGAGCGCCGCACGCGACCCACCCAGGCGGGGTCGGTACCGACGACGTCCGCGGGCGTCGGGAACTCCTGCGTCTCCGGGTTGTCGCAGAGGACGACGCCGGGCGACCCGGCGAGGACGGCCTGCGCCTCCCGCTGGTCGACCCGGTCCTCGAACACCGCGTGGACCGACAGCGAGTGCGCCGTCACCACCGGGACGCGGACGCAGGTCGCCGTCACCCGCAGGTCGCGCAGGCCGAGCACCTTCCTCGACTCCTCCCGGATCCTGAGCTCCTCCGAACTCCAGCCGCCGTCGCGCACCTCGCCCGACCACGGCACGACGTTCATCGCGAGCGGCGCCGGGAAGGGCCCGAGCTCGCCCACCGCGCGGCGCAGGTCGCCCGCCCGGTTGCCGACCGCGCGGTCGCCGCCGACCTTCTCCATCTGCTCGTACAGGGTGTCGACGCCCTCCACCCCCGCGCCCGACGCCGCCTGGTAGGACGACACGACGAGCTCGCGCAGCCCGTACCGCCGGTGCAGCGCACCGACCACCATGACCAGCGAGAGCGTGGTGCAGCTCGGGCTCGCGACGATCCCGCGCGGGCGCCGGCGCACCCGTTCCGGGTTCACCTCGGGGACGACGAGCGGCACGTCCGGCGCCATCCGGAAGGCCCCGGAGTTGTCGACCGCCACGGCGCCGCGCTCCGTCGCGACCGGCACCCACCGCGCGGCCACCGCGTCCGGCACGCCGAACACCGCGATGTCGACGCCGTCGAACACCTCGGGCGCCAGCGGCGCCACCCGGGCGTCCGCGCCGCGCAGCGGCAGCGTCCGCCCCGCCGACCGCGGCGAGGAGACCAGCCGGATCTCCCCGTACACGTCGCGGCGGGTGGACAGCAGATCGATCATCACGGCCCCGACGGCCCCCGTGGCTCCGACGACGGCGAGCGTCGGCTTGCCCGTCCCCCTGCTCCTCGCTCCGGCCGGCCGGGCATTCGGGGCCATGGTCGCGTCACCCTCTCGCCGTCGAGTCGTGTCCGCACGTCCAACTTCCGCCGCGCGCGGGCGGTTCCCCAGGCGACCCTGCCGGCGCGGGCCAGGGGCGTCAGCGTCATGCGCCACAGGACGGCACCGCGAAGCGGGCCGCACGGATTCCGTGCGGCCCGCTGAGGCGTGCGGTCAGCGGCCGGTGCCCCCATAGACGACGGCCTCGACCTGCTCGGCGTCCAGGTCGAACGCGTGGTGCGCGGCGGCGACCGCGGTGTCGATGTCGTCCTGGGCGACGACGACCGAGATCCGGATCTCCGACGTGGAGATCATCTCGATGTTCACCCCGGCCTCGGCGATCGCGCCGAACAGCGAGGCGGTGACGCCCGGGTGCGAGCGCATCCCCGCGCCGATCAGCGACACCTTGCCGATGCGGTCGTCGTAGCGCAGCGACTCGAAGCCGATCTTCTCCTTGACCTTGTTCAGCGCGGTGAGGGCGCTCTGCCCGTCGGTGGACGGCAGCGTGAACGAGATGTCGGTGCGCCCGGTGGACGCCGCCGACACGTTCTGCACGATCATGTCGATGTTGATCTCGGCCTCGGACAGCACCGTGAAGATCGTGGCGGCCTCACCGACCTTGTCGGGCACCCCGACCACGGTGATCTTGGCCTCGCTCCGGTCGTGCGCGACGCCGGAGATGATCGCCTGCTCCATGTCCTGTCCTTCGATCTCGCTGCTGTCGACGACCCACGTCCCCACCTTCTGGCTGAACGAGGACCGCACGTGGATCGGGATGTTGTAGCGGCGCGCGTACTCCACGCAGCGCAGATGCAGGATCTTCGCCCCGCTGGCCGCCATCTCCAGCATCTCCTCGTAGGAGATCTTCGGGAGCTTGCGGGCGGCGGTCACGATCCGCGGGTCGGCGGTGAAGACGCCGTCGACGTCGGAGTAGATCTCGCAGACGTCGGCGTCCAGGGCCGCCGCCAGCGCGACGGCCGTGGTGTCGGACCCGCCGCGGCCGAGCGTGGTGATGTCCTTGGTCCCCTGCGAGACGCCCTGGAACCCGGCCACGATGCAGATCGAGCCGCCGTCCAGCGCCGTCCGGATCCGTCCCGGCGTCACATCGATGATCTTGGCTTTGCCGTGCGAGCCGTCGGTGATGACACCGGCCTGGGAGCCGGTGAACGAGCGGGCCTCGTGGCCCAGGTTCGCGATGGCCATGGCCAGCAGCGCCATCGAGATCCGCTCGCCGGCGGTGAGCAGCATGTCCAGCTCACGGCCGGGCGGCAGGGGGCTGACCTGCTTGGCCATGTCGATGAGGTCATCCGTCGTGTCGCCCATGGCGGAGACCACGACGACCACGTCGTTGCCCGCCTTCTTCGTTGCGACGATGCGCTGGGCGACCCGCTTGACGCCTTCGGCGTCGGCGACGGAGGAGCCACCGTACTTCTGCACGACAAGAGCCACGAGTGGGCGCTCCTCGGATCGGGGTCGGGCGTTTCTGGTCGTCGAGTCTACAGAGCCGCGGCCCATGGATCACGACCAGGTAACTCTCTCGCCGCCGCAGCCCACCGGACGCGCCCGCCTCCTCGGGCACGTCTCCGGCCCGACCGGTTATTACGAGTGTCTGACGTGCGGCTCCCCGGACTGGCGGGCCGGCGGCCATTGATCTTTGGATAGCGATCATGGCAAACCTCTCCACGGCCGCCGCGGGCCGCCGCCTCGCCGCGCTGGCCGCCGCACCGCTCCTGTTCGGCCTCGCCACCCCCCTGGCCGCGCAGGCCGCCGCCGTCGCCGTCGAGTCGACGAGCGTTTCACCGTCCACCATCGGCGCCGGTGAGGAGGCACTCCAGAAGGTCACGCTGACCGAGCCCGCGCCCGCCGGAGGCACCGTCGTCGAACTGCGCGACCTGACCGAGTTCGGGGACCCCAACTACGCCTGGTCGACCGGCCGCAAGGTCACCGTCCCGGAGGGCAGGCGGACGGTCGCCTTCCCGATCCGGGTGGAATCGGAGGACAGGACGACCGTCACGCGCCTCCAGGCGTCCGCCAACGGGACCGCGGCGGAGACCGCGATCACCGTCGAGCCGCCGAACTGGAGCGACCAGGCGGTGACGGGCTTCTGGGTGAAGCAGCAGTACGGCCAGGCGTTCGCGGTGACCGGCACCACGGTGACCGGCACCGTGCACATCACCGCCCCGGCGCCCGTCGGCGGGCTCGCCGTCGACCTCCGCAACGACCCGGTCTGGAACACCACCGCCTACGCCGCGCCGTACGTCGTCGTGCCCGCGGGCGCCACCAGCGCCACGTTTCCGATCAGGGCCACCGCCGACAAGGAGCCGCGGTACGTCGGGATGACGGCGGACCTCGGCAACAACGTGCTGACCTCCAGCCTGATCGGGGTGCCCGCGCAGTTCTCCGTCGGCCAGGTGAGGGAGATCCGGAACACGCCCGGATACTGGCCGAACCACGGCACGGTGGGGCTCGGCGACATCTGGCACCCGTTCGGCGCCGTGATCAGGCTGGCGAGCGACACGCCGGGCGTCACCGTCCCGTCCGAGCTGCGGCTGTCGTCCTCCGAACTCGGGCGGACCTTCCCCGTCGAGGTGGATCCGTCGGTCCCGATCGGAACCAAGGTGAAGATCACCGCTAGCTGGGTCCTCGGCCCGTCCCCGGTGACGACCGAGATCACCATCCAGGACTGACCGCCCGCGGCCGCCCGGAGGGCCCTGGCGTCACCGGCCGGTGGCGTGGCCCTGCGCGGCGGCCCGGGCGGTATGGACGACCGTGGCGCAGAATGTACGCGCCATGGATTCCCGATCGCCAATGCGCGCGAAAAACTCGGCAGTAAGGGCGGTGCAGCGGGCGAGTGCAGTATCCAGGGAGTGCCGATGTGGCGCCGGCTATCGCGGATACGCGAATCCCGTTCGACTAAAAGGTTCCGCGAACAGCCTAACTGGGTCCTCTGTGAGGGCGTGCAGGCGAACGCCTTGGAATTGGACGCCCAACTGCCCCCCGAGGGTACGCATCCGCCTTCCACCGAGCAGGCGCAACTCATCTCGAACGCCTGCCTGGCCTTGGACAACGCCTGCCGCGTCATCGAGTCCTACGAGGACTCGCGGGGACGGACCACGACACAGGTGGACGCGGCCCAGATGCACCTCAATTCCGCGCGCACCATGTGGTTGCGGACACTTCCCCCCGAGGACCTCATCCCCCACCTGCCGGACCTGATCTCCATCGTCAAGCAGCACCTCCCTCCGGACGACACTCGCCGGATCGCCGCCGAGAAGGCCGGGTGGGAACTGCAGCGTGCGAGTTCGGTGAACCAGGCGGCCCACGACGGAGCAGGCCGGAACCACTGGTGGACGGTGACGCGCGGCGCCGACCGCTCCTCGTCGTTGTCGATCCCGCAACTGGCGACCGTGCTGGACGCGGTCGACGCCGCGCGTGAGGCCTCCCTGAGGGAGAGGCTGCGCGCCGCGAATTTCGCGCGGATCGTCTTCATGACGGCGCTCGCCTTGGCCTGCCTCGCGTTCGTCCTCGCCGTGGCCGGGGCCATCTGGAAGTCGGCCGCGCCTCTGTGCTTCACGCCCGACAACGAGATCGCCTGCCCCAGCAGGACCGAAAGCCTCGCGGGCGGGCGCTCGCTGGACGCGGTGGCCTCGCGGGGGGACTACGCCATCGTCGAGATCGCCGGTCTGACGGCGGCCTGTATCGCGGCGGCCACCGCTCTCCGGAAGGTCCGGGGTTCCACGACCAACTACGGCATCCCCGTGGCGCTGGCCTTGCTGAAACTGCCCACCGGGGCACTCGTGGCCGTGCTCGGCATCATGCTCCTGCGCGGCCAGATCGTGCCGGGGCTGAGCGCTCTCGACTCGTCGGGCCAGATCATCGCCTGGGCGGTCCTGTTCGGCTATTCGCAGGAACTGTTCACCAATTTCGTGGACAAGCAGGGCCGCCAGATATTGGAGGGCGTGCACGGCACCGCCGATCCGAAGACGCCCCGGGAGACCTCCGCTTCGGAGGCCGCGGCGACGGCCGCGGCCGCCGTGACGGCACCGGTGTCGCCGCCGGGGACGAGCGGCGGCGATGGCCGGTCCTCCGCGAGCACGAAAAGTGAGACCACCACTTCATGAGGAGGCGATCGGCATGACCCAGCAGAACGTTCAGGAAGCGGTACAGGCTCCGCCTTGGCCGGGCCGGTTCCTCGCCCTGATGAAGGGCGACGACGTCCGCACCTGGCAGGACAAGATGCTCAAGCGCGGCTGGACCAGCCTCGTGGTCGACGGCATCTACGGCACCCGCTCCGAGGAGGTCTGCGTGGCCTTCCAGAGGGAGAAGCAGCTGAACGTCGACGGCATCGTCGGACCGCAGACCTGGGAGGCGACCTGGAAGGCGCCGATCACGTAGCGCCTTCCGCGCTGCCATCGAGCGGGCGTGCCGGCCGGCGCCCGAGGTCACCTGCCGGTTTCACGGGAAACCTTCTCGGAAGGGAGGTGGCGTCAGAGCATCGGCGGCCCCTGCTCGATGCGGCGCAGAACGGGGTCGAGGCGCTCGTTCTCCTCGGTGCCGATGATCCGGCGCTCGTCCCACCAGGTGGCGCCGGCGTCGGCCAGGGGGCCGACGACGTCGCGGGCGTCGGCGGGGCTGGCGCCGCCGACGACGATCTCGAACGGCCCGTCGCCCTCCCGGTGCCGCCGGACGTAGGCGGCCAGATCGCGGACGTCGTCCGGGGCGGGCGCGTGGCCGTGGGAGCCGGGCCCGAACAGCGGGACGGCGCCGTCCCAGCGGGCGGCCCGCCGCATCGGCCGCCGGTTGGGCCAGAATCCGGCGATCCACACCGGCGGCCGCGGCCGCTGCGCCGTCGCGGGCAGCAGCGCCACGTCCTCGGCCCGGTAGTGCCGCCCGTGATGGGTGACCGGATCGCCGGACCAGAAGCGTTCGAGCAGGCCGAGCCCCTCGTCCAGGCGCTCGGCCAGCACGGCCTTGTCGGTGGGCTCGCCGAACGCCCCGTACTCGTCGGCGACCGGACCGCCGAGCCCCGCCGCGAAGATCACCCGCCCGCCGCTGAGGACGTCCAGCGTCGCGACCTGGCGGGCCAGCTGCTGCGGACGCCGCCGCGGGACCGGCGTGACCAGCGTGCCGAGCCTGATCCGGCTGGTCGCGAGCGCCGCCGCCGTCAGCAGCATCCACGGGTCACCGAAGGACTTGCGATCGCTCTTCACATGGACGACGTGGTCCCACACGAACAGCCCGTCCCACCCTGCCCGCTCGGCCGCCTCGGCGACGCGCGCGACCGTTCGGGGGTCGGCGAAGTCCCCGAAGTTCGGGATATTGATCGAGTACCGCATCCCCGCATCCTGCGCCGTCCCCCGCGTCTACGGCAACCGGCCCGCGTCCACGCCGTCCTCGACAAGGAGATCGTTCCCGCCCTGGAAAAGGCCCGGACGCCCCGGCCATCCGCGAGCGCGCCGCGCTGCTGCTGAGCCAGACCCTCGGCACCGCCTACGGCGCTACCCGACTGCCCGCGACATCGCACGCACCTGCCGGCCACGGCTGAAGGATCGACCTGCCAAGTGCTCGGCGGGCCGGGACCGAACGTCGGGTTGAGGGGTTCTGTGGGGCGCCGGTGACACGAGGGTCGCCGTGCCGTAAGCGGTAAGAACCGTCCCGGCCACCGGACAGATCATTTTTGAGGACCACCCGGACGCGAGGTCAAGCGTCTATGTAAAGGCAGGCGTTGGCGGGATGTCGGGGCCATCTCGTCCACCGGGGATCCGTCGTGTCCGTGCCACGGTCCGGGGCGGTGCGGTGCGGCGGTGAGGGAGTCGATGGGAGAGCTGATGACCGGGTTCGACGAGTTGCCGAAGGTCCGCCGGGGACCGCTGACGTCCCTGTACGCCGCGCTGCGCCGGAAGGCCCCGCAGGTGGCGGCGGCGCGACCGGACGGCGGGGGCCCACTGCGCGTCTCCTACCGGGGGCAGGAGGCCCGGGTCGCCTGGGACGACGAACTCGGGCAGTTCGCGTGGCGCTCCGGAGGGAGCGGTCAGATCGGCTCGGACGTCGAGAAGGCGGCGGAGCTGATCGCGTGGGCACTCGGCGCGCGAACCGGCCCCGCCGCGTCCGGCTAGGCCGGGCACGGCCGGGTCAGGCGGGGGCGGCTTCCGTGGCCGCTTCCGTGGCGACGCCGAGGCGAGCGTCGGCGACGAAGGCGTGCAGCGCGCGCAGGGCGGCGCCGGCGTGGTTGCCCCAGTGGTTGAAGTAGGAGTACTGCCACCACCAGAGGGCTTCCAGGGGGCGGTCCTGGTTGTAGTGGCGGAGACCGTGGACGAGGTCGCTGGCGACGTCGACGAGGTCGTCCGAAAGCCGGTAGGACGTCGCCTCGGTGTCCTTGTAGGGGTCGAAGACCTCGACGTACTCGTCCATGGCCTGGAGGCGCTCGGCCAGGCCCTGCCGGATCGAGTCGAGGTCGGGGTCGTCGCCCACCTCGGGCTCCCAGTTGTCCGGGAGGATCACGTCGGCGCTGGCACCGAGCTGCGCCCCCGCCAGGATGACCTGCGACACCTCCAGCAGGAGCAGCGGGATCGTGTGCGTCCCGCCGTCGCCGCGGGCGACCGCCTCCAGGCCGTCCAGGTAGTTGTCGACGTGGCACGCCACGCGTTCGGCGAGGGCGTTCCAGTCCTGCGGGCTGTTGGAGTCAGACATCGAGCAGCCTCCGTCCTTCGAATGCGCGGCCCAGCGTGACCTCGTCGGCGTACTCGAGGTCGCCACCCACCGGAAGGCCGCTGGCCAGTCGGGTGACGGTGATGTCCATGGGCTTGACCAGCCGGGCGAGGTAGGTCGCGGTCGCCTCGCCCTCCAGGTTGGGGTCGGTGGCGAGGATCAGCTCGGTCACCGCCCCGTCCGCGAGCCGCTGCATCAGCTCGCGGATGCGCAGGTCGTCGGGCCCGACCCCCTCGATCGGGCTGATCGCGCCGCCGAGCACGTGGTAGCGGCCGCGGAACTCGCGGGTCTTCTCGATCGCGACGACGTCCTTGGACTCCTCCACCACGCAGATGACGTGGGGGTCGCGGCGCGCGTCACGGCAGATCCGGCACTCCTCTTCCTCCGCGACGTTCCCGCAGGTTTTACAGAAGCGGACCTTGTCCTTGACCTCCTTGAGCGCCTTGCCGAGGCGCTCGACGTCGGCCGGATCGGCGGCGAGGAGGTGGAAGGCGATCCGCTGCGCGCTCTTGGGGCCGACGCCGGGCAGCCTGCCCAGCTCGTCGATGAGGTTCTGAACCACCCCTTCGTACAACGGACCCCTCCTTTACTGGTCGTCTTCTGCCCGCGGCCCGGTTCAGGCGCCGCCGAGGCCGGGGAAGCCGCCGGGGATGCCCCCGCCGCCGCCGAGCCCCTGGGCGAGCGGGCCCATCTTCTCCTGCTGGAGCTCCTGCGCCTCGCGGGCGGCGTCGCGGATCGCGGCCAGCACCAGGTCGGCGACCGTCTCCGCCGTGTCGGCCGGGTCGTCGGCGTCGATCGCCTTCGGGTCGATCGACAGCCCCGTGACCTCGCCCTGCCCGTTGACCGTCGCGGTCACGAGCCCGCCGCCGGCGGTCCCCGTCACCTCGGTCTCCGCGAGCTCGCGCTGGGCGTTGAAGAGCTGCTCCTGCATGGCCTGCGCCTGCTGCAGGAGTTCCTGCATGTTCAGCTGACCACCGGGTTCCACGGTGCACTCCCTCTTCCGGCCCCCGAGGGCCTTCTCTCTGGCGCTCCGCCAGCCACCGGACGTCCGTCCCCCGAGACTACGGGTTTCCAGGCCGTTTCGGTACGCGAGGACCCCAGCGCGCCATTTCGGAGGCACATCCGGGATTTCGCCGTCCTCCCGGTCCCGCCGCGGGGCGCCGGCCGGCGGCCTAGGAAGCCGAGTTGTCGATCTCGCGGATGATCTGACCGCCGAGTTCGCGCTGGATGAGGGCCATTCCGCTCATCTCGGCCTCGGTGCCGTCGGCGTCGGCGTCGCCCTCCGGGTCGACCTCGTCGCTCTCGTCCACGGGAGGGGGTTCGTCCGGCGGCGGAGGCTCGTCCGGCGGCGGAGGCGGCGGTTCCGGGGCCCGGTCGGCCCTCGGCGCGGCCGGTCGCGCGGACGGCTGGACGGGCGGCCTCGGCTGCGGTGCCGGGTTCGGTGTGGCCGCCCCACCGAACCCCGCGCTAGGGCCCGGCCTCGCCCCCGGTGATGACCCGCCGGGGGCTCCGCCGACGACGGTCTCTATCCGCCAGTCGACGCCCATCCGCTCCTTGAGAACCTCGCGCAGGACGGCGTCGCGACCGCCGTTGACGAATCCGAGGCGGCGTCCCTCCGCGTCGAAGCCGAGGGTGAGGATCCTGCCCTCGAGCGAGATCGGCTGCACCCCGGACATGATGACCATCCAGGTGGCGCGGCTCTTCTGCTTGACGGCCTCGACGACGTCCGGCCAGAGCCGCTGGATGGTGGAGAAGTCCGCCCCTCCACCTCCCGCACCGGACGCGGCCGTTGCGGGTGGCGCGCCGGCAGGTGCGGGCGGTGCGCTGGAGGGTGCGGGCGCGCTGGAGGCGGGTCGGGCGCCGGCCGGCGCGGCCGGAGGCTGGGCTGCCGTGGTCGGGCTGGCCGTGGCCGCGGCCGGAGGCTGGGCTGCCGTGGTCGGGCTGGCCGTGGCCGCGGCCGTGGCCTGGGTGGCGGTGGTCGGGCTGGCCGTGGGCGGGGTGGCGGTGGTCGGGGTGGCCGCGCGGTTATCCACAGAACTGGATTCGGCGGGTGCCGAGCCGGGGCCGGGGTTGCCCGCGATCGGCGCCGCGGACGCGAAGGCCTGCGGCAGTGGGTCACCGCCCTGCCCGCCGCCGAAGCCGCCCTGGCCGGCCTGGCCGGCCTGGCGTTCCAGACGGTCGAGGCGGGCGAACATGGACGCCTCGTCCTCGTACGCGGCCGGCAGCAGGATCCGGGCGCAGATCAGTTCCAGGAGCAGCCGCGGGGACGTGGCGCCGCGCATCTCCGTGAGCCCGGTGTGCAGCAGGTCGGCCGCACGCGTCAGCTCCCCGGGCCCCATCGAGGACGCCTGGCGCCGCATCTGCTCCAGCTCGTCCGGCGGGAAGTTCAGCAGCCCCGAGCCCCCGGCCTCCGGGACGTTCACCAGGATCACCAGGTCGCGGAGGCGTTCCAGCAGGTCGGCGGTGAAGCGGCGGGGGTCCTGACCGCTCTCGATCACGCGGTCGATCGCGGCGAACACGGCGGCGCCGTTCCGGGACGCGAAGGCCGCGACGACCTCGTCCAGCAGCGCGGAGTCGGTGTAGCCGAGCAGCGACACGGCCCGCGCGTACGTGATGCCCTTCTCGTCCGACCCGGCGAGGAGCTGGTCCAGGATCGACAGCGTGTCCCGCGCGGAACCGGCCCCGGCCCGGACGGCCAGAGGCAGCGCGGACGCCTCGTACGGGACGTCCTCGCTCTCGAGGATCTCCTCGACGAGGTCCTGGAGGACGCCCGGCGGGATCAGCCGGAACGGGTAGTGGTGGGTCCGGGACCGGATCGTCCCGATGACCTTCTCCGGCTCGGTCGTCGCGAACACGAACTTCAGGTGCGGCGGCGGCTCCTCGACGAGTTTCAGCAGCGCGTTGAAACCCTCGCGGGTGACCATGTGCGCCTCGTCGATGATGTACACCTTGAAGCGCGCCGCGACCGGGGCGAAGAAGGCCCGCTCCCGCAGGTCGCGGGCGTCGTCCACACCGCCGTGGGACGCGGCGTCGATCTCGATCACGTCGATGTGCCCGCTCCCGGACGGTCCGAGCGCGACGCACGAGTCGCACGTGCCGCACGGGTCGGGGGTCGGCCCCTGCTCGCAGTTCAGCGAGCGGGCGAGGATCCGGGCGCTGGACGTCTTGCCGCAGCCGCGCGGCCCGCTGAACAGGTACGCGTGGTTGATCCGGCCGTTGCGCAGCGCCTGCTGGAGGGGCTCGGCGACGTGTTCCTGCCCCTTCAGCTCGGCGAACGTCGCTGGCCGGTACTTGCGGTACAGAGCCAGACTCATCGGGGGTCCGCCCTCCCTCGAGAAGCAGAGCGTCAGAAGCGCCGTGTCGCCGTGGACCGGCCGTCGCGGACCGGTCGCCGTGAAACCAAGGGACCCCCCGCACACCCGCCAGAGCCTGCTTATCCTTGCTGCCTTCCGGCCCTGGGGAGGTTCACAGGGTGACGCCGTGCGAGGGGTCTACCCAAAGTCTATGGCATCCCCGGCCCCGGATCGCCACGCATTCCGGCGTAGTCTCCGCCCATGCCCGCCTCTCCCCAGGACACGCTCCTGCACATCGCCGAACGAACCCACTGGGAATCCGCCCGGAGCATCGGCGTGGCGTACACCATGTCCACCCTGGGCCGGACCCTGGACGAGGAAGGCTTCATCCACTGCTCGTCCGACATCGCCCAGGTGGGCGGCGTTCTGGGCCGCTTCTACGGCGGCGTCTCCCGCGACGACCTGGTCCTGCTGGTCATCGACGTGTCCCGCCTCGACGCGCCCGTGCGCTACGAGCCCGCCGGGGACGAGTTGTTCCCCCACGTCTACGGACCGATCCCGGTCGACGCGGTTATTGATGTCAGGTCACTGCCCGAGAACCGGTAGGCTACCCCGTGGAGGATTCGCCTAGTGGCCTAGGGCGCACGCTTGGAAAGCGTGTTGGGTTCACGCCCTCACGAGTTCGAATCTCGTATCCTCCGCTCGCCTCGCCAGGCGGAACACGTTGAGGGCGGCACCTACAGGTGCCGCCCTTCCGCACTTCTGGGCGCAGGCGCCTTGCTTCGGCTGAGCATCCTCCAGTCCCCACGCGCGCTGGGACCTGTGCGCCCGTGAGCGGCAACCGGACGGCCAACGGTGACAGCGGGCCGCCGTAGGAGACGAGGCCATCGCCGTACGGCGTTCGGATGCGGCCGGCGCGCGTGGTCGGCGCCGGCCGCGTCCTGTCCGGAGCTTCTAACCCTCTTCGTCGGCTTGCGCGGCTTCGTCGGCCACCTCCGCACGGGCTTCACGGAGCTCGTCCAGCGCGATCTCGGCCTCGATCCCGAAGTGGTGGCGGCAGGTCCAGGCTTCCAGAGGGGGGCCGCCCAGTGATCGTTGCCGCCATCGGTAGGCGCGCCGCCCTCCGGGGGTGAGCATCAGTTCGGCGTCTCTGCGGTAGTCCTCGAAGTCGTCGAGGTCCGGGTGGGTCGAGTGGTCGCACGCCGGGACGTCGTCGCAGCGCCGCGCGGCGGCTTCGAGTGCCGTGATGATCTCGTCCAGGACCTCGACGGACTCGACCCGCTCGGAAACGGCGTAGGGAAGCAGCGCGCAGTTGGCGACCACCAGGCCCGGCAGTTCGGGCGTGTCCTCGCGCGCGGCCTCCAGCAGGGCACGGGCCTCGTCGACGAGGATCTCGTACGGGTCGCCGTGGGGGTGGTCATAGATCACGCCGGAGAGGTACTCCAGCCCCCTCCCGACACTTGCGGGGGCCCGAACAGGGACATCGTCGAAGGTGCCGGGGGACACCGCCTCGGCCGCGGCCCGCGCGAACCCGGCGACATTGCGCGGGCAGCTCCACCGGCCGGGATCGTCCAGGGGCGGACCGGCGCCCACGACTCGCAGCGCCATCTCCTCCGGGCGGAACCTCCAGTTGAGATTTTCGACGTCGAAGTCCGTCAGATACGGGTGATCGGCGTGGTCGCAGGGCGCGCCGCCCAGCCGCTCGGCCGCCGTGCTCAGGGCCGCCGCCACGGGCGCCCCATCGGGCAGAGCCGCTCCCTCCAGACGAGCCGTCAGCGTGAGGACGCCCAGTGTCCACGCCAGGGCGTGCGGACCCTGCGGGGCGGCGTCCAGTTGGGCGGCCGCTCCCTGTATGAGGTCCGTGTACCGCTGCGAGCGGACGCCTACGGTCTCGGCCCAGGCGGTGGCGAGGGCGCGCCAGGCATCGGGCGTATCCGGAACGGCCGATGGATCGATATCGGTCATGCCGTTCCGACGAAAAGACGATCACACTGGTTCCGGCCTGGACTTCGGGGAGGGCGGGGTCACTGGCCCAGGGGGGAGACGGGGCGTTCGAAGAACGTCTCCAGGACGACCGTCGCCTTCGTCCCGCTGACGCCCTGGATGTCGTAGAGCCGCCGCAGGACGTCCTGGAGCCGCGCGGTCGTCGACGTCCGCACTTTGACGAGCACGGACGCGCTGCCCGCGACGACGTGGGCCTCCTGCACCTCCGGTATGGCGGCGAACTCGGCGGCCCGGTCGCCCATCCAGACCGAGGAGTCGATCAGGGCGAAGGCCAGCACGCCCTGGCCGAGCGCGGCCGGCTCCACGTCCACGCTGGTCCGCCGGATGACGCCCCGCTCGCGCATCTTCCGGACCCGCTCGTGGACGGCCCCGGCCGACAGGCCCACCGCCGTGCCGAGCGCCGCGTAGGAGCGGGTGGCGTCCTGCTGGAGGAGTTCCAGCAGCTGACGATCGATGTCATCCACGTTCCTCACAGGATGACTGTATCGCGTACGATCATCCCGAAGTTGGACTGAATAATCTTCAGTGTTATTGGCATGACGCGAGACATTGCCCAGGTAAGCGGCCAACGGGTTGGACGAGATTCTGGACGATCGCTTCCGCGCCGGACGCCGCGCCGAAAACTCCGAGTGATCGGGAACCGACGCGACCCGGCGCTGCCGCCTCGCCTCGCCGCCGCATCCGACATGACGCACCTGCTTCAGTTTCGAAGTTCTTGCTTCAATTTCGAAGCACTGCTACGCTGACGCATGTGCTTCGGTTTCGAAGCACATGCTCATCGGAAGTGAGGCGTCCCAAATGAAGGCAGTGCGATTCCACGAGTACGGCGAGCCCGACGTCCTCCACTACGAGGACGTCGACCTGCCGGAGCCCGGCCCCGGGCAGGTGCGGGTGCGCGTCGCCGCGACGTCGTTCAACGGCGTCGACGGCAACATCCGCGCGGGGTTCATGCAGGGCCCGATGCCCCTGACGTTGCCGCACATTCCCGGCCTGGACGTCGCGGGAACGATCGACGCGCTCGGTGAGGGCGTCGGCGGACGTGAGATCGGCGACCGGGTCGTCGGTTTCCTGCCGTTCGTCGACGACGGCGCCTCGGCGGAGTACGTCCTCGCGCCCGCCGAGAGCCTGGCGCCGGCTCCGGAGGGCATCCCGCTCGCCGACGCCGCGGCGCTGCCCCTGGTCGGCCTCACCGCGTGGCAGGCGCTCTTCGACCACGCCGGGCTGAAGGCCGGGCAGCGGATCCTGATCAGCGGCGGCGGCGGAGCCGTGGGCGGCTACGCGGTGCAGCTGGCCAAGGCCGCCGGCGCGCACGTGATCGCCACCGGCAGCCCCCGCAGCGTCGAGCAGGTGAAGGCCGCGGGCGCCGACGAGGTCATCGATCACACCGCGACCGAGGTGACCACCGCGGTGACCGGGCCGGTCGACGTCCTGCTCAATCTCGCGCCGATCGATCCCGCCGAGTACGCGGCGCTGGCCGGCCTGGTCCGCGACGGCGGCGTCGTGGTCGGCACGACCGTGTGGATGCCCGCCCCGGCCGACGAGGAACGCGGCGTGCGAGCCGTCGACGTCTACGTCCGCAGCGACGCCGGGCAGCTGGCGGAACTCGTGGCGCGCGTGGACCGCGGCGCGCTGACCGTCGACGTCTCCGAGCGCGTCCCGCTGGCGGACCTGGCGTCGGTCCACGCCCGGGCGGCCGCGGGGGCTCTCCCGGGCAAGGTCATCGTCCTGCCGGCCACCGCCTGACCCGCCCTGGGTGCTGGAGCGGCACCGAAGTCGGCGGCGACCGCCGCCCGGCTCACGAAGATCACGGTGATTAGGCTGCGATCATGGACTTCGACCTCACCACGGGGACGACGGCCGGCATCGAGTCGCTGGGACCGTTGTGGCCGGCGGTGCTCGAACACCATCGCCGCGTGGTCGGCGAGCGGTGGCCGGTGCGCGGCGCCGCCGACTCCGGGGAGCAGTGCCGCGCGCAGTACCGGGCCTGGCTGTCGGAAGGCCCATCACGACGCGGTGCGGCTGTACGAGCGCAAGGGCTTCGGCTCGTGGAGCCGCGAGCTCCTCGCCCGCGTGGACGACTGACCGGCACACGGCCAAGAACTGAGCACCTCTCGAACGCTTGGAGAAGGACATGACCGTCGACCGTGAACTCGTCGAGGCGGCCGCGCGTGTGGCCGCCGAGCACAGCCGCGGGGACGAGCACACGGTCGCGGCCGCCGCCCGCGCGCGGGACGGGCGGATCGTCACCGCGATGAACGTCCACCACTTCACCGGCGGCCCGTGCGCGGAGCTGGCCGTGATGGGCGCGGCCGCCGCCCAGGGCGCCCACGATCTGGACATGGTCGTCGCGGTGGGGGGCGGCGAGCGCGGGGTGATGTCCCCCTGCGGACGGTGCCGGCAGGTGCTCTTCGACTACTTCCCGTCCATACGCGTCATCGTCGACATGGGAGGAACGCTGCGCTCCGTGCCCGTGACCGAGTTGCTTCCGGGTGCCTACATCTGGTCTGACCACCAGTCGTGAGCGGCCACACCACCCCGCCCGGTATTTAGTCACCGGCGGGCTGAGCTGCGGGGTAACTGGTTTACCGGACGCGGAAAGCAGAGTGACGCATGTTGTTGCGCGCCTTCTCCGCGCACCGGCGAGCCCTTAGACTCGAAGTGTGATCTTTAAGGCGGTGGGTGAAGGAAGGCCCTATCCGGAGCACGGTTTCTCGTCCCGGGACTGGGCCAAGATCCCCCCTCGCCAGGTCCGCCTCGACCAGCTCGTCAGCACCAAGCGGGAGATGGATCTCCAGTCGCTGCTGTCGAAGGACTCCACGTTCTACGGTGACCTGTTCCCCCACGTGGTCCAGTGGCAGGGCGAGCTCTACCTGGAGGACGGCCTGCACCGGGCGCTCCGGGCGGCGCTGCACCAGCGGCTCGTCCTGCACGCGCGCGTCCTCGACCTGGACGCCGTCGACATGTCCTGATCAGTGGGTGCGGGCGGGCTCCGGCGCCGGGAGGGCCTTCGGCTCCACCAGCGGCGCCGCCGGCCGGGCCGGGTGGACGAACCCGGGCCGCGCGGCCAGCAGCCCGACCACGACCTCCGGCACCACCAGGACGAGCAGCAGGCTCACTGGCACGTTCCAGCCGCCCGTGGCGTCGTGCAGGACGCCGACCGCGAGCGGGCCGGCGGCGGCGAGGAGGTAGCCGCCCGTCTGCGCCATCCCCGACAGGCCCGCGGCCGTCGCCGGGTTCGGCGAGCGGAGGCTGAGCAGCGTGAAGGCCAGCGGGAACGCGCTGCCGGTGCCGATGCCGAGGATCACGACCCACGTCCATCCGGCGGACGGGGCGAGCAGCAGCCCGACCAGGCCGACGACCATCGTGGCCGCGACGGCGACGACGAGGGGGCGCTGGTCGCGCAGGCGGGCGGCGAACACCGGCACGAGGAAGCCCAGCGGGATTCCGACGATCATCATGGTGGAGACCATCATCCCGGCGGTGGCGGCCGGGTGGCCGGCGTCCCGCATGATCTCCGGAAGCCACGACAGGAGCACGTAGAACATCAGCGACGCCAGGCCCATGAACGCGGCGACGGACCAGGCGGTCGGGGAGCGCAGCAGCGATCCCCCGGCGCGCGGGGCGGTGACGGGCGGCGTCGGGGCGCGGCGGCCGCGCAGGGCGAGCGGACCCCACACGAGCGCGGCGACCAGCGACGGGACGGCCCAGACGGCGAGCGCGAGCCGCCAGCCGCCCGCCTCCTCCAGCGGCACCGCGAGCCCGGCGGCGACCGCGCCGCTGGCCGCCATCAGCATCATCGCGAGGCCGGTCAGCGAGCCCAGGCGGGACGGGAACGCGCGCTTGATCACAGCCGGCATGAGGACGTTGCCCATCGCGATCCCCGCCCCGGCCAGGACCGTTCCAACGAACAGCGAGACCGGGGACTGCACGACCCGCAGCACGATCCCCGCCGTGATCATGACGAGGGAGCCGGCGATCGCGGTCTCGGTGCCGAACCGGCGCGCGACGACCGGCGCGGCGGCCGCGAACACTCCCAGGCACAGCACCGGCAGCGTGGTGAGGACGCCGGTCTCCGCGCCCGACAGCCCGAACGCGTCCCTGAGGTCGCCGAGCACCGGCGAGATCCCGGTGATCGCGGCACGCAGGTTGATCGTCAGCAGCACCAGGCCGACGAGCGACCACACGGCCGCGGCCCGGGAACCCGGAGTCGTAGAGCTGTTCATGTCACCTTCGCTGTTCTTCGGTCGCTTCGAGCGCAGGGTCTACTGCGTCAAGCCGGTTCTTCCGCGTTCCGGTGCCGATGTCCCGCCTGTCGCCGGGCACCACGACGGCCGCCCATGGGGTGGCGGGTCACGCCCCCGGCCATGGTGCTGGCTCGCGCTCCCGCGCTAGGTCTCCTGCGGAGCCGTTCCGGACGGGGGGACGGTCGAGGCGAGGATCTGGTCGAGACACGCGTGGGTCGCCCGGGTGGCGGCGTCGGCGTCCCCCGCCTCGATGGCCGCGGCGATGGGGCCGTGCGGGACGTCGGCGTGTTCGAGCAGGCTCCCGGCCGCGCCGATGCTGGCCCGGAGCGCCGCGCTGAAGTCGCGGTACAGCTCCGTCAGGACGCGGTTGTGGGTGGCCTCGACCACGGAGGTGTGGAATTCGAGGTCGGCCTCGACGAACGCGGAGTGCTCGCCCGCCGCCCATGCCGCGTCCCGGCGGGCGAGCGCGACCGCGATGGCGGCGATGTCGGCGTCCGTGCGCCGGGTGGCGGCGAGCCTGGCCGCCTCCACCTCGAACCCCCGCCGGACCTCGAGGATCTCGACGAGTTCCGCGGTCTCCAGCCGCCGCCTGACGGCGCCGGACAGCTCGCTCGTGGCGCGCACGTACGTCCCGTCGCCCTGGCGGCTCTCCAGGAGCCCCGCGTGGGTCAGCGCTCGCACCGCCTCCCGGACGGTGTTGCGCCCGACCCCGAGCGTCTCCGACAGCACCGGCTCCGGCGGGATCTTGGCGCCCACCGGCCATCCGCCGCCGGTGATCTCGCCTCTGAGCTGGTCGATCACCTGGTCGACGAGCGACGACCGCCGTGCCGTCCGCAGAGTCACCCGAACCTCCAGTCAACCAGTCATCCCATGTCTGAATCATACGACATCCATGACCCGTGCTTTATTCCACCCCACCGCCGTCCGGTTCGCGGAGACGTCCGAGCAGCGCCGGTCCCGGGGGCATGGCGTCAGCGCGGCGAACGAAGCGACGGCACGCCCCGATCGCAAGGCGAGGCGGCGCGCGTCTACCGAGCCGCCTCGCCTTCCCGCAGGCGAGCGGTCTAGTGGGGGGCGGTCAAGGGAACGCGGTTGAAGACCGACAGACCGGCCGCCTCAAGGGCCTGGCGGTAAGCGGTGGCGGCGCTTTCGGGGGACTCGATGAGTTCGTAGAGTTCGCCGAGTTCCCTGTAGAGGTGCGCCGCCGGACGTCCCTCGGGGAGGGTCGCCAGTTGCTCCGAGGCCGCGCGAAGGACGACTTGGGCCGCGTTGGTGTTCCCCTGGGCCACCCGTGCGCGGGCCAGGACCAGGCGGGCCAGAACAGTCTTCTGGGTGCGCACGCCCAGCTCGTCGGCGGGCTGGGGCGTCATGGTGCGTCCGCTCGTGGGGGCGGAGAGGGCCATGCCGGTGTCGAGGAACTGTTCGAGCGCGGCGATCGCCTCGTCCAGGTCTCCGACGAGGACGAGCGCGCGGGCCTTGGCGATGGTGCACTCGGTGGATTCGGCGTCGTCCAGGCCGGTCGCGTCCTGGAGGAGGGCGAGCGCCTCCCGGGCCGCTTCGCGGGTCCCTTCCTGACGCGGGCGTTCGAACCCGTACTCCCCGGAGGGCACCGCACCGGGCCGCGCGGCGGCGGAGAACGGCTCGACGCCCCTGAGCAGCGCCTTCGCCCCGGCGAGGGCGAGGCGCGCGTGGGCCTGCACGGGGGTCGTGTCCGTGCGCGCGGCAAGGGCCTGATCGGCGAAGTACAGGGAGTCGCCCACCGCTCCCTCCTCCAGCGCGCGCATGCTCGCCCGCTGGTAGTGGACGCCCAGCGGCTCGGTGTCCTCGGAGCCGACCGGATGCAGGAGGCGCCGCCCGAGTTCGTGGGCGCGGACGGGGTCGGAGCGATCCACATAGGCGAGCAGCAGGATGCGCCCGGCCTCGGTGTACTCGTGGCCGGCGTGGAGGCCGAGCCGCTCCAGCCGTTCGAGGGCGCGCTCGCCCAGCGCCACGGCCTGCCCCAGGTCGCCGACGGTGTGGTACGACCGGGCCAGCGCGATCACCGGGGGCAGCCAGCTCCCCCGGCCCGGGTCGCGTTCGGCCTGCTCGCGCAGCTCCTCGAACAGCTCGATCGCGCGGTCGGTGCGGCCCAGTTCCTCAAGGGCGCGGGCGCGGCCCAGCCGGGCGCGGCCCGTGAGGTCGGGATCGTCACTGCGGGCGATCACCTCGTCGAACCCGGCCTCGGCCGTGGCGGGGTCGCCGCGCAGCAGCGCCAGATGGGCGTGCCGCTCGCGCACCTCGAGGTGGGCGCGCTGCTCCGGCTCGACGCCCTCGGCGAGGTACTCGGGGGTGCAGCCGAGACGCTCGGCCAGCATGCGCAGGACGGTCGGCGTCGGCGTGCGCTTGCCCGACTCGATCAAGGAGATGTAGCTGTCGGAAAGGTCGTGACCGGCGAGCTGTGCCTGCGACAAGCGTCTGGTCAGCCGCAGGTTGCGGACACGTTCGCCGACATTGCCTGGACCCGGCATGTGGACTCACTTAGCGGAAGTAAACAGGCGGCTGGGGTGCCGACATGATTGCACATTGCGGGTTATCACACATCGAGAGCAAGGAAGCGACAGGAGAAGAGACCGGCCGGCAGGCCCGTGCGCACGGCGCCTCGGCGGGATTCGCCGGTTCGCGCCGGCGGGCCCTCCCGTCGATCGCGACGTCTGTCATTCGCCGACGGTATCCGACCGTCCGGGCAAGATCGCAGGGACCGCCGATATTGATCAGCCTCCCTCGCATTCCGGCCAGTACCGGACGGTCGGCCCCGCGTTCGGCGAGGTTGGGACCGCTCCCAGTGGTTCCGGCCGATGCCGGACGGCGCCGGCCCGCCCGACCTGAGCACCGCCGTGCACCGGCTTCCGGCCGCGCGGTCGCTGACGTGTTCCGGGAGCGTCGGGCCGCCCTGCATCGTCTCAGATCACCGCGAGGGCCTCGTCGTCCCCCTGCGGAAACGAGAAAGCCGGGCACGAGGTGCCCGGCTTTCCTCGTCGGCGACGGTGCGGAGCTATATCTCCCCGTCGGGGTCGTCGCCCTTGGGCAGCGTCGCGGTCGGGGCGTCCTGCGCGTCGGGGTCGGGGGCGTCCTCCGGCGGACGGCGCCGGCGCGGCGGCGGAGGCGGGGGGAGCGCCTCCTCGGGCGCCGGATTCTTGTTCGGGAAGATCATCTCGCAGACTTCGAGGTAGAGCTGCTCGGGGTAGGGCAGGAAGGGCACGTTCGTGAGGGCCTGGTCCTGACCGGCGGACTCCAGGACGAACTCCCCGTAGCCGAGCATGCGGCCCGCGATCGTCCGCTTGAAGCTCATGTCGGTGACCTTGGCCAGCGGCATCATCGCGACCTTGCGGGTGATGAGGCCCGTGGTGAGCAGCATCCGCTGGTTGGTGATGACGAAATAGTCGACGGACCACTCCGCCACCCGCCAGACGAACCAGGCGAGAAGGATCAGCCAGCCCCACCAGACCCAGCTGAAGACCGCGCCGCCGTTCTCGGCGAGCGTCTGGCTCAGCAGGCCCGCGAGGATCAGGCCGCCGAGCAGCAGGCCGACGGGGACCATCAGCACGGCCGGGTGGCGCCGCACCGTGATCACCTGGTTCTCGTGGGGGAGCAGGTACTTGTTGACGGACGCCGGCGCGGAGTCGCCGGGGGTGACGAGTCTCATGCGGCCTCAGGCGAGCGAGTTGACGAAGGTGGCGATGGAGTCGGCGGCGGAGGAGATGCCCGTCGCGGCGCTGTCCACCGTTTCGGCGGCGCCGTTCGGTTGCGTGATGACGTAGAACGCCACGAAAGCCGCGGCGGCCCACGTGAGGTACTTCTTGGCCGGCACGACTGCCTCCCGGAGCGTAGACCCACGGACCCCGGTTTCAGTTTCGCACAGCCCACACGGGCGGCAAAGCAGCGCGACGGCGCGCGCCGCACGTCCGCTGGTCAGGGCGCGTTGTCGAGCGAGGAGCGGCGCGCCCTGCGGCGCTTCTCGGCCGCGACCGTCGCCAGCACCTCCAGATGCCGGCGCGCGATCCGCTCCACGAGGTCGGGCGGAGCCGCCCCGGTCACCTCCTCGGCGCCGTAGCGCGCGGCGGAGACGCACCGTTCCACCGTGGCGGCGTTGTGGATCTCGTGGAACTCCTCGGTGAGCCGTTCGCCGATCTCGGTGTAGCGCGGAAGGTCGCCATCCCCTGGGTGAGCCATGATGTGTCCCCGAAGCTCGCTCGCGCCGTCCGGTCCGTGACGGTCCCCTGTGCCGGGACGGCGGAGGGGAACGCGCGCTCGCGTTCCGTAGAGGTGGTGGTACCCCATGCCGCTGGGAACGAACATCGCAGGTCACGTCGGGGAAACGGACTCCTGCCCGAGCGGTCAGACGACGCCGTAGAGCCGGTCCCCCGCGTCGCCGAGGCCCGGCATGATGAAGCCCTGCTCGTTGAGGTGCGAGTCGATCGCGGCCGTGACCACCTTGATGGGCGCCGAGATGTCGGAGAAGGCCTGCTCCAGGTACTTCAGCCCCTCGGGTGCGGCGAGGAGGCAGAGCGCCGTGACGTCGTCGGCACCGCGTTCGAACAGCAGCCGGATGGCCGCGGCGAGCGTCCCGCCGGTCGCGAGCATGGGGTCGAGGACGTAGCACTGCCGCCCGGACAGGTCGTCCGGCAGCCGCGACGCGTAGGTCTCGGCCTGCAGGGTCCCCTCGTCACGGATCATCCCGAGGAAGCCGACCTCGGCGGTCGGCAGCAGCCGCGTCATCCCGTCCAGCATCCCGAGGCCGGCGCGCAGGATCGGCACGACGAGCGGCTTCGGGCTCGCGAGCTGGACGCCCTGCGCCGGGACGAGGGGCGTCTGCACCGTGGCCTCGGCGACCCTGACGTCGCGTGTCGCCTCGTAGGCGAGCAGGGTGACCAGTTCGTCGGCCAGCCGGCGGAACGTCGGGGAGTCGGTGCGGACGTCCCGCAGGGTCGTGAGCTTGTGCGCGACGAGCGGGTGGTCGACGGCGAGGGTCTGCATGCGCTCACGGTAGCCCACCCCGCCGGGCGGTTCGGGGCGCCAGGATAGGTCGCCGCTGAGCTGGGCAGGATGGCGGTATGAACAGCGAGAGCGATCAGCAGCCGAGCGGCTCGCGGGCCCGGGAATCCGCGCCCGATCCGCCCGCTCGCGCTTCGGCTTCCGGCGGCGGGCCCTCGGCCGCCGACCCCGCCGTGACCGAAGTCACAGGCGAGGACTCCCCGCGGCGCCCCGGCCCGCAGGGCGACATCTCCCCCGAGCAGGTGCGCGAGCACCTGCGCCGCAGGGCGGTCTTCCTGCGCGAACTCGCCGAGGCCCGCGAGCTGCGCCGCCGCGTCACGCCGCACCGGTCCCGCCGCGCGCGGATCCACGCGGCACTTCGCCGCCGCACGTTCCGCATCAATTGATCCAGATCGGTTAGGTTCATGCCGCCGGGCACCGTGATCGGCGCAGGCTCCCGGCCTCACCTCCGGGTGCGGCGGCGAGTTTGGTGGTGGGGCACGCGAGCGCGCGCCGCATCTGCGACCATGCCCTGGCAGGAGACGTGCCGGTGGGGTGGAAATGACGGATGTGGACGCGACGGACTTCGCCGTTGTGGTGTATCGGGAAGACGAGGGCTGGGAGGCCGAGATCCTTCCGGTCGCGCTGACCGAGGACCTCGCGGGGCTGATCCATGCCCTGCGCCAGCAGCCGAGCCTCGGCGGCACGGTCGGGCTGGTGTCGGTCGGCGACGACTTCTTCGTCGCGATTCGCCTGCTCGGCGACGAGGTGATGGTGTTCCTGTCGGACGTGACCGCCTCGGTCGACTGGCCGCTCGCCGGCCAGGTCCTGGAGTACCTCGACATCCCGATCCCGGACGAGGAGGAGCTCGACCAGGTCCTCCCGGTGGGCGACATGTCGATCTTCGCCGACCTCGGGCTGGACGAGATGGAGCTCGGCGCGATCTCCGGCGACCTGGAGCTCTATCCGGACGAGATGCTCCTCAGCATCGCCGGCCGCATCGGGTTCGCCCCGGCCTTCGAGCGCGCCCTCGACGCCGTCCCCTGACCCGTCCGCCGCCCGGCCCGGTGCCCGTCCCCAAGGCGGTCAGCGTGGGAAGCCGTTGCGCCGGGCGTAGTCGCTCAGCCCCGCCCAGTCGTCGCCGGTGTGGCTGTGCTGCGGGTCGAGGCAGCCGAGGCTGATCGGCCGCCTGGCGTCGTAGCGGGGCGCGCGCGTGTCGGGGGGGTCGGTGAAGTTCAGCACCTCGGCGATGTTGCGGGCCGCGGCGTCCCGCACGGTCAGCGGCTCCAGGCCCCAGCGCCACTCGATCGCCTTCAGGACGGACGTGTGGTCGTACACCTCGTGCGCGACGGCCCCGCGCCGCGCCCGCGGGGAGATCAGCAGGCAGGGGACGCGGAAGCCGCGCAGCCCGGTGCCGAGGTCGGGCCGCGGGTCGGGTCCCTCCGGCGGCGGGACGTGGTCGAAGAACCCGCCCCACTCGTCGTAGTTGATGACGAACAGGGTGCGGGGCCAGTTCGGCGAGGTGACGAGCGCGGTGTAGACCTCGTTGAGGAACGCCTGGCCGAAGCGGATGTCGGCGAGCGGGTGCTCGTCCTCTGACATGCCGGGCAGGAGCAGCTCGCCGAGGAAGCCGGGCTCGACGAAGCTGACCGCGGGGAGCCGGCCGTCGCGGGCGTCGGCGCGGAACTCGGCGATGCTCCGGCTGATGTCGAGGTGCCGCAGGCCCCACAGCGCGGTGAACGGCACGTCGCTGAAGTAGTACCGGCAGGAGATCCCCGCCGCCTTGAGCCGGTCCCAGACCGTGGTGGTCTCCGAGATCGTCAGCGAGTTGGAGGTCCGGTCGGTCTGCCCGGCGTGCTGGAAGATCCGGTTCGGGAAGGTGGACGACATGACCGCGGGGAAGTAGCGGTCGCAGACCGTCCAGTCGAGCGCGGCCCGGCCGTGGAAGCCGAGGTCGGGGCCCTCGTAGTAGCCGATGGAGAACACGTCGTTGTCGCCGGCGCGCAGCCAGCCGTCGCATCGGCCGCCGTTGTACTCGGTCCGCCCGCCCTGATAGGAGTGGTCGGGGTCGTTGAAGCCGCACCCCCACGGCACCTTGAGGTGGTGGGTGTCGTGCGCGTCGCCCTCGGCGTCGGTGAAGGTGAGCCCGGCCTGGCGTCCGTCGGCGCCGGGCAGCCAGCCCAGGTAGTGGTCGAAGGACCGGTTCTCCATCATCACCACGACGATGTGGTCGATGCCGGACTCCTCCGGATCGGGCAGCTCGGCGACCGGGGCGCGCCTGGCGGCGGCCAGTTCCGCCGCGTGGGCCTGGGCGGACGACCCGGAGGCGGTGCCCGCCGCGATGATCGCCGCGGCGCCCGCCGTCCCCGCCAGGAACCCGCGCCTGGTCAGTTCGTCCGCACCCATGGCACTCCTCCCGGGATGACGATCGCTGAGCAGTATGCGGACTCGGGTGAACCGGGGGAAGGACGCCGGGGCGTCCGTCACCGGACAAGAATGCGAAGTTTGTTCACAACCGCTTCCGGGCAGCCGGGCGCCGATTCCCGCGCAGGGGGTGTGAGCGCGCGGACGGCGTGGGTCACAATGAGCACGTGTCCTACTTCGCCGCCGTGTTCGCCCAGACCCCCCAGGGCTGGGTCGGGACCGAGGCCGTGCTCGACGAGGCGGAGAGCGTCGACGACATCGCCGACCTGATGCGGGAGGCCGCCGTCGAGTCCTACGGCGACCCGGTCGTGCTGCTGGTCGAGCAGGACGACGACTGGTTCGCGATCGTCCGGCTGGACCGCGACGACGAGCCGCGCCCCTACATCTCCGCCGTCCGCGGGGACGGCCTCGCCTCGCTGTTCCAGCAGCTCGTCGGCGACGTGCCGGACGGCGACGCCGCGGGCGACGCGGCCCTGCTGGAAGACCTCGGGATCGACGCCGGGCGGCTCGGCGAGCTCGGCGAGCGCGCCCTGCCCGGCGACGCGCTCCTCGCCGTCGCCGAGCAGGCCGGATTCGGCGAGGAGTTCGACCGCCTCCGTGACTGACGCGCGCGACCCGGTCGTCGCGAGTTTCCGGCCGGCGATGCTCCGGGCCCTCGAAGCGGCCCGCGAGGCGGCCGCCGACGGCGAGATCCCGGTCGGCGCCGTCGTCCTCGACGCGTCCGGCGAGATCATCGGAACGGGCCGCAACGATCGCGAGCGGACCGCCGACCCGACCGGCCACGCGGAGATCGTCGCGATGCGGCGGGCGGCGGGCGTCCTCGGCGGGTGGCGGCTGTCCGGCTGCACGCTCGTCGTGACGCTGGAGCCGTGCACGATGTGCGCGGGGGCGTCCGTCCAGGCCCGGCTTGACCGCGTCGTCTACGGCGCGGTCGACCCGAAGGCGGGCGCGGTCGGCTCCCTGTGGGACGTCGTCCGCGACCGGCGCCTCAACCACCGCCCCGAGGTGATCGCCGAGGTGATGGCCGACGAGTGCGCCGCCCCCCTCATCGAGTTCTTCGCGCGCCGCAGAGTCGGGTAGGCTCTCCCGCGGTGGTGTCGCCTAGTGGACGAGGGCGCACGCCTCGAAAGCGTGTGAAGTGCAAGCTTCCGTGGGTTCGAATCCCACCACCACCGCCGCCGCGAAGGCCGTCGCCCCGTTTCGGGTCGGCGGCCTTCGCGTTGTGCGGGCACCGTCGCCTCCGCCCGCCGGAGAGGCGGCGTGATCGGCGGCGGGGATCCGTCAGCCGACCGTGACGAGGGCCACGCCGGCCACGGCGACGGCCATGCCGACGCGCTGGACGGCCCGCAGGCGCTCGCTGTAGGCGACCCTCGCCAGCAGGACGGTGATCGCCGGGTAGAGGGACGTGAGGACGGCCGCGAGGCTGAGCATGCCGTTGTGGACCGCGAGGAAGTACAGGACGTTCGCCCCCGCGTCCAGGCTCCCGGACAGCAGCGCCAGGACGATCAGCGTCCGTCCGGACAGCCTCGGGCCCGCGCCGGCACCGCGGGCCGCCAGGAACAGCAGCGCGACCGCCACGATGGCGAGGTTGCCGAGGCGGGCGCCGACGATCGGCCACAGCCCGGTGCCGTCCCCCGCCTCCTTCAACAGGACGAAGAAGACACCGAAGCAGCTCCCGGACAGGCCGGCCATCACCGGGCCCGAGTCCAGGAGCCGCCGTCCGACCGCGCCCGCGGTGGGCTCCTCCGCGCCGCCGGACTCCATGCTGACCAGGCCGATCGCGAAGAGGCAGAGCAGGACGCCGAGCAGCACGGACGCGTCCAGCCGCTCGCCCTGGGCGACGCCCACGGCCACCGGGATCACCGCCGCCGCCAGCGCCGACACCGGCGCCACCACGCTCATCGGCCCCCGCGCGAGGGCCCGGTAGAACGCGATCAGCCCGCTGCCGCCGCAGAGGCCGGCCACGAACCCCCAGGCCATCGGGCCGGGGCTCGCGTCCCCGCCGGTGAGCAGCGCCGCCACCAGCACGACCGCCAGCCCGATCGGGACGCACCAGGTCAGCGCTCTGATCGCGGTCGATCCGCGGGTCACGGTCCCGCCGAGGAAGTCGGCGACCCCGTAGGCGAGGGCGGCGGCCAGGGCGAGGACCGTGACCATCACCGCCCGCCGATCAGCCTGGTCTCGATCCGCACGCCGGGCGAGATCGTCCGCAGCCGCCCGGCGAGCCGGTCGCCGGCCTCGCCCAGCCGGTCGAGGGGGTACGGCTCAAGGCGTTCGAGGAGGAACAGGCCGTTCTTCGTGGTCTCCGTCAGCCGCGTCCGGACGCACTGGCGCCAGTTCCACCGCCGGCAGGTGACGCCCCGGTCGTCCCGCCAGACGACCTCGCCGGGGTTCGGGTGCTCGACCGCGGGCTCGCCGCCCGCCACCACGTCGAACGGCTCGTCGCCGGTGGCCCTGACCAGCCGCGCCGAACCGCGGTAGGCGTCCAGGTCCTCGCCGCCGATGGGCAGCGCGTACTCGACGCTCACCGCGTTGTAGGCGTCCACGACCCTGTTGATGGACGGGAGCGCGTCCGCGCGGCGCAGCAGCGCGTCGACGGAGGGCCGGGTCCGCTGCGGCTTGGCCCCGAACGCCCGGTAGGCCTCGCGCCACGCCTCGACGTGCGGGTCGTCCGCGTCCGCCGCCTTCGCCGCCTCGGCGAGCCAGCCCTCGCCGGCCTCGTCGCTCGGCCCGTTCTCCAGCCCTTCGGCGGTCATGACGAGCACGGCGAAGTCGGGACGCAGCTCCCGCACGGCCTCGTCCACCACGATCCGCTCCAGCATCCTCATCCTCCCGCACGGTCACTTTAATGACATTCGCATGTCATCATACCGACCGACGGCGGGGGTCCCAAGTGACGCGACGTCCGGCCGTCCGGTTTCCAGTCCCAGGCGAGGCGCCCCCGGGTATGCGGGAGACTGGCGGGCGGCGGACCGGAGCGAGGCGGCTGGAGGGCCCTTGAGCGGTCAGGAGGCGATCGGCGAGGCCGTGGCGCGGACGGTGCGGGCGCTGCGGGCCGGGCACGGATGGAGCCTGGACGAGCTCGCCGGGCGCGCCGGGGTGAGCAAGGGCGTGCTGGTCGGGCTCGAGCAGGGGCGCGGCAACCCGAACCTGGGGACGCTCATCCGCATCTCCGACGCGCTCGGGGTGCCGCTCACCCGGCTCGTGCAGGTCGAGGAGGAGCCGCCCGTGCGGATGTTCCGGCCGGAGCGGCATGTCGTGCTGTGGCAGGGCGAGCTCGGCGGGACGGGAACGCTGCTGGCCGGCAGCGACCCGCGTCCTTCGCTGGAGCTGTGGAACTGGGTGCTCCAGCCTGGCGAGACGCGCGAGAGCGACGCGCACGTACCGGGCACCAAGGAGATCGTGTACGTCCAGGAGGGCACGCTCACCCTGGGCGTGGACGGCCGGACCGACCTCGTCGAGGCCGGCGCCGCCGCCGTCTTCGTCGGCGACCGCCCCCACTCCTACGGCAACGCGAGCACCCGGGAAGTTCGCTTCGTCCTGGCCGTCCTGGACCTCTGACCACACGCCTCACTGTGAGGTCCGGGAGGCCACCGCCCATGTCTCTGACCTCCGGTTGACCACTTCCCACCGGACATGTGGGCGGGCGGTTGTCCCATTTGAAGTGGCCTTTCCCGGGACTGGTATGGCGAACCAGTGCCGCTGCTGTCCAGCTTGACGGTGCCGCCGGACGGCACTGAACCGGCATCGACGGGTGTCGCCCCATCGGGTGAGCGCGTCGCGCTGTCCCCATAACAGCCGGGAGCCGGGTTGCCGGTCTTGGCCGGGTTCTCCCAGACGGTGGGTGATTGCCAGGCCGATTGAAGGCTCTCGATGATCCATTCCGGGTCGGGATGGCCCGTGAGGAGCTTTTGGTAGCGGTGAGCGGCGGTGATGATCTCATGGGTGTCGGAGCAGGTGCCCAGCCGGCGCCGCGCCTGTCCGGCCGTTGGGTCCTCGTCGGATTAAGTTGGCGGCATGGCGAACTATCCCGACTTTGGCGTGTTATTGACGCGGCTCCTCGACTACCGCCAGACGGACATCGCCTGGCTGGCCTCAGCGTCCGGCATCCCGGAATCCGACCTGCGCTCGGTGGCCGACGGCGTGCCCCCGTCCGCGTCGCAGGTCGATGGCCTTGCCGCCGCGCTGGGTTTCCGCACCGCCGACCTCTTCGTGATCGCCGGACTCTCGGTGCCGGAGGCCCTTCGGCCCTGCGAAGCGGCAGCAGGCTCCGGACTCGTGGACCTCATCCATGTCGTGATGGCCCTGCCGGCAGATCAGCGGACCCATATCCACGAAACGGTTGAACGTCTGCCCCAACTGCCCCGCATCCGTCCGGCCGATCCGCCGCGCGCCTTCTACCAGGGGGACGGTGGCTTGGGCGCGATGCTCGTCACCATGCTGTGCGCCAACCGGAACCTCCATTCCCCGGTCGACGCCGCCAAGACACTTCACCTGCTGACCCGAGGTCGCATGTACCTGGCCGGCACCACCTACGGCCACATCGCCGCGGGCGCCGTTCCGTTGAGACCGACCTGGGTGGGCGGCTTCGCGACCGCCCTCGGCATCCCCGCCGCCGACCTCGCGGCCATCACCGGCGCCGACCTGTCCGAGGCGACACCGCCTGAGGATCCGCTGGCGGCCGAGATGGCTGAGTTGCTCTGGGACTGTCGACGTCTGAGGGCGAGCCAGATCGAGCACGTGTGCGCCGAGGCGGAAGCGATGCTCGTCCCAGTGCCCGACGACGCCTCCGGCGACGACTGGAACCGCGTCCACCATCAGAACGGGACTTGGTGGGGCGCGCCAAGGCGGGGCTAGCTGGTCAGGCGGACGGGCATGGCCAGGTAGCGGTAGCCGGTGTCGGTGTTATCGGGGTCGGGCTCGCCGTCCTTCTTGTCGGGGATGGCGGTGAGGAGGGCGGCCTTGGTGGGGCCGGTGCATTCGAGGCGGGCGTACTCGGTGTCGATGCCCGCGAGGCCGTCGAGCAGGTACTGGGGCGCGAAGGCGATGTCGATGTCGTCGCCGTCGAGGTGCGCGCCGACGCTCTCGTTGGCGCGGGCGGAGTCGCCGGTGGCGGCGCGGATGCGGACCTCGTCGGCCGTGAAGGCCAGCCGGACCGGGGTACCGCGCTCGGTGACGAGGGCGGCGCGCTTGATCGCCTCGACGAAGGGGGCCACACGGATCTCGGCGACGGACGTCCAGGTGCCGGTGAGGCGGGACCGGTAGTTGATGTACTGGTCGTCGAGGAGCCGGCTGGTCATGCTGCGGCCGCCGCCGGAGATGCCGATCAGGGTGTCGGCGGTGCCGCCGAGGCCGATGGACACGTCCGCGCCGCGCTTGATCGCCTTGGCGGTGTCGGCGAGGGTGCGGGCGGGGACGACGACCCCGGCGGTGAAGCCGGGCTCCTCGGGGGACCAGGTCAGCTCGCGGGCGGCGATGCGGTACCGGTCGGTGCAGGCGAGCCACATCGTGTCGCCCTCGATGTCGATCCGGACGCCGGTGAGCATGGGCAGGGTGTCGTCGCGTCCGGCCGCGGGGGTGACCTGCGCGACGGCGGCGGCGAACAGGTCGCCGGGGACGGTGCCGGCGCGGGCGGGCGGCTCGGGGAGGGTGGGGTAGTCCTCGACGGGGAGCGTCAGGAGGCCGAACTCGGCGGGCCCGCAGCGGACGACGACCTCGGAGCCCTTGGTGAGGACGTCAACGGGCTGGTTCGGGAGGTTGCGCACGATGTCGGACAGCAGCCGCCCGGGGACGAGGACGCGGCCCGGCTCCGCCACGGCCGCCTCGTCGGTGGCGTGGGCGGACACCTCGTAGTCGAACGCGCCGAGGGTGAGCCCGCCCTGCTCGGTGACCTCGATGAGCATGCCCGCGAGGACGGGGAGCGCGGGACGTGCCGGCAGCGTCCGCGCAGCCCACGCCACCGCGTCTGCCAGCGTCTGGCGCTCGACTCGGAACTCCACCTCGATCAGCCCTTCTCCGGTTGGACGGCCATCACGAGCACGGTAGCCCGCGGCTCCGACATTCCTCCGGGCGGGTCAGAAGAGCGCGTTCTCGGTGGCCCGGACCTTGCGCTCGAAGTCGAGGAGGTAGCGCTTGCGGTCGAGGCCGCCGCCGTAGCCGGTGAGGGAGCCGGTGGATCCGACGACGCGGTGGCAGGGGACGATGACGCCGACCGGGTTGCGCCCGTTGGCGAGGCCGACCGCGCGGGACGCGGACGGGCTGCCGATCTCGACGGCGAGTTCGCCATAGGTGATGGTCTGGCCGTAGGGGATCTCCTGTAGGGCGGTCCAGACGCGCTCTTGGAAGGGCGTCCCGTGGAGGCGGAGCGGCAGGTCGAACTCGGTCAGATCGCCTGCGAAGTACGCCGAGAGTTGCGCGGCGACGGTCGCGAAGGGTTCTTCTTCGGGGTCGCCTGGTGCGCCGAAGGTCTCCTGGGCTGGCCGGTGCCGCTGCATCTCCATGTAGAGCCCGGACAGAGCGCCGTCGGTGGCGACCAGGGTGAGCGGTCCCACGACGCTCTCTATGACGACGTGCGTTGTTTCCACAGCGGTTCCTTCAGTTCGCGGGAAGGAGGTTGATGGCGTGGTCGAGGGTGGCCCACAGGTACTGGACGGAGTAGGCGCGCCATGGCCGCCATTGTGCGGCGCGTCGGGTGAGGGCCGCAGGCGTGACGGGAAGTTCGAGCATCGCGGCGGCTGCCCTGATGCCGAGGTCGCCGGGGATGAAGGCGTCCGGGTCACCGAGGGCTCGCATCGCGATGGTCTCGACCGTCCACGGACCGAAGCCGGGTAGGGCGGACAAGCGCGCGCGGGCCTCGTCCCAGTCGCTGCCTACGCCGAGGTCGATCTCCCCTTTGGCGAGAGCGTCGACAAGGGTCATCAGGGTGGTGCGGCGGGTCTTGGGGAAGGCGAGGGAATCCGGGTCGAGTTCGGCAAGGGCGGCGGGTGTCGGGAAGAGATGTGTCAGGCCACCGCCTGGGTCCTCGACGGGGTCGCCGTAGGCGGTGACCAGACGCGCCGCGTGAGTGCGGGCCGCGGCCGTCGAGACCTGCTGGCCCAGGACGGCGCGGACGGCGAACTCGGGGGCGTCCACAGTGCGGGGCACGCGGCGCCCAGGGGCCTTGTCGACGAGCGGTGCGAGAACGGGGTCGGTGCGGAGCAGGTCGTCCACGGCGACGGGATCGGCGTCCAGGTCGAGCATCCAGCGGCAGCGGCTGATGGCGATGGGGAGGTCGCGCAGGTCGCTGAGGCTGAGCGTGCAGGCGACGTGGTCCGGCTGGGGCCGCAGGGTGGCGATGCCGTGCCCGTGGGGCAGCCGCAGGGCGCGGCGGAACGCGCCGTCCCGCCACTCCTCGACGCCGGGGACGGCGGTGGCGGCGAGGTGCCCGAACAGGTTGTCCGGGCACAGCGGGGCCCGGAACGGCAGCCGCAGCGACAGCACACCGGCCCCAGCGGGCGGATGCCCCTTCGCGACGCGGTCGCGCAGGGCGGACGGGGTGAGCGCGAAAACCTCGCGGACGGTGTCGTTGAAGGCGCGGATACTGGCGAACCCCGCCGCGAACGCCACGTCCCCCATGGGAAGGAGCGTGGTTTCGATGAGGAGCCGCGCCGTCTGCGCGCGCTGGGCTCGCGCCAGGGCGAGTGGGCCCGCGCCCAGCTCGGCATTGAGCTGGCGCTCTACCTGCCGCGTGCTGTAGCCGAGCCGTGCCGCGAGGCCGGGAACGCCTTCTCGGTCGACGACGCCATCGGCGATAAGGCGCATGGCCCGAGCAACGACGTCCGCGCGGTGGTTCCACTCGGGGGAGCCTGGGGAGGTGTCGGGACGGCACCGTTTGCAAGCCCGGAACCCGGCCTGCTGGGCGGCTGCGGCGCTCGGGTAGAAGCGCATGTTCTCCGGCTTGGGCGGGACCACGGGGCAGCTTGGACGGCAGTAGATCCCGGTGGTCACGACCCCGGTGAAGAACCATCCGTCGAAGCGGGCGTCCTTCGACTGGACGGCCCGCACACACCTCTCCACGTCCTCGTGCATGCCTCCAGCATCGCCGATGGTCAGGGGTCCCCACTGGCAGAAATCCGACACCATCGTCACGACCCAGGCCACCGGACGCGCGGGCATGACCTCCCAGGTAATCGATCTTCCGTGGCGGGCCCGGCAATGTAGCGGTCATCGGGGCGACGAACCCGAACAATCAGACGGGAGTCATGACATGAGCGATGTGCAGCAGCGGGTCGAGCGCTACCTGGCCGTGTGGAACGAGACCGACCCGGCCGCCCGGCGCGCCGCGATCGACGAGCTGTGGACGGAGAGCCCCGTCTACGTCGACCCGCTCGGCGTGGCGGAGGGGCGCGACGCGATCGACGCGTTCGTCGGCGCCGCGCAGCAGCAGTTCCCCGGCCTGGTCTTCCGCGCGGCGGGAACAGTGGACGCCCACCACAACGTGGCCCGCTTCACCTGGGAGCTCGGCCCGGAGGGCGGCGAGGCGATCGTGGTCGGCTTCGATGTGGCGACGTTCGACGACGAGGGCCGCTTCGACCGGGTGACCGGCTTCCTCGACAAGGTGCCGGCCTGACCCTGCCCGCCGGTCTGTACGCCCCGGGGGGCAGCGTGCCGGACGCCCGTGACGTCCGGCACGCCGGCTCAGAGCTGCCGTAGTGCTCCCCCGTCCACGGCCCATTCGGCCCCGGTGACTTGGGCGGCCAATGGTGACAGCAGGAAAGTGATGACCCGTGCGACGTCCTGGGGCGTGCCAAGGCGTCCGGTGGGGAGACGCCGTTCGTCCTGGACGAACCGTTGGATCGCCTCCTCCACCGGTAGGCCGTACTGGTCGGCCAGTTGGTCGGCGAACCCTCCGGGCTCGTCCCAAAGCCGCGTACGGGTCGGGCCAGGCGCGACGACGTTGGAGCGGATCCCGCAAGGCCCGAACTCCCCCGCCAACGTCTTGGACACCGACAGAAGCGCCGTCTTGGACGCCGCATAGTCGACCAGTGGCGTATCGGGAAAACGTGCGGCTTCGCTTGAGACGTGCACGATGCTCCCCGCCCCCTGGTCGATGAGTGCGGGCAGCGCGGCACGGGCCATGCGCACGGCGGCGTGCAGGTTCAGCTCGAACGTCGCGTGCCATTGGGCGTCGGTGACGTCGAGGAACCCGATCCGGGATTCGAGGGCGCCCGCGTTGTTGACGAGGCCGTCCAGGCGCCCGTGCCGATCCAGCGCGACGTCCACGACGTGCTGCGCGGCGTCGGGCCGGGTGAGGTCGGCGGCCACGTCGACGGGGGAGCGCGCCACCCGCACGACCTGGGCGCCCTCGCGGGCCAGGAGGGCGGCGGTCGCCTCGCCGATCCCGGCGGACGCGCCGGTCACGATGTAGACCCTGCCTTCGAGTTCGAGATTCATGGCGGTCCCCTACGAGCGGCGCAGGAACGACCCGGCGAGGGCCGCGCCGGCGAGGACGAGGGCGACGTTCACGGCCGTCGCCGTGTGGATGCCGCCGAGGACGGACGCGTTCGCCGTGGCCACCGCGCTCATCACCGGGATGCCCAGAGTGATCGCGACCTGCTGCGTCATCGTGGCGAGCCCGGTCGCGAGGCCCTGCTCGCGGTCCGGCAGACCGGACGTCGCGATCCCCATGAAGGCGACGATCGCGACGAGGTTCCCGAACCCCCCGATGGCGGTGGCGGCGAGCAGCAGGCCGAGGGCGCCGCGCGAGTCCCCGAGGCCCAGCAGCGCGGCGGTGGCGACGGCCTGCAGGACGAGCCCGGACACGAGCGTCGCCCGGCCGCCGAGCCGTCCCATGAGACGGGGCGCGGCGACGCCTCCGGCGAACGTCCCGGCGCCGAGGACGCCGAGCGCCAGTCCGGTCGCCAGCGGCGAGAAGCCCAGGACCTTCTGGAGGTAGAGCGTCATCAGGAACACCAGCGACGTCTCCGTGGCGAACGCGACGAACCCGCCCACGTTGCCCCAGGTGACGGTGCGCCGGGTGAGGACGTTCAGCGGCGCGAGCGGGGCCGGGGACCGCCGCTCGACCAGGATGAACGCGGTGAGCAGGACCGCGGCGGCGGCCAGCGAGCCGAGCGCGGCCGGGGAGCCCCAGCCGGCCGACCCGGCGGACGTGATCCCGTAGACGAGGGCGAGGAGGCCGCCGGTCACGGTCACCGCGCCGGGGACGTCCAGCCTCGCCCGGTCCCGGGACCGGCTCTCCGCGACCACGGCGGGCGTGACCGCGAAGATCAGCACCGCCACCGGCACGTTGACGAGGAAGGCCCAGCGCCAGCTCAGCAGGTCGGTCAGCACCCCGCCGAGGATGGCGCCGACGGTGAACCCGGCCGACATCAGCGCGCCGCTGAGCCCGAGCGCCCGCGTCCGCAGCGGACCCTCCGGGAACGACGTGGTGAGCAGCGACAGCGCGGCCGGGGTCGCGATCGCCGTGGCGAGGCCCTGAAGGACGCGTCCGGTGAGCAGCATCGCCGGCGACGTGGCCAGCCCGCCGACCAGGGACCCCGCGGCCAGGAGCGCCATGCCCACGAGCAGCATCCGGCGCCGACCGGACAGATCGGCCACGCGGCCGAACAGCAGCGTGAATCCGGCGGCGGGGAGAGCGAACGCCGTGGCGATCCACTGGAGTTGGTCCAGTCCGAAGCCCAGCCCTCTGCCCACGATGGGCATCGCCACGTTCAGGATGGAGAAGTCGATGGCGAGCATGAACTGCGCGCCGAGGAGGAGTGTCAGAACCAGCTTGTTCCGTGACGACATCCGCTCTGGGGGAGCGGTCACGGCGGTGGTGAGTGCGGTCATGGCAGAGACTCTCGCTGCGCCGGTCGCGCGTACCCAGTCCCCGCCCGTTCGTACCACTCCCAGTAGCAGGCTCAGCGACCGGAGAGCATCGGATCCGGCGGTGTGACGTTGCGCGGTGGGTCGTCCAAGATGACGCTGCACCGCGAGGTCAAGTACCGCGGTGACAAGCCCGACGGGCCCACGCACCAGATCGAGAACGGCGTCCTGACGCTGCGCGGCTGCGGCTCCGACTGCTCGGTGAGCTACACGGTCGAACTTCCGGCCGGCGTCCCCGTGTCCGGCAGCACCTCGAACGGGTCCATCACCCTGTCGAAGGTGGGCAAGGTGGATGTGTCCACGCATTCGGGCTCGGTGCGCCTGGACGGGGCCGCGGGGCCGGTTAAGGTCAGGACGGACAACGGCGAGGTAACGGTCACCATGCCCGCGGGGCGCTACCGCGTGAGCACGCACACCGGCGACGGAGACCGGCGGCTCGGCATCCCGAACGACCCGTCCGCCGAATTCCGGCTCGACGTCAGCACCAGCAACGGTGACATCACCACCAGGACCGCCTGACCCGTCGATCCTCCCGCGAAGCGGTCCCGGATAGCCTCGGCCGCATGGCGCGCAACAGCGAACTCGGCGAGTTCCTCAAGTCGCGGCGGGCGCGGCTGCGGCCCGACGACACCGGCCTGCCCTCCTACGGGACGCGGCGGCGCGTCCCCGGCCTGCGGCGCGAGGAGCTGGCGCAGCTCGCCGGGGTCAGCGTCGCGTACTACATCAGGCTGGAGCAGGGGACGGCCGACGGCGTGTCCACCGAGGTCCTGGACGCGATCTCGCGAGCGCTGCGCCTGGACGGCGACGAGCACGCCCACCTGCACCGGCTCGCCCACCCGCCGCGCCGCGCGCCCGTCACCGCGCCTCCCCGCCTGCGGGCCCCGCTGCAGCACCTGCTCGACTCGTTCACGCACGCGCCCGCATACGTCGTCGGGCACTACACGAACGTGGTCGCGTGGAACCGGCTCACCGCCGCCGTGTTCGTCGACCTGGCGAACGTCCCGCCGGACGAGCGGACCTGGTCGCACCAGATCCACCTGAACACCGACTACAGGGATCGCCTGGGCGACAACTGGCCGACGGTGGCCCGCCGCAATGTCGCCTACCTGCGGTTCCGCTCCGGCCAGGACCCCGGCGACCCGCACCTGCGCGCGCTCATCGACTGCCTGCGGGAGCGGAGCCCCGAGTTCGGCCGCCTGTGGTCGGCGCACCACGTCACGGACCTGACGAACGGCGAGGCCCGCATCGACCATCCCGAGGTGGGACGGCTCGTCCTGCCGTTCGAGACCCTGCACCTGCCCGGCGACCCCGACCTCAGCCGCCTCATGCTCTACGCGGCCGAGCCGGGCTCGGCCTCAGAAGCGGCCCTGCACAAGCTGGCCGAGACCTCCACCCACCTCTCCAGCGCCGACCTCGTCCAGTACACCTAGCGCGGCATGGCGGCCGCGTACTCGTGCGCGAGGTCGGCGAGGCGGCGGACGTCGGGATCGCCCGCCAGTTCCCGGGCGGCCGCAACGGGCTCTCCGACGCTGTGCGCGACCGCGACCGCCCCGTTCTGGAAGAACCGGCTCACTCGGCGGCGGCGCGGAAGTGGGCGTCGCGGTCGGCGGTCGCGAGGGCGGTGTTGAGCAGGGCGATCACCGCGAAGGCGACGGCCGCCGCGGCATGGCCGACGCCGTGGAAGGCGAGCGCGCCGGCGCCGAACACGGCGGCCTTCACCAGCAGCACGAGCGGCAGCGGGATCGTGAACCGGGCGCGCGGCGCGGCGAACATGCCCCACAGGACGATCGCGGCCGCGGGCGCACCGAGCCCGAGGACGACGTTGACCGGCACGTTCCCGCCCGTCGTGAAGCCCCACCAGGCGAGCGCGGCGATGGCGGCGAGTTCCAGCAGGAACGCGAGCCCTTCGTTGGCGGCATGCAATGCCCCAGGTAGACGCACGCCGATACGGTACTCCTGTGGACGAGATCACCTGGCGGGAGGGCGGCCGGGACCATCGCGTCCGCTGGCGGTCGGAGAGCGGCGCGCCGCCGCCCCGCCGCATCGTGGTCGCCGACGACGAGACGCGCGCGGACGACGCCTACCGCCTGGCGTCCGAGGGCACCGCGCTTCTGTGGCGCGGCGACTTCCAGAACGCGCGGCAGCTCCTCAAGGCCATGGCGCGCCGGATCGACCGTCCCCCGCGGCGGCGCAGGAACAAGCCCGAACCAGAGCGCGCGCAGGCGTTCCACCTGTACCGGCAGGCACGCGCCCAGCGCGCGCGGACGCTCGGCATGCTGCTCATACCGTTCGACCCCGGTCACGTCATTCCGCTACGGCGCGCCCCGAACGTCCAGGACGCCTGCACGGAGGCCTACGGGCCGGACGACCAGGCCTACATCACCTCACTGCGAGAGCTGCTCGGCCTGATCGGCGCCCACGAATGGCACGAGAAGGGCGTCCCCATCCCGGCGCTTGGCGGCGAGCACATACACCCGCACTACGGCGTCTTCTCACCGATCAGAGGCGAATACGTAGACCTGGTGAGCGAGGCGCCGCTCCCGCCGACGAAAACGGCGTTCGACATAGGCACCGGTACGGGCGTCCTGGCAGTGGTACTGGCACGCCGTGGCATCGAGCACGTCGTCGCCACTGACCAGGACCCGCGTGCGCTGGCATGCGCCCAAGAGAACGTCGAGCGGCTGGGTGTGAACGTCGAGGTCGTCCAAGCCGACCTCTTCCCGGACGGACGCGCCGGCCTAGCCGTCTGCAATCCGCCCTGGGTTCCGGCCAAGCCCAGTACCCCGCTGGAGCACGCCGTCTACGATCCGGGCAGCCGGATGCTGCGCGGCTTCCTGTCCGGTCTCGCCGACCACCTCGAACCGGGCGGGGAAGGCTGGCTGATCCTCTCCGACCTGGCCGAACACCTGGGCCTCCGCACGCGGGACGAGCTCTTGCAGATGATCTCCTCGTCCGGCCTGCGCGTCGCGGGCAGGCTCGACACCGCGCCGCGCCACCCCCGCGCCGCCGATGCCGACGATCCCCTCCACGCGGCCCGCGCCGCCGAGACCACGTCCCTGTGGCGGCTCACCGCCGGGTGACGCCGGTCAGCGGTGGCTGCGGTGCGCGCTCTCGGGGCCGATGACGCGCAGCAGGTCGAGGGACTCGATGCTGCCGCTGCCGGGCGGCGGTGTGAAGACGAGGAGCCGCTGGTCCTCGGCCGGTGTCAGCAGCGCCTCGGTGTCGAACTCGATCAGGCCGACCTCCGGGTGCACGACCTTCATCCGGCCGGTGCGCTCGAAGGCGACCTCGTGCCGGTCCCAGATCCGGGTGAACTCGTCGCTGGCCGCGTGCAGCCGTTCGACCAGGGCGGACGCGGCCGCGTCGCCGCCCCGGCGCGCGACGGCCGCCCGAAGCTGGGCGACGTGCCGGCGCCCGTGCGGCTCATGCTCCTCCTCCGGGTACGCCTCGCGGACGAACGGATCGGTGAACCACCGCAACACGATGTTCCGGTCGGGCTCCTCCACCGTGCAGACGCATCCGAAAAGGGCCTCGGCCAGCGCGTTCTGCGCCAGCAGGTCGCCGAGGTCGCCGATGATCTGCGCCGGCGTCTCGTGCAGCCGGTCCAGCAGGTACAGCATGCTCGGCCGGACGTACTCGCCCGCGAGCGGCCCGGCGGGCGGCCGGTGCCCGGCGAGGACGTACAGGTGGTCGCGCTCGGCGATCGTGAGCCGCAGGGCGCGGGCGAGCGCGCCGAGCAGCTGCGTGGACGGCTGCGGGCTGCGGGCCTGCTCAAGGCGCATGTAGTAGTCCGCCGACATTCCGGCGAGCTGCGACACCTCCTCGCGGCGCAGCCCCGGGGTGCGGCGCCGGGGGCCCGCCGCCAGCCCGACCTCCTGCGGGCGGAGCCGCTCGCGGGAGCGGCGGAGGAAGTCGGCGAGCTCCTTGCGGTCCATCTCCATACCCCCATGATTCCGCTCCGTCCGGAATGCCCGTAGAGCTGAGACTGGGACCGATTGTCCTAGCCAAAGCGGTCCGCTCCTCATCGCCGCCTCGCGCTGGCAGCGTCGACGCCGTCCAGGCACAGCACCGGGAAGGACGACCGCCATGCCGAAGCTCACCGTTGGAAACGCCACCGTCCCCTACCGCGTCGAGGGGTCGGGGCCCGCACTCGTCCTCGTGCACGGCGTCGGGCCCGGCTCGGCCATGTGGGACCAGCTGCTCGACCGGTTCACCGATCACCGCACCGTCGTCCTGCCCGACCTGTCCGGCAGCGACCCCGCCGAGGACGACGGCTCCCCGATCACCGTCGAGGCGCTCGGCGCGCAGGTCGACGCCGTGATCGAGGACGCCGGCACGGGCCCCGCCGACGTGGTCGGGTTCTCGCTCGGCGCCCCGACCGCCGTCGCGGCCGCGGCGCTGCGACCGGACCTCGTCCGGCGGCTCGTGCCCGTCGCGGGCCTGTCCCACGCGGGAGACGAGTACGTCCAGCAGCACATGACCACCTGGTCGAGCCTCGCCGGCAGCCCCGAGGTCTTCGGACGGTTCGCGACGCTCACCGCGTTCAGCCGCGCGTTCCTCAACCGGATCGGGCATGACGCGGTCGAGCAGCAGCACGCGTTCATGGGGCTGAACGACGACCGGCTGCGGCAGATCGACCTGGTCAAGCGGCTCGACATCCGGCCGCTGCTGCCCAAGGTCGCGGCGCCGACCCTGGTCCTCGGCGCGGCCCGCGACCAGACGATCCCCGTCGACAACCATCGGGAGCTGTTCGCGGGCATCCGCGGCAGCGAGTACGCCGAACTCGACACCGGCCACGTGGCGATGGCCGAGCGGCCCGACGAGTTCGTCAAGCTCGTCCGGGACTTCTTGGACCGCCCCTGACCGCCGCGGCGGGCACCATGGAGGACATGCGTCCCATCGATCAGCAGACCATCCTCATCACGGGCGCGACCGACGGGCTCGGTCGCGCCCTGGCCGCCGAACTGGCCGCCGAAGGCGCCACGGTCCTCGTCCACGGACGCGACGACCGGCGCGGCGAGGCGACCCTCAAGGAGATCGGCGGGAAGGCCTCCTGGTACCGCGCCGACCTGTCCTCGCTCGCCGAGACCCGCGCGCTCGCCGAGGCCGTCAGCGCCGACCACCCGCGGCTGGACGTCCTGGTCAACAACGCGGGCATCGGCGTCGACGGCCCGCGCCGGGAGAGCGCGGACGGCCTCGAGCTGACCTTCCAGGTGAACTACCTGTCCGGCTACCTGCTCACCCGGCTCCTGCTGCCCACCCTGACCGCCTCCGCGCCCGCCCGGATCGTCAACGTCAGCAGCCTCGGCCAGCAGGCCGTCGACTTCGACGACGTGATGATCACTCGCGGGTACAGCGGGACGCGGGCGTACTGCCAGAGCAAGCTCGCCCAGATCCTGTTCACGATCGATCTCGCCGCCGAGCTCTCCGGGACGGGCGTCACCGCGAACGCCCTGCACCCGGCCACCTACATGCCGACCAAGATGGTGTCCTCGCCGATCAGCACCCTGGAGGAGGGCGTCCGCGCGACCCGCCGCCTCGTCACCGACCCCGCCCTGGACGCCGTGTCCGGCCGCTTCTTCGACGGGCTCCAGGAGGCCCGCGCGAACGCCCAGGCCTACGACTCCGAGGCCCGCGCCCGCCTGAAGGCCGTCTCCGACGAGCTCACGTCTCCTTGAACCGGCGCGCTCAGACGTTCACGGCCTCCCAGATCGGACGGACCTCGACCCGCTTGACGCGCCACCCGTCCGCCGTCCGGACGGCGCGCAACTCGTAGCGCTCGCCGAGCAGGCGCAGCCCGTCCTCCCGGGCGAAGAACACCAGCAGGTTCGCGCCGATCGCGGCCTGGTCGCCGGCCACGTCGATCAGGGGGTTGGTGATGAAGTGCTGGGTCGGCACCGTGTGGTTCCGGCGCGCCTGCGCGACGAGGGCTTCGACCCCCTTCGCGACGCCGCCCAGGGTGTGCGCCTCGGCGTCCTCGGTGAAGACGGCCCGCCCGTCGCTCGGGCTCTTGTCGTCCAGCCACAACCCCAGACGGCTGACGAGGTCGGAGAGTTCGGCCCGGTCGTCCACGGCTCCTCATTTCATTGGTAGTACCAACATTGGCTATGCCAACACTATCGATCGTTGGCCGAACCAACAAGCCCTAGACTGTCCGCATGACGACGTCCGACGACCGGACGCCCACGCGGCTCCGGCACACCCCGAGCTGGCTGATCAATCTGGCCTCCGCGCACAGCCACCGCCTGCTCGCCGAGGGATTCACCGCGGCGGGCGCCCGCGGCTACCACTACCGCCTGCTCGCCGCGCTGGACGAGTACGGCCCGTCCAGCCAGGCCGACCTCGGCCGCCGCTCGGGCATCGACCGCAGCGACGTGGTCGCCGCCCTGAACGAGCTGGCCGCCAAGAGCCTGGTCGACCGGTCCCCCGACCCGTCCGACCGGCGCCGCAACGTCATCACGCTCACCCCCGAGGGCTCCCGCCACCTGGCGGAACTGGACGAGGTCCTCACCCGCATCCAGGAAGACCTGCTCGCCCCCCTGTCGGAGGACGAGCGCACCCGGCTCACCGAACTGCTGCTCCGCGTCGTCGACCACCACGCGGAGAACCGCCGGCCCGGTTAATCGATGGCGATCGTTGGCGCGACCCACATAAGGTGGTCGCCCCCGACCGAGGAGCCGCCCATGCCGCCCGCCGTCCGCTTCGCCGAACTGCCGCCCGCCGCGATGAAGGCCCTGCTGGAGGACGATCTCGAGGGCGCCGGCGCCGTCGCCGGGGTCCCCCTCACCGACTACTTCACCACCGACGACGCGAAGTACCTGTGGCGCTTCCGCCTCGCCCAGCTCGATCGGGACCCGTCCCACGCCCCGTGGATCGTCCGGGCGGCCGTCGCCGAACCGGAGGGCGTGGTCGTCGGCCATGCGGGCTTCCACGGGGCCCCGGACGAGAACGGGACCGTCGTGATCGCCTACTCCGTCGACCCCGCCCACCGCCGCAGGGGCTACGCCCGCGCGATGCTCGCCGCCCTCCTGGCCCGCGCCGCCTCCGAACCGTCCGTCACGACCGTCCGGGCCACGATCAGCCCCGACAACGAGGCGTCCCTGGCCACCATCGCCGGCCACGGCTTCACCCACGTGGGCGAGCAATGGGACGAGGAGGACGGCCGAGAACTGATCTACGAACGCCCCGCCCGCTGAATCCGGTCCGCGGGTCCGGCGTGACCGAGATGGCCACGTTGTAGGTCTTGTGACCTTGTCGCCCGGCCGGTGCCGCTGGCCGCCCAGTCGGTCACTCAGCGGCCAAGGCGAACGCGTGAACAGTCGTCCGGACTCGCCCGCTACAGGGGCGGGCGCGTCACCTTCACCGGCGTCCCGTAGTCGGAGAACTCGGTGACCGAGGTGAAGCGGACGGGGTCCCGGTCGGCGATCTCGGGGGCCGCGCCGCTGATGACGGTCGTCTGCACGACCTTCTGGATCTTGCGCGTCGCGATCCCGATCGTCACCGTGCCCGTGATCCGCGTCCCGGCGGGCGACCCCTCGGCGGGACGGGCCGCGTGGGAGAAGGCGTAGGTCCGCACCGCCGCCGCACCGCTGCCGGACCGGCCCTCGGGCGTCAGCGTTCCGAACGTGGCCAGCATCCGCAGCATCCGCCCGGGGTCGGCGGTCAGCTCCTGCGGGCCGGTGGTGCCGCGCGTCAGCCCGTTCAGCCCGTGGTCGAGCTTGCGCCAGGTCTTGCCGCGCAGCACATAGCGGTCGTCTCCGATGAAACGCTGCTCCATCGGCACCGATCCGGGGCCGCGCAGGTAGCCGCGCCGGTTGGGGGCGTCGAAGGCGCCCTGATACGTCTCCACCGTCTCGCGCCGGCCACGCGAGCTCAGCGTCCAGGTGAGTTTCACGTGGAACGTCGTGCCCGCCGTCGCCTCGGTGGCCCCCGCCAGGGTGACGTCGCCGCCGCGTCCGGGGATGATCAATCGGTCGCCGTCGTCGTCGCCCGGGACGAGGTTCCCGCCGATGGTCGCGGCGGCCACCACCAGGGCGACGGCGCCGGTGCCGAGCGCGCCGGCAGCCGTGTGGCGCCTCCGCCTGGCGCGGCGGCCGCGGTGCACCACGGCCTCGATCGGCGCGCTGGGAATCGGGTGCCTGTCGGTCGCCGACCGCAGCATCCGGGTCAGCCGTTCCTCGCTCATCGTGTGATCTCCTCGGTCTGCGGAAGGGCGAGCGTCGAACGGAGTCGTTTCATCGCCCGGGAGTGCTGGCTCTTGACGGTGCCGACGGAGCATCCGAGGAGCTCGGCGGCCGCCGCCTCCGTCATGTCGGCGTAGTGGCGGAGCACGACGACGGCGCGCTGCTGGCGGGGCAGGGCGAGCAGCGCCCGGCGGAGCTCGTCGTCCGGTTCCCGCGGGGAACTGGAACGGGCGTCGAGGCGTTCGGGGGCCTCGGTCAGCAGCTCGCGGCGCCTGCGCCGCCACCAGCTGACGTTGCCGTTGACCAGCATCCGTTTCAGGTAGGCGTCCGGATCGCCGTCGGCCACCCGGCGCCAGCGCACGTACAGCTTCACCAGGCAGTCCTGGAGGAGCTCCTCGGCGCGGTGGGCGTCGCCGGTCAGCAGCGTGGCCAGCCCGTAATGGCGCTTCCACGCTGCGGCCGCGAACGTGGCGTACGCGGCTTCCTGCGTCGGTTCACTCACGCCCATTGAACGCCGCAGGGAGCGCGGATGGTTGGCAGGATCGCCGGGGCAATGACGGGCGGGGGTGTTGTGGGCGCGGTCGCGGCTCAGACCTTGGACGACGCGGCGAACCGGGCGCGGTAGGCGGACGGGCTGAGGCCCGTCTGGCGGCGCACCCGAGTGCGCAGGTTGGCGGGGGTGCCGAGGCCGCTCGCGCGCGCGACGGCCTCCAGGCGGAGTTCGCCTCTTTCGATGAGCCTGCATGCCAGCGCGACCCGCTCGGCGTTCAGCCAGGCCAGCGGGGTGGTGCCGAGTTCGGCCTGGAAGCGGCGGTGCAGCGTGGCGGCGCTGGTCGCGGCGCGGGCGGCCAGGTCGGCGACGGTCAGCGGCTGATCGAGGCGCTCCTGGGCCCAGGCCAGGACGGGCGCCAGCGAGGTGTCCGGGATCGCGGGGACGGGACGTTCGACGAACTGCCGCTGGCCGCCGTCGCGGTGCCCGGCGAAGACCAGGCGGCGGCTGACGGCGTTGGCGATCTCCGCACCGCGGTCGCGGCGCACGAGGTGCAGGCCGAGATCGAGTGCGGCGGCGCTGCCCGCCGCGGTGAGCACGTCACCGTCGTCCACGAACAGCACATCCGGTTCGAGCCGCACCGACGGGACCGGCGCCCCACGCCCGGGCACGCCGCCACCCGGCGCGGGGGAGCGGGTCAGGAGCTGAGGACCTCGCGCTCGATCTGCTCGAACTGCGCGCCCATCGCCTCGGCCAGCGCGGTGGCCCCCGACAGCGGGCGCACCATGACCGTCAGCTCGTCGATCAGCCCGTCCTCGTCGATGTGGAGGAAGTCGCACCCGTGCACCTGCCGGCCGTTCACGGTCGCCTGGAACATGAGCGCGTGGTCGCGGCCGTCCGCGCCGACGATCTCCCGCACGTAGCGGATGTCCTCGAACACCCGCGCCGCGGCCCGCACGATCGCCGCCGTGATCGCCTTGCCGCGGTACGGCTTGAACACGACCGGGCTGGTGAACACGGCGTCGTCGGCCAGGAGCCCCGCGATCGCCGCCGTGTCCCCCGCCTCCACCGCCCGCCTGAACGGATGCATGCAGCACCCCCGAAATATCCAACTTGTTGAATAGGTGCAAATTACACTAGCCGCACCGCCGGGGGCCGTCCACCTGGCGGCGGCGTGGCGGTGGTCACGGGCCGATACGCTCGGAACCATGTCGTTGCGGAACGCGGTCCTGGCCACGCTTCTGGAAGGCGAGGCGTCCGGGTACGACCTGTCCAAGAGCTTCGACGCCGGTGTGGCCAACTTCTGGATGGCCACTCCCCAGCAGCTCTACCGGGAGCTGGACAAGATGGCCGCCGACGGGCTGATCCAGGCACGCGTCGTCCAGCAGGAGCGCCGCCCCAACAAGCGCCTGTTCTCCCTCACCGAGGCCGGCCGCCGCGCCCTGCACGAGTTCACCGCCAGGCCCCCGCGGCCCGGCGCGATGCGCGAGGAGCTGATGGTCCAGGTCCAGGCGGTGGACGCGGGGGACGCCGAGGCCGTCATGGCCGCCCTCCGCGAGCGCCGGGCCTGGGCAGAATCCAAGATCGCCCGCTTCGAGCGGCTCCGGGCCCGCTTCCTCGACGGCCGCACCGAGGAGGAGTACCTGGCCGCCGCCGACCGGATCGGCCCCTACCTCACCCTCATGCGCGGCCTGGCGTTCGAGCGCGAGAACCTCCGCTGGTGCGAGGAGACCCTGACCATCCTCGACCGCCGCACCACCGCCCACCCCCTGAAGAGCTGACCGCGTCTCCGGCGGCCGCCGGCGCGGCATCCGCCCGGTCTCAGGCGGGAAGGGGCTCCACGCAGGCGAAGGCCGGCCCGCCGTCGCCGCCCGTCCGCTCGGCGGCGCCGATGAAGCCGGCGAGGGCGTCGCGGGATCGGGCGAGCCTCTCCATCTGATCGTCCAGTCGCCGCAGCCGTGTCCGCATCGCGGTCAGCAGCTCGGGGCATCCGAGCAGCTCCGGGGCCTCCCCGGCCGCGCAGGGCAGCAGATACGCGATGTCCTCGGAGGACAGACCGGCCCCGAGCAGGTGCCTGATCTGCTTCACCCGCAGTACGGCCGCGTCGTCGTACTCGCGGTAACCGTTCGCGCCGCGATCCGCCTCCAGCAGCCCCTGCGCCTCGTAGTAGCGCAGCTGGTGGGCTCTGACGCCCGTTCGACGGCTCAGCTCCCCGATCCGCATCGCATCCTCACTTGACCTTCAGACCGGTGTCAACGTTGACGATGCTGCCATGGGCAACAACACCGACATCCCCGTGACGGTAATCGGACTCGGCCTGATGGGCCAAGCACTGGCCGGCACGTTCCTGAAAGCCGGACACCCCGTGACCGTGTGGAACCGCACCGCCTCCAAGGCCGACCCGCTCCTGGACGCGGGCGCGCGACTGGCGCCGACGATCGGCGACGCGCTCGAAAGCGGTCCGTTGACGATCGTCTGCCTCACCGACTACCAGGCCGTGCGGGAGGTCCTCGACACGACCGAGCCGGACGGCACGACGCTGGTCAACCTCACCTCGGGCAGCTCGGCCCAGGCGCGGGAGGCCGCCCGGTGGGCCGAGGGGCGCGGCGCCCGCTACCTGGACGGCGCCATCATGGCCGTCCCGCCGGCGATCGGGACCGACGAGGCGGTGATCCTGCACAGCGGGCCGCGCCCGGACTTCGAGGCGCACGAGTCGGCACTGCGCACCCTCGGCACCGTCACCTACCTCGGCGAGGACCCCGGGCTCGCGTCCCTCTACGACGTCGCGGGCCTGGCCATGATGTGGGGCGTCCTGAACGCCTGGCTCCAGGGCACCGCCCTGCTCGGGACGGCCGGTGTCGACGCCGCGACGTACGCGCCGTTCGCGCGGCAGATCGCCGCCGTGGTGGCCGGATGGCTACCCGGATACGCCGAGCAGATCGACCGCGGCTCCTACCCGGCCGAGGTGTCGGCCCTGGAGACCGACGCGCGGGCGATGGCGCACCTGGTCGAGGAGAGCGAGGCGGCCGGCGTCGACGCCGGGCTGCCGAAGCTGTTCAGGGCGATGGCCGACCGCGCGATCGCCGCAGGGCACGGAGCGGAGCAGTACCCCGTCCTGATCGACGAGTTCCGCATCCCCCGCATCCCGCGGTGACCGCGCTGCGAAGGCCGCGCCACCTGGAGGGCCGGGACGAGAGGGACTTTTGGGGCCGGCTGACGTTCAGAGGTCGACCTCGTCTGCCGCGCCGCCGAGTAGCCCCACGTCCTGGAGCTGCTGGAGAGCTTCGGTGACGAACGGCGGGACGCGCAAGCCCGCCAGACCGGACGGCGGATAGAACTCCAGCTTCACGCCCTCGGTCAGCGGGATCGTCGCCGGATCCCCGTGCCAGAACCCGGTGAAGAACACGACACGATCACCGTCGGGCCCCGGCGGATGCTCCAGCCGTTGCGTCAGGGAGAGGCTGAGCCCCGTCTCCTCGCGCAGTTCCCTGGACACCGCTTCCGCCGGGGTCTCGCCCGGCTCGGCCAGGCCGCTCGGCAACGACCAGTACCCCGGCCATGCGATGCCGGGGACATCGTCTCGCAGATGCATCAGGACCCGTCCGAGGCGATCGGTGAGGATCACCGCCACTCCGAACGGCTCGTCCTGCGGGACAGCGCTGGCCACCCGACGCCCCCATCCACAAAACGGAGATCCGGCGATGCCGGAACGCACCGCGCTCACAACTCAGGGGTATACCCATTGACGTCCGGGCCCGGAAACCTGGGCGCGGCCGCCCCGGCAGGGTTTCACCAGTCTCGCCACTCGTCCGTGAGCGCGGCCGGATCGATGCCCCGCCGGCGTGCCAGCGCCTCGACATCGATTCCGGTGTGAGTGAGCGCGTCGTCGATGTACTCGCAGAGTTCCTCACGGTCGATGGTGTCGAAGCTGTGGTCATCGGTGCCGTCGACCTGGTTCAGGGCGACGACCACGTGTTCTACGGCCGCCATCACGGCCTGGTCAGAGGCGACGCCCAGGGCGGCCAGCTCCACTTCGAAGGCGAGCAGCGCCTGGTCGACCCGCTCCAGGAACGAGTCGGGCAAGGTGCCGAGCTGCCGCCAGCTCTCGGTAGGGCGCGTGATCATGCGGGGACCGTAGCGAGCACCTCGGACATCCAGACCGCCAACGCCGAGCCCGCCCCGAAGGCCCGCGTCTTCGGCGGGGCAAGCCCGCGCCACAGGGTCACTGGGCCATGTCGACGAAACGGCTGTAGTGGCCCTGGAAGGCGACCGTCACGGTGGCGGTCGGGCCGTTGCGGTGCTTGGCGACGATCAGGTCGGCCTCGCCGGCGCGCGGCGACTCCTTCTCGTAGGCGTCCTCCCGGTGCAGCAGGATCACCATGTCCGCATCCTGCTCGATGCTGCCCGATTCGCGAAGGTCGGACACCATGGGCTTCTTGTCCGTCCGCTGCTCGGGACCTCGGTTGAGCTGGGAGAGCGCGATGACCGGGACGCCCAGCTCCTTGGCGAGGAGCTTCAGCGAGCGGGAGAACTCCGAGACCTCGACCTGGCGGCTCTCGACGCGCTTGCCCGACGTCATCAGCTGCAGGTAGTCGATGATCACCAGGCGCAGGTCGTGCTGCTGCTTGAGGCGGCGGCACTTCGCGCGGATCTCCATCATCGACATGTTCGGGGAGTCGTCGATGAACAGCGGAGCCTCGGCGACCTCGCTCATGCGCCGGGCGAGGCGGGTCCAGTCCTCGTCCTGCATGGTTCCGGACCGCATCGCGTGGAGCGCCACCCGCGCCTCCGCGGACAGCAGCCGCATCGTGATCTCGTTGCGCCCCATCTCCAGGCTGAAGAAGGCCGAGGTCAGCCCGTGCTTGATGGACGCGGCTCGGGCGAAGTCGAGGGCGAGCGTCGAGTTGTGCGTGGGGATGCAGGAGCGCCCCGCCAGGTACATGTGGTCGTCGTTGTCGACCTGGACGCACCTGACCGGCACGCTCTCGACGGGCCGGACGTCCACGATGTACCGCGCCGGTGGGTTCCCGGGGACGTCCGCACGCTGCCGGGCGGCCTTGCGCGGCAGCCGGAACACCGTCTCGGCGGGGACGAAGGTCATCCGCCAGAGGTCTTCTCCGGCGGGGTCGGCGGTCGTGGCGACGTCGTGGCCGAGGCTGAGGAGGAGCTCGCGCACGCCGTCCGCGAGGCGCGCGGACGGGACGGCGACGTCGACGCGGCCGTCCGGGGAGATGTGCCCGCAGACGTCGAGCAGCCCGGCCAGCAGCGCCCGCCGCTGAGCGGCGGAGGCCCGCAGATACCGGGAGGGGATGTGCTTGGCGCCGAGCAGGCCGAGCGAAGCGAGCCGCTCGCGTGTGCCGGGCAGGAGGTGGCACCCGAAGACGGCCTCCGCGGCGGTCTCCTGGCCGGTGGCCTCGATCCCGGTGATGACGGCGCCGTCCAGGCAGGTGATGCGGGCCTCGTCATCGTCACCGGCACCGAGCCACGCGCCGAGGACGTAGGGGTCGAGCGGCAGGTCTGCCTCGGGGAGGTCGAACGCGGCGGCGAACTCCACGGCGCGGCGGGGCCCCCCGTGAAGGGCCGCGAAGATCTGCTCGGTCGTCTCGATCCGCTGGACGGCCTCGCCCACGTGCGGCGGCGCGGTCGCGCGGCCTACCGGGGTGCCGGCCCCGGGGGACGGTGAACCCGAGGGCGTCCCGCCGCCGGTGCCGGTCACCGAGGACCGGCGGTTGGCGGCGTGGACGAGCTCAGCGTGGTGCGAACCGGGCTGCCGCGCCGTGGCGGGGCGCGCGTCAGCGGTCAGGCGGTGTGTGCACGGCCCTGCGCCCATGCCCGCGGTCGCGCGGACGCGGGCGTTTCCTTGACCTGTGAAAAGGCCGCGGCAAGCGGCCTCGGCGACGGTGGGAACGGGCTGCCGGACGTCGGCCGGGGCCGGCCGCCGACCGGGAAGGGAGGAGGCATCCTGGGAGGCGCCCTCTCCGGTGGTGGTGCGCCACTGGTGCTGGGCGTCGGCGACGACGACCTCGCCGTCGGAGAACTCGATCTCGTAGCAGGGGCGGCCGTGCATCACCTCGGTCGCCGCGACCACGCGGGTCGGCCTTCCGTCGGCTCCGATCAGATGGTCGCCGGGCCGGACCTCGCCCATCGTCGTCCACCCGGCCGGGGTCGGAAGCGGCGTGGCGACGTGCAGCGCCTTGCCCATGGCGGGCCGTGCGGCGACCACGATCATCTGGCCGGGGTGCAGGCCGTTGGTGAGGGCGTCGAGGTCGGCGAAGCCGGTGGGGCAGCCGACCATCTGGCCGCCGCGGCTGCCGATCGCCTCGATCTCGTCCAGGGCCCCCGGCATGATCTCGCTCAGCGCGACGTAGTCCTCGCCGGCGCGCTTCTCGGCGATGGCGAAGACCTCGGCCTGGGCGCGGTCGAGGACCTCGTCGGCGTCGGCGCCGTCGGCGGCGTAGCCCATCTGCACGATGCGGGTGCCGGCCTCGACCAAGCGGCGCAGGACCGCGCGCTCGTGGACGATCTTGGCGTAGTACCCGGCGTTGGCCGCGGTGGGGACCAGGGAGATCAGGGTGTGCAGGTAGGGGGCGCCGCCGATGCGGCCGATCTCGCCGTTCTTGGTGAGCTCGCCGGCGACGGTGACGGCGTCGGCGGGGTCGCCCCGGCCGTAGAGGTCGAGGACGACGTCGTAGATGATCTGGTGGGCGGGACGGTAGAAGTCGGGGGTGCGCAGCATCTCCACGACCTCGGCGATGGCGTCCTGGGACAGCAGCATCCCGCCGAGCACGCCCTGCTCGGCCGAGATGTCGTGCGGGGGGGTGCGCTCGAACTCGTGCTCCTGCGGCCCGATATCCGCAACGCTCACCGCCACACCCCCTTCGTCCTGGCCCGCCGGCGGCCCCGTGCGCCCATCGCCGACCGTGCACCTCACGTCTACCTGTCGCGTCGGACATTCTCGCGAGGGCACGCCCCCGCGGGCAAAGCGGCCTGTGGACAAGCCTGTGGACGACCTGTGCAGACACGCGGGACAGGTTGTGCACGACCTGTGGACAACTCTGTGGATTCTCCGTGAACGACGTCCGGATCCACATGCTGAGCTGCGATGACCTCATCCACCGGGTGTGCGGGAAAGAAAGTGCGCCGCCCGGCGCCATGTAAGGCTCTTATTTCATTTGGGAGTTACACGCTGGTAGCCTCGGCGCGATGACGACCCCCCGGCGGCTCGCGAGCGCGCACGACCGCGAGATCCTGCGCCTCGCCGTGCCGGCCTTCGGCGCGCTCGTCGCCGAGCCCCTCTTCCTGCTGTCGGACTCGGCCATCGTCGGGCATCTCGGCACCGCGCAGCTGGGCGGGCTCGGGGTCGCCGGGCAGGCCCTCAACACGCTCGTCTACCTCTGCGTCTTCCTCGCCTACGGGACGACCGCGGGGGTGGCCCGCCAGGTCGGCGCGGGGGACCTGCCGGGGGCGATCAGGCAGGGCATCGACGGCATGTGGCTGGCGGTCGCGATCGGCGCCGTGCTGGTCGTGGCGGGCTGGCCGCTGGTCCCCTGGATCGTGGACGCGTTCGGAGCGTCCCCGGGCGTCGCGCCCTATGCCGAGACGTACCTGCGGGTGAGCCTGTTCGGGATTCCGTCGATGCTGGTCGTGCTGGCCGGGACCGGAGTACTGCGCGGCCTCCAGGACACGCGCACGCCCCTGCTCGTGTCGATCGGCGGTTTCTCGCTGAACCTGCTTCTCAACGCGGTGTTCGTCATGGGGCTCGGCTGGGGGATCGCCGGATCCGCTTGGGGCACCGTCCTCGCGCAGACCGGCAGTGCCGTCGTCTACGTGGCCGTGGTGCTGCGGGCGGCTCGGCGGCACGGCCTCTTGGTCCGCCCTGACTGGGATGGGTTGCGGACGTCCGCCACGGCCGGTTTCGGGCTGCTAGTTCGGACGGCGGCGCTGCGCGTCGTCCTCATCGTCGGGACGTCGATCGCGGCGCGCATGGGGGACCCGGAGATCGCCGCGTACCAGGTCGGGTTCCAGGTGTGGACGCTGCTGGCGTTCGCGCTCGACGCCATCGCGATCGCGGGGCAGGCCATCACCGGGCGCTACCTGGGCGCGTCCGACATCACCGCCACGCGGGCCGTCACGCGGCGGATGGTCTGGTGGGGCGTCGGCTGCGGTGTCGTGTTCGGCCTGGCCATCCTCGTGATCCGGCCGTGGCTGCCCGCCCTGTTCACCTCCGACGGCGACGTCCGGGACCTCCTGCTCGCCTCACTGCTCCTCGTGGCGGCGCTGCAGCCGGTCGCCGGGGTGGTGTTCGTCCTGGACGGCATCCTGATCGGGGCGGGCGACGGCGCCTACCTCGCTGTGACGACGCTGGTCGCCACGGCCGTCTTCCTGCCCGCCGCCCTCGTCGTCCACCGGACGGACGCGGGACTGGCCGGCCTCTGGGCCGCGATCGGCCTGTGGATGCTGACCCGGATGATCACGTTGAGCCTGCGCGCCCGCGGCGACCGGTGGATGGTCACCGGCGCCACCCGCTGACCCCTCGGTGGCCCCCAAGAGAATCAGGCGGGCACCGAGGAGACGGACGGCGATGGGGTGGAGGTGGCCGAAGGCTTTATGTCCGGTACGGGCCTGTCGAGCATGGGCAGCTTGACCGACGCGAAGTTCCTGGGGGCGCCGCACAGGACGAGGGAGCGCTCCTCCCACTGGTCAGCCAGGGCTTTGGTGGACTCGTCGCCCTTCAGCCGGTCGTACACCGGCTTCGTCACGGCGATGTGCCAGGGAGGGACCGCCTTGGTGATGGAGAACACCAGGTTGACGGTGTCGCCGGTCAGTTCCTCGGTGTACCGCTTCCCGTCCGACCGGGGGACGGCGATTACGGAACCGTCGGATATGGCGCTGGAGACGGCGAACTGGGTGGCCCGGCTCGGCGGCTGTCCCTTGCCGGCGTACTGGACCTCATGCGCGGCCTCCGTGAGGAGCTCCCAGCATTGGGGCACCAGGTCCTGCCATGCCACCGCGTGGGCCTCCTGAGCGGTCTTCAGCGCACGGAGAGCCCGTTCGCGGGGCGTCCCCCGGTAGGCGACCAGGAGGCAGTCGCCCTGCCAGGCGTAGATGTCACCACCGAGGGACTTCGCGATCGGCTCCACCTTCGACCAGAAGCTCCGAGCCAGGACTCCGGCGCGCCTGGGATCGTGCGGCCCCAGTTCGTACACGATCCGGCTGAAGCCTCGGATGTCCACCAGCAGGAACGCCGCTTCGAACTCCGACGCTTCGAGTTCAGCCTCTCCGGGCCTGGTGCTCACGTCTCCTCCTACTCCGCCTGCACCTGATCGGCTCTCTTGCCCTCAGCAGGAGCGATCAGGTGCTGGGCCACGCTCGTCGCGATGAACACGGCCCCGATGGTCACCAGGGCGATGACCTTGACCTTGGAAAGCGTGGGGACGTGCAGAAGCCCCCCGATCTGCAGACCTCCCCCCACGAGCCCGATGGCGATGCATACCGCTCCAACGACGTCCAGCGACATGGTGCCTACCTTCCTTCCGGGTCACCACACCCTGAAGGTAAATCATAAGCATCCATTTGTGAAGGCCTCCACACACAAGAGTGTGACCGGACCTATGAGTCTGTGGAGTAGATCTTGCGCAGGCCTTCGAGATCGAGGATGAGCATCCTGCCGTTGCGGGTCGCCACCAGGCCCTCGTCACGGAGCCTGGACCATGTGGTGGACACCGACTCGCGGGAGATGCCGATGAGGCTGCCGAGCTCGGTCTGGGTGCGCGGATAGGGGAGCCAGATGCCGTCCCGGTTGCTCCGGCCGACCTTGTCGACCAGGCTGACCAGGATCTCCGGGATCTGCATGGAGGTCTTGTGCTTCTGGAAGTGGATGTTGGCGGTCTGCTCGTCGACCCGCTCCGCGAGGATCTCCGTGTAGGTCCACCACGCCTCTTTGTGGTTCCAGAGGAAGTCCTTGAACTGGGTGTCCTCCAACTCCAGCACCTCGACCTCGTCCAAGGCCCGCAAGGACGCCGAGCGGGGCTTGTTGAGCAGGCCCGCCATGTCCCCCACGATGTCGCCCTCTCCACGGAAGGCCAGCAGCCTGCCGTTGGCTCCGGGAGCGGAGGGGTCCCCCGGCCTGGGGTCGGGCTCGGAGACGACGGCCGCCCACCCGCGCAAGATGATCATCACCGAGCGGGACCTCCCCCGCTGGCGGATCAGCCTGTCACCGGGCGGGAGGACGTCGCGGGTCGTGTACTCCAGCAGCGCGGCCCGCTCGGCCTTTCCGAGCCTCCCCCAGAAGGATGTATCTTGAGTCATACACCACAGTGTAAGCCTCCACACCAAGGTGCGGCCATGCAACCGACGTCCTGTGGACGTCGGGGTCGCGTGAGCGGCGCGGCCAAGGGCCGACAGGCAGGTCAGTGCCCTCCCGGTCCCATCAGCGCGCGGACACTCCCGGCCCGCCCGATTCCCGGTTCGCCGCCGCACCGCAGACCACTCCCGCTACTATTCGAACATGTGTTCCACACACGGCGAGCGGATGGCCCGGCTGACTCAGGCGATCGACGACCTGGCGGCGGAGGGACTCGCCGGCCTGCCCCCCGAGACCCTGGTCGAACGGGTGGCGGGCATCTGGTCCCTCGTCGAGGGCATCGATCCCGAGATCGCCCGGCGCCGCACCCGCTACACGACGCCCGAGACGTAGCGGCTCAACCCAGGTCGTCGAGGGACGGCAGCAGCGGCGACAGGATCGACCCGCCTTCGGAGCCGCTCTGGCTCGTCGAACTCTGGCTCGGCGCGCTCTCCAGCCGCTCGGCCACCGAGCGCCTCAGCTGGGGCAGCCGCGCGTAGAGGACGTCCCCGGGGCACGAGGTGCTGTTGTAGTCGCGGTGCCCGACGATGGCTTCGGACGGGTCGAGATCGTACTTCTGGCAGAGCCAGACGCACACCTCCATCAGCGATCTCCACAGGGCGCCCGGCACCTGCGCGGACATGTAGGTGCCCTCGTTCTCGATGCCGATGGTGTGCTGGTTGTGGTGCAGGGCCTGCGCGCCGATGGCGAGGCCGCCGGACCGGATGGCCCTGAGGCTCCGGTTGCGGCCCTCCATCACGATGCCGCCGCGGCTGATCGTGAGCTGCTGGCCCACGTCGTCCCAGCCGTTCTTGTTCATGTGGATGTTCTGGATGGACCGCGACAGGGCGAACGCGTGGGCGAGCGAGCGGTCCCGCGCGTTCGCCGTCGCCGTGTGGTGCACGATGATGTGGTCCGGCGGCCGCTCGACCACCTCGGCCCCGCGCCTCGGCGCCCTCGCGTTCCACTGCGCCCGCGTGTACACCTGCGGGGCGTCGGCCGTGAACAGCACGCGGTCGCCGGCCCCCTGGCCCGGCCCCGCCGTAAGATCCGCCGCCATGGCCTCATTCTGGCGGGACGTCCCCAGGGGCAGCACCCCCAGCAGCCCGGCCCCCATGACGCCGCCGATGGCCGCCCTGCGTGTCACTGCCCTGCCCGTGATCCGCCGGTCGTGCGCGCCCTCCCCCGAATGCGCGATCACCACCGCCCCCCTTCGTCCCGCGACACTGTGATCACGGAACGTAATCACCGCAAAGTTGATCACTCAAACACACGGCGATTCACGGGCGTTTCACGGGAAATCCGGACATCCGCTCCCTGGCAAACGGCGGCAGACCCCGCATCCCCGGACCCTGCGACCAGGTCCGAAAACGAGTTTCTGGGTGTGCGCGAACGCCGACGACCCCCGGGCCCAAGAGGCGGGCCCGGGGGTCGTCGAACGGTCGTGCGTCAGGCCTCGACGACGTTGACGTCGATCGTGGCGTTGACGTCGCTGTGCAGGCGCACGCTGACCCGGTGGGTGCCGACGGTCTTGATCGGGTTCCCGATCTCGATGCGGCGGCGGTCCAGGTCGGGGCCGTTGGCGGCGCGGACCGCCTCGGCGATGTCGGCGGCCGTGACGGCGCCGAACAGGCGGCCGTTGCTGCCGGTGCGGGTGCTCAGCGTCACGCGCAGCCCGCCGAGCCGGTCGGCGACCTCGCGTGCGTGCTCGACGGTCGCGATCTCGCGGGCCGAACGCGCCTTCTTGATCGAGTCGACCTGCTTCTCGGCGCCCCGGGTCCACTTGATCGCGAACCCGCGGGGAACGAGGTAGTTGCGGCCGTAGCCGTCGCGGACGTCGATGACGTCACCGGGCTCGCCGAGCCCGGTGACCTGCTGGGTCAGGATGAGCTTCATGTTCTTTACCCCCTGCCTCAGCGCGCGGTGCTGGTGTACGGCAGCAGCGCCATCTCGCGGGCATTCTTGATCGCCGTGGCGACGTCCCGCTGGTGCTGGGTGCAGTTGCCGGTCACCCGCCGGGCACGGATCTTGCCGCGGTCGGAGATGAACTTCCGCAGCAGGCCCGTGTCCTTGTAGTCGACGTAGGAGATCTTCTCCTGACAGAAAACGCAAACCTTCTTCTTCGGCTTGCGGGGAGGTGGCTTCGCCATCGTGGTGCTCCTTTGTGAGAGCCCCGCTTACGCGGGAATGGGCGTGTACTCGTTGTCTCTTTGTCGCGCCGGAGCGGCGTGCTTAGAAGGGCGGGTCGTCGGAGAAACCGCCGCCGCCACCACCGCCGCCGGTGGCCCAGGGGTCGTCGGCCGGGGCGCCGCCCTGCTGGCCGCCGCCGAAGCCGCCGCCCTGCTGGCCGCCGCCTCCGAAACCGCCGCCGCCTTGCTGGCCGCCGCCGAAGCCGCCGCCGCCCTGGCCACCGCCGCCACCGAAGCCGCCACCGCCGCCACCGCCGCCCTGCCGCTGGGTCTTGTTGACCTTGGCGGTGGCGTTGCGCAGCGACGGGCCGACCTCGTCGACCTCGACCTCGAAGACGGTGCGCTTCTCACCCTCGCGGGTCTCGTAGGAGCGCTGCTTGAGGCGTCCCTGCACGATCACCCGCATGCCACGCTGCAGGGTCTCGGCCACGTTCTCGGCGGCCTGCCGCCAGACGTTGCAGGTCAGGAAGAGCGCCTCGCCGTCCTTCCAGTCGCCCGCCTGGCGGTCGAAGAACCGCGGGGTCGAGGCCATGCGGAAGGAAGCGACCGCCTGGCCGCTCGGGGTGAAGCGCAGATTCGGGTCCTCGACGAGGTTCCCGACGATCGTGATTACGGTGTCGCCTGCCATGGGGCTCGCTCCGGCTGCTGTGAGGGCTGAGCCTGGCTCAGTGGACCTCGGGGCGGATGACCTTGGTACGGAGGATCGACTCGCTCAGGTTGAGCTGCCGGTCGAGCTCCTTGACCGTGGCAGGCTCAGCCGACAGGTCGACCACCGCGAAGATGCCTTCGGACTTCTTCTGGATGTCGTACGCCAGGCGCCGGCGGCCCCAGACGTCGACCTTCTCAACGCTGCCGCCGTCGTCCTTGACGACCTTCAGGAACGGGTCGAGCGCCGCGCCCGCGGTGCGCTCGTCGATGGCGGGGTCGAGAATGGTCATGAGTTCGTAACGACGCATGCTGTGTCCCTACCTCCTCTGGACTGGTGCGGTCACGGTCTCTCCGTGACAGGAGGGCTCTTGCGTCCGTCGCGGCGGCGCCGGACCCGGATCGCCGGGCGGACCTGCCGCGAGACCGATACAGGCTACCAACACTGAGGGGCGTTTGCGCCGCTCGTCTCGGGGGTGCGGGGGCCGCCCCCCGTGAACGCGGACGCCGGTTCCCTGAGCGGAGCGCAGGGGCGGGCTGGGCGTGCGGCATGGGTGGACCTAGCGCCTTGCATGGGATTGTGTGGGGCGGGCACAGCGGCGCCGTTCGAGCTCGGCCATGATGTCGGCCATGCGGGCGCGCATGCGGGCGGCCTGCGTGGTCAGCATCGACAGCTCCTCGACGAGCTCCGCGTCACCGATGAGCCCCAACTCCGCTTTGTTCACGGTGTGCACCTCCCTGCTCTTCCCCCGCTTCCCCTCGGGGGACGGACCCGCGCCGGTGTTCTCGAATCCGTGTTCGACCGTACCGGGTGCCGCCGACATTCCGCGCCGCTCGCCGGTTGATCCCCGGCATGGCTGGGAATTGCTTTACCCGCATGGTCCGTCCGGTCCCGCGCTCACCGTGTGGCCACTGGCGCGGGAGTCTGAGCTGGAGGAGGAGCCCGATGTCCCAGCAGGCGACCGGCGCCGGCGCACCCGAGCGCGCCGTCCGCGCCCAGAGCGAGGCCGAGCCCCATCGGCGGAAGGACGTGCTGGCGGTAACCGCGGTGACGATCGGGATCGTGGCGCTGATCCTCGGCTGGATCCCCGCGGCCCACTTCGCGGGGGCGCTGCTCGGCGTGATCGGCCTGCCGGTCGCCCTGTACTCCCAGATGGTGTCCGCGACGACGAACGAGCGTTGGCTGAACGTGATCGGGATGGTCGCCTCCTTCGTCGGCGCCGGCTTCGCGCTGAGCCACGGGGGCTTCTCGATCTGACCTGGGGCCGGCATGGCCGCGCGGCCTGTCGGAGGGCGCGGCTAATCTCGTGGGCATGCGCATCGGAGCCCACGTCGACCAGAACAACCCGCTCGACAACGCCCGCGCGGTCGGCGCCGACGTCGTCCAGTTCTTCCTCGGCGATCCGCAGGGGTGGAAGAAGCCGGTCCTGCCCGAGGGCGTGGAGGCGCTGAAGGGCTCCGGCGTCGACGTGTACGTGCACGCTCCCTACACGATCAACGTGGCGACGTCCAACAACCGGATCCGGATTCCGAGCCGCAAGAACCTCACGCAGCAGCTGGAGGCGGCCGCGTCCATCGGCGCGAAGGCGCTGATCGTGCACGGCGGGCACGTGCTGAAGGACGACGACCCCGAGACCGGCTTCGAGAACTGGCGCAAGGTGTTCGAGCGGGTCGAATGCCCGATCCCGGTCTACATCGAGAACACCGCGGGCGGCGGGAACGCCATGGCGCGCAGGTTCGACCGGATCTCGCGGCTGTGGGAGGTCCTCTCCGGGGTGCCGGGCCTGGAGTCCAAGCTCGGTTTCTGCCTCGACACGTGCCACGCGCACGCGGCGGGGGAGGAGCTCGTCGACGCCGTCGACCGGATCAAGGCCATAACCGGCCGCATCGACCTGGTGCACTGCAACGACAGCCGGGACTCGTTCGGGTCGGGGGCCGACCGGCACGCCAACCTGGGCAGCGGCAGCATCGACCCGGAGCTCATCCTCGGCGTGGTGAGGGCGGCGGGCGCCCCGGTCGTGGTGGAGACGCCCGCGGAGGGCCAGGCCGACGACATCTCGTGGTTGCGTTCCCAGCTCTGAGGAAGCAGAGTCGGGTTCGTCGCCTGTGTCCGGGAACCGCGGTGGCGGGTGCGGCATCTAAATGCACGTAGACCCAGCCTGACGACAAATCTCGAAGGTCACGTCACACTGGCATAATCCGGAACCAGCCCTCAGCGCACGCGTGCTCTCCGGCGGCGGGCGCGCGAATCGATCGGGAAGCACATGGCACAGCCCCCTTACGACCCTTACGGCTACGGAGCCCAGGACCCCTACGCCCAGTCCTACTCCCAGCCCCCGGCCGTGCAGCACCACTACTACGGGCAGTCGATGCCGGTCGCCCCGCCGACCAACGGGATGGCGACCGCTTCGCTGGTGTGCGGTCTGATCGGCTTCTTCGCCTGCGGCGTGACGTCCGTCCTCGCGGTGATCTTCGGGCACGTCTCGCTCGGCCAGATCAAGCGGACGGGCGAGGGCGGGCACGGCATGGCCGTCACCGGTCTGATCCTCGGCTACCTGATCTCCGCGGGCTGGCTCATCATCCTGCTCTTCTACATCCTCGGGATCGCGATGTTCGCGGCGAGCGCCGGTTCCACCAGCACCTACTGATCCGCTGAGGCCCTCTCAGGCGAGCCGGGGGACGCCCGCCACTTCCACGCCGACGCTCGACATCAGCACCGTCATGGGGGTGGGGGTGTCCCGCCAGGTCTTCACCGCGCGCCCGAACACGTCGAGGACGGCGCGCAGCGACGCCGGGTCGGCATCGGCCAGTTCCGCCCAGGACTCGTAGAGCACCAGGTAGCCGTGCTTCGCGGGCGTCCATGACAGGTCCTTGAGGCATTCGCCGAGATCGCCCCAGTCGGCGCCCGCACCCGCGGGCAGTTCGAACACCTCGCCGCACAGCCGCAGGAACGAGTCCCTGTCCCTGGCGCGGCGCCCGTCGAGGTAGAAGCCGCGCCAGCCGGCCTCGTCGGCGCGCTCCATCCAGCCCGTGTCGCCGACGGCTCCCGGCACGGGAGGCGTCCGCCACTGGTAGACGCCCGGTCTCAGCCGCCCGGCGAGCAACTCGGTCAGTGCTCGGTCCGCGTTCACGTCATCTCCCGGCAGTTCGCTCTCCCCGCCGGTGGGCGGGGCCCCGGGGCGACCAGCCCCGTCCGCCGCGTTCCGTTCCCGCACCGCCGCCACAGAATCCCCCCGATACCGGAACATTCCGGCTATATCGCAGCGGCCCTCCGCCTGGGCGTTCCTCCCCTTCACGTCGGCCGATGCCGCTCCGCGGCATCCGTGTGCCTTGACAGGGGCCTCGCCGCTTCCTATTCTCTCGATTTAAGAGATGCTCGTATAGCGAGCAACTCTGGAGCGAGGTAGTTGCCCGATTCCGAGAGGAACACAGAGATGGACACCACGCCCACCACCGCCCCCGCGCCGACCCGCGTCCAGGCCCACTACGAGAACGTCAAGAAGCTCGGCCACTGGACGACCGGCCGCCGCTTCGCGGTCCGCGCCCGCCGCGGCATGGTCGTGCTGGACCTGCGCTCGCCGCGGATCCCGGACGGCGACATCGAGATCGAGGTCGACCTCGACCACTCGATGGTGAAGCTGCTCGTCCCGCAGGACGCCCGGATCGACCACTGGGACCTGCGCTACACCGGCCGCGGCCGCGTCAAGGACTGGACGGGCGAGAACGGCGACGGCCGCGCGGTCCGCGTCACCGGCGAGATCCGGCACGGGGAGATCCGCGTGCACCGCGGCGGCGTCGCCACCCTGTCGGCGATGTTCTCCCGCGAGTTCGTCCAGGACGTCCGCCGCGCCCGCCGCGAGGGCACCACCCCCACCGTCGCCGACCCGGCCCACGAGGACTGAGCCGGCCCCAGGAGCCGCGAAGGCCCGTCCCGGCGAGACCGCCCCGGACGGGCCTCTCCCATGGCCGATATGAGAACGTGCGAATCCGGGTTGAGTCTCCAGCGGGTGGAGGCCGCAGGGTGAGGGGCATGGACGGCGACACCACGTACACGATCGGCGAGCTGGCGCGCCGCACCGGGCTGCCGGTGCGGACGATCCGGTTCTACTCCGACGCCGGTGTCGTCCCGCCCACCCGCCGTACCCACGCCGGCTACCGGCTGTACGACGCGGACGCCGCCGCGCGCCTGGACCTCGTGCGGACACTGCGGGACCTCGGCGTCGACCTCGCCACCGTCCGGCGGCTGCTGGACCGGGAGGTCGACGTCGGGCAGGTCGCGGCGGCGCACGCGGACGCGCTGGACGTGCAGATACGCACGCTCAGGCTGCGCCGGGCCGTGCTGCGGGCGGTGGCCAGACGCGGATCCACCCCGGAGGAGATCGAACTCATGCACAAGCTCGCCCGGCTGTCCGACGAGGAGCGGCGCCGGATCATCACCGACTTCATCGACGAGTCCTTCGCCGGACTCGACCTGCACCCCGGCTTCGCGGAGAAGATGCGCGCCGCGCTGCCCGAGCTGCCCGACGAGCCCGAACCCGAGCAGGTCGACGCCTGGGTCGAGCTGGCCGAACTGGTCGGCGACCCCGGCTTCCGGGCCTCGGTGCGCCGGATGGCCGAGTTCCAGGCGGCCGAGGTCGCGCGGGGGACCGTCCCCGAAGACCGCTTCGCCGCCCTCGCCGACCTGACCCTGGAGAAGGCGGAGCAGGCCGTCGCGGACGGGATCGAGCCCGGCTCTGAGGCGGCCCGTCCCATCGTCGACGAACTGGTCCGCGCCTACGCCGACGCCTGGGACTCCGCCGGCGACGCCGCCTTCAGGCGCGATCTGCTGCACCGGCTGGAGATCGGCACCGACCCGCGCACCGAGCGGTACTGGCAACTGCTCGCCGTCATCAACGGCTGGCCCGTCCCGCCGACGCTGACGCCGCTCTACCAGTGGTTCGTCGACGCGCTGCGCTCGCGCGGCTGACTCAGGTGGGCAGGGGCACGCCGGCGTGGTGGTCGCCGCGCCGGCGTGCCAGCGCCACCACGTCGGGCGCGCCGTCGAGGACGCCGCCCGCCGGATCGTCGTCCCCGTCCGACCGGACGATGTCGGCGGACGGGACGAGGACGTCCCGCACCACCAGGACCGCCAGGGCGAGGACGGTCACGAACCGGGCGAGCAGCGCCAGCGTGTACACGTCCTTGCTGATCCCGCCGTCCGGGGCGTCCAGGCTCAGTACCGCCGACAGGGTTCCGGCCAGGTCGGCGCCCTGCGTCTGGGCGGACACCGACAGCAGGAACCACCAGATGCCGAAGAAGTAGGCGATCTCGCCGAGCTGCCAGGCGACGAAAGCCGGCAGCTTCGGCCGGGCCAGCACCGCCAGCGGCAGCAGCCACAGGACGTACTGCGGCGACCAGACCTTGTTCGGCAGCATGAACGCGACCAGCACGAGGAACATCAGCTGCGGCAGGCGCGGGCGGCGCGGGGCCGCCAGGGCGAGGACGGCGATCCCGGCGGCGAGGACGAGGAACGTTCCCGTGCCGAACAGGTTGAGGAGGCCGGTGTCGGAGGCGGGCTTCTCCAGCCCGTGGTCCTGCAGCACGAAGAAGATCGAGCCCCAGTCGATGCCGCGCTTCTGGCTGAAGGTGTAGAACTCCTTCCATCCGTCCCAAGCGAAGAGCATCACGGGCACGTTCACGGCCAGCCATCCGGCGGCGGTGCCGGCGAGCACGCGGCCCATGGGGCGCCACTGCCCGGCCCGGACGCACAGCAGGACGAGCGGCCCGAGGAACAGCAGCGGATAGAACTTGGCCGCGATCGCCAGGCCGAGGAGGGCTCCCGCCAGGGCCGGACGGCGCGCCGACCACGCGGCCAGCGCCAGCGCCGACAGCGCCACCGCCAGCAGGTCCCAGTTGATGTAGGCGGTGAGGAGGAGCGCGGGGGACAGCGCCACCATCAGGCCGGTGCGCAGTGACCGGCGTCCTGCCACGTACGCGGTGGCGAGGACGGCGACGACCGCGAGGACGGCGAGGAGCAGGACGGTGACGTTGTAGAACGCGAGGCCGCGCGCGTCCACCCCGAACGGCTTGACCAGCCACGCGACCAGCTGCATGAACCCGCCGCTCAGCACCGGGTACTCCACGTACCGGATGTCGGAACCGGTGAACGTGTCGAAGTACGGGAGCTTCCCGTCGCTGAGCCCGCGCACGTAGTAGAGCGGATAGACGTCGGTGTAGCAGGCGTTCGCCGTCGTCTTGAGGAAGTCGAACCGCACCGAGGCGCAGGGCTGCTTCTGCAGCCAGCCGAGAAGGCACGTCAGGGCGGTGAGCCCGGCCAGCACCGGCGCGAGCCGCTTCAGCCGTCCGGGAGCGTCCGCCCGGTCGCTGTCGGCGGACATCGTGAGCCTCTCCGTAGACGACGACATGGACAGCAGCCTATTCGCCCGGGGGACGCGGGCGATCAAGAACGGGAACGGCCCGGAGCCGTGGGGGCTCCGGGCCGTCCCGTCGCGGACGTCGCCGCTAGTTGTTGTTGTTGGTGGCGGGGTCTTCCTTCCGGCAGGCCGGGTCGTTCTTGTGCTCCGGCTTCGCGCACCACCAGGTCTTGTCGCCGGTGGGAGGCAGGTCGGGGTTGCAGCCGAGCGGCATGTTGTACTGGTTGCACGGCACCTCCCCCGTCGTCGGCGGGGTGATGGTCGGCGTTTCCGTCGGCTTGGGCGACTCCGACTGGCAACCCGCCGGCGGCCGCTGGCCCCGTCCCTGCCCCTGGCCCTGCCCGGGCTGGCAGGTCGGGGTGTTGGTCGGCGTCGGGGTCGAGGAGACCGTCGGAGTCGGCTTGGCCTTCGCCCACGGGGCGACCTGGCCGCCGTTGACCGGCGGCGGGAACGGCTTGATCTCCTTGCCCTCCAAGGCCTTCAGCATGAAGGTCTTGAAGAGCTCGGCCGGGACCGTACCACCGTAGACCTGGCTGTAGCTGCCGACGCCGATCAGCGACTTGCGGTTGCCGTTCTTGTCCTGCCGCCACATCGCCGCCGAGGTCGCCAGCTCCGGTGTGTAGCCGACGAACCAGGCCGACTTGTTCTCGTCGGTGGTACCGGTCTTGCCGGCGACCGGGCGGGCGCCGAGGCTCGCGCGCTTACCGGTACCGCTGGTGACGACCGCCTGCATCGCGTTAGTGGCGTCCGCCGCGACGCCCGAGTCGAAGGCCGTCGTGGGCTTGTCCCAGGGCAGCTTCTTCAGCGGCTTCTGCTGGTTGTTGACGATGGGCTGGCCGCGGTTGTCGGTGATCTTCTCGATGACGTGGGCCTGCCGGTGCTTGCCCTCCGCCGCGAACGTGGAGTACACCGACGCCATCGTCACCGGGGTCGCGTCGATGACGCCCAGCGGAAGCGACGTGATGGTGTTCGACAGGTTCGGGGTGTCTTCGGGGATGCCCATCTTCTTGGCCATGTCCACGACGTTGGCCAGCTGGACCTTCTGCCCCAGGTCGACGTACGCCGTGTTGATCGACATCGCCGTCATCTGCTTGAGGTTGTAGATCCCGTTCTCCGAGCGGCTGTCGTTGGTGAACGACGCGCCGTTGATCGTGCGCTTGTAGCTGCCGTCCATCGTCGTGCGCAGGCTGATGCCCTGGTCGAGCGCCGTGGCGAGGACGATCGGCTTGAACGACGAACCCGGCTGCACCTTGCCCTGGAAGGAGTTGTCGAACTGCTGCTTGCGGTAGTCGGGACCGCCGTAGGCGGCCACCACCCCGCCCGTCTTCGGGTCGACCGCCGCGAGACCGAACTGGATGTCGTTCTTCAGCCCGTTCTGCTTGCGGATCTGCGAGACGGCCTTGTTGGTGTAGTCCTGCAGGTCCTTGCGGAACGTGGTGGTGATCTTCAGACCGCCGGTCTCCAGCATCTGCTCGTCGATGCCGAGCTTCGTCTTCAGCTCGTTGATGACGCGGTCCTGGAGGTAGCCGGAGTTCGGGTCGTCCGGGACGTCGCTCCAGTTCTTCTGCGTCTGGGGGAACTTCGCCTGGGCGCGCTTGCCCGAGTCGAGCCACTTCTCCTCGACCATGCCGTCGAGGACGTAGTTCCAGCGGCTGATCAGCGCCTTCTTGGCCGGGTTGGAGTCCGGCCCGTAGGTGGCGAAGTACCCCGGCCGCTGGATCAGGGCCGCGAGCATCGCGGCCTGCGACTCGTTGATCTCCGTGACGGGCTTGTGGAAGTAGGCGCGGGACGCCGCCTGGATGCCGTATGCGTGCCGCCCGAACGGGACGGTGTTCAGGTACAGCTCCAGGACCCGCGACTTGTCCATCTCCTTGCCCATCCGGATGGAGATGAGGATTTCCTTGAGCTTGCGGCTGGCCGTGCGGTCCCGGCTGAGGTTCGCGAAGTAGTTGCGGGCCAGCTGCTGGGTGATCGTCGAGGCGCCGGCGGCGCCGCCGCCCGTCCCCGCCCGGTACAGCGCGCCCACGATGCCGGTCGGCGAGATGCCGGGCTCGTGCCAGAAGTTGCGGTCCTCCGCGGCGAGGACGGCGTTCTGGACGTGCTTGGGCACCTTGCTCAGCGCAACGTCCTCGCGGTGCGTACCGATGCGGGCCAGCGTCGATCCGTCCGCGTAGGTGATCACCGATTCCTGGCGGAGCGCGTCCTGCTGCTTCTCCGTCGGGATCGGGGTGTTGGCGTAGGCGACGATGACGAGCGTCGCCAGGCCGAGGATCGTCACGCTGACGACGGCGACGGTGATCTTCCAGTTCGGGACGTAGCGCCGCCAGCCCGTCTTCTTGTTCGCCTCGTCCGCGGGCTTGCGCTCGCGGCGGCGGCCACCGCCGCGGCCGCGCCCGCCGCTGCGCGACTCGTCACCCCAGAAGCCGTCGTCGCCTCCGCCTCCGGAGCCGCCACCGCGGCCGCCCGGACCACCAGGACCGCCCGGACCACCGGGACCACTCGGGCCGCCCGCTCCGCCGGGAGGGGCTCCCGGGCCGCCTCGCATGGGACGGCCGGGGGCTCCCGACCGCATGCCCGCGGGCGCGCCGCGACGCCGCGCGCCACCGGGGGCGCCGGCCCGCGAGGGTCCGCCCGGCCTGCCTCCGGGGCGCGGCGTCCTGCCAGGTGTCGGCGAACCGCCCGGCGCGCCGCGCTGCCCGCCCGAGGGCATACCGGAAGAGCCGGGACGGGGGGAGCCCCTCCGGCCAGAGCCCTCTCCGAAATCCGGTCCAAATCGGCTTGGGTTACTCACGCGGCCTCATCAACTGGGGGACGGCTTTGCGTCGTCCGAGCGTACTGTGCCCCCGGCGCGGAGGTGGCCGCTGAGGCAAGGCTCACCTTCATCCGAACGGACGGGCGCATGCGGTCGGAGGCGCCGGCGTGCGGCGACTCGCCAGGATGCTCCATGTCACACCCCCATATCCAGTGGACGGTTCGGTTCGCGAAAGGCCGGCCGGTTCACTCGGGCGGCCTCGTCAGCAGCGTCAAGGGCCGCAGGCTCTCGGTCTGGGCGGTCCGGCCGCCCCTCCGGTTGCGGCAGGCGGGATCGCCCTGGTGGATCTGGCACCACCACCGCGGCGGCGGGTTGCTCGGCGGCTTGTTCGGGTCGCAGTCGCCGTTCTGGAACGGGGACTGGCACGGCTGCTTGCCGTCGCCCCCGTCGCCGCCGTCCTGGCAGCGCGGGTCGAACTTGCCCACCGGGGTGTTGCACCACGGAGGCTTGCCCTCGTCGTCCTTTTTCTTCTTCTCCGGCGGCTTCGCCCACTTCTGTTCGATCCCGCCCCACGCGGGCGGCGGGAACGCCTGCGCGCCCATGCCCCGGACCGCGTTCGCCATGTAGGACCGCCAGATGCGGGCGGGGATCGTGCCGCCCTCCACCTCGCCGATCTGCGGCAGGATCACCGACTTCTTCTTGCCGTCCGGGCCGACCGCGTCGTTGTAGATCGTCACCGCGGTCGAGACCTGCGGGACGTACCCGACGAACCACGACGAGACGTTCCGGTCCGTCGTACCGGTCTTGCCCGCGGCCTGGCGCCCGTCCGGCAGCGCGGCCGCGGTCGCCGTACCGCTCCTGATGACCTGCTGCATCGCGTACGTCGCGTCCGCGGCGACCTTCGGGCTGAAGACGCGGCGCTTCTCGTAGTTCGGGCGCAGCCGCACCGTCTTGCCGTCCGACTTCTTGACCACGCGGATCACGTGCGGCTGGTGGTACATCCCGCCGTTGGCGAACACCGCGTACCCCGCCGCCTGCTCGATCGGCCGGATGTTGTTGACGCCCAGCGCGAGGTTCAGGCAGCACTTGTGCGGTTCCAGCAGGTCGGAGGCGATTCCGGCGTCGGTCTCGGTCTTCATCGCCTCCTCGATGCCGACCTTGCCCATCAGCTGGATGAACGCGGTGTTGACCGAGTCCTTCGTCGCGGTGATCAGGTTGATCGCCGGACCCACGTCATGGCTGTTCGGGACGATCGAGGCGTTCGGGTCGTCCTTGGACACCACGCTGCCGTCCGGGCCGATCGGCGTCTTCGACCGCCCCTCGACGAGGCTCTTCAGGCTGTAGTTCTGCTTCAGCGCCGTCGCGAGCACGTACGGCTTCATCGCCGACCCGGCCTGCGCCGACCCCTGCCACACGTTGTCGAAGGACTGGTCCAGGTAGTCGGGACCGCCGTAGAACGCGACGACCTCGCCGTTCGCGGTGTTCACCGACACCAGGCCGACCCGGATCTTCCTCTTGGCGAGCTTCTTCGGGTCCACCTGCGGAACGGTCTGCTCGGCGGCCCGCTTGGCCATCGCCATCTTCTTGCGGTCGAACGTCGTGTAGACCCGGAGGCCCTGGGTGGTCAGCTCCTTGGTGTCGATGCCCTGCCGGCCGAGCTCCAGCTTGGCGCGCATCAGCATGTAGCCGCGCTGGCCGCCGTAGAGCTGGTCGCTGGTGCCCGCCTTCCGGAGCTTGGGCGGGCCCTGCCTGATGTACTTGTCGGCGTCGGCCCGGCTGAGCTTGCCCATCGAGACCATGCCGTTGAGCGTGTACTGGTACCTGCCGGTCACCCACGCCTGGCTGGCCTTGTCGCCCGGGTCCCGGTTGGGGTTCTGGATGATGCCGCCGAGCAGGGCCGCCTGGTCGGGCCGCAGCTTCCACACGTCCGTCCCGAAGTACTCGCGGGACGCCGCCTGGATGCCGTAGGTGTCGCGGCCGAAGTAGATCGTGTTCAGGTAGAGCTTGAGGATCTCGTCCTTGGAGTGCTCGTCCTCCAGCTTCAGCGAGATGAACAGCTCCTGGAACTTGCGGCTGACCGTCCGGTTGTTCGGGTCGGAGTAGTAGTTCTTCGCGAGCTGCTGGGTGATCGTGGAGCCGCCGCCCGACCCGCCGGTCAGGTTCTTCCACACCGCCCGCGTCGTCCCCTTGACCGAGAAACCGGGGTCGGTGCGGAAGCTGCGGTTCTCGGCCGCCAGCACGGCGTTCTGGACGTTCGGCGGGACCTTGGCCAGCTCGACGCTCTGCCGCTTCTTGCCGATCCGGCCGATCTCGGTGCCGTCGGTGTAGTAGAAGATCGACGCCTGGTCCTCGACGCCCGCGACCGTCGGCTCCTTGGGGGTCGGGGTGTTGGCGTAGGCGACCCAGATCAGCGTGACGAACGCCGCGAGGCCGAGGCCGCAGACACCGCCCACGACCTTCCAGGACGGGATGAAGCGCCGCCAGCCGGTCTCACGGGACCGCAGATGGCCGAGGACCCCCTTCTTGCCGGGCGGCCCGTGCCGCCCAGGCCCACCGGGCCCTCCCGGACCGCCGGGTCCGCCGGGTCCACCCGGGCCGCCCGTGCGGTTGGCCGCGCGGACGCCGCCGCCGCGGAACTTCGCGGTGACCTTCGCGCCGAGGTCCTGCCCGGTCTTACCGAGCTCACCGAGCTTCTCGCGCAAGCCCGGCTTCGGGGCCGCGCCGGGCATCCCCGGCGTCCCGAACCCTACGGGCGGTGCCATTCCCCCCGCACCGGGCCCACCGGGGACTCCCTGTCCAGGCCCCATGCCGGGCGCGTTCGGGAACCCGGGACGTCCCGGCGCCCCCATTCCCGGAACCGCTTGCCCGCCGGGAGGACCGCTCATCCCAGGACGCCCGCCTCCCATTCCGGGGCCGCCCTGCATGCCGTAGCCGCCCGGAGGCGTGTTGCCGGGTGCGTTGCCCATGCCGGGCCCGCCCTGCGACTGGAATCCCCCAGGGCCGCCACTGCCGCCAGGTCCACCGAACCCGCCCTGGCCTGGCGCCCCACCGGGCCCGCCGAATCCTCCTGGACCGGGCTGCACGCCGGGGCCGCCGTTAGGGCCGAACCCACCGTTGCCGCCGAAGCCGCCCTGCCCAGGCATACCGCCCGGCCCGGCTGGCCCGCCCTGGCCGCTCGGTACGAGCGCGCCTCCCGGAGCGATCGGTCCGCCTGGCGCGCTCGGAGCGGCGTGGCGACCGGTGGGCGGAGGAACGGGGCTCGACGGTCCGCCGGGGGGAGCCGGCGCCGGACCTCCCAGCGGACCCGGGCTCGCGCCGGGAGCGCCCATGTAACCGGACCCTTCCGCCGTTCCCGGCGGAGCGGGGTTCTGGGGCATGCCAGAGGAGCCCGCGGGATTCGTTCCGGCGGGCTCACCGTGGGAGCTCGGGAAGCCGGGGTCGCCGGAGTCACCGGGACGGGGGTTCTGGTGCCCGCCCGGCCTCTGCGACCCGGGTTCCGGTCGGGGCTGGCTTGGATTACTCACGCGACCTCATCAACAGGGGACAACGGTTGTTGCCGAGGGCCGGGTGGCTCCCGGCCCTTGTTGCGGCTCGTGCGCCGTCCGAAGAGTACTGTGCGGGCTGGTGAGCGGGGGGAGCGTGTGCTCGGCGAAGGACGCCCTGGCCGGTCCGCGCCCCGCGGGGTCGGTGGCTCCTCCTCACTCGGCTACCGTTCCGGGCTGTCCCGGGACCGGGGTCGTGCGACGCGGCCAGGTGGTTCCAGGACGCAACTTTGGCACATTTCCACCACATACACCCTGAAATCGCCACATTCGCGATACGGGCCTGCGGGGCATCCGGGGTGTCCCAGGTAGATCGCCACTTGCCAGGACGAGCCGGGCTACGTATCTTGTCGATGTATCGAGTCGATACATTCACTCGATACATCGGATCGAGACATCGGCTTCTGCGGAAGAGGGACCGGGATGGCGGCCAAGAAGGGCGCGGGCGTGCTGGAGCTCGCCGTGCTCGGACTGCTGCACGAGTCCCCGATGCACGGCTACGAGCTGCGCAAGCGGCTCAACACCCTGCTGGGCATGTTCCGCGCGTTCTCGTACGGCTCGCTCTACCCGTGCCTCAAGCAGCTCCTGGCCAACGGGCTGATCATGGAGGACCGGCCGGAGGAGCCGAACGCGCCGCTGGCGCTGCAGAGCCGCCGATCCAAGATCGTTTACAAGCTCACCGCCGACGGCAAGGAGCGCCTGCAACTGCTCCTCACCGAGGCCGGCCCGGCTTCGTGGGAGGACGAGGGGTTCGGCGTGCACTTCGCCTTCTTCTCGCACACCCGTGCCGACGTCCGGCTGCGGATCCTCGAAGGCCGGCGCAGCCGGCTGGAGGAGCGCCTGGAGAGCGTTCGCGCCGCCCTGGCGCGAACCCGCGAGCGAGTCGACTCCTACACCCTGGAACTGCAGAACCACGGGCTGGAGTCCGTCGAGCGCGAGGTCCGGTGGCTCAACGAGCTCATCGGGCGCGAGCGGGCCGAGCAGGAACAGCAAGCACAGCAAGCACAGTCAGCTAAGCGAATTGACCAGGACATGCCTCGGGACGAGGGCCGCTGAGCGGCGGCCCGGCGCCTTCGGGGTCGGGTGAGACTCCACCACATGTTCCGCAACAGAGAAGGAGCGACCGGATGGGTTCCGTGCGCGTAGCCATCGTCGGTGTGGGCAACTGCGCCTCTTCGCTCGTCCAGGGCGTCGAGTTCTACAAGGACGCGGCCCCTGACACGCGAGTTCCCGGCCTGATGCACGTCCAGTTCGGCGAGTACCACGTGGGCGACGTCGAGTTCGTGGCGGCGTTCGACGTGGACGCCAAGAAGGTGGGGATGGACCTCTCCGAGGCCATCCACGCCAGCGAGAACAACACCATCAAGTTCGCCGACGTGCCGCCCACCGGGGTGACCGTCCAGCGCGGGCACACTTTCGACGGCCTTGGCGAGTACTACCTGGACATGGTCGAGGAGTCCGACGCCAAGCCGGTCGACGTCGTGCAGGCGCTGAAGGACGCCGAGGTGGACGTCCTGGTGTCGTACCTGCCGGTGGGCTCCGAGGAGGCCGACCGCTTCTACGCCCAGTGCGCGATCGACGCCAAGGTCGCGTTCGTGAACGCGCTTCCGGTGTTCATCGCCAGCGACCCCGAGTGGGCGCAGAAGTTCACCGACGCCGGTGTGCCGATCGTCGGCGACGACATCAAGTCGCAGGTCGGCGCGACCATCACGCACCGCGTCATGGCCCGCCTCTTCGAGGACCGCGGCGTCGAGCTGCTGCGCACGTACCAGCTCAACTTCGGCGGCAACATGGACTTCATGAACATGCTGGAGCGCAAGCGGCTCCAGTCCAAGAAGATCTCCAAGACGCAGTCGGTCACCTCGCAGATCCCGCACGAGATGGCGAAGGCGGACGTGCACATCGGCCCGTCCGACCACGTGCCGTGGCTGGACGACCGCAAGTGGGCCTACGTCCGCCTGGAGGGCCGCTCCTTCGGCGACACGCCCCTCAACCTGGAGTACAAGCTGGAGGTCTGGGACTCCCCGAACTCCGCCGGCGTCATCATCGACGCCGTCCGCGCCGCCAAGATCGCCAAGGACCGCGGCATCGGCGGCCCGATCCTGTCGGCCAGCTCCTACTTCATGAAGTCGCCGCCGGAGCAGTACAACGACGACCAGGCGCACGACGCGGTGGAGAAGTTCATCCGCGGCGAGATCGAGCGCTGAGAGCCTGATCACAGAGCGCCCTGAGGACGCCCTGACGGTGGACATCCCACTGTCAGGGCGTCCTTACTTCTGTAGAGAAACGGTGATGTACCGGCTCTTTGTCACGCTCTGGCCCTACTGTGACACCGCCGGTGACAAGCGCGCCAGGCTCTGAGTCAGTGAGGTGACACCGTGGCGGCACGCGAAATGATCAAGGTGACGGCGGGGCTGGCGGGTCTCGTTGTGGGGCTCGCCGGATGCGCCGGAGGAGGTGACGGCGCGACCGCGGAGGGCGCGTCCCGCCAGGGCGGCACGCTGCGCGTCGTCGGGTCCTCCGACGTCGAGCACCTCGACCCCGCGTCCGTGGCCAGCGTCGGCGCGTACGGGCTCGTCCGCACGTTCGCCCGGACGCTGTTCGGGAACCGGGCGTCCAACGACTTCCAGGAGACGGTCCCCGTGCGGCCCGACGTCGCCGAGCGGATCCCGACGCGCGAGAACGGCGACATCGGCAAGGACCGCCGCACGTACACGGTCCGGCTGCGCGACGGCGTCCGGTGGAACACCAACCCGCCGCGCCCCGTCACCGCCGAGGACTTCGTCCGCGGCTTCGAGCGGCTGTGCAACCCGGCCTCCCCGTCCGCCGCCAAGGGCTACTTCGTCTCCACGCTCAGGGGCATGGACGCGTTCTGCCGGGGCTACGGCTCCGTGAACGCCAAGGACGCGCGGGCGATCGCCGCCTACCAGCGCGACCACGGGTTCGAGGGCGTCCGCGCCGAGAACGAGCGGACGCTGGTGTTCAGGCTCAAGCGTCCCGCCAGCGACTTCCTCAACCTGCTGGCGCTGCCGGTCACCGCGGCCGCGCCGCAGGAGTACGACCGCTACGTCCCGGACAGTGCCGAGTTCCGGCAGCACACCGTCTCCGACGGCCCGTACCAGATCACCGACTACAAGCCGGGCATCTCCTACCTGCTCACCCACAACCCGGTGTGGCAGGCGGGTTCGGACCCGCTCCGCGAGCGGCACGTCGCGAAGATCCAGATCACGCTGGGGCAGGACTCGCCGGAGACCGTCCAGCAGCAGATCGAGCAGGGCACCGCCGACCTCGCGTGGGACCAGCCCGTCCCGACGTCGGCGATCCCGCGGCTGCGCGACGACCCGCGCTTCGCGATCAGGGAGACCCCGAACAACAGCCCCTACCTGGTCTTCAACACGCGCAGCCCCCGCAACCGCGGCGCGCTCGGCGACCGGGCCGTCCGGCAGGCGCTGGAGTACGCCGTCGACCGCAGCGCCCTCATCAAGATCGTCGGCGGTCCGTCGGTGGCGAGGCCGCTGCACACGGTGATCCCGCCGGGCAACTCCGGTTACGCGGCCGTCGACCACTACCCCACGCCCGGCGAGTCCGGCGATCCCGCCAAGTGCCGTGAACTCCTCGGCAAGACGGGCCGCTCCGGCCTCTCGCTGAAGTTCCCCTACCGGACCAACAGCGTCCACAAGCTGATCGCCCAGTCCATCGCCCAGAACCTCGACGCCTGCGGGGTGGAGACCGAGCTGACCCCCGACTCGGGCGGCTCCTTCTACTCCAGCACCCTGTCCACCCCCGCACGCGCCCGCGAGGGCAAATGGGACATCGCCGCTCCCGGCTGGGTCCCCGACTGGTACGGCAACAACGGCCGCTCGATCATCCAGCCCCTCTTCGACGGCCGCGCCTACGGCCCCGGCTCCACCAACTACGGCGGCTACGACAACCCGCAGGTCAACGCCCTCATCGACGCCGCCCTCACCGCCCCCGACGCCCAGCGCGCCGCCGGCTACTGGCAGCAGGCCGACCAGAAGATCATGGAGGACGCCGCGATCGTCCCCCTCCTCGACCGCGCCCAGACCACCTACCGCTCCTCCCGGGTCCACGGCGCCTTCTTCCTCCCCACCACCGCCGGCTACGACCTAACGAGAGTGTTCATCGCCTAGTCGGGGGGTGGGCCGCCAGAGCGCCCAACTGACCTGAGCCGTCGCCGCAACCACGCAACGACCTCCATGGTTGCGATCGTGTCCGAAAGCAGCGCCGGCGGCGGAGACGCGAGCGAAGCGAGAGCCCGGTCGTGCAGCGAGCCCATGGCGAGTCGGGGCGATGCCAGCGATCGCCCGCGTCTTCCGCGATGGAGGGCCGCCAGGCCCGAGGGAGGAGAAAAACGCAATAAGCACGACATACTCTGATCTGATGCGAGCGGGTGAGTTGCGGGGGATCTTGAAGGGGCGGGATTTCCTGCGCCTCTACGGGACCCGGCTCGCTTCGCAGCTGACGGACGGCGTGTTCCAGGTGGCGCTCGCCGGATACGTGTTCTTCTCTCCCGAGCGGCAGGCGACGGCGACGAAGGCGGCGGCCGCGTTCGCGGTGACGCTGCTTCCCTACTCGGTTCTCGGGCCGTTCGCCGGTGTGTTCATCGACCGGTGGCGGCGGCGGCAGATCCTCGTGTGGACGCCGGTGCTGCGCGCGTTCCTCGTGCTGCTCGTCGCGGGACTCGTGGCGGGCGGGCAGGACGGGCTCGGCTTCTTCCTCGGCGTGCTCGTCGTGCTGGGGGTGAACCGCTTCTTCCTCGCGGCGCTGTCGGCGGCGCTCCCGCACGTCGTGCGGCGCGACCAGCTCGTCACGGCGAACGCGTTCAGCGTGACCTCAGGGACGGTCGTCGCGTTCGGGGGTGCGGGGCTCGGCTACGGGCTCCGGCGCGGGTTCGGCGCGGGGCACGACGGGACGGCGCTGATCCTCGTGGCCGCGGCGGCGCTGTTCCTGCTGGCCGGACTGATCGCGACGACGCTGCCGAAGGGGCTGCTCGGCCCCCACCGGGCGGCGGAGGACGTCGAGACCGGGGCGGAGGCGTCGGCGGCGCCCCGGGTCGTCGAGGTGATCCGGGGGGTTCTGAACGGGCTCGTGGACGGGGGGCGGCATATCGCGCGGCGGCCGCAGGCGGCGCTGGCGCTCGGCGCGATCTCGTTCCACCGGTTCCTGTACGGCGTCGTTCTGATCATGACGCTGCTGCTGTGCCGGAACCACTTCGCCGACGGCCCCGACAAGGGCCTGGAGACGTTCGCGCTGATGCTGGGAGTGTCCGGCGCCGGGTACTTCGCGGCGGCACTGATCACGCCGCTGGTGGTGCGGCGGATCAGCAAGCAGGCGTGGGTGGCGTGGCAGCTCGGCGGGGCGGCGCTGAGCCTGCTCGTCCTCGGCATGCCGTTCGCGGAGCGCCCCTGGGCGGTCGGCGCCTTCCTGCTCGGCGTGGTGTCGCAGGGCGTGAAGCTGTGCGTCGACACGACGCTCCAGGAGACGATCGACGACGAGTACCGGGGGCGGGTGTTCGCCGTCTACGACATGCTGTTCAACGCGACGTTCGCCGCTGCCGCCGCCGCTGCCGCGACGTGGCTGCCGCCGGACGGGCGCGCCGGCCTCACGCTCCTCGCGGTGATCGCGGCGTACGCGGCGGGCGCCGTCGCCTACCGGACGGCCGCCTCCCGCGTGCGCCGGCCGGCGCACGCCCTGCGCTAGAGCGACTCCGCCACGGCGTGCAGGGCCGCGGCGATGTGGTGCACCTCGTCTTCCGTGCACACGTACGGCGGCATCGTGTAGATCAGCTTGCCGAAGGGCCGCAGCCAGACGCCGTGCGCCATGGCGATCTCCTGGACGGACGGGACGTCCACCGGCTCGCGCGCCTCCACGACGCCGATCGCGCCGAGGACGCGGACGTCCGCCACCCCGGGGAACTCCGCGGCGTCTTCGAGCTCGCTGGTCAGGACCGCCTCGATGGTGTCGACCTCGTCCCGCCAGTCGCGGGCGAGCAGCAGGTCGATGGACGCCGACGCGACCGCGGCGGCCAGCGGGTTGGCCATGTAGGTGGGCCCGTGCATCAGGACGCCCGCCTCGCCGGAGGTGATGCCGTGGGCGACGCGGTCGGTGCACAGCGTCGCGGCCATCGTCATGTAGCCGCCGGTCAGGGCCTTGCCGAGGCACATGATGTCGGGGACGACCTCGGCGTGGTCGCAGCCCCACAGCTCGCCCGTCCGGCCGAACCCCGTGGCGATCTCGTCCAGGATCAGCAGCAGGCCGTGCTCGTCGGCGATGTCGCGGAGGGCGCGCAGGTACTCGGGGGCGTAGAAGCGCATGCCACCGGCGCCCTGGACGATCGGTTCCGCGATGATCCCGGCGAGCTCGCCCGCGTGCTTCGCGGCCAGTTCCGCCAGCCCGTCCAGGTACGTCTCGTCGGGTTCGGCGCTGTAGCCGAGCGGGGGCGGCGGCGCGAAGACGTTCTGGGCGAGGACGTCGGTGAACATGTGGTGCATCCCGTTCACCGGGTCGCACACGGCCATGTCGCCGAACGTGTCGCCGTGGTAGCCGCCCCGGACGGTGAGGAGCCGGCGCCGTTCCGGACGCCCCTGCGACCGCCAGAACTGCAGCGCCATTTTGATCGCGACCTCGACGCCGACGGACCCCGAGTCGGCGAAGAACACCTTGGTCAGCGGCTCCGGGGTGAGCTCGACGAGCCGCTCGGCGAGCCGGACGGCGGGCGGGTGCGTGAGCCCGCCGAACATCACGTGCGCCATCTTGCCGAGCTGCCCGGTGACGGCCGCGTTCAGCTTCGGGTGGTTGTAGCCGTGCACGGCCGCCCACCACGAGGACATGCCGTCGATCAGCTCGGTGCCGTCCGCGAGGGTCAGCCGCACCCCGTCCGCCGACACGACCGGCAGCGCGGGCGCCGACGCGGGCAGCGGCGCGTAGGGGTGCCAGATGTGCTCGCGGTCGAACTCCAGCATCCGCTCGGTCTCGCGGGGGCTCATCCGCCCCAGCCGCAACGGGATCATTCGCCCTCCCCCTCGCCGGAGGGGGCGCCGACGCCCTCGGCGGCGGCCCAGCGGCGCAGCTCCTCGGCCGCGGCCTCCTTGCCGATCATGCCGCGGTCCAGGCGGAGTTCGAGGAGGAACTTGTAGGCGCGCCCGACGAGGGGACCGGGGGCGATGCCGAGGATCTCCTGGATCTCGTTGCCGTCGATCTCCGGCCGGATCGCGGCGAGCTCCTCCTCCTCCGCCAGCCGCTCGATCCGCACCTCCAGGTCGTCGTAGGTGCGGCGCAGGCGGTCGGCCTTGCGCTTGTTGCGGGTGGTGCAGTCGGCGCGCGTCAGCTTGTGCAGGCGGGTGAGGAGCGGCCCGGCGTCGCGGACGTACCGGCGGACGGCCGAGTCCGTCCACTCGCCGGTGCCGTAGCCGTGGAAGCGCAGGTGCAGCTCCACGAGGCGGGACACGTCGGAGATGACGTCCTTCGGGTAGCGCAGCGCCGTCAGCCGCTTGCGGGTCATCTTCGCCCCCACGACCTCGTGGTGGTGGAACGAGACGCGTCCGCCCGCCTCGAACCGGCGGGTCCTGGGCTTGCCGATGTCGTGAAGCAGCGCCGCGAGCCGCAGCACGAGGTCGGGGCCGTCCTCCTCCTGCGCGATCGCCTGCTCCAGGACGATCAGGGAGTGCTCGTAGACGTCCTTGTGCCGGTGATGCTCGTCGATCTCCAGCCGCAGCTTCGGCAGCTCGGGCAGGACGTGCGCGGCGAGACCGGTCTCGACCAGCAGCGCCAGGCCCTCCCGCGGGTACCGGCCGCAGAGCAGCTTGGACAGCTCGTCCCGGACCCGTTCGGCCGACACGATCTCGATGCGGTCCGCCATGTCCTTCATCGCGCGGACGACGTCGGGCGCGACCGTGAAGCCGAGCTGGGAGGCGAACCGGGCGGCGCGCATCATCCGCAGCGGGTCGTCGCTGAAGGAGTCCTCCGGTCGGCCGGGCGTCCGCAGCACCTTGCGCTGCAGGTCGGTGAGGCCGCCGAACGGATCGACGAAGTCGTGCCCGGGCAGTCGCGCCGCCATCGCGTTGACGGCGAAGTCGCGGCGGCGCAGGTCCTCCACGAGGGAGGTCCCGTAGGACACCTCCGGCTTGCGGGACTTCGGATCGTAGGTCTCGCTGCGGTAGGTGGTGATCTCCAGCTCGACGCCGTTCTTGCGCAGGCCGACCGTGCCGAACTCGATGCCGATCGTCCAGTGCGCGTCCGCCCACCCCCGGATGATCTCCAGGGTGCGCTCGGGCGGGGCGTCGGTGGTCAGGTCCACGTCCTTGGTCGGACGGCGCAGCAGCGCGTCCCGGACGGGCCCGCCGACCAGCGCCAGCTCGTGACCGGCCGCCGCGAACCGGGTGCCGAGCTCGTCGGCGACGGGCGCGATCCCGCGCAGCAGCTCGGCGATCGCGGTACGCCGCGAGGACTCTGGGGTCACGTTCTGGTCAGGCACGGCCATCGAGCGTATTTCCTTGGTTGACGGGCTGACAAAGGACTTTCTGGCGAGCGCCGGGGTCCGCACGGAAGTCTTTTCGGGGCCGAAGAAGGACGGGGCCCTTCACACGCCCCGATCCCCGGGTTACGTTTCGGGCACCCCGACGACGCCCTGCGCGACCCGGTGAGCCTCCCGTACGACAAAGGTAGCGGGATCCAATAGGCCCACGGTCCGCCGCACGTGCGGTTGAGGCGCGTCACGAGGGTTCGCGTGCCGCGCGGCAGGGATGAGGCCTGCCGTTCCGGGTATGTGGGGATCTCCCCCCGCAGTGTGCGACGCGCGGGGCCGCAGCGAAACCAGATCCGGGGGTGAGCGGACGCCCCCCGCGGGATGGAGCCGAACATGAAGGACGCTCTCACCATCCACCGCACGCTTCTCGGCTGGGAGACGCCGCACGAGATCGTGCGGCTGCCCCTCGTGATGACACGGGCCGACGAACTGCCCAGAGCGCTCGGCCTTCCGCCGGAGCGGTGCCTGGTGACGCGCGTCTACTCCTGCGAGGGCGCCCACCTCGGCCGGCCCTTCCTGGCCGGGGCGATCGTCCCGGCGGGACGTCTGCCGTCCACCGAGGCGGTGCGGCTGGGCACGGGCGCCCGCGCCGTCCGTCCCGCCCACGCGGACGTGGTCAACGCCGTCACCGAGTACGCGGCCGGCCTGGTCTGCCCGCTCCTCCTTCCGGAGTCGATGCCGCTGCTGATCGACCGCGGGCTCGTGGACGGGCTCCACGCCCACGGCGTCGTCTACACCGCGACCGGCGAGGCGTCCACGGCGCTCGGCATCAAGGCCAGCACCCTGTACTCCCTCTGCCGCCCGAAACCCGTCGACCTGCTGGCCCCGCTCAGCGCCGCCTCCGCCCCCGGGCGGGACCACGTGACGACCTGAGCCGCCCGCCCGGCGCGGCCCCCGCGGCGGACGACACCCGGCAACGCCATGAACACCGACGGACTACCATCGGGGCCGTGGTGCGGGAAAACGACGCCCGCCGTCCTCGGCCTGTCCTCGCGCCGCCGGACGGGTTCTGGACGGGCACGGCGTGAGGGCGGACGCGGCGTGAAAGCGGTCGGACGCGCGTTGGCGCTGGCCGCGATGCTGCCCTGTCTCGCGATGGCGGCCCCTGCCATGGCGTCCCCGGCGGGGACCCGGGCGCAGGCCCCCGCGAACGCTCCCGGCGGCGCCCCGGCGGCGGCCCACGCGCGCGCGCAGGTGGCGCTCGCGCTCACCAAGGTCACTCCGAAGACCCTCACCCCGAAATCCAGGATCGAGATCTCCGGGGCGGCGCGGAACCGCAGCGGCCGCGCGCTGGCCGGCCTCACCCTGCGGCTGCGCTACAGCGCCCAGCCCGTGACCAGCCGGAGCCAGCTCGACCAGCTCGCGTCCGGGCAGCAGGCAGCGCTGCCCAACGTCGCCCCGCAGCAGCAGTCCCTCGCCCAGGCGACCAGGCCCGGGGTGACCCAGGGATGGAGTTTCCGGACCACCGCGCAGCAGCTGGGCCTGCGCGCCCCCGTCGCCACCCCGGGCGTCTACCCGATGCGCGTCGAGGTGCTGAACTCCGCGCAGCAGGTCGTCGGCGGCATGACGACCTTCCTGACGATGATGCCGAAGCAGCGGAGCTTCAAGCCGGTGGCGGTCGGCTGGGTGCTGCCGCTGATCGACCGGATGCACCGTGCCAACGACCGCACGTTCATCGACGACGATCTCAGCAAGGAGCTGGCGCCCGGCGGCCGGCTCCACCGGATCGTGGAGGCCGGCGGCACCACCGGCACGCCGGTCACCTGGGCGATCGACCCCGCGCTGCTGGACGACGTGCGGCAGATGGCGTCGGGCGACTACTTCGTCAAGGCGCCCGGGGCGGCGAAGGGCGTCCGCAAGGAGAAGAGCAAGGTCGCCGCGACGTGGCTGGCGTCGCTCAAGAACGCCGCGAAGGGCGACCCCTACTTCGTCCTCCCGTACGGCGACCCCGACGTCACGGCCCTGGTCAGGCGTAAGACGACCGGCGACATCGGCGTCGCCTTCGACGCGCGCAACACCGGTTTCGTGTCGCAGATCCTCGGCCGCCAGCCCGACGCCCACGTCGCCTGGCCGGCGTCCGGCGTCGGCGGGCCCGGCACGCTCGAACAGCTCGCCAAGTACGCCCTGAAAGACGGCGGGTCGTTCCTGATGAGCAGCTCGCAGTTCGAGAACCCCGCGACGGGCGCGCAGCCGAACGCGACCACCGCCCTCCCGACGCACCTCGGCACCAAGAAGACCCTCCTCTACGACCAGACGGTCGCCCAGATCCTGAACGAGGGCGCGAGATCCGCCTCCCGGGCGCTGATGAGCGAGCAGCGCTTCCTCGCCGAGACCGCGATGATCGCGGCGGAGGCGCCGAGCGTCCAGCGCACCGTCGTCGTCGCCCCCGACCGGATGTGGGACCCCGCCGACGGGCTCGCCAAGAACCTGCTCACCTACACCAAGGCCGCGCCCTGGATGCGCGAGATGCCGCTGCGCTCGATCGAGTCGGCCCAGCCGCAGGCCCGCGCCTTCCACGGCTACTCCGACGACTACGAGAAGTACGAGCTGGGCGACGTCCACCTGGGCCAGACCCGGGCGATCGCGAAGCGCGCGGCGACGTTCCAGGCCGTGATGACCGGCCCGGTGAAGATCTCCTACGAGCGCGCCGTGCTGCGGCTGGAGTCGGTCGGCTGGCGGACGTCGCCGGGGCGCGCCAAGCGGGTCCGCAAGGAGCTGGAGGACGAGCTCAAGGACGAGATGCACCTGGTCCGCGTCGTCCCCCCGAAGAACAGGCGCGTGCTGATGGGGGGCAGCTCCGGCAAGCTCCCCGTCCTGGTCGAGAACACGCTGAACGACCAGTCGATCAAGGTCCGGCTCGTCGTGACCTCGGAGAACACCGCCAAGCTCAAGCTCGGTGAGCTGGAGCCCGACGACGCGGTGATCGAGCTCGGGCCCGGCGAGCGGGCCCAGCGGTGGATCCCGGCGCAGGCGGCCGGCAACGGCAACTTCGGCGTCCGCCTCGAGCTGCAGATTCCCGGCGCGCGCGGCCGGACGTACGGTGACGGCGAGACCATCACGGTCACCACGACCGGATACGGGCGGCTCGCCCTGCTCATCACGGGCGGCGGACTTGCCGTACTCTTCGTGGGCGTCGGAGTGCGGGCCATCAGAGCGAGGCGCCGCCGGAAAGCGGAGGCAGCCGGTGACGGGTCGACCGGAATGGGATCGCCGGGGACAGGGGAACCAGGGGCCGGGCTCCCCGGCGCCGGGTTCCCAGGGCCCGGGATACCCTCCGCCGAATACCCCGGGGCGCCCGGGACAGGGCTATCCGGCGCAGGGCGGCCCGCAGGGGTACCCGCCGGGCCCTCCGCCCCAGGGGCCGCCTCAGGGCCCGCCCCCGCGGGGGCCGATGCCGCAGGGCAGGCCGGGGACGCGTCCGGGCCCGCAGGCGCCCGGTCCGAGGACCCCGCAGCAGTACCCGGGCCCGCCGACGGGCCGGCCGCCGGGCACGGCGAACCGCGCCGCCGAGACGGTGGTTGACATCCCCCTTCCAGGCGGCGGCCCGCCGAACTCCGACACCACGGTCGTGGACACGCCTCCGGCACAGGAGGGCAAGGGCTCGTCCGGCATCCTGAAGTCCGGCGCGATCATGGCGGTGGGCACCCTGGCGTCCCGCGTCACCGGCTTCCTGCGCACGGCCGTGATCGTCGCCGCGCTCGGCACCGGGCTGCTCGCCAACGCCTACAACACCGCCAACACCATCCCCAACCAGATCTACGACCTGCTGCTGGGCGGCATCCTCACCAGCGTCATCGTCCCGCTGCTGGTCCGGGCCAAGCAGCGCGACCGGGTCGCCGGGGAGCAGTACGAGCAGCGCGTGTTCACCCTCGCGGTGATCGGCCTCGCCGTCCTCACCCTCGTGTCGGTGCTGCTCGCACCGCTGTTCATCGACATCCTGGCGGGCAGCTACAGCGGCGACCAGCGCCAGGTCGCCATCCTGTTCGCCCGGTTCTTCCTCCCCCAGCTGTTCTTCTACGGCGTCGGGGCGTTCGCCGGGGCCGTCCTCAACACGCGCGGCAGCTTCGGCGCGCCGATGTGGGCGCCCGTGCTGAACAACCTCGTCGTGATCGCGGTCGGCGGCGCGTTCCTCACGATCACCACCGGCCGCGTCGACCCGTCCAGCATCACCGACCAGCAGCTCATGCTGCTGTCCATCGGCACGACCGGCGGGATCGTCCTGCAGACGGTCGCGCTGTGGCCGTCGCTGCGCCGCGTCGGCTTCCGGTGGCGGCCCCGGCTGGACTTCCGCCGCGGCGAGCTCGGCGAGGTCGGGCGGATGGCGGGCTGGACGCTGCTGTACGTCGTCGCCGCCCAGGCCGCGTTCGCCGTCGTGACCGCGCTGACGAACCGGGCCGGGAAGCTCGCGTACGTCCAGGGCCTCGGCGAGGGCTACGGCTACACCCCGTACTTCAACGCCTACCAGCTCTTCCAGCTCCCCTACGCGATCGTGGGGGTCTCGGTGATCACCGCGCTGCTGCCGCGGATGAGCCGGTTCGCCGCCGAGGGCAAGACGGCCGACGTGCGCGCCGCGTTCTCCAGCGGGCTCCGGCTCTCCTCGGTGATCATCATGCCGGCGGCGGCGCTGATGCTGGTGCTCGGACCGGAGATCACCACCGTGCTGTTCGCGCACGGCAACACCACCGCCGACGACGCCCTGGTGATCGCGCGGGTCATGCAGATGTTCGCCATCGCGCTCGTCCCGTTCTCCGTCTACCAGCTGATGCTGCGGGTCTTCTACTCCTACGGCGACACGCGGACGCCCGCACTGATCGGCCTCGTCGTCACCTCCACCAACATCGCCATGGCGTTCACCGCCTACAACGTCCTCGACCTCAAGTGGATCGTGGTCGGCATCGCGGGCGGGTTCGCGATCAGCAACCTGGTCGGGACGGTCACCTGCTGGCTGGTGCTGCGCCGCAAGCTCGGCGGGATGGACGGGCGCCGCGTCATCGGCGGCCACCTCAAGCTGCTCGTCGCGATCTGGCCGCTGATCGGGTTCGCCTACGCCGCGCACACGGTCGCGGACGCGCTGGGCGGCGTCGACGCGATGCTGCCCGCGCTGGCCACCCTGGTGGCCGGGTCCGTCGGCGGCGGGCTGCTGTACGTGCTGTTCGCCAAGCTGCTGCGCGTGGAGGAGATCCAGACCACCATCGCGACGTTCGCCCGCCGGCTTCCGGGGCGGGCAAAGTAAAAAAGGACGCGCGGCGATAAGGCGGCCACTCGAGTGAGTAACCACTACCATGTGGGGGACTACGGCTTGCGGGGCGACACCCTGGGGAACGCAAAGAGGAGGGTCGGAGGCGTAAGCTGCCACGCCACGAACATGGGATCTGACCACCTGTGCAGGACGTTGCCGTGAGCACGTCAGTCATCGAGCCCGGCACCCGTCTCGCCGGCCGCTACCGGCTCGAGGAGCGCATCAGCGACTCGGGCGGCTCGTCGCTCTGGAAGGCCATCGACGAGATCCTCGCGCGGGCGGTCGCCGTCCGCACCTTCGACCCCGAGTTCCCCCGGATCGCCGAGGCGGTCACGTCGGCACGGTCGGCCAGCCGGCTGACCGACCCCCGCCTGACCCAGGTGTTCGACGCCGACGACTCGGGGGAGAGCGCCTACATCGTCAGCGAATGGGTCGCCGGCGAGACCCTGGAGGGCATGCTCGCCAAGGCCCCGCTGGAGCCGGGCCGCGCCGCGACGCTGCTCTACGAGGCCTCCGAGGCGATCTCCGCCGCGCACGCCGCGGGGCTCTCCCACCTCTGCCTCACCCCCCGCGACCTGGTCTGGACGACCGGCGGCACCGTCAAGATCCTCGGCGTCGCCACCGACGCCGTGCTGTGCGACCGCGAGTCCGACGACTCCGCCGCCGAGGACGTTCGCGGCCTCGGCCGCATGCTGTACGCGGCGCTCACCGCCCACTGGCCCGGCGACGAGGACGGCTCCGCCCTGCCCGCCGCGCCCGCGTCCGACGGTCTCCCGCACGCGCCCCGCCAGGTCCAGGCCGGCATCTCGCACGCGATCGACGCGATCGTGTGCCGCTGCCTCGGCATCGGCACGGGCGAGCCGCTCGCGTCGCCCGCCGACCTGGCCAAGGCGCTGCGCGGCGTTCCGCGCACCCCGCTGCCGCTGTTCGCCGGGCTCGGCAACGCCCCGCCCGCGGCCCCGAGGCAGACGCAGCCGAGGCGCCCCGCGACACCGCCGCCGGCGGCGACACGGCCGCACCGGCAGCCCGACCCGGCCGCGACCTCGCACGTACCGCCGCCCCGCGCGCAGCACCACGCCGCCCCGCCCCCGCCGCCCGCCACCTCCACCCGGACGACGCCCGCGCACGGCCACGGCGGCCCCAAGCGCCCGGCCAACCGCGCCCTGATGGGCGTCGCGGCCGCCGCGCTGACCGTCATCGTCGGGCTCGGCGCCTGGGCGCTGACCGGCGTCGGCGGCGACGACAAGCCCAAGGGCGGCGGCGCCACCGACAACTCCCAGACGAGCGCGCCGCCGAAGCCGACGGTCGCCAAGCTCACCCCGCAGGGCATCACGCCCGCCGAGCGCCCCGCCGGTCCGGGCCACGGCGACGGCACGATCGGCAAGAACCTGCAGTCCGTCATCGACGGCAGGCCCAGCGGCGACTGGGAGACCCAGAGCTACTACGACGCCGACTTCGGCCGCCTGTCGAAGGGCCTCGGCGTCCTGCTCGACATGGGCAAGCCCGTCAAGGTCGCCAACGTGAAGATCTACTCTCCGGTGAGCGGCGGGGTGCTGCAGGTCCGCGTCGGCAACTCGCAGTCCCCGACCGACCTCAAGCGCGTCGGGGAGCAGACCCCCAACGGCGGCGAGGTCGCCGTCCCCGCGAACCCGCAGGCCACGGGCCGGTATGTGCTCGTCTGGTTCACCAAGCTGCCCGGCGGGCCGTTCAAGGGGCGGCTCGGCGAGATCGCCGTCTACGGGGCGGCGGGCTGATCACGTTCCGGCAGCGGGCCGATATGGGCTGTGACGTGGAGCGGCGCTTGTCTGTATCGTGCCTGTGAGCAGTTTGTCCCCTCGCCCCCAGGATCACGTGGTGCCTACCTCAGCAGCCGGTCGCGGATGCCCGGCGCCAACCGGGCGGCCCGAACGAGAAAGCGGTCGCTCATGACGTCGGTGAGCATGAGTCGCGTAGGCGAAGTGCCCGACAAGGAGCTCCTCGCCCGGCACGCCCAGGGGGACCCGCACGCCTTCGCCGAACTCGTCCACCGCCACCGCGACCGCATGTGGGCGGTCGCGCTGCGCACGCTCGGCGACCCGGAGGAGGCGGCGGACGCGCTGCAGGACGCGTGCCTCTCGGCGTTCCGCGCCGCCGGGCGCTTCCGCGGCGACGCCGCCGTCACGACCTGGCTGCACCGCATCGTGGTGAACGCGTGCCTCGACCGCGTCCGGCGCAAGTCCGTCCGCCCGGCGACGCCGATGGGCGACGACGCGACGTTCGACGCCGTCGCGCCCAAGATGCCCGACCCGACCGACGCGCACGGCGTGTCCCTCGACGTCCGCACCGCGCTGGAGCAGCTGCCGTACGAGCAGCGGGCCGCCCTGGTCCTCGTCGACATGATGGGCTACTCCGTCGACGACGCCGCGCAGGTCATGGAGGTCCCACCCGGAACGATCAAGAGCCGGTGCGCGCGCGGCCGCGCCCGGCTGGCGCCCCTTCTCGTCCACCACCGGAACCGACGCGAGCCCAGGAACGTCGGAGGTGTGGAAGGAGGTGGCATGCCCAAGTGAACCCCGCGCACCTTGACTACGACGTCTTGGCCGACCTGGCCGAGGGACTTCTCGAAGACGACGAAGCCGCCTCCGTCAACGCACACCTCGACACCTGCGCCGATTGCCGTGAGCTGTCCGCCGATCTTGCGGACGTCTCCCGGATCCTGGCGGAGGCCCCGGTGCCGTCCATGCCCGCCGAACTGGCCGAACGCATCGACACCGCCATCGCGGCGGAGTCGATGCACACCGCCACCGTGGCGAGCCTGGAGCAACGGCGCGGAAGGCGGCATTGGCGGATACTGTCGGCGGCCGCGGCGACGGTGGTCGTCCTCGGCGGCGGAGCGACGGTCGGCAAGATCGCGCTGGACGGCGCGAGCAGCAGTGACAGCGCGGCGCGGCATCCGGCCCCGAACCGCTCCCTGACCGATTCCCGCTCGGGTTCGGGGGTGCCGAAGGTGGCCCCCGGAGAGCCGGACCCCACGTTCAAGGTCGCCCAGAGCGGCACCGACTACCGGTCGGGCACGCTGGGCGCGCAGGTCGGCGGCGTCGTCACGGGCGAGCAGGAGATGCGAGCCCATGCCGTCGCGCCCGACGCCCGGCTCCGCGGCTGCGTCAGCGGCGTCGCCGGCGAGCAGACGCTCCTGCTCGTCGACCAGGCGAAATACGAGGGACGGCCCGCGATCATCATCGCCGTGAACGGCGACCGCCCCGGCAGGCGGAACATCTGGGTCGTCGGACCGGACTGCTCCCCGCAGGCCCACCATCTGCTGAAGCAGCTCAAGAACGCCTGACCCGCCAAGCCCTGACCCGGGCACTCGCACGCTACTGAAGGCCATGGACGGCCGACCCCGTCCATGGCCTCTCACTTGAAGCCAAGGCCTGGCCAAGACGCCCCGTTCTCTCTGTGACGTCTGTTTTCTCTGCGAAGTTCGCGGGCCATCGGCAAGCAGTACAGGGGGCGTTGCGACAGCGGTGGTGCCGAACTTCCAGGCCCACGTCGCCGTGGCGCTCGCGTGCCGCATCCGCCAGGTTCCGTCGCCACGTCACCCGGGCGCGTTCAGAGGGTGGCGAGGAATTCGAGCGCCGTCGCCCAGGCGCGCTCGGCGGCTTCGGCGTCGTAGTCGGGCAGGTCAGGGTCGGTGAACAGGTGGCCCGCGCCGCGGTAGCGGAACACCTCCACGTCCGCGCCCGCCTTGCGCATCCGCAGGTACCACGCGTTGAGCCAGTCGACCGGCTCCCAGGTGTCGGGGTCGGCGACGTGCAGCTGCACCGGGATGTCGGTGGAGGCGTCGTCCGCGATGTCCGACGTGCCGTGCATCAGCAGCAGCCCGCCTGCCTTGTCGTCGGCGAACGCGAGGTTCTGGGCGATGGAGCCGCCGAGCGAGAACCCCGCGTAGACGAGCCCGCCCTCCCCGGTCAGCGGCGCGGCGGCCACGACGGCGCGGCGCAGCAGCTCGTCCCGCCCGATCTCGTCCTTGATCTCGATCCCGGCCTCGGCCTCGTCGACGACGCGCCCGTCGTAGAGGTCGGGGGCGTGCACCTCGTGCCCGGCGGCCCGGAGCCGGTCGGCCGCCTGGTGCACCGCGGGCCGCAGCCCGTACATCGAGTGGAGGAGGAGAATGCGTGCCATGGCCCCAGCCTAGAGCGCCGCAGGGCCCCGCGGCGGCGGGGGACGGCCCGGCGCCGCGTCCCGGGGAATCCGCGGGCCCTAGGATCGGTTGACGCGACTGTGAGGCCGGGTCGAGCGGCACCGACGGCCAACGAGGAGAGGCAAGAACTGTGAGCGACGTCCGTAACGTCATCATCATCGGCTCCGGCCCCGCGGGCTACACGGCCGCCGTCTACGCGGCCCGCGGCGACCTCAAGCCGCTGGTGTTCGAGGGTTCGGTGACGGCCGGCGGTGCCCTGATGAACACCACCGACGTGGAGAACTTCCCCGGCTTCCCCGACGGGATCATGGGCCCCGACCTGATGGACAACCTGCGCAAGCAGGCCGAGCGCTTCGGCGCCGAGCTCA